>JADJEQ010000004.1 GCA_016709025.1 Bacteroidales bacterium | reverse complement strand
AAATCGAATTTTACTTTAAACTTTAGACTTTAGACTTTGAGCTTGTTACAGTATCTTCCATCCCAGGCCAACGGTAAACATATTGTTTTTCAGGCTGAAATTCTCAAGTTTGGATACATCATTCAGTCCGATTTCATACCTGACATCGAGGGTGAGAAACAGCACATCCACACCGGCGCCAAACTGCAAACCCCAGTTCATATTTTTAAAGTTTTCTTCGTTGATCGTTTCATTCCAGTTTTCACCTGTGAGGTTTTTGTCGATGACAAATGAGGCAACCGGTCCCGCCATAACCCTGACATTGGCAGCCTTCAGGTCAAGCACTTTTATGCCCAGCAGTATCGGCACATCGATGGTATGTATTTTCAGTGAAACCTGGCTTTCCTGAGCATTCTCGTCTTTCAGAATCCCGTTTCTGCTCATAACCAGCAATTCGGGCTGCAGATAAATCTTATTTCCCAACCTGACGAAGGCGCCGAAAAAGAAGGAATTTTTCATCTCTTCCTTAATCTGATCCTCATCGGTAGTAAATTTCGAAAAAGTAGTCCCGATTTTAGGACCAATGGAGAATCCCGGAATCTGGGCGAAGGCAATGCTGCCAACAATAAGCGCAAAAGACAATAAAACCAGTTTTTTCATTTTGGGTTGTTTTAGGTATTAAATGCATGCTTTACCATGGTAATATTTCCGTTTATCCATTGTTTTGGATTATCGGATACAGAACTAATTAAAACACACACAAATTTGATCATAAGCTGAATGATTTATGTTACACAATTAAGGAGAAGAGTTCTATTATTCACACATTAAACCCATTTGAGGAGCCGGGACCATCCGGCGACAGGAGACGCGCGCCAACTAAGGGTAGTTTTTTGAGAACATACGTTGACGCCATCCCTTCAATCACAATTACCCGGTGGTAGGGCGTTGGTTGGTGAGCGTTGGTTGGTGAGCTTTTTGTCGAACCATGTCGAACCAAGTCGGGACCATCCGGCATCTGGTATTCCTTCGGCCTCGACTTCGCTCGACCTCCGGGGGATCTTGATTGTATTTTGGAAGTTAAAGAAAATTAGCGCCGAATTCCGGGCCCGTCGACCTCCGGCACCCCCGCCCCCCCCGCCCCCGGGGCGGGCGCCCCCGGCCGCGCGCCGCCCGCCCCCCCGGCCCCCCCCCCACCCCGCCGCGCCCCCCCCGCCCCCCCGTCCCCCTCCGCCCCCCCCCCCCCCCCCCTCCGGATCTTGATTGTATTTTGGAAGTTTAAAAGGAAAAATTAAGCAGTCGATTGTCGGAAGAATTATCCGGAGTTCAAGAGAAGTACCCGGTGGTCGAGCGTAGCCGAGACCATCCGGCGACAGGAGACGCGCACCAACTATGGCACGCGCCAACCGGGGATGTGCAACAACGGCGGAAGAAACGCGGGCAATGATCGGTTAGGCTTTTTTTCTGCCTGTTATAAAATTGCCCAGGCTTTGAAACCAGCTGATAACCTCAATTAAGGACTTCAGAACCAGGTTGCCGATGCTTTGGTTGAAGAAAACTGAAACCAGAGGGAATATCAGAATCAGCAGGTGCGGCAGATCAGGGTTGACGTTTCCGGGTTCAATAAAAGGAAGTTGGATTCTAATCTGCTGGTAGATATAATGGTAATAAGCGTAAAGACCACCTGAATTTAAAAGAAAGAGCAGGAAAATTGGCAGGGCTTTCAGACTGAAAAATTTGCTTCTGAACATCGCTGTGGCTTCTTCTCCAATTCCCTGCAGGTTGGTTTGTGCCAGCAAATCCTCATTTAGTTTTCCCTTCCGCTGGATGATAAACACCTGTATATCGCCGGTTATATAACCTTTCAGGGTTACTTGAACATCGTCGTCCTTAGCCGAACTCATGATTGCCCCCTGGCTGATCAATTCCCAAAAGGCAAGGATACTTTGCGGAAGTATACCTATCAGTGGGATTTTCATCATTTGATCATGAATTTGGCAATGCTCTTGCCCAGGTCAACCACAATGGTGATTAAAAATTTCCAGTAATCAACCGAAATACTCATGGCATCCTTGTGAAGGTCATTCACGAAGGTGATTGGCCGATCGGCGAATGAACGGGAAATGCGGGTAGTAATATCGCCGTCCATTCCAATGATGGTCTGCATTACCACCTGCTCGGTGCCAATGTCGTTTGCTTTTTTTATTACCATCCGTTGCCTGAGGTCAATTTTGGGCTCCAGCTTTTGTGCTTTCTCAGTTGTCATGTACATAAAATCCCTGACCCTATCGACATCGTCAAAGTCAAATTTTTCTATTTGACCATCTTCAGGCACATCCCCGCTTATTACCAGGATAGTCCGGAGATTGTCCGAAATTGATTGAATGCGTTTGAGCATCATCATGTCCGAGCCAATTTCGCCGGCCGGCAACCCGGTAATATTGCTTTTCTGCACTTTCAGCAGATCAAATGCTTTTTCAGCCCGGTAGCCGAGTTCTCTGAATGAATGGTATCCCGAACCTTCATAAACCCTGACTCCACGGAAGAGGGTTTCATGACCGGGCGCAGACTGTCCTTCTTTTTCCAGTTTCTTTTCTATATACAGGCGGAATGGAATTTGATTTCCTGGTAATGGCAAAACTTCAGGGCTGAGAACAGTGGCATACTTTTCACCCAGTGAAATGAGTTTACTGTCGTAGGTGCCGGCGATGTTGTGAAGTAACAACCTCACACTGCTATCAGCCTTTGACGCCGTCATATCGTCCTTGATGATGGTATTGATCTCAAGATGGGTAAGGTCGTAAAGAGTAGATTCTGTCAAATCTTTCTCCAACTTGTTCTTTTTTAAGAATCCAAACATAAACTGATGATTTTACTCAATGGTGAATTCAGACCAATAAAAACCTGGTGTTAAAATCGTTTCCCGGAGGCACATGTTACGGGAGTCTTTCTTTGCCTGTAAAAGACAAAAATACTCCCGGTTAAATCTGCTTAAGGAAAATGATTTACAACTATATGAATATCAGTTATATGAAGACAGGCATCTAATCTTTTTTACTCAAACGATTAGAAATAGCTTCAGCTATGTCTTTCAATACCTGGATATTTTTCCGGATGATTTCCTGCCCCTGGGCTTCCCTGATCAGATGATAATCGCGCAGTTCCTTGAATTCGGTCGCGAACTTATCTGTCATGGCCGTGCTGATATCGCCCGATATCAGGTTGATCACAGAACTCATCCGTTCATCGGTTGAAGTAGGATCGAGTTTTGTATAATCCGGTTCAACATCTCCTCCTTCTTGCTTTTCCTTTTCATTGATAAACTTATAATTTCCCACCAGGGTATTTACCTGCAGGGTGGTAAGTTTTTCCAGCCCTTCGATGGCTGTTTTAACAAAATCAGACATAATTTTAAGGTTTAAATGGTTAATACTGTTTTATAGGTTTCACTTACTTTTTTAAACGACATGCCCAGGTTCAGGATCAGCACAGGCCATGCTACAGGCGCGTTGGCAGAGAGTGCTGTTTTCATTACCTGAACAAGCATGCCAATCACCGCGAGGCTGAACTTCATGCTGCTGACCATTCCTTTCAGGCTGCTCAAATGCTGCCTGATTTCGCCGGGTTCTGCATTACCGATGATGTTTACCCCGTCTTTATCGGCTGCAAGGTTTGAATATATGAGTTCGCCTGATTTACCTGAGGTAATTACCGGGAATTTTCCGAGCAGGAAGCGCACGCCTTCCACAAAATGCCGCACAGCTTCTTTTACATATGCGTAAATCATCCGGAACAGGTTACCCAGAAAATCAATTGCTTTTTCAGCCCACTTAGCAATCCAGCTGAAAATTTTACGGGCGAAACGGAAAGCTTTTTTGAAGAAGGTCCGGACACCGAAAAAGATACGCCGGATTACCCCGTTTTTCTTTACCGGGAGTATTTTTTGCCTTTCCACCACTGCCGCCATGCCTGAACGGAAGTTTTTTTCAAAATCAGATTTATCATCAACTTTAACCGCATTTTGATAACTCTGCACAATGGCGGCCAGGGTTTCGAACGATTTATCCTGTTGCTGGGATTCGGCCTGGTATTGTTTCAGGAAAAACAGGCAATTGAAAAGATAATAGTCGCCGGTAACATTAACCAGTACTTCCCCGTCGCTGATACGCACACCGGCAGATTCCCGGTAGTTGTGGATAATGTTCAGCAGACTGTTGAGTGAAACTTCGCCGAAGCCCGCATCGAGTGCCCCATTGTAATAACCGGACATCCACTGGTGCAACTGAATCAGCCGCAGGATAAAACCGTTGAGTTCAGCATCGGCCAGCTTGTTCACAAATGCATTGTCCACCTTGTCATCCTTACGGAAAAACAGGAACTTGTCAAGCACTTCAAATTCTGCCGGGTGATTTCTGAGGTCGTCCCTGAGCCGGCGTTTGAATTTGCCGGAATATCCGGGTATGTTATCTGCCGTTTGGGATGAGGGGATTTTGATTACCGCAAGGCTGTTGCTGTAGCCATGGGCATTGGTAAAAGCGATGGTGAATTGCTGCAGGTCGCCCAACATGTTAAGGGTATCCAGGGCTTTTTGCCCGATCAGGGAAGCGGCTTTATCAAGTCCTGATATCGAATAAGCATTAAAAACACTGTCAATTTGTCCGGGATAGAAGCCGAGCAGAGCCAGCCGGTAATGAACAATACGGGTAATGAGATTCAGATCGCCCAGTCGCGGAAGGCTGGTAAAACGGAAGCCTTCGTCAACATCGGTAGCTGCTTCGAGCAACTTCACTTCGGCTTCCAGGCCATACATAGCCTTCAGGTTTTCAAGCTGCTGCGGATTGGTTAAACCGGATGCGAGCAGGTCGGAATAGAACATCTGAAAGGCTGAAGCGGCCTTCTCTGTGGCATTGCCCTCATAAAGTAATTCCGTTTTCAGGTAACCCAGATCGGTAAGCATTTGTACCCTGGCCCCTGATTGAAAATCAGCAGAAGCCGGTATTTCCTGCTCCACCTGGTTTGCCAGTTCTGCCAGTGGGTCGTTCATTGAGGTAACTTAAGCAGGGATTTTGCCAGTTCAAATACCGCCTTGCGCGATTCCTGGGCTGCCTTCACCAATTCGGTATGGGCTTCCAACAGCACCCGGTCATCGGAGGTAAGATTGTTGCGCACGATGTTGGAAGCATCGGAATCAATTTCAAACCGTGAATAGGCTACCAGGTAAAGATCGGCAGTGAGTGAGGCCTGGGGTGTTTTCAACAGGGATTTGATTTTAAAGGCGTTGTTTGGTCCTTCCACGATATCGTTCATTTTAAACGCGAAGCTCCCCGAATAGGTGGTTACCTCAAGGGAGGCTAAATCTTCGATCACTGCAGCGACTTTAGCAGTAAGGCCTTTAAATCCGCTTTCTATTGGTTCCATGTTTATTTTTTTGAAGTGACAACTGATATGATTTTAAGAAGCCGGTTAAAGTCAATCTATCCGGAACATTTACCGGGAATCGACTATGTTTTGCAGCCCGGTTCAAATGCGCATTCCTGTAAATGCTTATTCTATGCTGAAAGAGAGGTTTCCCCAGTTCACATATTTTCGGTCAGCAATGCCGTTTTAACGAATCAAGACAAAGATAATCAATCCTTTAAAAATATCAAATAGAAAAATGATATGATTTCGGAATACAAACAATTCAATATAAATTCTGTTTTTTGCAGAATCAGGTTTAACGAATCATTAACATTCTCAGTGCTTTTGACCAACCCTGGCCGGTTGAAGGATTGGTGAAATGCATTAAAATAGGTCAGATACATCTATGGTGAGGTGCGGAAGCGCGCGCCTGCCTGTATGCCAGAGAGCCAGGCCCAAAAAGTGAATCGGGCGATGTTGTTTCATGCTCCTGTTCCGGGATAATTACTTGTTTTACAATCAAGCCACCCCGTTTTGTTATGGACAGTTTCCGGTATGACCGGCTGGAATGGCGTGGAAGCGGAAATGGCTGAAAACCTCTTGTAAAGTAATATTCACCCTTACTTCAAACAACAATCCCTGAAAACTGTTGTATAACGGATAAATACTGGTAAACAGTGTTAAAAAAAATTATTCACCCTAATATTAAAAGTATGAACAAATCTGATTTGATTGATGCAATTGCTCAAAGAGCAGGAATTACCAAGGTACAGGCAAAGAGTGCCATTGACAGCTACCACGAAACTGTAGCTGAAACATTGAAAAGTGGTGGAAGTGTTGAAATAGCCGGGTTTGGCTCATTTTCAGTTTCCTCAAGAGCAGCCAGGACCGGCCGTAACCCCAAAACCGGTGCTACACTCCAGATAGAGGCAGCAAAAGTCCCGAAATTTAAACCAGGAAAAGCCCTGAAGGACGGATTGAAGTAATCCGTACCATCCGAAATTTTAAAAAAGGTCCGATCAACGATCCGGGCCTTTTTTATGCCCTGCAAATAACCCTTTGGGGCACAGGAGTGGCCTGCAAAATCTTACATTTCATCCCTGTCATTCTGATTATACTGTTTCCCTTCTTTGTCATAGAACGCAAATGTTTGAAAACTAATTACATCAGTGTTTGCGCTGGCCATTCATGTGGTTTTCATAACTTTTAAACCACCCATATTACCCAATCTAATAGTCCCTGGAAAAAACTTCAAGCCGTTTGCCATCCGGAGAGACACTCAGTGCAATGATTTTGTTGCTGCTGTAAATCAGGCTGGCTCCTGTTGAAGTTTCCGGCACCGGAACTGATTCTGCCACCCCCGACCTGTTTATGCGCACAGGTTTCCCATCGGTTGAAGAGGTGCCATAATAATATCCATGGCGGAAGAAACGAAGCTGATGAACAACTGGAATGTCTGAATAAACGACCTCCATCCGGCCGGAACCTTCTATCAGACGATAGAGGCTGGAAACCACCTGTATTGTATTCGGGACATTAACAGTTGTACCCAGGTAAAGGGTATCCCCGGATTTATCAATGAATGCACTACAGATTTGAGGATCATACCATTCAGGTGGATTGTTGTTAAGCATCAAGGTATCCAGGTTCGTACTGCCTTTCGAAATGCCCACGTAGGTGCCGGCATAAGTTGACTGGAAAAAACCGGAGTACATATTATGTAGCACATCGTAGGGAAAAGTTGAAAATGTTTCATCAAAGTAGTGTCCGATGGCCTTTGGTGCACTGAGTTCGCTGGTTGCCACAAACTGGGTTTCATCGTTCCAGTTGGCATGGTTAAAAGGCCACAGGCTGATTCCGCTGATATACCTTATCAGGTAGCGGTTGAGAAACTGATAGGAATACTGATCCTGCATTCCGGTAAAAATTTGAGAAACCTGTGCATTCATCCCGAAAACAGTAGCAGTCTGGGTAATGGTTCCATTTACCTTGTCGTACCAGAAGAGCAGAAACTTCGGGTGATCAAATGCAAATGACATGGAGTTGGATACATCGTTCGGGAAGGTACCATGATCAAATTTCCTGCTTATGTTGCCATTGTAACAATTGGCAGTCATGTATCTGGTGATTGATTTAGCGGCATTCTGATTTAATACAACCAGGCGTATGCTGTCGTTGTAATCGTCAGCAAACTGTAACCAAAGGTAAGGATAAGCCAATGGTTCCGCGGTTCCGAAAGCCGATTCAAAACGGTATCCGTTCAGGTTGCCTGCCAGTTGTGATTCATTATAGGTAACAATGTACCTGCCGCTGTCGGCCGGGTTCACGGGCTGATCGTCGGGAGATTTTTCTTTATCGCAGGAAACGGTAATCAGAAAAATCGTGAAAATTAATACCAGGGAAAAACAGTCGTGCTTGGTCATAATGGCTGGCTTTAAAATCCGGATTCAGGAAGGGAATTCCACTGCTGTAAAAGTATAGTGGTTTTAAGGCCTGGGAATCAGTATTATTAGGTATTTATATTGTGAAAGGCTTGTTCCCTGGGTTCCCGGCTAATGCTTAATTGTAAAATGGAACATCACTCCGGGTTGACGATTCCAATTAAGGAACGACTGAAATTAACCTGCCGGGCAGCAACGAAGATCATTGGTTTTTCTCTGTTTCCAGGCTGCTTTTTAATTGCCGCCATTGATATGAAAAGTCTTCCTTCCCATGTTTTGCGGAGGATTATGAGGTTAGGGGTAAGACCTCAAATGTTAAAAATCTGTTAATCTTCATTGTGGTTTTAACTTATTGGAATCCTGGCTGTTTTTGAACTGACTAAAGTTTTACAACCTACTCTTCCCTCCTCAACCTACATTGATACCCTGAAATTACTGTGTATATCAGTTAGCCTGTTACCATTTTACCTCATTATATTAATACTTAAATCCTGATCACCAGTTTATGGAAAGACGCAATTTTCTCTTATCTGCCGGATTGTTAACAGCATTTGGTGCTTTATCCGGAAGCGGGTTCAGTGCCATCGGTAGTACCATCAGCCAGCAGGGCACTGGCCCGGAAAATGACCCGATGAAACAAATGCTCCTGCCTTCTAAGCCGCCCCTGGATCCTAATGGAGGAATGGCCATCAGAACCTGGGTGCGTTCAGCCATGACCAATGGTTTGTATTCAAGTGTTGAAACAGCCGTAGCGCCAAAAGTAATGGGACCGGCTCCTCACTGGCACAAGGAGCTGGATGAATTGATGCTGGTATTGGAAGGCACGGCCAGCATTCTGATGGGTAATGAAGTGGTTACAGTTGAGGCCGGAGGTTGGCATTTACGGCCACGCATGATAAAGCATACTTTCTGGAATGCCTCCGACAAGCCGTTACGCTTTATGGATATGTATTTCAACCAGCCTTTTGAGGAATATCTTGAGCGGGTTTTTTATGAGCTCACACCTGAAAATGGGTTTCCCGATGGTTCTGAAGCGAAAGAGAAAGAACACGAGCGGCTGAGAGAGAAATTTGGCCTGATGAGTTCCCCGGATGCCTGGGATGAACGGCAGGAGATTGCCACCAGGTATGGCCTGAAGTGAAAAAGTGAGAGACTAAGAGACTGAGAGACTGAGAGACTGAGAGACTGAGAGACTGAGAGACTAAGAGACTAAGAGACTGAGAGACTAAGAGAAGAGTAGTGAGTAGTGAGTAGTGAGTAAAAAAAGTGAAAAGTGAAAAGTGAAAAGTGAAGAGAAGAGTGTCTTTCGACAAGATCTCAGATAACAAAGAGTGAAGAGTGAAAAGTGAAGGCATTCTCAACCTCGCCTCCGTCTGACTGGCTAAATGGATTTAACTATTCAACCTGATTTGTCAGCCAGGTTTACCCGCCACACTTCAGGCGGGCAGGCTTAACCTTAACCTTAACCTAAACCTAAACCTAAACCTAAACCTAAACCTTAACCTAAACCTTACAATTATGCATCCGGACATTCAATTTACCAAGAATTTTTCACTGTATGAATTACTACTGACCTCTAACCGTAAGTTCGACGAAGAGCAATACAACCCGCCGCAGGCAATAATAGAGAGTCTCAGGGCGCTTAGTGTCAACATTCTTCAGCCATTACGGGATGCTTTGGGCTCTCCGGTCAATCTTAACAGTGGTTACCGCTGCCCTTCCCTCAATACAGCGATCAAGGGGTCAAAGAACAGTCAGCACATGACCGGTCAGGCAGCCGATATAGTTGATCACAACCATGGCAATGAATTTCTTTTTAAGAAAATAAAGGAGCTTAACCTTCCATTCGATCAGTTGATCAATGAGTTTGATTACCGGTGGGTGCATGTTTCATACGATCCATCCCGCAACAGACGCCAGATATTGAAGGCAGTGAAGGATGCTGCAGGGAAAACGATTTATCTGCCTTTCAGCTGATTCCATTCCTGAGCCGCGGGGAGAAGGGGATAAGGGGACTTAGAGACTAAGAGACTAAGAGACGAAGGGAATAAGAGACGAAGAGACGAAGAGATCAGGGGAGAAGGGGAGAAGTGGAGAAGGGGAGAAAGTGGAGAAGGGTGACTAAGAGACTGAGAGAGAAGGGAAAGAGAATTTCTAATTTCTAATTTCTAATTTCTATGTTGTGGGTTCAATTATGGACCTCTTTCCGCACTTTGCCGTATTTGATCGTTTCTGCTTTTGCAACCCGTACTTTCAACACATAGTCACATAGAAAGGCAATAGGCACATAGATTTAAACCTTTTTTTTTGCTCCTTCCGTTAAGCCATGCGCAGATTCATTTATCTCCTGCCATGATTCATCAGGCTTGTCCCCGTGTCTGTTGCTAAAGAGACGAAATTTTCCAATTAACTCCTTGCCCCATGCCCCATGCCCCATGCTCCATGCCCTGAGCACTGTGCCCTATGCCCTATGCCCTGAAATAGATGCATATGTTAAAGATGTGTTAAATGCAATATTGCTGTTAACCAATTTATTAATCAACTTGTTTACCTGAAACTACAACATCTATCCTTTCAACAGTATTGAAGCCATATAATTTTTCACCGGTTCCGGAATGAATTAATTTGTTGATTATATGTTGATTTTTAAAAACGGAATCAAATACCGGCTTTCTTTCCTAACTATCTGAATATTGATGAACAACTGACAATTCAGTATTCACCTTTAAAAAGGATATCATGAAAAAAAATATCAAAGTTCTGAAATGGACGGGCATTGTGCTTGGCGTTTTAATTATCGGGCTGGTACTTTTTATACAGTTTACCTGGAACAGGAAATATACTGCGCCTTATCCGCAAATAACAGCGAGCAGCGATTCTGCTGTTATTGCCCGTGGCAGGTACCTTGCCTATGGCCCGGCACATTGTGCTTCTTGTCACATGCCGGTTGAAGATTTCATGGAAATTGAGAAAGGTTCGCAATTGCCATTGATCGGTGGCTGGGGGCTTGAAATATCAGGAATTGGCACCTTCAGAGCGCCCAATCTTACGCCGGATATCGAAACCGGGATTGGCAACCGCACCGATGAAGAGTTGGCCAGGAGTCTTCGTCATTCAGTTGGTTATGATGGCAGATTTCTTATGTCTTTTATGCCATTCCAGGAGATGAGCGATGAGGATCTTATTGCGGTAGTTTCATTTATGAGGTCGCAGGAGCCTGTCAGACATGAAGTTAAGACTTCAGAATATGGTTTTATGGGTAAGGCCATGCTCGCTTTCGGATTGATGAAGCCCGAGGGCCCGAAGAAAATACCACCTCAATCTGTTGCAATAGACTCGACAATAGAATATGGAAAGTATGTTGCCAACAGCATCGGCAATTGCAGGTTTTGTCATACTGAATATGATATGAAATCAGGAAAGCAAACCGGGCCTGATTTTGCCGGGGGAGGGCTTTTTCCGCCGGATAATTTGTCAGGCGGATATGGTTTTATTTCGCCCAATATTACCCCCGATTCATCAACAGGTGTTATGGTTGGCTGGACTGAACAAATGTTTGTAGACCGTTTCAGGGCTGGTCGTGCGCATCAGGGTAGCCCCATGCCCTGGGGCTCATTTTCCAGGATGAATGAAGTTGAACTGAAAGCTTTATACCGATACCTGCATTCGCTTGACCCTAAGGAATATACTGTATTGGAAACAGTTTTTGCACCCGGGGAAGCGATGCCCAACTAGGGGTTGTTGAATCAGGGGGAAAATTCTCAACTTATAAACACTTCGACAGGTTGGTTGATACCATCAATAGAAAATTTTTAATAATATGATATTCAGAAGATTAGAGGTGTTGGGAAAACATTAACAAATATTTAACAGTGTTTTCTCCAATAGAGGAGGTGCTGTAATGAACTTATCTATTCGCATAATGTTAAAATTTGTTAACGGTTTTCTTCCGTTCAACTAACGGTACTCTACTCCCGGCTAATCATACTGCTATTTTACCTGTGTATTCTTAATTATTCTCAATAATAAGTTAACATCAAAAACTTAGTCTATGAAAAATTTACTCTTTCTTTTAGCTATGGCCCTGTGTTTTGAATTACATGCCCAGGTTGCCATCAATACCGATGGTTCACTTCCTGATGCTTCATCAATGCTCGACGTAAAGGCTACCGGACTGGGTATGTTGGTACCACGCATGACCTTCGCCCAAAGGCCGGTTGCACCGGTAACTGGCTTGATCATCTATCAAACCAATAGTAATCCCGGTTTTTATTTCTACGATGGTGCTGCCTGGCAAAGATTCGGAACTGCCTCAAGCGATTTCTGGCAGGCAAACGGATCCGACATCTATTTTAATACCGGAAGGGTTGGTATAGGGATGACCAATCCGAACAACAATGGTTTGAATGTCATAAATTACCTTTCAGGAAAGGCAGCCATTGTGGGAAACGACGAGTCTGCTTTTCTTTATGCAGCCGGTATGTTGGGTGTTCTTGAGCCATCAGTGCTGGGTGCACCGTTTGATGTGGTCAACGCCGGTGTTTTGGGTATTAAGTCCAATGCCGGCGGTAACGGAGCTGCTGTGTATGGCTGGAATAATGATGATAATCTCAATAATTATGCAGGGATATTTTTCTCAGATGGGATTAGCACAACGACAACAAATTATGGATTGTATGCTCAGGCACAAGGTGCAAATACCAACTATGCCGGTAGATTTAAGGGACGGTTTTTAATTGAGGGATTCATGGGCGGTGAAGGAGCCTCCGACTCGTTAAGTACACTCCTCTCCTCCAGGGTTATGCATTCAGGAACCACTGATACAAGGGCCCTGGAAGGTATTTCAGTTCCGCGGCCCGGCTCCGGAATCGGAGTTTATGGTGAAGGTGGCTGGATGGGCGTCAGGGGTTTTGCAAACGGAACCACTTATACATCCTTTGTTTATGGTGTTTATGGATCAGCCACCGGAGCCGGTGGTGTTGGTACCAGAATTGGTATTTATGGAACTGCATCGGGAGGCGCTACAAATTGGGCCGGATATTTCAGTAGCGGAAGTGTATATATCAGCAACGATCTTCGCATCGGAACTACAACACAGGCTGCCGGTTATGACCTTTCGGTGAACGGTAAAATCGCCTGTACTGAAGTACTGGTTCAGGCATTTGCCAGCTGGCCCGATTACGTGTTTGCACCGGATTATGATCTTATGAGCCTTTCCAGCCTGGAAGAAAGCATCAACAGGAACAAACATTTGCCGGGCATTCCATCAGCCGCACAGGTTGAGTCAGAAGGAATTCAGTTGGGTGACATGCAGGTAAAGCTGCTTGAAAAGGTTGAGGAACTAACCTTGCATCTGATCAGTCAGGATAAGCAGATCAGGCAGCTCCAGGCTGAGATCAGCGCAATGAAGCAGGATAACCGTCAGGTTAAACAAACTACAGACAAGTAGCTCCGCTCATCATACTTAACAAGCCAAAAAGATGAAAAAGAAAGCTATTATAACAGGTTTGGGATTGGTCTTCTGCGGATTGATGACGGCCCGGGCACAGGAAAAGGTTGTTCAGCCCACTGCTGATTCAGGTGAAGCTAAAATTATTTCAATGAACCCGGGTGCTGCTGCTGTTGATTATGACACAAAGCTTTATGCCAATAAAGAAGAGGCATTGTTAGCCGAAAAGACCAGCAATCCCGAGAAACCAACTACCCCTGACTTCGACGCGAAACCATTGGATGAAGGAATGTCATCAAAAGATAATATTCCATCTCCATCCAGGCCGACAACCCCGGAAACCGATCCAAAGTTGAATGCTGGAACAGAACATAGCATAATCGTTGAAAAAACACCTGAAGTTAACTTATCACAACCAGGCAATACAAGTGCTGATATTGATGCCAATACCGGCCAGGCAAAAGTTAAAACAGAAGGTTCGATTTTCAACTACCGTGAAATAAACGGCCCTTCATCGCAGGAAATTCCAGCTCCTCAGGGTAAGATCATCAATTATCGTGAAATAAAAGGTCCGGATGACCAGCCACGCGAAAAACAGCCGGCGCGATGAATTTTCTAATGATTTCAGTTTTGCCGGAACTACAGTTTCCTGGTAACTATCTTAAAAAACGGAAGCTTATGAAAAATAATACTCATTTTATAATGATACTTCTGTTGATGTTCGTGACTATAAGTCTTTACGGACAGCAGAGCTCCCCTTCCGATCTGTGGTTGAACCCGGGCACAGATGATTTTGCCACAATTCAACAAAATGCCGAGTTGTATTTTGCAGATAAGGATAAAGGCCAGGGGTCGGGTTACAAACAATGGAAACGGTGGGAATACATTCACCAACACAGGCTTTCCAAAGATGGGAAAGTCATTAATGTAACTGCCAAAACATGGGAGTCATACCTGGAGCATAAACAGCAATATAGTCCCGGTGGGATCATGGCGCCTAATGTAACCAATGGATACTGGGCTTCGATAGGGCCAACCGATTATACCAATGTTTCCGGCTGGAATCCGGGTATTGGCAGAATCAATGTCATCGCATTTCATCCTGACAATTCCAGTATTTTCTGGGTAGGCATGCCTGCCGGTGGCCTCTGGAGAACCAACAACGGTGGAACCTCCTGGACACCTCTCACCGACGGAATGCCACGGATAGGTGTTTCAGGTATAGCTGTTAACTATAACAATACCAACATCATGTACATTCTCACCGGTGACGGAGATGGAAACGATACACAATCCATTGGTGTATTGAAAACCACCAACGGCGGTGTAACCTGGAACAGCACCGGTTTGACGTGGACTGTGAACGATGCAGTGCGGGGTTATAAGCTTGTTATGCACCCGACAATTACAAGTATGCTGTTTGCTGTAACGAACGATGGCATATATAAAACCACCAACAGCGGAACGACCTGGACCCAGGTATTGGCCGGAAGCTACAGGGACATAGAATTCAAACCCGGAGATCCGGACTACATTTATGTATCAGGGACTTCAACGTTTTACCGGTCAACAGACACCGGGGAGAACTGGACGTCGATAACCACCGGGATGCCAAGTGGATGCACAAGGATTGCCATTTCTGTTTCCCCGGCAAACGCGAATTATGTTTATTTATTTGGCGGGCCTCCCACAGCAGTAGGATCATTTAAAGGTTTTTACCTATCCACAAACAGTGGCGGAAGTTTTTCTACTAGGTCAACAACACCGAACCTTCTCGGATATTCTTCAACAGGGAACGATGACTCCCACCAGACCACCTACGATCTGGCTATGGCGGTATCGCGGACCAACAGCTCCGATGTAATTGTTGGTGGGATCAACACCTGGACCTCATCAAACTGGGGAACAACCTGGACAATTTCTTCATGGTGGGATACCCGTGGGAATACAATCGGCTATACCCATGCCGATATCCACGACCTGGCCATCAATCCGTTGAACGATTACCTTTATTGTTGCAGCGATGGTGGTGTTTTCAGGTCAACAAACTTTGGGACTTCCTGGGTTGATCTGACCTCAGGTATCGCCAATACTCAGTGGTACCGGATTGCAGGTACACCGTCGATTTCGAACCTTCTTATTGGAGGGACGCAGGATAACGGTTCCAATAAGTGGACAGGAGGTGCCAGTATGCAGCATATTCAGGGTGCCGATGGCATGGACTGCATGATTGACCATTCCAATGCAAACATTCTTTATTATTCAAGGCAAAACGGAATTTTAGTCAAATCCACTGATGGAGGTGCTACCTACAATGGAATTCAACCTCCGGGATCAACGGGTAGCTGGGTTACTCCATACCTGATGAGCCCTTCAAATGCTAACACTATTTATGGTGGTTATTCCGATGTGTATAAAAGTACAAACGGAGGTACTTCGTGGACGAATACTGGTGTTGATGGCAGAGGTGCCATGGCTATTGGGACAAGTAACACCAGCCGGATTTATACATCCAATGGCACTTCGATCTGGAGGTCGGATGACGCTGCCGGAACATGGACCAGTATCAGTGCCGGGTTGCCGGGCATCGGAATTACTTTTATAGAAGTTAATCCCGATAACTCATTGGATGTTTTTGTAACGGTGGGTCAATACAATGCCGGACAGAAAGTTTACCGATCGACAAATGGCGGGGATACCTGGACCAATATTTCGGGAACCCTTCCCAATGTGATTGTGAATTGTATTGCTTATCAGGATACCGACGGCTCGCCCGACGATGCCTTATACATTGGTACTGATATTGGTATCTATTACCGGAACAATTCGATCGGAGACTGGATTCCCTTTATGAACGGATTACCGACAGTCCCTGTTTTCGACCTTGAAATCAATGAAACCTCGGGTCTGATAAGAGCTGCAACCTACGGAAGGGGGCTTTGGTCATCGGATCTTTACACAGTTTGCCCTTCTTCTTATCTTCTGACTCAGGCAAATGATCCCGGCAATCCTAATTACACTGGTTTCCAGTTTTATGAAGCCAATACTTCCGTAAGTTCATCACGAATTATTACCGGTGGTATTGGGACTGATGTTAGTTATAAAGCCGGGAATTTCATTTTATTAACGGAGGGATTTAACGCCAGAGCAGGTAATCTGTTCAAAGCCTCCCTTGGCCCCTGCGAAGCAACAATGGCCAATGTAACAGGAACTTTTGAAGGGCCTGTGCCTGAGTAAATATGGTTTAAATTTGGTTCATAAAATAAGATGTAGGGACACGACATGTCGTGTCCCTACATCTTATTTTATGACATACCATTAATTCAAGCTTCCAGCTTCCAATTTCCAATATTCCATTTGGAGTTTGTAAGACCTGCCTGGTTTACCGCCCACAGGCCACTATAACCTGGTAGGTCAATAATCCATCATTCCATCATTCCATTCTTCCATCATTTCTACATGCCATACCGCTTATCCCCGTTGAAAAGGGTAAAATGAATCGTAAGCCGCGCATAATTCAAAAAGGGGTTCTGAACAAATATTTTTGAAAGCTGACTCTGTTCCACCGGGGTTTCCAGTTTTACTCCAGGCATTTTCCCAAATTCAAAACCTGTGACAACGCCATTCTGGTCCCACTGCCAGCCGATGCGGTAACCCAAGGGCATTTGCACGGCATTGTCGATTTTATATGGCTGATTGTTATATACGATGTCCCCGATGGAGGTGTTACCAATAAATACCTGCGCATAGAATTTTGTGGAATAATATACCCCGTAGTTTACATCTCCGTTCTTTACAAGTGCTTTCTTTATTTTTCGTTTTGCGATGCCGGCATAAAATCCGAGGGTGCTCTGGTTAAAATGCGTAAACTGGTCCTTTGGGGCTTTAATGTTTTCGTTGCCTGAGATAATATATAACGCGGAGTCGCTGTTGATATATTCCGGACGATTGTAATACATGATGCCGCCGTTAAACGCCCAATATTTCCTTACATCACAATCCGCTTTAAAGTATTTCTCAAGCAGGTTATTGCGATCGTAACTGAAATCGAGCGAAGTGGTGACCTTTACCCTGCCTGGTTTTATTCTATCACTGAATGGCAGGTCAATTCCGGCTTCGAAAACGGTTCCCTTGCTTTCCTTCTGGGTTGTAATCAGGTCGGATTTGGGAATCATGAAATTTCTGATGTATCCCTGTCTGAACTGGACGTTGTAGAATATCTTATCTTTCAATTGCCCTTCAAATAATAAGCCTGCTGTTACCGGGGTCAGAATATCCTCCATTCCTACTACGGTCAGGCTGACTTTAAAAGGCGACAGTTCATGGGTGTAGCTGGTGGATGTATAGTCAGGCTGCGCTTCAGCAACAACACCTGAAAAATTAACAAGGAGAAATAGCGTGAACGGCAGTGTAATTCTCATGGTATGAGGCTTATATGTTTGTGTTTGATTGCAAATTTATCCGGCAGGGACCCAACGTGTCGTGTCCCCGCTGCATCGTAAAGCAGGAAATAGCCAGGCACTCCACTGGAAATAATTGCGAAATGCATTTTCAACCAGGAAGGAGGCCCTACAGTTTTGTTAGCCTTATATGCTTATTCTTTGATAAACTTTTGTGAAACACTGCCTATTCCAGACCATGCTTTCAAGAAATAAACTCCCTTTTCAAGTATAGAAATATCAATGATTGACCGGTTGGTTGAAAATTGAAACTGACCCGCTGCATTATAAACTTCCATCCGGGAAATCTTCTCCTTATTCAGGATATGGAGTTCGCTTGTCGCAGGATTGGGATACATGTCAAATAACAGGTTGTTATAAGCTTCTTTTATCCCGGTAGTTGTTGATGTGATCTGCCACAAAACAAAGCCTTCACTGTTTGCCCGGAATAACGGCACCAATGGTGATGAACTCCACCAGACGGGTGCAATATTGGTATCGTCATCCGTAAATATCCTTACAACATTGTTGGTTACAGTATCATTTGCAATAAATGTCCCATAAGAATCATAGGTGCTTGTAACTATTTTTACTTCCTGGTTTTCTTTTTGGTACATGTCAGTATTTGTCAGGTTGAAAGTGAACGGAAATACCAGCGTAGTCCTGTAATTCAGGAAGGAAACAGGATTGTCAGTGCCTACATTGTTGGCAACCTCTTCAAAAATCGTCGCTGTATGGTTAAACAGGCTGTAATCGGAGGGGAATCCGGTCGGGGTAAACTTCATGGCAAAATTTGCTTCAGGATACTCAGCGGCAAACGGTGTTTCTGACATTTCGAGAAACTCGGTAGTTCCTATGAGGGTTGCCGTTGTGGTACTTAAATCCCAGGTTATATTTGCACCGGAAGGCATCAGGTCGGCCGTGTTTACATTGCTGAGCGAATACTGGTTAAAACTATAGCCGGTGTGTAAGTCTTCACTGTTGAGGACTGGCTGTGCAGCCAGGTTTGAGATCAGGAAAAGTGACGCAAAAAAAGTATATAATTGTTTCATGTGTTGAAGTATTAAATAAATGAATTTACAGTTGAATTCAGGTTAAAGTATTTCCAGGGTCACGATTTTTCGTCACCCTGGAAAACATGACGTATTTTCTACATATATGCTTTCTTGATTTTTTTCTTCTCAATGCGTTTCAGCTTCTTCTGACGTGGCCAGTCTTCTAACGGTACGTGGTTTAACACACTTTCCACATCAATGTACCGCGGCTGCAATGATTTATTGTTTTTAGTTACGCCGTCGATAATATGTCCCACGATGGGTGCAAAAATAAGGTTGCCCCAGAAAATGGCCCGGGTGCCTTTGGGTTTCAGGTCCACAGTACCGGTTCTGTCTCCGGAAGTAATTTGAAGTGTTGTTGCTTTCTTATATGGCAGTTTGATTGCCGAGGTGTAAAAGTTCAGACTTTGACCGTAACCTTCGGTAACAGCAAATAATTCCAGGGCTACATCGAGTTCTTTTCCGTCTTTGGTGATTGTAACATCTTTTGGAGAGTTTACAATATACGACGGGCGTTTTCCTTTGGTAAAAGCTCCGGCAATGGATCCGCATGAACTAAATGCAAATAGACCTGATACAGCCAGACCGAGTACAACAAAAGTTCTAATGGCTGATTTTCCTGTAGGATTCAAATGTTTCATGATTGTTTTGGTTTTAGATTTAGTTTGGTTTTTGTTTTGATTTATAAAGAATATCTTGACTTTATTTTTTCTCAGCATAAGAATAAATTACGGCCGTAGCTATTTTCCATTCTCCGGTTCCGGTTTTTCTCCAATTCACGGTAAACACCCCTTTTGGCTTTGCAACAACTTCCTCATTGACCACAATCTCAATTTCATAAGTTCCGGTGTAGCCGGCCCTGTCAACGGTTGTCCACTCCTGTAGTTTTACGGATGTAAAATTGCGGACCAACCGAATATTCGGGCTTATCATTTTGATAGCTATTTCTTCAATTCCGCTTGCTATCAATTGATCATCCGTGAGCAGTGCATTGTCATCAAAAAGATTTCTGACCCCGGCACAGTCCTGGTTATTCCAGCCATTTGCCCAGTTTGCAACCAAAGAGTCAATTGGCGCAATGATAACTTTTGGTTCAATTGACGGCTTGTTGCAGGAATAAAGTATACCGGTGGCAATCAGGGAGAGAAGCATTTTTTTCATGGTTCTGTTTTTTAAGTACAATTGAATTTATTTTACGTCATTTTCAGTTTACTGAATAGGCTCACCTGGTACAAATGCATTGAGAAACAAATGTATAGTTACAAATTCACTGTGGAAGTGTGAAAAAAGTAGTAATAGAAGGATAGTTAATCGAGAGGTTTTGACTGATAAGATTGGTAAAGGATATTTCAAAGGGATGGTTGTACACCATAAATACAGCAGGGACGCAACATGTCATGTCCCTGCCATGGATTAACCACGACAGGGATCCGTCAAACAGCCATTAGGACCATCCACAGCGGGCACATGTCACACAAACAACAGGGACAGACAAGTCATGTCACTATGCTTTGTTTCGTGTACAAATGATTTGGAGTTCTTACAGCAGTCCCGCTTTGCGCAACGCATCAATGCGACTGCCGGCTTGTAGTTTTTCGTAGATATTCCGGATGTGGGTCCTTACGGTTTCCACGGATATAAACAACCTCTCTGCGATGTCTTTGTAGCTGAATCCTTTGGCGAGTTGTTGCAGCACTTCCTTTTCACGACCCGAAAGTTGATCTTTGGCATCTTTGTAATCAATGTCCTGTTGAAAGGCATTTACGACCTTTCGTGCAACTTCATTGCTCATAGGGCTGCCTCCTTTGCGGAGATCGTGGAGAGCTTCAATCAGCCTGGCTGCTTCGGTGCTTTTCAGGATATAACCGGTGGCACCGGCCTTCAATGCTTTAAAAATCCTGTCGGCATCATCGTATGCACTTAAAATCATGAATTGTATGTAAGGCCTTATGGGTTTAAGCCAGGCAATAAAATCGATGCCGGATTTACCGGGCAATTGAATATCGGTCAACACCAACTCAACTTCATCACCCATGTTATTTTCAAAATAGAGTGTTGCCTCTTCCGCTGTAGCGAAAGTAGCCTGAAGATCAAACTCTCCTGATCCCGCAATCAGTGCAGCCAGGTAGTTTCTGATCTTCTCATCGTCTTCTATGATTACAATTGGTGTCATATTTGACAAAGATAATGCATACAGGAATCGTAAAAGTGTTAAATAAGTAGTACTCCATTTTACAGGATAAGGCAAAATCTGACGGTTGTACCTTTACCCAGCTTCAACCATTCAATGGTTCCACCTATGTTTTCCATGCGGTTGAACATATTCCTGAGGCCATTGCTGTCGGGTCTGCCCGGCTTTTCACCAATACCAGTTCCATTGTCAGTGACACTGAAGCATAAAGTGGTTTCATTGATCTCCAGTTTCAATGCAATGGTAGTGGCACCTGAATGTTTCAAGGCATTGTTTAAAGCCTCCCTTAATACAAGATAGAGGTTGCGGCGTTGCTCATTGCTGAGGCGGATGTCAGGAACCAGGTCTGGAAAAAGAATATCAAACCTGACATCAAATGGTTCAAAATATTTCTGTGACTGCTCACGGGAATAGGCAAGCAGGTTTTCCAGGGTGTCGTTTTGGGGATTGAGTGCCCAGATGATCTCACTCATCGACTGCACCAGCGAACGGGCAGAAGTAGCAATGGTGGCAATATCCTTTCTTAATTCCTTTCCATCTTTATGCTGAGTCTGGATCAGTTCGCTCAGCAGGGCAATGTGCGTAATGCCGCTTCCAATTTCGTCGTGCATATCGGCGCTTATGCGGTTACGCTCAGCATCAACTGCGATCTTCTTTTCCAATAATCGCAATTTTCGTTTAGTCTTCATCTGGGCTAACCTTTCAGTAGTAAAGATGATGGTGGCGAGTGAAAACAGTATAATGATTGCAATAAACCATCTTCGTTCCCAGAAGGGGGATTGAATTCTTATACTTAATGTTTCTTCGCTACTCAGGGTACCAATGGTATTTGAAACCTTAAGCCGCAAGGTGTAATCGCCGGGGGGGAGATTGGCATACCGGGCCGAACCAACATCAGTGAAGATCCACCCGGCATCCCAGCCTTGAAGCATATACCTGAACTTATTCGCTTCGGGCCGCGTATAATCCAGTGCCGCAAATAGAAAGCTAAAATCATTGCGATCATAATCGACAGTCAGGGTGCTATTGCTGTAGTAGCCTGAATCCTTGTGAAAAGCAATTCCATTTATCTCAATCCCGGTGATGGCCGCAACCGGTTTTTTGTCTTCCCGTCCTGTGTAGCCGGGCTTGAACCAGTTAAAGCCTTTCACACCGCCAAAATAAAACGTGCCGGATCTGCTTTTGTAAAATGACTGCGAATTAAATTCGTTGCTCTGTAATCCATCCTGAAACGTGTAGTTTTCAAACCGGTTTTTCTTCCGGTTAAGGTAGCTCAATCCCTTGTTTGTACTTAACCAGAGATTACCTTCTGAATCCTGAAGTGAACCGTAAACATGATTATCAGCAAGCCCGTTCTTCTCATTCCACAGGCGATACGCATGGGTCGCTGTATTGAACCTGATCAATCCTTTAGTGCTTCCGATCCAGAGTATATCCTTTACTTTTTCGTCTTCCTGAAGACTGAGCAAATCGAAGTCCTGTAAATATGTTCTTACATACCTGAATTCACCTTCCACCTGCTCAAACTGATACAATCCCAGAGTCCGTAAGGTGGCAAACAGTTTGTTGCCAGGCACCTCTTCTATATCAGTAGTTTGGGAAATGAGGTGCCGGTTGTTTTTGTAAAAGTTTCCTCTATAGTTGCCATACTTATCCTTTCTTATTTTAATGATACCAAGAGACGTTGCAGCAAGGATATCACCATTTTCTGATTGTAGCAGCTTATTCACAAAGTTATTGACCAGTGGAAACAGTTTTGGCAGGTTTTCAATGGGGATGGTTTTAAAGGATTTATTTTTCTCGTTGAATAATGAAATACCTCCACTGCTACCAATCCAGAAGTTTCCTTCACTGTCGTTTAAAATACTGCCAACGATATTTCCGGGGATACTATTGCTATTTCCCGGTTCATACCGGAAATTGTTGAGTACATATGAGTCAGGATCATAAATGCTTAACCCGTTTGATTGAGATCCAAACCAGATTCGTCCTTTTTCATCTTCATAGAAGCATTTGGTAAAGTAGTCATTGAGAAGCGGGTAGTCACCATCTGCAATGGGGAAAATGTTAAATCTTGGTTGTTTCAAATCAAGCCTTGCTACCCCACCGCCATCAGTTCCAATCCATAAATTATCATTCCTGTCGATAAACAGACAGGTTGTTAAATCAAATGGCAGTGATTTGCTTTTTGAGTTGTCATGATGGAATTCATGAAAATGCTTTTCCTTTTCATCATAGTAAATCAAACCTTTGCCTCTCGCCGTCATCCACAGCCGGCCATAATTATCGCGCAGACCATTGAAAGAGTAAAAAGCTGTCTTTTTACCATTTATTAGTTTGAGAATGGTGTCCGATCGGTTTCCCTGTGTATAGCTGTAAATGAGTTTGTCATCATAAGCCAGAATTTTAAGATTTTTTTCAAAAAAGAACGCATGTGGCTGTTTATTATCATGTTGCAAACAGTATTTCATTGATTTTTTATCAAAAACAACATAAGGATCCTGATCGCTTCCGCTTCTGAACCAGATATTTCCTTCGGAATCATAATTAATAAAATTAAGCGCAAATCCGCTGTGCCCTCTATGCGCCGCCAGGGGATAATGTTTTATACTGCCATCATTTATATTGAATTGAAGGATTCCATGCGTGATGTTAAAAATCCAGATACAGTCAGATTCGTCAAGATAAACACACTGAAATTCAGCATTACGGAATATTTTTATGTCAAAGATTTTTACCCGTACAACAGTTTCCTTCATAGCATCCCATTTATAGAGGCCACTTTCATTGCTGTACCATATGTTGCCGGTTTTGTCTTCCAGTAATTTTCCTCTTACAAAATTGCTGACTTTAACATGATCGTGCTTGTTCTTATACCGGTATGTTGCCAGTTTGTTTCCATCGAATCTGCAAAGACCATCGGCGGTCCCAAACCATATAAAGCCTGTTTTATCCTGCAGGATGCTGTAAACCGAACTGTGAGGGAGGCCACTGTTTACCCCGAGGTTTTCAAAACGGGGAATGACAGGTTGGGAAGATGAATAGAAAAAGGAGAAAAGTAAAAAGGTTGTTAAGTAAAATCTCTTGAATAAAGCAGGTAACAGACACAGGTAATAATAATAAAGTTGATCCGTAATCTTTGGAATTGGATTTCTCAATGTTGAAATGTTATTTGCATAAATTCAGGCAATCCGGATTTTTTCAATTCGGATGCCAGAAGAAGCCGACAAATGAAAATGAAATCGACAATGAATCAACCAACCTGTATAAACATGAACACAGGGCCGAATGTTGCAGATTCATTGATTATTGATCAGTTGCCAGTCATTTAAGGTATTGCCTCCCACAGTTCCCACCAATCCATTGTTCCATCATTCCATTGTTCCATCATTCCATTCTTCCAATATTCCATCCCTCCACCCATCCATTATTCGAAAAAATCCACTACCTTTGCGCCCTCAAAAACCCTGAGAATGCTTTCGGGCTATTGAATTGGAAATGAATTAACAACAATCAAACAATACAATTTACAATGAATATTGAACTGCAGCACACCGGAAATCTAACAGCTACCGTTAAAATTGACCTGTCGCCCTCAGATTATGAGGAAAAAGTAATGAAAGTGCTGAAAGACTATCAGCGTAAAGCTTCAATGCCCGGTTTCAGGCCCGGCAAAGTTCCTTTTGGCCTGACAAAAAAAATGTATGGTCAGGCTGTTACTGCTGATGAGATCAACAAGTTGCTGAGCGAATCGCTCGAGGGCTTTATTAAAGAGCAGCAATTGGATATTCTGGGAAATGCAATTCCAAATACTGAAAAGACACCTGAAATTGACTGGAGTGTGCCTGGCGACCTGAGTTTCTACTTCGATCTGGGTCTGAGTCCTAAATTTGATCTGAACCTCGATCGCAAAGCAGGAGTGGTTTATCATAAAATTGAAGTTTCTGACGAGATTGCAAAGAAATACCTTGAAGATATCCGCCGCCGCAATGGTGAACTTTCAGATGTGGAAGTTTCGGAAATGGGCGACCTGCTTAAAGGTGATTTTGCTGAACTGGATGCCGATGGCAACGTTAGGGAAGGTGGAATTACCAGCAGTGGTACTGTGAATCCTGAATTGTTTAAGGATGAAAATGTTCAGGCATTATTTGCCGGTAAGAAAGCTGGCGATGTCGTGAAATTTGAACCCATGAAAGCTTCCGGTAATGCTACCGATGTGGCTGCCATGCTGGGCATTACAAAGGAACATGCCGAAATTCTGGAATCTGAGTTCAACTTCACCGTAACTACTGTTAACCGGATGATCCCTGCAGAAGTGAATGCGGAATTGTTCGAGAAAGTTTATCCGGGTGTTGAAATAGCCGATGAAGCGGCCATGATAGAACAGATTAAGAAAGATGCTGCCGGTTCATTTACTGGTGAAAGCGAAAAGAAATTTTTCAATGATGCTGTAAAAAAGGTGATGGAACAGGCTTCCATTGAATTACCTGACGAGTTTCTCAAACGCTGGCTGGTTGAAGTTAATCACGAAAAACTATCTGCCGAAGAAGTTGAACTTCACTATAATGAATATGCCAACTCTATGCGCTGGCAGTTGATTGAAAACAGGCTGATCCGCGAACACGGGATTGAAGTTACTGAAGAAGAGATCAAGGATGTATTCCGTGGTTATTTCCGCAGACCGGGCAGCAGCGAAATGGACGAAGACACCCTGATGCGCATCGACAGCATCGTGGATTCCTTTATGAAAAACAAAGAAGACGTGCGCCGCATCAACGATCAGTTGTTTGAACAGAAACTACTTGGGTTGCTGAAAGAAAAACTGGAGCCGAAAGAACAAGTGGTTTCTTACGAAGAATTTGCAAAACTGGCTGCAGAGAAATAGGTTATCCCCCTGTTTATTTCCGGCCGGTTTGTAAATAGAAATGAGGCAGGGACCCGACATGTCAGGTCCCTGCCTCATTTCTATTGGTCGTATTCTGACTACATTTCATCAATTGTATTTTACAGGCAGGCATACCACTAAATAGTTGAAAATTGAAAACAGGATTCCTGCTCAGGTGTTTTCTAACACGATGAAATTTATCACTTCAACAACAGTATTCAGCTTTTTGAAGACCTTATAAAACCGGATCAGGCAGAATTATATGTTACCAAATTTATCAATTGGTTCATAAAAATCTCTTTCCATTTTAAGGCCAAGGTTCACACGGGTACTCATTTACTCAGAATTAGTTCAATCATGCGAAGACCGGGGTACTTCCTTTCTGACTTCATTAATCCGCTGGTAGTCGCGTTGAAGTTCTTTAGGCTGGCCAAAACCTTCGGGATGAAGATAAGTACCTTTTTCTCTTTCCGGTTTTTCTGTTTCGGTGAGGAATCCGTTTTCCCTGACTTCGGAATCATTACGTAAAGCAGTAACCTGCCATGAAACCTGTTTGCCGGCTACACCACCGCTGATTTGAAAGCGGTTACCTTTGATTGTATTTGCAATGTGCAGGTTGGGCATCGAAGCACCAATGGCGGTCAACTGGTAACTGAAATCCTTATTGATGGCGTCAAAATAGTCAGGCAGGCTTACCCAAACCGATCCGCTTTCATCGAGAGTGATGGTACCCTGATAGAGATTATAGGGTTCAGGACTCTCAAGATTGTAATGATACAGGTACTTATTTGCTGGATCGTGTGGGTGATCAATGACAAACGACTTGGTTCCACTGGCAGAAAAGGAGCCGCTCACAAAAACATCACCGGAAAAATAGCCTGCCAGGCCTCCCGGAGCGCTGGAATTTCCCCAGATCCCATAACCACCTCCTGTACTTGCATCCGAATCCCCAAAAACGGCAGTGCCAAATTGGGAATAAACCCTGCCGATGATGCCAAATGAAGAACTGCCTGTGCTGTTTGCGATCGCCCGCAGTGCTACACCGGAAAGCGCGTTAACTTCAAACTGGGCACCTATAACTGTTGAACCATTTGATTGCGGAGCTGCATTGATTCCATATACCCCAAAACCTTCCGGGCTTTCGGTGCGGCCATATACACCATAATTGGTTCCGGCAGTTGAACTGGCATACCCATAAACCCCGCGGCCCAGAACCGAGACCGCTTCTCCCAATACTCCATAGTTGGTATTGGCTGTGCCGAAATTCTTTCCAAACACCCCGGCGGAACCTGACCCGGATGTTGTATTGTTTGCAAAGCCCCTGATACCATTTGCATTGGCTGAGGCCGATTCAGTTTCGCCCCAAACCCCGGGGAAGGTTCCGGTTGTTCCGGTTTTCACCCCGCGGATGGCCCAGTTCGACGATTGACCGTAGATACTGCCAGCCACTTCCAGCCTTTGCGTGGGGCTGGAAGTTCCTAGTCCCGTATTGCCGTTTTTCAGCATAACCAGGGCATCGCTGTTGCCTGCTGATCCGTTTCCGATCACAAAAAGACGATCGCCGGCTACCCATGCTGTGGTACTGGCCGGAGTATATACAGTGTTGTTGAACCCAAAAACAGTTTCAGCAAAGGATGGTGCCGTTGTATTCTCACCCCATGCAGTGGAACTGGTTCCGGAAGCGATGTTATTAAATCCCCATGCTGTTGACTGGGCACCAGAGGCTGTGGTGACCGATCCCCAGGCATTGGCAAATGATCCTGAGGCAGTCGTGTTAAATCCGGTTGCGGAGGAATAGTTGCCGATATTTTCGGTGTTCCATTGGGCGCTGGTCACCCTGCCTGCCCTGAAGGCTGACTTATCGGGATACCACATCATGCGGGTTCCTGCGTTTAAGGCCGGCACTGGACCAGGAGTACCTTTCCACTCCCCCATAAACAATATATTTCCGTCACCGGTTCCCAGGCCGAAAGTTTGGAGCAAGGCGGAAGGTTGAGGGGCAGCCGGGTCGTTGGAGATCATTACACCTTGAGAACTGACCTTGGGGGTGTATGCTAAAATCAATGCTAAAATGCCAAGATGACGTAAAATTGTTTTCATTTCCTTTATGGTTTCAATGTTTGTTGATATTCCGGAGCAATCATTTCTAATTCCTTATTGCTGATTATTACCCGGGTTGATTGATTGATTGATTGATTGATTGATTGATTGATTGATTGATTTTACTGGTCTGTTACCTTAAGAATGAAGTATTGTCTGTTCTATCTTCTTGCAACTGAATGTTACTGAAAAATATTTTATTCCCTGATACAACGGACAGAATTGCCTTCAGTCTTTGTATTGTTCCACCTGAATATCTCTCCGGTTGAATTATCAATATAGCGGAGCCAGCCATTCCCGTTTGATGCTTCACCGGAAGACCACCAGACAGTATAAAAGCCTCTCCCGTAATATTGTCCTGACCATAAGTCGCGCTGACCAGCCGGGATAGCTGAAAGGCCGGTTGAGTTGGTTGCATCATCGTTGTCATTTGTCCACAATGGAGAAACAGCTTTAAGTTTGCTGCCAGCCACAAGATTTCCACCAAGGCCGTTTGTCAGGATTGACCAATCATTGTCGGAGGGAACTTTCCAACCTTCCGGACATAACCCCTGGGGGTCGTTCACTGCATACCAGTTATAAATAGCCCCGAAAATTTCATTTTCCGTTTGATTGTTGTTATACCAGCAATGTGCACCAGTTGTCAGAGAACTCCATGCAGCGCCATCGGTAATGTTTGGTATGGATTCGCTGTTGCGGTATTTTGTTACCCGAAGGTTTTCGGCCATCCATATTTGTGTGCCTAAAACGACGGTGGGATAAACGTTGCCATCGATGTCAATACAACTCATTGGAGAAATTCCTGACCGTGACTGCCATGAGGCATTCCCATCTGCATCGGAAGTCAGAATTTTGCCGGGCCCGGGATTTTCTCCCCTGAGCCTGATTTGACCGTTAACATCCAACTTTTGCGTCGGATCTTCAACCCCTAAACCCAGATTCCCATCTATACGGTAAACATCATCACCCGTTCGCTGCCAAATGTCATCGCTGCCTGCAACTCTGCGCCATTCAGGTGAAGCAGGTGTTCCGGCATTGTAATGGAACCCCGGTTCTTCATCAGCCTGATAAATCAGCAAACCGGTGGCCGGGTTTGAAATAGCATCGCGTTGCACCTTCGTCATTCGCGGGACCAGCATACCTTTTTCAGTTGATTCCACATCGAGCATGGCAGAAGGATCGGGCGGGGTGTTGCTTTCGTTGATGGCTATCCCCTGCGAAAATGCCTGGTTTTGACTGCAAAGAATGATCAATGAGAATAATAGGACTAATAGATATTTTTTCATAATGAGTATATTGATTTCAAGGATTTTAAGGGTACAGATTTTGGCAATGATCTGTCAGGTTTTATCCTGAATATTTAAAATATTTACTCATGACAACAGCATACTATTTTTTCGATGAAGATGAAGCTCCGGATTCAATTATCCTGCTGATCTCGTTCAGTTGAGTCTTAATGCTTTCGTTCTCACGGCTGAGTTGTTCGATTCTTTCTTCAATGGTCGTATTGGACTCAATCTCTGGTGATTCACTTCCGGCAACAGGAACGACCGGCGAATTCCCGGGAGCGGAAGATTTGTTTTCTTCTGTCGGGTTTCTTGATAAATTCCCCTCAGCGGAATTCTGAGTGTTAAATGAAAGTCCTGTTGTGCCTGCCGGCAGTTTATAAGCCATCGCACTCGTGTAACTGTATTCATTTGAATTCCACTGCGCTGGATCGTAGCACAATCCGCAAAGACCGACTTCGTAGATCCCGGCCGGGAGAAGTGGGGTAGAATAGGATAGCGAAAAAGGGATTCTGGTATTGGCCGGTAAGCGCAAACCAAGAATTCCACCCCCGATGGACTGAAGAAAGCCGCCATTGGTGTTCCGGTAACAGATATACAAGCTGAGTGTTCCCGATGCATTGATGCCTGTGGTTGTTCCCAGTCCCCGGGAAGAATGGATCATAATACTGGCCGCTTCAGGCAGTTCAATCATTGCAGGAGGAACAAAAAAACTGAAATCGGAAGTTATATTCGAATAACCTGAAGACTGTGCGGTCCCCAGAATACTCATCGGGGTATTCAGCCAGGTAGCCGTCCCTGCTGCGTCGCTGGTAAGCACTTTTCCGGCACCCGGGCCACCACCGTTTATTTTAATCTGACCATCAATTTCAAGTTCCGTTACCGGATAGCTAACACCGATCCCGACTTTACCCAGATTGTAGGTAAGGTTGTTGTCTTCGTCTTTCAGCCATTTATCACCGTAATCAACCCGCATCCATCCCTCTCCGGTCATCACAAACAAGGCATTGAAGTCGGTGTCAAAGACTAACAGGCCTGAGGCAGGGGCCAGAATGGCTGCGCGTTGTGCAGAAGTCAGACGGGGAGGCAGAAATCCCCTGGTGGTTGATTCCACATCAAGCATGGCTGAAGGGTCGGGCGGGGCATTGGTTTCGCTGATGGCTACACCCTGGGAATAACCATTTGTATAAATTATTAACATTGTCATTGCCAATAATAATGAAAAGATATTTCTGCTCATGTTGTTGAGTAGTTTAGATGATTAAGAGGATGATGGGGATTGCGGTGTAGAGTTTTATTCTTTAAAGGAGAAACGAGTGTATTTATAACATGCTTAATTGCTTATTGATCATTAGTTTAGCTTAATTAACAAAAATTTAACAAATTATTTACAGGTTAATGATTCGTGGGATTGAAACTGCATTTACCCGGGCCTGGTTTTCTCCATAACAGGCTTAGTCTGGCTTTATTAAGAAAGTAGTATTTATCTGGTTGTGCGGTTAATAACATAACTCACGGTATGTCAGGCTGAGCGGAGTCGAAGCCATATTTCGACTTCGCTCAATATGACTTATTTTCAGTATTATAGCTATTTAACCGCACAACAGGTCAGTATTTAATTCAGGAGAATTTCTTCACCCAAAATCCTTTTATACATTACCCTTGTCTGCAGACTCAGTTTAACCTGTCTTCCCCAAAATCAGAATAGCTTGTTGAATACCACTCATGGCATGGTATTGGACATACCAACAAAACTGAAAAATCCTGAAGTTTTTAAGGACATTTCGGCGAAAACCTGTAATTTTGACAGTATAAAAAACCAAAACCCATGCAAAACGAATTCAGAAAATATGCCACCGGGCATCGCGGAATCAGCAGCCTGACACTCGACAAATTTACCTCCACTTTCAATGGATATATTTCTCCAACCATCATTGAGGAGCGCCAGCTGAACATTGCTACGATGGACGTGTTCTCACGGTTGATGATGGACAGGATTATTTTTCTTGGCGTACCCATCGACGATTATGTAGCCAACATTATTCAGGCCCAGTTGCTCTTCCTTGAATCGGTTGATCCGAAAAAGGATATTCAGATATACCTCAATACCCCAGGTGGGTCGGTATATGCCGGTCTTGGGATTTATGATACCATGCAGTACATCGCTCCCGATGTCGCCACCATCTGTACCGGAATGGCCGCCTCTATGGGTGCCGTGCTTTTATGTGCCGGACAGGAAGGAAAACGCACCGCTCTGAAACACTCCCGTATTCTGATTCATCAGCCGATGGGAGGGGCACAGGGACAGGCATCTGACATTGAGATAACCACCCGTGAGATACTGAAACTTAAAAAGGAACTTTATGAAATCATTGCCCAGCATTCAAAACAGCCTTTCAAGAAAATTGAAAAGGATTCTGACCGTGACTACTGGATGACAGCCGAAGAAGCCAAAGCTTATGGTATGATTGATGAGGTACTGGTGAGGGGAATAAATAATCATTTTTCTCTGGCTTTACGATAAATCGTATAGAAGAATCGATAAATAAACAGGTAGGGACACGACATGTCGTGTCCCTACCTGTTTATTTATTCATGCCCGGGAATTCATCCCTGCCTTTAAATTTATTTATGCCGGTTATTTTGCCTGATTCGTAAACGTTCCCTGCAATTGATTGGTTTCAACAATCGGGTTTTTGTGTAACTTTGCCGTTGGAAATCAGTTAGTTTTGAAGAAGAATAGTTTTTTTTGAAATAGGACTTACTTTTTCATAAGAGATTGATTAATAAAGGACTGATTAAGGAAGATTATGCCTAAAAAAGAAGAAAAGTGTTCGTTTTGCGGACGTCCCCGCAGCGAAACCAATATGCTGATAGCCGGGCTGGATGCCCATATCTGCGATTACTGTGTTGAGCAGGCCAGGGATATCCTGAATGAGGAGATTCGTTCTTCTGCTGTGACCGGCAAGGATTATTCCAAAATGAAAGTTTACAAACCTGCCGAAATCAAGGTATATCTCGACCAGTATGTAATTGGACAGGACGATGCCAAGAAGGTTCTGGCAGTAGCTGTATATAACCATTACAAGCGCATAGGGCAGACGGTTACCAAAGATGATGTGGAGATTGAAAAATCGAACATTATCCTGGTAGGGGAGACCGGTACAGGTAAAACACTGCTGGCAAGAACCATTGCCAAACTGCTGCATGTACCTTTCTGCATTGCCGATGCTACTGTACTTACCGAAGCTGGTTATGTGGGTGAAGATGTGGAAAGTATCCTTTCAAGGTTGCTTCAGTCTGCTGATTATGATGTAGCCGCCGCAGAAAAGGAATTGTTTTCATCGATGAAATTGATAAAATTGCCCGTAAGAGTGATAATCCGAGCATTACCCGCGATGTGTCGGGCGAGGGGGTTCAGCAGGCACTGTTAAAATTGCTTGAGGGTTCGGTGGTTAACGTACCCCCGCAGGGCGGCCGGAAGCATCCGGAGCAAAGGATGATTCAGATCAATACCCAGAATATACTCTTTGTGGCAGGAGGTGCTTTCGATGGTATTGAAAAGAAAATTGCTTCCCGCATGCAAACCAATTCCATCGGATATGTAAGTAAAGACCAGGACCAGGTCGATCGCAGTAACCTTTTGCAATACATAGCCCCTCAGGATCTGAAGAGTTTTGGCCTTATTCCTGAACTGGTCGGACGCCTGCCGGTGGTTACATACCTGAGCCCGCTCGACGAAAAGATATTGCGTCAGATATTGACCGAGCCTAAAAATGCGCTGGTTAAACAGTTTGTCCGGCTTTTTGAAATGGATGGAATTAAGCTGAGTTTCAACGAACAGGTGCTCGAATACATCGTGGAAAAAGCAGTTGAATTCAAACTCGGGGCCCGGGGGTTGCGTTCCATCATGGAGGCCATCCTCATCGATGCTATGTTTGAACTACCTTCAGCGCATGGAACCAGCGAGCTGAAGATTACCAGGTCGTATGCTGAAGAGAAAATGGGCAAGGCTAATCTGACCAGGTTGCGCGTTGCATAACAGTCCTGTGATCTCCTATGACCTTATGAATCGGATTGATCAATTTTTTGTCCGGGTAAATAAATCTGGCAAAACATTTGATAGTAAGTTGCGTTATAATATCCGGCACTGTATTTGCGTTTATCTGCCGGAAATCAAAACTTCGACATGGGCATGAAACGCCTGATATTCACAATTGTTACCTGGATTGGCCTGCTTTTCCCTGCATTTTCGCAGAGTTACGATGTAATCGTCGTAAAAGCGAGAATTGAGAATGGCGATACTGTCCCAATGATGTCGCTCCCCGAGGTCAGAATCAAAGGTTTTATTATTTACCGGACACCAGCCGACCAGCGCCGTTTCGACAAGCTGGCAAGGAATGTTAAAAAAGTATACCCCTATGCCAGGCTGGCAGGTATCAAACTCCAGGAATACGATTCGATGATGGCCGGGCTAACCGATAAGGAGCAGCGTAAACTCTACAAAAGGGCTGAAGATGAATTGAAATCCGAATTCGGGGAGGAATTGAAAGGCCTGACCTTCACACAGGGCCGAATCCTGCTGAAACTCGTTGACCGGGAAACCGGAACTCCCACCTACCATATTGTTCAGGAACTCAGAGGAAATTTTGTAGCCTTCTTCTGGCAGAACCTGAGTCGCCTGTTCGGCTACAATCTGAAGGAAAAATATGACCCTGAAGGCAAAGACAGGGACATTGAGACGATTGTACAGATGATTGAGAACGGGCTGATTTAGATTTCGGATTTCGGATTTCGGATTTCGGATTACATCCGAATTGCAAATTCCTACCTCTTACTTCTTACTTCAGACCTCGGATTTCGGATTTCGGATTGTGATTTGATCTAACACTCCTTATCAAACAAACCCTACCCTCCCCCCCCCCCCAAAAAAAAAAAAAACCCAAATCTCCCCCCCCCCCCCCCCCCCCCCCCCCCCCCCCCCCCCCCCCCCCCCCCCCCCTAATACCCCTCCCTTTTCCCCCCCCCCCCCCCCCCCCTTTTTCCCTTTTTCCTTTTTCTTTTTTCCTCCCTCCCTGGTGAGAAAAGAGGGGGCCGCAAAAGGAAGGGCGGAACCCGGATGACCCATCTTTTCCTTACTTTTTCCTTCTTCCTTTCTCTTGCCCCTGTAGTGCACGTAGGGACGCCCCTTCTGTCGCGGGGGCCCCCTTAATCCGCAATCCGAAATCCGCAATCCGAAATCACTTCCCTCTTCCCTGGGCAACGATCAGCACGGTATAGATCAGGATTTTCAGATCCATGGCAAGTGACATGTTTTCGATGTAGAGGATGTCGAATTTCAGGCGCTCAATCATCTCATCCACATTTTCGGCATAGCCATATTTAACCTGCCCCCAGGAAGTGATGCCGGGTTTTACTTTTTGAAGCAAACGATAGTGCGGGGCACGTTGCACGATCTGGTCGATAAAGTACTGGCGTTCAGGACGAGGGCCAACCAGCGACATATCGCCGATAAGCACTGACCAGAACTGGGGGATTTCATCAAGCCTGACTTTACGCAGAAAACGGCCAAAACGGGTAATCCGTGGATCTTCCTTTGATGAAAGTTGCGGAATGCCGCCTTTTTCAGCATCGCAATACATGCTTCTGAATTTGATCATGGTAAAGGGCCTGCCGTGAATGCCCATTCGCTGTTGTTTGTAAAGAACCGGCCCTCTCGAGGTGAATTTAATGCCCAGGGCGACACCTACATAAGCAGGAATGAGAATGGTCATGGCTATAATTGAAGCCACAATGTCGATGATTCGTTTGAGCGATTGTTGCCATGCAGGCATCAGATCGGGAGATATCTGCAGAAGTGGTGCATGGAAAATGGAAGTAGACCTGATGGTGCCGAGCAGATAGTCCTGCATATCAGGGATTACCTTGATCACCACGTTGGTGTCTTCAACTTCTGTTATAATCTGTTCGATGGTCTTAACCTCCGAACGCTCGATGGCAATAATGACTTCCTCCACGTTGTGCTCTTTTATAATGTTCTTTAAATCATTGATATGCCCCAGGTGTTTCAGAAACTTCTTTAGCTTATAGTCATTGTAATCCACTGCATTAACAAAGCCTACAAAGTGGTTCCCACTTGATTTTTCCTGGTTTTCAATCTCATTGAAAATTGAGATTGCATTTCCATTGCTTCCTACAACAATGGTATTGAATCCGATGATTTTGTGATGGATGCGATATGCCGTGATGGAAGTGAGAATGAGCCTGAACAGGTAGGTGGGTACAAAATGCAGCGCAAAGAGGACCAAAACAGACTCGTAGTAATTGCGGTAACTGATAATAGTATCGTCAAGGATTAGAGCAAAAAACAGGATAATGACTCCTATAACCGTGATAAGCAGCGTTTGCCCGAGTTCTTTAAGTCTTGATTTCCTGTATATTCGGCGATACGTGCCCATCATGATATAAAGGCATAGCCAGAAAACCGGTATAAAGATCAGTCCGTAAAGGAGGTTCGTGTCCTTGTATATAACCTCCGGATAATCAAACACATTAGGATCTACAGATACTTTTCGGTATATGAAAAACGCCCCCCATGCCAGGAAGGCAGAAATCAGATCCACAACCACATACTTAGTTACCTGTAAAGTTTTATTCATTTCGTAACATTAAAAATGCACCAGTTTTATGTTGTCGAGATAGATCAGGGCGTCATCTGTCCCATCTTCTTTTTCTGTGCCAAAGAAAATCTGGAATTCAGTGGCACTGGGGTTTTCATACTTCGGAACTGTGAGGTTTACATAAATTTTATTCCAGATATCGGTTTTGTTCAATATTAACAATGGCCTCTGTACCCTGATGCCGGAAAGACTGTAAAAAACGCCAACAACAAGGTCGTGGTTGGTTTTATAGTTCACTTCCAGGAAAATCGCAGTACCATTTCCCGGAAATCCATATTTCTGGGTGGAAACAGCTTCAAAGATGGAAGAGTCAGCCGGCAGCCTGATAAAAGCTGAATAGTTGTTGTTCTCACCCGGTTGCTGAAAAATTAGGTTGGGATCGCTGATCTTTTCAATACCAACGGTACTTTTTGAAGTCGTGTCGAGGGTAAGTCCTGAAAAGTCAAAGTCTTCGAGCCATGGAAAAGTTACATTCGACTTATAAGTTGTATTGGCATCAGTAAAGTTGATTACACTGTCTTTTACCAGCGTGATGCTTCTTTCAATGTCGGTAAAAAATGGATAAATACTCCGGGTATTGGCGATACCATTGATTTTGATGCCCGGTCTGATGGTGATGTTTTGGTTGCCTTCTTTAAGAATAGGAACAGTGGCCGGCAACTCAAATGCCCCGATAAGGGTTTCGTCAACATACACCCAGGCATCGGTTATCTTTTCAGAAGAAGTTCCCTGATCGTAGGTTGAGGTTAAGGTTATCTGATCAATCTGAAGGTAGGATGGTATCAGGTCAGGGTCGTTCTTCTTCTCGCATCCGCTTGCCAACGTGATGGTTAGAATAAGTAAAGTAAAAAATAATGCTGAACCTGTAAAAATCCTCATAAGTACTTCCTTTACACTCGCCCTTTCGTAATGTAAAACCAACGCAAAGCGGGGCTATTTATTGCTAAAAAATCTTATAATTATTAAGAATTTTTGAAATTTCAGGAAATGGTTGAATCAGGCAAGATTTGCAGCCTGATTCATCTTCTCAATTATCCTGTAGGCGAGGTCGAGTGCTGCATATCCATCGTTGATGGTAACCGGTGGGACTGTGTTGTTTATAATGGCATCGGCGAAACTTTCAAGTTCAGTCAGAATGGCGTTGATCGGGGTAATTTCAGGCTTATCGAAGAGGATTTGCTTGGGTTGTTTTCCCGGACCCAGGTCCAGAATCATGGCGAGGGGGTCGGCATGATCAGGGTCAACACTGCGCATCCGGATGATTTCAGATTTTTTTTCCAGAAAGTCAACCGATATGTATGCATCGCGTTGAAAGAATCTGGATTTGCGCATATTCTTCATCGAAATCCGGCTAGCGGTAAGGTTTGCCACGCATCCATTGTCGAATTCGATTCGCGCGTTTGCGATGTCGGGTGTGTCGCTGACCACTGAAACGCCACTGGCACTGATTTTTCTGATACCTGATTTAACCACACTGAGTACTATATCGAGGTCATGGATCATCAGATCGAGAATAACCGGTACATCGGTACCCCGCGGATTAAACTGAGCCAGGCGGTGAGTTTCAATAAACATCGGGTTTCCGATAAAAGGTGCAGCAGCTATAAAGGCCGGGTTGAACCGCTCTACGTGCCCTACCTGCACTTTAACGCCGGCTTCGGTTGCCAGTTTAATCAGGTCGAGTGCTTCGCCGGGGGTGGTGACTATCGGTTTTTCAATAAATACATGCCTGAATTTTCGCAGTGAGCGGGTAGCGCAGTCAAAATGCGAAAGGGTTGGAGTTACAATATCCACAACATCCACCTGGTCAATCAATTCGTCAATCCCATCAAAACTTCTTACATCCAGGTCTTTCGCAACCTTTCCTGCATTCTCTTTATCGGCATCATAAAAACCAACCAGTTGATATTTAGATATTTGTTTAATGCATTTAATGTGGATTTTACCTAGGTGGCCTGCACCAAGTACGCCTATTCTGAGCATATTGTTGAAATTGATTCGTTGGATGGATTAAAAAACATGGCGAAATTACTAATTTAGCCACAAAAACGGAAACATTCCTTTAACTACATGACTGATCATAAATTTGCTGATACTTTTCGTCACAAAGGGCTAAGAAAGAAGTTGGTAGAGAGTATCCGCCTGAAAGGGATCAGGGACGAAAATGTGCTGAAAGCAATTGAGGCAGTACCCCGTCATCTCTTTTTCGACTCCGGATTTCTTGAATTTGCTTATGAAGACAAAGCTTTTCCAATAGGCGCCGGTCAAACCATTTCGCAACCTTACACGGTGGCCTTTCAAACGGAATTGCTCAAAATAAAAAAAGGTGATAAGGTGCTGGAAGTCGGAACCGGCTCTGGTTATCAGGCCAGTATACTTTACCAGATGGGTGCCAAGGTGTATTCAATCGAGCGGCAACAGGTATTGTATTCCCGATCGAAAGAGTACCTGCCAAAAATGGGGTATGCCATTAAAATCTTTTTTGGCGATGGCTACAAGGGCTTGCCTGCATTTGCACCTTTCGACAAGATCATCGTGACTGCCGGTGCTCCTTTTGTTCCCGAAGCCCTTACAGTGCAACTTAAACCCGGAGGAATACTGGTAATTCCTGTGGATGAGGGTGACTCCCAGTTAATGACTACCGTTAGCAAACAGAGTGACGGAAGCCTGGTAACAAATTACCACGGGCGTTTCCGGTTTGTGCCCCTGCTCGGCGATAAGGCACATGATTAGAGCAAGTCTAAAGTAAAAAGTCTAAAGTAAAAAGTAAAAAGTAAAGCTCAAAGTCTAAAGTTCAAAGCTCAAAGTAAAATTGGATTTTAATATTCGGCCTAAGAAATTACGCTTCACCTCTCTTTAAAACTACCCTTAGCGTCCCACGATTAAGCAAGGTTTAAAGTAAAAAGTAAAGCTCAAAGTTTACCCGACGCAACGAAGTGAAGGCGGGCTCAAAGTATAAAGTAATTCGTATTAGTCCTTCAATAATCATTACTCTGGAGAAACTTCTTTCACCTCTCGTTAAAACTACCCTTAGCGTCCCGCTAAGGGTTAATCAAATTTCTTAACCATCTTTTCATCAATGTTAGAGCACTTTTGAGGCTCAAATTCCAAAGTATGAGTCCACTCCGAAAACTAATTTTTGCCACCAAAACACGAAATCACAAACCTGTCTGCCTCAGGCAATCAGGCAGGAATTCACCAGTTTTAATCAGGGCTTACTGGGAAACATCTATATACTTAAGAATAAAACAATTACAGGGTGAAATATAGTTTTAGGTGCATGGGAATGTGGCAACAACATTAAAAAACCTTACACCTGGATTGCGAATTCCACTTCTCTTTTAGCAGGGATAGCCACAGAGTGGCGCAACGTTGGTAGTAAATTATGGACTACTAGGATTTTAAGGTGCAGAGCACCGTAACGTAAAAAAGTCTCAGTTTTTATCGGGTTTTTCAGCAGTCCCTAATTAAATGCCACAGCCTGAATTTATTATTTCGGTTCTACCGTAACAGTTATTTCCGAGGCAATTTTCAGTGCAGTAGTCAGGGTTTCAAGGTCATTGTAGAGATTTCCATCGGCACCTGACTGATGGCTTCTACCAATCGGTATTAGTTTTACAGCAACTCCTTCATTCGTTGGATCAACTTCCGCAGCATATACTACCGCAGGCTGTGAGGAGGTCTTATATTCATTGTCGTCAGGATACATGGTGTTGGTCCAGTGCTGGTTCCAGTCCCACGATTGGTTGATTTCGCACAACAATCTGAATTTTTTCCCGATAATTGAATCGGTACGCGTAAAAAGCCGGAAGTCGGTCGTTGGGGTTGCACCCGAATATGCATCGGCCACTTCATATCCAGGCCTTGGCATGTAATTTCCCTTGTCGTTGAGGATATTCCGTTTGTGCGACCAATAGGGAAGGGCAGCCGGCCTGAGTATTTCACCCGGTTGCCATTTGCCTGAAGATTTATCACCATAAGCAAATACACCCTTTGCAATAGAACGGGCTACAAATAACGACTGAATGTAGTTTCCGTCAAGGTCTTCAATCCAAAATGCCATGAGGGGATGGTTGTGCTCAGGCCCTTTTTTGAAATCGATGGTCAGGCTGATTCCCATTCCGTTTACATTGGTTCTAACTGTTTCATTCCCTGCAGATGCCTGCTTGTCTTTTGCTTTCTGTGCAAAGGACCCGGCACTGATCGAAAAAACAATTGCCATTGCAGCCAGCCTCAAAATGATTTTTGTGGTATGTTTTAATAGACTCTTCATATTTCTTTCTGTTAGAATTCAACAATAATACCAATGGTTGGTAAAACAGTTCCCGCGGGGTTGGCGACCTCTTTGAGAAGGTAACGCGAAGGATCAACCGGATCAACAAGGTCATTACCCATACCGTCGGTCTGGGTTATCAGGTTGGGAGGTCCTTCCTGTTTAAAATTATAAAGATTCTGAATATCCGCGTAAATATTGAGGGACCATTTTTCAAAGAAATACTGTTTGTCGACCCTTACATCAAGCTGGTGAAAGCTTTCGGTACGTAGGGTGTTAAAATTATTGTAGTCAAGATAGCCCTGATTTCTGGCATCCCAGGCAACAATCAGTGAAGATCGGTCAATATCCCACGGAGAATAGGGCGACCCGCCGACAAATCTCCATTTTGCACCAACGGTCCAGTTCTTTTTAAAATCACGGGATACCGTCAGGTTCAACAAATGGCGGTTATCCCAGGATGAGGGAATATAGATGTTGTCATAATCTTTGAATTCGCTGCGCACGAATGTATAGGATAGGATAACATTGATGCTGTTCATGATCTGATCGCGCAGATAAATTTCAAAGCCATAAGCCCGACCGATACCTGTAGAAGTTACCTCTTCGGCCCCGTAAACGCCGAAATCACCACCTTTATTCGCCAGGGAAATAGAATCAACTACAGAAACAGGATAATTTCCGTATTGTTTGTAAAATCCTTCAAGGGTGAGTTTGGCTCCTTCTGACCGGCGATATTCAACGCCTCCTACCAGGTGGTTGGATGAGATGTATTTCAGGTTGTTTTCTTTGTTGACCAGTTGACCCTCATTGTTTCTGAACCCAAGGGTGGTGTAGGAAGGTTGCTGATAATACCTGCCTGTGTTGAAATTCAGAAAGAATTTTTCAGTGAGTGCATATGCCGCGCTGAACCTTGGTGAAAGCTGGTTGAGCGGGTTCGACATATTTGATGAATAACTGTTCCCTTCACTCCTGAGCCCCAGCGAGAGTATGAGTCGGTCGTTATTAAAGTTGCGGCTCAACTGGCCGAAAAAATGATACTTGAACAGGTCAATTTCAGAGTTGTAATCGATGGCACGCAGGGTATCTTCCCCGAGAGGGATAAAAACTTCCTGAAAGGTCGTGGTGTTGAAACGGGCATATTCGCCACCGGCGCCGGCAATCAGCTTAAAGTCTTTGATCCTGCCTGAATTTTCATAACGGAATTTATTCTCCATTTCCTGGGAAACATAGTCAAGTGTTTTCGGAAGCGATTCATCGTTGTTCTCATATTTATAGGCCACATTATTCAACATATTGCGGCTGAATACCCAGGTGTCGAATGAGTTGGTTCTGAAGTGCTTGTAGACAGCTCCGATGGCATAATTCCATTGTTCGTTCACCGGAAGGTAATTCAGGATGTACTGCTGATCCTCGGTCGGATTCTCAATTCCTGTGTTGAGCCTGAACTGATCAATGGCGCCAATCCCAAGCACTGTAAGCTCATTCTTAAGATCGAAACGTGTTTTGACCTTGAATTGGAAATCGTTGTAGGTTGGTAGAAACGGCAGTCCGATCACACCGAAAAGAAATTCGAGGTAAGACCTCCGCGCGGAAACGAAAAAAGTGGTTTTTTCACTGAGCGGGCCGTTAAGCGTAAGCGCAAGATCAGAAGCCCCTACAGATCCTTTAAAAATGAGACGTTCCTTGTTGCCGTCAATCTGGCGCATTTCCAGCACCGAACTGAGTGCATTTCCCCGGTTGGCCGGGAAGGCTCCTGAATAGAAATCAATTTCACGGATAAAGTCAACATTGATGATCCCTACCGGACCTCCGGAAGCGCCCTGCGTTGCAAAATGGTTTAGGTTGGGAATCTCCATGCCATCCAAATAAAACTTGTTCTCACTCGGGCCTCCGCCTCGCACAATGATATCGTTGCGGAAAGAAACCGTGGAGGCAACTCCCGGCAATGCCTGTATCACCTTGCTGATGTCGCGGTTAGCCCCCGGATTCTTTTCTATATCACCAATGCCCAGCGTTCGCATAGAAACCGGGCTTTCTTCTGTTTTTCTGAATGGGGAAGCTTTTACAACCACCTGATCGAGCTGTATAGTAGTCTCGCGCATGGGGATGTCGATGAAAACGGTTTTGGCATTGGTCACCTGAAACTCTTCGCTCACATGCGACTCAAATCCCACAGAGGTTGCAGCCAGTTTTACAAAACCCGGTTTCAGCCCGGTAAAAATAAAATTACCGTCAAGGTCAGAGGTAGATCCGATGGTGGTGCCAAAAATAATGATGTTGGTGAAAGGAAGGGGCTCATTGTTCTTTTCATTGAAGACCCTGCCCCTGATGGTTCCGGTTTGAGCGGAAATCTGAATGATGGCAAGGATAAGCGCAAAGGATAATGATATTTTTTTCATGATACGAAAGTGGTCTGATCTGAATTGAAATTCTGTTATGTTTAACTTTGTTAAGTGTAGGCATAAACAGAATTATACTAAAAATGTTCAGGTTTCTTATACAGGAATTCACAAATTATTAAACAGTCTGAGTATAAGTCCTGCATTGTCTTCAGGACTGAGTTTCCCGTTTAACCAGTGAATCGGGATACCTTTCTTTTCCATTCGCCTGAACCAGGTCATCTGCCGTTTGGCGAACTGATGAATGGCAGTATTGAGGAGGGTAAACATCTCGTCGTAGCTCAGTTTACCGGTCAGATGAAGAGTCATGTATTTGTATTCAAGTCCGTAATAGGTGAGGCCCTCTGGTTTGATGCCCTTGTTTAATAATGAAATAACTTCGTTCAACATTCCTTCCTTCAGCCTTTGTTCAAGCCGTTCGGTAATCCTTCGACGTATCTCTTCCCTGGGTAAGTCTATACCAAAAATGAGGCTGTTCTCCAATGATACAAGACCTGGGTTGCTTATACCATATGTCTGATTGACTGATAAACCGGCCCTGGCAACTTCGATGGCCCTGATTAAACGGCTCCTGTCGCTGGTGTCGGTTGAATTGTGCAGGGGCCTGAGCGCAGCAAGCATATGAAAGAGTTCTTCATCAGTTAACTGCTCTGCCTCAAGACGAAATTGTTCATCAACAGGAGCTTCGGCAAAATGGTAAAGCCCCAGAGCAGCTTCGAGATACATGCCACTGCCACCGCAAACAACAATGGTCTTTTTTTTTGACTGGATTTCATTGGCGGCAATTGCAAAATCATGCAGATAGTTATAGATACTGTATTGGCTTCCTGCTTCAGCAATGTCGATCAGATGACTTTTAATCACTTTTCCATCTACATGATAATCGATCAGATCCTTGCCGGTACCCAGGCTCATCCCCCTGTATACCTGCCGTGAATCGGCCGAAATGACTTCGCCGTTTACCCTGTTGGCGACTTGTGCTGCCAGTTTTGTTTTTCCGGTAGCTGTGGGTCCCAGAATAACTATGTTGCTTTTTTTACTCATACAATTCCTTTCTTTCTTTGTAGAATGAGTTCTTCTTTAGCCATAAAGTTTCGGATAGAATCCAGCTCAGATACCGGTGTTTGCTCAAAGTCAAGCCGCGAAAGCATTTCTGTTAACCCAGTGTTTTTTTCAAAATGATTCGTCAGAAAATCATGCAGCCGGCGTTCATTATCATGAGGGAATATATTGTTGGTCTCTTTTAGAAACTGCAGAATTCTCAGCGCATCTATTCTTTGCATACACGCCCTTGCAAAGCTTTCTTTAGTGGAAGCATTGCTTCGCAGTGGTTCCCAAACCGGATCACCATGGGTCACTTTTTCAAGAAAAGCATCCATCGGGGTTGCAGAATTATGGTTGAATAATCCGTCAAATGCATCGTAAGTCTGCTTTATCAGTTGAAAAGCCTGGTTATGATAAACCGGATAGCTGTCCCAGTCACCGTTTCTGCCTTTGATCATGGCCGGACCGGTTCCGAAATATACCCTGTCGGAAAACCTTGAAGCCGGATAAATCGTATCTGCTATATCAACAACGATGTGTCCTGATTTCCTCAGTTTTTGCATAAAATAAAAATCTTCTCCGCTCATTTTTGGTGTAAGCCCACCCATCCGGCGATAAACAGAAGCTTTACAGGCCATGCCTGAGCCAATGGCTGAAAAGGCATATGGGCTGTTGATTAAAAGCATGTTCAGTGCATAGTTGCGCATATAAATCTCATAACGCAGTACACAGCGGTCGGTTGTTTCGTCTCCGGTGAGCGGATGATAATATGGTACGGAAAGACCCGCAGCGTCAGGGTATTTTCCACTTGCCAAAATTAATGAGTTGAAAAAACCGGGCGAATAGCGGGTATCGGCATCCATACTCACAATCAGGTCGCCGGGATCCGCCATCGCTGAAGCTTTATCCATTGCCGTTTTCCTGGCCCAGCCCACACCATGGTTTTTGCCTGCCCAGCCGCTGCCCTGGGTACTCTTATCGATGAGGTGTATCTGAGGCAGGTTGAGTGAATTAAGATATTCAAGTGATGCCTGATTTCTGATACAGGCTTTTTTCCTTTGCTCATCATGCCACCATTCATCCGGCTGATTGATGCAGATTACTGCTTCCCATGGGCAGCCCTGTTGATTTACCAGATCACTGATAAGGTTCGGCAGGTACTCAGTTTCATCTAAAACCGGGATTGCAGCGTAAACTTTAGGGCACATGAGTTTGTTATTGTGTTGTTGAGTTGGCTGAATTGGCAGTTTTTTCTTAAAAAAATAATTTGCATGTTTGCATCAGAAAAAGAACCAGGCAAATCCGGCAGTGACGAATTCACCGGGTGGTCAATTTTAAAATGAGCCGTTGCATATTATCTATTGTGCAAAAGTAAACATCCTGACTATGGAATCTAATGAAGTATTGGATAAACTTCCCCGGCACCTGATGGGGCTGGTGATTGATCAGCCTTACAATGCTTACACGGCGCTCGATCATGCGATCTGGCGTTATGTGATGCGCCGGAATATCAAGCACCTCAGTAAAGTAGCACATGGGTCATACCTGAACGGTCTTAAGAGAACCGGCATCAGTATCGATGCCATTCCGCATATGTATGGCATGAACCGTATACTGAGTGAGATTGGCTGGGCTGCTGTTTCGGTGGATGGATTTATCCCGCCTTCAGCTTTCATGGAATTTCAGGCATACAAGGTGTTGGTGATCGCCGCGGATATCAGGCCCTTTGATCAGATAGAATACACACCGGCACCCGACATTATTCATGAAGCGGCAGGACATGCACCCATCATCGCTGACCCGGAATATGCTGAATACCTAAGGTTCTTTGGCGAAATAGGATCGAAAGCATTCTCTTCTGCCCGTGATTATGAGTTGTATGAAGCCATCAGACATCTTTCAATTCTCAAAGCGGATCCATATACAGAATCCTCCGATATTACACTCGCAGAAGCCAGGCTTTCAGTTATTGAAAAGAACATGGGACAGCCCAGTGAAATGGCACTGATCCGAAATCTGCACTGGTGGACAGTTGAATATGGACTGATAGGTGACCTGGAGAACTTTAAAATTTATGGTGCCGGTCTACTGTCATCAATCGGTGAAAGCCAGAATTGCATGAAACCAGCCGTTAAAAAAATACCGTATTCGATTGATGCTGTAAATTACAGTTTCGATATAACCACGCAGCAACCTCAGCTCTTTGTAACCCCTGATTTCAATCACCTGAATTCTGTGTTGAATGAATTTGCCGATAAAATGGCGTTGCGTACCGGAGGTTCTGTTTCAGTTCACCGGGCTGAGGCATCCTGCAATACAGCCACTGTTGAACTTGATTCCGGCCTTCAGATCAGTGGAACTTTTAAAGATTGTCTTTACGAAGATGGTGAGATTGTTTACCTCAAAACATCCGGACCTTCCGGTCTTTGTGTTGATAATCATGAACTACCGATGCACGGTAAAAGATTTCATGCCACCGGCTTTGGATCGCCGGTGGGCAAGCCCAGAATCGGTGGGTTTTCGCTTCAGTCCATGACGGAAGATGAGCTGGAAACGGCTGGTTTTATATGTGGGGTTCACCAGGAAATCATTTTTAACAGTGGGGTGGTTGTTAGCGGGATCCTTGATTATATCAAAAGTCATAAAGGCAAAAATATCCTTTTTGGATTTATCAACTGCACGGTTACTTATAAAGGAGAGGTAATTTTCGATCCATCCTGGGGCCGGTACGATATGGCTCTGGGCGAAAAAGTTGTTTCAGCCTGGCCGGGTCCGGCCGACCCCGATGCATTTGGCTTCTCATTCCAGGCTCCGGCTGAACATACCCACAAAATCAACTACAGCGAAAAGGATCTGCGAAGGCATGGCTTATATCAGCAAATGCGCGATGCCCGCAGCGGAAAAACTGAAATTGCCGGTTCAACAGAACTCTTCAACCTGATTGTCAGTGAATTTCCAATGGATTGGTTGTTACTGCTTGAATTGAATGATTTACTTAAAAGCCGAAAAGACGATTCGGGGCTCAGAAACCTGGTTTTAACCCATCTTGGACAGATTAAAATTCAGGACCCATCGCTGGCTGGTCTGATAGATGATGGACTGGCGCTATGCAGTTAATAAACAAGTTATGCCTCTCTTCCTGTTCGTCTGTGTTTTGACTCATCTTGTTAAAATTTCAGTCCACTCCGAAAAGTAGGAAATTCAATGATTTGGATCTGTTTGACCCCTAACCCCACTGGGGAACATCTGAAAATCATTGAATTGGGAAGTCCCCCCTGTGGGGGATAGGGAGTCAAAGAACTTTATCGGAGCGGGCTCAAATTTCAGACATCAATACTTCTTTCTGCTTTTTAATTATCCGGAATAGTTCATCAGGAAAATTTTTATATTTCAAATTTAAGTAGCAGATAATAAATCATTTAAGAATTTTTATAAGCGTAATAGTGAGATAGGTAATCCGGGTTTTGAACTTATGTTCACAAAAATGATGATATATCGCACCATGGGTAATTTTTCTTATGTGTGATTCAGATATATAGTATCTTTGCCATACGTTACAGGCTGAAAGCTGCATAACACTCTGCTTCAACCGCTGCTATGGCTCATCGGTATTCCATAAAAAAGCATCTTCGCATTGCCGCTCTGGCAACGGCTTTTTTTATTTTCTGGATGACCCTTGGATCCATCATCAATTTCCATCAGCACCATATTTTCGGACGTTCACTTATGCCGCAGGGTATCTTGTCCAAGCGGGAGGATACCATCAATGTTACCCATGAACTTCCGGTTCATGTTCTGCTATTTTCAGCCTCTGACGGTCAGAATGAAACTACTCTGCCTGCACCGGCATGGATCTCTATTGAAGCAGCTTCATGCATGGTGAATGATCTTGCACCCAAAGCAGGAATTCCACTCTTTCATGGATTGCGGGCTCCGCCATTGGCATAATTTCTCTCCTTTTTCAGCCTACGGGCTAACCATTTTCAATTCAAATTCAATTTATTAATCCGGAGCCGGATTCTGCCATGCAAGCTTTTCTTTGCATCACGATCTGGTAGCCGCAATGGTTTAAACCATAAAAATCCTTATTTTATGAAAGCTAGACTTACTGTTTCGTTGATCTCATTCGTTTTACTCGTGGTCTTTAATTTCAACCGGCTTCAGGCTCAAACCCCTGGCTCAATAGAAATGGGCCCTCAGTATGCAAATGAAGTATTTTATTCTCTCACCAGCGGCGTTGTCAAAACATCACCCCGAAGTTTGTGGGATATTGCATTTTACACCAATTCTTTCAGCGCCGGAATCATCACCAACGATGGGGCCGGAGTTGAACTGTTCACCTATCCCAAAGCAGCTGCTGATGGGTGGGAAAGTTTTGATACAACCGGGCTGTCGACTTGGCCAAAAATGTACAATGATCCTGCTGAATGGGAAAATGGTGCATTTAACCGAAATCAGAAAGGCCATCCCGATTACGGCTGGGGCGTTTACAGTGTGACATCACACGATGTCATCGGAGATTCACTCTACCTGATTAAAACACCCGATGGGATATACAGGAAACTGAATATTATCCGCAAGTATTCATCATTGAATAAATACGAGATCAGGTTCGCTTTACTTGATGGTCAGCAGGATCAAACGGTTACCCTTGAAGTAAATCCGCAGATCGACAAGGGGTTTATGGCCTATTCATTCGCCAATGGGATTGTTGACAGGGAACCGGTTGCAAGCAGTTGGGATATCGTGTTTACCAAATATATGGGCATTGTTCAGAATACACCTTACCCGGTCGTTGGCGTTTTGGTAAATCCAATCGTACAGGCCGCCCGTGCCGCGCATACCAATCCCGCTTTCACCGACTGGTCGGGACTTGATTTTGAGGCCGGAAGCGATGTGATCGGATATGACTGGAAATATTTTGATGGCACTCAATATTCAATGGTGGATTCCCTGATGTTTTTTGTGAAAGCCCAGCAAGGCGGTGTATATAAACTTGTTTTTGATAGTTATTCCGGTTCATCAACCGGTATCACCACTTTTACCACAACTTTATTGTCTCCGCTGGGAATTGGCAACAACGGAATTGCACAGGGATCAGTCTATCCCAATCCTGCAGCGAATCTCCTGAATCTTAATCTTTCCGGAACCGTATTCTCAGGTGAAACCGGCCTCTACGATTTAAGCGGCAGGTTATTGCGCGAATGGAAACTTGATGGGACCGGGTCGATGAAGCTGGATGTTAGTGATTTTAATCCGGGTACCTATATCCTCATGACCAGAAATAACAACATTATTTCATCTGATAAAGTGATACTGGTAAAATGATGCGATTGATCAGGCTTGTCCTGTTTTCCGGTGTTTTTTTACTTGTATTTCAGGCCGTAGGTCAAAATACGGATTTGCGGGTGGTTGATTCCCGAACAGGTAGTCCTGTGGCCTTTGCACATGTAAAAGTAACTGAACCCGGATCGAAAGAGGCAAAGTATTTTGTTACCGATATAGATGGTTTTGTTAAGACCAGAATAGCCAAACCTACAATATTAAGAATTACTTATGTAGGTTACCAGGCATATAACGACACAATACTACCGGGCAGTGAACCAGTGGTGAGGCTTTTGCCTGAAGTATTTTCACTCGACGAGGTGGTTGTAACTGCCCAGTACAATCCGGGCAGTGCCGACCGTTCGCTGTATCGTGTGAATGTGATCAACCAGATGCAGTTGCGCCGGACAGCCGCAACCGATTTATCCGGAATTCTGAGAAACCAGATGAACGTCAGGTTTACACAGGATGCTGCCCTTGGCACCGGCATGAGCCTTCAGGGACTTTCCGGTGAGCATGTAAAAATTCTGGTTGACGGCGTTCCGGTAATCGGCCGGTTGAACGGCAGCATAGATCTCAGTCAGGTCAACGTTCAGAATGCCAGGCAGGTAGAAATTATAGAAGGACCTATGTCAGTGATCTATGGCAGCAACGCAATGGCCGGAGTTGTCAACATCATTCCGATGGATATACCCGGAAATTCAATTTCAGCCAATGCAGGAACCTATCTGGAATCGGTAGGAATCTATAATTTTGATGGTGGATTCAGCGTCCGTAAAGGCAAAAATGCTTTTGGATTAACAGCCGGCCGTAACTTTTTCGGAGGCTATTCTTCGGTTGATAATGGCAGAGCTGAGCAGTGGAAACCCCGCCGTCAGTTTAATGCCGAAGCCAGTCACAGTCTCACACTGAAGAAGATTAATCTTAAAACACGGGTGAGTTATTTCGATGAATTGCTTCAGGCGCTCGGAAATATAAATTATTTAGGGAAAGCGCTTGATAACTACTTTGTAACAAATAGACTAACTGCGAAGGCTGATATTTCTTCCAAAGGGGCCAATCCCTTTACTGTAAGTAATTCATTGTCATTATACAGCAGGGAGCGTACAAAATACTCCAACAATCTGACCATACCGGAAAAGACACCAATAGAAAGCGATACCACAGGTTTTGGTTCATTTTTATCGCGCGCCATGTATTCATACCGGACCACATCGGGCCGGCTGGGTACCCAGTTTGGTTACGATGCCAATTATGAATGGGCAATTGGTGAGCGTATCGGAAATGAAAAGCAGGATATTGCTGATGTTGCTGCTTTTGCAACGATGCAATATCAGCCGGGTGAATGGTTGTCGCTTCAGCCGGGTTTGCGTTATGCATGGAACAGCAGGTTCAATTCGCCGCTTATCTATGCACTTCATGCGAAAGCCGGACCGCACAAGGGTATGATGTTCAGAACTTCCTTTTCAACTGGATTCAGGGCGCCATCCCTGAAGGAACTATACCTTTATTTTGTGGATGTTAACCACAACATATACGGCAATCCGGACCTACTGCCAGAAAGTTCAACCCATCTGCAGGTGCAGGCTTCTCATCGGATTGAGAAAGTTGCCTATGCAACTGAAACCGAATTGCGTTTTTTTCTCAACAACATCAACGATGAGATTACACTTGCTGAAAAGGCTGATAGTGTCGGATACTATACTTATTACAACCTTGACCAATCGCGCACCATGGGCTATTCGGCAAGCATCAGATCATCGCTATACCCTATGCTTGATCTGAGACTGGGCGTGGGTTCAACCGGAAGGGCAAACAGTTTTGAAGGTGAGAAAAACATGAAACTCTACTGGTCACCGGAAGTTACATCGGAAGTTACCTGCCGTATGGATAAAACTGACCTTCATATCACAGTAATCTATAAATACACCGGAAAAACCACCCGCGTACAGGCTCTGGGCAACGGAGAACTGGCCGAAGGTTATATGGATGCTTACCACAATATGGACCTTACAGTTTTAAAGACTTTTATGCAGAAAAGACTGTCGGTAAATGCTGGTATCCGCAACCTGTTCGATGTAACAAACGTCACTTCTTCAGGAAGTACCGGCGGTGTACATTCAGGTGAAGGCAGCAATGTCCCGGTGGCTTGGGGAAGAACATTCTTTCTGAAACTTTCATTCAGTATCTTTAAAAATGAAGAAAATTCTCAAAATAAATAACCTGTTGATCATAGGTCTTATGGTCTTGTCTTCCTGTTTTAAGGAAGATGAGAAGATTACGCTTGTCCGTCCCGGCGATGTTTCAATCCGTGCGATTGAAATGTTGCCTGATTACAGCATACAATCATATTTCAACCTTTCATCGGGTGAAGTAGTGAGTGCATTTCCAAAAGATAGCTGGGATATCGGACTCTCCTGCGAGAAAGATGATTTTACACTCTTATTGAATACGGCAAGATTTATTAAAATTGCCCATACTGAATCCGATAATTTTGATGTGACTTACACTACAGATGGATTTATATGGCAGTTCGACGAATCTACAGGGAATCCATCAGGCAATGCCATTGGAAAATGGTGGGATTCAACAGCCACAGGCCCTGTAAGTCGCAATGAAGTGATGCTGGTTGACCGGGGCATTGATGCCGAGGGTCTGCCGGCCGGTTATATTAAGATACAGCCCCTCATCAATACATCTACCGGTGAAGTGAGTATCAGGATAGCCAACCTGAATGGCTCGGATGAGCGGACTTTTAGTTTTACTAAAGTCAATGGATTAAGGTATGTAGCCATGTCGTTTGAAAGCGGACAGAATGCAGTTCAGCCTGAGCCTTTAAAAACTGACTGGGACCTGTTATTTACCCAATATACAACCCTGCTTTTTACCGATACCGGTGAGCCTTATCCCTATCTGGTAACAGGTGTGCTGTTAAACGACACACTTGTTTCTGCTGTGATGGATTCAATTACTCCTTTTGAGAGCATCGACAGGTACTACACCGAAAATCTGGTGCTTTCAAAACAACGCGATGTGATTGGATATAACTGGAAAAAGATAGTGGGGGATGTGGAAATCGGGGATGTTTCATACCTCCCAATCCTTAAGATGGTTTATATCATTAAAAATTCAGATGGTGATTTCTTTAAACTCAGGTTTGTTGACTTTTACAACGAACTGGGCCAGAAAGGCTATCCGACGTTTGAGTATCAGAAGTTGTGACTCTGATATAAGTTTTTGTTTGTGAAAGTGTGAAAAAGCCCGGCCGTGAACCGGGCTTTTTGTTAATAAAACAAGAGTATAACCGTAAAAACTTATAAGAATATCAGGTTATAACCGTATATTCTTATGATTTTCAATAAAAATGCCAGGATAGAGTATTCTATTCTATTCTGCAGAACTATAAGAGATAGCCCATTGCCAGAGCCTCTTTTTTTAACCCAAGCGCCAGTTGTCTTCTGATCAGTTTGTGAAGCATCTCTAGTTTGGCTTCCAATGTAAGTATCTGGTTATCGATGATCTCCTTAACCCCGGGAATATGAGCAGCCTCCTCTATTTCTTCCCTTGAAGGAATAGTTTCCGAGGATCCCAGCTTGCCCAACTCATTACCTGAAAGCACGGGGCTGTTTTTAAGATGAACCGGCAGGGCATCAATGCCTATGGCGGGTTTGGTCAAAGGTTTCTCAACTTCGAAAAGGCTGCTGCCATTTGCCCTGACATAAAAATCGCCTCCCATGCGGCCAACGAGGTCAATTCTCCGGCTGTCGATCAGCCCTTCAGCATTTAAAACATCTTCACTGATATGCACCAACAGCACCTCACAGATAACCAGGTTGGCAGCACCTCCACCGCTTCCGGTCTCAATTACCTGCCGCACCCTGCATTCCCATTGCACCGGTGATTCTGCTACCCTGGGAGGGCGAACCATCTCGGAGGCAATGGCAGTAAATCCTGATTTTTCAAACTCATTCACTCCTTTCGGAAATTCAGTACTTGCCAGGCTCACCTGCTCAACCATGCTGTAAGTCACCGCATTAATCACAACCTCCGGCACCTGTTTAATATTCTCGAAGGTATCTTTTGTGGTGTTGTCGCGACCCCTGCGCGACGGGCTGAAGATGATGGTAGACGGATTAACACCGAATGCATTGAAAAAACTGAAAGGGGAGAGGTTGGGTCTGCCTTCTGAATCTATAGTACTGGCAAAAGCTATGGGGCGGGGAGCAATGGCGCCGAGCATCAGTTTGTGCAAAACTGAATGCTGAATTTCGGCAGGGTTGAAGGTTTTGTACATGTTGAAAGCTAAAAGTTCAAAGTCTAAAGTTTAAAGTCAAAAAGACATGGTCAGTCAGAAGTCAGAAGTCAGAAGAAGTCAGAAGTCAGAGGTCAGAAGTCAGAGGTCAGAAGTCAGAAGTCAGAAGTAGAAGTAAGAAGTAAGATTGGTATTGACCACTTCAATAGCCTCCTGGTTTTATTAAAATGTAAAATGTCGCATGGAATGAAATCAAAGGTCCACCACTTAATTTGAATTTTTATACCCACTTTCTATTTTCTGCTTTTTACTTTTTACTTTTTAGACTTTTTACTTGAAACTAGTAAGGATTTGCGGGCAATACTTTGGTTACACAATCACCGAATCCAATCCGTAAACCATCCTTTTCAGCGTATCCGCGGATAATCAGGGTATCGTTGTCGTTGATGAATTTTCGTTCCGAGCCGTCGCTTAACGAAATAGGTTTGCTGCCCCTCCATGTGAGTTCCAGCATCGATCCGTAAGAGCCGGGGTCAGGCCCGCTGATGGTACCCGACGCATAAAGGTCGCCAATGGTAATGTTACATCCATTTACGGTGTGATGCGCCAGTTGCTGGCAGATATTCCAGTACATATGCCTGAAGTTGGAACGGCAAACAAGGTTTTCAGATTCGTTTTCAGGCTGAATAAACACATCCAGGTTAATGTCAAAATTCCGCAAACCTTCCGTTTTCAGATAAGGCAATACCTGCGGATCCTGTTCCGGACCCTGAACCCTGAATGGCTCCAGTGCATCAAGTGTTACTATCCATGGTGATACAACAGATCCGAAATTCTTTGAAAGGAACGGACCCAGCGGAACATATTCCCATGATTGGATATCCCTGGCGGATAAATCATTGAATAGCAGAAATCCAAAAATATAATCTTCTGCTTCATAAGCTTTTACGCTATCGCCGAGTTCTGTTTCACGACCTACTACGAAGGCCATTTCAAGTTCGAAATCAAACATTTTAGTTGGACCGAATTCCGGTCTTTCTGCCCCTGCCGGCATTGTCTGTCCTTTTGGGCGATGAATGTTTGTTCCGGATACTACGATCGATGATGCACGCCCGTGGTAACCAACCGGAAGATGACGCCAGTTGGGCAAAAGAGCATTGGCCGGATCGCGGAACATCATGCCCACATTGGTTGCATGCTCTATACTGGAATAAAAGTCGGTATAATCAGTAACCTTTACCGGCATCAGCATGGTAACATTCTCAATACGGTGAAGGCCAAATGCTTGTATGGATACAAACAGGTCATCGTCATCATCTTTGAAATAATCAGCATCAAATACCTGTTGCAATTTTTTCCTGACAGCCAGATGTGCTTCATGACCCATTTCAATAAAAGCGTTCAGGGTTGAATGACTGAAAACCCCTTCAAAATTGAATTCCAGGTCATCAAAAACATGAAACCATTCAAGTTTTTCCAGATCCACGGCATAATCGCCAATGCGTGAAACCGCATTTATTTTGCCGGGAACAACTTCAGCAATACCAAAAGGAAGGTTTTCAAGCGGGAAATCGCTGTTTTCGGGGATTTCAATCCAGGATTTCATAGTAAGTTTTATGTCTAAAGTAAAAAGTCTAAAGTAAAAAGTAAAAGTAAATTTTGAGGTCAGAGGTCAGAGGTCGGAAGTCAGAGGTCAGAAGTCAGAAGTCAGAAGTAAGAAATTAATGTTCCCTGTCCCCCCCGTCCTTGGCTTTAACCGAATAGAAATTAGAAATTACTCCCCTTGTCTCCATCCCCTTGTCCCCTCTCTTTTTCAATCCGCAATCCGCAATCAGAATTTGGAAATTGGAAATTAGAAATTAGAAATTAGAAATTTCTTCCCCTTGTCTCCCATTCCCCTTGTCCCCTTGTCTCTTCTTTTTCAATCCGCAATCCGCAATCCGCAATCCGAAATCAGATATTGGATATTGGATATTGGATATTGGAAATTGGAAATTTCCCTTCTCCCCTTGTCTCCTTGTCCCCATGTCTCTCTTTCTAAATCCACAATCCGAAATCCGAAATCCGCAATCCGCAATCAAAGAGTTCCCCGTTTCTGCTGCTCCAGTTCGATGGATTCAAACAATGCTTTGAAATTACCCTTTCCGAACGACTTTGCTCCTTTTCGCTGAATGATTTCATAAAAAACAGTTGGCCGGTCTTCCACGGGTTTGGTAAAGATCTGTAGAAGGTAGCCTTCATCATCTCGGTCAACCAGGATGCCTAACTCTTTAAGCGCCAGAATTTCTTCGTCAATTTTACCTACTCGGTTCAATACAGTGTCGTAGTAGGAGCCGGGGACTGTCAGAAACTCAATTCCCCTGCTGCGAAGTTCTTTTACGGTATTCAGGATATTGTCGGTAGCCATGGCCACATGCTGAACACCACTACAACCAAAATAATCAAGATATTCTTCAACCTGTGACCGTTTTTTACCTTCAGCCGGTTCGTTGATCGGGAATTTGATGCGTCCGTTGCCGTTGGTCATCACTTTACTCATCAGCGCAGTATACTCTGTGGAGATATCTTTATCGTCGAAAGAGGCCAACTGGGTGAAACCCATGACTTCGGCGTAAAAATTTACCCATTTGTTCATCTCGTTCCATCCCACATTACCTACCATGTGGTCAACATATTTCAATCCAACGTTTTCTGTCCGGTATATAGGATTCCAGGCAACATAACCAGGAAGAAACGGGCCGCTGTAGTTGTTGCGTTCCACGAAAACATGCACCGTTTCACCATAAGTGTGTATTCCTGAGAGTATAACCTCTCCGTTTTCATCTTTTTCAACCGTGGGTTCAAGGTAGGAAGTGGCTCCACGGGCAGTGGTTTCCTGCCATGCCTTGCGCGCATCATCAACCCAGAGGGCAACAACTTTTACACCATCTCCGTGCTTCATGGCATGCTGGCCGATTTCGTTGTCGGCAAGTAGCGAAGAGGTAAAAACAAAGCGGATTTTGTCCTGCACCAATACATAAGAGGTGCGGTCTTTCAGACCTGTTTCCAGTCCTGCATAGGCCAATGGCTGAAAGCCAAAGGCTGTCTGGTAATAAAAGGCAGCCTGTTTGGCGTTGCCAACATAAAACTCAACATAGTCGGTGCCATTGATAGGCAGAAAATCTTCCTTTAAAGCCATTTTGTTTTGTTATTCTGTTAAAGAAAAAACCTGAGATTAAGATATTAATTAGGATACTAAACCGGAATTTATTCAATCCAGGACTTGTAATAGTCCGGATCTTCGATTTCCATCGCTTGTTTGGTCAGCCATAATGGCCTGAATGTATCAACCATCACTGCAAGTTCTTGTGTTCCGGTTGCGCCCAGGCTTTTTTCAACAGTTCCCGGGTGTGGCCCATGAGGAATACCGATGGGATGCAGGGTGATCTGACCCCGGTCGACATGCTTGCGGCTCATAAACTCACCATCCACGTAATAAAGGACCTCGTCTGAGTCAACATTGCTGTGGTTGTATGGAACCGGGATAGATAAAGGATGGTAATCGTACAAACGGGGTACAAAAGCGCACATTACATAATTATGGGCTTCGAAGGTCTGATGCACCGGTGGTGGTTGATGTATCCGCCCGGTAATCGGTTCGAAATCATGAATGGATAAGGCATACGGATAATGGTAACCATCCCAGCCAACAACATCGAAGGGGTGACTGGCAAAATGATAGGGGAACAATTGATGCTCCTTCTTTACCATAACCACAAAATCGCCTTTTTCATCGTTGGTTACAAGGTTTACCGGCTTACGGATGTCACGTTCGCAAAATGGCGCATGCTCCTCAAACTGACCGAGTTTGTTCACGTATTTTTTCGGGAAACGGATCGGACTATATGATTCTACAATAAATAGCCTGTTTTCAGTAGTGTCAAAATCCATCTGATAGATAACACCCCTGGGAATAATCAGGTGATCCCCATAACCAAAACGGAGTTCCCCGTACATGGTCTTCAGCGTTCCGGATCCCTCGTGCACAAAAATCATTTCTGTAGCCTGCGAATTCTTGAAGAAATAACCTTTCATAGAGTTACGCGGTGCTGCCAGTAAAATGCAAAGGTCGTTGTTCGCTAAAACCGGAATCCGGCTTTTCAGGTAATCATCGGCCGGTTTAACTTTAAATCCCTGAAAACTCCTGTGTTGCATATTGTTCTGAACAGCAATTTCAGGTTTCATATCCAGCGGAAGATCGATCGAATTTACCAATGTCGGAGGATAAACATGGTAGGTCGTTGAATAGGCATCAGAAAACCCTTCTGTAGAGACCAACTGCTCTGAATATAGACCGCCATCCGGTTTTCTGAATTGAATATGTCGTTTGGGTGGAATTTGTCCGAGGGTATGATAATGAGGCATTGTTTATCCGGTTGTATTATTGGTGATGAAAGATCGCACTAAGATATATAAAACATAGTATAAATAACAATTTACCGGGTTTAATGTTCAGTAATTTCATATTTATGACGGTGCTGTAAAAGGATACTTTTCAGGATTTCAGATAAACCGGATATAAAAAAAACGGCAGGAAATAATTCTCCTGCCGTTCGGATTGTCTGGTGTTTTTTATCTTTTTATTATGACCTTGACTATCGATTCAGTAAGATTTGCCCTTTTTATTCTCAGGAAATACAAGCCTTCAGGATATTGTGACAAATCTACTGTTACCTTTCTTACAGCCGCACTGCCGGTGTTGTTCCACAATTCCTTTCCTGTAATGCTTACGATGCTGACTGATTCAATCAGGGCAGATCCGGGTGAGGAAGTTTCAACTTTTACAATACCTGTTGAAGGATTGGGGTAAACAAAATATCCTTCGGCATCTGGTTGATCGATACCAACCGGAAGGTAAAAACTGGCAATAAGCTCGCGGTTACCATTCACAACGAAAGAGTAGGTTGTATTGGTTGAAACGACATTGCCATACTCTGTCCAGTTAACGAACAAATAACCACTGTTGGCATAAGCGTTTAAAATAGCGGTTTCACCTTCGGTGTAAGTGCCGCTACCGGTTGTGTAGCCACCTTCACCAGGATCGGCTGAGGCGAGTATCGAAAATTGCTGCGCAAAATTGGCTGCGAGGTTTCTGTTTGAAGCAACAGTGAATGTATAGGAAGCATTACCTGAAACCTGATTCCCGTTCTCCGTCCAGTTGGTAAATATCCATCCATTGTTGGGAGTGGCATTTACAGTAGCCTGATCTCCTGAATTATAGACACCTCCTCCGCTGGTAATTCCACCCGATGATGGCACTGAGCTCGTAGTTATGGTGTATTGATTTCCTTGCTGGGTAAAATTGGCTACCAGGTTTCTGTCTGATTGGGCTGTAAAGGAAAAGACTGGTTCTGAAGAAACAAAAGATCCATTTTCAGTCCAGTTTACGAAAGTCCAGCCGGGGTTTGGAAAAGATGATACAGTAACCAGCGTGAACGCCTCATAGATACCCGTGCCTTCCGTTGAACCTCCCTGGGTAGGGCTGGGTGATGTGATGATGGTATATTCAACAATCTCCTGCGTGAAATTAGCTGTAAGGGTTCGGTTGCCACTGACTGCAAAAGTGTAAGTAAGAGAAGTTGACACCACATTCCCGTTTTCAGTCCAGCTGACGAAATTCCATCCACTGTTGGCAGCGGCAATTACAGTGGCCTGTGATCCCCATGCATAATTTCCACCTCCGCTCACAGTCCCGGCTGCCGGAGGGTTGGCAACAACTGAAATTGTATATTGCAGGAGCTGGAAATTGGCAACCAGTGTTCTGTCGCCGGCGGCTGTAAACGAATAACCTGCATTTGCAGAAACGACATTGCCGTTCTCCGTCCAGTTGGTAAAGCTGTAACCCGTTTCCGGGTTCGCGTTCAGATTGACTGTGGCTCCATAAAGATATACACCTTCACCTGTTGTTGAACCCCCGTTTGCAGGGTTTTCAGAAGTGGTAATGTTAAATTGCAGCAATGCAAAGTTCGCCGTAAGCGTGCGGTTTCCATATACTGCGAACATATAAGCGGGATCCGGTGAAACCACATTTCCGTTTTCAGTCCAGTTGAGGAAATAATAGCCTGTAGCCGGTGTTGCAGTTACGGTGGCTTGTGAGCCTGCATTGTATGTTCCGGCACCCGTGGTTGAACCACCCTGGGCCGGACTGGATGCAGTGCTGATGTTAAAAGTCTGAACACCGGTAGCCGTAATGGTTACATCGTCCACATACCAGTAATCGTATTGGTAGAGGTTGCCTTCTACGGTAAATGCCAGGTAAGTCACCGGTGAATTCAGGTTTGAAGTTATCGTTGTATTGACCAGCACCGGGCCTACATTTGTTCCGGATGCAGTCGGAAGCGACCAGGCTTCATTGGTCCAGGTGGTTCCGTTGTTGCTTGATTGAACCCTCAGTGTGGCACCAGGACCGTAATCGTCGAGCATATGCCTGAAACTCAGGCTGAGTTCAGTAACCCCGGTTGTATTGAAAGCAGGTGTTATGAGGCGGTTCACAGCCGGATTTTTATCCTGCCAGGTCGACATCATTTCTCCGGTAGACCCGCCTGCATTGTTGGTTGCCGATATTGACCAGTTGGCGGCTACATTGTTACCTTCAACCTGTTGTGTCCAGCACGGTGGAGCTTCTGTTCCCGAAAAGGATTCTGTGTAAGGCAGGGTCGTAACCCCACAATCAGTGTTTGCATTTGCGCTTACTCCGGTCGAATACGTTATGGTAGCATCAACCGACCAAAGTTTGTAGTAATAAGTGGTTGAGGGTAGAAGTGGGGTGTGGCTGAAGCCGGTTCCATTTCCTGAATAAATGACAGTACCTCCACCTGAAATGGTTGATCCTGCATTGTATGTAGTTCCGGTTTGCGGCACCCCAAAGGTCGGGGAAGTATTGAATGCCAGCACAACATTGTTGTTCGAACTGTTTTTCTGCCAGGCCAGGTCGATCTGGGTTCCACTCATGGTAGTGGCAGTGAAGGAAGGTGGGTTGCCAACGGTGCTCATTCCAACTGTAAAAGAGATGGTAGTTCCCGCTGTCGTAACATTGTAGATATTCAATCCGCCTGAACTGCCGTTTTGCAGAAAGGATGAAGGGTTTGTGCCGTCATTGATTGCCGTCCGGCCCGATGATTGAGAGAAATAGGCACTCCATGGGTTTCCGTTCACAGTTGTAGTTCCGTTTGGCCTGTAAATATAAACTTCATCCGGAGGCCCGTCGGCGTTGCCATCCAGGCTTGGGTCTATACGGTAAACAATCAGCCCTGAACCCGGCAATGAACTTTCAAAAGTGCCGGTAGCCTTCCTGTATTCAACAACAAAATACTCGGACGATGAATTGGGGGAGGCAATTTTATAGCAATTGTTTGTAGAAGAAGTCAACGGTTGCAGCGTATATGTTCCGGATGATGTAATCTCAGGGATAGATGTAATCCATGAATTTTCAGAATATTTCCATTTCATATAAGCGCCCATATGGCCGCTGCCCTGCTCCATCAGGTCCCATTCCGAAACCGGCGCAATGTTAAGCCCGCCATCGTCGTAATGATACAGATCGGGTGAACCCAGGGCATGAAACATTTCGTGACATAAGGTAGTTACATCTACCTGTGATTCAGGCTGGAAGGTGTAGTCCCACACCTGTTTTCCATTAATATAAACATTGTAGGTGTAAAGTGCCCACCGGTGAGCCCAAAGCAGGCTGGCCCAGGCTCCGTTACCTCCGCGGATAATAAAACAGACGTTGTCCACAAGGTCGTCGTCATCACCATCAATATCCAGTGAGGTCGGCACGGGCGAATTGGCATTTACCCAGTTTACGGCATCCCGCAACAGCGCGTGTTCCCTTAATCTCCTCTCTGTTTCGCCGTTATAGCCTCCCGGATTGGTGGTTGCATTGTAAGGCTCAAAATAATTCCTTGCATGTGTATCTGTATAGGAATAATTGGTCGTCATGGCACAGGCCGGATAATGTGTTGAGCCTATGGTGAACTGAGTGTAGGATACTTCTGTATAGTAGGATTTAAGTGAATTTCCTGTCGGGAGGTTAAAAAGGTCGTCATATGTTTGACGGGTAGTGGTAAATTCCGTATCACCCGAAAATTTGATGTAAACCACTATATTGTTCATGGTTCCCAGGTGGGGAGCCCTTGTTGATGGTCCGTTTTCCTTATTAAATGCTTCTTTCCGACGCTGGTATTCGGTTTTTGAAATTTTTGCCCATGGAATAAGCCCGACAGATAATGGATCGACATCATTCACCCTATAAAGTGAGGGCACTACCTGATCTTTGTCCCTGATCCCATAATAGTAAAATCCATCTGGTGCCTGAATAATGGTAAACCCGTCCGCATCATGTAACCAGTTGAAATACTCATCACCGGTAACAAAGCAGTTGATTTGGGTTCCATCAGGCTGGTTAACCTGGTATGGATGATTCTGAATGTAAGCAGCCTCTGCAACAGGCGCTAACAGCAGTGTAGTCAGGATTAGCAGGAGGAAAAGTCTTTTCATAAAAGGATGGTTTGTGAATTGATAAATTTCTTGCCGGAAAAGCTTCTAAATGATACAGTATTAATACATTTTTGGCTGAAAAGTAACAGAGGAACCAGGCGCTTTTTTAGCAGGAAAAGCTGAAAACCGGTATTGAGGAAAAGGGGAATGATGGAATGATGGAATTAGCGGATTCGCAGATTAGCGGATTAGCGTATGGAAGAAAGAGTGATCTGGTTAATTGGGGTTAAGTGGAATAATGGAATGATGGAACAATGAAAGGAAGGAAAAATGGATTGATGTTCCTTCGACTTTTACTTCAATGCAGCGGAAGCCAGAACCTGAACCCCTGGAACTCTGAAACTATTGTTTTTTTTTGCAAACTGCTCTATGCCAACTGCCAACTGAGCCTTTGAAACCCTGAAACCCTGAAACCCTGAAACCCTGAAACTCCTGATCTTCTACCACTTTTTGAAAATAAAGAATACGGCAATAACGATAAACCCGAATCCGACCAGGTAGTTCCATTTTAATGGTTCTTTCAGAAAAAGCACCGAAAAAGCAGCGAAAACCAGGAGTGTAATTACCTCCTGAATGGTCTTGAGCTGGGCGACTGAAAAGGTGCCATGTCCGATGCGGTTGGCCGGAACCATCAACATGTATTCAAACAGCGCGATTCCCCAGCTCACCAGAATTACCTTCCACAGTGCGGCTTCCTTGAACTTCAGGTGGCCGTACCATGCAAAAGTCATAAAGATGTTCGAGGCAATCAGGAGTAGTACCGTTCTCATGCTGATTTTTATATATCTGGCAAAGTTAGTAAATCTGTATTTAACGAAATTGAGCGATAAGAGCCCAATGATCTCTCTCTTCACCTGGTTAAATTTGGGTGTTATCCTTTTCCCCGGCGGAATCTTCAGTATTGTGATAATTGGGATAGATTCGGTTTGAATGGCTATTTTTGCAGCATCATTGAATAAATTATTGTCCTGACCATGAAAAAAGAAGAAATAATTGCTGCTTTCAACCCAAATGCTGCCGCATCGGCCGGAGCAGGACTTTTTGGTCTGCCCTTTGATGCCGGGCAGTCAGATATTATCATTATACCTGTTCCCTGGGAAGTCACCGTTAGCTATGGATCGGGCACACGGCAGGGACCTTCGGCAATTGAAGAGGCCTCCTTCCAGATTGATTTGCATCACCACGATTATCCCGGCTTATGGAAACGGGGCATTTTCATGGATAAGTGTCCGGATGATCTGTCAGAACTGGGGATCAAAGCCAAGGCGGATGCTCAGGAACTGATACAGGCCATTGAGAACGGAGAAGACACTTCAGTGACTGAATTCCTGGAAAAACTGGAATGGGTGAATCAGGCTTGTGGCATGATGAACGACTGGGTTAAAGAAAGAGCAATCTGGTGGAGAAAACAGGGAAAAATGGTTGGCCTGATAGGAGGTGACCATAGCATTCCATTGGGATACATTCAGTTACAGGGCGAAACACATCCTGAGTTTGGCATCCTTCATATCGATGCACACATGGATCTTCGGGTTGCTTATGAAGGTTTCACCTGGTCGCATGCCTCAATTTTTTATAATGCGCTTGAAACCGTTCCTCAAATCAGCAGATTGGTTCAGGTCGGGATTCGTGATTATTGTGAGCAGGAGAATAATTATGTTCAATCAAATCACGGCCGGGTTGCAGTTTACTTCGATCGTGAAGTCCGCAACCGCCTCTACAAAGGTGAAAACTGGCACCAGCTCTGTCTTGAAATAGTGGATCGTCTGCCACAAAAAGTACATATTTCCGTTGATATAGATGGTCTTGACCCGAAACTTTGTCCAAATACAGGTACGCCCGTGCCCGGAGGGATGGAATATGAAGAACTCATGCATTTGCTGAATGTGCTGAAAGAAAGTGGTAAGGAGATTATTGGTTTCGACCTGTGCGAAGTTGCCCCCGGTGAAGACGGTTGGGATGGGAATGTAGGCGCAAGAGTGTTGTTTCAGCTTTGCGGAACTATGGCAGGCAGAATGACGAATGCAGAATGACGAATGCAGAATGATGAATATAGAATGACGAATGAAGAATTTGGAATGACGAATTTAGAATGACAGCTTGCCATATGAGAGCGGAGCGATAACGAGAAGTGACGAATGACGAATAAAGATTTACGATTTGCAGTTTACGATTTACGATTGAATCATACGATTTTAATGTAGGATGTTTTTTTTGCCAACTGCTTGCCCGGCTGGCCAAATGGATTTATCTGATAGCAGGTGCTGGCTGGTCAGACGGGCTGTTTGCCTGTTGCCAACTGATTTATGAATGACAAATTTAGAATAACGATTTGCGATTGAAGTATGTCGAATGAAGTGGAGCGTAATTTCACAGGCTCGATACTACAATTCAATTTTACTTTAAACTTTAGACCCCGCCTGCCGGTCTACCCGCCGCAGGAGGGCGGGCAGCCTGCCTGCCGCAGGCAGGGTTTAGACTTTGAGCTTGATTTTCAGATTGACTTCTCTATATCCAGATCTCTGATACTCCACCACTCCACATCATCAATGCCACGAACAACCTGATAGGTGTCGACTTTAATCATAACAAGGGAGCAATCTTCCGTTTGCATAAACGACAAGAGATCAGGATGCCATTCAAGATGTGTATTGAAAACCGCCTTAAGATCTTCAGTCCTGATTTCTTCAACATGCCCGAATGCAGTGAGCACAAAACTATCCTGTTGTTCAATGTTGATGTTTCCACTTTCAACGAGCAGCGCTACTTTCCCGTTGCGTTTAAGATTCCTGTACTTCTGAGTATTGCGGTAAGTGGCAAAAATCAATGCACGGTAGTTATCCATCGGAGTAATTGCAATAAAACTCGCATGAGGCTGACCATCGCCTTCTGTCGCCAAAACAGCAAAACGACTACTCTTTAAGATTTTTTCAATATATGCTTTGGTTTCGATCAACTTACTCATTGTGATATTAATTTGTCTTCTGTGAATTTTTTCCTGCTGAGAATTAAAATTCTTTGCTGATTTAGAGACTGTTTATATTTTTGATCCCATTTTCAATAGGCCCGTCCTTTTGGGAGGGTAATATAATAAAACAGAAATACCAGGGGCAAAATCCTGAAAAATTTGTAAATTAATAATAAATTTTTCAGGATTTTGCCATTGTCTGTGATATTATATTCGAAACCCGCTCTAAAGGATGGGCCTTTTCATAGAGTTTAACAAAATTTATCCTGTCTCTTAATCCTTCGATAAAGGTTTTTAACGATGGTATATCAGGTCAATGACAACTTTAAAACTAAAGGAATCTTGTTTTGAAGGAGATTCCTTAGATTTTATGAACCGTTTCAGCTTCTGTTCAACCAATAATAGGCAGCATTCAGCACAGTGGCAAAAGATACCCATAACAAATATGGGATATTGAGATAAGCCGCCAATGGTCTTAACTTGTAAAAACGTAAAAGCATTAAGCCGATTGCCATCCATAAAATGACGATATCAAGCAATGCAAGTCCGATCATTTTAAAGTAGAAAAAGCAAAAACTCCAGCCAAAGTTTAATATCAATTGTACCAGAAAAATTCCGATGGCCTGATTGCGTTCTTTACCTGCCTCCTGTCTCCAGATCAGGTAAAATGAAATGCCCATCACCAGATAGAGTGTTGTCCATACAGGTCCAAATACCCAATTGGGCGGATTGAATGACGGCTGGTTGAGCAGGGCATACCATTCAGGAATTGCCTGAGCGGTAAACATTCCGGCAATTGCCCCTACAGAGAGTGGCAAGAGAATGGATATGATCAATTTTCCAATGTCAATTGTTTTCATAATTAATTGAAAATGTATTAAATGATGATTAAGCGGGATAGTTTAATGTACTGGAACACTGCATTATTTCAATCCCTTTAATATTTTCAATGCCTCATCCACATGTTTCTCGGTTTGTAACTGTGAATTAAATGTATAGATAACTCTGCCATCTTTGTTTGTAACATAAGTTACCCTGCCGGGTAAAAGTCCCAGCAAATTGGTCGGCACCCCAAAAAGCTTCCTGATTTTGTTGCCTTCGTCGCTCAGGAGTGTAAAACTGAGGCGGTGTTTTTCGGCAAATTCCTTGTGGCTTTTAACCGATTGTCCGCTGATGCCAATGATCACGGCATCGGCTTCACTGAATACCTCAAATTGATCGCGGAACGAACAGGCCTGAGCCGTACAGCCAGGACTATCGTCTTTGGGATAGAAGTAAATAACCAGGTTCTTTTTGCCCAACAAAGAGCTGATGTTAAACGGGTTCCCGTTCTGATCGGGCAGCGTAAATGCAGGGATGTTGCTGCCAACTTTGATTTCATTCATTTGTTTGTCCTTATGTAATGTTAAATAAGCGGTGAATAAAAGCACGTAAACGATGAGATAAAAACGGTAAAAATTTCTCAATTTCAGGTAGTTCCTGTTTTCCGGATACAAATTGCCAAAAAGTGCTTTCAGTTCTTTACCGAAATAGGGTTTGATGTTGATGGTCCAGCTATCGGTCTGGTAAACGATTTTGCGGAATTTGCTTCTATAGAATGTTAGGGGCAAACCCCAGACAATAAATAAGATAAGCCAGATGTTTTCGAGGATGAACATGGGCGTTTGGTTCAAGGGTTCAAGGGTTCAAAGCGTTCAGTTGGCAGTTGGCAAAAAAAAGTCCAAAAGTTCAAAGGTTCAAGAGTTTAGTTGGCAGTTGGCAGTTGGCAAAAAAAGTCCAAAAGTTCAAAGGTTCAGGAGTTCAAGGGTTCAAGAGTTCAGTTGGCAGTTGGCAAAGAAAGATTAAGCATCATAAAGCTAAAAGTAAAAAACTTTCAGTTAAAGAGTTTAACGGTTCAAAAATTCAGAAAAAAACTCTATGTGCCTATGTCAGGTTCTATTGTGTCTATGTGTTGAAAATTTGTTTCGGGTTCAGTGTTAGGTTCAGGAAAAGGTTCAAGGGTTAAGGAGCTCAAGGGTTCAATACTTCGTTTTCAAGGGTTCAATGCTTAAGTTGGCAGTTGGCAAGAGTCAGTTGGCAAAAAGAAAAGTAAAAAGTAAAAAGTAGAGAAATGGTTCAAAAGTATAATGGTTCAAAAGTTCAAGGGTTCAAGGGTCCAAAATTCAGTTGGCAAAGGGCAAAGTGCAGTTGGCAAAGGAAAAGTAAGCATCATATAGTTAAAAGTAAAGGGTTTACACTTAAAGAGTTTAACGGTTCGAAAATTTAGATAAAAACTCTATGTGCCTATGTCAGGTTCTATTGTGTCTATGTGTTGAAAATTTGTTTCGGGTTCAGTGTTAGGTTCAGGAAAAGGTTCAAGGGTTAAGGAGCTCAAGGGTTCAATACTTCGTTTTCAAGGGTTCAATGCTTAAGTTGGCAGTTGGCAAGAGTCAGTTGGCAAAAAGAAAAGTAAAAAGTAAAAAGTAAAAAGTAGAGAAATGGTTCAAAAGTTTTAGGGTTCAAAAGTTCAAAGGTCCAAGGGTCCAAAATTCAGTTGACAAAGGGCAAAGTGCAGTTGGCAAAAAAATCAAGAGTTCAAAAGTTTAAATGTTTCGCGTTCAATATTACGTTTGGTCTTTGACCTCATACCACCGAACTTTTACCACCGACCACTGCCCTCTGACCTCCGATCTCTTACCTCCAACCTCTGAAATTAAACAACCAACTTTCGGCCCATCACCCTTTCACCCCATCACCCTTTCACTATTTCTTCGGGAACCACGGAATAAACGCATTAGTTTTTCTAACGTATTCCTGGTAGGCTGGTTTAGTATCTTTCAATGTTTTCTCAAGCAAGGCCACGCCTGATACTTTAATGATTAAGGCCGTCATTAAAACTGATCCCAAAATTGGGATATAACTTCCGGCCGAAAGGCAGATCAGTCCGTACCCAAACCAGACCGCTGCATCACCAAAATAATTGGGATGACGGGTATAACGCCAAAAGCCGGTATCGAGTACTTTGCCTTTATTTGAGGGGTTGGCTTTAAACCGGGCCAGTTGAAAATCGCCTCCTGCTTCAAATACAAACCCGGTAACCCAGATTGCAACACCAATAAAATCAAGTATTCCCGGCTCACTTCCTGCATAAAACTGTGCTCCCAACAGAGGCGCTGAAATTAGCCACATCAAAACACCCTGCAGCAGGAAGACCGAAAAAAAGCTATACCACCAGTAACGGTTTTCCCCAAAGTCTTTCCTGAATTTCTGGTACCGGAAATCTTCCCCTTTGCCCAGGTTACGCCATGCCAGGTAAATCGAAAGACGCAAGCCCCAGATAGAAACCATTGTCATTATAAGGATTTTGCGTATTTCCGTTCCTTCAGTGGTAAGAAAGTAAACCACACTGGCTACTACAAATCCAAAACCCCAGAAAAGGTCGACAATGCTTACATTTTTGATTTTGATACTGATAAGCCATAAAATGGTCATCATCAACATGATGGAAGCAAAGGCAAGAAGGTAAATTTGAATGAAAGACATAATTGAAAAAATTATTTAAACATGATGGCAACTGCTGCAGTGCCAATTCCGGCATTAGCACCTATTACCGGAGAAATATTTACTACAGATACCGGTTCTTTGCCTGTAAAGGCTTTCATTTTGTGGGTGTACCATTCGGCAGAACCGGTATTTTGTGCGTGAAGTACGATGTAATTCCAGATTTCCCTTCCCTTACAAATTGAACTGAGGTGCAGCATCACTTTTTCCATATTGGATTGCTGGCTGTAGGTTTTACCAAAGATGTATGACGCTCCGTCTTCATCCATCGAAACAATAGGGTTCACATTCAGCAGGTTTGCTACAATGCCTTTAAAATGTGAGACTCTTCCTCCGCGAACCATGTATTTCAGGGTTTTAACACTTACGAAAATATACGTGTTCTTCATCCAGGCCGAAACCATGCCAACAATTTCATCATGCGAATTCCCGGCTTCTATTGCATGCGCAGTGCGTAAAACCAGCAGGCCAAGAGCACCTGAAAGATTTTTTGAGTTAATAACTGCAATGGGCTTATTGAATTCCTGAAATACTGATAGCGCGGCCTTTTGACTGTTATAAAAGGTTCCGCTGAATTTATCGGTAAGATGAATAGCGATGATAGAATCGTAATTTGCTGACAATCGGGTGTATAAACTAACGAATGCTTTTTCGTTGACCTGGGAAGTTTTCGGGAATTCTTTGTGCTGCCCGAGCAGAGAATAAAACTGGCCGGGTTGAATCGTAACCTTATCCAGGTAATGACTTTCGCCAAAATTTATATTGATGGGCACCATATTTACCTGGTATTGATCCATCAGATTCTGAGGAAGATCGCAGGTTGAGTCGGTTACCAGGGCAATGTTGTATTTTCGCTTGTAAATGGCCTCACTCTGCCGGAGCATATCGTCAGCTTTGTTAAAAGTAATCAGGCTGATATCCTTTAACTGCTGAAACATATCGGCAGGATGATTGGTGTGAACATGAATATGCTTGGTTTTTTCGTTGCCTCCGATTACAACTGAATCGCCATGGTTTTGAAGAATCAGCGACAGTGATTTTTGATCCACCGTAAGATTTTTCAGTATGCCTTCAGTACAATAACGGAATTTTACCTCTTCCTGAATATGATTGCTGTTCGAAGGTAAAACTAGGGTTTCTGTTTTTGTGTGTAATAATTTATGGAGGTTATTTGATTTAATTAAGCCAATAATCCCCTCTATAAACAATACAAAGGCATTTGCTCCGGAATCCACAACATTTGCATTCGAAAGTTCAATTAACTGAGCTTTGGTAGCAGCCAGTGATTTTGCCAGGCAATCATGTGAACGAACAAATAATTGATTAAAATCAGTAATGATTTCGCGATGAGTATATATATAATCCGACCATTCCCTGATGACTGTCAGCATAGTTCCTTCTACAGGATTGGCTACCGCTTCGTACATGTAAGGAATTGATTTTTTGATGCTTTCGGCAAATTGGGGGATGCTGAGACTACTGCAGTTCCCGGTTTCTTTGCTAATGCCATATAAAAACTGGGCAAAAATTATCCCGGAGTTACCGCGGGCATTTGTCATGGTTGTTTCGGCAATCAGGTCGGCAGTAATTTTATAGGATTTGTGCGGATGAATTGATTCTATGACCGATTGTATGGTTGTTGCCATATTGCTGCCGGTATCTCCGTCATTTACCGGGAAAACGTTTATTTTGTTGAGGTAGTTCTGGTTAGCCAGAATATTATTGGCACCTGCAATAAAGGTGTAATATAACCTTCGGCCATCTATTTCGAGTATGGGTTCAGTTTTCATTTTAACTTTGATGATGTTTCCCGAGCCAGAACCGCTTATAATCTTCCCCGGAATTGTATAGGGCAATGGTTGCATATAAGCAGGTGATCAAATTACCCAGAACCATGATTGACAATATCCACAGGGCAGAAGTCATCAATTTCTCTTCGCGGTAAAGCACCCAGGCTGAGAAGAGGAAAAATCCGATATAGACATCAATCAGGCTCACTTTTCCCCATACCATTGAAAACAGAAGGCTGCCTTCTTTGAAAAAATCACCTTCTATAAATCCATATAAGAGAGTGAGAAACATGATAAGCGTTCCTGCAACTGCAAATGTTTTAGCTGCTTTCATTATATGGAATTTTCAGATTGTTGTTTTCAGGTTAACTATGCCGGAGAAGTTAAAACATTTGAAAATCAACCCCGATAACTCCCTTATCAAAGGTAGTTCAAAATGAAGGATAATAGAATTCTTTTATCATGGTTTCTAATTTACCTTTTTCAGTTTCCTCTTCTCCGGTTATGCAATTTCAGAAACCAGCCATTGCATACTTTTTTGTAAACAACCGTTAAATGAAAGCTACACTTTTCTTATCTAATAAGAGTAGATCTTCGGCAGCTAATTTGAAAGTCATTGTTCCGGTGTTTTCTTTAGCATGCGATTCTTTGGTGGCACCGGGAATAGCAACAACTGTTTCTCCATGGGAATTGATCAGCCAGTTGAGCGCGATTTGGGAAGGAGTAACACTGTATTTGATTGCCAGCTCCTGAACATATTTTACGACAGGCCTGCTCTTTTCCAGTCCGGCGGGTTTAAAAAGTGAAGAATATTTGCGAATACCAATATTTTTTAACAATTCAGGGTTATCGTGGAACTTCCCGGTAACCAGCCCCTGCGCCAGCGGGGAGTATGCGATGATGGTTATTCCAAGTTCTTTTGCAGTTTCCAGAATTCCATTGGATTCAATTTTCCGATCCAGCAGGTTGTACCTCACCTGGTTGGAAACCAGATGAATGCCATGTTTTTGAAGCGTTTCCCATGCGGATCTCATTTGTGCGGCCGAAAAATTACTTACCCCCACATACCGGATCTTTTGTTCTTTTACCAGCCTTGCCATGGCTTCCATTTCGGCTTTTTCGTTTGAGAAACCCCACGGCTGATGAACCTGGTAAAGATCAATGGGGTAAGGTGCAAGTGCCTCTATCCGCTGATCAATTGTTTTTAGGATATTTGATGCAAATCTGAACATGGGCCACCATTTGGTAGCCACAATGATTTCACCCGGCTTTTTGCCAAGTTCCCTGAGCGATGCTGCCAATGATCTTTCAGAAGCACCATTGCCATAAAGCTCGGCAGTATCAAACCAATTGATACCGCCTTCCAGGGAAATTTTTACCATTTTTTCAATGAGATCATCTTCCATATCAGGCCAGTATTTTCCGGCCATATTTTGTTGTTTGCTGAATTGCCAGCAACCCAGACCAATAGGTGTTATCATCAGATCTGATTTACCCATTGACCGGAGGGGAAGGATTTGTTTCATCATTATTTTAAATAATTCCTTAAAGTGAATTGTACGTTTTCGTTTTTGAATTTAACCGCATGCGACTTTTAAGAGTGACATCTTCATCCCTTAAACTCTGAGTGACGACATTCCTCCATCAACATGAAATATCTGTCCCGAAATCCAGCTGCCTTTTCCAGACAGTAAAAAATCTGCCATATCAGCAATATTCTGAGTTGTGCCGGTTTTTTTTAAAGGATGACGCAATGCATTGGCTTCCCTTTTCTGATCGGTGTTTAACAATGGAGCTGCAAGAGGAGTATCCGTTAAAGAAGGAGCGATGCAGTTAACGCGAATATTTGGGGCAAATTCAGCTGCCAGGGCCCTTGTTAAACCTTCAACAGCGCCTTTTGAAGCCGAAACCTGCGTATGAAAAGGAAAACCTGTCTGAACAGCAACCGTTGAAAATAATACAATTGAACTATTTTCAGCTTTTTTCAAGCGGGGCAATGCCGCCTGTATTGATTTAATTGCTCCGGTTACCTGCAGGTTAAAGTCATCAACAAAATCGGCTGGTTTTATTCGTGCAAAAGGCCTCAGATTTATACTTCCGGGACAATACACCAGGCCATCCAATGATTCGGAAACAAAATCGAACTGAATGTTTTCGTCAAGCACATTCAGGTAATGGTATTCAATTGAACCAGGATCAGTAGGTTTATTCTTAAAGTAAGTGGCATATACCCTGTGCCCGGAATCAACCAGTTGATCAGCAAGTTTTTTACCAATTCCTGTGGATGCTCCGATGATTAAATAAGTTGACATTTGAAAATGTATTTTTGCGTTTAAATTATCGCAGGATTAGCTTGACGGCAGGTTGATTTATTGCTGGCTAATTTTGCTCCTCCCAATTAACCGAAACAATAATTTCATTCCTCCTGTTGACGAGTTGGAAAGGTGGGTTGTATCCCAGGAATCTGGTGTTTCCGTAAGAGGTTAACCCTTTCTCCGTCAGAATACCGTGGAGCTTTTCGGAATAGAAGTTCAGGTCTTTATCAGATGCAAATCCATCAAACCGGATGACAGCAACATATTCATCCTGTGTTTTTTGTATGATTACATTACTGTTATTGGGTTTAGGCAGATTTTCTTCGGTGTATCCCGATGGCATGACAAAACTCATACTCGAAACAGAATCATTGATATCCATGTGAACAGGCGCAGTCATTGAAATACTTGTATTTGTCTCATTGCCGCCAAAAATATAGCCGGCTAACTGTCGAAACCCTGAACCCGACAAATCTTTGTAAGTTTTCGCGTCAGAAGTAATTGTTGCTATAGTTGCAGATGGGTAAAACCTGATTTCGAAATCCTTCTCTTTAAGGATGACGGTATATTTCTGTTCTTCGGTTTTGTTTGAAGACATTATTGTGTAAGATTGAAATAGGACTACCAGAAGGATACCGATAGTGGTTATGATGATAAATGTTTTCATGTTAATTTGCTAAGATTCAAACTTAAACAGATGAAATCGAATTATGTTCAATGTAGAGCCGTATTAGTTAAACAAAACTTATGGTTACGAAAAGTGTGGTTATTGCCTTGTCAACGATCACGATATTGTTATTTTTAAGTATGTGACTTTTTTTATGCTTCATTGCGACCATAAAAAAACCCTTCGATCATTCGAAGGGTTTTTTATTTATTGAAATGAAAGTGAAATTACTTGGGAAGCACTACTCCATCAATGACGTGAATTACGCCATTGCTTCCTTTTAAGTCAGTTGCTGTAACGAAAGCGGATTTGCCCGTTTCATCGGTTAATTTTACCTTGCCATTATCCATGGAGGCAGTCAGTTTACCACCGCTCACTGTTGTTAATACGGCTTTACCATTCCCGCTTTTAATGGCTGCCACTACTGCAGCAGCGTCAAGATTTCCGCTAACTACATGGTAGGTAAGAATTTTAGCGAGCTGTGCTTTGTTTTCCGGCTTGAGCAAACTCTCAACCGTACCGGCAGGAAGTTTATCAAAAGCAGCATTGGTTGGTGCAAAGACTGTGAACGGGCCTGCTCCCTTTAAAGTTGCTACTAAACCGGCAGCTTTTACTGCAGCTACAAGGGTTGTATGATCGGCAGATCCTATGGCAATATCAACAACATCTTTTTTCTGACTGAAAGCACTCACTGAAATAGTGGTGGCGATCATGATTGCAAATAATTTTTTCATGGGTTATTATTTTTTAGTTTTTAGTTTTTGTTTGTTTAAGGAATTGAAACAAACATTAAACATGATTTTGAAAATATTGTTCACTGTAAAAGACATTCAGATCTTTTTTGTTCCATAAAAATTAAAATAGGTTTTGAAACGAAATGTCCCAACCTTTCGGAAAAGACACTAAAACTTAAAGTAAAAAGCTCAAAGTAAAAAGTAAAAATGAAAGTATCTGCAGTGAAGGGCTGTTCTGCTGAACGGGCTTTTAATTACTTTTACAGTTGATTATTTATCAACTATGCTAAAAACATTATTGGCAATCGGTTCTGGTAGTTTCCTTGGCGGAATAGCGCGCTACCTGCTTTCGCGGGGTATTCAGAATTCCGTGATTTCATCTTTCCCTTTCGGAACCTTTTGGGTCAACATCATCGGGTGTTTCCTGATTGGATTGTTCTTTGGCCTTTCGGAGCGTGGAAACCTCAGTAATGCTGAGCTTCGTCTGTTTCTGACCGTAGGATTCTGCGGCGGATTTACTACTTTTTCCACGTTCTCGAATGAAAATATCTCACTGCTCAGAGATGGCAGTTTTCTTTATTTCATCCTGTACGCCGGCCTGAGTGTTTTTGTTGGATTATTGGCGACATTCGGTGGTAATGCACTTACAAAACTATTCTGATATGAAAGATAATCAGGAAGCCCTGAGATTGCGGATTTACATCAGCAACACAGATAAATTCAGGCATACGCTGCTCAGCGAAACCCTGGTGTTTGCAGCCAAAAGGTATGGGTTGGCAGGTGCGACGGTTATCAGGGGAAACATGGGATTTGGGTCGAGCAGCGTGGTACACTCCTCCAAATTCTGGGAAATCACCGAAAAACTACCTGTAGTGGTTGAGATGGTGGATGAAACAACCAAAATTGAGCAATTCCTGAATATTATCCGGCCATGGTTCGATAAGATACCTACCGGGTGCCTGATTACTGCTGAGAAAGTACATATAGTGCTTTTTAAAAAGGCCGGATGAATAATTTCTTTAATCTCTGAGAGGGCTTTATTCCACAATCTTTTATTAATGCGAAATTTGAACGCTAGCTACCGCATTAGCAATACTAAAACATGACAAGATCAGCAATATTAATCTTCACTTTTCTATGTGCAACTTGTTTCGGACAGAAGACGCTCCCATTTGCCGACTCGATAAGAAAATCAAATCACATTCCGGAATTATGTTATGCTGTTGTTACCGGTAAATCAATTTTAGAAATTGGAGCTATTGGACGACATTCAGTTGACCTGCCAGACACAGCAACCTTAAACGACCGGTTTCATATTGGCTCTAACACAAAAGCAATGACTGCTTTTATGATTGCAAAGTATATTGAAAATGGAAAATTGAAATGGTCTGCAAAGTTCTTTGACTTCTTCCCTGAATGGAAAAAAAACTCCAGACCGGAATACTATGGTATTAATCTTGAAGAATTACTGTCACACAGAGCCCGGATACAACCATTTCAAGGTGAAAATGATCCGGAAATTCCTGAATTTAGCGGAACAAAACAAGAAAAAAGAGAAGCATTCGGAAAATTTGTATTGACTTTAGAGCCTGTTAATAACGACAGTTTACATCCGTTCTCATATTCAAATGCTGACTACACATTAGCTACATTAATGTTGGAAAAGGTAACTAAAATGAGTTGGGAGCAATTGGTCGACAAAGTTTACAATAAAGACTTGAAATTAAATGTAAAAATTTCCTGGCCTGACAATCAAAGTCAGAAAGACACATGGGGACATTCTTTTGAGAATGGAAAGCTTACCCCACTTCCTTCAAATACAAACTTTCATTTAGACTATACAGAGCCGGCAGGTGATATCAATATTAAAATGAAAGACTATGTTAAATTTATTCAGCTTAATATCAACGGACTGGAAGGACAGCGTAATTATTTAAAATCTTCTACTTACAAATACCTGCATCAGGGTATAGTGGGATATTCTATGGGCTGGTATAATATCTTTGAAAATGGTAAAAGTTTATCAGTGCATTCCGGTACAGCCGGAACCTATTATTCTTTGGTTCAGATTGACAGGCAAAATGGTATTGGCTTTATAATTTTTTGCAACTCATTTAATGAAGAAACTGTCAGTGGGGTAAGATTGTTAATGCGGAAACTAAAAGAAATTTACGATATTTACTAAAGAGGTGAATATGTGATTGCCACAATTCGTCCTTTTATCATGAACAAAGCCTTGCTGAAAGCAGGTCACTTGAAATGCCTTATGAACTCAAACCCTGTTGGTCAGGATCTATCCATGGAAAGTGGTACTACTGTCCAGCATGTATAATGAAGCTAACAAACAATTGCTATGGAGAAAATCGGAATTATCCTCGAAACCAAAGAGTTTGAAAAAGCCTGGAATGCTTTTCGTTTTGCAGTAACCGCGAAGAAACAGGGGCATGAAGTAAAAATGTTTCTGATGGGTGAAGCGGTGGAATGCGAAGGGTTGACTCATGAAAAATACAATGTTGACGACCGGTTAAAAGCATTTGTTGAAGCCGGCGGCGAAATCCTGGCTTGTGGTACCTGTCTGAAATCAAGGCAGCTGAATGAAACCGAAGCCTGCCCCATCTCCACAATGGTTGACTGTGTCAATCTGGTCGTGTGGGCAGATAAGATGGTGACATTCTGAAGTAAGAATCACAAATTCCGGCTATATTCGAAATTTTCCTGCTATTGCTATCTTTGCCGGAGTTTGCAGGTATTCTAAGTATTGAATGGATAGTTTGATAAAATCCCAACATTTTTATGAAACATTTGTTACTTAGACTGTCATTTAAGGCCGCTGATATAGAGTTGTCCTTATATGTTTATCACCTGTATGATTGATGACTTAATTTATTCAAATAAAAAGTTTAGAAATGGCAAACAAAATTTTTAGATTCGGAGAAGATGTTGAGGGATATAACATCCCGGTATTGAATGAACGCGAAGTTAGGGCTGCCGCAGGCCTGCTCTTTTTATTGATGTTTATTTCTATCCTTACGGTAATTATGAAAGGTAATTTTTTGATGCTGAAATATGCCATTGTAATTTTCCTCACAGATTTTCTCATTAGGGTATTCGTGAATCCAAAGTATGCACCGACGCTTATACTCGGTCGTCTGATAGTCTATAACCAGACTCCTGAATACGTTGGGGCAAAGCAGAAGAAGTTTGCCTGGGTCATCGGACTGGCACTGGCAGTGATAATGCTTGTGCTGCAGGTAATCGTTAATTCCTATAGCCCGATAACTGGTCTGATATGCTTAATCTGCCTGATATTCCTGTTCTTCGAATCGGCTTTCGGTATTTGCCTGGGTTGTAAGTTTTACGGATGGTTTTACAAGGAAAAAGCCCAATACTGCCCCGGCGAAGTATGTGATGTCAAAGCCCGGCAGCCCATTCAGAAAACCTCAGTTACTCAATTAATGGTTGTTCTTGGATTTATTGCCTGGATTGTTGTTTCAGTCTTTTTATTTAACGAATATTTCAGTGAAAAACCTTACGACCTGTTTGGAATTGAAAATAATTCAGAGGCGTTGAAGCATTGATTTTCATAATACCTTTTCAGATTTATCGGGATATTTTACATATTTAGTGAAACTTCTCTGCCAAAAAGCAGGCCGGCGTTTTTCTGACTTTCCCGCAAAGGCATCGACCTGTCTTCTGCAATTACTCGCCGGATTCAGTCATTGCATTTTCCGAAAAGGGTAGAAGGTTGCGATTTTTGAACATGGTTCGTTTTCTTAATGCAAAATAATTGTTCTTAAACAATCATTGAGTAGTATGTGGAATATTAAGTACATGAAATTCAATCAGGAGATAAAATATTTAGGAATAATCTTCTTAGGCGTTGTATTTGGTATCCTGGTTCTGTTGCCCTTATCCGAATTTGCATCCTATCTTGAATACATTGAAAAGGATGTATCCATAAACCCATTATCTTTTATTGGCGGTAAAGTATTGGATACCATCACTTTAAATCCGCCTCTGCGTTTTATTTACTATTCCGGTTTCGGGATTTTAAGTTCAGGACTGTTTATTTTGGTCTTTAATCGTTTTAAAACGAAAAGCGATGAAATAATCCGGCTTCAGAATGAATTGCAGCAAGGACTATTGCCCCTCATTGCTCAGGGTGAAAGTCATTCTCTGGAATTCAAATCTACCTACAGATATGATTTGGCTCAGAAATCTGTAAATAAGGTACTGGAATCTGTAATAATGAAAACCATCGCCGGCTTTATGAACTCTGAAGGAGGAACACTTTTAATCGGTGTGAGCGATGATGGTACCATTCTGGGATTGGAGAACGACTATCAGACACTCAAAAGAAAAGATAGTGACGGATTTGAACAATTGATTATGAATTCAGTTTCTGAAAGAATGGGTACTGCTGCCAATAGGTATGTCAGAATTATTTTCCATTCTTATAAGCAAATGGAAGTGTGCCGAATAATTGTTGCGCGCGCAGACTTTCCGGTTTATGTGAAGGAAGTGAATAATATGAAATTCTTTGCACGAACAGGCTCAGGTGCACGGGAGATGGATATACAGGAAGCAATTAAGTATATCTCCCATAACTGGAAGAAGTAATATAAATTTGTTTTGTTGCTTGATTAATAGGAAGATAACGATTTTCATATGTCAGTTGATTTAATAGCTATAATCTTATCGCTGATTGTGGTTGCAGGTATTTTGCTATACAACTTCACCAAACAGATTGGCTTGCCCGCTTTTATTGTTTTTATGGGCATAGGTCTGGTATTGGGCGATGGTGTATGGGGTGAGCCGGTATATGATAATCCTCACCTGACTGAATTTCTGAGCAGCATGGCTTTAAATATGATCATTTTTGCCGGGGGATTCAGTACCTCATATCAAAGCATCAGATCAGCCTGGAAAGAAGGTATTCTGCTGTCGACAGCAGGGGTTTTAATTACCGCGCTTGCCCTGGGATATTTCACCTGGTGGGTAACAGGTTTACCGCTAATGACTTCGATTCTTTTTGGTGCCATTGTTTCGTCAACCGACGCTGCAGTTGTTTTTGGTATTCTTGAATCCAAACAAATCAAGCTAAAACACAATACCGGTACTATCCTCGAATTCGAATCCGCAACCAACGATCCCATGGCACTGATACTTGTAACAATCTTTGTCGCAAGTGCGATTGGTGGATCACAGGATAGGAGCATCATGATGAATATACTCACCTTTGCAGAACTGTTGCTCATCGGAGCTGCTTCAGGCCTGGTATTCGGCTTTCTAACGAAATGGATCCTTAAAAAAATTACATTCAGCGATTTAGGATTGGTGCCCCTTTTTATACTGGCCATGTTTTTTGTCGCCAGTTATTCGAGCAATCTTTTTGGTGGTAATTTATTGATTGCATCTTACATTTTCGGCGTTTTAGCGGGTAATACAGAACATGCCGGTAAGTCGAACAGTGATTATTTTAACAATAGCCTTTCCTGGTTGGCGCAGGCACTGATGTTTTTGTTTCTTGGATTACAAATATTTTTAAAAGAGCTTAAGCCGGTTTTTTTTATGAGTATTCTACCTGCCCTGTTCCTCATTTTTTTTGCGCGCCCTTTGGCTGTTTTTGCCTGTTATCTTCCTTTCAGATCAGTTCCGTGGAGTAAAAAACTATTTATTTCCTTTATCGGACTGAAAGGTGCCACGCCTATTGTTTTTGCATTTGTTCCTCTTATTCAGGGTGTTCCCCATGCTGATACTATTTTTAACATGGTTTTCTTTATTGTAATTTTCTCTGTTTTAATCCAGGGAACTTTACTTGATTCAACTGCCAGGCGGCTCAAACTCTTAAATGAAGCGGAAGAGACTGCCTGAATTTTTGTTAGAATCCACGAATTGGCGCGGCCACAGAAACAGATCTTGTAAGAATGAAATTGAGATTGAAATTGAAATCAAATTTTACCAACTCCATAAATTAATCACATAAAATAATTGATATGAGAAAGTTAACAAATAGATTAAGTGCATTTCTGGTTTTGACAATTGTAATGTTGTTCAATTTTAACACGGCAACAGCATGCACACGAGTGGTCTATCAGGGTCCGAATGGAACCATTATTACAGCCAGGTCTATGGACTGGAAAGGAGATATCCCTGCAAATATGTGGGTTTTCCCTCGCGGAATGGAGCGTGACGGTTTAGCCGGGAATAATCCGGTGAAATGGAAGTCGAAATACGGCAGCGTCATCACCAGCTCATGGAATATTGCTTCTTCAGATGGAATGAACGAAAAAGGACTGGTGGGCAATCTTTTATGGTTGGTCGAATCTACTTATCCGGAATTTCAAAAGACCAGCGGGAATCAGGGTCTGGCCATCTCGCTTTGGCTGCAGTATGCTTTGGATAATTTTGCCAGCGTTGCTGAAGCAGTGGCAGCATTCCGAAAAGAGGAATTTGTGGTAGTATCCAGTTTTGTTCCGGGCACAGAAATATTCTCTACAATTCATCTTTCCATTTCTGATGCAAGCGGTGATAATGCAATTCTTGAATACATTAAAGGGAAATTGGTAATCCATCATGGAATGGAGTATGTAACCATGACCAACTCACCGACTTTTGATGAACAGTTGGCCATCAACAGCTACTGGAAGGGAATTCCCGGAACCATTATGCTTCCGGGTACAAACAGAGCCGCCGACAGATTTGTAAGGGCATCATATTACATCAATGCCATCCCCAAAACAGACAATACCAGGATAGCTGTTGCCGGTGCATTCAGCGTTATCAGAAATTGCTCGGTACCCTATGGCATTTCATCTGCAACCGAACCCAACATTTCATCAACACAATGGAGAACGGTGGCCGATCATAAAAACCTGGTTTATTATTTTGAGAATGTGCTCAGTCCGAATGTTGTATGGGTTGAATTCAGTAAATTGGATTTCAGCGAAAAAGCACCGGTAAGAATGCTCAGCCTCGAAAACAATGAAAACTTTTCAGGAGAATGCTCCATCAATTTTAAAACTTCCAAACCGTTTCAGTTTGCAGGGATATAAGTAAATTTAAGGCGATTTAAAGACTGTTTTACAATCCGGATAATCCGCAGATTCTTGCAGCCTCAATGTTTACTTTATGAAACGAACTAAAAAGTTCAGAATCCTTTTTACAGTTTTAGTTGTGGTCGTCCTTGGTTTGACAATCTGGTCTGACTTTTCGGTAAACCACTCAACAAGGAAATACCTGTTTGACGACATTGATCATTTGCAACCGGCGAAGGTTGGTTTGCTTTTGGGGACAAGCAGGAACCTGAAAAACGGAGCAAAAAATGACTTTTTCTTCAACCGGACCGATGCCGCAACTGCATTGTATAAAGGAGGCAAAATCAGGAACATCCTCATCAGCGGTGACAACAGCAGGGCCGGTTACAACGAACCCGCTGACATGAAGGCAGAACTTATCCTGAACGGAGTTCCCGACACTGTGATTTATCTGGATTATGCCGGCTTCAGAACCCTTGATGCGGTTATCAGAGCAAGAGACATCTTTGGCCAGAATTCCTTTATCGTCATTTCCCAGAAATTCCATAATGAGCGGGCCGTTTATCTTGCGCGGAATTCCGGGATGGATGCGTATGGATACAATGCAAAAGAGGTGACGGCATACAAAGGATTCAGGACAAAACTCAGGGAAATCTTCGCCCGCGACAAAATGTTCCTGGACCTTTTATTTGGTGTGAAGCCAAAGTTTTCAGGGGAGAAAATTACCATCAAATAAGGGAATGATGTAGAATGACGAATGTAGAATGAAAAAATTTACGATCTACGTTTTACAGCTTACCTCGCTAGAACGGAGTGAAAACGAGGGTTTACGATTTACGAATACCGGTTTCTCAAATTCCAACGTATTTCTAACTTTGAACCCCACCTGCCGGCGGCATGTTTATGTCTTAGTGGCAGCTTCAGTCTTTTTTTACCGGGACAATAGTGATTTAATACTGAAAAATTAGTATTTACTACACTTATTCATCAAAAGGCTACGCCTGTTAAAAATATTCAGGCAGTTATAAATTTGTTTAGCATTGATTTATAAAATATGTTATATTTGTGTTTATACATGATACAATCTACTTCGAATACTATTTACGCATACTTGTGTGCATAGCTTTATCATTTAATTTTATTTCCTTTCTTTCTTCTAACCTGAATATTAGAAGCATCTTTTTCGTATCCAAATCAATTTTTGTTTACAATTAAAAACATCAATTACCATTGACGAAAAAATAATCCGGACCGAAAACCAAATTCAAAAATAATTGGAAATGAAAAATGGATTGGTGCAAAAAATGTTATGTTAAATGGATAAATTTCGAAATAAATACCGCATTCAATCACATCGAAAACCCAATTGGGATTATTCGGCAGATGCATTGTATTTTTTAACCATCGTAACCCAACACAGGGTTTGCAATTTGGGTAATATCGTCGCGGCAAAAACGCACGATATGGCGGCAGGGACGCACGATATGGCAGCAGAGACGCACGGCCGTGCGTCTCTGCCGCGGTATTCCGATTTTGGAAAAATCGTTAACAACGAATGGTTAAAATCATTTGAAATCCGGAATGAATTGATTTTGCACGAATATGTTATAATGCCAAATCATATTCACGCAATCGTGGAAATTTATCATGCACCGACGCACGGTATGGCACCAACGCACGGTATTGCACCGGCGCGCGGTATTGGGGATGATTTACAATCCGAAATTGAATTATTGTTATCCATTAATCGTAATGTCCCATTTCGTTTACCAAAATCAATTTCATCGTTTTTGGCAGGATTCAAATCGGCTGTAAATACAAATATTGATAATTTTATTGATGAACATCAATTATCGACACCAAAATATAATCGGAATAATCATTTTTTTCAACCCAATTATCACGATCATATTATCAGAGATCAAATTGAATATCAAAATATCCGGAATTATATCATTAATAACCCGAGAAAATGGCATTCAGATATATTCAATGACTATCAAGACTTAACAACCCGAACAAATATCCGAAGAACAAATGGTTGAACAAATGCAAAAGAACCGTACAACCATCAAAAAAATAATCCGTGTGAAAACAAAACCAAAACAGATTGGTTTTTAATAGATACGGGTACTACTATATCCTTCCTTTCCTTGTTTATTTTACCTGACAGGGAAGCAATTATCAGACTTGTCAATCTAACGGATACCATTATTATATACCCTTTCGTCGGACTACTGAATTCATTTATCGGTCCTCCCATGGTCGACTCAGTCATGCGTTTGATTTGACTCAGAATTGATAAGAAAATAACAAAGAATCATAGCTTTATAAGTATGGCAGATCAGGTAGAATACGATGTAATCATTACAGGAGGGAGTTACTCCGGACTGGCTGCAGGCATGGCTTTGGGCAGGGCGTTGCGGAAAGTCCTGATCATCGACAGTGGCAAACCCTGCAACCGACAAACCCCGCATTCGCATAACTTTCTGACACAGGACGGAAAAACGCCGGCTGAAATAGCCAGCCTGGCCAAACTGCAGGTGGAAATGTACACCACCGTTCGGTTTGAAAACGGTCTGGTAACCAATGCGACCAAAATGGATCATGGATTTTTGATCAACACAGCTACCGGTGATGCATTCACAGCAAAGAAACTGATTTTTGCCACAGGCATCAGGGATATTCTGCCGGATATTGCCGGAGTTGCCGAATGCTGGGGCATCTCGGTTCTTCATTGTCCGTATTGCCACGGATACGAAATACGAAATAAAAGAACCGGTATTTTGCTCAATGGAGAAACCGCCTTTGAATTTACCATGCTTATCTCAAACTGGACAAAAGATCTCAGGCTGTTTACCAACGGTAAATCTGCATTGTCTGCCTGGCAAACGGAAAAACTCAAAAGCTATGGGTTAGATATTATTGAAACGGAAATTGAAAGACTGGAGCATACCAGCGGAAATGTTCAGGAAATCTGTTTCAGGGATGGATCAAAAGTTCCTGTTGAAGCTTTGTATGCGCCCAGTCCCTTTGTGCAGCATTGCAGGATTCCTGAAACCCTGGGGTGTGAAATGACTGATCAGGGATATATACTGACTGACGGTATGCAGAAAACCAGTATTCATGGAATTTATGCCTGTGGCGACAACACTGCCCGCTTGCGTACCGTGGCCAACGCGGTGGCCATGGGTACAACTGCTGGCATGATGGTAAATAAGGAAATTGTCTTTGAAGAATTTTAAAATATATTATCATGACAGAGACCAAATTACATTCCAAAGGCCATAAGTTAAATGCGGTAGTTACGGGTGCTTTTTTTATTGCCGCGACTGTTTCTGCGATCATTGGGGTGCTGTTATACGGCCCAGTCCTGAATAATACCGATTCCCTGGCTTCTGGTGCGGGAAATTCAACCCGGATTGCAGCAGGCGCATTTTTTGAACTGATACTTGCCTTTTCTGCCGTGGGAACCGGAATCATGTTGTTCCCCTATATCCGGAGGTATAACGAAAGCTGGGGACTGGGATATGTATGTTTTCGGGTGCTGGAAGTTGTTTTTATAGTGATCGGCATTATCAGCATGCTCTCACTGTTGACGCTCGGCCAGGAATATGTGAAACTGAATGGACAGGATGCAGCTTCCATGCAGTCTGTCGCAAAATTACTGATAGCCATTCATAGCTGGACCTTTTCACTTGGCCCACATTTTATGCTTGGGATTAATACCTTTATCTATAGTTACATACTCTACCGGTCTAAACTGGTACCAATTAAACTGGCCATCTACGGCATTACAGCCGCAGTTTTGATTTTCATTGCAGCCCTGCTTGAGATTTATGGCATAAATTCACCGTTCTCCGTGCAAACGGCTGTACTTGCTCTGCCCATTGCCGTTTATGAAATGGTACTGGCAGGCTGGCTTATCGTCAGGGGATTTAATGAGTATGCACTGGCACAACTATTTCAAAACCAGGCAACAAACCGGTAACTTCCGGTAATGATACATATTTTCGATCTTATCATTCTACTACACATCATTAACAAACACCTCAACCATGAAAGCAGTTATTTACGAGAAATATGGTTCACCCGAAGTGCTTGAATTAAGGGAAATAGAAAAACCATCTCCCAAAAACAATGAAGTCCTGATCAAAGTACACGCAACAACGGTGACTGCCGGAGATTGGCGTTTGCGTAAAGCCGAGCCGTTTCTTGCAAGGATCTTTAACGGCTTGTTTAAACCCACCAGGGTGAAAATACTGGGATTTGAAGTAGCCGGTGTGGTTGAAGAAGTTGGGAAAGATGTTAAGGCCTATAAGAAGGGTGACAGCATATTTGCGTCATGCGGGTTTAAATTCGGTGGGTATGCCGAATATAAGTGCCTTCCCGTAAACGACCTGGTCGCTATAAAACCCATAAATATGAGCTTTGGAGAGGCTGCTGCAGTTCCCATTGGTGGTCTTACTGCACTAAGGTTTCTGAGAAAGGCGGGGTTAAAGTCAGGGGACAATATCCTTATTTACGGTGCTTCCGGAAGCGTTGGGACATATGCTGTCCAGATTGCCAGGTCTTTCGGAGCAGTGGTTACTGCTGTATGTAGTGCGACAAATGTGGAAATGGTAAGATCACTCGGAGCAGAGCAGGTGATCGATTATACTGCGGGTGATTTTACAAAAACTGAGACCCGTTTCAATGTTGTTTTTGATGCAGTGGGAAAAGCTTCCGCGTCTGCATGCAAAAAACTTTTAAAACCAGGTGGTAAATATGTTTCGGTATCAGGCACCGCCAAATCAGCCCCCGGTGATCTGAAGGCTTTGAAGGAGCTCATTGAATCGGGAAAGCTGAAGGCGGTGATCGACAGAACCTACACACTCGATCAGATCAGGGAGGCACATCAATATGCCGAATCGTTCCGAAAAAAGGGAAATATAGTCATCAAAATAGCTGACAATCAATGACATGAGATTAGAGGCCTGGTTGATATGCATTGAATGGTAAGAAAGTTCCATCAAATATTCTACTTTTTACTTTAGACTTTTTACTTTTTACTTAATTCTTGTGTATCTTTGCAAACCAAACGGTCGGTTTATGAACAACACCAAAGAACATATTCTTAAAACTTCCCTGCTGCTGTTTCTGCAGAAAAGCTACAGGGATGTAACCATGAGCGAAATCGTCGCAAAAACAGGGCTGTCGAAAGGCGCATTTTATCACTATTTCACCAGCAAGGAAGAGCTTTTCAGGGAAATAGCCGGGATGTTCTTTTCTATGGGCGCGGTGAACTATTCCTCCTTTAGTAACGATTCGTTGAAAACCTTCTATCATCAATACATTGATTACCTTGAACATTCCCTGGATGTAATGGGCAGGATGGCTTCTGCCCCCGGCGACAATGCCACCGGCTTTAACCTTTTCCTGATCCTGTTCGAAGCAGTCAGCCGTTTTCCTGAATTTTTGAAGGTGGAGGCGGAATTCCATCATAAAGATGTCGAAGCCTGGATGCGTGTGATAACCATTGCCAGAGCAAAAGGGGAGATCAGCAGCCCCTCAACCGATGAGGAGATCGCCAACCTTTTTCTGTATTGCACCGACGGTGTTTTTCTCCGGTTTATCAACAACAATCAGCCGGCAACCTACCGCGATTTTATAACCAGGGCATTTGATTCCATTTACCTTAACCTGAAGAACTGATTTTTTTAAGTATTCTGAAGAGTTGGGTCAGGCATTGTCCTGAAGATTCAGAAGTAGTCAAAATATTTATCCCGTTTTTAGGAGCCTTTTCCTAAACGCCAAAAAGAAAATCAAACTTTCACTTCGACGGACTTCACTGAATAATTGGATTTCAAAGTGAAATTTATAACAAACAGGAATTTATAACACCCATGGAAGATATCATACAAACCGACCGCCTTAGCAAACAGTACAAGGATGTCCTGGCCGTATCGGAAATTTCTCTGAATGTCCGAAAAGGTGAAATCTATGGCTTTCTCGGCCTCAATGGTGCCGGCAAAACCACTACCATCCGCATGCTGCTCGGCATGATCAATCCGACCAATGGCCAGGCGTTTATCAACGGGAAGAAGGTTTACCCTGGCAATACAACTCTTTGGAGGGATGTTGGTTATCTGGTCGAAGTCCCCTATGCCTATCCTGAACTTACTGTAAGGGAGAACCTGGAGATTACACGGCGGCTTCGCTTACTGCCCGGTAAGGATGCCGTGGAAAAGGTGATCGATCTGCTGAAACTTACGCCTTATGCCGACCGAAAGGCACAAAATTTGTCGCTGGGCAATGCTCAGCGGTTGGGACTAGCCAAAGCCCTGATTCATCAGCCGAAAATCCTGCTGCTCGATGAACCGTCCAACGGCCTTGACCCGGCCGGCATCTATGAGATCAGGGAGTTGTTGGTCGAGCTGTCCGGCAACGAGGGCGTAACCGTCTTTATTTCCAGCCATATCCTGGGTGAGATCTCCAGGTTTGCCACCCGCATTGGCATTATCCACAACGGTGGTCTGATACAGGAGATCAACACACCGCAACTGGAACTGCTGTGCCGTAAAAAGCTGCTTCTGAACACCCCCGACAATCCACGGGCCATCTCTTTGCTATCCGGGCATGGATTACAGGCCGTTGAAAACCATGATGGCCTGCTGGAGATCAGCGATGCGGCCTCAATCGGAAACCCCGGCGCCATTGCCACCCTGCTGGTAAATGCTCAGTTGCCCCCAGGTCACCTGAGCGTGGCAGAAGAGGACCTGGAATCCTACTTTTTAAGAACCATCAGCGAAAAAGGAGATACAAAATGAAAAACCTGGCTGCCGCTTTATCCGTGGAACTGATCAAAACCCGGAAATCAAAGATTCTGCCGGCCACCCTGCTGGTATTTGCCTTTATCCCGTTGATGATGGGATTGATGATGTTTGTGGCCCGTAACCCGGAGATTGCCGCCAAACTGGGCATGATCGGTACCAAGGCAAAACTGTTCGGTGAAAATGACTGGACAGGCTATTTTGCCCTGCTCAGCCAGATGATTGCTTCCATCGGACTGATCGGCTCAGGCTTTGTAACCGCCTGGGTCTTCAGCCGCGAACACAGCGACCGAACCCTGAAGGATATCCTGGCACTGCCCGTTCCCCGTTCATCCATTGCCTCGGCCAAACTGCTGGTGGTGATGGGCTGGTTTCTGTTGCTGGCGCTGATTCTGTATGGGGTAGGCGTTTCCCTGGGCCTGTTGATGCACCTTCCCGGCTGGTCGCAACAGCTGTTTCTGGAATTCACCGGGCGCTATCTGGTAACTTCCCTCCTTACCTTGCTACTCAGTAGTCTGGTCGCTTTTCTCTCAGGTTACAGTGGCGGTATTGTAGCACCACTTGGCTTTGTAATTCTGACCATGATCGCAGCACAGTTTGCCGGACTGATCGGACTGGGACCTTATTTCCCCTGGGCTATTCCGGGTCTGTTCTCTGTAGCGGTGGATGCGCCGGGTTTCCGGGTACAGGCTGCAAGCTATGGTATTCTGGCTGTAACCTTTGTGTTGGGCTGGTGGGCCACCCTGCGCTGGTGGAATCAGGCTGACCATTGTTGAAGATATGCAGGTGCCCGGCCCGGATGTGCGAAATCTTAATTCAAAGAACTATTTGAACGACCTTTTGTATTGTTGATCGTTCTGTTGTTCTTTGTTTCAATTTTGCGTGGCTATTGTTATAAATTTTACCCTTTTTGGGATGTGTGAATTTCAATGCTGACCAGGTTGTGTTTATGCTCAAGCAAGTGCTTTCAACCAGACCAAACGAATAACCGGTTTTAATCACAACCGGTAAGTTTAAGTCGGTTTCGAGTTGTTTGTTTTTTGGCCAGGAAACCCAAAGCATACCATCGTTTTTAAGATGTGATTTTAGCTTTGGGAATAATTCTTCCTGCGTTTTTTGAGTTACAGCGAACAGATGGATATAATCAAATTCACCTTCCAGAGAGGATTGGATGTCAAGTGATGGTAAATTGATATCAGCCATTGCTTCTGCCGGAGCATTCAAAAATATGCTCCGGCCGGCTTCTTTAATTCCCATTTTTTGTGCAACAGTTCTCATAGTTGTTTGGCTTTGATTTCTTATGATTTCATGTTGGACACCATCAAAATCAAAATTGATTTCACGGACGAAAAACAGAGTTCAATTCGAAAACTAACATCCTTCGCCGATTGGATACAACTTCATTCGGCTTTCTCTCAGGATTTATTTCCGGGTTTTGGTTCTACGGTTTTTTTTCTTTTCCGGAAACTCAATCTATCTTTAATTTTTCTGACTTTTTCCTTGTCGATCCAACCAAAATAGACCATTAAAAACAGCACAATCCACAACAGACCTTTTATCAGAAAGAAAAGAAAACCGGCTATTCCGATATCCTTTATTAGCTCCATCATGACGTGGAAGCCAATTTCAGGTTATTGCAAACAGTTTCCAACTCCTCAAACAAAGAGATATTGAAATCGAACCCTTTGTTGACTTCGTCAGCCCATTCGTCGTGCTGAACACTCCGGATGGATTGTATAGCTTCCTGCATATGATCGAAATCATACATTTTACCGGAAGAGGGAACGGATTTTCTGATGATTTGCCCGCCGAATACGATGGCCAAATAATTCAGGTAAATATGCGGCAGCACCTGCTCATAGGATAAAGCAGACAGGTAGTCCACATAGGCTTTTGTACTGTTAAGGATAATCCCGTCAACAGATCCTTCGGACTTCAGTTCATCAATGTCTTCCTGAACACGCTCAACCCGTTTTAAACTACTGTGCGGAAGGCCTTTGCTTTCAATTGTCTGAAAAATCTGCAGCAGCTGGGTGAGGTATAGAAGGTATTCTTTTTTGCTCAGTAAACCCCTGAACATCCGGGTGTTGAAAGGCATGGTCTCAGCCTGTTTATGTTTGTTGCCTGTGGCTTCTTTTAATGGAATCATCGCGAAGTTAATTGAGTGTGGGCAAATTTAGAATAATTATAAATAAGAGTACTTGAATACCGAAAAAAATAATGCCGGGCAGGGGATTTCGTTAAATTCAGGTTTTGATTCATCCATGTAAATACTTGTTTTACAATAAAATGACAACTTCTTCAGGCGCAGAGTCCGGCGTTTTCAGGCTGGTTTCTTTGTTAACCTCAGGAACTTTTCTGGCTGGTCAATTGAAGTGCTTCGGGCAAAACAACATTCCTGAGTTTCCCGGGCCGCACATTAAAATATGGTGAAAATGTGTCATCAAACCTTCAAAGCACTGATGCCGGTGAATTGTTACTAAATTCAAGTTTTGTTTATCCCTGTAGAATTAATTCTATTTTTGAAAAAGCATTAGAAACTGAGTTTTAAATTCAATTTGCCATCATTATATCAGAAAGCACAAACAGCAAATAATCAGGGTCGCACCTGAACGATCACCGACAATCTAAACCTTTAAAGAATGAATGAACCCGATAATATGAAAACAAATATTTACATCAGATTGATGCTGTTTTTACTCTCATTAGTAACAGCTTTTCACATAGGCATTATTTTAAAACTTATTCCCTACGACATCGCCTGGGGTGGCCGACTTAAAAGCGACCAGGAGATGTTTGTTTTTGAAACAATTTCTATTCTTACAAACCTTCTTTTGATTTCAGTTTTATTCATCAAGGCAGGTTACCTGAAAGTTAAGGTGAATAAAAAGGTAATCAATGCCGTATTGTGGATTTTCTTTTTCCTCTTTATCCTGAATACGGTTGGAAATATCCTGGCCAAAACAACTTTCGAAAAAATGTTTGCGGTTCTGACGCTCATATCAGCGGTATTTCTCTGGAAAATTTTAAGAAAAAAGGACGATGAACCACAGGAAAACAGGCCATAAATCAACCTGACTTCCCACCTGTCCGACATTCGGTCTTATATAGGGATTGCTGAGAAACAACCATATACTTCAAAATATAAATATTACAAGATATAAAGGAGATTTAAGCACAAGGGAATTTTTTGATAACATCAAAAATACTTGCATTTGGTTTGCGAATTCCACTTTGTTTTAATCAGGAATAGCCACAGAGTGGCGGAACGTTGGTAGCAAATCATAGACAACGAGGATTTTAAGGTGCAGAGCACCGTAACGTAAAACGGCCGCTGTTTATATCGAGTTTTTCAGCAGGCCCTATTTAATCATCAGATTATTTCCGTTTCCGGATAAGCACCATAAGACTGAATAAAATACGTGTCTGCGGTAATGCCGCATAACACAGGCCGGATACATAACTTCTCAAAACAAAAAAGCCACAATGCTGCGGCTCCTTTTTAAATTTTTCCGGTAACAGAATCCATTAAATGTAATATCCACCCGATACTTCAATTCGTTGGGCATTTACCCACTTTGCGTCGCTGCTGCAAAGAAAAGCCACCACGCTGCCAATGTCATCGGGTAGTCCTACTCTGCCCAATGCTGTACCACCAGCAATCATTCCGTTTATTTCTTTGCTGTCTCGTACAAAACCACCTGCAAAGTCGGTTTCAATAGCCCCCGGAGCTACGGTGTTTACCCGGATTTTTCGAGTGCCCAATTCCAGAGCCTGGTACCTGGTTAAACTTTCAATTGCGGCTTTCATGACTGCATAGGCTGAATAGTTGTTATTGCTAAAGCGCGCAAGACCAGAGGAAATATTCACGATGCTACCGCCATCTGACAAAACGGGAAGCATCTTTTGTGTCAGGAAAAATGCGGACTTTAAGTGAATGTTCACCATGTTATCAAATTGCTCTTCGGTGGTACTATCAAAAGGAGCGTAAAGTCCGGTACCTGCATTGTTCACCAAAGAGTGAATATGATTTGTTCCGAAATCACTGGTTAACTTTTCCTTTACCTGGCTTACGAAATCATCAAAACTACTTGTTTTGGCTACATCCAGTTGCATTGCGATGACTTTCCTGCCCAAGGTTTTTAAATCTTCTACCACTTTATCGGCAGCTTCTTTGTTGCTGTTGTAGGTGATGATAACATCAAAATCTTTCCTGGCTAACTGTAAAGCCATATCTCTGCCAAGTCCGCGGCTACCTCCGGTTATCAGGGCTACTTTTTCTGATTTGCTTGTCATTTTGATTACTTTTTTAATTGAGACACAAAGGTCGGCTAACCGGTAAAATTGTTTCTTGTAAATAGCAATCCACTATTTGCAAAATTCAATCAATTACGATATTTCGACGGCGAAAGTGATGTGTACTTCTTAAAGAAGTTAGAAAAATGAGCTACTTCATCAAATCCCAGGGCAAAAGCTATCTCCGACACATTCCATTGAGTTTGTTTCAGCAATATCCTGGCTTCTTCGGCTATTCTGCCATTGATGATTTCTGTAGTTCTTCGTCCGGTGGTCTCTTTCAATACCTTATTCAGGTGGTTGATGTGTATGCCCAGCGCTTTGGCAAAATCGACCGGTGTTTTGAGCTGCATCACATGTGCATCACTTTCAACAGGAAACTGCCTTTCCAATAGTTCTATAAACAATGAGGAAATTCTGGTTGCAGCATTGGTAGTAGTAGCAGCAATTTCCATTGGTTTTAACCTCTGTCCGGCATGTATCAGCTCCAAAACATAATTGCGAAGCAAATCATACTTAAATGCATAATCTGAAGACAACTCCGCATTCATTTTCCTGAAGATCGCTTCCATTTCATTATATTGCTCATCATTAAGCTGATAAACAAAATCACTATTGGGTTGGTAGATTGGCAATTCATCTATGAGCAAACCCGTTTTTGATCGGGATAAAAAATCTGTGGTAAATACGCAAAAAAATCCTGATTGCTCCGGGGCCTGAGGCGTATAACGGTATGGAATTTTAGGCGTTGCAAACAATATTCCCTGCTTTTCTATGATGACCGTTTTGTCAGCAAACTCAACAAGATTTTTACCCCTGATCAAACTTATTTTGTAATACAGCCTCCGGTTGTAGGTCATTTCAGACTTTTTATTGCCGCTGTAATAAAACTTAGCTGTATCAAAGACATTAAAATGCCCCAGATCGTTTGAGTTTTTACTTTCTAAAAAGCTATCGTGCTGATACACGGTATCGCCAAACATTGTTTTATAAAACTCTTTAATACTTACGTTTTCCATAGTTGCAAAATTCAAATAATTACAAAGGTACTATTTTTGTTTCACATGCTTTATTCCAGGAAGAACTGAATCTTATTTAAAATGGACGCTTCATTAAAATTGCTTAATCTGATTAATCCCCAAAAAAATGAATTGAACCAAAAATTAAATAACTTTACCCATTATTCAGCTTGATACTTTGAAAAATATAATCTCTTAACACAGGTCTTCATTATCCGCTTTCAATTATGTTGACTATTTGATTGGTTTAATATAATTTAATATTGACGTTAAGATTGAACTTCAATTATTTATTATAATGCTGGTATGACTTATTTAAATATCAGATACTGCAATACCGCTTTCAGGCAATACATAACAAGCTGCCTTAATGTTACATTGCTGGCTATGATTGTTGGTTTTCCCGGGTTTTCTGCGGCCGAAGGCACCAGGCAGCTTGAACCCATCGGTGCGCCGTCAAACTCTATTTGCAAACTTACATTGGCTATAGACGATGACAATTCCAGAATCCCCTTTGCTTTGATCGATTGCAGCGAGCAGTACAGGCTGAATATCAGGATCAGCAATTTTACAAATGAGAAGATTTATTTAGGCTTCGGATATGTAACCGATTACGGGATTGATCCGGAAATACTGAATGATGTTAATTTTCAGATTAAAGACCCTGCCGGAAATATCGTACCCGGCTACCAGCTCAGACCTGTGCCAAACACTCCTTTTACCGACGGCTTTATTGAGACCAGGGCTGAGGCACTCTCCGGACCTGATATCAATAACACCAATCCCACCGGATTTGATCCCCTCGTCATGAATCCCACCATGAACGGTGATTATGTAATTGAATTTGAATTTGAAAATGCTTACCAGGGAATAAGCAGGCTATTCAGGTATTTTGATGTGACCGTTGCAAATGGAAACACCCCCATTCCGGGGCGTTTATGGAGTAAAGCCTGGCAGTTAAGTTCGGGAAGTGTCAGTTCAGTTGAAAGTTCCTCCCATGGCTCATTCTATATCTATTCCAACGACAGCATTGTAACAAGTTTCGATTGCAACGGACTGGCAGGGGGCGTATGGATCATTTACAGCAATGAATGGGGATGCTCAACTACCGGAACATGGAGCAATCGCAGGAGATCTGTTGTGGGAAATGCAACTGTCCCGCCACAGTATAAGATTTTTCTGAACGATCCGGATCCCGCTGTATTTCCCACCGGAACCATCGGTGAAATGATTGATGCAACAGCCCTGCCGCATGTTTGTGATACGGCCATAACCTTCGCTGCAACGGTAAGCAAAGGTGGAAATATCGAAATACTGATTGATGTTCCTCCGCTCAATCCCAACTTTTTCGGACCTGAGGATGTGCAACTCGGATACAGTGTTACTGCCGGTTACAATGTGCTCCTGCCTCCCTGGGATGGGGAGAATGCCTACGGTGTTCCTCTTTCAAATGGTACCATGATTGAAGCCAGAATTAACTTTCTGAATGGTCTGACCAACATACCACTTCACGATGTAGAAGACAATCCACACGGGTTTATGGTGGATATCCTCAGACCCATGCCCGAATCCGGTAACCTCAAACTTAAGATTTTCTGGGATGATACGGGATTGCCTCCTTTTTGCAATCCGACTGCAAATGTCCTGGATGGCTGTGTTTACACCGGCACCGGAACTGTTTCCGGATGTCATGACTGGAGATACGATGAATCTGAACTGGGCGAGTACAATACCGTGAATTCCTGGTGGTATTATTCTTCCGATGATCAGTTAATGATTCCGATTACACTGGAACTCCTGCCCCGCAAGGGCATTATTACCGGACCAGCCAGTATTTGCGCCGGACAGCTTGCCACTTTCCGCACCACCACAATCCCTTTTGCACCCAAATACATATGGCGCATTACCGGACCAGGCATTGATGTTGAAGTTGAACAAAATGCACCCGACACTACTTTTACCTATCAGTTTGCAACGGGTATGCCACAGGGACAATATACCCTGTCAGTTTATGGATTTAATCCGGAATGTGGGGGTGGTGATATGGCCTATATGAACACCTTGCTTTTTGATGAGAATCCACCTCCGGTGGCAGGTGCAGTTTCCACCTGTGTTCTGTCAACGTCTCAGTACAATATTGAAGGCGTGTTTTCGGATATCCAATGGACAGCAAATAATGGTGAAATTGTGGGGCCGGCCAACGACAATCAGGTTACTGTGCGCTGGCATTCAACAGGTGCCGACACCATAAAAGTTTATACAACCACTGTTGACTGCGGCATAAGGCTTTCAGATTTTCCTGTCGTGGTTAACCCGGTTGCCGGTGCCGGTTTCTCTGTTTCAGGTGAAGCTATTTCCTGTCCCGGACTGCCCATCACATTTAACGACAATTCCTCACTGGTCTCCGGAGCAATTATCGCCCGCAACTGGTCCTGGGATGACGGGTTTTCAGAAGGGTCTGCTGGAAGTCAGATTGCGCATAGTTATACAGAGACCGGAAACTTCAATGTAGTGTTAGAGGTCACGACTGACCAGGGTTGCAGATCGGAAGCCACAAATCCGGTAGAGATCATTCCCAATCCAATAGCTTCATTTTCAAGCTATAGCAACTGTATTTCCCAGCAAATTGAACTGACTGATATTTCTGAAGGAATTAACCTGGTATCCTGGAAATGGGATTTTGGCGACGCTCCGGTTACGGCCGGCCACCTGAATCTCCGTCAGCCCTCGGCAGTGTTTCATCAGCCGGGCTTGTTTCCTGTAACACTGGTGGTAGCCAATCAGTACGGATGCATTGATACAGTAGTACAGCAGGTACATATCCACAATCCACCTGTGGCTGCATTTCACCATGAATTCCCCTGCCAGGGGAGAGGTATTCTCTTTTCTGATCAAAGTATACCTGCCGATGCCTCCCTGGTACAATTTACCTGGAATGCAAAATCATCTTCCGACGGTGAGCGTATGTTTCAGGGAAACCCCGTATCCATTGTTTTTGACGAAGCAACGGATTATGAGGTCGGACTGTCAGTAACGGATGCTTTCGGCTGCATCGGTACCATAAATTCAACCATCGATATCGTGCCGAAGCCAGCCGGCGCTTTCAATTTCCTCGACATGGCCGGCGATGAACAGGGCTTGTTGTATTTTGAAAACCAAACCACCGGAGCGGATGACTACTACTGGGATTTCGGAAACAACGGTACTTCCTCCTTCTTTGAGCCGGAAACGCGTTATACCCTTGAAGGCGTATATACCATAGTTTTGGTTTCATACAGTCCTGAAGGATGTGCCGATACCACCTCTGGTCAGTACCACTACCTGCCGCAATTGTGGATGCCCAATGCCTTTACACCTGATAACAATGGCCTGAACGATGTTTTCAAGCCGGCAACCCATCGGAATACCCTGGAACCTTACCTGCTCCAGGTATATAACAGATGGGGGCAATTGATTTTCAGCAGTACCGATCCGGGCAGAGGATGGGATGGAAGCTATAACGGAAAGCCCTGCAGTACCGGGATTTACTCTTACAAACTGCAATACCGGGAAGGGGTGGAGGGGAGTAAGAGAGTTATTACTCAGAAGGGCAGTGTTAAATTGCTGGAATAGCGGGAGAGGTAAAGTAAAAAGTAAAAAGCCTGCCCGCCATTTTTCAGGCGGGTAAAAAGTAAAAAGTTACATTGGATTTTAATATCAGGGCTGAGAAATTACGCGTTGCTTCTTTTTCCATCTTTCCATTATTCCTTCAAAGTTAAAAGTATAATTGGTTTTCCAATCAGCTTAAGAATTTTCCCTTCGCCTCTCTAACAATTATCCTTAGCTTCCCGCTAAGGATTACTCAAACTTCTAATTCTTCTTTTCACCCCTATGAAAAATCTCCTCGTTGATAATTACATAACCTATATCTAACAGATATCTGCCAGGTATACCCTAACCCTTAACCTTAACCTCAACCTTAACCTCAACCTTTCACCCTGAGGGTCAAAGGGCCCACATCCGCCCAGAGACGCGATCATCGCGTCATCTGAACTCTTGAACTTTTGAACTTTTGAACCCTTGAACTTTTGAACTCTTGAACTCTTGAACCTCAACCTCAACCTTAACCTTAATTCGCCTTCGCGAAGATTCCTTTTGACACTGAAAAATCACTACCTTTTACCCGATTAATTCAAACATGTTCGTGCTTCCGAAACATTGTTGTCCGGAAAAATATTTAAAATATGAACAGAAAGCTTTACTGCGGGTCAGATTCAAACCCCCCAATGCATTGCCAGCTAGTGTTTTCGCTTGGCAAGTTCTTTTAACCGGACAATAGTGCTTCCGAAATAAAATCATGACAATGAAATGAGAATATGTCCAGATAAAAATATTGAGATTCTGAGTACCTTGTCAAAAGACGAAGTCATTGATAAATTCAGACTTAACATCGAATTTACAGAGAAACTCGGGATAGTTGGGATCAGACACCGGTCATTCAGGGATTATGAAGGGCATATAAACAATGATAAAATATTGTTTCGCAGGATATTAAAGTCAGGAATGAACTCCTTTATTCCCCAAATAAGCGGAGTGATTTCAGAATCAGATAGTGGAACCAAGATTCAATTAAATGCCCGATTACACAAAGTCGTTGAGGGCTTTCTGATCGGCTTTAATTGCTTTCTTTTGCTTCTATTAATCACGGAGATTATAAACATTGATATCAGAACAGAATTGGAGACTAATTTCTTGTTTTTACCCGAACTACTTGTTATGTTTGTTTTGGTCAATGGATTGCCAGGAGTTGTTTTTAATTATGAACTTAACAGGTTGGAAAAGGATTTCAGAAGGATTTTAATTTCTAAAGAGAGTACTGGAAGCAGCCGTCATAAATTGAGTAGAATAATTGAATAACTAACAATTGGATTCAACAAATAAAACAGTTTCATTGTCAGGCATCATTTACTATTGAATGAAAAGACGATTTGACATAAAGAAGTTTGATGGCAGGAGCAATCTTGTTTTTCCGCTGCTGATGACCGGACTCATAGTCGTTATTCTCCTTGCATTTTCGTCACTTTTCCCAAAAATGCAGGAAAACTTCGATAAGAATTATGAAAACATCAGCATCACGTTTTTTGATCATTCAGCAAATCAGGAAAACCCATCGGGCAAAATTTCTGTTGACGGGACAATCGTTTATCAGATTGACAGTATTTCAAAGAGTTTAACCCGCGACATTTTAGTTAATCTGAAGAAAGGTCAGCACATAATAGAAATATCGACCATTGACGATAAGTACAGCTTGACTGACACCATTGAAGTTACAGCGTATCCCAGGCCATACAGACTCAGGATCCAGTACAATTATAATCCTTCAATTGAAGAATACCGAAAGATCTTGATTGATTACGTGTATCAAAAGAGCCTTCAGGATAAAAATTATACTTCGGACCAAAAGCTTGAGTTATATAAGCAGGTGACGGAGAAAATTAATAAAGAATTTGAGAATGATGTGGATTATATACCAGGTGAACGCAGCTTCTCATTCACTTTTAAGGATATAACACACTACCCGATTGAATGAAGTGAAAACGCAGGTTATGTAAATCAACACCATCGTGAAGCAGCAAACCGTTATGTACAACCACTAAGATCAAATATCGGGATGACCAAACTTGAAAATAACTGGCGACAAAAGACCCTGGAAAATCTGGAAAAGGAGTTTTGGGGTAAGCCTGATTATGACAGTTTCCTGGTACTACGAACAACAGCATTAAGAAAAATCCGGTTATCAGATTTTACAACTGAAGACATGAGATTGATGATCGGGCAGCGTTTCAGCTTAGACTATTTGGTTCCGTTGGCTTTGGAAACACTTTCAAAAGATTTATTTGCTGAAGGGGATCTCTATAAAGGCGACCTTCTGGAAAGTGTTCTGGCAATCGGGACAAAATTTTGGGATGACAACAAAAATTACTGGCATCAACTAAACGAATTAATAAAAGACAGACGAAAAGAAATCAGAGACAAACGAATCGATTCCGGGAACTTTGATAAATGCAAACATGTGGGATAAACGAAAGACTGCTCATAATAAACAGGTTTTTAAGTCTGAAATCCGACCCAAAGCGGGCCATAATACCGGCCAGATTTCTGTATGTTTGTGATATTGATATCCGGTTGTATGTCATACTGCCAAACCCTCAAATTACAGTATAGAAATGAATAAGCTAACCCGAACGCTTGTGATCATCAATGGGATAATAATCCCGATATTTATCGGATTTATTATTTACAATCTTCTTGACAAGTCCGGCAATGAATATGTGGAACCGGAGAGTATTGTGGTAGGCGACGAATTGGAAAAAGCCAAAAGTGATAGTTTGGCACTTCAGGGAATTACATACGAGGCTCCGGAAGCAATTTACAATTCGACCAATTTCTACTTGCCGGTTTCTGTAATGACCTATGAGGAAGCCAGGGACCTGAGAAAGTTGGCATCCAGTGCAGGTGACATCAATCTGTCAATTTCCAATTATTATAATGTCGTCTTCCTCAACAAAGACTACAAAGTAATTGGTCAACTCCTTGATAGAAAAGGCTCAATTAGTGAAATCCTGATAAATAGAGGTCGGTTCAGTTATAATGACGAGATCGTCGACGAAACGGTAAAACATATTGCATATCTGATTGGGTTTATAGACACGAACGGTGATGGGAAACTGAATCCGGATGACAAACACGATTTGTACATCTCGGACCTGAACGGGCAGAACCTGACCAGAGTGACTTCAAAGAGTGACATTGTTGGTTATGATTTTATTAACTCGAATACGGAAATATTCGTTCGGTTTAAGGAAGGAAACAGCGTCCGGGAGGAGTATAAAAAAGTTAAGTTCGGCGTTTACAACATAGCCAGTGGAACATTTAACGAACTTTTGGACATAGAAAAAAAACTGGCAGAGATAGAATCAAGCCTGATACAATAAGCGCATCTGTTATAGATAGAATATCAAGTGGTTATCAAAACCAGAATCAACCCTGTCAGCCTGTAGCATACCGGCAGGCTCATTCCATCTTAATAACTTCAGTAGGATAACCTTCCATTGATTCTGAGACCGGGCTCAATCATCAACAAAATATCCATGAAAGTATAATTTATCAATAATAATTGCGTTTTGCGATAATCAAAATCAATGCTCTATGAAAGCATTTCATTTCCGGTAATAGCTCTAACATTCAGGGTAGATTCTGAAAAGTCAAATGAGTGTAAATATGAAACTATTATTTATGAAAAGTCTTATTAAAATCTTATTCGTAGTGATTGTTTTGTCAAATCCTGTGGAATCAGCAGCTCAAATATTCGGAGTGAAAGCAGGTTTAAATTTGTCAGAAACACAGATACAGGATATTCCTGAAGAAGACATACTGATTAACCCGGGCTTTCATTTGGGCGCTACAGGTGAATTCATGATAAACGGAATATTCTCAATTGAAACAGGATTATTTCTTACAACCAAAGGACATAAAAATAAAGTAGAAACGCCGGATGAGCCGGTGACCGGGAGAGTGAATCTTAATTACCTGGAAATTCCCCTGACAGGAAAAGCATTGATAGAAGCTGGAAGTATAAAAATTTATGGACTCTTTGGTCCATACGCAGCAATGGGTCTGACCGGGAAAATTAAAGTTGAAAATACTACCAGTGAAAATATTAAATGGGGGTCAGATATAGAAAGTGATCAATATAAGCGATTTGATTTTGGTTTAACATTTGGAACCGGAGTAGAAATAGAATCGCTTCAAATTGGGCTGTCTTATGATTTGGGATTGGCAAGTATTTCATCTCAAACCGGTCAAAAGGTCACAAACCAGACTTTAGGAGTGTCGCTGGGTTACAAATTTCCGGGAAAATAGAAAATATGTGTTTAAAAACAGAATACAGTTGGGCGGTTAAGTCTCCCCCCGAGCTACAAATGACCTTGCCCCGTTTTAGCGGTTGGAGGTAAACCGGTTTTCGGAAAACTGCCTTTCAATCCGGCCTGATCAAGCTACTTTTTCGTCGTAGCACCAATGGAATTTTGTGTTCAATATTGTAGGAAGAGAATGGGGAAAGCAGTAGGTTTGTGAAATTAGAAACGAGTTATGTATAATTTAAAATGTATGAAAATTAGTCTTGCTATCGTATCAATTTTATTAGTGCATGTGAGTTTCGCCCAAAAGGCCGATTGTTTTTTTCGTAATGAAAGGATCGATTCAACCAATGTCAATAAAATTATCAACTCATTAAACACCCTCAGTTCCGGATATACGCTTTCTCAAACTGAATATGCAAATTTGCTAAATTGCTTATTTTCAATGGATAGCTTAAACCCTAAACTTCGTTTCTACCAGGCAGCGAACAGTTTGGCTGATATAAATGATACAGTATATTTCAAACATTATAGATTCTGCATTGATAAAGACTTTGAAACGGCAACTTGTTATTACAATATGGGTGCGGGCTATGTGAATTTTGTTTTTCTAAATATACAAAACGACACTTCAAAAATTCATAAGTTAACAGACTTTGAAAAAACAAAACTTTTAAATTTAGCAGAGAGAAATGCCTGGCTTTCGTATTCCAGCGGTTTTAAGCAGGCAATATTTCTTGTCGGAGAAATTCAAAAAATTAAAAATGAATTATTTAAAACACCTCCGGCAAATATTGATTTTGTTCAGGATACCTTGACCATTATTGCAATTATTCGCGATTGCGGTGAATTCGGCGGACATGCCGAAACCATAGATATTATCAACTCCGGAGATGATATTTATGCAGCCACCTTTCATTCAGATAGCATCTATTGTCAGGGTGAAAAATCCAGACTTTCAGATAATTCCAGGTACAACGGTCTGCAAGCGACAGCCTTGAAAGAAAACCTAAACGTGCTCATGAATGCAATAACAACCCATAACGACAATGGTGTTTTTTCAAATGCACCTTTTGAAATCGCGGTTGTGAAGAATAAGGATGTGCTGTTTCGGAGAATCAATTTAAAATGGACATCCTATTTTGATTTCAGGATGAAAACGTTCCGGTTTTAAAAAATGAGTCCGCTCCGAAAAGTCATTTAACCTCCTAAGCCTTATTGGTGGGGCTTCCTGATTCAATGATTTTCAGATGTTCCCCTTTGGGGTCAGGGGTCAAACATCTGAAAATCATTGAATTTCCTGTTTTTCGGAGTGGACTCAAATATATACACCAAATGAATTGTAAATATCCTTCCGGAGTTAGTGCAGCAATCCCTATCCGATGATAAGAGAAATCCATTCTTGTATCAATGTCGTTTAGTTAAGGGAATTTAAAAAAACTTAACCGCAGAGAAACCGCAAAGAAATGCGAATGCTAATTGCTTTGCGGCTCCCTGTCTGCCGGTTTACCCGCCTCAGGAGGGCAGGCAGGTTTGCGTGTCCTCTGCGCACTTTGCGTTTAGACCTTTCTGCATCCAAATCCTTAACTAAACGACATTGATTCCTGAATATTAGTATTTTTTGATAAACGTTATAAGTTTATTGTTTATCAATAAATATTTATTATCTTTGCGGCATCATTTTAAACTTTATCAATCATGACAAAATCAAACAACTTCGTATTTTGGGGATTATACATTGTGGCCTGGCTCATTTTTGTCGGTTTGTCCATTGAAACCGGTGGCTTGATTGTAAATTTCTTATTCAGTCTGTTCAAACCTGGATTTGTCCCAAATCTTTATCAAAAACTGGACTTAACTGAGATGTATAAAGAGAGCGAAATGGCTTTTTTCGGAATCTATAGCTTTATTCTTTCAATTTCAATTTTGAAAGCCTTCCTGTTCTACATAGTTATCAGACTCATGCATAAAATGGATTTAACAAAACCGTTCAACACTTTTGTTACTAACCAAATATTGCAAATCAGCTATTACACGATTGCAATTGGACTGTTTAGTTACATCGCAAGACAGACGGCTAAAAATTTAATGCACCACGGTTTTGTCACTGACAGCCTGGACCAATTTTGGGCAGACAGTCAGGCCTTTATTTTAATGGGAGCTGTAATTTATATTATTGCAACCATTTTCAAAAAGGGAGTAGACCTTCAAAACGAACATGATTTAACAGTATAAGCTATGGCAATCATTGTAAATTTAGATGTAATGATGGCAAGGCGGAAAATTTCTCTGAATGAGCTTTCCGAAAGAGTTGAATTGACATTGTCCAATCTCTCCATTTTAAAGACCGGCAAGGCTAAAGCCATTCGCTTCAGCACCTTAGACGCTCTTTGCAAGGCCCTGGAGTGCCAGCCGGGTGACATACTGGAATACGTTAACGAAAAAAATAAATAACGCAACGCTTGCACGGAACATTTTACGGACGCTTTTACCAATCAATGCTCCGTAAATTATTTTTAAATAAATGATTTTCAATGAATTATACAAATCCATTATGAATTTGTTTATCACATATAATCAATACTTTGCGTCTTTGCGTCATTGCGTGATTCTTAAAATTAACGGACCATTGAACTATGTGATGAAAGAGAAAAAGAAACCAAACCACCATTCCAACGTGCTGCCGGAAGGAATTTGCGTTCAATAATGCGTTATGTTTGCGATAGTGTAACCGTCTGACAACACATATCTAAAACTCATGGGAAATGAGGCTATTATTCATTTTATTACTTCTACTGTTTACATTAAGCTCATTTGGACAAAATCTGTATTACGATTTTAAAAGAGACGAGTTTCCGGACTTAGGAATACGTTGCTTTGATTCGATCAATTCGATCAAAGTTTATAAATCTGAGGCATTTTTCACTTCTAAGCCAAAGACCCCGAAAACAAAAGGTAATTTACTTTATCACCTTATTTTAGATGAGAATCACAAAGAGTCCGGGATTTATAATTACAATACATCTTTTGGAAACATTGAAGCAAAATACATTTATGACTATTCGTCTGATAACATTGTGAAAATTACAATGTTGAACGAAAATGATAAAATCAACCATCAATGGGTGCTTAAAAATGAAAGATTAACAGAAGAACTACGATACAACCTCAGGCAGGAGTTAACTGATAAATGGACTTATTCTTATATTCATGATACCTTGATTGAGGTTATCACTAAACACAACAAACAGGATAATTTGTTGTATGAATTGAAATATGAGTATGACTCATTGAATCGCTTAATTGAAAAAAGGGAATATAAAAACGGGAGTCTTGTCGATATTCGTAAAATGATTTATGAACCTTCCGGGAAATTGATAAGAGTTAAGTTCTATCCGCCTGGTGTTATGACCTGGAGTTCCGGTGAAAAGATTCATGTCGTGACTACAACTATTTCCGGTGAGAATGACCTGCCATATCATTTTATCGAATTTTGTTATGACAGTATTGATAGAATCGTAAAGAAAACGACCATGAATAATGATTCTGTAATTGAATTTTATGAAACCTATTCTTATGGGCCCAATGGTAAATTAAACGGGATAACAGAATACAATAAAAATGATAAACCTCAGCGAAGGCAAGCTTTCGAATACAATGAATCCGGCAGAGAAACTGGTTATGCCATTTTCGAAAGAACTATAGGGAAAAAATTAAAACCTGTGTTTGTAAGTAAAGTAATTGAAAATAAAAGCGGCAATATTGAGAAAGTTGAATTCATATACAATTATCCTTATAACAGAAAAACAGTTTTGTATACTTACGAATATCAATAATGAGTCCACTCCAAAAACTAATTTGTTGCCACCAAAACACTAAATCACAAAAATTCACCAATATTGATGAATGATATACAATACTTTGTGTAACCTGCCTGCATTGGAGTCTTGGTGTCCCGATGGCTATCGGGATGGTGTCTAATCTGCCTTATTGACTTTTCGGAGCATGCTCAATAATTCATCAGCCAAATATATCTGGTCCAAACCAGGCCACCCTTCCGGCGCATCACCGGCATTTTATTGGTTCAATATTGTTGGCGGAAAACAGCGGAAACCTGTATGTTTGTAATGGTACTCAAGCGTTAAAAATTGTATGAAGATACTGCTCATATTGATAATTTTTGCCTTGACAACTTTGGGCTGTTCAAACAAACAGACACCGGAGGCTGGGAAATTGATGGTGGCAGCAGGTGTTGACAAAACAGAAATATTCAAAGAAGTTTCCGACTTTCCGGCCATTAAAGACTCGTCGCAATTCATTGATGGACTTAGTCAAACATTTAACCTGAAAGTTCACGAAAGCCCGGTTCAGAAAGAGAATGAAAAAATTACTGTTTTCAGGAAAGTCAGACTGAATGGTTCTGACAAAGAGTACTTCTTTATTGAGTATGACTGGAAAGCCGGCTCAATGGCGGAATTCCCTTGGAAGGTTCAATTGCTTCTGACCGAGGATGGAAAACTTGTTAAAACCATGGCCGGTCTGAGATTTGACTTTGTATCCGTTTTCCCGGATCAAAATTCATTTTTGCTGATCCTCACAGCGACAGCAAAAGGGAACGGCGGTCATGAACTTTATAAAATAGCAGGTGACACACTCGAAAATATTTATGAAGGCTATTACAACTATAACCTTCAGACTTATGATGCACACCAGGACACTGATGTGTTTGAACCAAACGAACTTATAATCAGATTTACAGATGAAAACAGCGACGGCTTCAACGACTTTATTTTTACCGGGCAAAAGTTAATGCTGGGAAAATATACAAAAGACAATTTTTGGTATGATGTTGAAAATGGGAAACCTTTTACGATTGAAAATCCGGCAGACAGGATTTCAATAAAGTATATCTTTCTTTTCGATAAACACACCGGACATTTTAAGGCGAAAGCAAACTATTGAACGAAAACTGACAGCGGAAGAATAAAAATATTCCTTTCTTCAAAGATTACGGTAAAGGAAGATAGTATATACGATTAAACTGTGGCCGGTCAAAAAAAATCTCTGGTTAAAAGACGACAACGAAACATAAAATATGGAATTTATTCAACGACTTTTCAAAACAAATATAAAACCTGATGACAACTGGACGATGTTCAGAACTTCAAAAAATGAAGTGAATGAAATGCTCGTTTCCATGGGCCAACTAACCATAGGGGACACTTTTTTGATAATAGAGAACTATCCGTTTGAGCCTTCAATTGCTTACTCACAAACAAAATTTACTGCTGATCAGATTGATGAGTTGGACTGTAAATCATATCCACCCACAATCAGAATCAAAGACGAATTGATTTTCTTACCGACCGAAAAGAAAAATGAACTTGAAGATTTTGCTGAGAAGAATAAAATAAGCATTGTTGAACGACCTATGATAAGGGAATGGATTCTCGAACCATTTTTAGACACAGAATTTACCGCCGGTTCAGATCAACGGCTTACAAGTCTGCTCGGGAAATCCGGTTTAACTGCCGACCAGGTAAGTTCGCTGAGGGCTGAAGTTGAAACACAAATGCTTAAGTATAACTTTGACACAATGCTTTGGGAATGGGGCGGACTTGGAGCATCAGATGTGTTAAGGGCTATGCGGACCAAATATAACAAAGATGAGTTTAAAGACTTTTATAAACGGGTAATGGAAATAGCATTGTTAACCCCAAAGTCAGATTGATTTAAGAAGCCAGAATTACTAAACGCCATCGGGCACTTGGTAAAATGGAAAGATTGTAAATTTATCAGCGATGAACAAACCTGTTAAAAAAAGGATTTGGTGTTCAATCCTATAGGAAAGAAATTGGGAAAGCGTTATGTTTGTAATGTTATAGACAAGTTATGTAGCATTTTAAGACACCGCAATAAACCGAAAATTGATAAAACTTTGAAAAAAATATTAATACTATTTCTATTCATACTTTGCTTAAATAGCATAAAAGCAAGTCCACAAGCACCTGACATACTAATTATTGGAAAAGACACAGTTGCAATTTTTTCCCTTCCACTGAACGAACTCGACTCCACTAGACAAAAACTATTTTTTGAAAGTCTTAATAAATACAAAGATGAACCTGAAAGTTTTTCTTTTAACTTATGGCGAGGTTATCAGGGAATATGGCGACTTGAAGACGGCAAGTTTTTTCTTGTAGGTTTAAAGGATAATCCTTATTCATCGGAAATTTTAAGTGCTACTTTTAAAGAAAAATACAACAATGGAGTTGTCTTTGCAGACTGGTTTTCTTCGAGTTTGGTCATCAAGAAAGGTGCTTTGCTTAGATGGGACGGTATTTTTGGGAGAACATACACAAAGGAAGAAATATTGAAATTTAAAAAAGGTCGATTATTCAAGAGAAAAGATATTGACAATTATATTGATATAAAAAATTTCATTTCAGAATATACAACGAGAACATAACTGACACTATTTTTTCCGAAATACAAAAATTAAATTGGATAGAATTAGGAGAAATATTTTGTGATGATGAATACTTCGTTTTCATAAATAAAAATGGGCGAATCAGAGAAGTAAAGTACGAAACAAATGATAGCAGAATCAGAGAAATTTTCAAACATGATAAAGATGAAAGAAAATGTTTGAGGAATATACGTAGGTCATTAAGAAATCTTAGATTTGACATTATCAAATGGAATGGACACAGCTATGCAAAACTTGAGAGTTTCATTATACTAAGACGAAGAAACGAACAAGCTAGAAAAAGCAATTTCACAAATAAGACGCACATAACAAAACGCTACATAGAAACGCAAATGCAGTGTTCGTTGAAACAATTGAATTCTTTAAATACATTTGTGCTGGCAGACAGCTGAGCAAAAATTTATTCCCGCACTTGTCATTGCTTCAGCATTGGCTGCAATTAAAACTGACATGGGCAGTCAACCCAATTTTGCTTGAGAAATTAATTAACAATGAAATAGTATAAAGATGAAGGCGATTTTTAACACATTGATTTTGTTGGTTTTAATTTCTCTTTTTATATCATGTGAAAAGAAGGATTCTGTATCTGACACTTCCCATAGCTATCTTGATGAATCTGGATTTATTAAAGAGGGTCTTATCGGTTACTACCCATTTAATGGGGACTTAAAGGATTATAGTGGCTATGCGCACAACGCGATGGGATCGAACCCAACTTTTGCGTCCGATAGAAATAATCATTCGGCTGGAGCGATACATTTCAACGGCATCAGTGATTTTTTGATTATACCCGATTTTGGCAATACATTGGTTCATAACGAAGGTACTTTAATTATATGGTGTAAAATCGAAACATCCAACATAGCAAATAGTCAATCTGAATCTGTTGTTTTTTCTATGGTTGACTCAATCAGGTCCAGTTTTTTGTTCAGTAGCAGAATGGGTGCTTTTGAATATTCATTTGGAAATTATCCGCTATTAGGAGGAGGTAGTCTGTTGTCAGGAATCGATAAAGAAGGATTTAAGCTATTTGCCCTGTCATTTACCGACAATAGTATCACGCTATATGACTATGCAAATGGAGTATATCAAAAAGAGACCAGGAGTAATCCGGGCTATTCGTTTGGATTTACCGGGGGTAGAATGGATCAGGATTTATATCTAGGCAAAAGCATGATAGAAACTTTTGATTCAGATGCATTCGACCACTTCTTTACTTACTTTAAAGGTGATATTGATGATTTATTGATTTACGATCGAATACTTACCGACGATGAAATAGCGTATTTCTTTAATCCGGTAAAACAATAAAGCCCAATCTAATGCTTAAACTGTCTGTAGTACAGTTATTTTCGGTAAACGGAGAAGTTGCAGGTAAAAGAACAAACAAGAGTATTTGAATTTCGACAATTCAGCGGATGAGTGCACAGAAACCAGCCGTTTCATATAGTCAATCATGTCGCCTGATTGTGAAAAGTAAACAGGATGGAATAACTTAAAAACAAAAACATGAAGTATCTATTCACAGTCTTATCATTCTTCATTCTTTTCTCACTAAATGGTCAGGAAATAACAGATCAAATGAAAGGGAAATGGATAATAGAAAGGTTTCAAAGTGCAGGCCCATCAGGTATGTCAAACCAGATGGCAGAATTTTACATCGGTGATACTGTAACATTCGATAATTTTATCAGGCAATCTTTTGAAGAGAACGAGTTCACCAGAGCTGCAGGATTATCACCCATTAAATGCGAATTCCGTCCTGGCAAAAAGATAAAGATTGAAGATCCAATTAAATACTTTAGCGACAAATTTGAGATAAAACCCATCGTGCTTGGCATTAAAGAACCTTCAGAAGTCTATCTTATAAAAGTCAATTGCAAGGATGACTTTTTCAAAGAAATTCACTTCGATGTAAATAATGACAAGATTTTTTTGTTCACATTAGGAATGTTTTTTATTCTTGACCGATTGGAGAAATAGCCTGGGCGGGTTGCCGGAAAATTCTTACAAGAACGACGTCACCATTGATTTATTTGTGATTTTGTGAAAGTACTAACCTTTATATTAATGATATCAATATCCGGATTATTTGGTTGTAAAACTCAGACAAAATTGACGGAAGAAAAGGCAGAATCGGGACTTAAATTGATTTATAAACCTAAAAGAGCAACGTATTCCGGGTTTGAGGTCAGGATTATCCCGCAAAAACCCGATCTTGAATTACACCGGGATATATCGGTTTTGTTGATCGATTATCTCTCAAAGGAATTCCCGGATAAAGAGATCAATATTCAACTTGATTCAGCGATTAGCTTTGTGGATTGTGGGCAGGATTTTGAAAGAGTTGTCTGCCCTGATTGTGGTAAAGAGATTTCAATGGACTTCTGGCAGGAATCTATGGACAAAGCATCCAAAGCAAATTTTTTAGATTTGTCTGTTACAACAATTTGTTGCTATACACCGACTGATTTGAACTCCCTGAAATATATTGCCGATTGTGGATTTGCAAAATCAATGATTGTAGTATATGACCCGGATTCAAAGATTAATAAATCAAAGTTATTGCTTGAATTAAAGCGGATCAGCGGAATTGATTTTAAGATTATGTTTGCACATATTTGATTAAAACCGAAACTCATGCTTGTTCATAAGATATTTGCAATAAGGGTTATAGTGGCATGCGAAGGTTTGTACCCCGCTTCAATAATGCAAGTTAGATGAACATTCCGGCCCAAAACTCACCACTATACCAACACAGCAGTGGAAGAATTTTATGTTCGAATATGTTGGATGGAAATTGTGAATATGGTATGTTTGTGATGTTATAAATAGGTTGTGCTTATTTTAATAAAATGAGAAACATTTATTCAAAAATACTTTTTACATCTTTATGGACAATTTTTTTTTCTGGTTGTACTTCTGACGAAGAGATGGTACAATCCTACTTAAAAGAAATTGACATTTCACTTAATGATGAGTTTAAAGTTATAAAATGTGAAACTGAAGGTACTACAGATTTCATTTTTCAGTGTGAAATAATTGTTACGTCTTCTGACTCGGAAAGACTCGTTAATCAGATAAAATCACGGAAATATTTCACCTATGGCTTTCCAAAAATGCAGCAATTAGAACAATGTAAGGATGTTGATAAGCAAGCCTATTTTAAAGATGATTTCTATTATGTTGAATTTTTTAATTATCCTTCAACAATTAGAAAATCTATGTTTTTCTACCCATCCGAAAAAAGGTTAAAGTACACATATTATGATGAATAAACAAAAACTAATCAACAAAGGCTAAATCCCGCACATGCGGGAGGCGCATGGTTGTAAGGAGAAAGATTGTACATTTATTAAAAATTGTGCTGGCCGGAAAGAGCTGTTTTAAAAAGTGCCAGATACCGCTTAGCCTCGGACGCGCTGTAAGTAAGTTTGAAAACGATAACCCGATGAATAAACTCAAATTACTAACATTTTTATTCTTGGCAACTTTTCTAGCTTCTTGCGGAGAAGGCTATGAAAAAGTTGACAACAAATGGGCTTGGGTTTTAAAAAGTGAAGCAGGAGAGCATATTAGAAAAATGAACACTGACATGCCGACATTTGAAATTCTAAAAGATAAAAAATATGCTAAAGACAAAGAAAACGTTTTTTGGGAAGGCGTAGTAATCGATTTTGCTGATCCGGTAACCTTTGAAGTGATTTCAGACGGTTATTCTAAGGATTATAAACACGTATTCTTAGACAATGACATTGTAATATTTGCTAATCCAAACAAGTTTAAAATTTTAGAGTGGCCCTTTTCAATAGACGACAAATTTATATTCAACGGAAATCTTCCTATAACTTCCAAAAATATAGATGAATTTGTAGCTACTAAATTGACAGGAAATAAGACTTCATCGACAAAATCATCTTTTATCCAAAGGAACACGGACTTTGCATGGCTCGACACTTTAAAAGTTAAAGGAATTATATATAATGATGACTCAGAAGGACAGACAAGCAATGAAAAATTTAAGGGAATCAGAAAAATTGAATAAAATACCTACACACAACAACATATTACTTATAGCGGGAAAAAAACCGACATGTAACAGAAACTTATGAATACATTCTACAAAAAAGAGCTTACGGATTATTCAGACGATGATTTGTTTTCTTTAGTTAAAAATCCTAAAAGTCTGGATAAACAAAGACTTACTGAAATCATTGAGGAACTCAGACAACGAGGGCATTCAGGCCAGGTTGATAAAATTGAGATAGATTTAATAAAACTTAACCCTATTTACGCAAAGATTTGGTATCGGTTTGGAGCCTACCTGATTGATGTATTGGTGCTGGGATTAACAGGTTCTGTACTTGGGTTATTTCTTGGTGACACCTTTGTTCTGATGGGTAGGCAAAGTGTATTGGTTGGATTTAGTATTGCGCTGGTCTATTTTGGACTTGGAAACAGTCAACTCTTCAATGGGCAGACTTTAGGGAAAAGAGCAGTAAAACTGCAGGTCGTTGATATCAATATGGATACTTTAAGTATATCAAAATCCATTTTAAGAGCCTTAATCTTTACAATTCCTTATTTCTTTTTAAACTACAGATTGGAGGGATGGTCTGAATTTTCAATACTTTATATAGCAAAAGGCATTTTCTTTCTAACATTTCTTGTTTTACTTCCTGTTCATTTAATATTGAATTTCCCCACAAGACAAGCTGTTCATGACCTGATAATGGGTACATATGTTATTAGTTTAGAAGCATATCCGCGACAACAACCTGCCCAATCAAAATCATTACCAACTTTGATAACCGGTGGATTGGCCATTGTGATTTTTGGATTACTATTATTTATCAATCTGAGAAATAATGAAACAACAAGCATAGTCCACATACTTAAGCCTCTCAAGGAAAAGATTGATGAAATTGATAAGGTAGGATATTCTTCCTTGTCAAGGAATACATCTTCGATGAAAAAGCTTGGAAGCGAAGAGTATATAAGTAAAAATGAGTATTTAATACTTAATATTTTCCTGAATGATAATCTGATTTATAATCTGAGACCTGATAATATTGAGGATTTGGATTTTGTAAAGGAATCAATCAGAATAATACTCAGGGATTATCCAGATGTAAATAACCTAAACTACATCCAGGTAAATTTAATCTATGGATATAACATCGGGATTGCAAAGAGTTCAAATTCACTTGGATTCTCTGATACACCAGATAAATGGAGAGAAAAAGTTGAATAGCCAGTTTTGCCTGCGGCTATATGTTTCAGGATAAATGGTTGTATAGAGAAAGATTGTATATTTATTGAGAAATACTGCATGCCTGGAGCATAAGCATATTAGCTGCTCTATTGAAAACCCGCGATATGACAAGACATGTTTTAATAATCATCTTATTCTTTTATTCATTTTCACTATTTGCACAAACAAAAATGCGGACAATTCAGGAACTGATCAATACAACTGACCCTGGATGGGCGATTGTAGAACAGATGATAGATTCTGCAACAAACAAAGTAGAAGTTTTGCCTGTTGACACAAATAACGCCAAAAATGCATTATATAAAACACAGGTTACTACCAGATCGCCTATGGGTGCTATAATTTATATGACCGGAGGAATTCTTATCGACAACGGCTGGATAAGAATTCTTGGCTCAGGCAGCAATAGACTCACCCGAACACTTCCAGACTGGAATAAAGGAAAATCAATTACAGAGTTCGGGCAACCTGCACCGTTTTTACTGATAGCAGACGATGCAATGGGCGGTTTCTTTCTTTTAAACGGCGGTGGACTTGGTGAAGATTTGGGTAAGACTTATTATTTGTCAGCAGACAATTTAGAATATGAACCACTGGGTTTGTCTTACACTGACTTTCTTTATTTTTGTTTCAACGATAATCTGGATGAGTTCTATAAAGGTTACCGATGGACAAATTGGAATGAAGAGGTTTCAAAACTCGAAGGCGACAAAGTTTTTAGTTTCTTTCCTTACTTGTGGACAGAGGAAGGGAAAGATATAAATAAGAACCATCGAAAAGCAGTGCCTATAGAAGAATTGTATCACTTTCACCATGACTTAAGAAAACAACTTGGAATTTCAGAATAATAAACAACTGTTATAAACCCAATATAAAAATTTGGGTTTAAGAGTTTATTCCAGATTAGTGGCTCACATCAAATAAATTGGGACATGAAATAGAATCGCTCCGAACTTCATGGTTTTTCGTATTGTCACTTTTGCCCCCTCCAATAGAAGAAATCGTTATCAATATCAGATTTAAAGTGAAACAGACTTTCGGAAATAGAATAGGCACCGATTTAAAAGAAAGCCGGATCAATTGGAAGGTGATTGTTTTATTTATACCCATTGCATTTATCACCTATCTTTTCCATGAATCCGGACATTGGTTATCCGGAGAACTATCAGGTAATGATATGACCATCAGTTTAAATAATTCTTCACCGGCAAGTGGCTTTTATTTGGATGAATCGCATGCTTTATGGTCGGCAGCCGGAGGTCCTCTTTTTACAATCATTCAGGCGCTTGTGTTTTTATGGATTACCTGGATAACCAAATCAATTTATGCATACGCATTTGCATTTTTTGCAGTATTCTCAAGATTCTTCTCACTTGTTTTCGGCGGAATTGATTTGCAGGACGAAGCAAGGATAGCATCCATGCTGGATCTGAATAAATATATGATTGCCGCGATTGTACTGATGCTGCTGTTTTTAATTTTGTGGAGAGGTAACCGGATTCTTAAATTAAATATGAAAGCGGTTGGATATTTTACTGTTTTGGGAACTTTTGCTATTCTTATTGTGATCGGGGTAAATAAATTCATAACCTGACAGGAAACCACCCATAATCCCTTAGGGCATATACCCCCAATCGTTGGCTTCAATTTTATAAACGTTCAAAATCCAATCAAACCTGCAATGAAAATTTCACCTATTATTGGCCTGACAGCCATCATGTTGATCCTGACAAACTGTAAAGAACCCGGCGAGCCAAACATCACAACCATTCATGTGAATTGTGATGGTCTTATAACAGACACCCTTGGCACTGATGACAATGCCAGAATATACATGCCCAATGCATTTACACCGAATGCCGACGGATTAAACGATGTCAGCAGACCGATTACCCAAAATGTTGCAGATCTGGAATTCACCATCTATGATGGAGACAACAATGTCGTGTTTACGACCACTTCCCCTGACCTGGGATGGACTACAACTCAGGGCCCTGACGACTGGTCGGTCTATTATTATAAGATACAGGTTACAACTTCAGGTGGCCATCACATCGGGACATGCGGAGAGTTGTATAAACTAAGTTGCTTTCCGGGGAGTATACCCAAAAGCAGCTTATACTTTGAAGATCAATGGACGCCCGGTGGATTTACCATGCCTACATTGGAGTCAATGGCAACATGCCCTTAAACAGACTGCAGATCGATGCGGCACCGGCAGGATTCAATTTGGAAACAATGAAAGCAGAGTAAACCTTGCTGAGTATGTTTGTGACACGATTCATGAATTATCATACAATTTAAAAAATGTTAGCACTTCTGATGTTTATCGTGATTGTAACCGGATTCAACCTGGTGCCTCAGTTAACCAAAAAGAGATTCCCGAAAACAGAAAAGGCCGTCACCCGGATTCTGACCATTATTTCGCTGACATTCCTGGTATTGAGCATTTTGTTGCATTACGGCTATAGTCTCAAAGGACTTTATTCAAATTCGATTATCGGAGTTGTTTTCATTCTGATTAGCCTGATCTATTTTGTTATCGTTAAGAATACATGGAATAAGCTATATACCATATTACTTTTGACTCCACTGATCATGGTGAGTTTGTATAACCTGGTATTCATAAAAAAAATCAGTGAATACAGAATAAACAATGAATACAGGATAGAAGCGATCATTGGTGGATTTTTATCATGTGGAGAAAACATTAAAATCACAAAATCAGCACTTTTGATTTTTGACAAGGAAGTGTTTTATGATTACGGTATATGTCTTCGGGGAATTGAGAAAATTGTGACAGTAGAATTTAACGAAAAGCGGGCTGAATTTTTAATCTACCACGATGGAGAAAGGAACCCGGAAAACCCGTTTAGGTATCAAATTGAAAACATCAACGAGTGGTAAAGCGTTGCTAAAAAATTGCCTGGTCAATAGGTAGTTCAGGGTTGCAGCACCCGCATCAATCCGTCATTTGCGGGATGTAAAATAATGGGAAAACGCCCTTAACCGGCAACTTTTCATTTCGTCACCTTTATGGGTAATTGTGACACAAAACAAGAAATAGTCAATGAGTATCATAGGGACTTTAAAGAATGCAAAATGAACCTTATTCTTAGAAACAGTCTGATTGCATTTTTTCTGACCGTTGTTTTCGGACTGCTGTATAATCTGACAGTGAGTCCAAACGCTTCAATGGCTTTTGCATGGAGTCTAATAATATTGCCAGTTTTTGGAGCTTTTAATTCAGGCTTTTTGCTGATAGTATATTTTACAAGACTATCAGGAAGCATCTTAATCAACTTGAAATATATAGTGTTAGAAATTATAATTTTCTTTTTAACCTATACTGGAATTTCTTCACTACTTGACAAAATTCCGTATAAGTACAGATTTGAAATTTTACCGGAGAGTACTGTCATTAAGTTTTATTTGACTTATCCATTTGATTTCATTTATACTTTCGCACTTCTGACAGTTTTGATTTTGTTAGTAAGGAAGCGATTGTCAGCCAATACAGAAAAGGATATGAAGGCAAACAACTAACAACATATGGGTGGGTTTCAATTTTCAACCAGCCTGCCGGTATTCCCGCCGGTGGAGGGCCGGCAGGTTTCCAATTTCCAACACTCCCGGCATTCCAACATCCCATTTTCCTCAGTCTTATAGTCACTCAGTCTCCCTTTCTCAGAACTCCGTATTGTTCCGCCCTTTCAGGGCTTTATTTTCTTTTTAGTCTGAGTAACCATGGGCTTCGCTTCGCTACACCCATGGTTATGATGTTCCGCCCTTTCAGGGCTTTATTTTCTTTTTAGTCTGAGTAACCATGGGCTTCGCTTCGCTTCACCCATGGTTATGATGTTCCGCCCTTTCAGGGCTTTATTTTCTTTTTAGTCTGAGTATCCATGGGCTTCGCTTCGCTTCACCCATGGTTATGATGTTCCGCCCTTTCAGGGCTTTATTTTCTTTTTAGTCTGAGTATCCATGGGCTTCGCTTCGCTACACCCATGGTTATGATGTTCCGCCCTTTCAGGGCTTTATTTTCTTTTAGTTGAGTATCCATGGGCTTCTTCGCTACAGCCATGGTTATGATGTTCCGCCCTTTCAGGGCTATCCCTTTTCTCTTATCCTTTCTCATTCTTAGTCTCTCGATCAACCACCATTCCAATATTCCAATATTCCAATATTCCATCTTTCCATCTTAACCTTAACCTCTATTTCCCTGACTTTCTTCTTACATTTGTATGAACCATGAAAGCCTTTATCGTTGTCTGAATTTTAATATTTAATTCCATCCCATGAATATATCCGATAAAACAGAAATTGCCCGGGGATTTATCGATTCCGGTCAATACAGGAAGGCGATTGATTATTTAACCGGAATATTATCGGAGAATGGTTCAGAACACCCGGCTTTGATACTCCGTGGATATGCATTTTTCTGCACCGCTGAGATCGAAAAGGCAATCGCTGATTTAACACATGCGATAGAGATTAATCCCAAAGCAGACCTGGCATTCTGGTATCTTTCAGAGATCTTTTTACAGAAAACGGAGTATGATAAAGCCCGGGAATACATCATCAGGGCGATTGAGATTGACAGTGAAAACATAAATTATATCGGTGACTATGCGGTTATCGAGCAATATCTTAATAATTATTCAAAAAGTATAGAATTGTGCACCCGGATTCTATCGGCTTATCCGGCCGATCTGTTTGCTCTGACCACCAGAGGCTATGGATACCTGCGACTCAATGATTTCAACAAAGCAATCGCTGATTTTGAAAGGGCGTTGATTGAAGATCCACAGGATGCGGGGAATTTGAACAACCTGGGTTTTGCATTGATAAAAAACGGGGAGGTTAAAAAAGCTTTTAAATACCTGCAGCTGTCAATTCAGATTGAGCCGGGTTTTTCCTATCCGTATGACAATTTAGGGTACCTGTATTACCTTGACCAGGATTACAGCCTGGCTTTGAAAAACATAAATACGGCGATTGAGCTCGATCCTTCGAACTCATGGGCTTTTAAAAACCGGGCATTGGTTTTTACAGCAACAGGAGCCAATGACAAAGCAATCAAGGATTTATACACAGCAAAGGAATTGGGATATGCCGAAGACTACGATGATGAGGTCGATGAACTGATTGAGAAAGCAAAACTTGCCGGCAAAATATAGTGTCAAGTAAAAAGTAAAAGGTAAAAAGCTAAAAGCCTGCCCGACGGACCAGATTATAGTTATTGAAAATAAGTTAAGTTGGTAAGGCAGGTTGAAATCCGAATAAATGATGCAAATTTCATTTCATTCATCACGATATTTTGCACTTGACAAAGCACTGTAATATGCCATCAGGGCTGTTTCTGACTTCTGGCATGAAACCATATCGATGCAGTACCGACAGGATTTTGTGGTCAGTCAAGTTGGTGGGAAAGTGTGAAAGTGGTATGTTTGTGGTGTTATATGATAGTTGTAGGGCATTTATGCTCGACGAAAAAATAACTTACCATTGTAATTAAACTTTTATATCAATGAAAAGCATCAAATCCATATTGACATTTTTTCTCATTTCTTCATTACTTTGGGGATGTGGAACAACAAAAGGTTATTTGGGGAATACCCAACCTGACATCGAGTTAGGAATTATCAGAAGAGAATCAAATCTTGTAACAGTTTCTGGTAAACAGTATAAGGAGATTGCTTATATCGCAAAAGTTGACTCATTGGTTGTTGGCAATTATTATAAAGGCTGGCCAAAGATTGTAAAAGTTTTACCAGGAGAAAGGACTATTGAAGTTCGACATTATATGCCTTGGATTTATGAATTAGACTATTATGGAGGAGGAGTAATAGGCGGAGCAATTGTTGGAAGTGCCAATGAGAAAAACATGACTCATTATCATTATATTTTTAAGTTTCTTGTTGAAAAGAATATGAACTATTCAATAATAATTAAAACTTTTTCTGAAAAAACTGACAATCCTACAATAGAAGTATTTAATAATACACTTGGTAAAGCAGTTGATTTTAAGGTTACACAAAAAATAATCAACAAGAAATAAAAACGCCCAACAACAGCACCTATGCCCAATAGCCTATGGATGTGCAACTTGAAACATTGTACCCCGCAGAAACATTGTACCGGATGATACTGATGAAGCCCGAAAAACGGCTACTGGGCATAGCCGCAAACCGCTGGGTGCAAGTTGAAGAGAACCGCGAAAAGCGGAGAATGGCAGACGGGTTGAGCTAATCGGGGAAAATTGAGCTATTTGAAGCTACGAGAAGATAAATAACCAAAAGGAGTCCATAAGCAGTTTGTGTAGATTTGAGAAGGACGAAAAGCAACCAGCACCCAACAAAGGCTAAGCGCTATCGGGCGCATGGTTGTGAGAAAAATGACAGTACAATTATTAGAGACTGTTTATTTTGATCATCAAGGCCCGTCCTTAGGGTAAATAATAAAACATAGCAAAACAAAAATATACAAATTCGGCGCAAACCCCCCAAAGGACGCCTACAGAGTTTAACAAAATTTAAACAGTCTCTTAGTATGAAAAAGAATCATTTAATCATTGAGCCTGATCCGAAAACTAAAATAACAGGCCTGATATTCCGGAAACTTCGGGACCACCTCACCCATTTGCACAAGGTGTTGATTGCCTCATCTCATATATGGGTGGATTATAGTGCATTGGTGTCCAGGTGTCAAATAATTAGTGTTCGGAGTGGTCTCATAAATGTAATTGTTGTATTTTCCATATTACTTATTGGTTGCAATAAAAATCAACCGGGTAATCCGGAAAAATTTACCTATTTAGAAACTCCTGATAGCACAGCGTATTTTAGAATGACTAATATACATTGGGTTACGCCACTTTCAGGTATTGAATATAAGGACACACTAAAAATATCTGCGGTTATCGGAGACTTTGGAGAATGGGGCGGTCATGAGGAGAGATTCTTAATATTTAATAATAACGATCTGGGTTTATGGGCAAATTATTATAAAGATACGCTTACCTATGAAGAGTTCAAGCGTGGCATTAACCCTGTAGTTGTTCAGGATACAATTTTTAAAATATTAAGAAATGACGAGTTAATAATCAGTGATTTTCTTCAGGATTTGACTAAGATGAATTTATGTCAGTTGGCATTCTCGAATGGTGGTAGCATCTATACTGTCAATAATACAGATTCAACACTTTATTTAAGGTTTTATGACACGGAAATGAGATGGACAGGCTTTACCAGAATGAAAAAATTATTGCTGAAGAAATAAACCCGCCTGCCAATTGGCATCAAACAATCGGGTGCATGTCTACTGGATTCAGATTTTGCATTTATTGAAAATTCTGCTGGCGGGAAGATAGGTTTTCAAAACTGCCCACCAGCACTTTGCATCGAACTTTAGGCCACATCCTGAAATCAACTATATAATATTGAAAAATTCCTTCCGTTATTATAGCACATCATTATTTTTAACTATTTCACCAAAAACTGAGCAATCATGAAAAGACAAATCAGGTTATTTATTTTTCTTACCGTTCTGGCAGTCGCGTTTATAGCCTGCGACAGACCTGAGTGTAAAAACACAAATCAGATATTTGACAATTATTCTCCTGAATCCAACGAATATAAAACGGAACTTGCAAAGCAACTTGATAGAATTGATAATTCAAAACTGACCTATTGGTTTAATGAATATGTTGAAAACCAATGGACAGGAGATCTTATTCTTTAACATTCAGGGTGATGGATTATGTGCGATTATTGTTTTGAATGTTGAACAATGGGGCAAACTGGAAGAACTGCGTCAAATGAAAGGTAAAACTTACAGAGGAGCAGAGTTTGTAAGACTGAAGTTTGACACTCAGCAAGATTCTACAAATGTCAGGTTTATATACAGAGATTTTGTCAATATTATTGATTAAGTGAAGCGTGGCCTGATAAACAGGACTTCATAGCGGGTCGTTCTGACCACCTGGATTATTGTATTTGTAAAACGCTGTCTGACGCATGTTTAAAAGAGAAGAATATATATTTAAAGATAACCGGCGGCGCAGCACCTGCAGGGTTTTGTGTTCGATCATAATGAAAGGCAGCCGGGAAAGCGGTATGTTTGAGATGTTACATAATAGTTAGCTGCAAGGCTGTAAAACACAATAACCAAAGATTATGTCAGTAGAAAAATGGGAGAAGGTTGCAATTTTAATAGGAATAGTTTCATCAGTCGTTTTATTGTCATTTAACTTTTCACGATTTACATTCAAGAGACTTTTTCATAGCAATTCACCCAAGAGAACTAAGCTCCTGATCTGGTTGACAACGTCAATTTTGACTTGTGCCATCTTGTGGTTGATAGCATATTTGGTTTTTACACCAAAATTCTTGACTTAAATGACAGAATAGACAGGTGGGAAATTAAGACTACATATCAAGTTTATCCATCAAAGGCAGTATCTATTGTTGACAATAGATTTAGAATTAATTCAGGAGAAAATAATGTTCTTATTGTATCTATAGAACAAATCCCTGTTGTTAAAGCCGGGCAATCTGAACCGACCGACTTATGGAGTTTAAGAAAATTGATAATTGAACTTAATCAAGCTGACACTTTAGTAAATCCAGCAAGACTTGGTTCATCTAAAATCCTTCGAGAGATTTTAGCATTTTCTCCAAATTATGGAACAAACCCACTTGACAAGGAGGAGAAAATTGAAATTAGGAAAATAGGGAATAATCGGTGGGAAATTAATTCTGAATTGACTGACTTTCAGTTCAAAGGAGAATTTAATTTTAACGACTATTCAATAGTGACAAACAAATACATTGACGAGTGGTGACCGCCCAGTCGCTAACAAAGGCTAAACGCTAACGGGCGCTGGTTGTTAGCAGACAGATTGTACATATATTGGGAATTGTGCTGGCCGGAACGATATATTTTCAAAACTGCCCGCCAGCGCTTAGCCTCAACCGTAATGCACCATTTAAAATGTCCCAAAAATTGAGAAACACATTGACTATATTTTTATTATTGATTGTTTATTCAGGATGGAGTCAAACAACTAATATTAACTATTCCTATACCGACATTTATGGGAACTATATAACTATTGCAACTGCAGATAAACTTCCTGCTCAACTTGACACGACCTTTTTTAAATTAAACTTGACGGGATTGCACTTTGATAAAACACTACCTGAAAAAAATATACGATATGACTATACCCTGTCAGACATTAAACGAACAGAAAAGAAAAATGAATTTAAATTTACTTTGACCATTGTTCCACATACCAAAGAAATTGAAGAGGTTTTAAAGTATTTGGGAGGGCCAGGTCATTATAAAATGACCGTACAAAAAGAAAATAACAAGTTCCGAATTGACGCGGTTGAATTTATGTATGGAGAAATATAAATAAACGGTGCATACCAGCACATTTTCAATAGTCTGGGGTCTTGCTCCGGATAAAGTTTAGTGCTGGCCAAAAGTTTTGTGCGATTTTCAATGTCCAATTCCAAATGTCCAATTCCCAACTTTCCATTTTCCTCAGTTTTTTAGTCACACGGTTACATCGGCTCCCTTTCTCAGAACTCCGGATTGTTTCGCCCTTTCAGGGCTTTATTTTCTTGGTGGTTTGATTAACCATGGGCTTCGCTTCGCTTCACCCATGGTTATAATGTTCCGCCCTTTCAGGGCTATCCCTTTTCTTTTAGCCTTTGTCTTCTAATGTTCTCTCAATCACCTTCCATTCCATTATTCCATTATTCCATCTCTCCATCTTAATCTAACCTTAACCTTAACCTTAACCTTAACCCTGTCTGAATGGCTAAACGGATTATACTATTCAACCTGATTTGTCACCCTGGTTTACCAGACGCACTTCAGGCTGGCAGGTTTAACCTTAGTCATAACCGTCACCATTGGAGGCGGTGGTCGAGCGAAGCCGGGAAACCAGCCGGAGAGCCCCGCATCCGCTCAGAGACGCGATCATCGCGTCTTTACTGACAGAATTTTTACACGCAATAATTCCACAACCTCTATTTCTGTAATACTGTAATACTGTAATTCTGTAACCCTGTAATGCTGAAACCCTGAAACCTCACCCCCCAAACCCCCTCTACACCTCATCCGCCCTTCGGGCACCTTCTCCTCAAGGAGAAGGAAATCGGGCTTTTTACTTTATTGGCGAGGGGGAGCCGGAAGTCCTCTCTCACTCAGGCAGCCTGAACGTTGTAATTCTGTAATTCTGTAATTCTGAAATCCTGAAATTCTGAAACCCTTGAACCCTTGAACTCTTGAACCCTGAAACCCTTGAACCCTGAAACCCTGTAATTCTGAAATCTTGTAATTCTGAAATACTGAAACCCTTGAACCCTTGAACTCAACCTCAACCTTGTCTGACTGTTAGCCGGCAAATGTTGTTTACAAAGTATAATTGCCTGACTGAATCAGAATTTAGCCATTGTAAAATAAATTTACATATCCTCCATTTGAAAACCGTTTTTAATAACCGGAATAGATCATTCTGTTAAGGTTTTGTTAAAGTCCTTGTTTTCAGTTCCCTTGTCCAACAATTTCTATTTCAGTGGTGTTAGCTTATCTTTTGATTCACAAGCCTCGATTTTATTCATGCATAAGAGTTTGATATTCATGTCTTTTTGAAAGCCGATCAGGCGAAAGAAAGCCCGTAACAATCAGAAATGTCACCCGATTGCCAGTGACTATTAGTTTAAAAAATTTTAAGTCATCCTGAAAGTGTCTGTTCTATTTCTGATGAAAGCAGTTAAAATTGATTGAGATTTTAAAGTTTTTAAGCATTTGAGCAGCAGGTGGATAATTAATGATTCTTTACACTCAAAAATCAGCGCAATGAAAAATTACCTATTAAAATACGGACCCTTGGTGATCCTGTTTATTATACTTTTATCAAACAACCTGACAAGCGCTCAATCCAATCCGGCAGGAAAAGAACCAAAATCCACGCACACCTGGCTGGGTTCTGATAAATCCAATATATATAGTTATGATATTGACATACGGATTGTAAATTTTCCAACGTATGTGCAAGCCGGGTGGCTCTATTATTTTTCATTACAGGTAAACTTTACGGGCCATGATGAATGGGCCCACGGAGGGTTTCAACTGGCAAATGATGCGGCGTTCAGAAACAACAACATGAAAGGGATAAACTGGGGAGGCGGTTCTGACTGGGCAGGATACGGCGGAATAGGAAGAACGAACACGCCCTTTACCTGGGAATTGGGAAAGTGGTACCGGTACAGGGTATGGAGATTATCCCAGGATGCCCAGGGACTCTGGCAATGGGGGTTCTGGGTGATGGATTATGCGACCGGTGTGAATACCCAGTTTGGAACGGTGAGGACCAAATCGGAATATATCAGTAACGCACTTGTCTGGATAGAAACGGGTTACGGCGTTCAATGCACCTCCGGAAGAGCCAGTGTAGAATGGCGTAATCCTGTTTTCCAATGCACCACTCCGGGTCAGTTTTTGCCCAACACGGGTACAGCTGATTACAACGGAACATGCGATGGTGCAAACAGCACCAACCAGGGGTTGATCTCAACCAATCCACTGATCTGGTTTCAGACAACCAATTCCCCCAGAACTGTAAATCCTGGTCAACGGCTCTGGTGATAACAGCGCTATTATCATTGCAGCAATTACCTGAGTTAATCCGAAACTTTGCCGCTGCAGCAGCATGGTTGTTTGATTTTTATACTGATCCGGGGCGCTCCTGGTTTGCCCGTAAATGTTATTAACAAAATATACTTGCCTGACTGAAATCGGCAGATCGTCAATGTAAAATAAATTTACATACGCTCCATTTGAAAGCTGTTTTTAGTAACCGGAAAAGATAAATCTGTTAAGGTTATGTTAAAGTCCGGGTTTTCGGTTTCCTTATTCAACAATTTGTATTTTAGAAATGTTAAATATTCCATTGAATCAAGAACCCTTTCTATTGTTATTCCAGAAGTGCTTAATATTAAGGATTTTAAAAATATTCAAATTATTTTGCCTGGAAAAAATCAAATAGTGAGTATATTATCTGGATTTGGTCCATTCAATTGATTTGAAATAGTAACTTGAATTTGTCTTAACCTTTGACATAGAATTTATTGTGTTTATATACAATTACAAGGTATATAACCACAATTAGATAGTGGTATATTCAAGTTAGTAGCAAGTGGATAGTCATAAAATAAGTTGACTCTTAAAAGTGGTTAAGTCTACCTAAAAAAGGACTAGACATAGGCACACTGTTCATGAAAATGTAGATATAGTACTTCGTAAAATACTGACTTTTAATAAACTTGTTTTTCACCTTAATAATTTAGCGCATGGAGCAAAATAAAAAAGAAGTTTCAGAGAGCGACAAAATCTATGTAGGGACAGATTTTTTTTCTACTAAAGTGCTAAATGCAGGCTTTATCACTGCACTTATACTTGCCGGTCTATGTTTATTAATCTCCTCATTGTATATGCTAAAGTTTCAGTGATTGACAAGTAACGCCGTTAATGAAGTAATTCATTCGACGATGAATCAAATGGAATCCGATAGTGGCAAAGCAATATTTTGATCAGGGATTCTAGCTGACCGATATAATATGATTAGACTAACTTTGTCTACACATGTATGTAGCTCGCATTTACTGTTATCGTGCGGCATCCTCGTTGGTTTGGCATTTGGATTTCTTGGTTTCTCACTTTTCTTAGTAGGAGTTAAAGGGCAAATAGATACTGAATTGAGTGCTGAAAACAGGTACAAAGTTCAAATTGCAAGATTATCCGCAGGATTATTTGTTCTCTTATGTTCAACGATACTAATAGGCATCTATGCAACCCGTTCGTTACCAGTTACTTTAAGTCAAAAGCCAACAAGCGAATTTGATTATAATTTTTCCGAAAATTCAAATACTAAGAAGTCATCAAAATACAATTTGTAAGGGAACACTACAGGATTAGATTCAGCAAAATACCCACTCTTGACACGACTATGCCTAATTAACAATGTAACCTTAGATATGAAAACCTCGATTTTTACAATATTAATTTGCCTTTTTTTACTTTTAATATGAATTACTTGGCTGCCCAAACTGAAAAAGTAAAGGAATGGAAAGAAATACAGTTTTGGCTAATAAAGCATTCAAATTGAAGAGAAAGAATCTGGACTTAGCGGACAATTGTTAAAAAATAGTTTGCGACTTAGATCAAGGGCTTTTCATGATGCGGCTGTGCAATTGAATACTTGGATCGAAAAATATTATCCTCAAGCTGAAAATACCACTTCTTCAGGTTTTGTTTTGGCTAATTTCACTCTAGCATTGTACGTGGAGTACATGGGAAGTTGTAAAACGTCTTATAGAATATATACTTACGTATACTATGAATTACTGCAAAAACTCGCTCAAACAAATCAATACATGCCAAAATACAATTCCATTGGAATCGATAAATGGATTTAGAGCAAAATTAACACGCTAGCAAAAATTACAGCTGAATTAAAAAAAGCATGAAGATGATTTTGAATTTAGTATTCTCCAATCAGCCGAATCTGTGGCGGAAAAATTGCTAAGCGGGTAGATTTTTATTGGCCGATAAGACGTTTGCCGATTTTGTAAGTGGTGATTATGATGAACTTTTCGATTTCAACAAATAGCGATAATTGATGCTGATTCTGTCGCATCCTCAAATATAGAACTTTGGAGCACTATTTATTTCGAAGGTTTAATGAAAGGGTTAAATATTAACTATAAAAAGGATTCCACAGAAAATTTCCAACTCTGGATTATTAATGATTCGCTAGATAATTTAAAGAAATAACAATTAGACTTAATTGGATTACAAATGCCTTTGCCAATAACTATAGTATAAAAGGAAAACTACCTCCCATTGGCATTTTATTACAAAGTGGTAATACCAAAAAAACTCTTAAGCCTGAATATTTTCATAGAATCTTCGGCAGCACTCTATCAGAAACAAGTAATTTGGAATTTATACAAGTTGAGAAATGGGACAAAGATTGTTTGCTATAGCTATCCAGTAGATTCTGATGATTCGATTATTAATGATATGTTAAAAGATGTTTTAGTGCAATGGATAGTTAGTGACTTTGAAAAGGGAAGTCCACCAAATTGGTTTTATGGTTTTCCTATTTTATATTCTGAAGGAACTTGCATTCATGAAGATAGCTATCATCTTTACTATCTTAAAGAAGCTTACGCAATTGGAAAATTACCATCAATAAAAACCTTTTTATCAAACTCAGATTTATTTAAAGAAGCTGGTTCCGAGTTAAATTTTGGCTTTGCTTACAGCAGGTATTTTTGTTGATTTCTTGAACAAAAAGGAATTTTGGCTACGTTGTACAAAGTCTCAGAATCTAGTTCAAGCGTGGAAAAAAAGACGACATTAAACAACATAGAAAAACTGACTGGCCTAAGCGCTGAAGAAATTGATGGTGATTTTAAAGAATTTATATTATCAAGGGATGTAAACAGCATTCCAAAAAAGTATAGAATAAAAAAAGAGGCTATTCAGGATTACACAAGAACCCTTTTAAACAAATCCTTTGAAAGATAATAGCATCGTTATTGAAAACCTGCCACTAACAGCACCTACCCAAAAGTGGCGGTTCAGTGGTTAAATCAAGCTTTGTGCTTCTATCAAAGTTTGTGCCTGGTTGACAGTGAAGTGCTTCGAAATCGCCACTTTCGGGTAGCTGCAATACGTTGACGTTACATACAATAAAACATTCTAAACCTTAAAAAATCATAATATGAAAATAGAATGGGTATTTTTCAAACAGTTAGAGAAACTGTAGATTGGCTTATTGAAAAATATAAAGCTGTCACTGATTCTGAAACAAAGAATCAATTAAGTAAAATTGCCGACCAGATTTCTATACTTGCAGCTAATAAAGCTGCTTATTTAGTTGTTTTAAAGAATGAATTGAATAATAATACTGAGTATGTAGATTTATCAAGAATACATTCAGCCCTAAGTACAGCTGAAGAAGATACACGAATTTTGCGCGAGCTACTAGATGAATTTAAACTTGGATCTAAAGAAATCTCTTTTAATCTTAAACATGGTTTGGAAAAGCTAACAATGCTCAAGCGAATCAAGCTTATTGAATTGAAAGAAATGATTTTACAAGACGTTATTACGATTCAGGAAACAGAAAATAATCTTTGAATTGGAATCGTTTGAGCAGCAGTGGACTGCGCTTGGGCAAGAAATTGATAGGGTTATCAGATAAATAATTACTGTGTAAAACTAAACAGAACTGAATAGAAAAACAGCATGAACGCGGTCGTTGTAGAAAAGTCACCAGTAACTGTTTTCGGATTTGCCTTGTACACCTCCTTTAAGGATGGACGCAACAAAACGGAAATCCCGCCTTTCTTTCACAAAGTGCTGGATGAAGGCAGGCTCGGGCTGGTTCCCGGCCGCTTAAACGCAAATCAGTTGTGTGTATTTACCATGGAATGGAACAATCCCGATTTCGATTATATCATGGGGGTAGAGGTTGATAATGCGGATGCATTGCTTGAAAAAATGCAGGTGATCCACCTTCGCGGTAGTAATGTTGTGGCGGTGAAAACCGTTATCCCAATCAAAATTTCCAATTTCCAATATTCTATCACTCCAACATTCCATTATTCCTACTTAACCTTACCCTCAGCCTTAACCTTAACCTTAACCTTAACCTTAACCTTAACCTTAACCTCAATCTGAATAACACATTAGAAATTAGAAATCAGACATTAGACATTAGAAATTGGATTCCCGCTTCAATCACTTGACTATTCTTCCTGAAAGCGCTACATTTGAGATTGCTTTATAAGTCCGGGAAAAAAATTATACGCTATCCATCTGCTATTTCACTATCGAGCGCTTATAGACGCAAAATGAAGCATGTATTTTCAGCTTATCATGAAGCCTGGAAATAAGTCAATTGAATATCCCGGGGTAACCTATTTAATTCTTTAAACTCAAAACCATGAGAACAGGAACCAGCAACGACAAGTTCAGCGTACACGCCATCGCCGGAAATTATGTGATTATTCTGGCATTTGATGCGGTAAAAACAGCAGCAAAAGACTTGTTGGGCTTTGCCATTCACCGGACAAAGTTTGACTCAAAGGGCAACGATATCTCCAAAGGCGGTGACTGGCTGAAAGGATACAAACCTTTTCAGGAAATTATCCCGGATCCCAAGCCAAATGTTACTTATCCCACAAATCTGTTCCCCGTTCAATCGTTCACCTGGTCGGATTATGCTGTTGAACCGAACAATCTTTATAGCTACAGGGTGGTTCCGGTTTTTGGAAAACCCGGTGAACTAACCTACGGGGATGAGCTGATCCTGGAAAAAGTCAAACCCGAACCACTGAAAGACAGGAAGCACGAAATTTATTTCAACAGGGGTGCGGCAGCCAGCCAGGCTTATGTTGCAAGATTCGACAACCTTAAGCCCAACGATAAATCTTTAACCGATAAGGAAAAACAGGTAAGATATGACTGGCTTTCAAGAGGCCTGTTTGAAGCCTTGTGCAAATTCATAAAGCAGGCAAAAGGGGCGGGGTGGGGGCTAAGGGCTGCACTTTATGAGCTTGATCAGCTGGATGTTATGAAAAAGTTTAAAGAAGCCCTTGACAGTGGAGCCGATGTTCAGATGGTCTATGAATCCCGGAAAGGGGAGACGCAAACCAGGGACAATGAGAAAACACTGAAAGATGCCGGATTTAATGTGAACGATCAAAAAATAACGTATGCAAGAAAAAACACATCGGGAATTCCACACAATAAATTCATCGTGTTGCTGAAGGATAATCAGCCGATGATGGTATGGACCGGAAGCACGAATATTTCGGAAGGAGGGATCTTCGGACATTCAAATGTGGGGCATTGTATCAAAGACAAAGCCCTTGCAGGTGAGTATCTGAAGTACTGGAACCTGCTGAAAGAAGATCCGGCAAAAGATAAGCTGAAGATTGATGTTGATGCAAACTGGCCGACGGTAGGCCTTAGCGAAATTTCAACCACTAAAATGACGGTGATCTTCAGTCCAAGGGCGGGAAACAGGATGCTCGACACCTACGCTGATTTGCTGGATTCGGCCGGAAGCCTGGCTACGATCACCTTACCCTTCAACCTGGACGAACGGTTTGAAACCATCCTGGAAAAGGATTCAAAAGCAATCAGGTATGTGATGCTGAACAGCGGTTCAAAGCAGTCGGATGCTGCCAAAAGATTCAATCCCGACCCGGATGTGGTGGTAGCCCCGGGCGCGAAGTTCGACGGGGCATGGGGGCAATGGCTGAATGAAATTCACAGTGGCCTGAATGGCTCCAATGTGCTTTACATCCATACAAAATATATGATCAAAGACCCGTTTGGACCGGTTCCTTTTGTCGTTACCGGTTCCGCGAATTTCAGCACCAATTCAACCTCTTCCAACGATGAAAATATGGTGATTATCCCTTGCAGCAATGAAAAAGGTAAAACAAGGGTTCAGGATATCTATTTAAGCGAATTCTTCAGGCTGTTCGACCATTGGTATTTCAGGTATCTGCACAGCATCGACACCAGCAGTGAAACGGAACAGTCCAGACGAAGGTTCCTGAAATCAACCTCCGGCGAATGGGTAAATGCCTATTACAGGCCGGGGACCGACCGCTTTAAACGGAGGAATTTATTCAGTTATGGGTTCAGGTAAATATCTGTTGGCTGGCTGATCACTGCGACATCAGGAGACCGGTGTTTATTGGTTTAGGAAAGTTTTGTGCATTCTGCCGGGTTTCATGGTGGTATTCAGTCTTTTTGCAAAATAACCAATCATATTGCGGTCAGATTACTTAAAACCGGTTGTCCCACCAACATATGCTGGAGCGTCGAACCGCTTATCCTTAACCACAACCTGTCACCCCGAGGGTTCACTCAAAAAAAATTGAGCATAATGCGAAGATGACAGGGGTTGGTCATTTATCAATCGTAAACCGTTTGCACGCGTCAGAAGATAAGACGCGCGCAAACTGCACCTTTAAACCCTGAAATTCTGAAAATCTGAAACACTATGGCTTCGATACATTTTGCGAATCCTGATTACGTCAACGAACACGATTATGTCGCAAAACACTCAGCCACCTGTAATTCTGAACCGAAGGTCAGCGAAGCTAAACTCTGAGACCCCGCCTGACCGACATAGTTCATGCTCAATTTCAGCATTGCATTGGTCAGTCGGGCAGGCCTGAAACCCTAAGTCCCGCGAATGCGGGATGAACCCATGAACTCTCGAACTCTTGAACCTTTGAACCCTTGAACCTTGTAATTCTGAAACCCTGAAACCCTGAAACTCTGAAACTCTGAAACCTGAAACTGAAACCCTGAAACCCTGAAACCCTGAAACTCTGAAACTGAAACCCTGAAACCCTGAAACCCTGAAACTCTGAAACCCTGAAACCCTGAAACCCTGAAACCTCAACCTTAAAGACTTTCACGTAGTTTTAACCCTTCATTTTTATCATAACTTTGAAATTAATTCTATTTTTGATAAAACATGCCGGGGCTGAATTCTGAACGCTATGTGCTGAAGACTGGCTTGTTTTTGATTTGTTTACATGAAGTGCAAGCTTATGAGATACGCGCTACGAATCCTGCTGATTTTATCGATGGGTTTTGTGTTTACGACCTGCGTAAAGGATGAAATCTCTTATTGTGATGACAATGAATCATTATACGGGAATGCAGATTTTCCCATTGGCGTGGCAATATCAACGGAATTACTGCTTACCGACGACAGATACAGGGGAATCACCATCAACCAGTTCAACCGGATTTCCGGAGAAACAGCATGGCTTTACGGAAGGGTACATCCATATCAGGATATTTATGACTGGACCGATTATGATACCCTTGTGAAATTTGCCGAAACCTACCAAAAAGACATCATCGGGCATAGTCTGGTGTATCACGACTATTTGCCCGATTGGTTGTCCGGGTTTCAGGGTTCTGAACAGGAATGGGAAGCCATTCTGAAAGACCATATTCAAACGATTGTTTCGAGGTACAAGGGAAAAATTGATTCCTGGATCGTGGTGAATGAGGCTTTTAATGAAGATGGAACCCTGAGAAATTCTATCTGGAAGAAAAATATCGGGGCATCCTATATTTCCAAAGCCTTTCTCTGGGCACACCAGGCAAATCCCGACGCAAAACTATTCTACAACGATTATAACCTGGCTTTGAACAGAAATAAACTCGAAGCCGTTCTTCAACTGTTACGGAGTTTAAAGAGTAATGGCGTTCCCGTGCATGGCGTGGGCTGTCAGTTGCATATCTATGATCAGTTTCCGGAAGTGCAGGAGATCAACGACATGGCATTGAAGATACAGAAAAGCGACTTCCTCGTTTACTATTCGGAAATGGATATATCGCTTAATTTATATGAAACGCATAGTTCACCTACAGATGCTATGCTGATGCGGCAGAAAAGGAAGCTGGAAATGATCGTCCGGGGTTATATGAATCTCGAAAAAAGATACCGGTATGGAATCAGTTTCTGGAATGTTTCAGACGCTGACACATGGATCAGAGCAAATTTCAACAGAATTGACTGGCCATGTATGTGGGATGATCAGTATAAACCGAAACCAATGTATTGTGGTATCAAAGAAGCCTTAACCCCATGAGAAAAATCCGAATGCTCTTTTTGCTGATGCTTGTTCTGCCTGAGGTAAATGCCCAGCAACTTTCACTTGGTTATTTTCCTTTTAACAATACGCTGTCCATTACCTCAAATCCCGACAGGCTCTTCTGGGCAGACGGGCGCCTTGAAACCAATACATTTTACGGGAACATCAATCCTGAACTCCTGGCACTGATCAATTTAAAGCGGACGGATTTCTATAACCTCTATACCGGGGTAAGCTTTAAAATGATTCTGATCGATGGATTCAACGACGGTAGCTATGTCGGAGGCTATTCAGTGGCCATGGGTGCAAGATTCAAACCCATCGTGAAATGGAGCAATGTGCATGTGGTCTTTGAATTATCACCTTACTTCAACCGGGAATTCAGCAGCGGGATTTTAAGAGCATATCTGGGAATATCGTATAAGTTCAAAGGAAGAAAAAAACAAGCAACCAATACACAAGAGTTGTAGATAGTCTTCCCACCAAACAATATCAAAGAAGAGAGTTGTCTGCAACGGCCAGCCGGGATCGGCTGTGTAGTATTCACCCTAAATATCAAACTGATCGAATGCCCTTTTCCCTTTATTCCTTTTTCCCATCAATCCATCCTTCCATCATTCCAGTATTCCATCATTCCATCTTTCCATCCTTCCATCGTTCCATTATCCCACCTCTCTGCTCCCAATGAACTTTAACACCAAATAACTGTTTGTGCTTCAATGGGTTTTATGCCTGTTTAAGTTAATCCTCCTTCCGGCGCATTCCCCGCCTGTACAGTGCAGGTATCCGGCCCAAAAAAAACAGAGAATCACCCATGAGAAAGTCAATCGTTGTTTTCCTGCATATTGGCTTTTGGGTGTGCTACCTGCTGCTGATCGCGATTATGCTGGCGGTTTTCTACCGAAGCAGCAGTCATACCGTGGATCAGACAGCGAGAATTGTGAATGCCTTCGAATCCCTGTTCCTGTTCGCTTTCTTTCCTTCGCTTATCACCTATTACGGATGCTATTTCCTGGTATTCCCAAGATACCTGCAGCAAAAAAAGTATTTGCTATCCATTGTCTCCGGCCTCCTGATTTCAGCAGCCGCTTCTGTTGTAGCCTATATCCTGATGCGCTATCTGATAGAATCGGGCCAATTGATTGATATGGATAAGGGCGGGGTGAACGGCCGATCCACCGCTGTCAGGACCATCGTGATTATGAGCTTTATTGCGTCGATCTCCGGATTGGTGGCACTGGTCATGAAAGGCTTTATTACCTGGGTAGATGAAATAAAACTGAAAGAAGAGCTGAAACAAAAAAACCATGAAACCGAAATGGCCCTGGTAAAGGCCCAGCTGGACCCTCATTTTCTGTTCAATACCCTGAACAACATCGATGTGCTGATACTGGAAGATGCTGTGGTGGCATCCAGGTATCTGAACAAGCTGTCCGATATCCTGCGTTATATGCTGTATGAAACCAAAACGGATACGGTTTTGCTTGAAAAGGAGATTGAATACATTGAGAAATACATAGAACTGCAAAAGATAAGAACCTCGAATCCGACCTATGTAAGTCTTCAGATTACAGGGTCCCCCGGCAATAAAACAATCGCCCCCATGGTTTTTATTCAGTTTATTGAAAATGCCTTTAAGCATACCACCAATAAGAAAATCAACGATGCCATCAATGTCCGGATATTGATCGAAAAGGAGACCATCCGGTTCGTCTGTGAAAACAAGTTCGACGCAAAGCGGAAATTAAAACAGGAGAGCAACGGCCTGGGCAATGACCTGATCAGAAAACGGCTGAACCTGATTTATCCAGGGAAACATACTTTGGAGTTAAGCAATCACTGCAATCTTTATCGTGTAAATCTGACCATTCAAAATGGATAAATACTCCTGCATCATCATAGAAGACGAACCCCTGGCGCTCAGGAGAACCAGTGACTTTGTCAGTAAAATACCCTTTCTGAACCTGAGCGGTACGTTCGACAATGCCATCAATGGCCTCTTCTATCTGAAATCCAATAAAGTGGATCTGCTTTTCCTGGACATCAATATGGATGAACTGTCGGGGATCGAGTTGCTGGAAAGTTCTAAAATTGACAGCCAGGTTATTATTACCACCGCTTACCAGGAATATGCTTTAAAGGGGTATGAGCTCAATGTAACCGATTATCTGCTGAAACCGTTTACGTTTGACCGGTTTTTGAAGGCCGTAAACAAGGCCCAGGAGAACATCAGCCAGTCTGCTAACACTGTTCCGCCCGAATCTATTTTCGTAAAGACGGAGAACCGCCTGGAGAAAATCAATATCAGTGATATTCTGTATATAGAAGGAATGAGGGATTACCGGAGAATTCATACAGTAAACAAAAGGATTATGACCCTGCAGAACTTCAGTGAACTGGAACAGATTCTGCCTCCGAACCTGGTGTGCAGGGTTCATAAATCGTATATGGTAGGCATCAATAAAATTGAATCCATCGAACGAAGAAGAATTAGAATTGCAGAACAGATCATCCCGATATCGGAGACTTACATTGAGCTTTTTTCGCAGGTTATCAATAAAAGGGCTTTTTTTCCGGGGAATAAATAGGTGAAATTTTATTTTAATGTGCCGGCTAACAACAGTCCGCTAATTTTAAGAATCACGCAAAGACGCAAAGACCCCGCAAAAGTGGCGGGGCAGGCAGCAAAGTGTTGATTATCGTGTTGTTGAAAATTATTCATCTTGTTATCCAATACCATGTAAATCAGTTGTTTAAAAAATACTAACGGAGTATTGAGCTAAGCAATACTTTCAAAATAACTTCTCCAATTCAAAGTGTACCCCCTCTGGCTCCCCCTGATGCTTCGACTCTCAGCATGCAGACAGGGGAGAGAACCTGCTAACAGAACGTCATGTATCTATGAAACTAAAAAGTCATCGTCCCCCGGTGCCTGAGCGGAGTCGAAGGCAAAGGGGGATAAGACGGGGATAAAAAAACCTCCAATAAAACCATAATTCATTTTGAAACAGCACTCTAAACATTCCCCCGGTGGCAGAATGTTTCTTGTTTTAACCTGACAAAAGCCATGCTTTATAAATTCCCTGTAATTGTTTTGCAGACATAAAAGAGGAGTTTGCAGACATCTTCATTTGCTGTGCATAAACAAATTGTGGACGCGCACTTCTTGACGGACTTTTGCATAAACCAATAATCAATTTATACAAAAGGACAAACTATGAAAAACCTAATTTACATAAGCTTACTATTTGTCATGTTATCAGGACATGCTTTAGTCAACAGCCGACACAAACGCTGAGAGGCACCATCACCGACGCCGACAGCAAACTACCCTGATCGGGGCGACCATCAAAGTCGCCGGCAGCAACCCGCTGATCGGAACAACCACCGATCTGAACGGGGAGTTCAGACTGGAAAAATTAGTTATAGGCAGAATTACCCTTCAGCTATCCTACATCGGGTATGAAAACAAAACCATTTCCGACATCGAGTTAAACTCCGGTAAAGAAATCGTCTTGAATCTTGTATTGCAGGAATCTGTTGCAGAACTGAAGGGCGTTGTCATCAAAGCCAATAAAAACAAAGGAGAGGCGATGAATCAGATGGCCCTTATCAGCGCGCGCTCCATATCCACGGCCGAAACACAGCGTTATGCCGGGGGCCTGAGCGACCCTTCAAAAATACTGACCAATTTTTCGGGCGTCACCACTTCCCAGAACGGGCAAAACGACATCATCGTCAGGGGCAATTCACCAAAATACATTCAATGGCGGCTTGACGGGACGGAGATTACCAATCCTACGCATTTTGCCGATCAAAACTCGGTCACCGGTGGCATCAGCGCTTTGAACAACAGCCTGCTCAGTACCTCTGACTTCTCAACCGGGGCGTTTGCGCCGGAGTATGGCGATGTGTTATCGGGCGTGTATGATGTAAAACTCAGGAATGGAAATAACCAGAAGTTCGAGACATCCATGGGAATAGGAATACAGGGGACGGAAGCAACCCTCGAAGGACCGCTTAAAAAGGGCTATGGGGGTTCTTTCCTGATCAATTACAGGTACTCTACCATCTCCCTGCTCAACAAGCTTGGCCTGCTGGACATCGACGGTGACCTCAGCTACCGCGACGGGGCTTTTAAACTGGTGCTGCCGGCCGGAAAAGCAGGCGTGTTCTCGGTCTTCGGCCTGGTCGGGATCAGCGGCGGTTCAATCACAGATGTAAAGGCCGACAAGGTTGCGACACCGGATAACGGAACCCTTACTTCCGATGTGACCGAGGATTACAACAAGGACAACAACCTCATGGATTTTGGGTTGAACCATACCATCCCCCTGAATGAAAACAGCTTTGTCAAAACCACGCTTTCCTATTCAAACAGCGGCATTCAAGAAGATGTTTTCAAGGTGAAAACGACAAAAATGTTCGACATGCAGGGCGAATTTCTGAACGACTCGGTCGGCAACAGGGTACTGGATTATCAGAGCAGGATCAAAAATCCGGCCTACCGCGCGGCGGTGACCTACAACAACAAGCTGAACGCGAAAAACACCCTGCAGATAGGTTCAAAATACGCGCTCCTGGGTTATGATTACAAACAGCGCAGCGTGCAGGACAGTTCCAATGTGATGTTTACACTGGCCGATTTCAATCAGAATATCGGTACCCTGAGCAATTTTATCAGCCTCAAACACCGGGTAAACGAAAACATAACGATCGTTGCCGGATTGCATAACATGAATGTGTTGTACAACCAAAAGAGCACCATTGAACCCAGATTTGCCGTCAACTGGCAGATGAGCAGCACCGCTTCGCTGAGCGCCGGTTACGGGAAACACAGCACCATGGAAAGCGTGCACAATTATTTTGCACGGGTACAACAGGCCGACGGAAGCGTAACGGAACCCAACAAGGACCTGGATTTGCTGAAAGCAGACCATTACGTATTGGGGTACGAAAAACGTTTCGGCGAAAATTTAAGGTTTAAACTTGAAGCCTACTACCAGAACCTGTATAATCTGCCGGTTGAAAACAACGACAGCAGTTCCTATTCAACCATCAATGAAGGTAACAGTTATCAGTACGTGGAACTGGTAAACAAAGGGACCGGCAAAAACTATGGCGTGGAACTCACGATGGAGCGTTTCTTCAGCAACAATTACTACTACCTGATCAATGCTTCCCTCTTCAATTCAACCTACAAAACGCTTGAAGGCGTTGAGCGGAATACACAATACAACAACAAATACCTGGTAAATGTCTTATTCGGTAAGGAATTCGCGAACCGCGGGAAAAAGAAAAACCAGACACTGAACCTGAATGCCAGGGTATTTCTCGGCGGCGGACAGCACTACATTCCCTTGTTAAGGGACGCGCAGGGCAACCTGGCTGTGGATCCCGCGGGCAATAAATTCCTGGATTATAGCAAAGCGTATGATAATAAGTTTGAGGATTTTTACAAGATCAACCTGTCGGCCGGCTACAAGTGGAACAAACAGAAGGTTACCCATGAACTCTTTGTGAACCTCGATAACATAACCAACTCAACGGCCCGGCTTTCGGAGTATTACGACGAGAAGGTTGCCGGCAATATTGGTTATGTAAGGCAGTTCGGCCTCTATCCCAACCTGATGTACCGCCTGTATTTTTAACCTGATCCGCAGGCACGTCTGAAAAGCAGAAATGAATTCCACCCGGTCTTCATTTCTGCTTTCAACGGCTTTCAGATTCTTTAACTTAAAAAAGGTTCTGCACTGATTCTCGCAGGTATATTTAATTGAAATCACTATTGTATGATTAAAAACAAATCTTCTGCCACCAATCAATTCAACACACCAAATTACACAAATATGAGGAAAAAAGTTGGTGATTTTCGTGCTCTTGTGTTTTGGTGGCTAAGAATAAAAGTAAGGCACTATCGCAGTAGTTGCCGAATGCACCAGAATCAATTGTTTCAGCCTCCGGAATCCTGTTTTTCCATGAACTGAAATGCAGACAGGAGCTTTTAACATTTAATGTGAGGAAAGTAAGCTCCGTGTAACTCTGTGATACCTCCGTGAACCTTTGCTTAATTTTTATTTAACAAAGAAACACAACTTGTACCGCCGCGGCGGGTGAGAAAATAATTATAAACAAAATTTTCCTGCAACATTCATGGTAGAACCTATAAACCAGGTTTGACAGACAATCCGGTTGCAAACAATGAATGGTTATGAAACTGACCGGCAGAAACACCGGCTAAACTGAAAAGATGAATCAAACAGAATAAACGCGGTCTTTAGGGGTATTGATGTTAATAACGATAGCCGCGGCAATCACAGGTTTTGCTATAACCCGGCCTGAACTGAGCGGTGCCGCTGAGATGCTGAAAGGTGCTGCCGGTGAACCCGGGGTAATATGGGGCGCTTTTTGTGAACTGCTTCTTGCCTTTTCCGTGATGGGCAGCGCGCTTATCCTGTATCCGGTATTAAATAAGGAAAATGAAAGTCTGGCCATCGGCTATGTCTGTTTCAGGCTGCTGGAGGCTACCCTGATCATTACGGCTGCTTCCGGCCTGTTGTCGGTCGCAACCTTAAGCCGGGGGTTTTCAGGCGCAGCGGCTCAGGAACTGCCTGCTTACCTGGCTGCCGGCAAATTGCTGCTGGCCATCCATCACATGACCTTTCTGCCGGGCCCCGGCCTTGCCCTGGGGGCCTCTACCCTGATGTTAAGCCGGATATTGCTTCAATCAAAACTGGTCCCGCGCTTTATCGGCATCCCCGGACTGGCAGCCGGGTTCCTTGTTTTTGCCTGCGCCGGGCTGGTGATGTCCGGGGTAATTCCTCAGATTTCGTTATGGAGTGCTTTGCTTACGATTCCTGTATTCGCTTTTGAAACAACCCTCGCAATTTGGCTGATCGTAAAAGGATTCAACCCAACCGTGGGCAATTTCTCCACCATCCTGTGGCGAAACGACAACGAAGGCACGCCGACTGCCGATAGGAAATAAGCACCGCCCACCCTGAGTGTCGCAGGACCCACATTCGCTCAGAGACGCGATCATCGTGGCTTAAGGGTTATAATTTCCAATTTTCAATTTCCAATTTCCAATATCCAATGCCCAGTATTCCAACATTCCAATATTCCACTATTCCAATATTCCAACTTAACCTCAACCTCAGCCTCAACCTCAACCTTAACCTTATTGAGAACTGAGAAAATACGAACAAAACGCTGACAACCATGTTTAAAAGGATAACAGAAACAGATAAGATTAAAACAAACATTTCGAAACCAATCATCCAAAAGCTGCAATTATGAAATACAATTTATTGGGAAACACAGGTTTATTTGTATCAGAACTTTGCCTTGGAACCATGACATTTGGTGGTCGCGGGATGTGGACGGCCATAGGCACACTTCCCCAGGATCAGGTGAACAGCCTGGTCAGGCAGTCTATCGATGCCGGAATCAATTTTATTGATACGGCCAACATCTACAGTGAAGGATTGAGCGAACAAATGACCGGTCAGGCGATCCGCGATCTGGGTTTGAAACGCGACGATCTGGTGATCGCGACAAAAGTCCGCGGGCAAATGGGTAAAGGCCCCAATGAAGTAGGGCTAAGTAAAAAACATATTTTACAGCAGGCCGATGAAAGCCTGACCCGTTTAAAGATGGATTACATTGATTTATACCAGATTCATGGATTTGATAGGCTTACCCCATTGGAAGAAACCCTGGAAGCACTGGATTTACTGGTTAAAAACGGAAAAGTGCGGTACATCGGGTGCAGCAACCTTGCGGCCTGGCAACTGATGAAAGCCCTGGGCATTTCCGCACAACGGCATCTCAGTAAATTTGTCTCTCTCCAGGCCTATTATACCATCGCAAGCCGCGACCTGGAGCGGGAAATGATTCCCCTGCTGCTGGATCAGAAAGTGGGTTTAATGGTATGGAGTCCCCTTGCGGGAGGATTTTTAAGTGGTAAATACAGCCGCGATGCTGAAACAAAAGAAGGCAGGCGGGTGAATTTCGACTTTCCTCCGGTAAACAAAGAAAAAGCCTTCGGCATTGTGGACGTGATGAAACTCATTGCAGAGAAAAAAGGAGTGAGTGTTGCCCAGGTTGCGCTGGCCTGGCTGTTGCATCAACCTGTGGTAACATCTGTAATTATTGGTGCCAATAAACAGGAGCAATTAACCGATAACTTAAATTCAGTCAATGTTAAACTGGATGATCATGAAATGATGGAATTAAATGAGGTGAGTAAATTAGAACCCGAGTATCCCGGATGGATGCTTGAACGTCAGGGCGTCGGCAGGTAATGGGATGACTCAGGTATTCCGCAATCTCTGATTCTGTAATTCTGCAATCCAAAATCCGGATGGTTTCGGCTTGGTTCGGCGAAATGCTCACCAACCACCGCTCAACCACCGGACTCAGGAAACTTGTAACTTATTAACCCCGCCTGACCGGCTTAAATGACGATCAAATTCAGCACTGGTTAAGTCAGTCGGGCAAGCGCCTGACCGGCTTAATTCATGCTCAATTTCAGCATTTTGGCGGGTAATCCAAAATCCGGATGGTTTCGGCTTGGTTCGACGAAATGCTCACCAACCACCGCTCAACCACCGGACTCAGGAAACTTGTAACTTATTAACCCCGCCTGACGGGCTTAAATTACGATCAAATTCAACATTGTGTAAGTCAGTCGGGAAAGCCTGTAACACTGTAACCCTGAAACTCTGAAACTTTGAAACTCTTGAACCCTTGCGAAGCGAAGCGAAGTCCCGCCTTTTCGGCGGGAAACTCTTGAACCTTTGAACCCTTTAACTCTTTAACTCTTGAACCTGAGCTGAACAATTTGGACTTTTGGACTTTTTTGCCAAGCCAATGCCAACTGCCAACTGAACCTTGAACCCTGACCTGACTCTGAACCTTTGAACTTTTATTTTGGCTTGCCAATCCATCCATCCCTCCTTTCTTTCTTTCTTTCTTTCTTTAAAAATCTTTCTTTTCTAAAATTTTTTTTATCCTTTTTCTTCACTTTGTTTTCTTTATTCTTTTTCCATTCTTTTTTTTCTTTCGTTTTTTTTTTCTCTTTCTAACTATATACCTATTTAATTCTAATAACCTTACTACTTCTTTATTTCTATCAAAACAATTCAACAAATTAAATCCTTAAACAAATATCAAACAATTCTATAGAAAACAATTCTCAAATAACCAAAGATATTAAATCCTATAAAACAAAAATCTGAAAAAATAACTAAGAAAGAAAAGAAAATCATTAAAAAAAAAATCTTTTTTCTTTTTCAAAAAATTTTATTTTTTTTTTCTCCTCTATAATCAAATCAACATTATCAAATTTACTTCTTTTTCCAAAATCAAATCAACTTTCTCTTAAAACATTTCTTCAACAAAAAATTTTTTTTTTTTACAATCAAATAAACTTTTTCTTTTAACTCATTTTTTCTACTTTTTTAACATTTAATAACTCTTTCATCAAATAAACAACTTTATTTCTCTTTCAATTACAACAATTTTTTCTCCTTTATAAATCATCCCTTTCAATTATCTCATTATTAAAAAATCCTTTTAACAAATATTAATCTTTATTGTAAAACAAAAAACAATATTTAAACAAAACCAATAACACAAAATACAAACCTCAACCAAACAAAAAAAATCCAAATATAAAAATATACAACAAAATTATAAAAAAATAAATCTAAAAAAAATCTAAATATAATCATCCAAAACCAAATCTAAAAAAAAAAAAAAAAAAAAAACAAAAAATATAATAAAACAAAAAAAAAATAAACCAAAAACAAAACAAAACACCAAAAAAAAAAAAAAAAAAACAAACAAAAAAAAAAAAAAAAAAAAAAAAACAAACCTCAAAAACCCACACAAAAAAAAAAAAAAAACAAACTCAAAAAAAAAAAATAAAAAAAACAAACAAAAAATCAAAAAAAAAAAAAAATAATAAAAAAAAAATAAACAACAAAAAAAATCAAAAACCAACGAACAAAACAACAACACCCAATTAAAACAACAAAAACAAAAATTTAATCTGGACATAACACATCCCCCATACAACCTCAACCTCAGCCTCAACCTTAACCTCCCTCAAAACCGGTTATTCAAATAAAACCCGATCGAAAGATTATTCACCACCTTTACCTTCGGACTTACCGCAATATCATACTGGCAAAGGGTGCGCAGGGTAAGGCGGAAATGCTTCAGAAAGATATAGTGAAAGGCATTGTTAACATCGGCTTTCGCATATTTCAGGTAATGAAAACCGGATTTACTGACATTGAATTGGCTGAAGTTTTCAAAGTATAGGTTTTTCAACACCTGGGTTGGTGTTATGGTGAGAACCAGATTTACGCCATATTCGGTTTTTTTGGTTGTCCCCTTATCCAAGCCATACAATTTATCAATTCCCCTGCTGTTAAATATGTCCTGATTTTTAATTCTCGTTGTTTTGCCGTTTACCAACCCGAGTTCAAGGGTAAAATGCTCATTGGCCTCAAATTTCAGACCTCCGGAGAAATTCTTATAGCCAGGAGACAGATAGGAAGTATATATATATTTATCGAGATGCCCGGCACTATCAAGCCTGTATTCATCATGTCTGAAATACTGGCTTTTAGAATTGGTAGCGATGTTAAGTGCAAATTTCGATTCGCCGAATTGGTATGAAAGCGAATTTTTAAAACAATACTGATCTTCAGTGATTGAGGTTATACTATCTGCAAAGGATCTGATTCCGAATTCGGTGAAATAGTAAGTTGTTAAGCTAAATTGGCCTGACTTGATTTTATTGTTGATGGTTATATTGTAGTATAGATGTAAATTGTTCTTCTCATAGGCGGTCTGACCGTTTACATATGCAATTCCTGTAAAGGTGGTGAAAAAGTCAATCATGGTCAAAATGGTTACTTGTCTTAAAGGACTGGATGTTACCTGATTGCAGCTGTCCTGGGAAGTGACCTGATAAGAAGACATTATGAGAAACAGAAATATTGATATTCTATATGAATTCCAATTGTACCAATACCTGATTCTCCCACCATTGCCTGAGATGCGGTTATTTCTCATGGTGGTATCCATTTGTGCGTATTTATCATGTTTCGTTATTGGGCTATGTTTCTGTTATTTAGTCAAGGGTAAAATGGTTCCAAAACGAAAAGAATGCTTCATCACTCCATCGGAACTCTTTTAAACTTCGACATTGCCTGCCTGTAGGCCAGGCAGCCAGGATCAACTCATCGCTTCAGACTTTTTACCTTACTGCCTGCCGCATAAACGCAGGCATTCGGCCTGTAAATGATGAGATACGGGGGATTGCAATAATATAGCGCTCCATCAGGATTTTTAAGGGTTTCAATTCTTAACTGATTGTTTTGAAACTGAGATTTCGTATTTATTACTTATGCATTCCCTTTGGTAAATAATTGTGATACAGTGTCATCCACAATTTTCGGCAGGAAGGTATGCCGGGAGGCTTTTTTAATACAGCCTCCCGGATACTCCTAAAGTGGAATTTCAATGAAGAATTTCCCGTTGCTGTAGCTCAGATCGTAACTCCCCTTTTTTATCAGGATTGGCTTTTTAGCCTGTAGAGCTCTGTTCAGATCTTCTGTCAATGCATAGTCTTCAGCGAAAATTACTGTACTCTTGTTACTAAAGTACATCATTTTATCGGGTTGCACTTTCTGAATATCACTTTCGTTGATACTGATAATCATGCTTCCTCTTTCCTCATTTACATCGATTGTACCATTGATGGCCCCGTCGGCATATGAAGAACTGCTTGTGATTATACAAAAACCGAAACCATAACAGTCGCGGCTCTTGCGTCCGATAGATACAGTGGTTTTAATGACGATACCGGCCAAAGCCGGAGCGATGGTAATAAGCATCGCAAAGCCTAACAGGAAAAGTTTTCTTTTCATTTTTTGTCGATTAAATAACCGTTTGATTACATCTCTCAGGTTGGATGAGTCTCCACTTTCGCAGTCGAATAGCATATACAACTGTATACGTAACCCAGCGCGGGCGATTGTGCTGCGTGCAGTAAAATGTCCGGAAAATTGAATACTTTTTTCAGCCTTTGTTTTTTTTGGTTCGTACCAAGTCAATTCGCGTTGACATTTACCTTTTTAGAGGTTTTTTAAGGATTGGGGTTGGCTATCCCCGCTGTTTCAAAATACCTGTTGTTAACAGGATCTTTTAATTTCTTCCGTTTCAATTAGATCAGGCTGCCAGTCACATTGGCAAAAGGTTAGAGTTTGAATTTCAGTATTTCGTTGTCGCGCTTAACAGTTACTTCATTCTGGGTTGATTTTCCATCTATTTCACCGAAAAGTCGGACTACTTCGCAATTATCTCCTTTACCGGCTTCAATATTGTTGATCGAAAGAATCTGATCACCAACTTTTAGCCCTGATTTTTCTGCCAGACCATTTACCTCCATATTGATTATCAGGATATGATTTTCGTTCATATTCCTGGCTTTAAAGCCTTTAGATATGTAAAATGTTTTTTTGGGTGGTTGATAGTTTGGATTGGGTTGAAGGTAAAGTTGTTTTTTTTTGTAATCAACAAGTACATTAAATCTTCGTATAAACTCCATCCCTAATGCATTCAAATCAATTGATTTTGTAGATAGAACAGCTACTAATCAATAGTATTTCCTAAATTTAATTTATATCTTCCTTGATTAGCTGAATCAATTTGGGTGCCAGATAGAGTATTGGTTATATACCCATATATTTTTTTGATCTCTTAAAATTTTCGTGTCCTTTGAGTTACATTCATAGGTTCCCTAGTTCATTATTATACTACCTGCAAATCCAGTATCAAAATAGAAGTCAATTTTTTTCTTGTTATTTTTGCTTTTAATTTTATGTGTGATATATAAGTAAAATTGGCTTTCATTTAAATCCAATTTTCCAAAGAAGGCAATGAATCTAAAATGGCAATTGTAGTATCCTGCATCAGGATAATTAAGAATTTTATTTCTTTTCCTTTTAAAGTCGGGGCAAAAAGATCACTCCCCAAATCCCGCTTATTCTATTACAAGCAAATTGGGTCTGGCCGCTCAAACGAAATAAAGCTGTTTTCGATCTTAAACAAGCTGGTTATTAAGTTCCCTAATGTTATATATTCTCGTTTTAATAGGTTTCCATCCGCTGAAGTAGTTTCTCCTTTTTATTATTTCTAGGTTTGCTCTTTATGTCATTTATAAGAGATGGATCTGCAAATACAACACTTATTGGAGATCCTAAGTCTAATAAGATAAGTTTCCTTGAACCAGTGTGGAAACATAGTATCCATTAATATTTGATTATCTATATAATTGAACTTGCAATGTATTTCCTTTTTATATTTAATTGTTCTCTTATTAAACCATTCAGTGTTTGAATAAATTGAAATGAAGTTAAAAAGCAGTAAATGCCAAAAATGCTAGGAATAAAATTTTAGTTTTCATAATTGTATTTTAGGGGTATATTATTAAAAAATGGTTAAATTGTATTTTTGTTATGCATTGATTTACTAATGAATAGATATTTATTAAGAGTTTTTTAATAACTGTCCTTCCTGTAATTTGAATTTATAGGAAGACAGTTAAACAATATCAACAGAATTTCACAGAGTTAAGATATTATTATAATATCAAGTATTTCAAGAATTTTCTTCCATGGCCATTTTGCAGCCTCAATTAATACGCCAGGGTTGTTTGCATTCCAGGTAGAGAGCCCGTTAATCATCTCCGTGGTTTCCCTTCCGGTAACCGCATTAACAACCTGTGCATCGGTAAGCCCTCTGGTGTGTAAGGTGTAAACATACTCATAGTACGGAACAAAGACTTCTTTAAATGATGCAGATGCCTGGGCGGGAAAGTTGCTTTTAATAGCCTTAATAAATGCTTCCTGTGACATCCCTTTCTGGTATACCTCTTTCGTTTGCTGGAAGGCTTTAAGATCCCATTCTTTGGCCCATTTCACAATGGTTTTACCTCCGATTACATCGCTGGGTACGAATGTTTTTTGTGCCTGTACTATGGAAACAAAGGCAACTAATGTGGCGATAATTATAAGTTTTGCGGATTTCATAATTGTATGTATTAACTGTTATAACCCTGGGTTTTACATCCTCCGGGCTCAGATGCTTTTCCACTCTCGCAGTCAATAAGTTACAGGTTGAACTGCTTTAACCGGCGCCGGTTCATTTAAAGCCATCGGCTGTCGCACCGCACACTAAAACCGGTAAGGGCGTGCTATGCTGACCTTCGATATAATAATATCGCAATAACTGCTCAGCAAATCAGTATCTGAGCAATTTTTTTGTATCTTTGTTTAGCCTCTCTCGGTTTTGGTTCGTACTAAGTTAATTCGCGTTGACAATAAACCTCCGGGGGAGGTTTTTTTTATTGGGGGTGGCTATTCCCTATGTAAATCCAAAAATCTTAAAGTAGGAGTTTTCTTAAGTAGCAGTTTTCTGCCATCAAATAACATTGTAATCTTACAATCAGGTTTTAACCGTTCATTTTCTAAATCACACTCTCAATTTTTCATTTAATTTGACATACATCAAAGGGAACTTGTCTTAGCTTGATGGCAGAAGTTTAGTTTCGATAGTAATATTATCAGTGTATATGAATAAACAATATTGTTCTTGAATCTTTATCTACAAATATACTATATAAAATTTTAAAATGCAAGAGCAAAATTGATATAAAGCAAAATATTTATCAACAACTTTTAATAATAATTAATTTGAGAAAATTTTACATATTGGGTTATTGTATCCCGAAAAATACCAAAATCTAATCCTTAATTAATGAGATAATGTATATATATCACTGTTTAACAGGGGAATAAAAAAGCATCAAACGAATGATGCTTTTAAAATATTAGCATTTCGTTTTTACTAAAATCACTGCAGATCAATGTTGTATGTAAAAAATGTTTTATTGTAAAAATATTTTCCATTTATTTTCAATTACAGATTAGCAATTCTCTTTTTTTGTGGTTTCCTGTCTTACAGGCTGTACCCACCTTTATTTGCCATCCGGTTAATAAAACTACTGTTAAATGATTGGTCCGATATTTTATTCAACCAGTGATTTCAATACCCGATATAAGTAATAACTCCATCTCAAACCAGAAACTTTATTTCCACTCGACCTGTATGAATAGTTATAAAGAATATCGAAGTTAATCCCTCGCATCGTGTCATTTCAGGAAGTCATAATACCTGTAGTAAAGATCAGATATAACTCTGGCAGGATTACCAATCGAAAAAAAATAAACTAATAAAAGACAAGTAACCAGCTTGTCTTGTTTAGTTATAAATGCCTCCAAACACAAACGGAACCGCATGAAGAAGATCCTCTGCACCGCGCTCTTATTATCGACTTTTACCGGCACCCACGCCCAGCCCTTTAACCCCCTACTGGCCACCATGCTGCAGGATACGCTCGATGCATATGTTGCGGCCATCCCCAATGTAAAAGGGATGTCGGCCGGGGTATATGTGCCGGGGCAGGGGGTATGGCAGGGGACGAGCGGGGTGTCGCATGAAGGCAGCCCGGTAACGCCGGATATGAAGTTCGGCATTGCCAGCAATACCAAGCTGTTTGTGGCCACGGCGCTGCTGAAACTGGCCGCAGGCAACCAACTTGGCTTAGACGACTCCTTGCATACCTGGCTGCCGGATTATCCGAATATTGACCCGGATATCACCCTCCGGCAACTGCTGAACCATACCAGCGGGGTTTCAGATCCGCTGTCGGTACCTCCCTGGATGGATACCATTATGAATAACCCTGACAGGTTTTTTACCCCGGAAGAGGTGCTGGGATGGGTGGGCGCGCCAACCTTCCCTGCAGGCACCGGCTGGGGCTATTCGAACATCAACTATATCCTGGCCGGCATGGTGGCCGAAAGCGCTTCCGGCATGCATATATCGCAGCTTATCCGCGACAGCATCCTTACGCCCCTGGACCTGAACAACACCTTTTACGATGTGATGGAACCGGAGATCGACACCGTGGCACACCGCTGGTACTTCGGGGTGGATTTTCACGATACTTCGAGGGTCGGGCTGAATACGGCGGGCGGCTGTGCCGGCGCGCTGTTCTCGACCTCCGCCGATATGGTAAACTGGTACCAGGCACTAATGAATGGTCAGGTTCTGGATTCAGCCTCCTTCGCGGAATTAACGGATTTTATACCGGCCACCGCATCCTATACCTATGGTTTGGGGCTGGAGAATCAAACGTTTTTTGGTCACCCCACCTGGGGGCATGGCGGTTCCACCTGGGGTTACAAGAGCAGGATGGTGTATGATCCCTGCATGGATGTTGCGGTCTGCGGCCTGGCCAACGCGTTTCCTGCCGGGATGGATGGCATTACCCTGCTGCTGTTCAGGGTGCTGGTAAACCATCTGCCCGGTTGCGGTGCCACGGTAACAGGTCAGGCAACGGTTTGCCGGGGGGATAGCCTGGTTACCTATTCAGTGTCGGAAATTCCGAATGCCACCTCTTACAACTGGATATTGCCTGAAGGGGTTACCGGGACCAGCACAACCAACAGCATTACCGTCAGTTTCGGCCAATCGGCCGTTTCCGGCGATATTTCCGTGAAGGGGGTGAATAGTTACGGGGAAGGCGCTGCCGCCGCCCTGGCGGTTACCGTTAATCCCGTGCCTGAGACGCCTGTGGTTACACAGAACAACAACGACCTGGTATCCGATGCCCCGGCCGGCAACCAGTGGTATGATTCAAACGGCCTGATCGCCGGTGCGGAAAATCCGGTTTACACACCCATTGCCAATGGCAGTTACTATACGATTGTTACGTTGTCGGGTTGCAGTTCCGAACCATCCAACATAGTAGATTACACGCTTACCGGGCTCGGCAGGGCAGGGGATGCGTTCACCGTTGCGGCTTATCCGAACCCGTTTAAAAATGAGCTGGTTATTGAGGCTGGGGGAGTGGCGAGGCAACAGGATTTGAAATTATCAATTCAACAGGGCAGGTTGTGCATAAAGGAGTTCTTACTGGAAGAATCCTTGTTCAGACGACTGGTTTTAGATCAGGCCTTTATCTTATAAAACCGGTAAGCGGAAAAACTTTCAGGGTAATTAAGATCCTTAAGGAATAGTCCGGAAAAGCTGGTTTTCATAGATTGGCTTGTCAAGCTTAACCTTAACCTTATAATTACGAATGACGAATGACGAATGACGAATGACGAATGACCTTCTATGCAGAATGGGGTTCACCAGACCTTAACCTTATAATTACGAATTACGAATGACGAATGACGAATGACCTTCTATACAGAATAGGGTTCACTTGACCTTAACCTTATAATTACGAATTACGAATTATGAATGATGCCCCTTCGACTACGCTCAGGGTGACAGACGAATGACAACTTGCCTCGTAAGAGCGGAGCGATAACGAGGAATGACCTTCTATACAGAATGGGGATCACCAGACCTTAACCTTAACCCTGTCTGACTGGCTAAACGGATTTAACTAATCAACATGATTTGTCAGCCAGGTTTACCCGCCACACTTCAGGCGGGCAGGCTTAACCTTAACCTCAACCTCAACCTCAACCTCAACCTTAATCTTAACCTTATAATTACGAATTACGAATGACGAATGACGAATGACCTTCTAAACAGAATGGCGCTCAATTTTCATAAGGAGACAACCTTAACCTTGACCTTAATCTTAACCTTAACCTTAACCTCAACCTTAACCTTTACTCTTCCTTTATTTCCTTCCGGACGGAAAGCGAAATTTTATCTAATTTTGGTTCATGTTTTACCTGTTCAGTCACCATGATCCATATGAAAAACTTCAGGGCCTGTTTATTGACGGCCATTTTCAGCACTTTGTTATTTAATGTAAGTTGTTCAAAGCCAAAGGACAAACCGGACGATCCGATTGTGGAAAAGCCCGACACGGTATTTATCAAGGGGGCGGATATCAGCTGGCTGCCGCAGATGGAGGCTACCGGTTATAAGTTCTACAACGACCAGGGGGTGGAGCAGCCCTGTCTGCAGATCCTGGCAGATCATGGCATCAATGCCATCCGGCTCAGAACCTGGGTAAACCCTTCGAATCATAAAACCGACGGGCACTGCAGCAAAGCCGAAACCGTAGCCATGGCCCTGCGGGTAAAGAACCAGGGCATGAAGCTGATGATCGATTTTCACTACAGCGATTCGTGGGCCGATCCTTCCAAACAAACCAAACCTGCGGCCTGGAAAGACCACCCCTTTGAGCAACTGCTCACCGATGTATACGATTACACCTTTGAGGTGATGTCGGCGCTGAAGTATTCAGGCATCGAGCCGGAATGGGTGCAGGTGGGCAACGAGATATCGGGCGGCATGCTCTGGCCCGATGGCAGCAATGCGACCAACTGGCCGCAGCTGGCGCAACTGATCAACAAGGGCTACGACGCGGTGAAGGCGGTGAGCCCAAAATCGAAGGTCATTCTGCATGTGGACAAGGGCAACGACAATGGCCGGTTCAGGTGGTGGTTCGACAACGCCAAAGCCAACAACATGAAGTACGATATCATCGGCCTTTCGTATTATCCATACTGGCTCAACGGGCATCCGGATTACACGCTTTCGATTGACGACCTGGGCGATAATCTGCTGGATATGGTTACCCGGTACGGCAAGGAAGTGATGGTGGTGGAGACCGGGGGTGAGGACTCCAAGGCTCAGAATACGTATGATATGCTGGTTGCCCTGCAGGAAAAGGTGAAGGCGGTGCCGGACAATAAAGGACTCGGGGTGTTTTACTGGGAGCCACAGGGGGCGAGAAGCTGGTCGGGGGGGTACCCGCTTAGTGCATGGGGGAGCGATGGAAGGCCGACCGTGGCGATGGATGCTTTTCTGGGCTCAAGTCTAAAGTAAAAAGTAAAAAGTCTAAAGTGAAATTGGATTTTAATATTTGGCCTGAGAATTTTTGAGGTCGGAGGTCGGAAGTCGGAAGTCGGAAGTCGGAAGTCGGAGGTCGGAAGTCGGAAGTCGGAAGTCGGAAGTCGGAAGTCGGAGGTCGGAAAGAAGAGGAAGTAAGAAGTAGGAGGTAGGAAGTGAATTAGTCAGGGAGAGAGGGGTGAAGGGGTGAAGGGGAGGAGAGACAGAGGGACTGAGGGGCTGAGGGACTGAGAGAGAATGGGAGAGTGGGAGAGAGTGAGAGAAGGGGAGAAAGGGACTGAGGGACTAAGGGAGGAAGCCCGAAGGGGGACTGAGGGACTGAGAGACGAAGACTGAGGGACATAGAGACTAGGGAGGGGAAGGGAGAAGGGGAGAGTGAGAGTCAGAGGGACTGAGAGACTAAGAGACTGAGAGACTTAGAAAGAAGGGGAGAGAGTGAGCGAAGGGAGTGAGAGAAGGGGAGAAAGGGACTGATTGACAAAGAGAAAAGGGGAAGCCCTGAAAGGGCGTAACATCATAACCATGGGTGAAGCGAAGCGAAGCCCATGGATACTCAAACCAAAAAGAAAACAAAGCCCTGAAGGGAGAATCAGAGTTGTGAGAAGGGGAGACTGAGGGGAGGAGGACAGGGAGGACTGAGAGACTAAGAGACTAAGAGACTGAGAGACTGAGAGACTGAGAGACTTAGAGCGAAGGGAGGAGAGGAAGGGGGCACCAAACCAAAGAAAACAAAGCAGAGAGAGAGAGAGAGAGAGAGAGAGAGTCAGAGAGAGAGAGGGAGAGAAGGATTAGTTACCGGTAAATCAACCTGAAATTAATATATTATGAACGTACAAGAACAAATAGACGCATATATTGCCAGTCAGCCAGAACCGAAACGCAGTGAAATGCAGGCGTTGCATCGCATCATTCCGGAAATAAAGCCGGCTTGTAAATTATGGTTTCTGGATGGTAAAAACAGTGAAAATAAAACTGTTTCCAATCCCAATATAGGATATGGACTTTACACCATAAAATATGCCGATGGAAAGACCAGGGAGTTTTATCAGATTGGTCTGAGTGCAAATACAACCGGAATCTCTGTCTATATCCTTGGTATCGAAGATAAGACCTGGTTAGCCAAAACTTACGGGGATAAAATAGGGAAGGCAAGTGTTACCGGGTACTGCATAAAGTTCAAAACACTGAAGGATATAAATGTTGAAGAACTTAAAGCGGCAATACGGTTTGGGTTTGAGGCGGAAAATTCAAGCTCAAAGTCTAAAGTAAAGTAAAATTGGATTTCACTAATCGGCTATAGAAATTACTATCAACTCATGAATAGCAGCCTTTTCTGTTCGAAGGACCTATTTTCAATATTCCAATATTCCATCCTTCCAACTTAACCTTAACCTTAAAGCTTCGACTACGCTCAGTTCATACCCTCAACCTCAACTTCTGCATGATTTTATGCCGGGTAAAGTTTGACGGGAATGGGTAAAGTGGTATGTTTGTGATGATATAAACGAGTTAGCCGCAAGCGAACAAGCGACAATGCGATGGACAATGAAATAGAAAATTAAATTAAAACATAAAAATAAAAGAAGGAAATCCCATGCAGAAAAAGTCTTTAGTAGTCATTGACATTCAAAATGACATTACCAAAAACTACAAAGAAATCATTGACAATGTTAATCGGTCAATAGATTGGGCAGTGGAAAATGAAATTCATGTCGTTTACATAAGGCATTATAACTTATCTGACGGCACAAGGACTTTCAAACCTGATACTCGTGGGTCTGAATTGGTTTCGGACATGAAATTGGTTTCCAACAACATTTTTGAAAAATCCAAAGGCAACGCATTGACCAGCGAAGATTTTGCTGACTTTATCAGGAAAAATGAAATAAGCGAATTTTACATTACAGGAGCAGACGCCATTGCCTGCGTGAAATCAACCGTATTTAATATGTGCAGGGAAAACTACAAAGTTACAGTGGTATCGGATTGTATTACGAGTTATGATAAAAGGAAAATTGACGAAATGCTGAATTATTACGAAAAAAATGGCAGTAAAATAATTAATTTGAGTGACTTGTTGGATTCTGAATAAAAATGCCGGCGGCTAATAAACAGGAATATGAGCGGTCTGCAATGCCTGTCCCGCTTGTGCGGGAACCCAGCGATTTTTGGTTTATGCTGAACTCATGCTTCATCCCAGGTTCCCGGTTGAACTAAACTCATTCCAATCGGGGTGCGAGAAGCTGGTCGGGGAGGTACCCGCTTAGTGCATGGGGGAGCGATGGAAGGCGGACCGTGGCTATGGATGCTTTTCTTCCGGTTTCGGGTGAGTAGTGAGTAGTGAGTGAAGAGTGAAGAAGAGAGTGAAGGGGAGAGTGAGAGAAGGGGAGAAGGGGTGAATGGGGAAAGGGAGAATGAGAGAATGAGAGAATAAGTGAATAGTTAAACTGACATTCGAATTATTCTGATTTCGGGAACTGGATTTGTGAGAAGGCTCAACCTCAACCTCAACCTCAATCCTGGTTGCTGAGCGATGGTAGGTGAGCTTTTGCCGAACCATTGTCGAACCAAGCCGAAGGACAACCTCAACCTCCACCTTAACCTTAACCTTAACCTTAACCTTAACCTAAACCTAAACCTAAACCCGTTTGCGTCATATAAAATTAGAATCCAATGAAAAAAGTAAAAACACCATTTTATGGAATAAAATTATTTACAGGAATTGCGCTCTGTATTATTATGACATCTTTTAATGGGCAAGCGAATAATGATGATAAACAAACCGTAATAGAAGAAAAGAAAACAATTCAATTTTCAAATTTAAAAAATCAGATAAGTCAGGTTGTGAGAATGATGTTTCAAGATAGGAAGGGTAATTTTTGGTTTGGAACGGAGAATGGGGCGTTTAGACTAGCTGGCGACTCATTAATTCATATTGATAGCATTAAAAGTGAATCTGGGAAAGGTGTCACCATAAAAGACATTACAGAAGATAAAGATGGAATAATTTGGGTTGGGCATTCTGATGGTATTAGCAGTATTAATGGTGCATTAGTGACCAATTATTACGAATCAGATGGCTTAATAAGTAATGATGTTTGGTGTATTTCATCAGATGCAGAAGGAAAAATTTGGATAGGAACTATAGAAGGCGTCTGCGTATTTGACAGAAAAAACTTTGTAAACTTCGGGCTGCCAGAGGGCATAAGAGATTCAACTTTGGGAGTATCAAGTACAAAAATGGTTCATAGTATTCTTAAAGATAGTAAGGGGACAATGTGGTTCAGCACGAATGCAGGACTTTTTTCATATACAAATAACAGGTTAAAGAGTGTTTCTGACAAGGTGGGTATTCCCACCAATTTTGTTAGCAAAATAGTTGAAGACAAAAAAGGGGGATTCTGGGTTTCTACTTCAGTAGGACTTTTTCATCTCAAAGGAGATACCCTTACCAATATTACCGAAAAGCATTTTGACGAAAGTAAAGGAACAGGCAGTATAATCGTGGATTCTAAGGGTGATATCTGGTTTAATTGCTCTCGTAGTATATACAGATTAAGTGGTGAGAAAATCACTGAATATCGAATAGAAGAAGGCAATTATGGTCCGCTGACTTTTCAAATTTACGAAGATCAGCAAAGCCGACTTTGGTTTGTGGGGTTTGGAGGAGCATATCGTTATGAAAATGACAGATTTATAAATGTTACACAAAATGGACCCTGGTAAAAAATACGAACGCATAACAGCACCTGCAAGAAATTGGCGGCTCAGTGTTAAAATGAAGCTTTGTTCTTCGTATCAAGTTTTGTGCTGGCAGTCAGTTTTCATCTTCGAAACCGCCAACTTCTTGCAGCTGCAAAACGTCATCTGCAATCGTTGGACGACAGTGCTAACTTTGAACATTTGAACGTTGAACCAACAGACGAGACATTAACTCTGAAAAATAAAATCAAGAACAAATGACCAGGGACTTAAACAAGACAATTTATTCTCTTCTGTTAGTTTTAACTTTTTTGACTTCCTGCAACGGACAAGTAAAAACTACCTCACCAACGGACACCGTCAATGAATCTCAAACAATACCTATAGCATATCCGAAACTAATAAAGACACAAGGTTCTAACGAATATTCTTCGATTAGTTGTGGGTTACAGGATAAATCAGGTAACCTTTGGTTTGGCACTTCGGGTGAAGGAATATATCGTTTTGATGGGAAAATGTTCACTCAATTTGCTGAGAAAGATGGCGTGAGCAATAATAATGTCTGGAGTATTTGTGAAGATAAAAATGGAAACATTTGGATCGGCACAGCAAATGGTTTGTGTCGCTACGATGGAAATAAAATCATGCCTGTATTAATCACTGTTAACGATGGCAGCAGTTTTCAATCGAATAATTCTGCGAGATTACAAAATAAAATAAGCACAAATGAACCCGGCAATACTTCAGAAGAGAATGCTGTTTGGAGCATAATACAAGACACCTCAGGAATATTATGGTTCGGAACGACAGAAGGTATTTACCGGTATAACGGCAAAACCTTTACGCATTTTACTCACAATGATGGTATTTCAAATAATACCGGCGTTGCCATAAATAAAGTTGAATCTATCCTGGAAGATAGAACCGGGAAAATCTGGTTTGGCGGGCGGTTCACGGATGGATTGTTTTGTTTCGATGGAAATTCCTTAACAAATATTCAACCTGATAAAGATAATTGGGTTAAGCCGTTAATAGAAGATAAGTCAGGTAACATTTGGTTCGGCACAAGAATGCATAGTGTGTATCGTTATGATGGAACAACTTTTACCAGCTTTGCAGAAAAAGAACTTCATGGCTGGGTTGTTTCTATGGCAGAAGATAATACAGGAAATATCTGGCTTTCGACAGAGAAAGGTGCGGCTAAATTTAATGGGACAAACATTACTTTTTTGACTGTTCAGGACGGACTTAAAAATGACAATGTTTTTAACCTTACCAGTGACAGGTCTGGAAAAATCTGGATTGGAACCTTAGGTATGGGTCTATACTGTTACGATGGAAAAACCATTACCAGTTTTTCAGAATAACAAAAGTATAGGACGAATTTTAATGACTCAACATCACAAACACAGAGTAAGAAACCTTCATGAAAAAAATATGGCAGCAGCTGACAGCACAATTGCAATAGGCGGGGTTTACCTTCGGTGCTGCTTCGCAGTCGTGCTCCGCTGACAGTTTTGTGGTTAAAGGGAGGTTAGTTCTCCGAATGAATATTTGTGCTGAAAAGCCCGCCCATCGCAAATCTGCAAACCGTTACCTGCAATCGTTGGACGACAGTACTAACTCTGAACATTTGAACGTTGAACCAACAGACGAGACATTAACTTTGAAAAATAAAATCAAGAACAAATGACCACAGACTTAAACAAGACAATTTATTCTCTGCTGATAGTTTTGACTTTTTTGACTTCCTGCAACGGACAAGTCAAAACACAACCACAAACGGAGAATCAAAGTGAAACAAAAATAACACCTGTTGGACAACCGAAATTAATCAATTCACAAGGCACTCAAGCAAATGACAATGTTCATTGTAGATTGCAGGACAAAGCAGGTAACCTTTGGTTTGGCACTACAGGAAGCGGAGTGTATCGCTACGATGGCAAATTATTTTATAACTACACAGTTAAAGACGGCTTAAATAGCAACGCAGTTTGGTCAATATTGGAAGACAAATCTGGTAATATCTGGTTCGGAACGACTGACGGAATTTGCCGTTATGATGGGAAAAATATTATTCCGGTTTCAATCCCCTTCATCATCAGACCTGTATTAAGCAATAACAATTACTATTCAGAATGGTCCACAAAAAATACGGTATGGAGCATGCTTCAGGACAAAAGTGGAAACATTTGGTTTGGAACGGGTGATGGAGTGTATTGTTATAATGGTTTCAAATTTACCCGTTTTTTAAATAATGATGGAGTAATTAATAAAGAGAGTCTTCATCTTAAAATGATTGATTGTATATTAGAAGATAAAAATGGAAATATCTGGTTCGCCTCTGGTTGCCCACCTGGAATGGAAGGCGTTTGTCGTTACGATGGGAAATCAATCACAAGTGCTAAACCCAATGGAGATAGTTGGATTCGCTTTATTGTAGAAGATAAAAAAGGAAACTTATGGTTTAGTGGCAGAGCAAATGGCAATTTTATTTACGATGGGAAAAACTTTACGAAGTTTACCGGGAAAGTTGGAATTGGAAATCCTTTATTGGTTGACACTTCAGGAAATGTTTGGTTCAGTGGAGAAGAAAGACTTTCAACCATTGAAAACGAAGGAGGAATTTGGTGTTATGATGGAAAGGCATTTAAAAATTATAACACCATAGACGGGATCAGTAAATATGCTGTTTGGAGTATGCTTCAGGACAGAAATGGAAATATCTGGATTGGGACAAGAAACACAGGATTATATAAATTTGACGGAAAAACTTTTACCAGTTATTCTGAATAGCGAAATTGAAAAGATAGTCCAAACTTTAACAAAATATAAGCAGTTAAAAATGACCAGGTATTACTTCAACAAACCAATTTATTCTCTGCTACTAGTCATGGCAATTTTGACTTCTTGCAATGGACAAGTTAAACCCATAGTGCAAAATGAAAATACACCAACAGGTATAGATAAAATACCATTTCCCAAAGGGAAAAATAAGGAAGTTCGCATAGTTGCTGGTATTGAAGATACTGATGGTAATTTATGGTTTGGTAGTATTGGTGAGGGACTATTTAAATACGATGGAAAATCTTTTGTTCAATTTGGAATTGAGCAAGGTTTAAACAGTAATGCCATTTATTCCATTCTTCAGGATAAAGCAGGCATTGTTTGGGTAGGTACTAATAATGGTCTAAGTCGTTTTGAAGGAAATAAATTTGTAAGCATACCAATTGTTTTGAGTAACAATAATCAAGCTTATTTCAATAATAGTAACAACATTAGCACACCAACTGAAAACACAGTTTGGTGTATGATGCAGGATAAAAACGGAACTATTTGGTTCGGAACAGATGATGGTGTTTATTGCTATGATGGAAAAGCGTTTAGTCGTTTTTTAGACAATCAAACTGTTATCAATAAAGACAGTTTAAACCTCAAGGGAATATTTTCAATATTAGAAGCAAAAAATGGAAACATTTGGTTTGCGGAATGTGCAGGTGAAGGTGTTACCAGTTTTGATGGTAAGACCTTATCTACAATTATTCCTTACAAAGAAATCAGACGAACAGACCGTATAATTGAAGATAAACAAAACAATCTATGGTTTGCCACTGCTTTTAAAGGAGTAGGTAAATATGACGGCAAAACCTACACTCAAAATATTTTTAAAGACCAGGACCTGAATGGTTCATACAATATTTTAGAAGATACAAACGGAAATATATGGTTTGACACCCAGGATGGATTGGGATTTTATGATGGTAAAACACTCAACATTTTAACCGAAAAAGGCGGAACAACTATCAAAGATTTTATACCTGTACTATTAGACAAATCGGGAAACTTGTGGTTTAGTAGCAAAGGAATGAAGTTGTATAAATATGATGGGAGAACTTTTACAAATTATTCGGAGTAGCAAACCTGGACAGGCAAAGATTCGGCAGAAAAAACGGCAGCAGATAACAACACCGGCCCAAAAATGGCGGTGCAGTGGTTAAACCAGGCTTTGTGCTTCGTATCAAGTTCAATGCCGACAGACAGCTTAGTTCGAAATCCGCTTCTTCGCCAGACGCCAAAACCTTAGCGGTAATTTTCGGACGACCAATCAAACCCGAACAGACAGACAAGAAAAAGGCAATCAAAAATATGGAAGGCTTAATTTCACCTGACAGATTTCACTGCAGACAACCGGTAAGTTATTCGGTTGCGGATCAGTTGATTAAAATGCCCCAACTTGAAGTTATTCAATTTCACGACATTAAACCTGACGTGACAACTCTTAATGTTTTAAATGATGTAATTTTCAAAAGGAGAAAAGACATCACTTTAAGAGTTTACGGTTACACAGACACCTGGGCTGACATAAGTTTCTTACGACTTCTTCCTGACCTCGAAAGATTTGACTGGGACACAGCAGTGTTTGGTTCTCATGAGCCGCTATATAAGTTAAACAGACTTGTTCATCTCGGGCTTGGTTTCGCACAACCCAATCCAAAAATCAGTTTAAAGTTTGTTGCCGACTTTAAAGACACCATAGAAAGTTTAAAGCTCGAAGGCGATTACAAAGATTTTCTGAAGACAATTCCATTACTAAAAAATCTGACAACACTTTGGCTTATATCAACAAAACTTAAGGGGTTTGACTGCTTGCAGGGACTACCGGTAGAAACCATTGGCAATTATGGCGGCAAGGTTGAGAGCTTTGATTCCTTAAGTAAAATTCAGACTCTCAGGAAAATTTGGATAAAGACAAATAAGAGAATTGAAAATATTGATTTTATTGAAGAGCTTCCCAATCTTGAAGACATCGAGCTTCAATATGTTTTTAAGATTACAAAGTTTCCGAAATGTGAACACCTGAAAAAACTTAGCCGAATATTTGCATTTGAGTGCAACAGCCTTGAAGATATTAGTGAAGTGAAGAAATTAAAAAATTGCAGCATACTTATTTCGGGTAACAAATTAGAAGAACGACATTATAGATTTGAGCAGACTGCTGGAAAAATTTGAAACGACAAGTACTTCGTATACAGAATAAAACCAACGCCAATAAACAGGAATATGCGCGGTCTGCAATTCCTGTCCCGCTTATGCGCGAACCCGTCGATGATTGGCTTACGCTGAACTGGAGCTTCGTCCACGGCTACCGTTTGAACTTAAACCCATTCCCATCGGACACCTGGTTGTAATAAGAAAGATTGTACATTTATTGAAAATACTGCTGGCCGGAAAGAGATATTCCTAAAATTGTCTTCCAGTATTTAGAATCGGACGTTAGCATTAATTTTATGAAAACTCGAAATTTCCTGATAATTCTAAGTTTTATCCCGACTTTTTGCTTCGGACAAGAAATAGAAAATGACCTCACAAGGAAATCAGAAAGAACTGAAATAGATAAAAATCATGACACTATATGTAATTTGACAGTTGAGACAGTTACAATCACAAAACAACGGATACAGCTCTTTATAAAAATGAATCTTGAAAAATTGATAATCAAAGATTTGATTAAAACTCACAATAAAGTTATTCTGAAAGGGAAATCCAAATTCGTTACATCAACGGACGCGGCTAAAACAATCAGATTTGCCAGAATAAGAATAAGAGATAACAAAATATTCAAATACAAAAAATCTTCGCTAAGAAAAAGAGGAACAATAATCGAATACGACTTGACTGGAAAGCAATTGAAAAAGGAAAGGATCGACAAAGAAAACGTTATTTTTGAATATACCAGAGAATAAAAAAACCAGCGCTAATAATTAGGAATATGCGCGGTCTGCAATTCCTGTCCCGCTTATGCACGAACCCGGCGATGATTGGCTTGCGCTGAGCTCTTCTCTGGTCCGCGGTTCGCGAATGAACGTTTGGCTGAAAAGTGGTAAAGTGGTATGTTTGAGATGATTTAAACGAGTTGGGCGTAATGCTGGGAAAACTTCTACTAACAGGATAGAAGTGGTTGAAAAAATAGATAATTTAATAGGCAATAAAGTTAGGCAAAACAGTGAAAAAGAACGAAATAATGGACAATGTCGTGTAAATGTCGTGTTTTTGTAGTTGGAAAGTTACCTTAATCATACTGACATTTGGACTCAAAAAAGAAAAATGGAAACAGGAAAACTAATAAAAGAATTACGAATTAAAAAGGGCATGACTCAGGAGGAATTAGCTGATAAAACTGAAGTTAGTGCTAGAACAATACAACGGATTGAAAATGGTGAAGTTGAGCCCCGGGCGTATACGCTTCATATGATTGCTAAAGCACTGGATGTAGATTTTAGTTTGTTTGTAGCAAGTGGAACAGACGAAAATCAGGAATTACTAAAGGTTGCCAACAACCATTGGTCAGCACTTCTGCATTTAAGTGGATTAATACCGCTGATCTTTCCAACGTTCATTTTATGGAATCATAAAAAGAACAAAACGAAAGAAATGTCAAATCATTTTCGTGCGGCTATTACATTGCAACTGATTATTTGGGTTATCAGTTTTGTTGGTCTCTGGATTTATTGGAGAGTAAATCAACCAATACCATTAATCAGCGGTTTGTTGGCGGGTGGTTTAATTTCAGTCATGAACACAATCTTCGTTATAACAGGCAAACCTTATATTAATCCATTTATTAAAAGTGCAGAAACGAATGGAAAATAAGTGTTTTGCCTGACAAAATATGACTCTGGCCTTCCATGTGTTATCAGTCGGGCAGTCGTTCCATGGAATGCAAAATCTTTGTCCTTTCACATTCTCCCGTGAACAGGGGTCGGCGGCGGCTCAGCCGGCGTCGGAAAATGCTGGCAGGCTCTGCCTGCAAACTTAACTTTGAATAGAAAATCCGTTATTCCATCTGAAACTCAGATACGTGGGCATTGCGCCTGTAAATCCCAGGGTTTTACAAGGTCCCGGATTCCATTTTCAAATTCTCAATATCCAATTTCAAAATTCAAAACCCAGGCTTCCAACATTTTTACTCAGACGACAACATTCCATTCTTCCATTATTCCAATCTTGCATCCTTCCAACATTCCAATCATGCAGCGGCAGTATTTTGTGCTGGTAAAGTTTGAAGGGCGTAGGGAAAGTGGTAAGTTTGTGATTCTATTTACGAGTTAGCGTTCATTGCTAGAAAATGCAATTCAAGCGTACTCATTAAAATAAGTTTAATAAAAGTAGCATGAAATAGCCATGAGTAGATAATTTGCTCACCAACAGGAATGATTATTCTCATGGCGTATTCCATCTGACATTTAAAAAATCAAAAATAAACAGATGAAAAAAGAAAAGGTAATCGGGTTTTTACTGTTAGTGTTATCTGGATTAATAATGCTTTTCACAACAAATTGTTCAAAAGACAATGACAGACCAGATAATCCCACCAATGGTAAAACTACTGCTGTTTTTAACTCCGGATTAATATACGGTGCAATGACAGATCAAGACGGTAATACTTATAAAACTATAACTATTGGCACACAAACATGGATGGCTGAAAATTTACGTACTACCAAATACCGCAACGGTGAAACCATACCTGAAGTAGCTGATAGTATTGCATGGGGTAATTTAAAAACCGGTGCATGCTGTATCAATAGATACTGTAATAATGATATTAAGATGATTGCCACTTATGGCAGATTGTACAATTGGTATGCGCTTGCCGACACGCGCAATTTAGCGCCTCGAGGTTGGCATATACCTACCAATAGTGAATGGACAGAATTATCAGATTATTTGGGCGGCCCAAATGTTGCTGGTGGCAAATTAAAAGAAACTGGCACCTTGCACTGGGTCTTCAGCATTGAAGCGACCAATGAAACCGGGTTTACCGCCCTGCCGGGCGGCCACCGCTGCACCAATGGCTGTTTCGCTCTATTTGGTTACGATGGCTATTTGTGGAGCTACAATGAGTTCAACGTTGATGCGCCTCCGGTTTGGGCCATGTCCGGCACGAATGGGGAACTACACAATGGTCCCCTCTATGAGCCCGGCGAAAAAGGAGTAGGTCGTTCTGTTCGTTGCGTTAAAGATTAGAATATTTGTCAGGTTAAACATTTTACAAATAAAAGCTTAAAACAACGAAACGCTAACAAACGCTATAGCAAATGCGGGTATGCCCCGATTTCTTCGGGACAGGCTGTGTTCGTTGAAACATTTGAAATCTTTACAGACACTTGTGCTGGCAGACAGTTGAGCAACAATCTAGTCCCGCACTTGCCATAGCGTCAGCCGTTGGCACCAAAATGAAAAAAGACCCATACACCATTGAAATGACGAATGATATAAAAAGTATAATAGAGAGAAAGGTTTTTGAAACGCCATTCATCGACACTCATGAGCATTTGGTTGATGAGTCTGAACGGTTGAATTGTATAGAGCCAATAATTCCTTGTGATGATTGGGCATTATTGCTTAATCATTATTTTGGCTTCGACTTGATTTCAGCAGGAATATCAAACGAAAAGTTTGATAAAGTATTCTCAAAACAATTACATCCAATTGATAAGTGGCAAATCTTAAGTGAATACTGGCCATATTTGAAAAACACAACTTCAGGAATAATATTTCGAAATACAATTTTGACACTTTACGGTATTGACGATATTTCTGAAGATAATATTTCAGAGCTACAAAGAAGATATGAACAAACAAGAAAAAAGGGATTTTATAGATATATCATTCAAAATATAGCAAATATTAAGCATTGTCATGTACATTCCCCGATTAGTGCATTTAAAGAAAGCGAGTCCCCTGACTTATTATTTCAGGATATTGCTTTAAATGGGCTGATTCAGGTAACAGTAAAACCCTATTCTGTTCCTGAAAATGTCAAGATTAGTTCCTTATCAGATTGGCACTCGTTAATTGACTGGTGGTTTACCGAATCTAACCAAATTGCAACGGGAGTGAAAATTGGGAATGCTTATTTCAGAAGGCTTGATTTTGAAAGGGTTGAAGCCGGCGAAGTTGAAAAGATATTTATAAGAAAAATCAGCGTACAAATAATTAGTCCCGAAGAAGAAAAAAAACTTCAGGACCATTTGTTTTGGTACTGCGTTGACAAAGCCACAGAATATGGATTACCCGTAAAAATGCATACAGGCCAATGGGCTATGAACAATGTAATGAAAATGCACTGGGTAAAGGACAACCCATCAGACTGTGCTTCGCTGTGCAGGCAAGCTCCGAAAACAAGATTTGTCTTTTTTCATTTATGCTATCCTCACTATGAGGAGATGCTTTCTTTAGCCAAAAATTATTCAAACGCATACATTGACATGTGCTGGTCCTGGTCTATTAATCCTTTGGCAGCTATAGATTTTTTGAAAAATTTATACTTACCGTACCAAACAATAAAATTTTCACATTCGGAGGAGATGAAAAGATAGTTGAGAATATAATCGGCCATGCTTATATTGCCCGAAAAGGGATTGCTCAGGCATTGATTGAATTAGTAGCTGAAAATTGGATAACAAGAAGCGATGCGCTGGATTTAGTGGATCATTTAATGTATAAAAATGCTGAGAAAGTATTTGAAAAAAAATATACCCCCGCTAACAGGCAGGAATAACTGTCAGCAAGACCCGGCGATTATTGGCCTGTGCTGTACTCGTCCTTCATCCCCGGTTCCCTGATGAGCTACATCCTTTTCAGGCTATAAACTCACTGGTATTAAAGCTTACAAACCAGGAAACAACAGAGATATGGTGAGAATAGAAAAAATTACCGCAAATAAGAAAAAGTTCCTTGACTTATTGTTGCTGGCCGACGAGCAGGAAAATATGATTGACAAGTATTTGCCGGGTGGAGATTTGTTTGCTTTATACGACGGGGATTTGAAAAGTGTTTGTGTTGTAGTGCCAATAAATAGCGAAACCTGCGAATTGAAGAACATAGCGACCTACGCGAAATATCAGGGAAAAGGGTACGGCAGAGCATTGATCAGTTACATTTCTGATTTCTACAAAAACGACTACAAGACCATGCATGTCGGGACAGGAGAAACGCCCGCAATCTTATCGTTCTATGAAAGTTGTGGATTTGAAAAGTCATACCGGGTAAAGAATTTTTTTACCGACAATTACGTCCACCCCATTTTTGAGGGAGAGATACAACTTGTTGATATGATTTATCTTAAAAAGGATTTGTAAGAATTGCAGGATTGTATTACAAACGAAATATAAATGCTGAACAAACAGGTCGCTAAATGCTGAAAGCTATCGGGCGCGTGGTTGTAAGGATAAAGGTTGTATATTTATTAAGAATTGTGCTGGCCGAAGGAGATGTTATCACAACTACCCTCCAGCGCTTAGCTTATGCCGGCGATAGCGGTAATTGCAGAGTGACATTGCAAAGAATCGAATCAACGGACAAGAATTAACTTTAACGAATAATAAATAAATAAAATGAGCAAAATAATCTTTGACAGCGGGATATCCCTTGACGGCTTTTTCGCAGGCGACAACAGAAGTCCGGGCAACCCAATGGGCGGTGTATCCGGAAAACTTCACATGTGGATGCTTAATCAAAAAGCATTTTGGGAACATTTAGGAATGGAAGGCGGTAATGAAGACGGACCTGATGGTAAATTTATCAGAGAGACAATTGCAAGAACAGGTTCTTACATTATGGGAAAACGAATGTTTGAAGAAGGTGAAGCCAGTTGGCCGGTAGATTTATATAAGGCAGATGTTTATGTGCTGACACACGAAAAACGGGAACCCTGGGTTCAGAAAGGGACAACTACTTTTTATTTTGTTAACGACGGAATACACAGTGCATTGGAAAAGGCGAGACAATCAGCCAAAGGAAAGGACATAAGAATACAGGGTGGTGCGAATACCATTCAACAGTTTCTCAATGCAGGTTTAGTGGACGAATTTTTCATTCACATTGCACCTGTTTTTTTAGGAAGTGGTATCCGGTTGTTCGAGAGTATAGACAAAGATAATTACGATGTTCAAATTGTAGAAGTAATACCCTCAAACCTGACAACGCATTTGAGATACAAACTGACAAAGAAGTAAAAACAAAGAACCGGTAACATATAAGATTTAAAACCTGCCGGTCTTTCCGGCCAGGCAGTCGCCTTTAGAGCATTTTAAAGCCATCGGGCGCAGAGGCTGAGATTGAGAGATGGAGAGGTTAGGGGAGACAGAGGGACTGAAGGAGAAGGGGAGAAGGGGAGAAGACTGGGAGACTGGGAGACTGAGGGACTGAGGGACTGAGAGACTGAGGGACTGAGAGACTGAAGAAAAGAGAGGAGAAGGAGGGAAGGGGGGAGGGGACTGAGGGACTGAGGGACTGAAGGACTGAGGGGGAAGAGGAAGACTGAGAGACTGAGAGTTAAAGTGATTGAAAGATGAAAAGGCTGAGAGAAGCTACGAGAAAAGGGAAGCCCTGAAAGGGCGAAACATCATAACCATGGGTGAAGCGAAGCGAAGCCCATGGATACTCAAACCAAAAAGAAAACAAAGCCCTGAAGGGGCGAAATAATCCGGAGTTGTGAGAAGGGGAGACAGAGGGGCTAAGGGACTAAGGGCTAGGGACTGAGGGACTGAGGGAGGGGGGAGGGAGGGGAGGGACTGAGGGACTGAGACTAGGTGAAGGACTTGAGGGAAGGGGGGGGGGGGGGGGGTTTAAGGGGGGACCAAAGGAAGCCCTGAAAGGGCGAAACATCATAACCATGGGAGAAGCGAAGCCCATGGATACTCAAACCAAAAAGAAAACAAAGCCCTGAAGGGGCGAAATAATCCGGAGTTGTGAGAAGGGGAGACAGAGGGGCTAAGGGACTAAGGGACTGAGGGACTGAGGGACTGAGACTGAGGGACTGAGGGACTAGGGGAGAAGGGGAGACTGGGAGACTGAGGGCTGAGAGAACTGAGAGGACTGGGAGAAAGATGGACAGGCTGAGAGAAGCTACGAGAAAAGGGGAAGCCCTGAAAGGGCGAAACATCATAACCATGGGAGAAGCGAAGCGAATCCCATGGTTACCCGAACGAAAAAGAAAATAAAGCCCTGAAGGGGCGAAACAATCCCGGGATCTGAGAATAGGAGTCGAAGGGCCATCCTTCCATCATTCAAACATTCCATTATTCCATTGTCACCCTGAGCGGTGGTTGGTGAGCTCTTGTCGAACCAAGTCGAAGGGCCACCATTCCAACATTCCAATCTTCCACCATTCCATCACAAATGGAAACGAAATCCCAATTGATTTCCGCGAATATGTGCTATATTTGACCTGAGTTGCGTATAACTTCTGACTTGAATAGGTGGGTTCAATCGTATAGAAGCTGATCAGATCCGGGTGTTGGTGTTGTTGAATTTTGCCATAGAATAGATAGGATCCACGAACGCTTAACAGGGGAAACAGGTTAATGGTGGTGATTGTACACACTCGTTACCTCCAATTACAGTAACCGCACGCAATGAAGTCAGTAGCTGAAAACCGGACAGAATAAGCAACAGAAAAAAAGAACATGAAAATATTTTCTTCAATTTTACTTGTGTGTTCATTGTTAATATTTGGTATAACACCAAAGTCACTGGCCCAGTGTCCAACAGGTTACTCACAAATCATTGTCAGTATTGTTCCTGATACTTACCCGAATGAAACAAGCTGGGATATAAGAGATGCAGCAAATACGATTGTTGCGAGCGGCACGACCAACAACGATACACTTTGCTTTCTCACCGGTAACCTCCTTCGTTTTACCATTTATGATACCTATGGTGATGGAATTTGTTGCGCGTATGGAAATGGTTCCTACAATGTTTATTTGGATGGTAATCTGGTTGCAACCGGTGGTGCGTTTACTTTTAACGAAACTACATTATTCAATTTTCCTCCCGGATATATCAACGCAATGCTTTTAAACGTTTATGGGCAGTTATCGGATCATTGTAATAACATCACCCCGCTTTCACCTGTTCAGATAAATTCTTTGGCCGATAGTATTGATCAATACCAATTATATCTCGCAGATACTCTTACGGTCATTTCAGCAGCCTTTGACCTTATCAGTTGTTATGAGACCAATCCAGGTCCTGTTTTTCTGAATGCTGCCACAACGGGTGGTTTCCCGAATGCCCCGGGAGCCCTTGATGGTTTTGAATACGACAGGGCGATATACCTTATACAGCAGGAATTGTTTGAAGTCTTGTATACCAAAGACAAAACAGCAGAATACAGCACCTTTTTAAATGGCAGGAAATATCTGACTTCCAATTATTTTCCCGGAGCTTGTCCATTACCTGTTGACTCCTTACAGGTATACCTTGCAACCGTCAATGCCTCGATGCCGGCTGATTGGGGGAAACCTACGGCATGGTCCGCAACTCCCGCAAGAAGACCAACCGGCTATTACCTGTCTCCCGGTTCTATTGGAAAAGTAAAGGTGCCGGATATCATGGTGAATGCCGGATACAAAATACTCGTGGGTGCGCACCCGCTTATGAATAACACTGTACATCCTACGATACAGCGATTTTTCGGAATTTCCGATGCATTCGATATCACCGATTCTATCACCCTTATAGCAAATCCTTTCGGAGGTGGAATTTATATTATTACGCCCTGCCAGGCTTCTGCCGGTTTGCAACAGATAGAATTAACCAACGTAGTTCCGGCTCCGTTCTTCTCAGCAAAAAGTTATGATGCTACCACCTTAAGCGAATGGCAAAACGTTCAGCGGCATCATCCGGCTCCCTGGGCAGATTTTGAATCTGAAAAATTCATGATGCAGGTTCCAACCAGTTTTATATACAACTACAGCGACCCTGTGACGCTCATGGCCGACTGGGATGCGCGCATGGATGTGGTTTCCAATTTATTAGGGTATCCTTTAATTCGCAGCAACCAGGTTCTGTATGTCATGTTGGATGTTCAGATTATGCACGGTTCCTATGGTATTGGATTTCCGCAAATCAATAATCCCTATAGTCCGTATAATATTCAAAATGGGAATAGTCAGATGTGGTTTTTATTACCGGGAGCTGAGCATATGTGGGAAACTGAGTTTCATGAACTTGGACACTCCCAGTTAATGGAAAAATTTCCGGGGGAAGCTGAAGCCATTGTGAATCTGCTCTCCGCAACAATCTACAATGAATTATATGGGATGGACATCGACACCGCATTTGGCATGTCGTTTAACAATGAGTATTGGCGTACCCGTGATCAGTCGGCAATTAACTGGATGGTTACGCATAATTTCCGCGTCGGGAACCCCATGGATATTTCCGATTCAACCATAAATGAAGTCAGGTATCAGCACCGCGGGTATGGTAAGTATGTGGAAATCGCTGCGCTGTTTGGATGGGAAGCACTGGAAAGTTATTACCATCAGGTAAACCTCGATTACATCAACGGAGTGCCCCCCGGACCCCTGGGACAAATTGATGATCGCATACTGAAGTTATCAAAGGCAGCGGGTGCAGATTTGCGACCGTTGATTCATTTCTGGGGCGTGCAACCGCAGGATTCAGCAGCACTTGCTCAGGCAATAAACAGCAATAATCTGCAGCCTTCTCCTTTGATTTGTAATCGCCTGGAGCATTATCAATCTATTATTCCAATGGACAACGTTCAGTTTAACGAGCATGCCCTGATATACTTTAATGGCCCTGTACCTCCGGGCGGTAATCCGGATTATGAAAACGGCTGGTATAACGTCTGGCTTCCTCTCTATAACAATTCACATGGGGACTCGGCGGTAGTTGCCCTCCGGGGTATTATTGACACCTATTTCCCTGATGGCTGCGGTATCGTTAACGTTCCCCGGGAAATCAATTATGAAAATTACATTTCCGTATATCCCAATCCGAACAGTGGACAATTTACAATTTCAATTCCGGATGACAATGCTGAAATAACCGTTACAGACATGCTTGGGCGACAAATACTTAAAACACAGGCAACACAAAAGGCAACAAACCTGCAACTTGGCAACAACGGGGTTTACATTATTTACGTTACGACAAAACAAGGAACAGCAGCTCGAAAACTAATCGTGAACCGCTGAAAGAAGAAAGCCCAACAGCAGGTAACATGAAGTGTTGCGACCATTCTTTTGCTGATAAACACCAGTCTGACGGCCTGCTTACTGGGTCTATGGTCAAAAGAACGGCGCCAGCGCCCGGCCGGTATTCGGTAAGCGTATCTTCTGACTGATTGGAGCGATTTTTTTTCAAATTGCTCAACTTGGGGATCAATCATAACAATCCTTGCTCACCCGGTTAAAAGCAAAATAGAACCAGGCCTGCTGGCATGTTTATTATTGATGAACAAAGGACCGGAACCATAAACGCTAAACAGGGAAACATGAAAATGTTGATACAGGTATAAACTCATGGTGCCCAATTTTATTAAAAAACAATGAAACAGATCCCATATATATTCCTTATACTCTTCGGTTGTTCCGGCCCGGACAACAATTCACAAACTGGTTTTGAGAACAATCCACTGGAAACTGAAACGGATGAAACCCGGACGAATACGAATATTATAAGACCTGTCAGGGTAAAAGCCATGACACAGAGCATCACTGAAGAAGATACCGTCGAGGTGACAATGAAAGACAGGCATTATATATTGTACCCGGACGGGAAAATTGCGGTGCAGAATACCACCACGAAACTATCAGATACTTTTCACCTTAAAACGGATTTAATCGTAGACGAGGCTCATTTCCTTGATTATAAGAATGATCTGATTGTTTACTATTCAGCAACCGATTATGATTGTGGCTCAAGTTATATTGAAGCTTATGACCGCGCAACAAATAAGCTGAAATGGAGCAATAGCATTTACGGCTTCAACCTTACCGACCCGGTTGTGACAGGTAGCATAACCTATGTCGCTTCTATTGGTTTTATCGGGAAGCTGAACCTTGATAATGGAAGGTACTTTTGGAAGCATGACGATCTTTATAATCAGACGAAGTTCGATGGTTTTGGCTCAATAGAAATTACCGGAAACAAAGTTAGTTTCATACAAAGTCATTGGGTAAAAGACACCAAACCACCCGGACGAATCATCGTGAATGACAAGACAGGCGAAATTGAGAAAATAATAAAAATCGCGCCATAGTAAAAGTAAAGCTCAAACATGCCCGCCGGCAGGCGGGGTCTGAAGTTTACCCGACATATCAAAGTGGAGTCGGGCTTAAAGAAAGTTAGATTGGATATGAATATCAGGCTTGAGAGATTACGATAAACACAGGATTAGCCTTAACCTTAACCTTAACCTTAACCTCTGTGCCATTTAAAATTTAATGTGAAAGGGGAAAGTGGTATGTTTGAGATGACGTTTAAGAGTTGGCAGCAACTTTAATAAACCGGAAATACTCATGAGAATATCCCGGATTCTGATCTTTGGCTTTCTGCTCTTAGCGGCCTGTAGTAATAGTTTAAATCCGAAGTCTGGTTTGCATCGCATTCAGGTGGATGTGATTCATATTGGAATGACTATTCAGGAAATGAAAGCATTGTATGCTGGAGCTGAATTCATTGAAGAACCGCTATTCAAATATGGAATTGACAGCGAGAATAATGGAATCAAAGTAACAGAAAACGGAGAAAGCTTATTTTTTGTCTGGACAATGGAGGATAATGATACGATTAATGGTATAGAGATAATTTCTCAAAATATTATCATTGATTATGATGTTCATGTTGGGATGACACTTGAGGATTTTCTAAAAAAGTATCCCGATTCCAGACCATCAATGGATGAACTTTCAATGGATTATGAGTACATCCTGGTTCCGGGCCAAGATTACAGCGTTCAATTTTTGACAACAGAATCCTCCAGGGTTGCCGACTATAATTATTCGGCAACTGAACCGGAATTTATTGCATTTAAGCGACCAACGGCTGAAATTGACCGGATATCTGTATTTAAATAAAGAAATGCCTGCAATGCGCGGTATTGGAATTCGAAGGTGTGTCCATCCCGCTCATGTGGGTGTTACCCGAAAGTCAACCACCCGCCACCGTGATGCGTCAAACAGCTAAAGCATAAGCAATTATAAAAATCATCCTTCATTGAAAATACCGGAATCATACAAGACTTTAATTGGTTTAATTCTGCTGGGATTCATTGTGATGGTTTATTCGTATTATTCAAACAGGCCTGTAATCAGGGATAACTTAACGGAAATCAGCGGGCAGTTACAAAACAATCCCCGGATAATAACCTGGGTTAGTTATGGTCTTGTGCAGTCCATAAAAGTTAAGGAAGGTGATTAAAGTTGAGAGAAATATTTAATATCAGCTGCTGCCAAAAAATAATCTTCCCGCACCCGGGCGAAGGGTTGTAAGGAGAAAGACTGTATATTTATTGATAATTCTGCCGGCTGGAATGATGTGAATGCGGAATTTACATACAGAGTAAAGTCCGGGTCGGCATGAGTCTTTTTATTAAAGCACACAGAATGCCATTAAGACTTAAAGATATTGAACAATATGGAGCGCCGGTTTCCTTTTTAAGTAAGGGTGGAGTAACCGTTCGTACGGGACCATGTTCTGGTTCACCACTGCAATCGGACAAGATTCCATTAGACGGCCGGCACTATATCTGCGCCGGGACAATTATTTTAAAAAATGGGACCGCGTTACAGGCAAACTTTGAAATTAATACCCATACATATGACTTCCTTGAACGAGACTCTGTCAAAATTTACATTGACTCAGAGAAGGCCTGGTATTACATGATGGAAGATGAATTATATGAAATCATTGGTGTTTCTAAAGAAGATGCATTGCCTTACTCCTGGCTGCCCGACAAGCCTCTGGATTATTCTGATCAGGGGCCTTATCCGATGAACTTTTATGAAATAAACGAAGAACAATAAATGACAGCATTGGCTGGCTAAACGACCTGTAAAATCAAAATTAATAAAGGATGAAACCATTGCCGAACTTACTCTTTCTCATAACGCTTTTGTGTGTAAATATTTCGTTTGCACAGTCAGATAAATTAACTGCGATCGTTGACAGAATTGCTGCAATCGATGAAGTGCAGCAGGAACACATCGGAGTTGCAGGGATAGAAAGTGCAAACTATAAAAATTTTATGCAGCTGAAAGAAATTGCTACGACAGAAGAATTGGTCCGGCTTACCGACAATAGCAATGCAACAGTCGCCTGTTACGCGGGCTGGGCTTTGGCTGACAATGCCTATCCGGACCTGAAAACCCTTTTCCAAAAATTTATCATACATGACAAACAGGTTGAAACATTTAGTGGCTGTATTAAATCAAGGGACTATATTTCCAGCGAATTATACCATAGATACTGGGGTTTTGTTGATGACTCAAAGAAGTCAACAGACAAAGTATTACGGGAACTTGACAGCATTGTTATATACAGTAATAATCCATATTGGCTGCTCCTGAGAAGGGCTATGAAGAATAGAATTTATCAGGAGCCATTCAAAAGTCAGATTGCTGATTTAGCTTTTGAAAAGGGTAGAATAGAAGCAATTTTCTATTTATGTAATTGGTACAAAGCAGAATATGCTGATAAAATTAAATTTGCTCTTGTTCAGTATCTGAACGAAACAGAATTTAAATATATCGGCACAACCGATTATTACTTAACAGTTGAAGAACTGTTTAAATTCAACGACCCGGAAATCAGGAAAGCCATCATTGTTAAAATGAAAACGGACAGACATTGGGAAATGGAAAAGGAACGATTTGAATTCCTGTTGTCCGACAATTACATTTACGACATCGACAGGGAATAGAAAACGAAGGGGTGGTGTGAATGGATTGAAAAACAGGAAGTTGATTTAAATTGAACACAAGAAAACAGATACATGTTTGGATCATTGAATATCTTTCTACAAAATACAAATCCGGGTAAAGGTACTTTCGGAAGACCATATGACAGTACTCAGGGCTTTACTCCTAAAGGACAATTACTGCTTTTCCTGATAATTATAGTATTAGGACAATATATTGGAATAAGCGTTTGGTGGAGTTTGAGAAAAGAAAATAGGAATAATAAATAGTACATGTATCCAATCAAGGCCAAACATCATCGGGCGCATGCCTGAATAGATAAAAAGTGTATATTTAGTGAATATTTCCATTGGAATAATACCTTTAAGTAATTACCCGCCTGTGCCTGCATTCGGATGTTGGATTTTACTGAACTAACGCTCTCATGAATGAGCAATAAAGAGAATTGAACATAAAGACTTATTCAATCAATAGCTTAAAATCATTTATTATGACAATGAGTATTTTAAAGTATTCATTAATCATCGCATCAATGGCCTTTGTATTCAGTGCCTGTAGAAAAGATGACAACAATTCTGCAAATAACAATACCGTGAATTCCACAAACGGGAAAACATCAGCGTTATTTAATTCTACTGTAACGTATGATACCATGTCCGATCAGGATGGAAATATATACAAAACAGTGATCATTGGCAGCCAGACATGGATGGCCGAAAACCTGCGAACAACTAAGTACAATGAGGGTTCCTCCATTCCGTACGTAAGCGGTAACGACAAATGGCCGGTGCTGACCAGCGGTGCATATTGCAATACCGGCAATACCTTATCAGATGATACCATCGCCACCTATGGCCGCCTGTACAACTGGTATGCAGTAAATACAGGCAGGCTTGCCCCTGTGGGCTGGCATGTTCCCAGCCTGTTGGAATGGATGCAATTAATCGATTATATTGATGAGACAGCAACTGCTGGTGTCAAATTGAAAGAAACGGGCTCATTGCACTGGAGTTGGCACCATTATGCCCTGTCAACCAATGAATCCGGGTTTACAGCCCTTCCCGGAGGCAGTCGTAAAAGGTCCTTTCACTCTGTCGGTAGCTCCGGTAACTTTTGGAGTTCTACATTGTATTTTTTCGGAGTTGCCTGGTACACGGAGATGGTAAGCACCGGCAATTATGCAGTCATTAGTTCTGCCGATAAAGAATCAGGATTTTCTGTCCGTTGCGTTAAGGATTAGGTTATCAGCGATTTGAGGCGCTCCCGGGCGACAGATATAAGGAGTAAGATTGTATACTTATTGAAAATTGTGCTTTCAGAATTGCATACCAGATTGACGGACTAGTAATCACATTGATTAATATTCTCATAGCCTGGAAATTGGTACGATAAAATGCTGAAAGAACATAATCTTTAAACCATGAAAAAGCGAAGCATTTATCCGGAAGTCCCCGCCAACCTTCGACAAAGGGCAGAAGCGCGAGTAAATCAGCGGAAATCGGAAACAAATAAAATGGTTTCTGAAGCCGACATGCTGAAGCTGATTCATGAATTGGAGGTTCATCGGATTGAACTGGAAATGCAAAACGAAGAGCTTACTGTTGCAAAAGAGAAAGCTGATCTCGCCGAAAAAAGATATACAGAATTATATGATTTTGCGCCATCGGGATATTTTACTTTGTCACGACTCGGAAATATTCTGGAAATGAACCTCCGCGGAGCACAGATGCTTGGCAAAGTAAGACCCCTGCTGATAAACAGCCAGTTTAAATTTTTTGTTAATGAAGAATCACGTAGTATTTTCATCACTTTTCTGGAAGAAATATTTCAGGGTAAAAACTATGCTTTTTGCGATGTTTCCCTCGGTTGTAAAGACAATGAGAGCATGTATGCGCATCTTACGGGCATCGTTTCAGAGAACAAGGAACATTGCCATATAACTGCAGTAGATATCACAGACAGAAAAAAAACGGAAGTTGAACTTTTAAAGGCCAAAGAAAAGTCAGAACGCAATGAAAGTGAATTAAATAAAGTTCAGGCAATAACACTTGTAGGAAGTTGGTATCTTAATGTAGAAACAAATGAAGTAGTTTGGACGGAAGAATTATATAAAATGTATGGTTTTGACCCAGCATTTCCTCCACCGCCCTATACCGAGCATATGAAATTGTTTACAACTGAAAGTTGGGAAATTTTATCTGCATCGTTAGCAAAGACAAGTGAAACGGGAATTCCCTACGAACTAGAACTCAAAACGATAAGAAAAGACAAAAGCAATGGTTGGATGTGGGTGCGAGGCAATGCCATTTTCGATAATAGCAATAAAATAATTGGTTTGTGGGGAGCGGCGCAGGATATTACCGAACGAAAACACAACGAAGAACAACTGCGGCAAGCCAAAGAAAAAGCCGAAGAAAGCGAAGTAAGGTTTCGAAACCTGATGGAGAGTATTGAAGCCGTGGCTGTTCAGGGGTATGGACCCGATGGTATTACCCAATTCTGGAATAAAGCATCTGAAAATCTATATGGGTACACCCAGCAGGAGGCTATTGGTACCAATATTCTGGATCTGATAGTTCTGTCAGAAATGAAAGATGTGGTAGCTTCAGCAATACATGAAATGGCTGAGTCCGGTGAACCCATTCCATCAGGAGAATTATTTATGAAGCACAAAGATGGTTCACCTGTACCGGTAATATCCCACCATACTATTGTCAAGGTGCCGGGGCATGCACAAGAGCTTTTTTGCCTGGATGTGGATATCTCTAAACGTAAAATACTTGAAACTGAATTAAAAGAAAGTGAAGAGAGATTTGAGCTGGCAATGAAAGCGTCTAACGATGGGTTATTTGACTGGAATCTTGAAACCAATGAAATCTATTACTCTCCCGGATGGAAAAAAATGCTGGGTTTCGAGGATCATGAGCTTCCGAATGATTTTTCGGTTTGGGAAAAAACCACCGAACCGGAAGATGCAAAGAAATCGTGGGAACTTCAGCAAAAGCTCATTACAAAACAAATCGACCGGTTTGTGATGGAATTTAAAATGAAGCATAAAGACGGACATTGGGTAGATATCCTCTCACGGGCGGAAGCATTTTATAACGACAGTGGAAAAGCAGTCAGAATCGTTGGTACCCACACCGACATTTCCGAGCGTAAGCTGGCAGAAGAAGAAATAAAAAAAACAGCGAGGCACTACCAGGCGCTTATCGAAAAAGCCCCCGATGGTATCGTTCTCATTGATGCAGGAGGGAGTTTCAAGTATATAAGCCCTGCGGCAAAAAAAATGTTTGGCTATAGCCAAACGGAAGTAGTTTCCGGCAATCCTACCGAATATACTCATCCTGATGATTTACAAAGGGTATTATCCGAATTGGGGAAAATATTTGAAGACCCTACCTATGTCCCAGCCCTTGAATATCGCTTTATTGACAAAGCTGGCTACTGGCATTGGGTAGAAACTACATTCAGTAATTTATTGGCATATCCGGGTGTTGAGTCAATCGTTTTGAATTTCCGTGAGATTACCGAACGAAAGTTACTGGAAGATACACAGGCTTTTCTGTTGCAAATCAGTAATCCTGGTTCCGACGAAAATTTCTTTGAATCGCTGGCAAAATACCTTTCCCAATGTCTTGACATGGAATATGTCTGTATCGATTTACTCGAGGGTGACGGGCTCACTGCCAAAACACTTGCCATATACAACGAAGGGAATTTTGACCCTAATGTGTCGTACACATTGAAAGATACACCCTGTGGGGAAGTGGTAGGCAATCATGTCTGTTGCTATCCCAACGCGGTACGCAGTTTATTCCCGAACGATGCTGCGCTTGAAGATATAAAGGCTGAAAGCTATATTGGTACAACCCTGAGGAATTTTGATGGGAAACCCATCGGATTGATTGCTGTTATTGGTCAGAAGCCCATGCATAATAACGAATTGGCTACATCGATTCTTAAATTGGTATCGCTGCGTGCTGCGGGTCAATTGGAAGCCATACTGGCTGAAGAAAAGGTGAGGGAAAGCGAAGAAAAATTCCGGGTTTTAATCGAATCTACCTCTGTTGGCATTTACCTGACCGATTTAAATGGAAAATGTACTTATGTCAATCCGAAATGGTGCGAGATGGCGCAGTTATCTTATAATCAGGCTTTAGGTGATGGTTGGGTGAATGGAATTTATGAGGAAGACAGGGAAAATGTTTTTAGTAGTTGGTTGAATATGGTTGCCTCTGATGGAAACTGGAACTTCGAATATCGGTTTGGAACCCCCGATAAAATATCGTGGGTGTTTGGAACGGCAAAAAGTTATAAAAATGATTCTGGCCAGATTGTAGGTTTTATTGGCTCGAATGTCGATATCACTGAACGCAAAAATGCAGAGAATGAAGTCATTAAAGCCAAATTGAGAGCTGAAGAAAGCGAGGAATTTTTCCGAAGCATTTTTGAAAATTCCCCGGTTGGTAAATCAATCACAGGTGTGGATGGCTCTCTGAAAACGAATAAGGCATTTAGTGATATGCTGGGCTATTCGTTCGAGGAATTTCAGACAAAAAACTTTGAAGACATTACGCATCCTGATGATCTTCAAAAAACACTCGAAGCTGTTGACCCCTTGTTAAAAGGGAAAGAATCGGTCATTCATTTTGAGAAAAGATTCATCCATAAAAACGGATCAAATGTTTATTCAGAAGTGGTTTCCAATCTACAAAAAAGCAGAGATGGCAAGCCTTTATTTTTTATTACATCTGTTAATGACATTACTGAACGCAAGCAAAATTTAGAAAAACTGATTAAAAGCGAAGAACGCTTTGCACTTGTTATCGAAGCTTCTGAACAGGGAATATGGGATTGGAATGTCGAAACCAATGAAGTTTTCTATTCTGAACAATGGAAAAAACAAATCGGTTATAAAGATGATGAATTGAAAAATGAATTCGATACATGGGTTGAACACCTTCACCCGGATGAAAGGGAGTATTGCCAGAATGCTGTTCTTTCATATCTGAAACAACCGGTTGAACAATTTATCCTTGATTTCAGGTTTCGCCATAAGGATGGAACTTACCGGTGGATACACAATAAAGCAGCCTCTTTGAAAAACAATGAAGGCAAGGTCATTCGTCTGTTTGGCACTCATTCCGATTTTACCGAAACTAAACTATCGGAATCCATTTTTAAGGAAATTATTGAAAAAAATCCAATGTCAGTTCAGATACTGGATATGGAAGGTTATCCGATTCAGGTAAATCCGGCACATACCAAACTTTTTGGGGTAGATCTTCCTTCCGGCTATTCAGTTTTAAAAGACCCTCAATTGTTGGCACTCGGATTTGGAAAATTATTTGAACGGATTAAAAAAGGAGAAGTTGTTTACTTTCCTGATTCATACTATAATGTTCATGATGTCGACCCTTCATTTCCTGATTCTCCATTATGGGTCAAAGCCCTTGGCTTCACACTAAATGATATTGAAGGAAATCCCGATAAAATAGTTTTGATGCATGAAAACATTACGGAGCGCAAAAATGCAGAAGCATTGTTAAATGATATTATTGAGAACAATCCATTGTCAATTCAGGTAGTAGATAAAGGTGGGCATACCATTAGTGGAAATTCTGCATTTATTGAGCTCTTTGGTATTGTTCCTCCACCGGAATTTTCAATTTTTGATGATTTAAAAAGTAAAAGCACTGAATTGGGGAATTTAGTTTCCCGGGTCCAAAATGGCGAGATCGTTCATTTACCTGATCTCTATTTCAACGCACATGATGCTATTGCAGAAGCACCCGATATTCCGCTCTGGATTCGCGCATTGATATTCCCGTTAAACGATAGTATTGGCAGGCCCGAGCGTTTTGTTATTATGCATGAAAACATTTCAGGACGTAAAATTGCAGAGCAGGAACTAATTAAAGCCAAAGAACATGCCGAAGAAAGTGACCGCCTGAAATCAGCATTTCTTGCCAATATGAGCCATGAAATCCGCACACCAATGAATGGCATTTTAGGCTTTTCAGAATTATTGAAAGAACCTGGGCTTACCGGTGACCAGCAGCAACAATATATTAGAATTATAGAGAAAAGCGGCGCCCGTATGCTCAGTATAATTAACGATATTGTTGATATTTCAAAAATCGAGGCCGGTTTGATGAACATTCATATTCAGGAAACTGATATAAATGAGAAAATCGATTTCATTTATTCCTTCTTTAAACTCCAGGTTGAAGAAAAAGGAATGCAACTTCTCTGTAAAAAATCCTTGCCGGCGAAAGAAGCCATGGTCAGGACAGACAATGAGAAATTCTATTCAATTCTCACCAATCTTGTTAAAAATGCCATTAAATTCAGCGAGGAAGGTACCATTGAATTTGGATATGAACGAAAGGGGAATGACATTGAATTTTTCGTGAAAGATACAGGCATTGGCATACCCAAAGAGAGGCAGGAAGCAATTTTTGAGCGTTTTATACAGGCTGATATTTCCGATAAAATGGCCCGACAGGGAGCAGGATTGGGCTTGTCGATTTCAAAAGCTTATGTGGAGATGCTTGGCGGCAGAATTTGGGTAGAAAGCGAAGAAGGTATTGGCACAACCTTTTATTTCACGTTACCATACAAAACTGAATCTGAAGAAAAAACAGTAGTTGGAAAAACTGTTCCGGCGCATAACGAAAAGAATCTTGACAATCCTGAAGTTGCGGGACTAAAAATATTAATTGCCGAGGATGATGAAACATCAGAGCTGCTGATTTCAATCAGCGTCAGAGAGTTTAGCAGGGAGATCATTAAAGTTAAAACAGGCAATGAAGCCGTTGAAATTTGCCGCAATAACCCGGACATCGATTTAATTATGATGGATATTCAAATGCCGGGTATGAATGGTTATGAAGCCACACATCAAATCCGCCAATTCAACAAAGTTGTGGTCATCATAGCTCAGACTGCTTTTGGCCTTTCGGGCGACAGAGAAAAGGCAATAGAAGCGGGCTGCAACGATTATATTTCAAAACCTGTCAGCAAAGATGAGATTGTTTCATTAATTCATAAGTATTTCAGGAAAAAAGAAAGGTAAACTGACATTAGTCCAGGCTCAAAACTGCCCGCCCCCCTGAGGCGGGCAGACCGGCAGGCGGGGTCTAAAGCCTAAAGTCTAAAGTCTACCCGATGCAACGCAGTGAAAGCTGTTTTCAGGTAACATTGGATTTTAATACCAGGCTTGCGAGATTACACTCAATTGGTGACGCTTTGCATCATGCAAACAGGACCAGTTGAAGGGCCCCTTTTCCATAGTTTCCTCCTTGCATTCTGTCACCCTGAGCGGTGGTTGGTGAGTTCTTGTCGAACAAAGTCGAAGGGCCATCGTTCCATCATCCCATCTCTTTGTTTGTCGCTCAGAGACGCGATCATCGCGTCTTTACACCCCGTTATTATTACACGGTGGCGGATTTCATTTTTCTAATTTCTAACCAACCAGCTCGCAGGCAGGTTTCCAATATCCAAATTCATCGTTCCATCATTCCAATCTTCCAATCTTCCATCATTCCAATATTCCATTATTCCGAGACTTTTTACAAAGATTTCGGAAGGGCGTTTTAAGATTTGAATTATTCTATAAAAAAATGTACTGTTTGCATTGTTATTCAATTAATGTCGTAATTTTACGACCTTAGAAATAAGCTTATGAACAAGTCGAAGGAATTTAAGGATAGCTATAAGGAACTTGCCCGGTTTGCCAGGGTTATTTCGCATCCTGCCAGGCTGGCGATCCTGCAACACCTGTCTGAAACCAAAACCTGTATATCGGGGGATATTTCCGACAACCTGCCGCTGAGCCGAAGCACAGTTTCGCAGCATCTGAAAGAGTTGCGCAGCGTTGGGCTGATCAATGGAGAGATTGATGGGCTGAAGATCAACTATCAACTGGGTTCACAGGAGATTGAGCGGTGGCTGGAGCTGTTTGTCAACTTTTTTGAGCCACTCCAAAGTGCAGATGTCATCTTCAAAACCAGCAGCAGACCCAAAGCACTGGCCTTCCGGCCTGAAAAGAGGGTAGAGGTGGAAGCAAAAAACGAAATAGCCCCGGATAAAAGTCAGGATATCTTCTTTTTCTGATGAATCAATTGAATGGTAAGCAGCCGGACTGTTTTTCCGGGGTTATAGAATGTGGTGCGGTACGAACGACCCGTAAAATCCTTGCCTAACCGATATCAGGCTGATGGTCAGCAGGTATGAAATAATTCCGGAATTGGTTTCGGCAATTTAAAAACAGAAGCAGACAACAGGTGTGTTTAGTATTTCTTATTGTATTTTCTGAGTTTAACGTATACTCCCACTGCAATAACAAACACAGCCAGTATGAGTACGATGCCCCAGCCCATGCCGATACCCATGATCTGCACTTCAAGTAAATTCATCATATTGAACCTCCCTTTATTTTATTTATTCTGAGCAACCAAAATCATTTTTTTATTGCAAAACGGGCAATTCAACGGTTGCTCGTAGGTTTTACTCCCTTCGCATTGATCAGGACACTGGTAAATGCTGCCATAAGGGTCGCCGCCTTTCAGCGTGTTATACCCGGCCTGCGGAGGTGTTGCCTCCGTTTTGGGCTGGCCTGAAACGTCTGTATTGGTTTTTTCGGTTATCATTTTTTTTGGTTTTTTAGATACAGAGTTCTTTTTATTTACTTCTGTTCTTTTTTCTTATCTTTTTCCTGTTGTTTGAAATAGCCTCTGAGTAAAAAGTTGCTCTGAGCCGCCTTCAGGTCTTCATCCAGCTTCTGTGAACCGGCTTCCAGATTTTTAATGGTCTGTTTGATTCTTGCGCCCGATTCTTCGTCGTACATCATTACGCCAATGGCCGTATTGGGGTTACTGGCTGCTTTTTTTAACTGGTTCACAAAAATGCCTGCAGTGTCTGATATTTGCTGCAGTTGTAAGACTGACATTTTCAGGGAATTAAAAACAACCGTATCTGTAGTAAGCTCGTTTGCCAACGTCCCTTTTTGATTGAGACCCTCACTGAAGGTGGTCAGTGCGCTGATCAGTTTCTGTGCTTTGTCGGAAGCCTGCTGCAGTGAAAGGGTAGTTGCTTCAAGTTGCGTATAAACAGCATTATCGTTCAATAATTTACCCACAGTTCCCTCTCCTTTGGCAAGCTTTGCGCTGATCAACTTAAAATCATTGGTGATGGCAAGGAAATTTTTATTGTTTTCCTGAAGGGTGTTGATCATGTCTTCTGAAGTAAAGGTCTTCTCCACCTTCAGGGTATCCCCTTCTTCGACCTGGGGTGATCTCGCGGAACCTCCGTAAATAATCAGAATTTTGTTCCCGATCAGGCCGTCGGTGCTGAGCTTCACAAATGCATCTTTTCGGATATACTGCTGTGCCTTTTCTTCCAGTTTCATCACCACCTTAACCTTTGTTTGCGCGTAAAACTCAAGGCTGCTGATCGATCCTATCTTCACGCCGGAAAACCAGATGTTATTGCCTACCTGTAGACCGCTCACATCATCAAACAGTGTTACCACTTTTATTTTTCTGATAAATGTCTGATGCAGGTCTCCTATGACGAGAATGCCTGTTAAAAGAAAAATGAGTCCCAAAGTGACAAAAATGCCTACGATAACGGCCCTTTTATTGGTTGGCTTGCTCATGACTTATTGTATAAAGTTGTAATTGTAAAAACTATTTGCCTGTTCATCGGTATCATTAAACACTTCCTCAAATTTCCCTGTTTTATTAAACCTGCCATCTTCAAACATGGCTATGCGGTCGCCGGTGTCTCTGGCACAGGTCAGGTCGTGTGTGATGATGATGGAACTGGTATTGTATTGCTCCTGTACCAGGTTAATAAGTTTATTGATCTCGCTGCTGGTGATGGGATCAAGGCCGGATGTCGGCTCATCGTACAGCATGATTTCAGGTTTCAGGATCAGGGTTCGGGCAATCCCGATTCGTTTACGCTGACCTCCTGAAAGATCGGCGGGCATCTGATCGATTTTATCCTCCAGTCCAACAGCTTCCAGCACTTCTTTTACTGATTTGTCAATTTCCTGTTTGCTAATATTCTTAATGTTCATTTTAAGCGGAAATTCAAGATTCTGACGGATACTCATACTGTCGTAAAGAGCACTGCTCTGAAAGGAAAAGCCTACGCGCAGGCGTAATGCATTCAATTCATTTTCAGGAAGGTTATTCACCTGGTGACCCAATACAGTGACTTCACCTTTATCCGGTTTGAGCAAACCTACCAGAATTCTTATTAACACAGATTTTCCGCTACCTGACTTGCCAAGTACTGCAACGTTTTCCCCTTTGAAAACTGTTAAATCCACGCCCTTTAATACATGAAGATCTCCAAACGATTTGTACAAATCCCTGATGATGATGACCGGTTCTTCAGGCCCGTTCTTTGCCGGTAAGGATTGTTTTTCCATTGTTAAAAGAATCTTATCCAGTTTGAAATCTGAACTATGATGACCTCTTCAATAAAGATCAGAAACATGGCCATAACGACGGCCTGATTGGCTGCTTTACCAACACCGCGTGTTCCTGAGGTAGCGTAATATCCTTTGTAGCTTCCGACTATTCCGATGGTAAATCCGTAAACGATTGACTTAACCACAGACGTGAATAAATCCAGGAAATGAATGGTTGAGAATGAGTTTTGAAAAAAGGTAAGGAAACTGGTTGATTCCTGAGTACTTACATTAACAAATGATCCCATTAACCCAACTAAAATGCAGTAAAATGAAAGGATGGGGATGGCAATCATGGTTGCGGTTACCCTTGTAACCACCAGGTATTTGAATGGATTAATGGCTGAAACCTCCATTGCATCAATCTGCTCGGTTACCTTCATAGAGCCAAGTTCTGCCCCGATTCCCGACCCAACCTTACCGGCACAGATAAGAGCGGTAACCAGCGGACCCAATGCTTTGACAATGGCGATGCCGATCAGGGAAGGCAACCAGGAAGTGGCACCAAAATCTTCAAGTGCCGGGCGTGATTGCTTGGTAAACACAATGCCGATAATAAATCCCGTTAAGGTTATCAGGGTGAGTGACCTTAATCCGATTTCAAAACATTGGTTTACGACTTCAGAAAAATGGAAAGGAGGTTTAAATGCTTGTCTGAAATACTGGCCAACAAACCGGTAAGCTTTACTGACACCGGAAAAGAACTCATCAAGCCCTTCGGATAAAACATATTTATTATTTCGGGCATTAAACACCGGCTCTTGCATTTAAGGGAAAACGATGATGATACCTGAAGATGACCGTAAATACTGGTTTCCGGCCCTGGTATAAATCAATGCAAAGATGGTTCTCAGAAGGCCCGTGTGCGTTATACAATTAAAGCAATTGGTTATATTATTCACACATTTGAAACTCAGGTCACCTTTTTGTTTTCTGGTTTAAAAGTAGAATTCAATCAGGAGCTGGTTCGAATCAGGACTGCCTTTGCTTTCGTATACCCGGGAAATATTTAGAGTGATGTATTCAGCGCAGCGATCATCCTGTGCAACTCTTCTTCGCTTTTCCCAAACCGGATCATAAGCTTTTCAAATCCTTCCTTATTTTTCCCCTTTGCATAAATCAGCTCATTGCTGACTGATGTTTCGGATTTCCGGTTGATGGTACTTAGCATTGCCAGTAACCTACCCTTAATTTTTGAAGTATTCATTGTAGTTTATTTTAGTTAGGTTGTGAGTCAAAAATCTTTATGCAAATTTGAAATTTTTCAGGGCACCAGGTATTACATAATTTTTCAATTAACTTATACATTTCACATATTATAGAAAGTGAAAATCAAAAGTTAACATATCCGTTATTTCATAAAAAGAGGCTGCTCCGTTACCAGAGCAGCCTCCTTCAATTTTTTAAACGGAAGTTTATTTCTTAACAGGAACTGTTACCTTTTCAATAAACTCAACACTGAGTTCAACCCTCCTGTTGCGGGTACGACCGGCAGCAGTGCTGTTGTCATCTACCGGTTGGGTAAGACCATAACCTGTAGCTGAAATGCGCTCAGGACTAATGCCTTTGCCGATCAGGTAAACCGAGACTGCTTCAGCACGATTTTTAGAAAGGGTCATATTCATTCCTTCGGCACCTACATTGTCGGTATGGCCGCCAATGATGAGCTTATAGGTAGGATTTTCAACCATTACCTTTACCACAGCATCCAGGATTGGGAAAGAAACCGGTTTAATGGTTGACTTGCCGGTATCAAACTTGATTCCCTGCAGTGCTTTCTGGAATAAAGTCTTGACTTCTTTTGTCAACTCAGGACATCCCTGGTTTTCCTTTATTCCGGCGATGGTAGGACATTTATCCAGATAATCGGGTATGCCATCCTTGTCGGTATCAAGGGTACAACCGGATTCATCCACGCTGGCCTTAACAGGAGTTTGAGGGCATTTATCCAGGTAGTCGGCAACGCCGTCTTTATCTTCGTCGAGCGGACATCCACTCTGATCAACCTGTATCGAAGCCGGTGTATTCGGGCATTTGTCAAGTTGGTCGGTTACACCGTCGTTATCAGCATCTATTGCGCAACCATTGGCATCCACTTTTATACCCTGATTCGTTTTAAGACATTTGTCCTTGTAATCGGGGACACCATCCTTGTCTTCATCAAGCGGACAGCCCAACTGATCAACCTGGATACCGGCCGGTGTGTTGTCGCATTTGTCAAGGTAATCGGCTACGCCATCTTTATCGGCATCGATGGGACAACCTGTTTCATCCACCGTAACTCCGGCGGGGGTCTCGGGGCATTTGTCCAATCGGTCAGCTATTCCGTCGGCGTCAGCATCGCTTTTCTTACCGAAATTAAATGTTAAGCCGACTGAATGGTGCAAAAAGAAGTCATTTGAATTTTTTACAAAATCATCTTTCCCATCACTTGTTGAATACATGAAAGTTTCCTGCAGGTTTAAAGTGACTGCTTTACCCAATCTCAGATTAAGTCCGGCGCCAAACGAAGGCGCTGCGAAGTCAAAATTTTCAACATTGTCTTCGCCTTCTATTAAATTGGAAAACATCATTATCCCACCGCCTGCAAATATATATGGCCTGACAAAGTAATCAGCACCAATAAGGTTTAACCTGAAATTTATTGTTCCCGTAGTAAGCTGTTGGCGAAAATGACTATCCTCACCCATATACCCGGTTTCACCTTTGGTCATCAGAAGAGAGATATCAAGTCGGTTGCCCACCAATCTGGTCAGCGACAGGCCACCAAAACCATAAAAGGCCTGATCGGTTTTATAGAAATCATTCCCCAGGTCTCCGTTGTATTGTATGGCACCGCCATGTAAACCAAGGTTCCATTTTTTGTCGGCCGTTTGTGCATTCATACTGAGTGCAAATGCAAAGCCCAGAAGTACCAGCAATAATTTTTTCATTTTAGTAGTATTTAGTGCGAAATGAATATTTATAACGCTGCAAAGGTCTTGCCCGGGAGGATAAAACGAGTTACACAACTATGTAAATGAATTATATGATTCACACTTTCCGGGATGGCCGGACTTAAACTCAACTGCCCTAAAGAGCTATGCCAGCAGAAAGTTTGAGGGAGAATGGAAAGCTATGGTACTGCATAACCGCTGGTTTTCCCGGAAGGAGGTTTAATGCCGGTTGACCTTATATTCAGACTAAGCGATCGGGAACTCTACAGCTTCTTTGTTTTCAGCCTCAGACTGTTGGTGACCACTGAAACCGAACTCATAGCCATGGCAGCCCCGGCAATCATCGGATTTAACATAAATCCCCATGCCGGATAAAGGATGCCTGCCGCGATGGGAATTCCGATGAGATTATATATAAATGCCCAGAAAAGGTTCTGATGAATCGTGTTCACCGTAAGTTTCGATAAGTGGATTGCTTTGGAGATCAGCAGAAGGTCGGATGATATAATGGTCATTTTTGCCACATCCATGGCAATGTCGGAACCCTTACCCATGGCTATGCTCACGTCGGCCTGCGCCAATGCGTGTGAATCGTTGATGCCATCACCAACCATCGCTACAACTTTTCCCTGTTTTTGCAATGTTTCGACGAAAGCTGCTTTCTCCTCAGGCATAACAGTGGCTCTGAAATTCTGTATTCCGGCCCTGGTTGCAATTGCTTTAGCTGTCTGCAGGTTGTCACCGGTAAGCATGTATACCTCAATTCCCTGCTGTTGTAAGCTGCGGATGGCATCGGCCGAAGTATCTTTAATCTTGTCGGCAATGGCAATCATCGCAAGCAGTTCCGTATTCCGGGCAAAGCATATTACTGTTTTCGCTTCATCCTGCCAGGCATTGATCTGGTTCATTTGCCTTTCAGGGATATTAACCATGTACTTGTCTAGTAGCTTTTTATTACCTGCCAGGAAAGTTGTTTGCTGATATTTAGCAATCACACCACTACCCGTAATGCTTTCGAATTTGTCAGGAAGCGCGCGATCAGCCGCATCGGTCTTCAGTGATGCTGTAATTGCTTCTGCCAGTGGATGTTCTGATTGCGACTCAATCGAATACAGGATTTGTTCCAAAGCAGCCTGTTCCATTTCGGGGACAAGCCATTCAATGTCAGTAACTACAGGTTTTCCTTCAGTAATGGTGCCGGTTTTATCGAGTATCACCACATTTACCTTACAGGCGGTTTCAAGGCTTTCTGCATCTTTGATCAGGATGCCGCTTTCGGCGCCTTTGCCCATACCGACCATGATGGCAGTGGGTGTTGCCAGTCCCAGGGCGCAGGGACAGGCTATTACCAGCACCGAAACCATAGCCAGCAAAGCCTGGGTCAGGGCATTTTCACCACCCCAGATCATCCAGATGGCGAAGCTGATCAGCGAGATTGCCATCACAACCGGAACGAATATACCTGCGATTTTGTCCACCAGCTTCTGCACGGGCGGTTTACTTCCCTGTGCTTCCTGAACCATTTTAATTATCCGGGCCAGGATGGTATCGCCACCCACTTTTTGTGCAACAAAGACAAAGCTTCCCTTCTGGTTCATGGTTCCTGCAAATACGCCGGCTCCTTTTTCTTTTTCCACTGCCAGTGATTCCCCGGTTATGGTACTTTCGTCGATAAATGAGGATCCTGAAATAATTTCGCCATCCACCGGAATCCTGTCGCCGGGTTTAACCAACAGTTTATCCCCCGGTTTAACCATAGCAATGGCAATTTCAGTCTCCTCCCCGCTGTCATCTATCAAACTGACTGTTTTTGGTTGCATGCCCATCAGTTTCCTGATCGCCGAAGAGGTGTTGGATTTTGCCCTATCTTCCAATACCTTTCCAAGCATGATAAACGCAATTACCACCGCTGCGGCTTCAAAATATACATGAGGGTGCATGCCTTGCCTGTGCCATATTTCAGGAAATGCCATATTAAAGATGCTGAACAGATAAGCGATTCCCGTGCTGAGAGCTACCAGGGTATCCATGTTGGCTTTGCCGTGTATGCCTTGTTTATAGGCATTGATAAAAAAGCTGCGACCGAACCACGCAATTACCGGGGTGGTAAGCACCAACATGAAGATGTTCACATATGGAAGTTCCATGAAGAACATGGACATGACCATCACGGGCAATGCCAGTGCGGATGCCCATATGGTATTTATTCTGAGTGTTTTATAATGGGTTTGCTGCAATTCCTGCTGCAGATCGACCCCTTCATCTTCAATCAACAGATCGTATCCTATGGATTGAATAGCCGACTTGAAACCTGCCACATCAGCCGTTTCCGGAACGAACTCTACCCGGGCAGTGGAATCTGCATAGTTAACCGTTGCATCGATCACGCCTTCGCGGGTTTTTAGCATGCTTTCAACGCTGATGGCGCATGATGCACAACTAAGTCCGGTTACCGGAAAGGTCTTTTTTACAGATGTCGGCATCAGGTTTATTTTGCGGTAAAGTTAATATTTGCGAAATTCATTGGTACAATATCTATTATGCAATTTCTCAGAGACTGTTTAGATTTTTAATTCCATTTTCAACAGACCCGTACCTGGCCGGATGGGCAGGGACGGGTCTGTTCTTGAGTTTAACAAAATTTAAACAGTCTCTTAAAAGTCGATTAATATTAATATTATAACAGATAAACCGGCCGGAAGTTAATCTAAGGATATTCATGACATTTTTACAACATAGAAAGAACGGGCTAGTCCCCGCTGATCAAGAATTACTTTTCTATGTTGATTTCTGCATTTACATTCCTGTTCGATTGAATAATCCGATACCTTTGCACCCGATTTATAAAACTAAAATATAATGCCGGAAATACAAAAACTTCAGCCAGCAGAGGCTTATCAGAAAGTTTCAGAAGGAGCTGTTTTCATTGATATTATTGATGAAGAAGGCTATAGTGTAGTTGCTTATGATGGAATAGAATCCACCCAGGTGACTTTACTTCAATTACTCGAAAAACTCCAGTGGATGGAGACGGAACCATTCTATATTACAGGCGGATACGATGAAACCAGTGGTTTCAAGGCAGCCAACCTGCTTCATCACCAGGGATTTGAAAATGTCGGTTATGTTGCCGGCGGTGTTCAGGCCTGGTTTCAGGAAGGATTTCAGGTTAAATACAACGTAAATGGTGGCTGCGGAACAGGAAGTTGCGATACAGGTAGCTGTGATACAGGCAGTTGCGGAACCGGCTCTGAAGAAGAGGATAGTTTCGGAGGATGCGGTGGCTGCTCCTGCGGACACTAAGGCACAGGGCACAGGGCACAGGGCACAGGGCTCAGGGCTCAGGGCAGGGCTCAGGGCACAGGGCTCAGGGCTCAGGGCACAGGGCTCAGGGCATGGTAGAATTTCTAATTTCTAATGTCTGATTTCTAAAGACAATCCCTCTTCCCTGTCAGACTGAGCGGAGTCGAAGTGCGTCCCTCGTCCCTTTTAGCACAGGGCTCAGGGCACAGGGCTCAGGGCTCAGGGCACAGGGCTCAGAGCATGGTAGAATTTCTAATTTCTAATGTCTGATTTCTAAAGACAATCCCTCTTCCCTGTCACACTGAGCGGAGTCGAAGTGCGTCCCTCGTCCCTTTTAGCGCAGGGCACAGGGCTCAGGCTCAGAGCACAGGGCTCAGGGCATGGTAGAATTTCTAATTTCTAATGTCTGATTTCTAAAGACAATCCCTCTTCCCTGTCACACTGAGCGAGTCAAGTGCGTCCCGTCCCTTTTAGCCGCCACCAGCGTAAATTCTAATTTCTAATGTCTGATTTCTAAAGACAACCCCTTCCCTGTCACACTGAGCCCCCCGCCCGCCGGGCTCAGGGCATGGAGCGAAATAGCTGATAGGATTTGCTTTTTCTCAGTCTCTTGATCTCTCAGTCTCTTCGTCTCTCAGTCTCTTCGTCTCTCAGTCTCTTCGTCTCTCAGTCTCTTACCTCTTACTTCACTTCATACTTCCTCTTCTTTCCGACTTCTGACTTCAGACCTCTGACATCCTGCTTCAAATTCCCAACTCGACCTGGAGTACCAGCAGATAATTATTTTTACCGGGGATGGCTTTATTGTAGGTTTCCTGCGTTCTATATCCAACAAAACCCTGGAATTTAGTCAGATGTTTGCGGAGATATTTATTGACTCCGATGATGTAAAACGAGTCGCGCATTGCAGCAGTTCTGATTTCTGTAGCCGGTGTAACGACGGAGTATCTTGCTGCTATTTCCCAATAATTGCGGAAGCAATAACTTATCTGTGTATCAATGCCGTTTCCGGTTACTACATAAGCCATTTGTGTTGAATCAAGCTCATTATAAGTAAAAGCCGATTCAGGAGTTGCCCTGCTGATGTATTCAGACGATAAAGCCCAGCCGCGGTACTTGAGTACCATATCGGCAAATACTGATTTCATATCCCGGTTATCGTAGAGTTCGGTGCCAATGGTACCACGGGTGCGTATGGCATTTTCATTGAATGAAACGCCTCCCCCCAACGATAATTTGGGTGTGGCTTCAAACTCAAGATCCCCCTCCGAAAAATCTCCGTCATTTTGAAATTTCCCAAATGGTAATAATTCTATTCTGCCGGTATATTCCAGTCCCTTGTCGGTCGTTAGCTGGTTGCGGCCATCTCCGGTTGATATAGCGCCTTTGAGGTTATAATGCAGATCACCTGCTTTGTTGGAATAATAGGCGAAAAGTCCGAAGTCCCTGTCGAGAGTGAAATTGGCATTTACATTTGAACGGTCATAAATCTGTTGCTGTCCGCTTGAGATGATCCGTTGCCGGTTTCCGGGAAGTTTTCCCTGACCGAAACCCATGTAAAACTTCTTATTAAAATGATAGTATACCATGGCATCGCGCACCACATTCGGAACATGGGTATTGTCCCAGTCCTGGTCACCCCGGGAGAATGACAGCTGAATGTAATAGGTGAGTTTTTCGTTCATCATATAACCATCGAACCTGAGCCTCAGGCGGCTTACCCTGGCGTCTATTGATTCTATGTTCATGTCTTCATCGAAGTTAAATCCGGCCCGGCTTTGCATCCTGAACCGGATATTTAACCCAAACAGGCTGTCGGGCGCATTAAATCCGAGTCCTTTCCGGTAAGAGATCATGGCACGTTCATCCACTTCGGTCTGGGCGAAAAGCCCGGTGAAGCTGATGAAAATCAATACGATAAAAAGCAGTGTTTGTTTTGTCATGGTTGCTTGTTAATTCTCAATCGTAAATAATTGAAGCAGAATTCAAATTCCCGTTTGGGAAAATTAAAATCATTTGTATGTTGGCAAAAATGAATGATTCTTCGAATAATCAAGCATCTGTTCCGTGTATTCTTCAGGATACCCGATCTCAACGTCGGTGATATTTTCACCCTCTTTCTCCGGTATAAATACCGGATTGATAAATCCCCCGTAAGGTGCAACGTTTAACCTTCTGAAGCGCTCCAGCACTTCTGCATGAAGCACCTGATCAACTCTTACGGCATATTTTTCCACCAGATTCCTGCCGGCATTGAAATCGCCTTCCGATTTGATCCGCTGTATTTCTGCCAGCATTTGCCCGAACAGGGAGCGAAGAGCCTGATAATCATTTACTTTCACGTATGTTTTTCCTTCCCGGAAAAGTTTTTCGATAACGCCGTTCTCCTTACCCAGATCATAACTCCATGCAGCAATTAACTGACGGCAACGCATATGCGCCTGTTCAATGGTTTTACCGGGCTCAATGCGGGTTAACTGAGTAATCAGACCGTTGCGGATATAGCTGTTGTACTCTGCCCTGTAAACTCCTTCATTGTCGTAAAGACCAAGTTCCATCATCTTCGGATCGGCAATGTAATAGAGGGCAAACAGGTCGGCACGGGCTTCCTCCAACGGTGAACCGTAGTTTTTCAGTTCATCGCCCCGCGTTCCCGGCATCAGCTGTCCTGAGCCATGACCCAGGCACTCATGAAGATCAGTGTGGAGGTTGCCGGCCAGGTTTCCGTATTTTTTTGCCAGTGCAATTTCTTCCGGAAAACCGGCAAATTCCTCAATCATTCCATTACCCAAGGAAGCCTGATCGTAGGCATAGGTAATGTTTTCAATGCTGACTGATTTGGAGCCGTGCTCCTTGCGTACCCAGTCGGCATTCGGCAGATTGATGCCGATGGGCGTCGATGGATAACAGTCACCCCCAAGCTGGGCCACGGTGATCACCTTTGCCGAAACACCCTTAACAACTGCTTTTCTGAATTCAGGATTTACCGGAGAATGGTCTTCAAACCATTGTGCATTCAAACTGATTGTTTCTGCCCGCCGGGTGGCTACCAGATCCTTAAAATTGACGATACTCTCCCATGTTGCCTTTATTCCCAGGGGATCGCCGTAAACTTCAATAAATCCATTCACAAAATCAATGTGTGAATCCACGTCCTTCACCCAGAGCACATTGTATTCATCCCATGTAGTCAGGTCACCGGTTTCGTAATACTTTACAAGGGATTCAATGACCTTTTGCTGATGCTGGTTCTCTGCAACGGTGGCAGATTTATTCAGCCAGAATACAATCTGTCCGATGGCCCCGGAATACAGACCACCAATTTTATAGACTTCCTCGGTGATGACCCCGTTTTTCTTTACCAGTTTGCTGTTGAGTCCATATGAAAGTGGTGTATCGACCTCAATGTGACTCATTGATTTATAGAAATCAACTGCTTCTTTTTCATTTACACCTTCATAAAAGTTACAGGCTGAATTCAACAACAGGTCTTTACCTGCTTCCTGGCTTACTGCTTTGGGGGCGATGGAGGGATCGAAAATAACAGGAGTGATTTCAGAGATGAATTCATCCAGGGTTTGACCATTGCGTAAAGGGAATTCTCCGCCCTGGGTTTCCCTTATCAGGGTTTCGAAGTATTCCGTGCTGATTTCAGGAAAGAATTTGTCTTTGGAATAGTGATGGTGAATTCCGTTGCTGAACCATACCCGTTTGGTATAGACCATAAATCTTTGAAAATCATCGGAATTGCGGTCACCCTTATAGTTCTCAACAATGTTTTCGAGGGTCCGGCGAATGGCCAGGTTGTACTTATAATTCTGATCAAATAGAATATCCCGTCCGGCCAGTGCAGCCTGGCTGAGGTAATAAACCAGCATCTTCTGCTTCAGTGTGAGTAGGTCAAAACCGGGCACCCGGTACCGCATGATCTTCAGATCGGCAAATTGTTCAAGCAAAAATCTGAACTCTGCTACCTGGGGTTCGATGGATGCTGTTTGATTGCTGTCAGAATACAATATGGCCATTGTGGTAAAAGTCAGGAATACATACAATCTTCTACAACAACAAATGATTGATTTGGTTAATTGCCATGGCTTTTATTGGTGATGCGGCCATTCTCAAAAACAGGCAGCGCTTCGGAAATGCCGGTGCTCAGGGTATAATCGGGCAGGGGATCCACACCCAGCCCGATCAGTCGCAGGTAATGGGAAGCATTTGTAACAATATTTCTGAGATCAGGTTTTGACTTTTCCCAGAACGCCAGGGCCATCAGGGCCGAATCGCATACAATACTGAAATCTCCGTTCTGAGCCAGTAATTCAACCAGTGCGCCTGCGCAGAGGGTATCTTCGGTGCCGGGGAGGTTTTTCCACCCGGAACAGAGAATCACCACATTTTCATCAAAGGTTTCCAGCCATGCCGCCACCGCAGGAAGATTGGTAAATGCGGCGGCAACAACAGGTCCATTTTCAGCAGCCAGTTTCATGGCAACAGTGCCGTTGGTCGTGGAATAGGCGATGGTTTTGCCTGCGATTTCCGACGTATTGAAATCCGTGGCTGAATTGCCAAAATCGGCAAAAGGAAGTTTAAGGCCCTCCCGCTCGGCAGCTACCAGAAATCCCTGTTGCTTCAAATGCTCAGCTTCCTCAAGGGAAGCCACCGGAATAACGGATTTAACCCCATTGTCGAAGGCTGAGATCAGCGAAGTGGTAAATCTCAAAACATCAATCACCACCGTGATGTGTCGTCCGACAGTTGTTCTGTATGGATACAGGGCGGGGCTGAGGATGACTTCCAGGGAGTGGTTCTGGCTGGTTTCCATTCTCTCTAGCCCTTGTAGAAAGGTAGCTTCACCACCTTCGCTTTCAAGGCCTTATCGCGGATGCTGATGAAAATTTCGGTATCGGGTTTGGCGAAAGCGGTAGGGACATACCCCATTCCTATGGCCTGCTTCAGCGAGGGTGACTGGGTACCTGAGGTTACTTCACCAACCGCACTGCCGCTGGCATCGAGGATGGCATAATGCTGACGCGGGATTCCCTTGTCAATCATTTCGAAGCCAACGAGCTTTTTGCTGACTCCTTCATTTTTCTGTTTGAGCAGGGCGGCTTTGTTGATGAACTCTTTTTCATCGCTGAATTTGGTTATCCAGCCAAGGCCGGCTTCGATGGGGGAGGTGGTATCGTTGATGTCGTTGCCGTAAAGACAAAAGCCCATTTCGAGGCGGAGGGTATCGCGGGCACCCAGGCCGATCGGCTTAATGCCAAATTCTGCGCCCGCTTCAAATACCGCTTTCCATATTTTAGGAGCATCTTCGTTGGCGAAATAGATTTCACAACCACCGGCACCGGTGTAGCCTGTTGTTGAGAAGATTATATCCTTTACACCTGCAAAATCAAGCTTTTTAAACGTATAATACTCCATATCTGTTACGGAAGTGTCGGTCAGTTTCTGCATGGCTTTCAGAGCAAGAGGACCCTGAATGGCAAGTTGTGAAATTTCATCTGAAGCATTGTATAAGGTAGCACCCATTTTATTCTGGCTGTTTACCCATGCCCAGTCCTTGTCAATATTGGCGGCATTCACCACCAGGAGGTAGGTTTCTGCATTGACACGGTAAACCAGCAAATCATCCACAATACCGCCTTTGTCGTTGGGAAAGCAACTGTACTGCACTTTACCGTCCGTTAGTTTCGAAGCATCGTTGGAGGTTACCCACTGAACGAATTCTAGCGCTTTCGGGCCTTTAACCCAGAACTCACCCATATGCGATACATCAAAAACGCCCACCGCTTTTCGCACGGTTTCGTGCTCAGCAAGTAAACCTTCGTATTGAACCGGCATATAAAACCCGGCAAACTCAACCATTTTAGCGCCCGATTCTTCATGAAGTGCACTAAATGCAGTATGTTTCATAACTATGATTTTAATTGATTTTACAGGGCAAACCTACAGGTTTTTTTTTGAATCTAAGACAGATTGATATGGAAAAAATAGGAAATTTAGGGGGAAATTTTAAAATAAAAAAAAAATGGGGGGGGGGGGGGCCCCCCCCGCCCCGGGGGGGGGGGGGGGGGGGGCTTTCAAAAAAAAAAACCACACCCCCCTTTTTTCGTTAATTTTACATCTGCCTATTGAATATGGAATTAAAAATTTTAAACAGTCCCTTAATGACAAAATATTGACTGAAGAAAAACTCCTGCTTTAACCCGATAAATAACTAAAAAAATAAAGCTTTTAATTTCCGATTAAATAATTGTATCTTTGCTCCTTCAAAAACAATTCAATCCCGCTCTCAATTATTCTCTCAGTACTTTTTAGTTTAAGCAGAGGTAACCGGATCATTCCGGAGTGCGGAATCCTTTATTAATCTTATTATTTCCGATCATTTATTCAGATCACAAATCAATCATTTTTTATGTACGATATTATTGAGCTTAACAACAAGCCAATTGAGGAGTTGAAAGACATTGCCCGTGGGTTGAGCATTCCCAGGTATGATTCATTAAAGAAACAGGATCTGGTTTACCAGATACTTGATTTTCAGGCATTAAACCCATCAAGGGAAATGCTGGAGAAAGAAAAAGCTGCCCGTGAAAACAAGTTTAAGCGTCAGCGTCTACCCGACGAACGCTTTGCCAAAGGCAAACCCAAGTTTGACAAAAGCACACAGGGAAGCCCGATAGCTTCATCCAATCCAACAACTGCAGCCACAGCGGCCACTACACCAGCTATAGAAAAACCGGAGGTTGTAAAAGAACCTGCACCAGTGGTAGCTTCAGTTCCGGCTACTCCGGCTATTCCGGCAAAAGAGCCATTTGCCGGCAAACAGGATAAACCCAGGAGGGGCCGTCCAAAACGCGAACAGACCCCCAATCCGAACAGGAACCTTCCTCCGGTTTCAAAAAGCGATCACATCGATGAAGAAGCCATCCGGCTTAGTTCAGAACCCATTATTGAAGACATCGAAGATGTCATTGTTGAGGATGTTCCGGTAATTGAACCAGCGGTTACAGAAGTGGAAATTCCACAGCCAATGCCTGCCGAAGAGTTTCAGAATCCATTGCCTCCACCACCACCACCCGTTGAACGGTACAGCGATCCCGAGCCATTCAGGCCGAATGGTGACCGGTATTCACGCGAATTCAACAATCCCCGTCAGCCCAGGTTCCCCGAACGCAAACGCGATGAATATACCTGGGAGTTTGATGGTTTTATCTCGAGTGACGGTGTGCTTGAAATTATGCCCGATGGTTACGGATTCCTCCGTTCATCCGATTATCATTACCTGAATTCACCCGACGATGTTTATGTTTCACAGTCACAAATCAAACTTTTTGGCTTGAAAACCGGCGATACCGTTCGAGGAACCATCCGCCCGCCGAAAGAAGGGGAGAAGTATTTTCCTCTGATCAAGGTAGAACTGATCAACGGACGTACGCCCGATGAAGTGCGCGACCGCATTCCCTTCGATTACCTTACTCCGCTTTTCCCTGAAAAGAAATTCAATCTGACCGGTCACCCGGGTTCCAACCTTTCGACCAGGGTGATTGACCTTTTCTCACCCATTGGCAAGGGACAACGCGGACTGATCGTAGCCCAGCCCAAGACCGGTAAAACGGTGTTGCTGAAAGAGATCGCCAATGCCATCGCATACAACCATCCGGAAGCTTACCTTATTGTACTGTTGATTGATGAAAGGCCTGAAGAGGTAACCGATATGGCCCGCAGTGTAAAAGCGGAGGTGATTGCATCCACCTTCGATGAACCGGCCGACCGCCACGTGAAGATCGCCAACATCGTGCTTGAAAAGGCAAAACGTATGACCGAATGTGGTCACGATGTGGTAATCCTGCTCGACTCGATTACCCGTCTGGCAAGGGCTTACAATACCGTTTCTCCTGCATCAGGCAAAGTTCTGTCGGGTGGGGTAGAGGCCAACGCCCTTCAGAAACCGAAGCGTTTCTTTGGCGCAGCCCGCCAGATCGAAAACGGAGGTTCGCTCACCATCATTGCAACCGCCCTCATCGACACTGGTTCCAAAATGGACGAGGTTATCTTCGAGGAATTCAAGGGAACCGGTAACATGGAGCTTCAGCTCGACCGCAAACTGTCGAACAAGCGTATTTACCCGGCCATTGACATTGTTGCTTCGAGCACCCGTCGCGAAGACCTGTTGCTGGATAAGGAAACCCTGCAACGCATCTGGGTACTCCGCAACCACCTGGCCGACATGAATCCGCTGGAAGCCATGGAATTCCTGAAGGATAAAATGAAATACACCCAGACCAACGAAGAGTTCCTGATTTCCATGAATGGTTAATCATCGGTCTGATTAAATTTAAGAGGCCCCGGGTGTTCCGGGGCTTTTTTTTTGAATGTCAATTTCAATGAAAGAAATAATGCATCAATTAATTATACCAGGATGTAAATTGTCCTGGCTGAATTTGAGAAATGTACTGATCAAAGGCCGGGGCACGCGTCAGAAAATAAGACGGTGTTAGTGGGCTCGGCGCCCAAACAATCTGTTCTTGTATGAATCGCGCGCAACCAATGCCTGGCGGAATTTGCGAAATATGATAATCAAAGTCCGGGGCACGCGTCAGAAAGTAAGACGCGCGCAAACGCGGCTGTTTTAGCTTTGAGGCCGGGCTTTAAACCTTCATTTCAAATAACCTGAGAATCAATGAAAATGAAATATTCCACAGGCTGATATTTCTGACATCAGTCCGCAGGGTTTGCCCGTTCATAAAGTCATATGAGGCTTTAGAATGCATAAACTGGTTGGTTAAAGCCATCTGATAACAGGGAGTTACTTCATACATCAGACGAAGGTTCGCCCCATAAGCGAAACTGATATCCCTAGCCGGGGTGATTTCATAGAATTTATCCCCTAAAAGCTGGTAAGTAGGTTTGTATAACTGGTAAGGAGTTGAAGAGAAAAATACCCCTGCAGACAACTGGCCTTCCAGTGAAAAGTTTTTTCCAATGCCGGTCTGGTAACCGGGACCAGCCATCAGGTGAATCACCTTGAATGGATCGCTGCGGATATAGAGGTCCTCGAGAAACGGGTCGGCCTGTACTTTTTCATAACCCAGCAATCCGACATCGATCGGATTCAATTCTATACCTCCCTGAATAAACCCTGTCCAATGGTTATTTAAAACCATTTTTGCTTCAACTGAGCCGGTGAAACCCGGAAGTGCAAAACTCCCCGTTTCGAGGTTGGTTTCAGCGAAATCGAAAACCGGCAGACAAAGACCTGACTGAATGGCCAATTGAACCTGCAACGGTTGTGAATGCAGCTGGATAGTGAATAGAAGGAAAGGGAGTATGAATAGGGAGCGTTTCATAAATGGTATATTTTCAACGAAAGTAACTAAAATTTATCAAAGGAGATTTCTCCTTTACCGGGCAACAACGTTGTTGGATTCTGATAGAAACAGGAATACCTGAAATACCTGATAAAAAAAGAGAACAGCTACTTTTTCAGGGTAGCTGTTCATGCTGCGTATTCACCAAAAACTTAATTATGAGTGTATTTGAACTTACTCGTACAGCACCTTATGACAATCAGAGCATAAAGCCGTTTTCTCCTTACCCCTGATATATACAGGGTGTGCGAACTCCATGGTACCATTTAATGGGACATTCTGGATATTATTACTTGGTCCCTGGGCCAGGATGGTATGACACATATCACAGTTTTTGGAGATCGTTTCCCCGGTTTTGGTCTTGTGGCGGTCGGAATGGCAGCGGAAACAGCCTTCCGATTCAAGATGTCCGATGTGATCCAGGTATTGGGTTGCATCCGCTTTCATGTATGGGAAAACATTGTCGCTGTATTCGTTCTGGACAACTTTAATGGCTTTCTGAATCCTGTTAAAATTCTGCAGGTAACTATCGGGATAATTATCTTTGTACCATGAAACCATGGTGAGGTAGATCTGCGCATGAGCGTGTTCTTTTGTTTCATAGGGGACCTTGAGGGCTTCCATGGCGGCCATTTTTATCCATGGGATGTCGGCCGGAATCTTTCCTGAAAGCATTGCCTGATCTATGTAATTTGGAGCCGACTTGTAAACATGTGATGGGCGGGTATGACAATCCATGCAATCCATCGATCTCATTTCAAGGGTATCCATGGCAGGCTGTTCTATTGGGTTTTCTTCGTCCATATAGATTTTGGTTTCCCCCGTTTTCAGATTGGTAAGTTTCACCCAGGGAATGGTTTCCCTGTCTTTTGTGCCGGCAATGTATTCAATTTTGAAATTCTTATTGATGTGCCAGTGAATGCCTTCCGACAAACCCATGGCGCTGTGTTCGGGGCCAATTTTCATTAGCAGGGAGATATCCCATTCCGTATTGGCAGAATCGGCCAGGTATGAGCGTTGATTGCGTAGTTTCTGCGAATAAAACTTTTCAGGCCAATGACATTTTTCACAGGTTTCGCTGGCAGGACGCAGGTTGTGAAGTGGGGTAGCAATCGGCCTTGAGTATTTTTTGAACATGACCGAATAAACCTGGTAGAGCCCCGACAATTTTGATTTCATATACCAGTCGGCCCCTTCTCCAACATGGCATTCAACGCATTTTACGTTTGCATGGGCAGAATGCTGATAAGTTACATATTCGGGTTCCATTACCTGGTGGCAGAGGGTGCCGCAAAACTCAACCGATTCGGTGTAATGGAAAGCCTGATAACTTCCGAATGAAGAAACGACCAATAAAATTACTGTAATAACCGAAATTCTTACCAGGGCTTTCCGCTGAATATTGTCATTCAGGTCAAGGATAGGCCATTTTTGTGAACTCTCTTTAGCCGTAACTTTTTTTCTTCTTTGGACGAACATGCCCAATGGAATCAGCAAAAGACCCAGCACCATGAATGCAGGTACAATAATGTAGATGAAAAGTCCCATGTAGGCATTGCTTTCATTCGAAAACAATGCAAAAAGAAACAGGATAAAAATAATTATCACGCTGTTGATGGCCAGGATAAAACCGCTGATGCTGATCCAGTTGTATATTGATTTTGGGAGTTTCATTTTATCGTAATTTAATTCAGGTTTCTTAAAAATTTAATGATACCGGTTAAATCAATCAAAATTCAAAAAAGTGGTCTTAAGGCCGGGTAATATTGACGGATAAAAAAACAAGGGGTGTTCATTTATGTGAACACCCCTTGCTATAAATGATTACTTAAGGGTCCTTAAGAAATTTACCACTGCCCATCTGTCGCCTTCATCCAGAATTTTCTTCTCGAAATTCGGCATTTCGTCGCGGCCAATGAATGACTGGTAATAGATTTCTCCATCAGTCTGAGCTGTAAATGTTTTGGAATTGAAAGGAGGTACAATTGTTTCAAGGGTTGCAGATTTGGGGCCATCTCCAAGTCCTTTGGCACCATGGCAGGATTTGCAATGCTTGTTGAAGAGTTCTTTCCCTGTGGTCATTACGGAGGGGTCAGTTGCCTTCACTGTACTTTTCATCGTCTTGTATTTTGCAGGGATAACCCATGCAGCACCGGCTTTCTGGGCAAAAGATGCATGGGCCATTCCAATGAACAGGCCCAATAATAAAACTGTACTAATTCTAGCTGAGTTTTTCATTTTGTTTGATTTTGGTGATTAATTTACAGCGAATTACAAATTCAGTGCCAGCCTTTTAAATTATTCTGCGATAGTTAAAGGCTTGGATGTAAACAAAGTTAATAAAAATCCTATAGTTTACTGCCTGATATGGTTATCAAAGATAAGTATATATCTAGATGATAAGATATGAACCGGGTGAGATATTATATCGCAAAAAGGTAATTTATACGGAATAATAGATGATGAAAATCATTGAGATCAATGATTCAGATTGCTAATGGTATGATTGCAGGCAACTGCCTGAGGATTTGGTAAGCAATAAAAGCCCGGTTTATCAGGATTGAAGAGAATTACTGCCATTTCATTTTAAAAATTGAGTCCACTCCGAAAACTAATTTTTTGCCACCAAAATACAATATCACTAACCTGTCTGTCTGAGGCAACCAGGCCGGAATTCACCAATTAAATTTAATGATATACAATACTTTGTGTAACCCTGACGGCAGGCAGGGTTGATGACCTGGTGTCTAATCTGCCTTATTGACTTTTCGGAGCAGGCTCAGGATTGAATAAAAAAAACCGCTGTGAACACAGCGGTTTTTTTTAAAAACTATCAGTTACTATACACCACCTTTGGTAGAAAGGACACTGATTGAGTTTGACAACAGTGCTTTGGTATATTTGTAATTGTGAATTCCAAGGCTATAATCCCTCAGACACAACTGGAAGTTGATAATTGAACCCATTTGTGCATTGGTGAGGGTGATTTTAGGCAGGGTAAGATTGTAATCTTTCTGCTCCTGGCTCCATGAGTTCGATGGGCTTGGATTCTGGAAAACGCCTGGATTATTGGTTGGTCCGTCAGGATTGTTGATGGGGTCGTAAATGTTGAGGTAGCCATCATATTTGTTGGTTGTATTGGCTGCCCACAGATTGGATTCACCATCAGGATTCCTGTTCAGGATGTCAACGCCATTTACGTTAAGTGCAGCTGCAAGTTCGTCAAGTTTAGCCTTAATATCAGCCCTTGGATTGATCCAGAGTCCTTCAGAGGAAGCATTTGCTTCAGTATGGCAACCATCGGAATTACATCCGTTGAAATTGCCTTTGGCGAAGAAAGTATGTCCACCGGCTTTACCCTGCATGGTTCCCATATGGCAATCCTGGCAGGATGCAAGGGTAGTATGAATTGAATTCTCATAGGTAATACCAGCGAACTCAACTCCGCCCATACCGGCAAATACAGCACCTGCTGTACCGTAATGGGTGTGGGTTCTGTAACCTGGTTTCAGTTTGTTGCCTGTACCTGCTGCATCATAGAATACTGCTGTTGGGTTTGAGGCAATTCCTACATAGTCAAGTACATTGCCATCAGCTGCAGAAGCAGTGAAAGGACGTGGTTGATGACATTTGATACACAGGTTGCTTCTTCCGCCATCGGCAGGTGCATTGATTGTTTTTGCACCGGCCCACATGGTCATAGCTACAGGAGCAACGGTGGTCAGAGCTAAATCACCTTCACCGTAGGTTGTATGCAGACTGCTGTGGCAGGTTCCACAGTTAATTTCACCATATGCCGCGGTTGGCGCAACAAAATAGTCGTTGACATACTTGTTGGTGGTAGTATTAAGTGTGAAAGTTGATGGGGTATTGTTGGCACAAACATATTTGAAAGCTTCCGATAGGTGGCAGGGTCCGCAGGTTGTGCTGCCTGCTTCTTCAAATGCTGCTTCACCGTAGGAATGCTTTGAAAGTTCATACTGAACAGCCGCCATTTCGATTCCTTCGGGGCTGTGACAGGTAATACAGGAAGCAGTTCCATCAGCGCCATCTGCACCATTGGCACCGTCAGCGCCGTTAATGCCATCCTTACCGGCAGGACCTTCTTTGGTACATCCCGTCATAAACATGTTACCGGCAATCAGCATTACCGCTGTAATTGCAGAGAGTAACAGAGTTTTTCGATTCATAGTGTTTTGTTTTAAGTTTGTGAAAAAGTGAATTGTGTGTTTTGTTTATTGTGTGTGATCAAAAAAAAACTAATGAGGTTCATGATACCCATCGATCATACTTTTGAAATTGCTTGAAGGCGAATGACCAATGGTGCAAAAATAAATGTGAATTATCAGGAAGAGTGATATTAGAAATCCTGCAGTTACATGCAGCAGGCTGGTAAGTTGAATGCCACCAATACCCAGGAAGTTTGTGATAATCATACCAGGGAAAAGCAATGCCCAACCTGTCATAAAAACCAGAGGCACGAAAATGTACATGGTTAAAGCGTAGGTAAACTTTTGTAAAGGATTTAATTTCATCTCTTTTGATACAGGGTAAGGCGGATTTTCACCTTTGAATATTCCAAATGCATAGTATTGTGCCTGTTTCATTAAGGAATTGAACAGACCCTTTATCTTTAATTTATAATGCTTTCCGTTACTGGTTGACCAGTTGCCAACGAAAAACATGATGTACATGGCTGAAAGTACAATGCCACTGATATTGTGCATTGATACCGCTATGTCAAAACGGATAAACGGATACTCAGGATTGGAATACTGCATACTTACACCAGAGAGAATAAGTGCAAGGCACATGAGTGCATTTGTTACATGCCAGAGTCTTACCCAGACAGGATAGAGGTACAGTTTATTTGTTTGCATTTCTGCGGGATTTTGCAATTCGTAAGGTGGAGTGAATTATTATTCCAAGTAGTGCCAGAACAAACATACCTATACTGATTACATTCAGGTAATAGTTGCGATTTGCTCCGATAATATAAGCTTCATTGGTAATAACACCATTGTAGAATCCAAGCTGATTTCTTTTCCCTGACTTCATGTTTGTATAGGGATGACATCAGAATGGAGTTGGTTGAATGGCATTCAACGCATTTTCTGACGGCTTCTTTTGAAGGTTTTATCAGGTGGGCTACCATCAGGCTGTCGTTTTGGGCACCATGGCAATCAATACACCGCACTTTTTTAAAGTGTAGTGCCTGATTTGGAAGCCAATCGTGCTTGTTAATCAGGTTAGGTGTCTCTTTTTCGGCCAATGCTTCAAATTTGATCGGGTTTCCATGGCAATTGAGGCACATCCCGTTGTCGATGGCAACTTTATTGGCCACCAGTTCTTCGGGCTTTGTAAGCTTATACGCATGAGGATTGTGGCAGCTCCAGCAATTAAAATCTTCCTTCAGGCTATCTGCATGAACACTTCTTGCATATTCTTCCTCAATGGTCTCAAAATGGAAAGAGGCATACGCTTCATCACCGCCGTGGCAATCGAGGCAGGTATAATCGGTTTCAAATTTTACACTTGCAGGATGAGGAACTGTGGTATATTCACTTGAATGACAATCGGTGCATTTGAATGCTCCATGTGTGCCATTGAGATAATTTACCGGATCGATTCTCAGTTCGGCATACATCTTCATTTTAACTGAATCGCCTGAAGTTGAATCAGTCAGATAGTATCTGGATTCAGCATGACATTTGAGACATTGCTTGCTTTCTTCGTCGAGATGTTTATCCTTTTTATCGGCAGCATTCGATATCGTAAACAAGGTAAGTAACAACAATAATGCAGATACTACTGAAAATATTCTGAAAACCGGCTTTTTGAACGCTTTATGAGCCATTGTACGAGGCTTTGTAGAGTTTGGAATGAGTAAGATGAGAATATCCTGTGAAGGATATTCTCAAAAAAGGTCATCTTTATTTTTTTAATGTGCGCATGAAATAAACAACTGCCCAGCGGTCAGCTTCGTCGATGATTTTCTTTTCGAAATTTGGCATATCATCACGGCCAACAAATGATTGGTAATAGATTTCGCCATCAGACTGATCCTGGAATGCTTTTGCGGAAAAGTCGCCGCAGCTGGTTTTGAGATTGGCAGCTTTTGGACCGTCACCGAGGCCTTTGGCACCATGGCATGACTTGCAGTGTTTGTTGTACAATTCTTTACCTGTGGAGTTAATGGAAGCATCACCGGCTTTGATGGTGCTTTTCATGCTTTTGTACTTGGCAGGAACATTCCATGGACCACCCGGTTTCTGAATCATGGCAATATTTAAAGTCATGAACAGAATTGCAGTACTGAAAATGGCGATGAGTTTCATTGAATTTTTCATTGTTATCTGGTATTATGGTTAATAAAATATTGAAATTTAGAAGCTCCAGAGCCGGGTAATGTTGAGCCCGATCAGGATACCTCCGTCGAAAAAGTCATTCTTGTTAAACATGATGTTCTCCTGTGGCAGAATGCCCTGGCCTGAGGCAAGGTAAAGGTGAAAAGCATGGGTGCTGGTAGAAACCTCGTAACCAATGCATATATTTGAATATATATCATTCCAGCTTGTACTTGTTTTATTGAATTCCGCTGTATGTTCTGATATTCCCTGAATACGAAGGGGAATGTCAGCACCGATGATAAAAGAACTTTGAGGCGAAAATTTTATTCTTCCTGCAAATGAAATTGAAATCTTGTCGTGGTCCATGGTTGAATCCACTGAATTGTAATGGGTAAAACCAGGAGCAACCTGTAGTGAAAACATATCGTTGAACCTGCGCGAAATAATAATCTGGCTGAAATAGTTGATGCGGTTGCTGAATTTGTAATTCACACCAAACTTATCGTCTGCGCTTCCATCGATACCTATTACTTCATATAGTGTAACGGTTACCGGGATTTTATTGGAGCGGGTTTGTTGCAATACGTTGTATTTAATCTGAATATCCTCCATCTTATTATACTTGGTAGCACCAATACCAACCGTCAGGTTGTCAAGAATGCTGTAATTCATTCCGAGTCTGATGTTAGACGGTGCCCAGATTCCATAAAAGTCAGTTATCCCATTGTCCATCGTTCCAAAGCGATGCTGAATAATCATTTCAAGGGTCTTTGAAGGTTGCAGGGTAGTGGTTGCAGCATCAAACAGCAGTCCGCTTTCAAATGCGGGCCTGGCGGGTCTTTCTTTTACCGGTTCTTCAGTTGCCTCTTCAGTTGTTGCTTCCTGGGCGAATCCCGGAAAATAACCAAGCATGAATGCCAGTATTGCAAGTGCACTTATTCTGCTGTAAAAGTTTATATTTTTCATCTTTGGTGACTTTTTAAGTAGATTAAAGTTCTTAATTGTTAAGTGCCCCTTGTTGAATCCAGCCAAGAACCACGCTGGCTTCAGCAGCTGTTGTAAATGATTTCATACTTCCGGTTGACATGGCCGTATATATCAGGCTGCTGGCCGGATCGGCCGTGTTGATAAATCCATTCTGCAAGCCGGAATATGCATTTGCCGGTGACAGGTCAGGTTCAAATGCTCCTGTTGCATGACAACCACTCATATTGCAGCTGGCATTAAAAATCGGCATAACTTCAGTAGCAAAACTTACGGTATCGGTTGGAGGTGGGATGTATTCTGGTTCAACAAATTCATACTCGCACCCGCTAAGGAATGTCATGAATGCAATCGCAGTCAGGGCAATTGCCGATGTTAATTTTGTGTTTAGTTTCTTCATTTCGGTTACCTTATTTTAACAGATCAAAGAAACTATTTATATGCTTATCGACATGTGATGAATTAATGATATATTTGCATTCAGGTGGTGATTTATTCTTGCATTTAGTTGATTTATATCACCCCATAAACTGATTTAATGGCCTATTTTGAATGATTCTATATCTAAATAACTTTTTTTTGTTACAATTTGAACTAAACGAAGATTATAATATATGAGTAAATTGCTGGAATCGAGTTGCTTGCATTGTAAAAAGAGGTCTGACATTTTTGAAGCTTTGAGCGACGAAGAGCTCGATCGCGTTGATATGTGTCGGGTTAACATGCGTTACCATGCAGGTGAGATTATTTTCAAACAGGGTTCTCCCTGTTATGATTTTGTCTGTGTTACTTCAGGATTGGTTAAGCTTTATATTGAATCAGAAAATGACCATAGATTGATTATCGGGTTTGCAAAACCAATTGATTATATTTTTGTGCCTGGCGCTTATGTTGATAAACGTCACCATTTTAGCGCGGTTGCCTGTGAAGATACGACTGCCTGCCTTGTTGAAGCTGACATGATTCAGAATATGGTAAAAACGAACCCGAATTTTGCCAGCAGTTTTATCCGTAAAATCAGCGCTCAGTCTATAGCACTCCTGGAGCAGATTTCCAGCATAACCCACAAGCAGATTCCCGGAAGGATGGCAGATACGCTGATTTACCTTTCGACTAAAGTATATAATTCCAACCCCTTTACAACAAACCTGATACGTCAGGATCTGGCAGATTTATCCGGGATGACCAAGGAAAGCGCCATCAGGGTACTCAAAACTTTTAAGGAAGATGATCTGATCAGAATTGACGGAAATCAGATTGAGATTATCAATCAGCCCATGCTTGAGACCATAAGCCGAAACGGTTAAAATGGATTTCTCAATAACTCCGGGATAAATAGCCTTTTTACTTTTATTATTCCTGTGTTTTGAAACCGGGACTCGCTTCAGAAGGTAAAATGCGGGCCAACCATACGATTTGATAAGAATTGATGGCAATCAGATTGAAATTATCAGTCAGCCCAATCCTTAGACCATGGGCCGGGATGGTTAAAAGACTTTATTTTCGAGGGTTTAAATAAATCAGGCCTGATAATCTTCACCAGGGCAGTTTATTATGATGGTCCTGGTTAAAATTGACAATTGAAGATAAAACGGGGATTTGCTGTTTGTTAAAATACAGCGTGTAAATTCGGGCACCCACTTAACCATATGCTCATTCACAAATCTACAACGGAGCTCTCCAAAGTGGTTGATGATGGTCATATCATCATCTTTTAAGCCCTTTGCCGCGTTTGTAAGCAGGTGATGAATAAATGATAATTCCACTGAAATATGGTCAATCGGATCATCAAACAAACCGTTATCAAATCCTGCTTCGTGATAAATTTCTGTCAGCCAGTTTTCCAGGTTATCATTGGAATCTTGTCGGGTGGGCTCAAAATATCGGTTACTGCAAAGAGAAGGTAGTTTATCATCTGCTTTTTCAAATAATCTTGAATATTCAACTATCTGCTCTTCTAATTCCAGCTCATTCCCGGTTTTTCTGAGTCTTTTGGCAACTTCAAGCGCTTTTTGGTTTATTTGACTGGCTGATTTTACAAGGCTGTCGTGCAATTTTTTGCTGTCATGGACTCCTTTTGAAGGCCTGCGATACAAAAGGGCCAGAATTTTATAGGATTCCGCCAATACCAAAAAATCCGGGTCACATAGGGTCTTCATTATCGGGCTATTTCAAGAGCTTATACAAAGGGCTGGTGCTATATCAGAAACCAGAGAAGAATCAGCAAGCAATAATGTAAACTCTGGTTCACATTAACTACAAAAGAGTCGAAAGATAGTTTTTTTACATCCTGAATGCATAGTGGTTCTGGTGAATTAAATTGTTGATACAATTGATATTTAGCCGGTTTGGAATGATATATATCAACAAATTCAGGATAACATATTGATATTCAATTTTATAATATTGATATTAAACAGACAAATATAAGTTAATCTAAGAGACTGTTTAAAATTATTAATTCGATTTTCAATAGGTCTGTCCTTTAGGGCGGGCTAAAAGTTGAAATCCGAATAAATGATGGAACTTTAATTTCATTCATTGCGACAATTTACACCTGACATAGCACTAGTAGGAGAAAAGATTTACATTGCTGGTGCCGCCTGAAAGTATTGTGAATGAATTTTCTATGGTGTAAATTGCCCTTTGTGCACTCCGGGATCTGTATACGACCCTGTAGTTTCCGGGTTGCAATACCAGCGTTTCCTGCAGTACACTTTCCCTGAGATCGTATATCCACTCAAGGGAGCCATTCTTCTCAAGGTAAAGGCTGCCATAACCGTTCACACTTTTCCGCAATACGACAATTCCGGGTAAGGGTATATCAATGGTTGTCGTCTGGCTTTGCTGAATTTTAACATCATCTATGTATAACCTGGGAAGTGTAAGAATCTCAAGATCGTAACTGCCACACAGGTATTTTTTGTTTTCACCAAACGATTGAACATTGATGGTCTCGTTGCTGCCATGTTGGCGGACGATTGTCTGAAGATTTTTTACAATGCGTTCGTTCGCGCCGATTTTGAGGTTAAGATTTCCCTGTGGTGCATTGATCGATACGGTTACATGAGCACCAGCAACCAGGTTAATTTCTTCAATTCCGGTGGGTGGCAGTGTATTTACGATCAGGTCGTAGGTGATCAGTGGATCGAGCACAAGGGTATCGGGTAAACCGCGATTATTGAGAGTATGTATGAAGTTGTATTTAAACTTTCCGTTAACATGATCGTAAAAAGTCATGTTAACATTGGTTTCGGTTGGTTTATTATTGATGTCGAGCAGATTGACCTGCAAAGTGGTAGAATGCAGTGCCTGACTGATTACAGTGCTGAGCGCTTTTTGAAAGGAAATTTCGCTTGCAGCATCAAAATAGGTGCCCGCACAGTTAAAGGCATCTTCAAAATCGCGGCCGATCCCAATGATAAATGGTTTCATGCTGACGCCGTTTTTCTGAAGTACCAGTGAAGCAGCACATGGATCACCCCCGCATTCCTCTATCCCATCGGTAATTAAGATGATGATATTTCTGCAATTTGTGCAGGCGGGGAAATCTCCGGCAGCCTGTTCAAGCGCATAGGCCAGAGGAGTAGTACCTTTGGGATTTAGGCTAAGGATGCGGTTCTTAACCAGATCAAAATTGTTATTATCAAAAGGAACCTCAAGTTTTGTGTCGTTGCAATCGGCCGGAGGGTACTGCTTTTGATGCCCGTAAACCCGGAGTGCAACCTGGAGATTGTTGTAGGTTTTAAGGCTGTCGAGCAGGTTACTCATCAGTCTTTTCGCAATATTAATTTTAACATCACTCTGCCATTTCCCCATCATGCTTTGTGATGCATCGAAAACGAAAAGAATCCTGCTGAGCGGCTCAGGCTTTGGCTGTTCCTGCTCTGTTTGCGCTAAACCAAGCATTGGAACAAGAAGCAGAAATAGCAGAATTTTTCGTATCATTCCGTTTACAGTTAGCTTACCTATAGTGACGTTTATATTTTCTTTTTATTGTACTTACGGATATTATTTTGTCCGTTTTTAAAAGTGCCGGATAGCTGCTGATTTTTCCGGGTATATTATTTTAATAATCTGGATCAAGAGAATTATTAAAATCGAATGCCTATCAAATAATTAGCTTTACAAGTGCGGTGCATTTTCAGCCAAAAATATGTCTTTTTCGACACAAGCCATTATTTGTTGATAAAAATAAGAAGTATTACATGCATCCTAGTACCTTTGAAGCATATAATTCAATCACATTTTAACACTGGATCTCCTTTCATTTATGACGCATACTAACTCTATTATCAGACTGATTATCTTGTCTTTAATATTTTTTCTTTTAATTCGTACCGATGTTTTTTCACAGGGAAGCGTTAATAAATCTTCACAAATATGGGTTGATTCTGTATTCAACAGTCTTACACCGGATGAACGGATTGCTCAGTTGCTGATGGTGAGGGCATATTCGAACCGGGATTCCACTTATGTGGAGGATCTTACTACCCTGGTGAAAGAACTGAACCTGGGAGGAGTGTGCTTTTTTCAGGGAGGACCCGCCCGCCAGGCATTGGTAACCAACCGGTTGCAACAGAATGCGAAAACGCCACTGTTTATTGCCATTGATGGAGAATGGGGTGCGGGTATGCGGCTCGATAGCCTGAACTGGTTTCCGAAACAAATGACGCTCGGTGCGATCAGCAACGATTCTCTTATTTATGAAATGGGAGCTGAGATTGCCAGGCAAATGAAGAGGCTGGGTGTTCAGATTAATTTTGCCCCGGTTGCAGATATTAACAACAATCCGCTCAACCCGGTCATCAATGCACGCTCGTTTGGCGAGGACCGTTATCGTGTAGCCCAAAAAGCGGCCTGGTATATGAAAGGAATGCAAGACTACGGACTGATTGCCGTAGCAAAGCATTTTCCCGGTCACGGTGATACCGGAATGGATTCCCACTATACCCTCCCAGTGATCAATAAAAGCCGGGCACAGCTTGATTCTACAGAACTTTTCCCTTTTCGCTACCTGATTGATAAGGGAGTAAAAGGAATTATGGTTTCCCATCTTACCATTCCAGCCCTTGATACAGCAAGTAAATCTGTTGCAACGCTTTCACAGCCGGTTATCCTTGATCTACTGCGAAAGGAGATGGAATTCGACGGAATGGTGATTACAGATGGTATGGATATGAAAGGCCTGACCGATTTCTCAGACCCTCTGATGGTTGAGGCAACCGCGTTGAAAGCCGGAAATGATATCCTTCTTTTACCGGTTGATGCAAGAAAAGCAATTGAAAACATCAGGGCTGCCATTGACAGCGGGTTTATATCAGAAGACCTTATCAATAGTAAATGCCTGAGGGTGCTGAACTGGAAATTTGAGTCCGGTCTTCCGGATTTTCAACCCATTCAGATAGCAGGCCTGGCCGGAGAAATCAACTCCACTGCTTCCTCAGTTATTACCCGAAAAGCCGATGCCGGTGCGGTTACCCTGTTAACCGATCCGCGTGGTATGATTCCACTCAGGTCGCTGGATACACTGAGGATTGCCAGCCTGATGATTGGTGACACAGCCCTGGTTCCATTTCAGCAGATGTTATCGTCGTACGCACCGGTAACCCATTTTAACCTCCCCAAAGAACCGGATCAATGTCAATACGATTCCATAGCACAACTTCTTGAGCCCTATAACCTGATAATAAGCGGTTTTGTAAAAACAAGCGACCTGCCTCAGAAGAACTTTGGTGTGAGCCGGTCAGCAGCAGCCTTCATCGATTCAATCAGCCTTTTCAAGCCATTGGTAATGAATATATTTACCAGTCCCTACGTGCTTGAAACATTCAGAAACACCGATAAAATGCTGGCAGTGCTGGTTTCTTATCAGGACAATGCCACCATGCAGCAACTAACCGCACAGGCTTTGTTCGGTGGTATAGCGATTACCGGAAAATTACCAGTGACTTCCGGAAACGGAATGGCCTGTGGTTCAGGGTTGATTCGTAATCAGGTAAGCCGGTTTTCATTTGGGTTGCCGGAGGAAGCCGGGCTTTCTTCTGTTAAGCTTTTAGAAGTCGATTCCATACTGATGGCTGGTCTGGCTTCCGGGGTATTTCCCGGTGCTCAGGTTCTGGTTGCGAAAGATGGCATGGTTGTTTACCGCAAGGCGTTTGGATATCAGACCTATTCGGAAGATAGTCCTGTTCGGAATGATGATCTGTATGACCTGGCTTCTCTTACCAAAATGCTGGCCACAACGCTGGTCGCAATGAAACTTACCGGCGATGGAATTATAAATCCAGACCAGAAGCTCAGTCATTATCTTAAGCCACTGCAAAAAAGCAATAAATCGCAGTTGACCATTCGCTCAATTATGGCTCATCAGGCAGGATTACAGCCCTACATTCCTTTCTACAAGAAATTATTAATTGGTGATGAGCAGGATTCAACCCTTATTGGAAGGCACTACAGTATTGCTTATCCGGTGAGGGTAGCCGATGGTTTCTACCTCCGCGACAAGTGGCCGCAATTTGTGATCGATTCCATCGTTGGATCCCCTCTGTTGAAAAAGACAGAATACAAATACAGTGACCTTGGTTTTATTTTGCTCGGTGAAACATTTTCACAATTAACCGATCAGTCCATGAGTTCTTTTGTTCAGAAATCATTTTACCGGAAACTTGGTTTGACAACGATGGGTTATCATCCCCGCGACTGTTTCAGCATCAGCCGCATTGCACCAACCGAAAACGATACGATTTTCAGGAAGCAGGTGATTCACGGTGACGTTCACGATCCGGCCGCAGCAATGATGGGTGGAGTAGCCGGGCACGCCGGTTTGTTCTCTGATGCCCTGGATGTAGCCATTATTATGCAGATGCTTTTGCAGCATGGTAAATACGGTGGTGAGATGATGCTTGATTCGGCTGTAATTGACGAATTTACAAAAGTTCAGTTTCCTGAAAATAGAAACAGAAGGGGAATGGGTTTTGATAAACCCTCTCCAGCAGGAGAGCCTGGTCCTGCCTGTGACCTGGCATCACCTCTGAGCTTCGGTCATAGTGGTTTTACCGGAACCTATGCCTGGGCAGATCCGGAGACCGGGCTGGTATATGTGTTTCTGAGTAACAGGGTATATCCGGATGCCGGGAACAATAAGATTACCCAAACGAACATAAGAACAAATATTCAGGAGGCTATCTATAAATCGATAAAATAAGCTCACGGCAGCTTATATTCATCGTTTCATCCGTGAAGTTTACCTAATTTTGCCGCAGGTTGAAGGGCAAAAACAATCGGCCATTATTATCTGCAATTTAACATTCACAGATAACATCTGGTTCTTAACAGTAGTATTTCAGAAAATCCATTCATCAATATTAAATACAAATTTATGGCATCAATCACCCTTAGTGGGAACCCCATCAACACAACCGGCAACCTGCCGGTAAAAGGAGTTAAAGCTCCTGATTTTAAACTTGTTAAATCAGATCTCAGTTCACTTTCGCTGGGCGATCTTAAAGGAAAGAAAGTAGTCCTGAATATTTTTCCAAGCCTTGATACCGGGGTATGTGCTGCATCGGTAAGGCAATTCAATGCGGCTGCATCTAAGCTGGATAATACAGTTGTGGTATGTGTGTCCAAAGACCTGCCATTTGCCCACAGCCGTTTTTGCGTTGCTGAAGGACTGCAGAATGTTGTATCTGCTTCTGATTTCAAAGACGGTTCATTTGGTAAAGATTATGGTGTAACGATTGCAGACAGCCCGTTGGCCGGACTGCTTTCACGCGCTGTGGTTGTGCTGGATGAAGAAGGAACTGTGAAATATACCGAACAGGTGCCTGAAATTGCACAGGAACCCGACTATGAATCAGCACTGAAGGCACTTTAAAATCTGGTTGCTGTTATTTAATTCAAAGGGGCTGAAAAGCCCCTTTTTCGTAAGATTACAATACAATAAACGGTTCAGAGACCGGTTCAACCTGGCCGCTTACCTGAAAAATATAATAGCCCGGCTTAAGGTTGCCGGTATCCAGCATAAATTGGGTCTGACTGATTTTTCCGGCAGAGATTATCTGGCCGGTATGACTGATGATCGTGAATCCGGATCCGACATATTCTTCATTGATCACTACCTTCGTTTCAGGGCTTACAGGGTTTGGAATGATTTTAATTATACCGCTTTTTTTATGTTGGACAGACAATCCTGTCGGGCCAGCCACTTTTATTTCTATAATCCGGTCATCGCCTGCTACTGGAGTACCCCGGCCATCGCGGTTGCTTACCGCCAGGAAAACCCGTCCGTCGGGTGAAATGCAGATATCGCGCAGGCGGCCCCATTCTCCGGTAAACCAGTCGGCCTGTTCTGTAACCGATAATCCATCGGAACTGAGCCTGAGGCTTACCAGTTTACCTGCTTTGAGGGTAGTCATCAGAATGCTGTTTTGCCATTCAGGAATATCCATATGGTTGTAAAAATCTATCCCGGCTACGGCCAGGGTGGGTGTCCAGGCTGTAAGTGGCTCTCTCACATTGTTAAGGTCGCAGAAAGTAATTTCGGCGGGTAAGTTGCAGAAACCGGCAACATCCGGCCAGCCATAGTTTCTTCCGCTTTCCAGAAGGTTCAGTTCATCGTCGTTGCTGGGCCCGTGCTCCGAACCATACAATCTGCCCTCCGGTGAAAAGACCAGCCCCTGGGAATTGCGCAGGCCCAGAGCCCAGATATAACTGCCGGGGTTGGGGTTATCTTCCGGAATTGAACCATCCGGGTTTATCCTGAGGATTTTTCCGGCCAGTGAGTTCATATTCTGGGGACTGTTGAGATTGCCGGCATCACCGGTCGACATGTATAACTTCCCGTCAGGCCCGAATAAAATCCGCGAACCATCGTGGTAAGAATTGCCCGGAATATTGTTGATCAGGATTACGGGTTGTTCTAAAGTACTTCCATTCCAGATGTACCTGACCAGACGTTCCTTTATAAATTCTCCCGAAAGGAAGTTATAAACCAGGTAAATGTAGGGCTCAGTGTCAAAATCCGGATGGAGTGCCATGCCCAGTAACCCTGCTTCACCAAATTCATATACTTCCGGAATAGCTACAATCAGTTGATTTTCCCCGGTCTCCGGATTTAAACGGTTAATCCTGCCAGCCCTTTCGGTAAACCAGATGTAATTATCCGGGCCCCAGAGGATTTCCCATGGAGTATCCAGGTTACTGACAATGGTATTGGTGTCAATTGCTGTGGATCCTATATATAGCTGGCTCTCGGATTTCTTTGAACACCCTATAACGAGAAATGACAGAATAATATATGAAACGAAGGTTTGTAGTGTTTTCATTTTGAGTACTTTTTAAATATGTCACAAGCCGGGGTCAGAAGTCGGAAGTCGGATGACGGAAGTCGGATGTCGGAAGTCGGAAGTCAGAAGTCGGTCAGAAGTCGGAAGTCAGAAGTCGGAAGTCGGAAGTCAGAAGTGAGTAGTTGAGTGAAAAGAGTGAAAAGTGAAATGAGACAAAACGAAATCAACTAAACAGCCCTCAGCAATCAGTTACCAAATACCAGCCTCTATCATCTGCTAATTTGCTAATTAATCTGTTAATCAGCTATTCCGCAATCCGCAATCCGCAATCATTGTTAATCCAGTTTATAAGCAACTACCGCATTGTTGAAGAAAGTCGGCACATAGAGAATGCCTTCTGATTTATCATAACCGATGTCGGCTGCATTAATTTTTACTGGAGTCGTATCAAGGAGCAACATTTTTTCCTTGCCGGGTTCTACCATATTTACATGACCTGACCAATCTGAAATAAGATAGGTTTTATTACCTACGGCTTCAATGCCATCTATACCACCGGTGTTTTCGATGTAGGTATTCACTTCCATCGTTTTCAGATTCAGGGCGGCAACCCTGTTTTGCTGACCGCAGAGCAGGAGCCCGTTTTTCACATACAATCCATTGCTGGATTTTACTTCCGGCGAATCGGATAGTACCTCAAGTAATCCGCCTGTTACCTCAAATATGCAATCGCCTTTACTGTCGGAAACAAAGACCCTGCCTTCAGGGGTTACTGCAATGTCGTTCAGATTCACTGCCCTTGAGTTGGTAAAACGTTTAAGAACAGAACCACTTGCAAGATCAATCTCCGCTACTTCATCGATGTTGGTTACATAAAGTTTTCCATTGGCAATGCCCATACCTTTTGGAGCGCTTAGCCCTGTGGCCCATTTGGCGCTGATCATTTTACCATCCGGGGTGATCTTCGAAATGTATCCGTTGCCATCTTTTTGCCATGGATTGTCATTGATATTTGCAACATACAAAACCTTTCCGGCCGGATCAAACAGCACCGATTCAGTTGTTTTCAGGCCTTCTGTGATTTCCCATTGTTTTGTCAGGCGGGTGTGTTGAAATGCTTCCTGTGCCAGTGCCGGGAAAAAAGCCAAAGCTGAAAGCAGAATTGTTATTATTGTTCTCATTCTCAGGTCGTTTGATTCGTTTAATTAATTGAATATCAGGTGTTACTATATATTAACAGTCAAAATGTTGAATTGTTTGGATTTAATTGCCTGCTTAAAAATATTTAATGATTCCCGGAAATGAAAAATATCTATCTTTGCACCTCTCAATGCGGATATGGCGTAATTGGTAGCCGCGCCAGACTTAGGATCTGGTGCCGAGAGGCGTAGGAGTTCGAGTCTCCTTATCCGCACTATTTTTTTTCCAGCGCAAGCGGGTTTTTTTATTTCCAGGAATTACCAGCGCCTGCCCCTGTTGAGAAAGTCCCATTACCTGAGATTATGTGTTCTTGAAACGGATTAAATTCATCTGAAATAAGTATTATCTTTGTCTTATGGAACCGAATTCTATGAAAAAGGTGTCCGGATTATATGGTGTGCCCGGCAGGCTGATTTTATTGATCCTGGTGATAATTCTTGCTTCGGGTAAGGTGAATGCTCAACAGGTTCTCCCGTGTCCGGATCATATTGTCGTACTTTTTCTGGAAAATCATGCTTATTCGCAGATCATCGGTTCTGATGCCGCGCCGTTTATCAATATGCTGGCAATGGATCCCGCCACTGCTTTATTTGTTAATTCCTCCGGCAACGAACACCCGAGTCAGCCGAATTACCTTGACTTTTATTCAGGTAATAACCAGGGAATCACTCACAACGACATTCCGGCTGCCAATCCTTTTAAAACACCCAACCTTGGAAGGCAACTGATTGACTCAGCCCTTTCATTTGCCACATTCTCGGAAGATCTGCCCTTATACCGGGTTCAATGAAGCGAATTATGATCATTATGTCCGCAAACACAATCCGGCAACCAACTGGATCGGGCCGGATACCAATCAGATTCCATCATCGGTAATCCTCTCTTTTTCAGATTTTCTTTCAATGGATTTTAATTCTCTTCCTACAGTATGCATGGTTATGCCGGGCCAGGATCATAACATGCACGATGGGGAAGATCCTTCACGAATACTTACCTGTGATACATGGGTTTATGATAATCTGAGTAGCTATATAGAATGGACCAAAATAAACAACAGCTTATTCATCCTTACATTCGATGAAGATAACTACGGAAACGGAAATCAGATCGTTACACTTTTTACTGGCATGATGGTTAAAGGGGGTACCTATTCCGATACCATCAATCATTTTTCTGTTCTGAGAACAATAGAAGACATGTATGGTCTGCCCTGGGCCGGTAATGCTTCATGTGCCGAAACGATAACCGGTTGCTGGAAAACCCTGAACGATGTAATTCAACCTGATTATTCAACAGATGGACTAACTATTTTCCCCAACCCTTCTAACGGCAGGTTAAGGATTCAGGTTGACAAGGCAGATCCGGGTGGAATGACGGAATTTGAGATTTATTCCCTTACCGGAGAAAGGCTGAGGAACGGATATATATATGGACGGGAAGTCAATGAGTTTTCTGCCGGTAATTTATCACCGGGGATTTATCTGCTTAAGGTGAAATTGATGGATCAATACTTAACTGAGAAGATGATCGTTTATTAGTTGAAATCATGTGATATGGGTTTTGGATACAAGATTTTAATGTGATGAAATTTTACTTCTTAAAGCCAGCCTTAAGGTTCCGGAAACGCAGGTTTGGGAAAGGCATCAATCTGACAAACAAAGGATGATGATTTATAAGCAGGTGTAATAAGAATCAATATTATCGAAATCAGATATTTAATTATGAGCAGAAGACTGCTGTTTTCAGCGTTACTATTAAGCCTGATTTGCGTTCAGGGCATGGCCCAACGGATTGGCTACGACTGGATAAAAACTTTCCCGAATACGGGTGCTGCGGTTTCAACGATCGATAATGATAATAACATACTTATTGCCGGTAGTTATTCCGGTACACTGACCTTTGGTGATAAAACCGTTACCTCCACAGAAAACAAGAGATGTATTTTTCTGGCAAAGTTTGATAATCTGGGAAATATTAACTGGATTATCAGCGATACCCTACAGTCGGTTAACGATATAGCAGTTGATGCAGAGGGTAATATTTTCCTGACCAGCACGGTCAAATATATGTCAATGATTGGTGAACACCTTCATGTAGTTTCATTTATTTATGTTGCAAAATTTGATGAATCCGGAAATAAAAAATGGATCAGTACTTCAGACTTTCAAGCGCTTGACAGACCTGATTGGAATCTGTCAACTTCAATTGCCTGTGATTCACAAGGTTCAACCTATATTACCGGTTACTATATCAATTCAATTTCATTTGGTTCGCAGGAACTGGAAAACGGATCTGTTTATGTTGCAAAATTTGATTCAACCGGATTCCCTGTCTGGATAAAAAATATTTCAGGTTATGGTGGAGTTGGGTACGACATTTTGGTAGACCGGAATGACCAGCTGTTTATCACAGGATATTTCAGTAAGTCTCAGGCAAATTACATTTTCCTGATCAGATTAAACACAGATGGCGATGCACAGAACCAGACACAGATAATTGGTTCCAGTCCTACCAGAGGAGAACGACTGCATAGTGATAAAGATGGTAACCTTTATTTAGCTGCCCTTTTCAATGGCCTGGTTACCGTAAATGGCAAAAACTACAATGCAGTGGAGGGTGGAAACAATCCGGTTGTACTTAAGATTGTGAACGACAGCATCGTATCAGTCACCCACCTCGAAGTTTATGTCGGGCAATCTCTCATCGACAGGGATTTTTGTGTTGATGACAACCTCAATCTGTTTTATATTGCGTCAATCAGCAAGGATTATAAATACACACCAATGATATTCAGAATTGATTCGAATGGAGTAACTATTCAGCAATTAATGATTGCACAGGGCTATGGACCGTATTTTGCAATTCTGAGTTCAATAAATCATGATACATCAGGTAGCCTGTTTCTTACCGGATTAACATCGCAAATGGCCTATTTTGGTGACAGCCTTGCGGGTTATCCAGGCGATAACCGGAGTGCTTTTTTGGGTAAGATCAATTTTGATGAGCTCTTTAACGGAATTCCATATTTTGAAGAAGGAAAGGGAGTCATTTTGATTTATCCGTCATTAACCAGGGAAAGCATTTACATTGAGTCTCATTCTGAAAATCTGAGTAACAAAGAAATGAAGATCTATAACTCAGCAGGTGGGATGGTTCAACAGGTTACTTTATTGTCAAATAAAAGCGAAATAAATATTTCTGGATTGAGTCAGGGGATTTATTTTGTCGAAATCAGCGGCAATGGGTTTCGTGAAACTCATAAAATTGTAAAATACTGATTTACTTGTGAATGGGGGAGAGGTATGAGGCATTATGAATCTGACACTGAACCCGAAGAAGATTTTCAACACATAGGCACAATAGGCTTATTATAGGCACATAGAATTTTGATCTTATTTTATTGAACTCCTGAAATCTTCTTATGATTTTTTACTTTTCTTGCCAACTGTAAACTGAAAACTGCACCTTTGAACACTTGAACCCTGTAACCTGAAATTCTGAAACCCTGAAATTCTGAAATTCTGAAATTCTGAAACTCTGAATCCCTTTAGAACTTTCTTTTGCCAACTGCTTATTGCTTTTTGCCAACTTCTTATTTGAACCTTTGAACTCTTGAACCTTTGAACTTTTTTGCCAACTGCCCTTTGCCAACTGCCCTTTTAACTTTTAAACTCTTGAACCTTTGAACCTTTGAACCTTTGAACTTTTGAACTTTTGAACTTGAACCTTTGAACTTTTTTGCCAACTGCCCTTTGCCAACTGCCATTTTAATTCTTGAACTCTTGAACCTTTGAACTCTTGAACTCTTGAACCTTGAACTCTTGAACCTTTGAACTTTCCCAAACCTCTTCCCAAACACCTTCTCAAACTTTTCTAATTTCGGGCCGATCACGAATGTGCAGTAAGGCGCCCTTTTGTTGTTGTTGTAATAGTTCTGGTGATAGTCTTCAGCTTTGTAGAATGCCTTGTAAGCACTGATTTCAGTAACAATTGGGTTATCCCAGGCACCACTGGCATCCAGTTTGGTTTTATAGGATTCAGCCAGTTGTTTTTGCGTTTCATTGTGGTAGAAAATCACTGAACGGTATTGTGTTCCGGCATCGCCGCCCTGGCGGTTTAGGGTTGTGGGGTCGTGGGTTTTCCAGAAAACTTCTAGCAAATCCTCATAAGTGATAACCGAAGGGTCGTAAGTAATCTGAGTAACCTCGGCATGGCCGGTTGCCCCTGAGCACACCTGCTCATAGGTCGGATTGGGCCGTGCCCCGCCCGAATAACCGGACTCAACCCTGATAACGCCTTTTAATTGCTGAAAAATGGCCTCGGTGCACCAGAAACAGCCTGAACCGAAGGTTGCAGTATCTGTTGTTATATTATTCATAGGAGTGGTCTCTTCGTTGAACTGAGCGGTTTGCTGATTGCACGCGGCTATAGTGATGCTGAAAAGTCCGGCAATGACCGCTGATACAAAAGTTTTCATTCTTTTTCTGAGTATAACAGCAAGAAGGGCTTTCTGTTCAGGAAATTACCTGTGATTATGCGATATTCACAATTTTTAACATGAATCAAGGGATGATTCAGTGGCCTAATAAATTAATTTATGCTCAATAACTACCGGTAAGGTTTTCTCACGATCGAAAGATAGCCCAGCAGGATGTTGTTGTTGTCGTAAAGGCATGAAATTGAAGCTTCCACGTTGATTTCGGTACCATCAGGCAGTTCCTGTTTGAGGAGCCCCTGCCAGGCGCCGGCCGTTTTCAGGGAGTCAAGTTGCTGCCTCTCTTCTTCACTGCTTTTCCATTTGTTTTTTACCAGTTCATTTGCAATTTTGGAGATTGCTTCCGGTTCGGAAATATCGTAGAGATTTTCAGCAGCATTGTTCCAATAGGTGATGATTCCCTTGTGGTCATAAGTATACACGGCTTCATTTATTCTTGACAGGATGGCAGCGTGATAAGTATTCATTTGCTCGGTGCTACGCCTTTTCATAATATCCGAAAGCAGGTTTTCCTGGTTGAACACGTTTATCAGCATATTCTGCAATGAATTGAAATCAGGGTCGTTATCGCTGATCATCCGGAGGTATTCAGGATCTTTATGCCTCAGAGCCATCGAAATCATTTTAAGCGGAAGAATATAATAGCGGCTGAGATACAGATAGATAAAGGTCATAAAAGCAAGGGTCATGAGAATCATTACGAATAGTAAAGATTTTTGGTGCATGGTAAGTGCCTGCATGATCTCAGGCTGTGTTTCAATTTTCAGTGAAGCCACCGGAATATTATCCCATCCATAAAGCGGAAGAATTGAGGTATAAGTATTGGTTTTTTGGTTTATTGCAGATCCGCTTGCCTGCGGTGGCCTGATAATGGAAATTTTACCTGGAAGCTGCATGATTAATTTTTCAGTAAGTTCCTTGCTGATATATCTTGCGGCAAATAACCAGGCACCGGTTGAATCGGAAACAGAGCCGCGACAGGGAGGAATGGCGATTGCTGATACTTCATAAAGAGAATCATTTTTCCATTGATAATACCGGGTTACTCTGCCATCGCTCAATGCCTTGCTGAAAACAACCGGATTGGCAGGGATCATCTTAAGAATGCCCAGCTGATTCTTTGGATAATAATCAATGGGTGAGAATCCGGGACCCGTTGCGATCAGAAAACTGAATCCTGACATGGCCAGTTGATCGTCAATGCCTTCAGGCAGCCCTGAATTATTGAGAATGCAAGGTTTTATAGCCTGATCTTCTGAAATTAACGTCAATGCCCTGATGGTGCCTAAAGAATTGACCTTGACGTTGTTTTGCAGCATCCTGACCTGCGCACCCGCATAGCTTCTTCTTATTTTTTCGACGGATGAACCAAAATACAAATGGATAAATACTATGATCCCGATTGAAACCAGGGAAGATATGGCAATTAAAATAGTAATCTTATTCCTGAATAGCTTCATAAGCTTTTGGAAGTTAGCTGAGTAGTATAGTAGTAGTGTGTAGTGAGACTTTTGCCGGGAGCATGGTCTTGCATGTTATTTAATCCTTCATTCATTCAATTGTAATACTTCAATGGTTATTATTTTTTTAATAAACAGATTATTAGTATATTAGGTTATAGCGTGCATTGAAATAGAAATTCCTGTGAGTCATATGACTGGCAACAAATTCCAAATTAATTTTTCAAATCAATATTTAACAGAAACAGCTGTTACCGATGTGATTTTTTACATAATTGACAGATGGTTACTATTTTTCATAATTCAGATTAATCCTGAACATCGTAGTTTATACCGGAAGAAAAAAATATTAACTTCGTCGGCCTATATGAATATATCTGTCAATCAAAAAATAAGGAGCAAGGTCTTTATTCGGATAGCGCTGATTATCACGGCTTTTATCCCTGTAATTGCTATGGCTCAGCTCAGTGCAGGTGGACAACCCCTTATGCCTGATCTGTCGGAATTCCCGAAGAGCAGATCTCAGGTCGAATTGTTACCCCCAGATGTCAGCGATCTGGAGCGGCAGGACAAACTTTATGAAGGTTCGGGTAATCCGGAAAGGATGGGCGTTTTTATTCCGGTTCATCTGGCTTCTGACGGAGCCAGCCTGGTTACTTTCTACACCGGAGCAGAAGTTACAAAGAGTGTTAACATCCGTTGCAAAGGTGCCAAAGGACTTGGCTTGTATTTTTCAAAATTTCGTTTACCCACTGGTGCACGTTTGTTTGTTTATTCAGAAGACAAGACCCATATTCTCGGGGCCTATACCAATGCCAACAACCAAACGGGCGGTAAGTTTGCGATAGAAGTGGCCAAGGGTGAAAGTATTTTTATAGAATACACCTGCCCGGTTTCAGAAGCGGATGAACCCGCCTTTGAGATTAATGAAGTGCTTTATGTATACAAACCCATGGCATTTCCCGGGAGTCGAAACGTAAAAGATATATATTCAGGTAGTTGTGAAGTGAATACCGCCTGCAATGAAGGTGATAACTGGCGCAACCAGATAAAAAGTGTTGTCAGAATCCTGGTAAAGAAAGGAAGCTCATCATACTGGTGTTCAGGAACTATTATGAACAATACAGCCTCTGATTACTCATCACTTGTTCTTACGGCCGATCATTGTGCAGGCACGAGTCCCGGCCCCTATGCCACGCCCGACGATCTGTCGAAGTGGATATTTTACTTTAACTATGAAACCCCCGGCTGTGAAAACGAAGCGGTTGAGGACGATAAATCGCTGACCGGGGCTGTTAAGCTTGCCAGTAGTTCTCCTTTGGGTAACAATGGGAGTGATTTTTATCTGCTCAGGCTCAACGACCTTATACCTCCGGCTTATGAGCCATATTATGCGGGTTGGAGCAACTCAGGAGAAATCAGTCCTTCCGGTGTCGGGATTCATCACCCGTCAGGAGATGTAAAAAAGATATCAACCTACACCCAGCCGATTTCTGTTAACCAATGGGGGCAGGTTCCAGGCACCCACTACAGGGTTGTATGGAGTGCAACTGAAAACGGGCATGGTGTTACCGAAGGAGGCTCTTCAGGCTCACCCATGTTCGATAACCAGGGTAGGGTTATTGGTCAGCTCACAGGTGGGGAATCCGGCTGTTCCAACCTGACCGGTCCGGATTATTACGGAAGGTTTTCTTATTCATGGGAATCAAACGGTCAGGATGACTCATTACGACTTAAACCCTGGCTCGATCCGGCTAACACCGGGCTTACCAGTTTGGCAGGCTCATTCAATGAGAACAGGGCCATTGCCCGGTTTAAAGCGGATACTACCATTGTTCCGGTGGGCTCATCCATTGTGTTCAGCGATCTTTCAACCGGAGCCCCTTTAACCTGGCATTGGGAATTTGAAGGAGGTGAACCCGGGGAATCGGAAAGTCAGTCTCCGGAAGCAGTCAGATACAATGAAACGGGCCTTTTCAATGTTAAATTGCTTGTGTCGAACCAGGCCGGGGCAGATAGCCTGGTGCGCGAGAATTATATCAAGGTTGTGCCGGTAATTTATCCCAATCCCGCGTTTGATGAAGTAAACGTGATGCTTGGCAGCAGATATACCGGTGAAATTACTCTCACCATTTTAAATTCTCTGGGGAGAGAAGTATACGGGGCAAGTGAATGGTGTGCGGGTGAAACCTATTGTAAACTCGACCTTTCAGGTCTTTCATCCGGGTTTTATTACATCAGGCTGAAAGGCAACGACTTTACCGAGACAGTCAAACTGCTGATCATCAGGAACTGAAGCTGAGGACTGTAAACTTCCTGCCGGTTCTTTTACAGATCAGTCCTGCAACACCACGTCCAGATATCAGTGCTGAAGGTAACCCACCTCCCGGGCTTACCCATTGGCCGGCCATGTAGAAATTCCTGAGCCCGGGCAAGGTAAATGGAAGCTGGGAAAACCCGATTTCAGGCGTCATAATCCAGCCCTCAAAACTGCCTTTCCAGTTGTTGGTATACCTGACCACCGTTGCAGGGGTCGAAAGATCCTTCATTTCCAGATGCGACATCAGTGAGCCAAGCCTGTTTTCCATGCCTTCTGTAATCTCGTGAATAATGCGCTCTTTCTCAGCTTTGTATTTTTTGAAGTCATTCATTCTCAGATTGATCCAATATTCATCTTCCCTTGTCGGGATCAGGGCTGTAAGCAGGGTTTTACCTTCCGGTGCCAGTGTAGGGTCGAAGCTGTGGATACGGATACTGATGTCGGAAATGGTATTGCCGGGGTCGATGGTAACCGGATTCGACAGAGGAAAGATCAGGCTGGACGCTTCTGATCCGATGATCCGGTCAACACCAAGCGATAGCTGCAGGTATGACGAAAAAGTCAATCCTTTCCTGTAGAAAGCATCTGTTTTTTTATCTATAAATTTGCCTTCCAGCATATGGTAAATTGTTGTATATCCATCTGCGGCCGAAACCACATAATCGGATTTGTAAACTTTGCCTTCGGCCGATGTGACGCCACAGGCAACCATTGAACTTACATCTTTCCGGGTATTGATTTCTTTGATTCTGCTGTTATAGTGGATTTTTCCGCCAAGCCCGAGATATCTTTTTTCGATGAGTTGCGAAAATGCAAGCGAACCACCGATCGGATAACCGGCTGTTTTGTTGTGCATCCATGCAGTTGTAATCATCACAAAAACAATCCCCATTTCCGGAACAAACAGGTTTTCCATCGTTTTTCGCAACAAGGGGTTTTTGCACCTGGCTGCAAAATCAACGATGGAAACCTTTGACCATTTATTGAGTAACCTGAGATAGGGCCCCATTTTAATCATGGCATCAAATCCATCGGACAGGGAGAACAGTTCACGCGGCTTACCCATAGGCAGTTTCATCCTGCTGAATCTGCGGGCTGCTGAAATATAATCGCTGATCACTACTTTATCTTCAGGAGCCTTCTCAAGCAATTCCTTTTCAAGTTTGTCAATATCGTTGAAAAACCTGATGCATTTACCGTTTTCATCTTCAAAGCGGTAGAAGATTTCATGATCGTAGATATTCAACTGCTTCATATCAATCAGTTCATTCCAGGCATCGTAAAGACCGGGGCCGGGTTTTGAGCCAACCAGCCAGTGAATGCACCCATCGATGTTGAATCCATTCCGGGTCCAGGACGTACAAAGACCTCCCGGCAGGTTGTGGAGTTCATGGATTTCGGTTTCAAAACCGTTCATCTGCAGATAGCAACCGGTGCTCAGGCCGGCAATTCCTCCTCCGATAATGATAACTTTTTCAGGCATGGTTGATGTTTTTAATGTTGAATATTTTAGAAAGGTTGTGGTTAAGGTTGAGGCTAAGGTTAAGGTTAAGGTTAAGGTTAAGGTTAAGGTTAAGGTTAAGGTTAAGGTTAAGGTATAGGTACAGGGCTCAGGGTTTCTTAGTCTTTAGGTCTCTTGGTCTCTCAATCTCTCAGTCACCCTTTTCTCTTTAGTCTCCCCTTCACCCTTTCACCCTTTCTCCCTTTCTCTGAGCTCTGGATTGTTTCGCCCCTTCAGGGCTTTATTCTCTTTTTGGTTTGAGTATCCATGGGCTTCGCTTCGCTTCACCCATGGTTATGATGTTCCGCCCTTTCAGGGCTTTCCCTTTGACTCTTAGCCTGTCCATCTCTCAGTCTCTTAGTCCCTTAGTCTCTTAGTCTCTTAGTCTAACTTTGCCACCTCATCTGCCTTCGGCATCTTCTCCTCAAGGAGAAGAACCTTCTAAAACAGTCCCATTCACCCATTCACCCTTTCTCTGAGCTCTGGATTGTTTCGCCCCTTCAGGGCTTTATTCTCTTTTTGGTTTGAGTATCCATGGGCTTCGCTTCGCTTCACCCATGGTTATGATGTTCCGCCCTTTCAGGGCTTTCCCTTTGACTCTTAGCCTGTCCATCTCTCAGTCCCTTAGTCTCTTAGTCTCTTAGCTAACTTGCCACCTCATCTGCCTTACTCTCCCAGGAGAAGAACCCATCCCCATTCACCCTTCCCTCTCCTCTTAGTCTCTTTATCCCTCAATCTCTCCATCTCTCCATCTCTCCATCTCTCCATCTCTCAGTCCCTTAGTCTCTCAGTCTCTCAGTCTTTCAGTCTCTAACGAATGTTCAGGCAGCAATTTCTTCAGGTTCAAACTTTCTCCTTTTAAACGATTCAGCGGCGGGTAATTTACTCACGCCGGCCCTGAAAAGCAATTCATTGATGTCAATTGAGGTTGCTACGGTTTCTTTTCCCCAGTGCCTGCAACCGCAATGGTTAAGCAGGACGCACTGAGCAGCAATGCCTTTGTCAGTAAGCTGCAGCCCACCGGCGATAACCGTTGCAGCACAGGCAACGCCGATAATTCCGGTTCCTGATTGCCCGTATTTTTTGTTCACCATAATTTCAGAAGAATGGCCAATAATTTCAACGTTGAAATCATGGACGAGACCAAGTAGCCTGATTCTGTTTACCTGACACTCATTGGTACAACCTGTGCACGTTTCGCTCCCGTCTTTATGTAATGATTTACAGTTATGTGAAGCCCGGGCTTTCATACATGCCGGAAGCAGGACTACCTTTTCACGGCAATTCAGGAATTCATTTCGCATTGAGCTGTTGTAGACGAATGCGCCAAGCATATTCAGATGGTATTCAATTCGTTGCCGGATTACCGATATTTTATATTCCCGGAATCTCATACCTTTCTTTGCTTCCCTGAGAAAACCATTTACCCCGTCTGTATATGGACCAAGAATGAGCAGGCTTTCGGTTTTAAACCAGGTCGCAATGCCCCGGAGGATACAAATATTGATAAATGTGTAGGTTCTGCTTTCTGATTCAAAAAAACCGAGCCATCTGGAAAACACTTTTGCCTCATGGTGAAATTCTCCGGTCGCTTCCATCCACAAAATCAGTTTTTTCAGGCCTGTTGTATCGGGAAACAGAAATGCATTGCTGTTTTCAGGTTTTTCCAAAAGCCTGTAAGCAAATATCCCCCTGGTTACATCAGCGTATTTTCGCCTGATTCCGCCCTGCCTGCGCAGATTGGCTGTATGCAGCATAAATCCACCGGCAAGCTTGCCTGTCCCGGCAGCAAAGCCACCGTAAGTATTCCAGAAAACCCCAAGCATCAGCGCTTCAAAAAGAACTATTTCACGTGACGGGATCTCCTGCTTAAATGTATTGCTGATGAAAGAGGAATAGCGATCGGCAAGCGGGCCGGTTTTCCTATCCATCTCTCCAAGTAAGTAGGTGCCGAACTTATCGATGTCGGTGTAATAGTTTTCAGAATTCCCGTTGGTGCCGGATAAAGAATAAACCATTGTTTTATTGAAGTACATACCTGACTGATTTCCAATTTTGTTGTACAAAAATATCACCAGCACACCGGCTGTAAAAACAGAATCCGATGAATCGGGGAAATAGCAGGGTGAAATGATTAAATGGGTGGGTAAACAGGTGTGCGGTGATTCAGATGGTCTGAATCACCGCACCGGTAAGGAATGATAATGAGTTGCTAACGGTCCTTCCAGCGTTCTACCTTCAGGTAAATAGTATCTGCTTGTCCGTTGATATAGGTCCGGTTGGCGATATCATCACCCGAAGGGAGTGTTTCCACTGAATTCCAGTTGCCACGGGTTATTTTAAAGGAAATCATTTCCTTATCGGTGATGAGTGTGCATAAAAGTTTGCCTGAGACATCGGTTTTGAACGCATATCCGGGATCACCTGGATTCCAGTTGTTGAAATCTCCCGTAATATAGAATTGTTCAGCTGGTTTTGTCAATGCGGGTAGTTTATCAAGCACGAAGGTTACTTTGCCGGTTTTTCTGTATGATACGCTTTTCCAGTTGCTTACCTTAAGAAAGAGTGTATCTCCGCCATTGAAACAATACTGCCGGTTTTCAATATCCTTGCCTTTATTGTCCGTTTCAACGCTTTCCCAGCCACCAAGGGTGAATTTATAATCCATACATTCACCGGGCTTGCTAAGATTGATGTAGTAAAAGCCTTTCGGATGTTTTTTCAGGGTATATTTCAAATCTCCCGGATTCCAGTTGTTATATTGCGATGCCAGGTAAATGAGTGCTTCGTTGGGCGTGTTTTCAGGATATTCGTCGATAACAATTACCTTTTGGGTACAATTCATTGGTTCGGTATCGCCCCAGCTTGCCACCCGGTCGACCACTGTGTCATTTTCTCCGTAAACAAGCGTGCGGTTTCCGATTTCGTAGCCACATTCATTCTTTTCACCACTGGTCCAGTCACCACGGGTGAATTTATATTCCACCTGACCAACTCCGCGGGGCAGATCGATAGAGTAAGTGCCATCGGGGTTGTGCGTCAACCTGAATTTCTCATCGCCGGGATCCCAGTTGTTGAAATTGCCGGTTATATATATGTCACTGCCCTCGGGGGTGTTGAGCGGAACCTGATCTATAACTACCTGCTGCCGGTAGCACGAAGCCAAAAGCATTCCGGTCAGTATCAGTAAACTAAACCGGAACATTGTGCTGATATTTATTCTTTTTCTCATCTGATTCTTTATTTATCAAGCCATTCAATAAACTCCTGGGCTTTAGCCCGGCTTACATAAACCGGCTCTTTTGCTGCAGGCGACAGTTCAACCAGCAACCTTCCATTAAAATAACGATTTACTTTACCAATGCTTTGTACAGCTGCAACATAACCTCTGTTAATCCTGAAATAGCGGGCAGGATCCAATTGCGCGATCACCTGGTCGAGCGTATAGTCGATGATATACCTGCTGTTTCCTTTCGTGACCATGAAAACTACATTGTCTTCCGCATAAAACCAGGCCACTTCATCAATGGATATATGCTTGATCTGATCACCAAGCCGGGCAATAAACCTTGATTTAAACTCTTTCCGTGATGGATTGAGCAGTTGTTCGAGCATACTGATATCAATCGCCGGTACTCCTCTTTTTTGATACGAATCCCTGATTTCATCAAACTTTTCCAATGCTGATGCCAGGTCTGTTTGTTTAACCGGTTTCAGCAAATAGTCGATGCTGTTGACTTTAAAGGCCTGAATGGCATATTCGTCGAATGCAGTGGTGAAAATTACGGGACACAGAATTTTTTCCTGTCTGAAAATCTCAAAACTTAAGCCATCTGAGAGTTGAATATCCAGAAACATAAGGTCGGGTAAAGGATTGTTGTGTAGCCACGCGATGGTATCTTCAATGGAGTCGATGCAATCGAGTACCTGAATATCGGTGCGGATAGCTGAAAGTAAACGTTTCAGTTCCTGTTGTGCAAATGGCTCATCCTCAACAATTAACACTTTCATAGCTTTCAGATTAAAGGGACTTTGACAATAAATTCTGAGTCTGTTTCCGTTACCTCAACCGGTTTGTCGGTCAGGTATCCGTATCTGCTGATAATATTTTTAAGGCCTATTTCGGATGAGACCACACCGGCGGTTTTCTTTTGCAGATTGTTACGGATAGTAAGGTATCCGGTTTCATCGGCTATAACACTGATTTCAAGTGGTTTTTTAACTGAAATAACATTGTGTTTAACAGCATTTTCAACCAGCAGTTGCAGGGTCATCGGGGCTACAAGTCTTTCAAGAACACTTTCGGAAATTTCAATCACGACGTTTAATTTGTTGTCGAACCTGAGCTGGTAGAGGTATACAAACGATCTGATAAACTTTACCTCTTCACGCAGTGAGATGGTTTCGCGGCTTCTGTTTTCAAGTACATAGCGGTATACATCAGAAAGGTCGCGGATAAATCCGGTTGCTTTTTCCCGGTCTTCGTACATCAGCGATGATAAGGTATTCAGGCTGTTGAACAGAAAGTGCGGATTTACCTGTGTTCTGAGGGTTTCGAACCGGTATTCAGCATTTTCCTTTTTGTATCGTTCCATTTCGGCAAGACTGATTCGCCAGCGGTTCAGCAGAAATACAGCAAACTCTGTAAAAGCCGGAATATAAACCAGGAGGATCAGGTAAAAAATGGTAATGAGGACTTCGTCCGACAACTGAATAAATTGTGCCTTGATGATAAAATAATTGATGCCAAGGCTTAAAAGAACGATTACGACTGAAAGCAATATTGAATTCAGGGAAATTTCAATTACCAGTCGTCGCAGCGGATTCTTTTCCCATGGTAAACGCTTGTTAAGCCTGCGCTTGATAAATATTACCGTTTCGAGCGTGATAAGCGTCAGAATTGCGGCACCGAGGTATTCTTCACCTGGCCTGAAAATAGGGTAATTGCGGTAGACCAGTCCGAAAATTACGTCAAGCAATACTTTCAGTGGAAAACTGACTACCAGAAAAGCAGTAAACGCAGAAAAACGTTCCTAAATATACCTTTGAACATCAATGATTTTATAAAGTGCCTCAAAGGTAGTAAATTGAAAGATTGCCCCCAATCGCTGATTTCACCCGTGAACGCCCTGAATTCACCAACTGTTTTCAGAAAAGCGCCGGATATTTCTCCGGCGCTTATTGCTTCTGTAAATGTTAATGTGGATGCTTTCAGGTAGTTCATAATGCTGATAATTTAGGTTTTACTTTGAAACAATCAGGCTGGAGAGAACTTCATTGCCTTTTTCTACACAAACCTTGTAGGTTCCGGCGGGGAGATCATTCAGGTGATAGCGGATATACCTTGCACTTTGTTTTTTAACCCTGGTATTCATCAATTGGGTGCCGGACTCGCTGTAGATTCTGATTTTAACCAGTTCACCGGCTGCTTTTGCAACATATACATCTACACTTTCCGTGTTGGTCTGGAAAATTTGCACGCTGGTTGGTGAGGAAGGTTTGGTGCCGTCAGCACTTGCTGAAAGACTGATGGACATCATCAGTGCGATTGCGATTGATAAGGTGATTGTTTTCATGGCTTTGTTTTTTAAAGGGTTATTAGGATTTGATTTTTAGTTGATGAGACAAAGGTATGGTACCCAGCTCCTGAAGGAAACGGATTTCATGTGAACCGACAGAATAGGGATGTCAACTGAAAATTAAGAGAGGCGAAATGTAACTGGAAGGAATCAAAAAAGAGGTTCTGCCACGAAACCTGCGGATAAATGTTGCTGAAAATCATTAACTCTGTGCACCTCTGTGCATTCTCTGTGGTTCTCTGTGTAATAAAAAAAGCTTACACGGAGGTACACTGAAGTAATACAGAGATTATTTTTCTGACAATGAAATCCAAAAAGCTCTTATCCGTGAGCCCGGCTCCCTGTCTGCCGACAGGCAGATTCGCGCACTGTTTCAGCAGCTCTGTAAAGTCAGGCATTTTTTACAACCGACCCTGTTAATACCTCGAAATTGTTTCATTCAAAACATCGGTAAACAATTGACTGAGGCTGATGCCGATACTCGCCGCCTGACGTGGTACAATACTGGCTTCGGAAAGTCCGGGCACGGTATTGACTTCGAGGAAATAAAAAGCACTGCTGTTTTTATAGGATTCCGGAGTAAGAATATAGTCAAAGCGCACAATTCCGCGGCAGTTGAGCTTCCGGTAAAGCATGGCCGATGTTTCACGGCAAGCTATCGCCTGAATTTCACTGATGGGGGCCGGGGTGATCTCATCGGCCATTCCATCGGTATATTTGGCCTCGTAATCGAACCATTCCTTGTGACTGATAATCTGGGTAAGCGGAAGAACAACCAGCTCGCCGTTTTTCTCGTAAATGCCACAGGTAACTTCTGTTCCGGGAATAAACTCCTGCACCAGCACTTCATCATCCACTTCAAAGGCCTGACCGATGGCAGGAAACAGATCTTCTTCTGATTTAACTTTGGTAATTCCAATACTGGAGCCGTTGCTGTTGGGCTTTACAAAGCATGGCATGCCGGTGATTTCAATGATTTCTTTAGGATTTATCAGATCCCGTTTATGCAGGTAATGGGTTTTGGCAACATTCACATTCAGCCGTCCGGCGAATTCATTACAGAAATACTTGTTAAAAGTGATGGCAGATGTAACCCGTCCACAGGTATTATACGGAACCTGCATCATATCGAGGTACCCCTGCAGTTTACCATCTTCACCCGGAGTGCCGTGAATACCGATGAAGGCTGCATCAAATCTGACTAAACCAGCGGGAAGCCCGAGTGTGAACCCGTTGAGGTCTACCCCGTATTCAACTCCGTTTTCATCACTGTATGTCCACTTGCCGGTTGTAACCTTGATCAGGTACACGTTGAACAGCTCATGGTCAAGGTGCCTGGTGATTACTTTTCCGCTTTTAACAGAAATTTCGTACTCCTCAGAATATCCCCCGGTAAGCAATGCTATGTTTTTCTTCATATTTTATTCACTTGTTGGTTTTCCATACTTGCCATATAACCTGAATCCGGGCAATTGCTATAAATAAACGGTTGCAAATTTAATCATAAATTGCGTTTTCGCTGGCCCGCCAATTATTTATATCTTTGCTGACCGGGCAATAAATTGCAGGGGACTAAGTTAATAATCCAAACGGCCGGGCAGGGTTGAATTAGACATCCGGTTAAACAGTTTTGCATGAATTTTATCCAATTTATTCAAACACGCGTTTTTTTAAAACAGTTTATTCTTTCGGTGGTTATTACTGCTGCAGCTATCACTTTGGTTCTTAGTACGCTTAAATTGTATACCCACCATGGTGAATCATTCCTGGTGCCGGCTCTTATCGGGTTAACGCCAGATCAGATTGAACAACTGGAAACCATTGAGAATTTCGAGATAATTATAGTTGATTCCGTGTTTGATTCCAGGTTGCCCCGTGGATCTGTTATCATTCAGGATCCTTTGCCGGGTTCAGGTGTAAAACGTAACAGGAAGATTTATCTCACCACCATTGCAGTTTTGCCCGAGCAGGTGAGTATGCCTAACCTGGTTGATCTTACCCTCAGGCAGGCAAGTGCAACGCTTGAAACCTACGGACTGGTTCTTGGGAATGTCAATTATGTCCCGGATATAGCCGCAAATGCTGTTTTGGGACAATTTTACAAAAGCCGGGAAATTACTCCCGGAACATCTGTTCTGAAGGGTTCCGTTATTTCACTAAAGGTTGGTCAGAATATGGGCGGTGGAAGGTATCAGGTTCCCTTCCTGTTGGGCAAACTACAATCCGAAGCGAACCAGTTGCTTCAACAAAACTACCTTCAGGTTGGTGATGAGACATTCGAAAACGATGCCGATCCGTCAACTGCCAGGGTTTACAGTCAGAGTCCTTCTTATGTGAGAGGGCTTATGATGAATGCAGGACAGCAGGTCAGCCTGGTATACCGTGACCCGGAAGTTTTTGATTTTGATGCTTACCTTGATCTGATGTCGGCGGATACGCTGAATGTTGAGCAGGATTCGGTTTACTGATTATCTTTGTTATTCGGGCCGGATTATTTACATAATATGAAAAAACAAACATGAAAAGGCTTGTTTTCCTTTCTATATTGGTCTTTTTCCTTGCGGGAACCATGTCCGCACAGGAAGTAATTACAGGCTTGCAGGTGAATCCCCAGGTGAAGAACAAAGCCTCCCGGCTGAAATCTGCACTTTCTGTTCCTGCACCGCTATTACTCCCGTTTTTCGACGATTTTTACGAAGCTTCTGTCTTTCCGGATCCCAACCACTGGTCTGATGCTGATGTCTTTATCAGCAACGATTATGCAGTAGATCCACCGACCATTGGGGTGGCTACATTTGATGCCATCGACAACCTTGGGCGATTGTACGAGGATGCGAGCCCATTCCCTTACCAGGCTGATTTCCTGACTTCTCAGCCAATCAGGCTCGATTCTGTTTTTGCACCGGTTCCACGTAAAATAACCAGGGCTGATTCAGTGTATTTCAGTTTCTATTATCAACCCCAGGGGCGTGGAAACGAACCTGCAAGGGCTGATTCACTGGTACTTGAATTCCTGGCACCTGACGAAACCATCGTTACAATTATCCCTGCTGATACCAGCGAAGTGGGTGGGGTGGTCGTGATTACCCCGGCTGATACCATTGTGCAGGAAGGATGGATTAAAGCATGGAGTTCCCCGGGCCTGAGCCTTGATGATTTTTATGCCGAAGACAGTATGTGGTTCAGGCAGGTGGTCATTCCCATACTTGACAGTGCAAGCTTTTATTCACCGGATTTTCGTTTTCGTTTCCGGAACTATGCCAGCCTGGCCAGCATCATCCTGCCCGACTGGCAAAGCAATGGCGACCAGTGGAACATCGATTATGTGTATCTGAATATTGGCCGCAATCTGTTCGATACCCTACACCGGGATGTGGCTTTCGCCGATAAAGCCCCCGGGATGCTGACCAATTATACCTCAATGCCATACAACCAGTATCGGGCTAACTTTATCAAGGAAATGGCCGATACCCTGAATCTGAAGATTACCAATCTCGACGGTGACGACTACAATGCATCCTATCGCTACGAGGTCTCACGTGATTACCAGGCCCCCTTTAAGTTCTATAATCCAGGCAACTATTTTATTCCGCCTTTTATCACCTCAGGTTATGTAGATCATCAACCTTTCTCCAGGCCCGCCGTTGATTTTCAATTTCCGGTCGGCACCCAGGAAAGGGTATTTTTTACGACGACCCATATTGTGAATACCGAAGCCAGCCTTGGACGGAAGGAGAATGATACCATCCGGAATGTTCAGCTTTTTGCGAATTACTTTTCTTACGATGACGGCACCGCGGAAGTCGGATACGGTCTTTCAAACGTCTCCGCTCAACTTGCTTACCGTTTTAAACTGAACACCCCCGATTCACTGCTGGCAGTGCAGATGTATTTTAATCAGACCCTGAAAGATGGGAACGTCAAGAAATTCTACCTGAACATCTGGAACGATTATTTCGGTGAACCCGGTGATCTGATCTATTCAAAATACGGATATGAACCTGCCTATGAGGACAGCCTGAACCAGTTTTTTACCTATAAACCCGACAGCATTATTCAAATCGAAGAAGAGCAGTTTCCCAACCTTATTTTTTATGTAGGGTGGGAGCAGTCAACCGCCGACAACCTGAACATAGGCTTTGACATGAACAACGATGCATCGGCCAATACGATGTACCGCACCTTCGGCCCCTGGACCCAGAGTCTCTTCAAAGGTGCCCTGATGATTCGTCCTGTATTTGGTAAGATGAAAGTGGTGGGTATTGAGGAGCCCGGCAACAGTCAAACATTGAAAATCTATCCTAATCCTTCCACCGATGGTCGTGTGGTGATGCAACTCAGCCAAAGTCTGAATACCAGTGGCTATCTTACCACGATTTTCAACTCAACCGGTAAAATGGTTGTAAACAAGCCATTCAGCCGCGAAGAAGACCTGAGCAGCCTTCCTTCAGGGGTTTACATTGTCAGGATCACAGGTCCCGACGGATCAGTCATCGGCCGCAGCAAATTCCTGATCAATCATTAAATCACGGAATTCATGATTTCGGATGATTTTTTGGAAGAAGAACACGAATCTCCTGATTTTATTGAGGATGAAAGTGTTGAGAATGAGTTGTATGAGCATCACCGAATCATTTCAGACAGAGGTCAGGGCCTGATCAGGATCGATAAGTTCCTGATGGGGCGGATTGAAAATGCCTCCCGCAACAAAATTCAACAGGCCGCCAAAGCCGGGAATATCCTGGTGAACGGCATTCCCGAAAAGCAGAACTACCGTGTAAAACCGCTGGATGTTATTTCGGTGGTAATGGCCCATCCGCCCAGGATTACAGAGCTACTGCCCGAAAATATTCCGCTCAATGTTGTTTTTGAAGATGAACACCTGGTGGTAATCAACAAACCCGCCGGCATGGTGGTCCATCCCGGACACGGCAACTGGGAAGGGACGATGGTGAACGCGCTGTTGTGGCATTTTATGCACACGCCCGGAATCCGGCGTGATGCCTCACCACTCCTGGTACACCGGATTGATAAAGACACTTCCGGAATTATCCTGGTGGCCAAAACCGAGGAAGCCCAGACCCGCCTTGCCCGTAACTTCTTCGATCACACCATCGAACGAACCTATCAGGCCATTGTGTGGGGTACACCCAAAGAAAATGAAGGGACTATAATAGGTCATGTAGGCCGCAACCTGAGCAACCGCCTGGTGATGGCTGTTTTTCCGGAAGGTGATCACGGGAAACATGCGATAACACATTATACGGTGCTGAAGAGTTTTGGTTATGTCAGCCTGATTGAGTGCAGGCTCGAAACCGGCCGAACCCACCAGATCCGTGCCCATATGAAATACCTCGGGCATCCGCTTTTCAGCGACGAACGTTATGGCGGCAGCAAAATCCTGAAAGGCACCACCTCCGGCTCCTATAAAAAGTTTGTCGAAAACTGCTTTGAACTCCTTCCCCGGCAGGCGCTACATGCCAAATCGCTGGGCTTCGAACACCCGGTAACCCGCCAAAAGATGCAATTTGATTCAGAACTGCCGTCAGATATGGCTACTGTGCTGGAAAAGTGGGAGGGATTTGTGGCGGGGAGAGGGTAAGCTGGGTAGTATTTGATTTTTTCTTAATTCAAACTGTTCTTTTTTTTTGATAAGCAATATTGCATTTAAGCACCTGGTACAGCTTTCATTATTCCTGTTTCACCTTTTGAAATGGTGCAAAGGTTAGGTTAAGGTTAAGGTTAAGGTTAAGGTTAAGGTTTAGGTAAAAGTTGATCTGGAATATTGGAATAATGGAATGTTGGAACGATGGCATATTAGAAATTGGAAATTGAATATTGGATATTGAAATTTGTTCAAGGTAATCTCATCTTCCAGTGCTAAGCTGCCCCAGACTTTTTACTTTTTACTTTTTACTTGTAAACTCAATCCCCTCCATCCCCATAAAATAATTGGGCAAACATGTAAGGGTGTTTTCATCCTCAATTTTTAAATCAATGCCTTTAAAACTTACCTGTTCCAGGGAGGGATTCAATGAGAGCGTGAACCTGTTGTTGGTATTTTTCTCATCCTTAATCAGGGTAAGGATGTCGGGATAAAGGCTTTGCTGCACATAAATCGTGTCGCAATCATGCATTTTGACAAATACTTCACCTTTACTGTCGGAATATTCCTTCTGTTGGTTTCCGTTTTTAATGAAGATGCAAAGGATATTTTCAACCAGAAGTTGGTTTGGGTGCTCAAATTTAAGGTGATAGCCACCGGGCCGTTTCGACTGATCAGTAACAACGAAATCATTTCCCGGTGATTTATCGCTCTTAAGTTTCACCATATTGCCCTCAACCGAGAATGTGCCGGTGGCATTGCGATCAACAGCCCCATAAGAATAGAAGAACTCAAATTTACCATCGGACGAAAATCTGAATCCTGCTACCATCTCCTGCCTGCTGAAAAAATATTCACCCTCTATGGTTTGTTGTGCCATGGCCTGCGCATTTAGAATAAGCAGCAATATAAACAGGGTATTTCTCAAAATCGGTCAGGTTTACTATTGTTTTAAAAATCAGATAAAGAATCCGCATTACCTGGATTTAATAATAACTGACTGTGTTATGAAATGTTCATTTTGGTTTTAAAAGTGCTTTTTACGATATTTTCTATCCTGTATTTCGTATTTCTAATCCCGGCAAGTCAAATACTGAACAGCCATTAATAAAGTAAGGACCAAATTATAAGTTGGTTTTATCTACATTTGCATTTTACACATCGATTTTGAAAAAACTGGCTGCCATTTTGCTGACTGTGATCGTCTGTTATAATACAGCAGGCTATTTTATTGTCTTTAAGGCCAGGCAGATACAGATTAAATCTGAAGTAAAGAGGCTGATCAAAAGTGCTGTTCCTGAGGAACAGCTGGTTGTATTCAGTCTTACCCCGGAGACCATGCACGGGTTCAAGTGGATTCACAACAAGGAATTCCGCTACAATGGTGAGATGTATGATGTTGTGCGAAAGGTGTCTGTTTCTGCCGGTAATACCGAACTGTACTGTATTCATGATGTAGAGGAATCGGGTTTGTTTGCGCATCTCGACAGGTTGGTAAAGGACGCTATGAATCACGACAGAAAGGGGCCCGGTCTGCTGAAAGTTTTGTCCGCCTTTTATACCGGACTGTTCCCTCCACCTGAATTATTAAATGATTTTATTTCACAAAGCGCTGATATTCATTATCCGGTTATTCCGGATATATATTCCTGTCAGTCGGTTAAAGTAATTTCACCCCCTCCCCGAAGCTAACCCGGTATTTTTCATGAATAAACCTCCATTTTGCGTGAAGCACTTCATGCACATTGGACATGTTTTATTGATTTATCACAATTCAAAAACTAAAATCTAAGGAATGAAGTCTCATATATACTTTACCCTTGCAGCCATATTGATGGTATTGGCTGTAAGTGCCCAGAAAATAACCGTGATTGATGATATTACCGGCCAGGTGATCCCGAATGTAGCTGTTTATAATTTAAGTCACAGTTTCTCAGCTACCACCAATGTTAAGGGTCAGGCCGATATTTCAGGGGCGCCTGTAACTGATAGTTTGTATTTCAGGCATCTGGGATACCAGATCATGGCCTATACCCCGGCGATGCTCAAAACCATAAATTATATGATAGTCCTTAAAGCTTCCAACCTCAGTCTGGATGCGGTGGTAATTTCTGCCAACCGCTGGGAGCAGGAAGATCGTGAAATTCCTCACCGGGTTGAAAAGATTACCATGCAGCAGATTGCTTTTTCAAATCCTCAGACTTCGGCTGATTTGCTGGCTGCCGGAGGGTACGCCTATATTCAGAAAAGCCAGATGGCGGGAGGTTCACCCATTCTTCGTGGTTTTTCTACCAACAGGGTAATGCTGGTTGTTGACGGTGTCAGGATGAACAATGCCATCTTTCGTACAGGGAATCTTCAGAATGTAATTTCAATAGATGCTGCGTCTGTTGAAAGCAATGAGATTCTATTCGGCCCGGGTGCTGTGATGTATGGCAGTGACGCCATCGGGGGAGTAATGGACTTTCATACCCTGAAACCAAAGTTCGCCGACAATGGTAAAACCCTGCTGAGCGGGAATGTTTTCGGGAGGTTTTCTTCGGCCAATCTTGAAAAAACCGGTCACTTTGATTTCAATGCCGGGCTCAAAAAGTGGGCTTTTACCACCAGCCTTACCTGGTCAGATTACGATGATCTGAAGGCTGGCTCAAACGGAAACGATTATTTCCTTCGGCCAACATACCAGAAAACCGTTGATGGTGAGGATATTGAAGTAGTGAACGACGATCCTCAGAAAATGATTTATTCAGGATACAGCCAGTTTAATGCCCTTCAGCGGATCAGTTTCAGGCCTTCTGAAAATTGGTTTTTCGATTATGGTTTCTACTATTCCGAAACATCCGATGCACCCCGTTACGACAGGTTGTATCTGACCGACGACGAAGGAAGCCTGGTGAATGCTGAGTGGTATTATGGCCCGCAGAAATGGATCATGAACCGGGTTGAAGCAAAATATACCAAAGAGGGCAAACTGGCCGATGCCTTTCGGATTGTAGCTGCTCATCAGCTTTATGAAGAGAGCCGCCACGACCGTAAGATGAACAATGCAAGGCTTCGCAACCAGTACGAAAAGGTGAATGCATTTTCCTTAAACATTGACCTCGACAAAAAGTTAAATGAGGAGATTTCGCTTTTCTATGGTGCAGAAGTGATTTATAACAAAGTGGGATCGGAAGCCGACCGCGTTAATATTTTCGATGGTACAGTAACCCCGACCAACACCCGGTACCCCGATGGTTCTACCTGGCAGTCGTATGCGGCATATGCTAATATGAAATGGAAGTTTGATCCGAAGTGGGTGCTGAATGCCGGGCTACGGTACAGCTATGTAGCGCTCGAAGCGGATTTTGATACCACCATGTTCCCATTCCCGTTTACCCATGCTTCGGTTTCAAATGGGGCGCTCAACGGAAGCCTCGGTCTTACTTTTGCGCCTGAAGGCAACTGGCAGCTTTATACGAATTTGTCCAGTGGTTTCAGATCACCCAATATTGATGATCTGGGGAAAGTGTTTGATTCGGAACCGGGTTCCGTGGTGGTTCCGAATGCAGACCTGGAACCCGAGTATGCCTGGAATGCAGAAGCAGGAACCGCAGTTATTTTTGGTAAGCATGTAAAAGCTGATCTCAGTGTTTACTATACCTTGCTTAACCATGCACTGGCACGTCGCGACTACAGTTATAATGGCCTTGACAGCATCATGTATGATGGTGAAATGAGCCGTGTGCAGGCTATTCAGAATATAACCAGTGCCTGGGTTACCGGTATTCAGGCGGGTGTGGAAGTAAATTTCGGAAAAGGATTTGGTATGAGAAGCACGTTCAATTACCAGAAAGGGGAGGAGCAGAGCGAAGACAGCCTGAAATATTACCCGCTCCGCCATGCTGTGCCTTTCTTTGGAAGCACCCATTTCACCTACGAAATACACAGGTTTCGTTTTGATGCGTATGCTGAGTATAATTCAGAAGTAACTGCGGAAGATATGCCGTTATCCGAACGTGCCGATGCTGCCCCCTATGCGAAAGATGCAAATGGATTGCCTTTTGTCCCGGGTTGGTATACCCTTAATTTTAAAGCAGCCTGGTTTGTAAATAAGACATTTACCGTGAATGCCGGTGTCGAAAACTTAACGGACCAGCTATACAGACCTTTCGCATCGGGTATCAGTGCTCCTGGCAGGAATTTTCTGATTACACTCAGGGCACGATTTTAATTCTGAGAATTCACTAATGGTTTGTTGACCAGAAATTTGAAATAGACCTGACATTAACCTTCTTTCATTTTACCAATCCGTATCGGTAAGGATTTTTATACCTACTGATACGGATTTTATTTTCAGGTCTTAATTATTAATATATTATTATGTAAGACTATCATTGGTTTCAACTTTTTAAGAATTATATTATATAATACTAATAATCAATGCTGTAAGTGTTAGGCTACCAAAAGTTTTTTGAAAGAAAGTTCATTATTAGGCGATATCATTTTGTAAGATTTTTAAACAAAAATTCTACACCTGATAAATCTAAGTATTAGTAGGTAGTTTTCCCTTGAACATCATTCATAATTTAGCTGTTAATAAAATGTTAAATCTGAATAACTAAAATCAGGAATTTATGATGAGAAATTCACCATCGAGTTGGATTTTGTTTTTATGTCTGATTTCAGGACCATTTATCAATACGGAAACGAAGGCACAAAAGATCAATGCTGAATACGAAAGATACAGTCTCACCGGAGAAAAGTACATACATTCCGGAATGGCCATGTCGCCTGATCAGAAATACATAGCAATTGCTTCGAATCAAAGTTATCCTCTCTACATTGTTGACTATGTAAACCGTAAAGTCCTCAGTCAATTTGATGTCGGAAACTGGTATGCAGGTTCACGGGTAAGCTGGTCTGCCAAAGGGAAATACATCCTTTTACAGCAGCTTTTTTACAACGACTTTTCAAGCAACAAAGACAGGGAAGTCAACTTTGAAATTGTAGATGCCGGATCCGGCAGGAGTGTGCTGAAGCTTGAGAAATATCATGATGTGAAAATTTCGCCCGATGAGCAGTATGCAATTGCCCTGACCGGAAATACCATAGAGATCAGAAGTATATCGACAGGAAAAGTAGAAAGGTCGTTTTCGGTTGGCGATGCCACCAACAGTCTGGCCATCAGCCCCGATGGGAAAACCATTGCTGTATCTGAAAAACCGGGTGACAAATTTCTCAGCGCTGATTCGCAATTCAGGAAAAACAAGAAAGGATTGAAGTATGTAAAGAAGTACAAACAGGTAATCTCTTTCTATAACTTTTCTGACTTTAAACTGATACAAACAGCCAACGAATACTATGACAATGTATACCGCCTGGACTGGTCAGACGACGGACGCTATATTTTTTGTTTGAACATTCCCCATCTGAAGGCCACTACCGCTACTTCCGGCAGGCAGAATTTTATCAGCGTGCTCGATGGCGTTAATTTTCAGAGCACCCGCACCGTTTTCCCCTCCAACTCAAACTATGAGCCTGATTTCAGGTTGAGCCACGATGGCAAATATATGGGTATCGTCAGCTGGGGAAAATTTCCGGAACTCAGGGTGCATGATTTTGAGACCGGTCAGGCTTTGCAGCGTTTTGAAATGAGTACGCGGGTAATGGAAGGAATCAGTAAACTTGAATTTCCATCTGATGGCCGTGTTTTTATCGAATTTTTGCCCGACGACAAATCCATCCTGGCAACATTCGGTAACCAGATGCTGCAGTGGAACATCCCGCAGGAGTGAAGAGTGAAGAGTGAAGAGTGAGTAATGAGTAGTGAGTAGTGAGAAAGGAGTAGTGAGTAGTGAGTAGTGAGAAAAGGAAACAGACCTACCAGGTCTTCTTCTGACCTGTTAGGTCTCACGACAAAAGTGAGAAATCGATGAGTGAAGTTGTGAGTGATGAATAGTAAGTAGTTAGTCGTAAAGAAGAGAGTGAAGAGTGAAGAGTGAAGAGTGAAGAGTGAGTAATGAGTAGTGAGTAGTGAGAGAAAGGACCCGCTCTTTGACTGTTAGGTCTCACGACAAAAGTGAGAAATCGATGAGTGAAGTTGTGAGTGGTGAGTAGTGAGTGGTGAGTAGTGAGTAGTGAGAAATGAGTGAAGAGTGAAAAGTGAGATGTGAAGTGAGAAATCAGAAGTGTGAATGAGATGTGCGTCCCCCGACCCCCTCCTTCGCTGCTCTGCGGCGGGCAGGCTCGTCCCTCGTCCCACTAACCGTGAAGTGAATAATGAATATTGAAAGGTGAGCAATGAGTCAAGTGAAGAAAATGAAGATACTAACAACCTGAATATTGAAAGAATGAAACAAATCATCACAGCAATTCTGATCCTGGTTGCCATAGCTACCTTCGGTCAGAAGAAACAACTGGTCGAGTACCGCGAAAATGTTGTTGAAAAAGCCATTGCAGAGCTTGATTCAGCCTCGGCTGCGCCGGAAGGAGCAATTTTCGAAAAGGTAACTGAAGCCGGAATCAAAGGACATTATGTATTCGATATAACCATACGCGAAAAGGGTTTCGTTGCCACCGTTTTTGTGGTAAACGACGGTGAAAATCCAATCCCGATGCAAAATCGTATGAAAGACATCATCAAGGCCTATAGGTTCTCATTCAAGGTTCCTAAGGGGAAGAGTTATAAATTTCAACACGAATTTAATTTCTAAATCAACAATCAATCAAACATTAACCTTATGAAAAAGCAGATTCTTTTTACATTGGCGCTGTTTAGCGCCACCTTTCTGGTGAAAGCCCAGGATGACATGCCTGTAGTTTGGGAATCCAAAATGGATCACAAAATTATGCACAATGGCACCGGAACCGAAGAGCGGGGGTATAGTTATGCAGCTTCCGACAAGGAAATAACTGTATTCGATAATGCCACCGGTAAAGTAAAGTGGACCAAGAAGTTTAAGGAAGTTGCACCGAAACTGGGTAAAATAGACGAGTTGATACCTGCCTGGGAATCGAACCTGATTTTCCTTTTTGATCGTAAAATGGGTAAAGATCAGATTGCCTGTGTGGATATGGAAACGGGCAGTTTTTTGTGGAACACCGATAAATATCAGGATGTAACAGAAGATAATGCGGTTTATATTCCTGAAGAACAGGCATTTGCAATATCTCTGAAGGCTTCGTTGGTTCTTATCAAAGCAAGAACAGGGGAGGAGTTATGGTCAACCTCTAAATTTAAAGGAGTAGTCGGGAAATATATATACACCAATGATCGTCATCTTGTTTGTGTAAACTTTGTTCCCAGTGCATTGGGAGCTCTTTTCTCCGGATTCAAAAATCAGATTGCAAAAATTAATCTCAAAAACGGGGATATTGTTTGGGAGAATACCTACATCGGACGCGCAGAACGAAAAGTTATCTCACGCGATTTTATCTATGACCTGTTTCTCGATGGTGATATGGTAATCCTCAGCCTGAACGGATACCAGGTTTATGACTACAAAACCGGTTCAAGTCTTTGGTCTGCCGCATTTGACTATACTCCGGATGGTATCGCTAACAAACCTGCCAATGCAAAGAAATTTGGTGTTTATGGTGGTGTTGCTGATCCGGTGAGGGTAGGTAATGACCTGTATGTGCTCGATATGTCGAACAAAAGGAACCAATTTGTAAAAAAATACGACGCCAATTCAGGTAAACTCCTGTGGACATCACCTGAAATCAAAGATGCCAGGGCGATTCCCAACATGTATATCATGGGTGATAAGGTTGTACTTCAGATTGGTGGTGCAGTTGAAGCGCAGGCCTATATTTATAAAAGGACCACGAATGCCGATGGCTCTGTAACCATTACCGAGGAATGGAAAATCTGGTTCCCGAATGTTAAGCCCAACGGAGTTCAGGCATTTAATACTTCTGATGGTAAACTTGCATGGGAATCGGAAAGATTTAAGAAGGGAATTACCAACATGATAGAATCAGAAAATCACGTTATTGTAAGCAGCGGAAAGGCTTTATATAAGATAGATGTGAACAATGGTAAAGAACTGTATGAAGTGCCTGTCGCAAAAGGTGGTGTCGGCAATGCCGAAGGTATCCTCTCTTTCAAAGATATGGTTGTAGTCATTGGTGAAAAAGGGATTTCAACTTTCAAGCAGAACAATGGCGATCTGGTTGCAAGCGGAAAGTATAAATCCTCCATGCCTGAAGACCGGTTTGACAACATTCTGATTATGAAAACCGAAGGCGCCGATATTGCAGCGTTTGATCTGAATACCTGCAAGTTCCTGGAATTTAAAGCCAGAAAAGATGCATCTACCACACTGACAACCGATGGTGTATATGTTTATGTATATGAAAACAAGACTGTTACCAAGGTAAAGACTGGTAAATAGAGTTTTTATTTCGAATTAAAAAGGCCGGCTTTTGCCGGCCTTTTTTTAGTAGTTCTCTTTCAGGAACTTTATGAGTTTGCGGGTGGCAATGGCTCGGTGGCTGATTGAATTTTTAAGTTCAGCCGGCATTTCTGCGAAGGTTTTGTCGTAACCATCGGGAATAAATACGGGATCATAGCCAAATCCTTCATTTCCGCGTCTTTCAGCAGTAATAATTCCATTGATAATGCCTTCAAACAGCATTTCATTATCGCTGGTAATCAGAGAAATTACTGTTTTAAATCTGGCCCTGCGACTCAATTGCCCATTCAACTCTCTGAGAAGTTTGGTAACGTTTGCATCAAAATCATGACCGGGGCCGGCATACCTGGCAGATTTTACGCCGGGTTGTCCATCTAGTGCTTCTACTTCCAGTCCTGTGTCATCTGCAAAGCAATCAACCTTATATTTTTCGTTTACATAGGTTGCTTTTTGCATGGCATTGCCCTCAATGGTAAGGCTGGTTTCTGGAATATCTTCGGTACAGCCTATTTCTGATAGCGGGATTATTGAAAACTGATCACCCAGGATGGCTTGTATTTCGGAAATCTTATGCTTATTGTTGGTTGCGAATACGATTGCCTTCATTCGTTTTGAATTTTAATTCAGTTATTGTGATAAGGTTCGTTTTTCAGGATTGTGAATGCCCTGTAAAGTTGCTCGGTGAAGAATAGCCTTACCATCTGATGGGAAAAGGTCATGGGTGAGAGCGACAGTTTACTTCCGGCAGCCTGGTACACTTCATCTGAAAATCCGAATGCCCCGCCAACCACAAACATCAGGTGTTTGGTACCGGAGTTCATGTATTTTTGGAGTAAACCGGAGAATTCAACTGAATCAGGCAGTTTCCCATGCTCATCAAGCAACACGACCTGGTCGGAATCATTGAAGTATCTGAGAAGTAATTTACCTTCCGCCTCCTTTAGTTGCTGAGGATTCAATACCCTGAAATTTCGGGGAGGCAGCAATTCAACGATGTTGAATTTTATGTAGTGTTCCAGCCTGGATTTGTAAATCCCAATCCCCTTGATCAGGTATTCCTCTTCAGTCTTTCCGACAACAAGCAAGGTGATTTTCATGACAATGTTAAAATGCAAAGTTACCGTTTTCCGGTTTACATGCTTTGTTTGTTATTTTTTGGGCTTAAAACAACATCAGGCATTTTAATTAGTATATTTGGTTCGGTTTTTGATATTTTTTATAAACCTGCAATGTTTTTGAAATAGATTACAAATCAGCGATAAAGCAGGCTAAAATTTATCCCGGTTAATTATCGTATTGACTGCAATTGTCAATCCAAATAATTCATATAATCAATGAAAAAATCAGCTCAATCAGGTCTGTTACATATAATGATGGTTCTTCTATCCATCATGGCTTGCTTTTCAGTACAAGCCCAGAATGATCTGAATCCGAAAATTTCTGCTGCCCTCCGCTCGGCCAACGCAAAAGATCTGAGTGTTTATTTCAACAACCCGATCGACCTTACGACTCCAGGCAACGAGGGAACATACAGCAAGGCTCAGGCTGAAATGATTGTTAAAAGTTTTTTTCAGAAATATCCTCCATCATCCTTTACACTCAGTCATCAGGGCAAATCCAACGACGGATCACAATATGCAATCGGCTCTTATAAAAGCGGGCCGAATGATTTCAGAACCTATCTTTTATTGAAGGTAATTTCCGGACAGCCGTTAATTCATCAGCTTAAGTTTGAGTCGGATGAAGATTGAAAATCCTAACATTTTGGTTTAATGACTATTGATGAGATTATTGACAAAGCCCTTGCTGAAGATATTGGCGATGGTGACCATACCTCCTTGTCAACCATACCCGGTTCAGCACACGGAAAAGCCCGGCTTCTGGTAAAACAGGAGGGCGTTTTGTCGGGGATGGAACTTGCGCGGAAGATTTTTTACCGGCTTGATAAGCGCATTTCGATGCACGATTTATTGAAAGACGGTGAAAGTATTGTACCCGGAAACATTGCATTTACTGTTGAAGGTCCTTCAGCCTCTATACTGATGGCTGAGCGCCTGGTATTGAATTTTATGCAACGGATGAGTGGAATTGCCACCAGCACTTCGCTTTATGTTAAAGAGCTTTCCGGTCTGAAAACCAGGGTGCTTGATACCCGTAAAACCACCCCATTGCTTCGTGAAATTGAAAAGCTGGCTGTTTTGCACGGAGGTGGTTCCAATCACCGTTTCGGACTTTATGATATGATCCTCATCAAGGATAACCATGTTGATTTTGCAGGAGGTATCGTTAAAGCCATTCAGGCTGCCAATTCGTATCTTCGGGATACAGGCAGGGACCTGAAAATTGAAATCGAAGTCAGAAATTTTGATGAACTGGATCTGGTTATTGAAACAGGCGGAGTTCAAAGGATTATGCTCGACAATTTTACGCCTGCCGATTTGAAAATAGCAATCGATAGAATCGGTGGAAGATTTGAAACCGAAGCTTCTGGTGGCATTACCCTCGAAACCATCCGGACCTATGCAGAAACCGGAGTCGATTTTATCTCAGTCGGAGCGCTTACCCATCACATCAGGAGTCTCGATCTGAGCCTGAAAGCATTTTAATATCTTTAAGATGAAGAAAATAAGGGAGCGGATTCTTGCATTCTTTCATCGGCTTCTGCAGGACTTTTTATTGACGCGAACTGTCAGGAAGATATTGATATGGTCAAAACGCCTGGTTTTACCCGGGTTCGACGGAGCTCCGCTATACAATGTTGCTGAATTTTTCATCAAAGGCATTCAGAAGGGAGCCATCACCAACCGGGCTGCTGCTTTGTCGTTTAATACCTTTCTGGCGATCTTCCCGGCCATTATCTTCTTTTTTACTCTGATTCCTTACATTCCCATAGCAGACTTTCAGGATAGCCTTCTGAATTTGCTGGAAGATCTTATTCCTCAGCAGATATTCGCAGCGGTTGAAGAAACACTTTTTGATATCGTAAAACGCCCGCGTGGAAACCTGCTTTCTGTCGGGTTTCTTCTGGCAATGTATTTTGCCACCAACAGCATCAATAGCCTGATAGAAGCATTCAACCATACATACCATGCCATAGATTCCCGGTCAGTATTCAAGCAACGGATGATTTCAGTTGCACTTGTTTTGATTTTATCATTTCTGGTTGTCTTAGCCATTACACTGATTACTTTTGGCCCCGTAGCAATTAACTGGCTTCAGGCACATAACCTGCTGACCGATGGCCTCACAATTTTTATGCTCAGTGCTGGTAAATGGATTATCACCCTTGCACTGCTGTTCCTTACATTCTCTTTTCTCTATTACGTAGCTCCCAGTGGAAAGCAGCGGTTCAAGTTTATTTCGGCAGGTTCAACCATGACCACCCTGCTGTTTATCGCAGCTTCTGTTGGGTTCAATTATTATGTAAATAACTTTTCGAAATACAATACACTCTATGGTTCTATCGGGACCCTGATCGTTTTTATGATGTGGATTTATTTTAATTCAATTATAGTCTTACTTGGGTTCGAACTAAATGCTAGTATTTCAGCCGCACGAAGAAATAAAACGCTTGATTCACGTTAATAAACAAAGCAGGTTTATCAAATAGTGAAGTATTTTATAGTTTGCGTTTAAATGAATTACAATAGGTTCAGTGACTGTTTAAATATTTTTAACTCTATGAATAGCCAGCCCTTTAGGGCAGGTATAGAATAATATATCACAGACAATGGCTAAATCCTGAAAGATTTGTAGGTTTATCATAAATTTTTCAGGATTTTACCCCTGAGTTTTGCTTTTTTTTATTTTACCCCTTGTAGGATGGTCCAATTGAAAATGAATCAAAAATTTAAACAGTCTCTTAAAACTAAATTTTAAATGATTCTTTACAGTTGATCCATAATTAAGTTGTTTTTTTTGAATTACATTTGAACCATTATTTATGTAAGGAATCCTTATGAAATTAAAGAACTGTTATGTTTTTATTTTTTTATTTATTACCCTTATCTCATTTGGTCAAAAACAGGCCAATGTCTGGTATTATGGAAAAAACAGTGGTCTCGATTTTAACTCCGGAAGTCCGCAGGTACTTGAAGATGGCGCTTTAAACACATTTGAAGGGGTATCCTCTATTTCAGATTTTAACGGCAACCTGCTCTTTTATACTGACGGAATGACGGTTTATAATAAAAATCATTCTGTTATGTCGAATGGTTCCGGACTTGGAGGACATCCCTCCTCAACCCAGTCGGGGGTAATTGTACCCCTGCCTCTTTCCGGAACACGATACCTTGTCTTTACAGTTGACTATGTTTATAATGCAGGAGATCTATTTTATTCTGTTGTAGATATGAGTCAAGCCGGAGGTTTGGGTTCTGTTATTACAAAAAATACCTACCTGCAAACCAATTCCGCTGAGAAAATTACCGCTGTAAACCACAGCAACATGCAGGATATCTGGGTGGTTATTCATGAAAGGGATAACAATGTTTTCAGAAGCTACCTGGTAACCAAGGATGGTGTAACAGGTTCATCTGTGACAAGTAATACGGGCCCATCACTTGGAACAAACGGGGAGCAGGGGTATCTGAAGATTTCGCCCGATGGCAGCAAACTGGCCATGGCATCTTATCACAATCGCAGGATAGATGTGAGTACATTCAATAATTCAACCGGTCGGGTTACCCATAGTTTTAGTATTGACTATCCCGATGCAACTTATGGCGTTGAGTTCTCAAAAGACAATAAGCTGTTGTATGCTACGGTATCCTATGATATGAGCCAGATTTATCAGATTCATCTGGCTGATCAGACCAATACCCTGATTGCAACGCTGAACTCAGCACTTCCGGGCGCTCTTCAGTTGGGCCCTGATGGTAAAATCTATGTAGCAAGGTATAACCGGCCAAACAGTTCCACAAAATACCTTGGTGTAATCAATAATCCGGATGTTGAAGGAACCGGTTGCAATTATGTGGATGAAGCCATTTTTCTGGGCACCGGTGCTTCATTTATGGGTCTTCCAACTTTTATTCAATCATATTTCGATGTTTCACTGTCCATTGAAGCAACCAATAGTTGCGAAATGACACCTTCCTCTTTTAATGCCTGGTTATCACCCGATCTTCAGGCAAATCTCGATTGGATGTTGTGGAACTTTGATGATCCGGCGAGCCCTGACAATACATCTGCAGTTGCTGCCCCTGTGCATATTTTTAGTGCTCCCGGAGTTTATGATGTTACATTTACAATGTCGGCGGCCGGCATTCAGTTATCACGCAATATCACGGTAACGGTATGGGGAAATCCTCCACTTATTTTGCCCGATTCAGTTGGCTTTTGTCCGGGTGAGAATGCAACCATCGATGCGGGGGCCGGCTCTTTTCAATTTGCATGGAGTAACCTGAGTAGTTCATCTCAGATAACAGTGGATTCGCCCGGGGATTACTGGGTCAGGAAAACAAATTCAAATGGTTGTTTTTCAATCGATACCTCAAATGTAAAAGTCTATAGTGTTCCGGAAGTTGACTTTGGCCCGGATGCTATGTTGTGTGGTGACGATGAAATTTTGCTTCAGTCGTCCGGATTTGAATTCTACACCTGGCAGAATGGGAGCTCCGACAGCACATTTCTGGTAACAGAGCCGGGCCTGTATTCACTAGAAGCGACGACAACCGACAACTGCAATGTTTCAGAGGATATTCTGATAGTTCCCTGCTGCGAATTCAGCATGGTTGTTCCCAATGCTTTTACACCTAACAGCGATGGGTATAACGATGAGTTTAAACCATTGATTTCCGGGACGAGTCAGTATAAAATGACGATTGCAAACCGGTGGGGTGTGATACTTTTTACCACTTCTGATTTAGATGAGGCCTGGGATGGACGATACCTGAATTCTGAATGTCCGGAAGGCGTATATTTTGTTGTTCTTGAGTATAATAAGTGCGAATTTCTTGGAACGGCTCTCACTGATCGCACACTTTGTGCAGTAACATTACTGCGTTCAAATCCGATAAATTGATCTTTTTGGTTTCAACCGGAAACATGGAAAGACTATTTTTGTTGTTTACTACCACCCGATGAGGAGCGTAAACGTTAAGGAGCATCTTAAACTATCTTTGATCTACACAGCAGTTGCTGCGGTACCTCCTGTTATACAGGTACTGATACAACCTGTAATAGAGGGAAACAGCCGCCTGAATGCCGCTGATTTTGCCCAGATCGGGATGGCCGAGATGGTTACATCGCTTGCCTTCACCATCTCTCTTTTTTCGATGGGCAACGCCATCTCCCGGTTTTTTTACGATGTTAATGACGACCGGAAAGAGTATAACAACCTGGTATCGTCTGTATACAGTTCAATTCTGTTTCGTGGGTTTTTATTATTGATCCTTGCTTTTGTTTTCCGCGATTATATTGGAAATCTCTTTTCGCAGGAAGGATTGCGCGATTTCAGTACTTATGGATTTGCGGCCATCATTACCGGCATCAACAGGTCAATAAACATCTCGGCTGCAACGCTTTACCGGAATGAAAAGAGGGTTAAAGCGTTCATTATTGTTAACCTGGCGACCGCTTTGGTAAGGACCGGCTTTCAGTTGATCGGACTGTTTTACTTCGAAATGTCATTCCTCGGTTACGTCTATGGCAGTGCCATCGGCAGCAGTGTTGTTTCGGCCGGAGTATTGATTTACTCATACCGCCGGTGTGGATTCCGTTACAACCGCAACCTGATGTCCTCCATGAACCGCTTTGCCTGGCCGCTGTTTCAGTACGGATTACTCGCCTGGGGACTTACATTTGCCGATAAGTACTTCCTCGAGAAGTTTCCATCCGATCTGGGAATATATTTTACCGCTGTCAACTTTGCCATGGGTATGCAGATCATTATGCAGGGCTTACAGGGGGCCACCCAGCCTGAGATATTCAGGTATATGAAGGAAGGGATAAAGCTGCGTGAAGAGGAGATTAAATCGATGTCAAACATGCTGATGGCTCAGTCTCAGGCCCTGATTGCACTGGCTATCATTCCAGTTATGCTCTACCTTACATTTTTCTACGAAACAGATGTCAGGTTTGCATCGGCATTTATTGCGCTGATTTTTATCAGATATCTCCCCAGGACACAATATGTTATCTTTTCTTTGGTAGTCTATTATGAAAAGAAAACCCAGTTTTTCCTTTATCTGAACCTTGTTACTTTATCGCTAAACGTCCTGCTCAACTTCCTGCTAATTCCGCATTTGCTGATCTATGGCGCTGTTATTTCCATCATGGTTTCGGATATAATTCAGTTATTGGGTGCCTACTTCTATGCTCAGCGTATAGCCCCGATCCGCTGGAATCTTTGGAAACTGATGTACAGTCCGCTCATCTGCGTTTCCGCCATTATTCTCTTTGAAATCATAAAAGAGTTTTTCGGACTTAACCAGTACATCACAGCATCTGTTTCCGTTATGGTTTTGTTGGTATCGCTGGTACTGCTTTATCGTCGTGAAATTGCTAAATTAATCAACAGGATATGACGACGGCTATTGTAATCAACCGGGAGATTTTAAAAGCTGAACAGCTTGAAATCATGCGTATGATTCAGGCGGATCCCGGTTCAGAAGTGTTTACCACCAACAACGTCAGGCTACCTTTCCCGGTTACTGTGGTAGTTCAGGATGCTGAAATCAAGCGGTTGATCAACCACGCAGAGATGAAAGCTTTATTGGCATTTGGTGAAATTGACCACCATGGTGTGCCTTTTTTTCAGCGGCTTACAGTAAACGGGATGAGTTTATGGCAATATCATAAGTACAGGATTTATTTTTTGCTCCGCAACCTGGCCTATGAGGCAGAAATGGCCATTGATTTTTCAAAGCGTTTTGATAATGTTCTGTGGTTTACCAATGGCCCGGAATTTCAGATTCATACTGCCCTTCCGGAAAATGTAACCTGTCGTTACCCGGGAAGTGGAACAACGAAACGCAGGAATTTCCCCGCGATGGTTAAATATGTGATCTATTTAAAGATCAGGTTTATACTCGGCTTGCTACATTCTTTCAATTCTGGAAAAGCCAGGCATTTATTGCTTGACCGATCAATAAAACAACCCTGTCTCGATCTTGAAACGCTGGAGGTGAAGCCTGAAAATTATAACCTGACCTACGTTTTTGAAAAAGCCGGAGACGATTTCGCCATTATTGACGAGCTGGAGACTCCTAAGTTTGAAAAAGGCAGGACGTTCAATTTCATGAAATGGATGTTTGTGAACACCCGGAAGCCCCTGTCAAGGATTCCAGGCGAATATATCCTGATGAAAGCTATGTTTTCACCCTCGGTGTGGCTCGAATTCAGAAAGGCTGATAAGGATTTCCGGGCCGTACTTTCATCTCTCATAGAGGAATACGGCAGCGGGCGGGAAGCCTGGATATTGAGACGTATCCGGCAGTTTCATCCGGCTACCAGGTTGTATTTGTTCAAGAACCTGGCCTGGCGAAGATTCTTCAGCCGGAACCACTTTCTCAGTGTTACTTCGATTGATGAGAACAGCCCTGCGGTGCGCTGCATACTTGATGCCGCTAAAGCCTGTCATATTAAAACCATCGGGATTCAACACGGCAACATCCACGATCTGCACCCCGCTTATATGTATACTGCCACTGATATCAGGCTTGGTATTCTCTGCGATACTACCATTGTATGGGGTGATTACTGGAAGGATTTTCTGATCAACATTTCCGGTTACCCTTCAGATAGCCTGGTAGTTGCAGGGCAATCCAGAACCGATATTATTCCGGTTTTACTCAGGGAGCAGCAAAATCTGAAAACCCGGCTGAATCTGCCCCCGGGTGAAATCATCGTCTTTGCATCCCAACTTCAGCAGGATCCGTTGTTGCGCGAGCGGGCTGCGTTTGATGTATTTGAGTCGGTAAAGAACCTGAGCGATGTTCACCTGGTGGTTAAACTGCATCCTTCAGAAGTTTCAGATCCGGATTATTATGTGCGTATTGCCAGACAAGTGGGTTGTGAAAATTATTCGATCGCAACTGACACGGACCTTTACCTGTTGATTGCCACCTGCCGGATGCTGATTACCTGCTTCTCCACTGTAGGAGCTGAGGCCGTATACTTCAACAAACCACTCATCATTCTCGATCACCTTGAACAGGACATCCAGGGGTATATCCGGCAACAGGTGGCTTTTAAAGCTACCAATGCGAAGGAGTTAACAGAGGTAATCAGTGGAATTCTTTCCGGACAATTAAATTCAGATGAGAAGGCAGGGATGGATTTTATAAGCAGAAACGCTTTCCGGGTTGATGGTCAAACTTCGGAGCGGATACTTAAGATTATCCGTTGTAGCCGCTGATTCTTTCAAAGTAGGCATTCATTACTTTATCAAAAGCACCCATTTCGTTAACAATTTTCTCGACAAACTCTCTGAAAACGCCTTCACCGCCTTTCTTCTCAAGCCGCCACATGGCTTCTTTTCTAACATAATCAACCGCATTGGCAGGTGTGGCGCTCAGTCCTGCAGCCCTCAGCAACAGAATATCGTTGATGTCATCTCCAATAAAAGCTGTTTCTTCAAGGCTGATGCCAAGGTCTTTACAAAGGTTGGTTGCGACCAGAAGTTTGTTACGGATACCCATAAAAAGGTAATTCACCTTCAGTTTTTCAGCCCTGCGCCGGACGATTTCTGTGTCTTCACCGGTGATGATGGCGAGGGGAATGTCAAGTCCCCTGAGCAAAAGTACACCTGCGCTATCGCTGGTATTGAATTTCTTAAATTCATTCCCGGTGTTGTCAATATACATGCCTCCGTCGGTCCATACCCCGTCGATGTCGGTAATTACCAGTTTAATGTTCATAAAGTCAGCATATTTGGGTATATAACTTCATCGGCAGGTATATCCGCAAGGGCTTTTCTGCCAACAATATCATTTCGTTGGCTCCATTTTAGTCCATCGCCCGGACTTAACATATGCAGATTGTCTTCTGTGATCGCTTCCCCGGTTTTCACCGGCCTGATGGTTGCGAGTGATCGTTCCAGTTTTACACGTGTTTCATTCACCGCATCGCTGATAAAGAAGGCTTTTTCGCCCATGGCCATTTCAACATTCCTGATATCGCGCACCATCCTGTAAATCCCTTCAACGCCCAGCGATCCGCGATGATCGGTTCCCTTCATGTTGCGGTCGAGGGTGATGTGTTTCTCAATGATCCGCGCACCCAGCCCGACTGCCATGGCCGGAATAACGATCCCGATTGAATGGTCGGAATAACCTATGGTGTATTCCGGATAATGTTCTTTCAGGTAGGTAATGGTATGCAGGTTTATGTTCCGGTATTCCGAGGGATATTGTGAAAGGCAGTGCAGGATCGAAATGGAAGAATGATGACGTGTAATTACTTCAAGAGCTGCATCCAGTTCAGCCCGACCACCCATTCCCGTCGACAGGATCATCGGGATCTTCGTTTCCGCCATGGCTTCAAGCAGAGGCAGATTGGTCAGGTCGCGGGAAGCTACTTTCAGCCGGTCGGGTTCAAAATAGCGAAGCATGCTCAGACATCCCCGGGCACAAAGTGTTTCAACGAAATCAAGCCCTTTGGATTTTGCATAGCGGTAGATCTCGAAATGCTGTTCATCGTTCAGCTCAAGAAAGGCCCGGTGTTCCCCGTAAGTTTTACCAAACGAATTTGGGTTGTCATAGGGTTTCATCATGGCAGAGGCCGAAAGCTCCTCGTTCAGGTCGCGCCGGGTTAGCTTGATGGCATCCATGGGTCTGAGCTTCTCCCCAAAGAGATTGTCGACCACGGGCTGTGCTACTGCGTCGATGAGTTGAAGCGCGATTTCAACCGAACCATTGTGGTTCTGTCCGATTTCGCCGATGATGTATGTGCTTTGATTCATAATTGGTATGAATGTTTTATTTTGTATTCAGGGTAATCTGATTTTTCATCACTTTCTTATAATCGTTGTTCTGATCAATCATGTTAACCAATGCAGTCAGGTTATCTGTATTGCCATCCTCAGCCAGTTGCCGGTATATTTTTCGATGAAGCTCGTAATCGTCGCGGGTATCGAGGGTAAATCTCAGGTCTGTTCGCTGAGAAAGTCCTGATGGGGCAGGAGCGAGGCCGATTTTGAAATATTCGGGATGATTGTAAACATAGTTGGTAACATGTTCACGGTAAAGAGAATCAGCAGTCAGGGAATCGGCTTTGATGAGGGCTTTTAAAGTTACAGCTTCACCCCATAAGCCGATGTGCGTTTTTATCGATGGCAGGTTCCCATCCATCGCATATCCAGCGTAATCAGCCTTGGTCGAAACCAACAAATCAGCCAGCAGCAAGGAAGAGGCAACATCGAAAAACGGATTGTCGGCGCATACGCGGATAATGGTTTCAAACCGGAATTGTTCAGCCGTCCTGATAAAGCGATCGAGAACATCGTTTTCGGATCCCCTGTAGCAGGGAACGCCTGATTTTGAACAGATTTCATTGATGATGTCATCGCCGGGAGAAAGAGTAGTCGCTATTACGAAGGGTATTTCACCGGCCTTCAGTTTAAATTTGTTGATCATCAGGGTAATGAGGTCCTGATCTTCAAAAAAGGGAAGTGTCATTTTACCCGGCAGCCGGCTTGAACCGGTGCGGGCCTGGATGATGATTCCGGTTTTATTTGATAAGAGCATGTTCTGTAATCAGGTGCGTATGATCAGGTGCAAAGATAACAACATTTGCAGCGAATGACCTTTCCCTTCCCGTCAATCTTACCAATACTCCGGTGTTATGATTATATTTTAAAGAACAATATGCACGATTCATTAAATATCTGTATAGCCGGAGCCGGAACCATCGGCACAGCGCTTGGCCAGGTGCTGGCTGAAAAGGATAGCCTGAATGTTACCCTTCTTTCTGTTGAAGTTGATGTTGTGGAAGATATCAACACGAAACACATCAATACAACCTACTTTCCTCAGATAAAACTGAATCAACGGCTAAAGGCAAGTGACGATAATTCCGTTTTGAAGTCAGCGGATATCGTTTTTCTGGCAATTCCGTCGGTTGTGGTTGTGTCATATGTGAACTCAATCAGGAGTTTTCTCAGGGAGGATTCGGTACTGGTAAATCTCGCAAAGGGTTTCGGAAGCGACAACAGTACGATTGTGGATGAACTGAAAAAGGTTGTCGCAAATCCCGTATGCACGCTGAAAGGCCCCACATTTGCACGCGAGCTCATCAACCACATGCCGACTGCAATGACAGTCGGAGCTGACGATCAGGCGATTTTTGAACTTCTGGGTTCAACCTTCAGCGGTACGACCATCCATACTGATTTCACGGAGGATGTAACCGGAGTCGAAATTCTTAGTATCCTGAAAAATATATACGCGATTGTTATCGGGATTGTGGATGCCCATTTCGACTCGCCCAACCTCAGGTTTATGATCTTTACCAGGGCATTCAACGAAATGCGCCATGTGCTCCTCAAATTTGGCGGCAAGCAGGAAACCATGTTCAGGTATTGCGGAATCGGGGACTTCGGGCTAACTGCACTGAACGACCTGAGCCGTAACCGGACCCTTGGTCTTTTAATCGGGAAGGGGTTTTTTACCGACGATATCTCGGGAAAGGTTGTATTGGAGGGGCGAATAGCAGCGGGCGTTATCTGCGAGCAACTGATCAGGATGCAGGTTCCGCAGTCTGAGTATTTCATGCTGAACGAACTCAATAAAATATTTCTGGGAGGCTACAACATCAAGAAATTTATCGGAAACATCGTGAGCAACGATTTACCGCCGAAGCCATCCAATGGATTCTAAATACAAGTCTAAAGTAAAAAGTCTAAACCCTGCCTGCGGCAGGCAGGCTGCCCGCCCTCCTGAGGCGGGTAGACCAGCAGGCGGGGTAAAAGTTGAAATCCAATGAAAGAATGAGCTTTCATTTCATTCAATGCATTATATCACTGTTGAAATAACACTTGCTACCTGCAGATATAATTCAGTCTTTCAGCAAGATCAGCCGTAAGTTGCCGGCGCGAGAACCTTTCTATCCCCTCACTGCTGACTTTTGTATTCCCGGCTTTATAATTTGCATACAACTGCCTGACGGCTTTCTGCATTCCAATAAAATCATCTTTTTCAACGATATAACCAGCTTTGGTTTCTGTGATTACCTGAGCAGCATCGCCACCGGCCGGGCCGATGCAGAGGATTGGTCTTCGGGAAGCCATGTATTCAAAGAATTTGCCGGGAAGTATCACGTTGGCATTCGGGGTATCGTTAATCAGCAATAAAAGGACCTGCGATTGTTGCTGAATTTTAATTACGTCATTGTGCGGTAAATAGCTCACTCTGTTGACATACCTTCCAAGTCCTGCCTTTTCAAGGCTTGCACTCACCGAGTAATCAACACTGCCGACCAGTTTGATTTCAAGGTCCGAAGCGAATTCCGTGTTTTCTTCAACTTCTGTTTTAATGACCTGCCACAATATTTCAGGATTCCGGGTTTTTACCATGGTCCCAATGTGCGAAATGGTGAATTTCAGGTCAGGTTCAATTCCCTCAGTTAATACATCATCTTCATCAAAGCCATTGGTAATGACTGAATATTCACGGTTATGAATCTTCAGGAAATCGCTCTTCATTGAGCGACTGATGACCACCACCTCGTCGGCTGTTTTCAATACACTCAATTCCTGGCTGTGATGTTTGCGATCGGCCCGGGGGCTCAGCATCAGTTCATGATAAAAGTCGATGTTGGTCCATGGATCGCGAAAATCGGCCAGCCATGGCAAACCGGATTTTTGTTTCACGCCTAGCGCTATCATGTGCATGGAATGGGGCGGGCCTGTGGATACGATGGCATCAACCGGATGCTTTTCCAGGTATTTGACCAGGAACCTGACCGAGGGTTTTATCCAGAATTTCCGTGCATCCGGGATAAAGAAATTGCCTCTCAGCCAGATCGAGAACTTTTCGGCCAGGCCAGGGCGCTTCTTTTCAGACAGAAAACCGGCATTGATCCGTTCACCTTTGCCGGCACCGATCAGCTTTTTATAAAAGCTGTAAGGCTCCCAAATCGGGGTTCTAACCACCTCAATGCCTTCAGGAATATCTTTGGCCAGGCTTTCATCCAACGATGGAAATTCAGGATTTTCAGGCGTATAAATAACCGGCTCCCATTCAAATGAACGAAGATATTTTACGAATTTGAGCCAGCGCTGAACACCCGCACCTCCGCTTGGAGGCCAGTAATAGGTGATAATCAGAACACGCCTATTCATAACTGCTGTCTTTTAACTGCAGGTTATTCAGCTTTTTTTCTGATGGCATTCCGGATTTCATTCCCGGCGAAACCAACCAATAGCAAAATCAGGATGAGCGAGCTGGCAAAGGAAATTTTTTCCCCGGTGAAGTAAGCCCTTGGTTCAAACCGGAATTCAATTTCATGTTTACCGGCCGGTACGTGCATGGCCCGTAAAACATAATTTGCCCTGAAATACGGGGCAGGCTTGCCATCAATAAATGCGTTCCATCCTTTGTCGTAATATATTTCTGAAAATACGGCCACTTGTGCGGCATTCGATTCAGACTGGTATTTAAGTTTATTGGGCTGATATTCAGTGAGACTGATTTTTGCCATACTGTCGGAAACCGGTGTGAAATTCTTCAACTCATCTGCAAAACGTTTGTCAACAACTGCCGTCACGGAAGGATCGAACCCGGTAAGGGCATCGATTTCCTGATCAGCATTGTCGACCAGTTTAAATTCTTTTACAAACCAGGCATTGCCAAGAGCTCCCATGTTGATCTGGAGGGAAGGCTGCTTGTTTTCGTCCGGAAAAATAAAGTACTTGGTATTCAGCATGTTCAAAACAGCCTCGTTGTTTTTGACAATGTGATGGTCAATCAGTTCCTGGTAGCGGCGAAGCTTGGCATCATGATAGCCACCAAGGCTTTTATGAAAGTAGGAAGTGCTGGCATCCTGAAAAGGACTGACTGTCATATTAAAAACTCTGAAGTTAGGATCGGTATCCTTCATAATCAACTGATCAGCATCGGTAGCTTTGTATGGGTTGGCTACCTGTGCTTTCGATGCAAAACTATCGTTGTTAAGATACCTCTTTGCTACAGGAATCATATCCACGGCGATGAGCAGCGTAAAACCAGCGATGAGAATTACCCTGGAAACTTTTTTGATGCTGAATAACCAGATCAATGCGGCACCGGCAAGAACAAAAAATAAGCTTCTGAGTGCATCGGCTTTAAAAATGGCTACCCTTACTTTTTCAATATTGTATACGATGCTGTCGAATTGAGTCAGTTGAGCAGGTTCCAGACCTCCTCTCTGCTGGTTAATGGCCTGTGTTTCGGCCGAGCTTAAGAAGCTGAAGAATGTTTGTGGCAAGAGGTAAAACAACAGGGAAATGCCAGCAGTTATCCCGAGCGAAATATAGAAAAATCTGCTTTTCTCCCTGATAAGTTCAGGCTTTTTTAACAGTTCATTCAGGGCAAGCATTCCCAGCAGTGGCAAAGCCAGTTCAGCGATGACCAATGTCATGGAAACTGCCCTGAATTTGTTGTATCCGGGGATGTAGTGCATGAAGAAGTCGGTAAGCGGCATAAAGTTTTTCCCCCAGGCCAGCATTATGGATAATATGGTTGCAGCCAGGAGCCACCAGCGGAGATTGCTTTGGTAAAAAAACAGCCCGAGTATGAATAGAAAAACAACGATGGCACCTGCATATACCGGTCCTGAGGTGAATGGCTGGTCACCCCAGTAGGAATTCTGTCCGGCGACTGTTTGTGTTGTGGCCGGATCTGCTTTTTCCATTGCTTTTTCGTTGTTACCAAGATATCCGGATGCACCACCTTTGATATTCGGAACCAGCAGTGAGAAACTTTCACCAGTTCCATAACTCCACTGGGTAGCATAATCCTTGTCCAGGCCGGAAGTCCTGTTCTCTTTATCGGAGGTCAATTCTGTTTTTCCCCTGATGGTTTCTTTTCCGTATTCCCAGGTAGCCCAAATATTGGTGATGTTGGTGGCAACTGAAAACAGTGCGGCAATCATCAGGATTCCGGTTGCTTTGAAGAATAACGGGAAGGTTTTGTTTTTAGCAGCCTCAAACAACTGGACAACTCCCAGTATAACTACCAGAAGCATCAGGTAATATGTAATCTGCAAGTGGTTGGCTCTCAACTCCAGGGAAAGGAACAAGGCAGTTAACAGGCTACCAGTCAGTAGCTTTCCCCTGTATGTGAGAATTATACCGGCAATTACCGGTGCCATATAACCGATGGCATGTGCCTGGCTGTTGTGCCCGGCCTCAAGGATAATTAAAAAGAAAGATGAAAAGGCAAAAGCAATGGAACCCGCTATAGCAAGCCAGGGATCAACTTTCATTACCGCAAGTAGTATGAAGAATCCAATGAAATAAAGAAAAACCAGCCCGGCAGGATGGGGTAGGCCCAGCTTAAACAGCTTATCGAAGTACCTCATCAGGTTGGCTTTATACTCCACTGAGATCTGATAAGCCGGCATTCCACCAAACATTGAATTGGTCCAAAGGGCTTCTTTCCCTGTTTCAGCCCTGTAATCGGTAATCTCCTTCGACATCCCTTTCCATTGGGTGATGTCGCTTTGTTTTAGTTTTTTCCCTTCCAGCAGGGGACTGAAGTATCCCATGGTGATGATCAGAAAAACTGCAATCGCGGTAATATGCGGAATAAAATGCCTGAAATTGATATTTTTCATGGATTGGGGGTTGGATTATTTAACTTCTTCGTAATCAACGTATTCACCAATATTTGAAGAATCGTGATCATCTTTGTCTTTTGAAACTCTTTTGATGGTAACCTTGCCTTCCTTTTGAGGGGTTTCGGGCTTTAAATGTGGGTTTTGTTCATAGAATTTATCCTGAACCCTTCGCATGGTTAATTTGATCACCAGGGGTAATATAAACCGTGCAAATACCTTGAAAAACAGGTAAATTATAAATACAATAAGAAGAAATCTGAGTAAGCCCATTGGCCTTGAATATAAAATTGCTTTATGGTTTGCGAAATTACGGCTTTTTAAGTTATTGAATGACGTGTGCGATAATTTTCATAATGCAATCAGGGATACATTAAATTCATCCAGTGTTATTCCGGAGAATTCAATTTTTAACCTGGACGAAGTTTATTTTTTGAAAAATGTCATTTTCAGATAGGGGTAAAACGAAATCAAATTGTCTTAATAAATAACCTGTTGTGTGGTTGAAAGGCCATAATACTTAAAATATGTCATATTGAGGGAAGTCAAAATATAGCTTCGGCTTCCATCGGCCTGACATACATTAAGTTAGGTTGTTAACCACACAAAAGGTTTATAAATATATATGGGATATGAAAAGAAATCAGTTCATATGTGCTATTGCATTCTTATCTTTTCTTTGTCACGAGGCACACGCACAATCATCCCTGATCAATGGTTTTCCTGAATGCGAATTTTTTATCTCCGGTAACAGAACATTGATTACCAGTCAGCAATTCGATGCTGAAAATCGCAATGGCTGGGGTTTCGGTATAAATATCAGAGTAGCTGAGATCAAACCGGTTACCCTGTATTCCGGTTTATCGTTTGAAAAGACGAGTCAATTCAGAAATAGTGAATATGTTTCATTAGGTACCGGATACCAGGGTGATGTTATCTGGAATTTCAAATCGCTCACTCTTCCGGCTAAGGCAAGGGTTAATATTGGTGAAAAGCTTCAGTTTTATGCGGAAGCCGGGATGTGTGGTGTCATTACCCTGCATGCGTTCAGGGAGGCTACAGGCCATTGGGTTGAACTGGTAAATGGTAAACCGGTTTTTCAACACTCCTACAGAGAAAGAAATGATTTTGAGTTGAGGAAGTTTAATTTCGGATTTGTATCAGGAGCAGGAATATCTGTTCCTGTTTCCGGCATACGATTTTTTGCTGCATTTGATTATATTTATCTTTTCGGGGAGATTGAAGACCGGACACCAGATATTCACAACAGATACCTGCGAATAAATATTGGTATCTCAATCTGAATGGATTTTTGTTCAGAATCTTCAGCTAAATAATCTATCCGGAATACACAAGAAAAGGAGGCAAACTAAATTACCTCCTTTTAATTTTTTTGGTCAGCCGGGGCTGATATGGTTAAGCTTTGTGCTTGCCTTCGTCTGAAACGGTCAGTTTTTTTCTGCCTTTAGCCCTGCGTGCAGCAAGAACCCTACGGCCATTGGCTGATGACATTCTTTCCCTGAAGCCATGTTTGTTTCTTCTTTTCCTCTGTGATGGCTGAAATGTTCTCTTGCTCATAGTCTTATTTTTTGGGACTGCAAAGATAGAAACTTAATTTTATTCCACAAATATTCGACGCAATTTTTTTAAGGATATTTTGCAGTCAAAAAAGAGGCCGGCCTTTTCTCAATAAAGGCCGGCCTCAAATGTTAAAATAAAGTTTAAGCCGGAATGTTTTTCAGTGTTTCGGTCAGGTAGATCCAGAATTTTCCAACCGATTCAATGTGAACTTTTTCATCGGGGGAGTGCGGATAGCGGATGGTCGGTCCGAAGGAGATCATATCCCAGTTAGGATAGACAGCTCCGAGAAGACCACACTCAAGACCTGCATGGATAGCTTTGATTTCGGGAACTTTGCCGAAACGGTTGTTGTAGACACCTTGCATGGTTTTCAGAATTGGAGATTCAGGGTTGGGTTTCCAGCCCGGATACTCGCCGTTGAAATCAACTTTAGCACCGGCCAGCTCGAAAATACTGCCCATCATATGACTCAGGTCAGTCTTGGCTGAGTTAACTGAACTGCGGAGCAGGCAGCTTATTTTTACTGAATTCTCATCCGATTTAATGATTGACAGATTGGTGGAGGTTTCAACCAGTCCTGCCATCGCATCGCTCATCCGCATTACGCCATTCGGGCAGCCATAGGCAGCTCTCAGCATGCGGTTCTGGGTGTCGGCATCCATCAGGTGAGCAGGCATCTCTGCGGATGTAACGCTTATCTGAAGGCCGGGCTCTGTTACAGAGAGTTCGCCTTTAATTTCATCAGCTGATTTCGACAGGCATTTTTCAAATTTTTCCTTTTCACCCTGAGGGATGGTAAAAATGGCAAAACCTTCGCGCGGAATAGCATTGCGCATGTTACCCGATTCAATAGAAGATAACCTCAGCCCGTGTTTCTGAACGCTATGCCATAGCAAACGCACCAGGATCTTGCATGAATTGCCGCGTCCCAGAGGAATATCAAGGCCGGAATGACCGCCTTTTAAACCACTGACATTCAATTTGTATGCAATTGTTCCCGCCTCGGTACTCTGTGGTTTAAAAATGAACTCAAAATTTCCGTCGATTCCACCGGCACAGCCAAAATACAGTTCGCCTTCATCTTCTGAATCGAGGTTTAACAGAATATCACCTTTTAAAACATCTGCCTGCAGGTTTTGGGCTCCGCTCATACCGGTTTCTTCATCGATGGTAAACAAAGCTTCAACCGGTCCATGCACCAGGTCTTTCGATTCGAGTACGGCCATAATTGCAGCAGCACCCATACCGTTGTCGGCTCCAAGAGTGGTTCCGTTTGCCCTTACCCAATCACCATCAATGATGGTCTCAATCGGATCTTTTTCAAAATCGTGTACTTTATCACTGTTTTTCTGGGGTACCATATCAAGATGGGCCTGAAGAATTACCCCCTTGCGATTCTCCATACCCGAAGTGGCCGGTTTACGGATAATTACATTACCTACTTTGTCAACAATGGTCTCAAGACCGAGTGATAAGCCAAAGTTTTTTACGAATTCAATGATACGGGCTTCTTTTTTCGAAGGCCTGGGAATCTGGGTCAGGCTGTGAAAATTTTTCCAGACAGCCTTTGGTTCAAGGTTAAGAATTTGATTACTCATTGATTTTAAGATTTGATTATTTCTGTGAAGTAGATTTTCTTTGAAGGGCTAAATTACAATTTTTAGTGAAGACCGGTCAAATATTAAACGGCAAAATTGGTTTAATTAACCTGTTTGAATATGCGAAGGAATCTTTTAAATGCAGGTCTCCATGGTTATGGCACTGGAATCCTTAATTAAGAAACTAATTGACTTCAATCAACTCAGAACCATAAATGAACTACCGACTTGGTTTCAAAAAATGGTTCATCAAAATACCTGTTTAACTTATATATCTGGTATTTCCCGCCCGATTCTTTCAGTTCCTGCGTAACATCGCCCCCTTTAAGATAGAGTATTCCATTGTGCAGCGCATTGATGGATTTGCGGGCTATGTTCTTCCTAATCCAGCCGGTAAATTCAGGTAATGAAGCAACTGCGCGGCTTACAATGAAATCATATTTTCCGGTCAACTCTTCTGCCCTGATATGTTGCGAACTAAGGTTCTTCAATTCAAGCGCTTCAGCAACTGCCTGTACCACCTTTATTTTCTTTCCGATCGAATCTACCAGGTGAAAATCGGTATCCGGGTAAAGAATGGCCAGGGGAATTCCGGGAAAGCCTCCTCCGGTTCCAACATCAAGAATCTGGCTTCCCTGAGCAAAAGCAAGAACCCGCACAATACCCAGAGAATGAAGAACATGCCTTTCGTAAAGGTTATCAATATCCTTCCGGGAGATTACATTAATGGCTGCATTCCAATGCTCATACAAGCCCTGAAGTGCTTCAAACTGACTTTTTTGCAATGGAGAAATCTCCGGGAAATATTTTATAATCTGATTCATGCGTTAAATTTGGGCTGGTAAGGAAGTAATACTTCAATTGTGGTGCCTTTGTTTACAATCGAAGAAACGGTGATGCTGCCTTTGTGCAGTTTTACAATTTTCGATATCAACGAAAGTCCGATACCATGACCAGTAATGGTTTGAGCGTTTCCGGCCCTGTAGAACGGCTCGAAAATATGTGGCAGGTCATTCTCTGAGATACCAATACCCTGATCACTAACTTTGAAATGGACATTTTCAGAATTATAGCTGAGAATTGCAGTTACCTTTTTCCCTCCTGAAAACTTGCATGCATTATCGAGCAGGTTTACAACAATCAGTTTAAGCAGATTTTCATTGCCCTGAATGGTAAGTTCCTGTTCCTCATTTTCAGTATTATCATTGATGATAGCTTCAATACTGTATTCAGGGTGCAGCAGCAGGATTTCGGACTGGGTGTCAAGAAATAATTCGTCAAACCTAACGGGTGAAGTTTTGAGCAACTTCATATCCTGTTCTGTTCTGGCTATTTCCAGCAGATTATTGGCCAGGGAGGTCAGACTTCGTGCATCGTCGAGCAGTGATCTCAGAACTTCTTTATATTCTTCAGATTCACGGGGTTTCATCAATGCTACTTCTATCTGACTGGTTATAGAAGCCAATGGGGTGCGGAGTTCATGAGAAGCATTCGAGACGAAGCTTTTCTGCACGTTGAATGCCATTTCGATCCGGTCGAGCATTTTATTGAATGTGATGGCCAGGTGTGCAATTTCATCAGTTCCGTTGCCTTCGTCAACGCGTTGTTCAAGGTTGGAGCCCGAAATGGTAGAAACCTGGGTGATTACCTCTGAAATCGGACGGAGCGATTGCCTCGAGAAAAATAATCCTGCCAGCACGGTGAGCGCAATAGAGCCAAACAGACCTATAACCAATACCAACAGCAGGTTGTTGAGTTTTGTTATTCCATAGGTGTCAACAGCTGAAGCTATCACAACAAACCGTCTCAGATCGTTTGAATACAGCAGCCCAATGGCTTCCCGGTTGCCCTGTTTAAATGTAAACTGCCCGTTATTCCTGATTTTTGAAAGTAATTCCTCTGTGATTTCAAGACTCGAAGAATCGACATTCATGTAAATGCGACTCTTTTTAAAGTAATCAAAAACCAAAACCTCATCACCCAGCAGAGCGCTGTAGTTGCTACTGTCGATTATCCGAAGCAGGTCATCGTTTATTTGCTTGACTTCGATCAGCAACTTGGCTGTATTTATGGCCTTTTCTTTCAGTCGCTGGGTAAATTCCTGTTTCCTGTAATTGGCAGATAAAATGTAAATCATCAGGGAGAAGGCTATCAATATACCTCCCACCAGCAAAGCAAACTGTAAAGCAAGTCGCGTTCTAATTTGCATCCGGAGCGGCTTCTTTTAAGATATAACCCATGCCAATCTGGGTATGAATCAATTTGACAGGGAAATTCCGATCGATTTTCTTCCTGAGAAAATTAACATATACCTCAATTACGTTGGTGCCGGTGTCGAAGTTTATGTTCCAGATCTTTTCAGCAATATCAGCCTTTGAAATAACTTTTCCCTTGTTCCTTACAAGGTATTCGAGCAGGGAAAACTCTTTTGCAGTCAGTTCAATAGGCTTATCGCCCCTGGTAACCGATTTACTGTCGAGGTCGATGATAAGATCGGCTATTTTTAGCTGAGTATGGCTCTGGATATCAGCCTGTGACCGTTTGAGGAGTGCTTTAATTCTGGCAAGCAATTCTCTGAATTCGAACGGTTTAACAATATAGTCATCGGCACCTTTTTCAAATCCGAGCAATTTATCTTCGGTACTTCCCAGTGCGGTGAGCATGATAATCGGAACATTCGGATTCTTTTTCCTGATCCCTGCACACAATTCATAACCGTTGATTTGCGGAAGATTGATGTCAAGGATCATCAGGTTGTATTCGTTGGCATCAGCCAGGCGTTTCCCGATAAACCCATCGTAGGCAACTTCTGTTTTGAATCCACTCTCTTCCAATCCTTTACTGATGGAATCTGCCATCTTTACATGATCTTCAACAATAAGAATCCTGATATCAGGCATAATAGGAGTTTTTGCAAATGTTTATTTGGTACCGGACGACTAAATTACGCAATTTAAGGGCTTATTTGCAAGTTATTAACAGATAGTCTGCTATTGTATTGCCTTTGTTAACAAGGTGATTTATATCTTTGCCCTTAATTTATCTAATACATTCATATGACCAGGCCTGTTTTCTCATTAATATTTCTCTTAAGTCTTGTTTTTCAATCTGTTGCATTAATAGCTCAGATGCCTGAAGGAAAAATTACCTACAATCAGTACATCCAGAACTATAAAGAAATAGCTGTACGTAAAATGCACGAATACAAGATTCCCGCGAGTATCACCCTGGCCCAGGGGTTGCTTGAATCGGGAAGCGGGAACTCTGAACTTGCATTGAAAGCCAACAACCATTTTGGTATTAAATGCCACAAGGAATGGACAGGAATGACTTATACCATGGACGATGATGAGAAGAATGAGTGTTTCAGGAAGTACGCATCTGCCGAGGAATCATACAGCGACCACTCTTTTTTCCTGACTTCCAGGCCAAGGTACGCAGGGCTGTTTCAGCTTGATCTGAAAGATTACAAAGCGTGGGCATATGGGTTAAAGAGCGCTGGTTATGCGACGAACCCCCGCTATGCAGAAATGCTGATTAAAATTATTGAAGAGAATGAATTGTATTTATACGATAGCGGAGATCAGAGACCGGTCGCAAAAAAAACAAAACCTGAGAAACCCTCATCCAATGAAGAAGATCAGGCCCTGACCAAAGTACAAAAGACCAATTCATTTACATTTCTTGGAAGTTGCTGAAGGAAACCGGAAAATTTATGTGAACAATAATGTGAAATTGATTTATGCCAGGCCGGATGATGACCCGCATACCATAGCCCACGACCTTGGAATTCACGCTTTTCAGGTGCTTCAATACAATGAACTTGGTAAGAATGAATCCCTGAAAACAGGACAAATTGTTTATATCGAGCCCAAAAAGAAAAAAGGATCAATCGAATCCCATACCTACAAAAAGGGTGATAATATGCGCGGGATCTCTCAACTTTATGGGATTAAACTGAAAGCCCTTTACAAAATAAACAATCTTTCAGAAGGCCATGAACCGGAAACCGGTACTGTTATTTCCCTGCAAAAGAGAAAGCGTTGATTGATTCAGAGACTGTTTAAATTTTGTTAAACTCTATGAATAGGCGGGTTTCGAATATAATATAACAGACAATGGCAAAATCCTGAAAAATTTGTAAATAAATATAAATTTTTCAGGATTTTGCCCCTGGTATTTCTGTTTTATTATTTAACCCACCCTAAAGGACGGGCCTGTTGAAAATGGAATCAAAAATTTAAACAGTTTAAGAGGATTCTGATTATAAATTCAATATCGCCGGCAAGTTACTTTTCCGTTAAATTCAGATTAATAGTATCAATCAAAATGTACTTTGGGATTTGGCTTTTCCTGAACGGTTATCCTGAAAAGGATACCAGGTTTAATTCTGATTGTTGGATAATGCGATTTGGTTATTAAGGTTAGTAAAACGCCGTCGGTAGACGGCGTTTTACTATTTCAGAAGGGTGAAAATAAGTTTTCCATCAAGTACAGTTACCAATACCGGCATCTTTTCACCTTCACTGTAATAAATCACGGGGTCAGTATCACTGAACAGAGAACTTCCTTTAACTGACTGGTTATTGGAATTCAAGACGACAATTTTCCTGCTTTTTACATCGCGCACTGCCAGCCAACTTACCCGTTTTGACGAATAAACTGTTGGTTTTGAGAAACCGGCACCTGGCACAGTTGCAGAAGCGATCACATCTTTCTTTTTAGAGTAAACGGAAACCTTGCCATTACCGCAGAAGATGAAATCATTTGTTTTGTCGCCTGTAAAATCGCAGTAATCGAACCAGGGATGATTTCCATGATCCCCAAACCTGCTTACGGTTGTTTTGCCGTTGATATCGATGTAGGCGAGGTCTCCTTTGGAAGAGGCCATCAGAAAGATGCCCTTGTTGTTGGTTGTATTTTCATATATCAGGGAGCCGGTTGACCTAAGGAGCCCCTCCTCAACCTTGATTCTTTGTCTTCCCCTTCTGTCAGTGATGTTTACTCTCCCTTTGGTATCGGCATACACGATGAAATCCTTGCCACTGGTTCTGAAAAATTGCGGGGGATTTGATAACCCGTTATCCAGCTTAGTTTGTTGCCAACCGGTCAGGTCTTTGCCGTCAATGGTTATATTATGAAGTAAATTATCTTTCCCCTGGTATAGTATCCGGTAATCTCTGTTATGGTCATAATCGAAAACGGCCGGATATCCAATTGCAGCGGAGGGTATTTTTACCGGATAGCCTTTAAGCTCCCGGCCATCCTGGTCAATGATATGGAGAAATTTTCCTGCAGCAAACATGAAACATTTCCCTTTCTGCTTTTTAATTTCAAGCTCAACAATCCCGCCGGCAGGTTCCTCTTCGCACTTGTATGCCCACTGCAATTCGCCTTTTTCAGAGAATGCATGAATCATATTTTTATTGAAGGCGAGGATCAGCTTGTTGCCGGATTTCTGTCCGGGAAACACCATTATTTTATTAATTACGTCGCCCTTGTTTGATATTTCTTTTTTGGATTTGGTCTTTGTTTGCGGGGATTTGTCTTCCTTTCCTGAACCGGGGAGGGAGTCAAACTTGTTGTAATCGGGCTCATTCAATGTCCGGCTGTATTTCGTGGAATTTAATAGGGAAAAGGCGTGTGTAAACATCAGCGGGGCGCCGGCACTGAATTGCATGCAGATCAAACCGGTAGAGGCCGGCAAATCAATCCATTTTTGTGAAATGTTGCTGTTATTGCCTGGATTGTATGCCTTGAAATATTGGCTGCAGACAAGTGGAATAGCAAATATAGTAACATTACTTTTCCCGAGTAGCAGAGCAGCACCCTCCTGGTAAAGTGTTGTACTTCCCAGTAGACGGTTTTCCGATAATTCTCCTGAATAAAACTCCAGCAACCCCGGAGAGGGAGAAATGGCCAGCATCCTGTCTGTCAGCAGGCAATATTGTTGTCCTGTGGATGCAAATAATTTCCCCCAGAGCCTTTCAGGGAGATCATGAGCGGTAAATATATAAATGTCATCTTTGAAAGGCTGTAAATAGGGTTTAAGCGAGTTTACAGCACTGTCCGCATTTTTGATATCTATCAGCATCAGTCTGGATGACTTGTCACCTGAAAAATAGCGGGGCATCAATGCCAGGCTTATAGTATTGCCTATCCATGATCGTAAGTGATCTTCCCGTCTGAAGATTTCCATGGAAGTGGTTTGGTTTGCCGAGTCGTATCCGGTTATATGCAGGGTATCCTTATTCATAAAACCCGCCGTATAAGCCAGCTGGTCGCTGATGGAGATTTGAATGGCAAAGGCTGTTCCGGATGGCAGCATTCCAATATTGCTGGTCTCGCCGGGCTCCTGACCTGTGAATATGCTGGTTTCCTGTTGACCGGCTGTAAAGCCATCCATTAGAATCCTGTTCTTTTCTATGTGCAGGTCAAGCGAAATCCATGAATTAAATGGCGATCCTTTAAAATCCAGTGGATTGTTGTCATCTGTCCGGACTAATGCTTCTATCAGTTTTTTATTGTTGATCATCATTACTCCATCCACCCGTTTACCGGAAGTTTCGGTGAGCTTTTGAAAAGAACGGTCATCAGTCAGGTTCTTCTCCATGTTCAGGGCATCACAGGATTGTTCCAGAATATACCGGTCGAAAGCGATGGCCAGAATTCCCTTATGAATATAAAACCAGATTTCCTGTTCCTCCAGTTTTATGCTATACAGATCACAGGGTTTATGTTTAACTCTTACAATTTTTTGACCCGGGATCAGGGTGCTTTCAATTTCTTCCCTGATGTTCCGGTGGGATGTTTTTCCTGTGCCAGCCAGAAACAACATTTCAGGAACCATATCCTTGCCGGGAACCAGACAGATTACCACCTCATTCTGAGCTGCAACTTCAGCGAAAAAACTACTTTTCAGGCTGATACCGGATACATTTTCACCCAGGGTTTTAATGCCATCCCATGTTTTACTTTTATCAGGTAAGTCAATGAAGCCGGACGAACGTAAAATCTCAATTAATTTATTCAGCGATCCGGTTTTGATGAGAATTCCTGTTTGTAAGGGTATGGCATCGGTAAGCGGAGCAATTGGCTCTTTCAAAAACAGATAGTAATTACGAACCGGGAAAGCCGCAAGGACTGAAATTCCAATAGCGCCAATAATAATCAGATAAGTAAGGTATCTCTTCATCTGTTTGTTTATGCAGGTTTTCAAAGTTAAGTTCAAAATTTTTCTTTTATAATCAATCCTTACAATACTAATCAACAATGGGATGTTCATAAAACTGATGAATGAATTACGTTAATTCAATAACAGATTTTGTTGAGCCTTTTAAAAAAATATGTAGGTTTGAACAGAAATCCAGCCATCGATGTATTTGAAACTTAAAACCGGAAGCAGAACTAACCTGATAATTATGGCTTTTTCCCTGTTATTTATTTGTCAGGGAATCAGTGCCCAGGACAATGAATACGGTGATAGCGCGCGTTGCCTTGAACGCAGGGGGCTTGAATATGGCGTAAATGCCGGTTTTTATTTTGCTGGTCGGGAAACAGCTGATTTTTATTCAGGCAAGCCGGAAAATGAAAACAATGTCGATTATGTATTCAATAATGATTACTGGAATGATGAAATTTACCTGTTGCTGGGGGCTGCTGATACATTTTTTGTCAGTGAATATCCCGAAAAAATGAAATATGAACCGGCCTTCTCTTTTGGCTTATTCGCGAAATATGACCTTGATTGCCGCACCGGTATTTACCTTCAGTTCACCTACGCAAAATTGCAGGCAAAAGATGTGGTGACCATTGAGGTGGATCCAAAAGATTATCTGACCGAACCCGATATCAGGTTATGCCCGATAGTGGGAACAGAGGAGCGGAATCTGTTGGATCTGGGTATTAATCATGCATTTGGTAATCATAAAATTGCCAGGCTTCTGCTGGGAGGAGGGATTAATATGAACAATACCCTGGTAAAAGAACATGTGCTTGTTATTGAGGATAAACCTTACAATCTGGTAAATCAATATCTCAACAACTCATATGTCCCCGGAGGAAATCAACAGGCGTATGAAGTCAGGCAGGGTGGCATTGGGTTTGGTATATTCGGAACCGTGGGAGCCCGCTTTGAGTTCAGTCCGGCCATTGCTATTGAACCTGGATTTACATTCTATTACAAACATATAGCTATTGAACCGAACAGCGGATTTACGCCTCATATGAGTTTCTTCCTGAAACTCTGCTTCCGCGATCTGGTTTCATTTTCGGATTAATCCGGTTTCCAGGTATCAGATGATGTTCTTTTTGATTTCAATCGAAATCCAGCCTTAGTTGATCTTTAACTTTGAATGATTTCCGGTGCCAGATTGTCTGACCGTACTCCTTTATTGCTCTTCTGTGTTGCAGTGTTCCGTAACCTTTGTTCTGATCCCAACCGTATTCCGGAAATTCAGTATGTAATTTCTTCATAAACTCATCGCGGTGTGTTTTAGCGAGTATCGATGCGGCTGCAACCGACATATAGATTCCATCTCCTTTAATAAAACAGCGGTGATTAATTCCGGGGTATGGAGTAAAGCGGTTGCCATCGATCAGCAAGAGTTCCGGTACTAACTTAAGGTCTCTGATTGCCATATGCATGGCCATGAAGGATGCATTCAGGATATTGATGCGGTCGATTTCCTCTGCACTAACCGAAGCAACCTGCCAGGCTACTGCCTTATCCTCAATCAATTGCCTGAGCCGGTTTCTTTGTTTCTCCGACACCTGCTTCGAATCGTTCAACTCGTTGCTGATGAAATGTTCAGGCAAAATAACGGCAGCAGCAAACACCGGACCGGCCAGACAACCGCGGCCGGCTTCATCAGCCCCGGCTTCCAATGCATAGATTGTCGAAAAAAATGGCTTAAGCATCCTTAATTATTTCAATTTTGATTAGCTTTTACAGCAGATCCGGAAATAATTTCGAACTACAGATCAAACCTGTTTAGCAGGGCTGCAGCCAACGAAAGTATGAACAATAAATCATGAATCCACATGCGGCGGCTGTTTGAAACAGCATATGCGATAATTGCTGAAGCTGGTATGTAAATCAACGGTAGCATCGCCATCATGGCTCCACCTGAAAGCAAGACAGCAACGAAGCCGGCAAGTGTAAAGTGGTTGATTATCCACATTTTCTTCCGGATACTGATCACCTTCTCCCCAGCATCTGCAATAAACCTGGACGTTGAAAGAATTATCCAGACTGCAAATATCCCCAGGGTGATAAATTCAAGAAACCCGGGCCTTTCAATGGTAAAACGGAAGTTATTGATCATTTCCTGATAGAGACTTCCGGCATAAACCAGATTGTCATTCCATAAATAAAGCAATGCCAGGTAAAAATAAGGCAGAATAATCCCCATCAATGAGATTACCCATTCTCTCCAGGAATTGATTCTGAAAGTGAAAAAGCCAAACCAAACAAAAAATATAAAGAGGATGACCGGGGGCGAAATCATAGAAGCCACAGAAATGGCAAATGTTGCATTTAATACCTTGCTGTATGGATGCTGCTCACCATAAAGGCCCATCACATTGTGAAGGCTTAACAGCAACAGAATCAAACAGGCAAGGGTGACAATCAGGTGAAAGGCATCGGGTGTAAAAAGCATCAGGATAAGCGCGACAATTGCCGGAAGCAATGATTGTCTGGGACTAATATCGTGCCTGATAAGTAAGGCATTAAGTGTAATGGCCATACTGACAATCAGTATCACCACCAGTGGTTGGGCCATATCCGGATAACCCGACATCATCCGGTAAATCCATTCACCCAATGGGGCAGTATGATCAGGAACAGACAGTTGAAAAAGCTTTGCCTGTGGGGTTGTAAAATATGCCAGAGACAGGATTACAAGTACAATAATCTGGGGAAAGATTCCGGCTTTGGCAAGTCTTTTTATCATTACTCAGCAAACTAATAAAGGGTTATTTAAATTGTAAAACGCGCATTGGACGAAATGAAAGTTCCATCATTTAAACAGATAATTTTACCCGCCTGACCAACTAAAATCAAAAAAAAGTAACTTTATTCTGGTCAGTCCTGCCTGCGTCAGGCAACCAGGGCTTTTTACATTTTACACCGCCTGCTGGTCTACCCGCCTCAGGAGGGCGGACAGCCTGCCTGCCGCAGGCAGGGTTTAGACTTTTTACTTTTAACTTGCCTTTTGGGTCAGAACAGGTCGAATCCGAGGTCTTTTCTCAGGGTTTTGCCCTGAAAGTCTATTTCTGCGGCAGTGGTATATGACTGCAGAAGTGCTTCCTGAGTAGTGCCGGCCAATGAAGTTACTGCAATAACACGTCCACCGCTTGTCTTCACAAGATTGTCATTTTCATCTGTAATGGTGCCGGAGTGGAACAACAAGGAAGGATATTCCCTGTCAAGACCATCCACCTGAAATCCTTTCAGGTAACTTCCCGGATAGCCACCAGAAACCAACATAACTGTGGCTGCACACCGCTCCTCAAACTCAATCCTTGCTGATCCCAGCGATTGATCGGCAACTTTCCTGAAGAGGTAAACAAGATCGGTTTTAATGCGTGGTATCACCGATTCGGTTTCAGGATCGCCCATTCTGACATTGTATTCAATTACATAAGGGTTTCCGTTCACATTGATCAGACCGAAAAAAATAAAACCTTTGTAATCAATATTCTCTGATTGTAACCCCTGAATAGTAGGTTCTATGATCCGTAATCTGACTTTTTCCATAAACTCAGAATCTGCAAACGGAACTGGTGATATAGAACCCATACCACCTGTATTGAGCCCGGTATCTCCTTCGCCGATCCGTTTGTAATCTTTTGCTTCCGGAAGCAATATCCAGGACTTTCCATCAGTAAGAACAAAAACCGATAGTTCGATGCCTGAAAGGAATTCTTCAATCACTACTTTTTCCGACGCTTTACCAAACCTTGCATGATCGAGCATTTCGGTTAGCTCCTGATCGGCTTCAAGTATATCAGGGCAGATTATTACCCCTTTGCCGGCCGCTAAACCATCGGCTTTAAGCACATAGGGGGGCTTGAGTGACCGGAGGAATTCTTTGGCTGCAGCAGATTCAGTGCTTGAAAAGGTGCGGTAAGCCGCTGTTGGAATGCCATAACGTTGCATAAACGCCTTGGCAAAATCTTTGCTGCCTTCCAGCCTTGCACCGGATTTTGAAGGTCCGATGACCGGAATGTCACTCAACAGCCCATCGTTCAGGAAAAAGTCAGCAATACCATTTACCAGTGGTTCTTCGGGGCCGACCACCACCATATCCACATCGTTTTCAAGCACGAAAAGCTTTATGCCTTCAAAATCATTGACTTCAATCGGTACATTAATGCCTGTGAGGCTGGTTCCGGCGTTGCCAGGAGCAATGTAAAGTTTCTGAATTTCAGTACTTTGGGCAAGTTTCCAGGCAATGGCATGTTCGCGCCCCCCTGAACCAAGCAAAAGGATATTCATGCAGTTGGTTTTTTTTTGCAAAGGAAATGAAATTATTGATAGTAACCGGGCCTACTTATCATCGCAGAAATCAATATTTTATTGCAGGTTTTCAAAATCAGGAGGGATTCCAAACAAAAATCCCGTCCGGAATATCAGCACCGGGACGGGATTTTGGTCAACAGATTGCCTGAAAACTATTTATTTTCCAGCCTTTTCTTTTCGGCAATTTTCTTCAGGGCTTCTTCCTGAACAGCCTTGGTAACCGGCATGTACTGATAGAACTCCATCGAATAGTTTGCACGGCCGCTCGATAGGTTTCGGAGAGCAGTTGCATATCCGAACATTTCCATCAGGGGCACAAAACCATTCAGTTTTTGTGAACCTTTACGATGACGGCGCATCGATTCAATTTTTCCCCTGCGTTTGTTCAGATTGCCTACTACATCGCCGATATAATCATCCGGTGTGTTTACTTCAATTTTCATCACTGGCTCAAGCAGAATGGGCGTTGCTTTCATAAAACCCTGCTTGAAACAAATGGAGGAGCAGATCTGGAATGCAAAGTCAGAAGAGTCAACAGCATGGAACTGACCGTCGAGCAGTACAACCTTGACATCCACCACCGGGAAACCAGCCAGAACGCCTTCAGCCATTGTCTTGATAATTCCTTTGTTAACTGAAGGAATATACTCATTGGGAATAGAACCACCCTTGATCTTGTCAATAAACTCGTATCCTTTGCCTTCGTTGGGCTCAAGCCTGAGGTAGGTCTGTGCAAACTGTCCTTTTCCACCCGATTGCTTGGAATGCCTGTATTCGACTTCCACTTCCTGTGAAATGGTCTCACGGTAAGCAACAGAAGGCTCTCCGACAATTACTTCAATCCCGAATTCACGGTTTAGCCTGTCAACAATAATTTCGAGGTGTAACTCGCCCATGCCGGCGATCACAGTTTCTTCTGTTTCTTCGTCAAAACGGGCATGAAATGAAGGATCTTCATTCACCAGTTTGGAGAGTGCCTCACCTAATTTACTCTGGTCCTTTCGGCTGGCAGGGTTTATCTTGAGCTCAATTACACTTGGTGGAATGTGAATGTTTTCGAGATGAAGCTGGTGTTCCATGTCGCAAAGCGTATCACCGGTCTTGGTGTACTTCAATCCGATCAGTGCAACAATTTCACCCGGACCTGCTTCGCTGACTTCTTCACGGTCTTTGGCGTGAATTTTCAGAATACGGCCGATGCGTTCGGGTTTTCCTTTTGTTGAGTTCATCAACTGCATTCCGCTCTTCACTGTGCCTGAATAAACCCTGACAAAAGTCTGCTGACCCACATATGGATCATGAATCAGTTTAAATGCAAGAGCCGAGAACGGTTCTTTCGGTGAAGGATTGCGGTGACGGGCTTTTTCGTGATCGTCAACATCCATACCGACTACAGCACCTTTATCCACCGGTGAAGGCAGATAATCAACAATGGCATCAAGTAATTGGCTGATTCCTTTGTTTTTATATGCGGCACCGCAGAATACCGGTGTTATCAGAAGTTTGAGTGTAGCTTCACGGGCTGCAACTTTGAGAAGTTCATTCGGAACTTCTTTATCATCAAGGAAAAGGCCGAGAATTTCTTCGTTAAAGTCAGCAAGGCATTCAACCAATTGTTGTTTGAATTCACGTGCTTTGGGTTTAAACTCCTCAGGGATATCTGAAACAATGGTTTTATTTTCGTCGAAAGTATACATTTTGCAGGCCATCAGATCGATGATGCCTTTAAAGTTTTCTTCCTGGCCAACAGGAAACTGAAAAGCAATCGCCCTGGCATCCAGATTTTCATTCATTTGTTTGATTACATCATGGTAATCGGCTCCGGTGCGGTCGATTTTATTTACGAATGCAATGCGTGGAACTTTGTAGCGTTCAGCCTGATTCCAGACAGTTTCACTCTGTGGCTCGACACCACCAACTGCGCAAAAGAGGGCAACCATGCCATCAATAACCCGCAGCGAGCGTTCAACCTCCACGGTAAAGTCTACGTGACCGGGTGTATCAATAATGTTAATCTGTGTTCCGTTCCATGAGCAGGTGATGGAAGCAGAGGCAATGGTGATTCCACGTTCCTGTTCCTGCTTCATAAAATCCATGGTGGCGGCTCCGTCGTGGACTTCACCGACTTTTCGGTTTACGCCGGTAAAAAATAACAGGCGTTCTGTGGTGGTTGTTTTACCTGCATCAATGTGAGCGGCAATACCAATGTTTCTGAGGTTGTTTAAAGGCATTTTGATTTTCTAAGTGAAGGTTTTATTGTTCAGGCCGGCAAAGCAACAGGAAAAATATGACCTGTTGATCATCAGAAGGTTAAATAATCATTAAGTTTTTTAACAGGGGTTTTAATGGTGACCTGAAACGGGCGGCAAAATTACACATTTTTGTTTTAATTCTGACATAACAGATTTTTTAATTTTTTGTTTAAGCAGTTGGCATTTTTTTCTCCGAAAAATTCGGGAGAATGTTTTTTTATCATGGAATATCTTTTGAATTGATACGGAATATCGTCCATCAATCGATTCAACGCATTTTAAATCTAATGCCTGTGGGATTGTTTCTGCCATTTCTGTACCATTCACATCCCTTATTATACCGTTTACCTGTCGTGATTCATCATTCAATGGATTTGATTTGGTAAAAGACTGCAGCCTTTCATATATTTGTTTACTTTAAAAGATGGCAGATTCATGAAACCCAGGGTGCGATATGTGATACAGTTTTTCAAGGCAAGGTTTGAAGCCATTGTCTGGATCACAGGCCTGACACTCCTGGCTTTTATGCCTCCGACTGATGGTCATGCCAGTTTGTGCCCGATCAATGCTGCCGGACTTGGGTTTTGTCCTGGCTGTGGCCTGGGTCATTCGATAGCCTGGTTGTTCAGAGGTGAGTTTGTACATTCTTTTCATGCGCATCCGCTGGGTATAGCTGCTGTAGCAATCCTTTCCTGGCGTATTATAACCATTATCAGAAAACCAGTATTTTATTTTTAACACACCAACACAAAAACAATGGCAAACGTACTTTTACACCTGCCCGAGCTGCAGGGGATGGAACTGAATCATGTTCAAATGCTGATTAAGGATTTCAGCGACAAGCAGGCACAGCAGTTTGCTGTTATCTACCGGTCACGGAGAAAAGATCCACAAATCATATTACTTACCTGCCTGGTCGGATTTCTTGGATTCGCCGGAATACACCGGATTCTGATCAACCAGATCGGCATGGGCATTCTTTATCTTTTTACGGCAGGCCTCTGTGTTATAGGAACCATCGTGGATGCAGTGAATTACCAATCACTGGCTTTTGAATTCAATCGTCAGGTTGCCAATGAGGTGGCCCCGTTGGCAAAGTCAATCGTTGATTAATCAGAAATTAAGGAAGAGTTGGAATTCGGGAAATATGGTTTCCGGATTCTGACTTTTTTAGAGAGCAGGAATGCATCGGAAAATGGAATGTGAAAAGGTTAACCGGATTGTGATTCTATCATAATGACAATTTTAGAACAATTGACTGGCAAACAATTGTTTTACGAATGTCTGCATGTTGCAAAGAACCGGGATAAGTAGCAGGCTGTTCCGAAATTCATTGGATTTGGCAGGTTTCAATCATTAGGGTCCCATCGGGAATTCATTGTCGTACATTAAAGTGAAAGTGCAAAACGGATAAAGACAATAAGAACCTGTAATTAGAAATGATGGATATTATTTTTTTTACAGTCATAACTTGTATAAGTGTCTTTTTGACACTGATATTGTCATTATTCTTCTTTGTTACCAAAAGAGGTTATAATGCCGAAAATAAAATATTGGCAATCCTCCTGTTGATTTTTAACCTTCAGATCATCTATTCTTTTGCAACAAGCTCTTTCGCTTTTCAATACTTCATGGAATGGCACAAGCCACTTTTTCTGGTCAGGCAAACGTCTTTTCTGATAGGCCCTCTCATTTACTTTTACGTTAATGCATTTTTGAAACGAAAGGATGTTTTCAATCATCGAACATTGTTTCATTTATTGCCATTTGCCGGGGCTGTGGTTTTCCTTCTGATTTATTTCAGGAATATGAACCAGTTTATTATCTGGGAATCGATCCTGGATCTGAATTTCACACTTTTGATACTTGCGCACAACTTTATATACCTCTTGATTACCCTGTTGAGCATGAGGTCAATTAAAATCAGTATTAAAGACTTTTTCAGGAATATATCTATCACATCACCCAACAGGTGGCTTCAGATATTGTTGATTGGCTTCATCGTTATCTGGATAGTCAATTTAAATTCATTCGCACTTTATATGATAGTGAGAAGGCCCGACTGGTGTGCCTATACAGCGAGTATATATGCCCTGGCTGTATTCTTATTTATCAACACCATCATGTTCTTAATCCTTTTAAAACCAGATGTATATTATATCATCGCGAAATACAAAAACAATAAACTTTCGGGACCCGATAAATCGGAGTACATACAGAAACTAAATTTCTACATGGAAACCCAAAAGCCTTTTCTTAATCCCGACATCACACTCGAGTCTCTTGCCGGTGAAATCTCGGTAAATCCCAGACTTCTATCGCAAATAATCAATGAAAACTTCAAAAAGAATTTCAAAAGCTATATCCTGGAATACCGCATTAAGGAAAGCATGAAGATTCTGGCTGATTCAAAACATGCTAAACTTACCATACTCGAAATTCTATACCAGGTCGGATTTAATTCAAAGTCAGCCTTCAATAATCAGTTTAAATTATACACCAATTTAACTCCGGTAGAATACAGGTCAAGAGCCATTGGCTGACCTTGAAATCCCGTTTTTTTTCTTGAAAAAGTTCTTTAACCTGTAACAGTTCGATTGTACCGGTTTTTCCTGTTTCATTTGTGCCGGATATAGCGGGAAATGGCCATGAAAATAATAGCCGGTTATTGATTGTATGCCCGCTGTATGTGTGTATTAATGAACAGTATAATGGATGCAATATCAAACCGAATAAGCTATCAGATTAGAAATGTTTATAAGGTTGCAGTTTTTAATATTGAATGAAATGGAAAAAATGAAAGCAGTTGTTTGCATTAAGTATGGGCCACCGGAAGTTCTACAATTAAAAGAGGTGAATAAACCTACACCCAAAGACAATGAGGTACTTATTAAAATTCACGCCACTGCGGTAACAGCAAGCGACATTTTCATCCGGGGTTCTCAGATACCTCTACGGTTCCTTATCCCGATGCGCTTGCTTATAGGTTTGACAAAGCCCAGAAAGTCAATCATCGGTCTTGTACTGTCAGGCGAAATAGAGTCGGCCGGCAAAAGAATAAAGCGATTTAACGCGGGAGATCAGGTTTATGGTCTCACCGGTTTTGGATTGGGTGCTTATGCACAATATAAATGCATGAAGGAGACTGATTCCAACTATGGGTGTCTTGCAAAAAAGCCGCAAAATATTTCCCATGAAGAAGCCACGGTGGCTGCTTATGGCGGACTTCTTGCGTTTCAATACATGGAAAGGGGAAATATCCGTCCGGGGCAAAAAGTTCTGGTTTACGGGGCTTCAGGAACATCAGGAACAATTGCAATCCAATATGCAAAATACCTTGGGGCCGAAGTCACGGGGGTGTGCAGCAACTCAAACCTTGAACTGGTGAAATCGCTGGGTGCAGATCATGTATTTGATTATACCAATGAGAATACTTTAGACCCGGAAATTCAATTCGATTTTATACTTGATGCAGCTGGCAAAGCGAAAACTTCGGAATTGAAGGTTGCCTGTAAAAAAGCGCTTTCTCCCGGTGGTAAGTATGTGTCGATTGATGACGGAGCACTTTTACTGGACTCCAAACGTCTTGAATTTATCAAAGAGTTGGTTGAAGCTGGTCATATTATTCCTTTGGTAGATAAATGCTTCGGGCTCCCGGATATTGCAGAAGCCCACAGGTATGTCGGGAAAGGCCATAAGAAAGGAGGAGTGGCCATAAAGGTTCAATAAAATCGAAAACAACCGATGAATTTTGACCAGGCCTGTTTGACAAAAGCTAATTAGTGGCTAACTCTACAACAAAAGCTAAACATAGAATTGATATACCAGGAAATGACAATCAGCGATCAACGATCAACATAAATGTTATTAACCAAACTCCATATTCCTCCTGCCAGTCAGAATATAGTTCACAGGCCGCAACTATATGAGAAATTGGATACAGGACTATCCCGGAAACTGATACTGATTTCTGCACCTGCCGGATTTGGAAAAACAACAGTTGTGAGTGATTGGATTAATCTACAAAAGATTCCTGCAGCCTGGATTTCACTTGACAAAGGAGATAATGACCCGGTAGAATTTTTGAATTATATCATTTCAGGGATTCAGGGTATTCATAAATCATTCGGAGCAAGTGCCCTTGGGCTGTTAAATTCGCCAAACAGACCATCCGGCAAATCAATCGCCGGTTTATTGATCAATGAAATACTCCGGCTGACTCAAAATTTTGTGTTGGTATTCGACGATTTTCATTTAGTTGAAAACAGCGAAATATTGGAATTAACAGCCTATTTATTGGAGCATATGCCCGCCAATGTCCATATTGTAATGCTGACCCGCTCCGATCCGGCACTATCTGTTTCAAGATTAAGAAGCCAGCAGCAATTGGTTGAATTGCGTTCATCTGACCTTAGCTTTTCTGCAAATGATATTTCGATTTTGTTTAATAAGAAGCTAAAACTTGGTTTATCAATTGAAGATATTTATTCACTTGAAATCAAGACCGAAGGCTGGATTGCAGGATTGCAATTATCAGCAATGTCGATGCAGGGCCGTGACGATATTTCCGGGTTTATTCAGGATTTAAAAGGAGATAACCGTTATATCATGGATTATCTGATGGAGGAAGTGCTGAAAATTCAACCGGATAACATCAAAGAGTTTTTACTTCGGACTTCTATTTTGGAACAATTGTCAGCGCCATTGTGCAACGCAATACTCACCCGGAATGATAGCCAGTTAAACCTTGAGTTTCTGGAAAGGAATAATATGTTTGTTATTCCTATGGACAATGAGCGGCATTGGTACAGATATCATCATCTGTTTGCGGATTTATTAAAACAAAGACTTCAGATCCAATATAAAGAGGTCGTACCGGTGCTTCACAATAAGGCCTGTGCATGGTTCGAACTTAATAATATGAATGAATTGGCCATTGAGCATGCCCTGGAAATTAAAAATTACGAAAAATGTATTCAATTGCTGGGCAAGGTAGCTGAAGATATGTGGCAAAATGGGTTACATGCTGCCATTATGAAATATGGCGACCTGTTGCCGGATGAATTGATTAAAACAAATCCTGAATTCTGTTTGTACTATTCGTGGATATTGATATCGGCCGGTCAGATTCAAAAAGCAGTACCTTTTCTGGCGAGCGCAGAGCTGAAAATAAAACATTTAATTCAGGAAAGTGATTTAGCAGATGACAATACTCAATACCTTAAGAAACTGCTTGGAAAAATATCTGTAGCATTTGCATACCTGAATTCTCATAAAGAACATTCTGCGAAAGCTTTTGATTATTGCAAAACAGCCATGGAAAACCTTTCTGAAGATAATCCATTATGGTTCAGCTGGGCCTGGTTTTCTTACGGCGTTTCCTATTTTACTGTTGGCGAACTGAACGAAGGCAGCAAGGCTTTTAACAAGGCACTTGAATATGGCAAAAAATCAGGAAACATTTATCTGATTTCTGCCATTGTCATCAGAATGGCCGAAAACGAGCAACAGTTAGGGCATTACAGGTCAGCTTATAAAAATGTACTGACCTGTTAGCTTATATGAAAGAACGGGGATATGCTCAAATAGCAAAAGCGGAATGGACTTTCGCCGCACTATATCTGATAATGAGTATTACAGAATCAATGTGGGCAAATTTGGAGAAGGCATTCGATCATATTAAAATTGCATATCATTTAAGCAGGGATGCCAGGGATATATTCTTAAGAGTAATGGTTTTAATCATGTATTCGTCCATGCACAGATTGACCGGAGATAATGAGGCGGAAAAGCGAATGACCGAATTGGATGAGATTATGAAACAAAATGAAATCCCTCCATTTCTTGTCTCAATGTATATTACCTGGAAATCGCATTATTTATTGCAACAAAACCAAATTGAAGAAGCCGGTCATCTTTTTTCGGAATATGGGATAGGATTGGAAAAGGAGAAAACGCATCTATTTGAGATGTGCTATGTATCGTATTCGCGATTATTGCTTGCGCAGGGGAAACTGGAAGAAGCCGGAGGATTAATCTCGGAACTATATACCGCAGTCAGTGAAGGACAGAGAATTGAACGAATGATCGAACTTAAACTTATATCTGTTGATTTCTGTAAGAAGACAGGCGATCATAAAAATGCAGTTATAAATCTGATGGATGCCATGGAAATTGCTTCAGAAGAGAATCTGCTATCTTTCTTTGTTTATAGCTATGCCGATATTGACGATTTATTTGAAGAAGTATTTAAAATACAGGCTACCACCAAAACCAGTATCCCCAATAAGTTTATAAATAGCATTAAATCAGCCTTAGAAAAAAGAAATTATTCCAGGAAAAATAATTATGATGCTCTATTGAGTGCCCGTGAATTAGATACGTTAAAGCTTATCTTACTGGATTTGCCAAACCAGGAAATAGCCGACAAATTGTTTATTTCGTTAAACACTGTTAAAACCCACCTGAAGAATATATACTTAAAACTTGAAGTTGACAATCGGGCAAAGGCAGTTACTAAAGCTAAAGAGCTTGGAATTGTTTGATTTCATAGTCTGGAATCAAAGTTGGTTAGAAGGTTACACATTTGAAAATGGAAAAATATCCTTCGACTCCGCTCAGGATGACAGTCAGTCTGAGCGGAGTCGAAGACCTATTCCTTAACTAAACTGCATTGAATCAGTTAATTGAAAATAATTGAATAACCTATTTCTATCTTTGTATTGCAGAATCTGATGTATTTCTAATTCACATTATTCTTTAAAATCACCCTTCAAATCACCCGCTAGGGTGATTTTTTTTTAAAGGATGAGCCCAACCTTTGTTGAAAATTTAATGAATAACCATGAAAGGCAAAACTGAAATAAAAGTTGAAGGACATCTGGGCAAAGAAAGGATGGACTGGTTTGACGATATGGAAATCATTTACGAAGGCAATAATACCATTCTTTTCGGAAACATTAAAGACGAAGCTCATCTACATGGAGTTCTGAATAAAATCAGGGATTTAAACCTAAAGCTTATTTCAGTTAATCCTGATCATAAGTGAATGAAAAAGAAGTAACAAACATTAAACAATAGAAAAAATGAAAACAATCACTTTAACATCGCTGATAATAGTAATGTGCATGTCACTTACTTTCAGCCAGCAAACGAACCAGGATTCCACATACAAAAAATTCTATGTTGGAAGTACATTCACCATGTTAGGAAATTTTGTTCCCGGACCCGCTCCCAAATTTGTTCAACTTAACATCGGTTATCGCATAACGCCTAAAGATGTGATTTCGATTGAAGCAAAAACATGGAATTATCATTGGCCATTGGGAATTCCCTACGGAAAAGATTATGAAGCTCCAGCAGAAAAATATCCCGGATATGCAAAAGAATTTGGTATTGGCATTGTATATCAACGTTTTTTGTGGAAAGGAGCCTATGCTTCTGTTGATGCAAGTAATATGTCGGTAAATTACATGGATGAAAACAATAAGAAAATTCAAAATGGCTACACGCTGTTTATGACCTATCGCCTGGGATATCATTTCAAATTCTTTAAAAATCGTTTTTTCATTGAGCCTTCTATAGCAATGACCCATTGGCCGGTTAAAACAAATGTTCCGGAATCATTTGCCAGATTAGAAGATGATTGGCCAAATTATTTTCTGTTTGAGCCGGGACTTCACTTTGGAATCAATTTATAAACGCCGGTCTTATTTAAGACCTGATCAGCAGCGAGAATAAACTGACCATTGATTTAAACAAAACCTTAAACCTTAAAATCATGAAAACGACTTTATTATTCATTGCCTGTATCCTGCTTTCACTCACAGTTATTCGACAGCAAGACAAAAAAAACACCGCCCAACAGTACAAATTCTCAGTAAGCACTACCTATCTGACATTCGTCAATATTGGTCAGGAAAAGACAAATACGCACCATTGCGAATTTCATTTTGGATACAATCTTACTCCCAAAGACAAAATTGGTATCAAAGTAGCCACATGGAAACTATTTGCCCCCATGGGCATACCATTTGTGGATGCAATTAAGATGGAAGAAAGTACATTTTTCCCAGGCAGACTCGGTGAAAAAGGAATAGGTGTTACTTATCAGCGTTTGTTGTGGAAAGGGTTATTTGCTTCGGTAGAAATTTTGCCTTTAAAGAAAACCTATTTTGACGAAAATAAGAAGAAGATAGATGACGGTTTTAAATTATATACGTCTTATCATGTAGGCTACCATTTCCCATTGTTTAAAAACAGAATGTACATTGAGCCGCAAATTCATTGCAATTATTGGCCAATTGATACAAAAGCTCCCCAAAGTTTTCAGGTGGAACAAAACAAATGGAATAATTATATGCTTTTTGAACCCAATTTATATATAGGGGTCAAATTTTGAGTAAACACTTTAGATCTACCGGGCCTTAAATAAATTAAAATAGCCCATTTACGTGTTAAAGGTCGCTTCTGATCTGACTTCTTACTTCATTTGTGCCGGAAATACTAAAAACAACCCGCTATGAACAAATTGAATTTCATATGGATTGCCTGCCTGATACAAACAGGTCTGTGCGCCCAGGATGATGTTATCATTGGAAAGTTCAGGAAATTAGAATCAAAAATACTTGGCGGTGAAGTAACCTACCTGGAGCATCTACCCGATGGATATGAAAAATCGGACAAAACTTACCCTGTCATTTTCATGATGAACGGCCAGAATGTTTCCCAGTTTGCAAATGATGCCGCAACACTGGATAACCTGACAAATGAACGGATTCCGGATATGATCCTTATCGGGATTTCCAACACGGGCGTTGCCGATAAGTATTGGTCCTGTCCCGATGACAGCGGGCATATTATAGGAGGAACAATTTTCTCCACATTCTTAAAAGATGAGCTGATCCCCGAGATCAATAAGAATTACCGGACAAACGGCTACCAGATACTTTTCGGACAATCAAATTCCGGTCTCTTCGTGATGTACGATTTTTTGGTTTACCCCGATATGTTCGATGCCTGGGTAATCGCAAGCCCGATGTTTGGCTGGTGTCCCGATTTCTTTTTGAATAAAACAAGTTCCTTTTTAAAAGATAACCCGGGGATCAATAAAAAACTGTATATCTCTTACGGTGACCTGGATTATGTGCAGGTTCTGAAACCTGTTAATGATTTTACAGAAGCTCTGAAACAATCGCCTGCAGGCCTTGAATGGAAGGTCGAAATGATCGGAAATACGGGCCATGTTCCATTTTCAACCCTGAATAATGCACTCCTGTTTTTCTTTTCCGGTTGCACGATGAATTCAGAAAGGAAAAAGCTAAGCGTTCCTAAAATCAAATCCTATTTTGCAGCCCTATCGAAGGAATATGGCTTTGAGGTCAATCCAAAGCCTGGAGTTCTGCTCGATATGGCTTTCGACCTTGGCGATGAACAAAAAACTATTCAGGCGGTCGAAATCATGGAATACCTTATCGGCTTAGATCCTGATTCTGAAGTAAATTATTATTGCATGGGACGCTTGTTACAAAAAGCCGGAAATATTGAATCAGCAAAAGCTAATTACAATAAAGCCCTGAGCATCAATCCCGGTCACGAGCCTTCAAAGGCTGCACTTATCAAACTGAATGATCAGGAAGATCCACAATGAAATATAAAGTTGAGGCTTATAATGAGTTGCCAATCATTCATATATGTAACTTTTCGGATAATGAACCGTCCTTATTGAAACTTAATAAATTAAAACAATGGCCACATTTAAAAAGTTAACACAAGTTCCGGAAGAGATGAAGGTAAATATTAAGTTGAAGATTTCAACTTTCCTGATAATCTTAACACAGTTTAGCATCTGCTATGGCCAACAGAGAAAGAGTGATTTTGTCATTGGAGACAAAATAAGCTTTGAATCGAAAGTCCTGAATGAGCGCAAAACGATCGTTGTCATCCCACCTTATAATTACAAAGACAGACCGGGTGAGAAATTTCCTGTAGTCTACGTTTTAGATCCCGGGAATAATCTTTTTGCAACATTCGGAATTGTAAATTATTATTCAGATATGTTGAAAATTATGCCCCGGATGATCATTGTGGGTATTGTTTCCAACGATAGAGAAAAAGATTACCTGCCTTCTGCTTCGAAAGAACAACCAACGGGCGGAGGTGCAGATAAATTTCTTCAATTTATCAGTTCAGAGTTAGTTGCGTTGATTGACTCAACCTACCCGGCTAATTCAGAACGTTGTATTATTGGCCATTCTGCAGGTGGATTATTTGCAATTTATGCCCTGGAAAATCAACCTGATTTATTCAACTCATTTATCTGCATTGACCCGAGTTTATGGTACGATGAGCAATCCTGTGTCAGAAGGATGCCTGATTTTCTTGCAAATAATAAGGATTTGAAAAAGTCAGTCTTTATTTCATTGTCAAATGAAAAGGAAATGGGCGTTTTCCCTTTTGTTGAAGTGCTTGAAAAATATGCACCAGACGGGTTTAAATGGGATTACGTACATTATAAAAATGAAACACACAACTCGCTGGGATTTAAAAGTATATGTGCGGGTTTTGAAATGATTTATAAAGATTGGGATTTGCAAGGCAATGCAAAATAGGCAATGAATTGTATATTCAGAATCTATATAATGATCTGCCAGTTCTTATGGGAAACACCTGAATAATTATCAGGCCCCGGATTCCAGGAAACAATTCACTTAGTCTAACAATTACCCTCATTTTGGTTTTGGTCATACCTGTCCGGCTGCACCAATAAGAAGTGATTTTGGAATTTGGGATTTATAATGCCATGTCGTTTAGATAAGGGAAATTGTCTTCGACTCCGCCTGACTGTTTGCTTGAATAAAGGCATTTTATGTCATAAGTTACAGGCAGACATACTCAGACTAACAGTCATCCTGATTGGAGTCGAAGGATACTTTTTCATTTTATTTTCAGATAGAAACCTTAACTAAACGAAATTGATTAATAATGTGATAAATAATTTAATCTTTAATATGAACTACACACCTCCATTTTCCCTGTCATCGGTGAACTGTTCATTTCATTCTGCGAAAAGGCTGATTATTATGGCTAACCACTCAACGATTTTTTTTGCCGGCTTATAGATTACATTTTCTTTTCACTCATGTTGACATGTACTTTTGTGTCAGATACAGTAATCTATAATTGATAAAACGCGCTAACCAAAATGTTATGAAAAATTTGGTTCTTTCTATTATGATCCTTATTTCAGGAGTAATAACTGCCCAGGAATGTCATGTTGATTTATACGCATTGGCACAACCGGATATCAATATGAAGCAGCTAAATAAGTTCGGGCAGAATAGATTTAAAAAGATTGTTTTATCCGATGGTTTTGATACCACAGCCCATAAGGATATTGTTAATCAGCTATCGCAATGGTTTTTAAATCAGGACTCAGGGATCAGCATAGTAAATGTAAGTGATGTTAAAAAGCCGGAGGATAGTTGCCATTATCTCATTATTGGGCTAGCCAACAATTCAGATGATCTTTCAATTTTTGATTTACCCATAAAGATTAACAATAACATATGTACCCTTGGAACAATTGAACTTTCTGATTATGGTGATGCAATTTCAGTGATTAACGAAAGTGCAAACTGTACTGCAATCATAGGAAATTCATATGAAGCGTTAAGGAATATATCCTCCGGACGTTTTTTGGGATTGTATGATTACTATATTCTCAAAGATTTTAAAATGAGCTATTTGGGTAATTTGGAGGGAAATAAATTTGGATCAGATCGTCTTGTGGATTTGGAACTTATCCGAAACGAAAACTATGCTCAAAAGATTGATAATAAGTATCTGGAAGCATGTTTTTCTTGTAAATACAACACGATTGGCCAGTTTCAGGCTTCAATCGATGCTTTGATAGATTCGTTCGATGATTTTTGCAGGATCTATAAAGTAAAGAGACCGTCTCAAAAACTAAAATTCTTTATTCATAGTGATCAATTAGAGATAAATATAGTTAGTGGTGACCCTAAACCCGGTTCGACCGGAGGATTTGTAACCGACAGTCTGATTCATACAGTAGGGCTGGATGCGGATTTGTTAACACATGAAGGGGTTCATTTCATATTTAATTCCAATATAAGCTGTCCAAATGCTTTTTTTAGAGAAGGCATTCCTTTGTCTTTTGCGCTATTTCAACATCCTGAGAGGATTACGAATGATTGTAAATTAATTCAGGATCATTTGGGAATTACAGATTTAATAACCGGGAAAACAGGATTCTGGAACGGGCCATATGAAAATGGACAATGTTTATCCTACCCGATATCAGGCCTTTTTGTGAAATTCTTAATAGACAAGTATGGTATTGAAAAGTTAAAGAAATTTTATCAATATCCTGATGCAGCAGAAGGCTGTAAAGATGTATATAATGCGGAACTCCCCGTGATAATTGCAGAATGGAAAGATTATGTACTGAAGAATGTTGAATAAGTACTGCACCTTTTGGTGAGTCGGGAAAAATGCATGGTCCCGATTTACCGGTCATAGTGTGCATCTTAATTTAATTGAAAATAACAATGAAAAAAATAGCACAAAATCTTTTCCTGCTTCTCATAGCGCAACTTTCATTCGCGCAACCCAGCCCAAAAGCGAAAGTATTTATGGAGTGTACAAGCTCGTGGCTTTGCGATTTTGATTACCTGCGAACCGGGTTACTCATGGTTGATTTCGTGCGCGACCGTTTTATTGCCGATGTGCATGTGCAGGTAAATACACAATATACCAGTTCGGGAAGCGAGCAAAATACGATCGTATTTAAAGGACAGAACTCTTTTTTAAATCAGGACGACACACTTACTTATTTTAATGAATCCACCTTGAGTGATGATGATAAAAGAATAAAAATGGCAAAAAGCGTAACACTGGGATTGGTAAAATACATTTCACACACCGATGCAGCCAACAACATCGTAATTACCTATAACAGGCCTGCCGACACCGATTCCATCGACATACAGAAACAAAAAGACCCATGGAATTCCTGGATTGTGAGTCTGGGTGCAAACGGTTTTTTTGACGGTGATGCAAACTATAAATCGCAGAGTGTTTACAGCTATATTGGTGCCGACAGGGAAACAGAGAAAACAAAAACAAACACAGGCATATCCTATAATTATCGGAAAAACGAATTTGTAATTTCTGAGGAAGAAACCGTGTTAAAGGAAAATCCACAAATAAACGGCTACTTAAATTTTATTAATAAAATAAACCAGCATTGGGGATATGGAATGTTCGCTTCTTATGTAAAAAGTGAATTTTCCAACTATGACACCAAACTGAGTCTGATTCCTAAAGTTGAATACGATGTGTTTAAATACAAGGATTTCAACAACCAGCGCCTGGTAATCAGTTATGGAGTGGGAGTGCAATACAATAATTACAAAGACACCACTATATTTTACAAAACAGAAGAAACTTTATTGTTGCAGGATGCAGCTATTATTGGTTCCTTCACAAAACCATGGGGCAATATAAATGTGGGCGCATTCTACAACAGCTATCTGCACGACCTTACCAAATATTCCCTGTCATTCTCCGGGGCTGTTAACTGGAATATTTTCAAAGGATTCAAATTTGCGGTTGGTGGAAGTTACAATATCACCCACAACTTAATCCAGCTTTCGATGGAAGGAGCTACCCGTGACGAAGTGTTGCTACAGCAAAAGCAACTTGACAGTCAGTATTGCTATTTTTTCGGGGTTGGAATCAGTTACCAGTTTGGCAGCAAGTTCAATAACTACATCAATCCGGCGTTCAAAGGCTTAAGCTGGAGTTTGAACTTTTAATCCTGATTTTAAACTTCCAACAATTATGATCATCGGTTGATCAGTTCGTACAAGTAATGGTAATAAAATTGAGATAGGCAATCAGATCCGAATAACACATTAAAAATAAAAAAATGAAAGCAATTTTCTGCACCAAATACGGGCCACCGGAAGTCCTGCAAATCAAGGAAATAGAAAAACCTGTTCCCGGGGATAATGAAGTACTGGTAAAAGTTCATGCAACAACTGCACACATTGGCGATACGAAGATCAGGCGTTTAGAACCTGGTTTGGGGCCCGTCAAAGATTTCTTTTTCAAGCCCATGATGCGGATCATGCTGGGTTTCAAAGGACCAAGAAATAAAATACTTGGAATGGAACTGGCCGGAGACGTTGAAGCAGTGGGCAAAGACGTTACGCTGTTTAAGCCAGGCGATCCTGTATTTGCATCCACTGAATTCAGAATGGGCGCGTATGTGGAGTATTGCTGTATTCCTGAAAATGGGATTCTTGCAATAAAACCAACCAACATGACTTACGAGGAAGCTGCCCCGGTTTCCAATGGTGGATTAACTGCCCTGATTAGTCTTCGGAAAGCAAATATTCAGCGGGGGCAAAAGGTACTGATCTATGGAGCTTCCGGAAGTGCTGGCACTTACGCAGTGCAGATTGCCAGGCATTTTGGGGCGGAGGTTACTGCCGTATGCAGTACAGCTAATCTGGTAATGGTGAAATCCCTGGGAGCCGATAAGGTAATTGATTACACCCGGGAAGATTTTACACAAAGCAGCGATACCTACGATGTTATTTTTGATGCAGTTGGTAAGATTGCGCCTCCAAAACGTAAAAAATCCCTGAAGAAGACCGGTATCTATCTGAGTGTTTTTGATTTGTCAGGCAACATAAAATTAAAGGTTAAAGACCTGATCTGTCTCAAAGAACTTTGCGAGGCCGGGAAGCTAAGAACAGTCATAGACAAATACTACCCAATGGAGCACATAGTTGAAGCTCACAGGTATGTTGAGAAGGGACACAAAAGGGGAAATGTTGTAATAACTGTGAAATGAATAAACAGGAAAGCTGAAAATCAAAAAGAGAAGGTAAATAATAAATTATAAAGCTATGACAAAAAGGTTTCTTTTCACCGGTTTCTTTACCACGATCATGAATCTTTTGCTTAATGCCAGTGCCTATGCATTTGTACTAAAGGATTTCTATCATTCTCATCCGGCCGGACCGGAAGAATTTGTGAATCAACTGCATCGGAAACCTGATCAGTTGATCATATGGGCGATGGTAGCCACATCAGTAACGATGGGCTATCTGATAACATTAATTATGAAATGGTCCGGAGCGAAAACATTTCTTTCAGGATTAAAGTTAGGTTCTATCGTTGGATTCCTGTTCTGGGGTTCTGTCAACTTTGGGATATATGCTTCGTCAAACGTCTTTTCACAAGCAGGTATGTTTGTTGATTTGATCTGCAGCGGAATGTCGATGACTATTTCGGCAGCGTTTGCGGCATGGATGTTAAACAGAGGAAATTTGAATAATATTGGAATTTCATAACCCTTAAATATGAATAAGAAAGTAACAATAATCGGTGGTGGAATTGCCGGCTTATCTGCCGGAATTTATTCCGCGATGAATGGTTTCGATACCGAAATTCTTGAAATGCACAACGTTGCCGGTGGACAATGCACGGCCTGGGAACGCAAAAAATATCGTTTCGATTACTGTTTACATTGGCTGGTAGGAACTTCGAAAGGTGCATTTTATGAAATATGGAAAGAGACAAATGTCCTTAACAATGAAACCGAAATAATTGATCATGAAGTTTTTTCTCAAATATTTGATAAAGACAGAAATGAATTTATTATTTACACAAATATTGACCGTTGGGAAAAGTACCTTACCGGCATGGCGCCTGAAGACACCGGAGCGATCCGCAGCATGTGCAACGATATGCGTAAAAGTGCTTTATTAGAACCCTTTTCATTACCTCCCGAACTTCGTAGTCCGCTCGACTATATCAGGATTATTCCGGCTATGCTTCCAATTCTGATCCTGGTTAAGAAATTCGGCAGATTAACCTGTAGAGAGTATTTTAATAAACTTGACTTCAAAAATGAAAAATTAAAATCGTTTCTATTTGGATTGTATGGTGAAAGAAATTTTTCAGCCTTGTTTTTTGTTTTTATGCTTGGTTGGTTTAATCAAAAAAACGCAGGCTACATAAAAGGTGGTTCTTTCCCATTGGCTCAACGAATGGTGGATAAATTCGAAAGACTTGGCGGAAAAATTTCATACAAAAAGAGAGTTGAAAAAATCATTGTAGAAAATGACATTGCAAGAGGTGTGATTTTATCTGATGGTACAACTATTTCATCCGATTATGTAATCAGCACTGCCGATGGTTATACTACCATCTATAAAATGCTGAAAGGAAAATACATTTCTAAAAAGATTGATTTTGCCTACAAAAATTGGGAATTATTTACACCAATCGTCCAGGTTTCGTTCGGAGTAAATAAAATGGTTAAAAGTGAAGCTCCGATTATAATAAATCTTTCAAAGGGTTTAAAAATAGGAAGAACAAAACCGGAATATGGTTATTCGATAATGAATTATTCGTATGACTCAACCATGGCACCTGAGGGAAAAACAACTATTGTTATGCGCTACGAAAGCCCATGGAAACTTTGGGAAAATTTAGAAGGAGATGATTATAAAAATGAAAAGCTTCAAATAGAAAAAGATGCAACCGGCTTTTTGGAATCAGAATATCCGGGTATTACCAAATATATTGAAGTAATTGATGTGGCAACACCTAAAACCGATGTGCATTATACAGGCGTAAAAGATGGCGCTTACGAAGGGTTTATGCCTTCGAAGGAAAACATGATGAAAACATTGGAAATGCAGCTTCCTGGACTTAAAAATTTCTTAATGGCAGGACAATGGCTGTTCCCGGGCGGTGGGCTACCGCCATCAGCACAAACAGGTAAATGGTCAGTTCAATTGATTTGTAAAAAAGAGAAACAAAAATTCGTCTCTGACAAATAAGGAAAAATGGAAAAACATCCATTAAACATTACAGATATGAAACAACAAATTATTCTGACAACATTGCTGATTTCTATTTTCATTGGCGCTAAGGCTCAAACTGAGACCGTGATAGATAGTTTATTAAAGCAGTATGTATTTTCATCGGCAAATCAGAATCCCGGAATACTTGCAGGAGTTATTGATTGTAATACAGGTATTATAAATACATTTTCAAATGGAGCCATTGACAAAGGCAATGATTTACGCCTGGTTTGTCCGGGTTCGAAACCTGCCATCAGCTATTTGATTCTGAAAAACGGATTAAATATTCAATCTGCCATTGATAAATGGTTTCCGCCGGATCAAGGTTATAAAATGTCCGGTAAAATCACATTTAAAATGCTGTTGTCAAATACCAGCGGGATCAATGATTATGTGGGATTGCTATTCAATTGCAAAGAAGCCGGTAATGCTCAATTTACAATTGATACAGCATACAAAAACAAAGAATTGGCGTTTAATCCGGGGGATTCTGTCCTATATTCAAACACGGGTTTTAATATGGCCGGGATTATTCTGGAAACGGAAACCGGGAAAACTGTCGATGAATTATTGTCAGAACAGTTTAAAGGAATTTCACCTTCCATACGAATGGATGATGGCAATGGTAATTATCCAAAAGGGTACACTCCCTGGCCATATCATTATAGCTTATCCTCTTATTCCGGTGGTATGATCGGGACAATTGAGGACTATTTAAGAATGATGGCGTATATAAGTAAACAACCGGAATTTAAAATAATGACTGATTGGGTGAAGGCAGTAAATGGATGGAACCATGGCCTGGGTATTGAAGGTGAAGGAAATAAAGTTATTTATCCGGGTAATTCCGGCGCTAACCTGTCCTGGTTATTGATGGTTGATTCGAAAATTGTCTATGTCCATACAGCAAATGATTTAGATAATGAAAAGTTCCAGGGATTCCTCGGAAATTTGATTCCATTACTTATCAAATTATAGGATACAATTTGCTGATTTCCGGAATTTTAAAAGAATAAATTATGAAACCCACATGAATTGCCTGCGTAAATCTACCTGTTTGCAACAAGTAGACAGGATTGCCTGACTGCCAGTTTCAGGCAGGTTCCCCGCCTGCGTCGGGCAGGCATCCGACCTTTAAAATCAAAATTATTTACGGATGAAAACGATTTACATCACTTATTTCTTTTTTTTGCTGGTAAACGCTGGTTTTGCACAACCAATTCCGGTAGATAGTTTGTATCTGGGTCAAATACCTCCCGGTGCTATTCGAAAAATATTTAACCTTACAACGGATCCGGGGTACTATGCTGTTGAAAAAATAACTATTTCGCCTGATGGAAAAGAAATTTATTACGAAGAGACAAACAGCAACTGGTCTTCTTACAAGTTTAAATATTACAAATACTCCAATAATCACTGGAACGAGCCTGCTGATTTGTTCAGTAACTATTATTGTCTTTCACTTTCACCGGATGGGAACTTCTTGTATTTTGAGAATAATAATTACAATGATGGTTGGATTTCGGAAAGGCTGGATACGATCTGGAATGCGCCTTCGGGGTTTTTAAACAATTTCAATGTACATTCTCTGAATGTTACAAGCCCTGGAAATTACTATCTGTCATCAAATCCATCCGGGGGATTGGGGCAAAGAGATATTTGCAAACTAATTGTGAATAATTCGGATACATCTTTGGTTGGATTGGGTCGTCCAATAAATTCGGGTGCAAATGAAGGCGATTTTTTCATTTCAAATGATGAGACATTCATTATTTTTATGTCTAACAAATCAGGCGGTTTTGGTAGCACAGATTTATATATAAGTTACAGGAAAAGTAATGAGAATAATTCATGGACAAACCCCAAAAATATGGGTAAGTCTGTAAATACTGCAACGGATGATTTTGGTCCTTATGTCACATCCGACAGTAAATACTTATTTTATGAAAGTGGCTATTCCAGCTCAGGTTCAATATACTGGATCCGCATTGATAGCCTGATTGATAGTCTCAGGTTCACGAATTATTCCCCTTATTTGAATGAAGCTATTCCTGATCAAACAGGTACTGTCGGGCAATTATTCGATTTTACAATACCCGACAGTACTTTTGTTGATGATGATGGAAACAATACCTTAACCTTTAGTGCTAAACTCTCTTCCGGAAACCCTTTGCCTGCATGGTTGGTTTTTGACTCGCTAACATGCAATTTCTCAGGCACACCAGTTCTTGCTCAAACTTTGAATATTAGCGTAACTGCTGCTGATACTGCCGGAGCATCTGCATTTACAGCATTCAGGATTTCCATAGAATTGCCCACTGAAATTAAACAAGAATCCGGGCAAATGAAAAGTTTCAAAATATTTCCGAATCCATGTACCGGCAGGTTTACGCTGTCTTTTCCCGGCTTACCCGGTAAAACTGCAATGGTGGAAATCAGCGATCCTGAAGGAAAAATTGTATATAAACGCATCATTGAAAACCAGGCAACAATAGATTTACCAGGCACCCGTAAAGGCCTTTATCTGGTAAAACTAATCAGCGATAATGAAATAATGATTAATAAAGTCTGCCTGATATAAGGGTAAAATCTGGTAAACGATAAAAAAACAACATTCACAGATCATGAAAAAAAGTATCTTTATCATTTCCTTCCTGTTTTTCTCAATAACGACATTCGGGCTGGAAATAAAAAAGAATTACCGGGATATACAGAGTCATTATCCATTGCCAAAAGTGGATAAGCGTATAGAACTTCTGAGCATCGTATTTCGCCTGGCGGGAAATTTTGAGTACAATGATGATGTCTTCAGTAGCTATGTTTCTGATATTCACCATCAAAGCTGAAATGCGTGACAAAAACAGGGTGAGTTTTGATGCGGTTATGTGTATGGCCATCTATCTTGAGCAGCCACCTTCCCTGGATCCGGTTGTCCCTTTTTCGTCAACGGTTCCGGAAGGCAGGTGGGGACAGGACAATGCCAATAAATTCGTTGGATTGCTGAAACAATTCTATACCGATGCCAAATGCGCGGATTTTTTCGCGGCACAGGAAGGGCTGTATAAATCAGCCCAGGAAAGATTCATGCCGGTTTACGAAGCTCTTGATATCAACTGGTTCAGTCAGTATTACGGGGCACAACCAGACGGTAGCCAGAATATCATTGTCGGGCTGGGGCTGGGTGGCGGTAATTACGGTCCGAAACTGAAATATCCCGATGGAAAAGAAGATACGTATGCAATTATGGGCACCTGGAACATCGACAGCACCAATTTGCCATACTTTGAAATTGAAAACTGCCTGCCTACCCTCATTCACGAATTTAATCATTCCTATGTAAACCATCTTACATCAAAATATGCAAAAGACCTCGAAGATTCCGGCACAAAACTCTTTGACCTTGTAAAAGCGGGAATGGGAAATCAACATTATACCTGGTGGCAGACAATGATGAATGAGGCATTGGTCAGGGCTTCCGTAATCCGGTATATCATGAAACACAATCCTGACAAAAAAGCCGCAAGAAATCAGCTGATCACAGAATTTGGCAATGGCTTTTACTGGATGAAAGACCTGGTTGAATCTTTGGGGATTTATGAAAAGAACAGGAACATGTATCCAACACTTGATAGCTATGTTCCGGTTTTGGCTGAATTTTATACTAAAGTGGCCAAAGAAAGTGATTCGATGTTTGAAATCAAAGAATAAATGAAAATGAAATCCGACATAAAAAACAGAACAAAATATGAAAACGACCACATTATTCCTGGGTTTTGTAGTTTATACAGTTTCCTTATTTGGACAGAGCACTCCGCAAAAATATTCTGACCTTGTCAGAATTGCAGACTCACTGTACAATGCGAAAGACTTTAAAAATTCTGCTTTTGCATTTTCCGGAGCATTTGAGGCAAATGGCTGGAAAGCCTCATCAAAAGAGCATTATAATGCTGCCTGTTCCTGGGCTTTGGCAAACGAACCTGACAGCGCCTTTTATCATTTAAATTATATTGCCACCAAAATGAATTACACGGATTATGGGCATATAAAAGGAGATCCTGATTTCAAATCACTTTATATTGATGAAAGATGGCAATCCATCATTTATTTGGTCAAAGCAAATAAAGATATCGCCTATTCCAATATAGACTTTATAACCGTGAATGGATTCAAAGTTGAGGTATTGGCATCCGGGATACAAAATAATAAAGCAGATAAGCCAGTGGTTGTTTTTGAAAACGGAATGGCAAGTAGTTTCGGGAGTTGGGATATTGTAGTGGAAGAGATTTCTAAAACAAATACTGTGTTTCAATACAATCGTCCAAGAATTGGAGAATCGGAAAATGATAGCCTTCCTCCAACCACAGAACACATAGTTAATAATCTTAGAAAGATGCTTTTGCACAAGGGATTGAAACCGCCTTACCTATTGGTATCTCATTCATTTGGAGGAGCATATATAAGAAGCTTTGCTTCCATGTATCCGGAGGAAATTGCAGGTCTTGTTTTTGTAGACCCCGTTGACTTTACTCAAAAGGAAGGAGACGGTGATTTGCCTTATCTCGAAATAGGATTGACCCAACATCAGATTGATTCAATTTTTGGAAAACCATATGATAATTTTATTGAGAAACTTTATGAAGAAATGCCTGCTTTCTATGTTGAGGAAGTCAAAATTTTAAGGTCCTTATATAATAGCGAGTTTAAAGAATGTGATCGTAATCCTTTGCCCGATGTGCCTGTCCATTTTATTCAGGCAGGAAGGTATACTTCAAACTCTGGTGAAGGACCTACAATTTATGACAGAGAGAAAATGTGGAGAATTGACAATAATATCAAAATGAAACGCTGGCTTGCGCTTATTAACCCGTTGAAATATGGCAAGTATTTCTACAGTTCGCAATCCGGCCACTCCATACAACAGGATGACCCCGAACTGGTAATTTCAAGTATTAAACTGGCATTAAAAGACTATGAAAAAATCAAGAAAGATTAAGAAAAAAACCATTGCCGGAAACATTTGCTTTTTTCAAAATAATTTTTAAAATCATTATTGTCCTGTAAACTTTTGAAATTATTCATGAGATTCTTCACTTCACTTTCCCGCATGTGCGGGATTCAGAATGACAATACATTAGGTTTAGAAGAGGGGGGCTTGGTGGTGGCAACGTCTCCACCAAGCCCCCTTCTTCTATAATACCATGTAAATCAAAGTCATTCTGAGCGTTAGCGAAGAACCGACCACAGGGAGCTCACCGAAGGTAATCTCATATTTTTTACCGGACAACACTGATAAAAAATGAAAAACTTCAATAATTTTATTTACAAATAGTCATGTAAACTGCAACACCTGAGATTCGCCTCCTTCCTTTATGAATAATAAGCGATATTAATTAAATTTGAATGTTGGTTAATGAAACCCCCTTGTTCGTTAAACAGATTTTTATTTCGACACCCACAGACTGATCTTTGCTTCATGTTTAACCAATTAAGTTTAAAATCATGAAAAAATCAGTAAAAATTGCCCTCCATGCCTGCTTTTGGGTATTGCTCCCATTAACCATTACATTTTATGACTGGGCGGGACAAGCCGATGACTTTTTCGGTATGGCCAGTCATTCAAAAAGCTATCTGCACATTCTGTTTCAGAACTTTCAATCCCTGTTTGTAAGGCCGGATATGGGAAGTAACCTGTTCAGCCTCTCCAATATACTGGGAATAATTTATAATGTATTCTGTGAAGTAATCTATCCACTGGCTGTTTTCTACCTGTTCTATGGCTATTATACGCCAAAATCATTAACAAAAAGAGGCTACAGAAAATATCTTGTACCGGGCCTGTTTATATTTATTGTACCTTTTGGTGTTACAAGCCTGTTAAGCACCTTTATCTTTTCTGTAAACCTGGGTTTTTACTCCTTTCTGAGCCTTACGTATGTATTTACCTTGTTTTTCTCAATATCAGGATTCTTCTTTTTCCTGCTCGAGAATTGGTTTGAAACCCAGAAACTTGCCAGGGAAAACCTGCAGAGTGAACTGGCATTGCTTAAAAATCAGATCAATCCCCACTTTTTATTCAATACACTGAACAATATTGATAGTTTGATAAAAAGCAATGCAGAAAGAGCTTCATATACCCTGTTAAAACTTTCAGAGATTTTGCGGTATATGATCTATGATACGAATGTGGCAAAGGTTCATCTGACCGATGAAATCAGGCATATTGAAAGCTACATCGAATTACAGAAACTTCAGTTTGTAAACAAGGATCTGGTAAGTTTTAATATCCGGGGCAATCCCGCCAGCATTCAAATAGCGCCCATGTTGTTCATTCCATTCGTTGAAAATGCTTTTAAACATTGCACAGATAAAAGCCAGCCCGGTGCAATAAGGATTACCTTTACTATAAACGGCAAACAGGTTCTTTTTGAATCAGAAAACGAATCCGACCATTCAAAGGCGATCAACAAGGATGAAGCCAGTGGTGTCGGATTGAATAATGTCAGGCGAAGGCTTGAACTTATTTATCCCGGCAGACATACGCTCCATATTAAAGAAGAGAATAATACCTTCAGCATAATTTTATCAGTAAACACCGATGAGCATTAACTGTTTAGTTGTCGACGACACCCCCCTGGCTGTTGAGAAACTGGAGGGGTTTATCAGTCAGGTACCACACCTGAATTTATTAAAATCGTTCAACAACGGTATTGAGGCAATTTCATTTATCAAGACCAACCCTGTCGACCTGATTTTTCTTGATATTCAGATGGAGCAATTTTCAGGGTTGCAATTTCTTGATTCTTTGCTTAATCCTCCTCAGATTATCATCGTTTCGGCATACAGCCAATATGCCATAAGTGGCTTTGATCATTCGGTTACCGATTATCTATTGAAGCCCTATTCATTTGAGCGGTTCCTGAAAGCGATTGACAAAGTAAAGACTGACCCGGATTTCCCTGCTCAAAGGGAGTACATGTTTGTAAAGACGGAGTACCGGATGGAACGGGTAAATTTTTCAGATATTTTATACATTGAGGGTAAGGGAGCATATCTGAGGATTATTACACCGAAGTCTAAAATAATGACTTTGCAAAGCTTTCAGAACATGGAAAATCAGCTACCGGCTGATAATTTCATGCGCATACATAAATCGTTCATTGTGGCATTGAATAAAATCGAAAGCATCGAGCGGAACAGAATTAAAATCGGGTCAGAACTCATTCCGATCGGTTTGAGTTATCGGGAGCGGTTTTTGAAAATGATCAATGCATCCGATACATTATAAAATTGTTTTTTTTATCACGGCACTAAAACTGGTTTAATTGTCGTCTCAATGTTTGAATGCCCCGTATAGTAAGGGAAGTCTTCTTTTTTTGATTAAAAATAGTCCATCAACGCGCTGAAGGTCGAAAATGGCAATTTGAGTCGCTTAATTTGCACCTAATTAACCACTAAAGAACCTTAAGCATTATGAAAAAACTGATCTTCACATCCATCATATTTTTATTGACTGGTACAATGGCATTTTCACAATCCATACCCGCCGATAGTCTGTACCTCGGTCAAACGCCCCCGGATAATATGCCTCTGATATTTGCCCCGGGAATCATATCACTTCCGGGCCGGACTGAATATGGAATCTCAATCTCGCCGGATGGTGCTGAAATGTTATTTGCCATAGGGAACTGGCCGGATAAACGTACCATGATAATGGAATACAAAAACAGCCAATGGTCAAACCCCGACACTGTTTCATTTTCAACAACCAGATCCGCTGAAGAAGCCATTTATTCGCCCGACGGTCAACGTGTTTACTATTATGCCTATAATCCTCCCAATCCGGTCGGAGGAGCAGATTTATGTTATAGTGTTAAGTCCGGTTCGGTCTGGAGCGAACCGGTAAACCTGGGCACTCCGCTTAATACACCCCAGAGTGAATACCATCCCTGTTTTGTTGCAGATAGTTCTGTTTATTTTGAAAACGCTTCGGGGAAAATATGCTATTCGAAATACATGAACGGGTCATACCAGCCGAGAATTATTTTGCCTTCACTTTTCAACGATCAGGGCAATGCATGGGGTAATCCTTTTGTATCGCCCGATGAGAGCTACTTTATTTTCAATTCTTCACGGTCAGGTGGCTTTGGCGGAACTGACCTGTACATTTCCTATAAAAAAGTTGATGGTACCTGGACCAACCCTAAGAATCTAGGAAATGTCATCAATACCCCAACCAACGAATGCGGGAGTGAAATCACCGATGACAATTTGTACCTGACCTATGTATCAGACAATGATATCTATTGGGTTAGTTCGGATTTTATTGACAGCCTCAGATACACCAATTTTTTACCCTATGTTAAATATCCGATTCCCGATCAGACCGGTATAGTAGGGGAAACATTCAGTTATACCATCAGCGACAGCACTTTTATGGATGATGATGGCATTAACACGCTTTCTTATAATGCAATTCTGAGCGATGGCAACCCGCTGCCTTCATGGTTGCCGTTCGACTCCCTGTCTGCCACTTTTTCAGGCATACCCCCTGAAGCCGGAATCCTGGAAATCAGAGTAACAGCCTTAGATACTGCAGGAGCAGGCGTGTCAACAACATTTAAAATCAGGGTCAATTTACCAACCGGATCAGATAAATTCACTGTGCCTGGTATCAGTATCTTTCCCAACCCATCAAATGGAATTATAAATATAGATTTAAATACATTATCAGGCAAAACTGCGATTGCTGAAATCTGCAATCCTGAAGGTAAGACCATCCATAAAGATACTTTCGAAAGTTTTACCCGCATTGACATGACCAATGATCCGAAGGGGATCTATATTCTAAAACTGATCATTGAAAATGAAGTAACTGTCTGTAAAATAATCATTCAGTGAGATCGTAACTGTCAGGATAAAGACTCAGCGATGGTAATAAACCGGAAAATTAACTTCCGGCGGGGGAGTTTATTAATTCTACTACTTCTGTTGCCGATAAAGACGGGAATATCTTTGTTGCCGGCGAAACAAGAGTCGGGCTGAGGGTAACACCCGATGCCTTTCAAAAAAAAATCATGGACATTTTAGACTATCAGACCACCTATCAGTTGTTTTACATCACTGATTCCGTGACGTTGCAAATAGTCTTCAATTCCCGAAATAATTTTTACAGTTGCCTGTGGATCGACAAAATTGGCTGTCCCCACCTGGATGGCACTGGCTCCGGCCAGTAAAAATTCGATGGCATCGGTTGCAGTGGTGATGCCTCCGATGCCAATGACCGGAATTTTAACTGCTTTTGCTACCTGCCACACCATTCTGAGTGCAACCGGTTTGATGGCCGGGCCCGACAATCCTCCGGTGATGGTTGAAAGCACCGGTTTCCTTTTTTCCGCATCAATGGCCATTCCCAGCAATGTATTGATGAGTGAAACCGCATCGGCACCCGCGGCTTCTACAGCCTGGGCTATTTCGATGATGCTGGTAACATTCGGCGAAAGTTTTACAATCAGGGTCTTATCATAAACCTCTCTTACAGCACGGGTAACTGCAATGGCTGACGGACAACTTGTGCCGAAGGCCATGCCGCCTTCTTTCACATTGGGACAGGAGATATTCAGTTCAATGGCACTGATGTGGTCGAGCCTGTTCATTTTTTCGGCCACTTCAACATATCCTTCAACCGTTGAATCCGAAACATTCGCGATGATGCAGTTGCTGTATTTGAGCAATTTCGGGTAGATTTTATCGACAAAATAGTCGATGCCCTTGTTCTGCAATCCCACTGCATTCAGCATGCCCATCGGTGTTTCGGCCATGCGTGGATAGGGGTTTCCCTCACGATGTTTTGATGTTGTTGCCTTTACAATGATTCCGCCCAAAGCATTCACATCGATAAAATCGTCAAATTCTTCGCCGTAACCGAATGTGCCGGAGGCTGTGAGAACCGGGTTTTTTAAGTTCAGCTTGTGTACGTTTACTGATAGGTCGGTCATTCGTTATCGTTAAAAGTTCAAAGGTTCAAAGGTTCAAGAGTTCAAAGGTTCAAGGGTTCAAGGGTTCAAAAGTCAGTTTGCAAAAGGCAAAGGGCAGTTGGCAAAAAAAGTTCAAAGGTTCAAGGGTTCAAGGGGGTTCAAAAGTCAGTTTGCAAAAGGTAAAGGGCAGTTGGCAAATCAGGGTTTCAGGGTTTCAGACCTCACCCCCCAACCCCCTCTCCAAGTGGCGAGGGGGAGCCGGAAGTTCAGGGTAACGGGACTTTAGAGTTTCAAAGTTATGAGGTTTCAGGGTTTCAGGGTTTCAGAGTTTCAGAGTTTCAGAGTTTCAGAATTTCACGGTTTCAGAATTTCAGAATTTCAGGGTTCCAGAATTACATATTTCCAACATTTCATTCTTCCAACGTTCCAGTATTCCATCATCCCATTAGTCATCCTGGGTCTCGGCTCCCCTCTCTTTTTTCAGGAGAGGGGTTGGGGGTGAGGTCCTCAATTCTCAATCGAACAACCAACCTCAGTCTCAGCACTCCAGCCTTTCAGTTCTTTTGAGTTGAAAACAGGTCCGTCGGTACATACGCAGCGATGCCCCAGTTTTGTATCAACAACACAACACAGGCAGGCGCCGATGCCGCAGGCCATTGTATTTTCGAGCGATACCAGGCAGGGGATGCCCTGTTTTTCTGCAATGTGTGATACAGCTTTCATCATGCCATCGGGACCACAACAATAAATGGTGGTAAATGGCAGGTTTTCCTGTTTGAAAACAGAGTGGGCTGTCACCATTCCTGTTTCACCCAGGCTTCCGTCTTCAGTGGAAATAAGCACTTTTGCAAATTCTGAATATTCTTCAGAAAGCAACACATCTTTTGAACTTCTGCCGCCAATCAGCATGGTAACATCATTGCCGTTTTTCTTCAGATTTTCTCCCAGGAACCAGAGTGGGGCTATTCCACAACCACCTCCGACCAGCAGAACCTTGCCGTTCTCTTCTGCAGGAAATCCGTTACCGAGCGGAAGCATGATGTTCACCTTGTCGCCTGATCTGAGCACGGCGAGGTTTCGGGTGCCTTCCCCAACAGACTTAATCAGCAGATGGATGGTATTTTTGGCATAATCAACCCGGTGAATCGAAAATGGCCGGCGCAGGTAGGTGTTGACAGAACCATCCACACGTACTTCGGCAAACTGGCCGGGAATCATTTCAGGCAAGGGCTCATCACATTTCAGTTCAAGCAGGTTGTGATTGTAGTTAAGGGCCTGGTTGGTAATGATTTTAAAGTTCAGGATATATTTCTTCATCGGAACAGATCTGAAAAGTAAAAGTAGAAAAAAAGTCCGCAACGCTGCGGACTTTAAATATTATTCGGGTTTGGCTTCATCGCCCGGCACTTCATCGGCTTGTTCTTCTATCTGGCTGAAATCCAGTAGATTGTGCTGTATCAACAGGTTGTACCAACTGACTACCTTTTGCATATGGGAAGTGTAAACCCTTTCTTTGTCATAGTCCGGTAACATTTCGGTAAAAAATGCCTTCAGCTTGTTGTTGTCATTTTTAAAATCGGGGGCTTCTTTCCCTTCCAGCTTTTCAAAAAAGCACTTTAACACCTCTTTCAGCGGCTTATCTTCGGTTTCAGTAAAAATGCTGATCTCTTCGAGCGAGCTGATTTTGTCGTGGGTAAAAGCCTGGGTGCGCTTCTGATCAACGATTGATTCAACGATAATTCCATTCTTGGCCTGGGCAACCATTTTAAAGAGTCCCGGCTTGCCGGCAATGGCCATGATTTCTTTCAAATCCATACGAGTGGTTAATTTTTGACAAAAGTAAGAATAATTGTAAATAGTGAACGAAGTGAAAGTGAGCAAATAAATAAATGTGTCAATTAGCAGATTAGTAGATTAGAAAATTAGCAAATTTTCACTTTCCCATTGTGGAGATTAATTCATCGTCGTTATGACGGCCTGGCGGTTGACATATTCAGGAAGAAATACGTGATAACCCCTGAATTAGATTCCTCCTTTGTCGGAATGAAGTTTTGCATTTGGTTATCCGGGGAAGCAGTAATTCTTGATTGAGATTCATCCTTCCTTATAATGACGTTCAGTATAACACATTGATATTAAGCCGATACGACACTGAGTGAACACCCAAGTTTTGCTGCTTTTTTCTTCAGACGCGCTATTTTTTTGGAACAAAACATCATTCCTATATTTTACTTTTTTTAAAGTTCGGAACTCGGAATGACAGCTTAGCGGTTGAGTGATATGGGATGTCATTTCTACGGGAGAGTTCACCGACAACAGATTCGCAATCCACAATCAGAAATCCGCAATCTGCAATCCGAAATCCGAAATCAACTATTCAATCACCCTGTAATTCCGGTATTCCCCGATCCGCCATCCCGTAAGCTTTTCAACGGAATGAAGCAACCTTGATTTGAAAGGCAGCCGTTTCCGGGTTGGATCGAAACTGAAATGCCAGTTCTGACGGCTGATTCTGTTGAGCATAACTTCCGGATGTGTACCCGAAAAACGGGCCAGAGCATCGATTTTTGAATAATCAAAGCCTTCGGTTTTGGGGACGTTTTTATCGACCCATGCATCGTCATGCCACAGCTTATTAAAATTTTCCTGTTTGGCCTGCTGGGCTTCGGGCGGTTTTACCCAACCGTAATGGTACATGGTGGCATCAACCGGCTTTACATTGAGTGGCCGGTTCTCTTTACGGAAACCCTGGGCATCGCGGTAGGATCGGATGGATTTATCATTTCTAATAATTCTCACCTCTTTGCGGTACCATTTACGGCTGTCGCCAACAAAATCGTAAGAGCCATAGAAATGCTGGTAATTCAACAGCAGGCCTTCAACCTCCGGATGTTCCTTCCATTGTTCCATGGCTTTTTTCAAAGGCTCATGATAGCGTTCATGCAACACCTCATCGCCCTGGATATAAAAAGCCCAGTCGCTGTCGGCACTCAGGGCATCGAATGCCTTGTCGGTTTCAACGGCAAGCACACGACCACCTTCGCGCAGGCTGTCGTCCCAAACGGTGTCGATGATCCTGATCTTTGGTGAACCAATTCCTTCTATAAGTTCCCTGGTGGCATCTTCGGAATTTCCCACTGCTACCACAAACTCATCGCACAGGGGCAGGATGGAGGAAATGGCTTCCACCACCGGATAATCGTATTTAACGGCATTGCGGATAAAAGTGAAACCGGAGACTTTCATTCCTTGCTTTTTTGCAAATGTAAAGAGATTAAGGGTTCAAAGATCCAATAGTTCGGTTTGGGGTTGGGGGTTTGGCCCCCTCTGCCGCTATTGAAAGATAAAATTGAAAATTTCTTTGGCCGGCCGCGCGGGTTGTGGAAAAAGTTCAGAGGTTCAAAAGTTCAAAGGTTCAAAGGTTCAAGAGTTCAAAAGTTCAAGGGTTCAGTTGGCAGTTGGCAGTTGGCAAGAAGTAAAAAGGAAGTAAAAGTTGAGCGGAGGTGAAAGAGTAAGAGGATGTAAGAGAAGAAGTCAGTCAGAAGCGGAACCCCCCCGGAAACCCGGCCCCCTTTTTTTCCCCCAAGACAAGTCCCCGCAAAGGTTCAAAGGTTCAAAGGTTCAAGAGTTCAAAAGTTCAAGGGTTCAGTTGGCAGTTGGCAGTTGGCAAAGAAAAGTAAAAAGTTGAGATCGGAGGTCGGAGGTCGGAAGTCGGAAGCCTGAATTCAGAAGTAAGAAGTAGGATGTAAGAAGTAGGACAGGCAGAAGTCAGAGTTCAGAAGCCGGAAGTCAGAAGTCAGAATTGAATTCAAAAGTTCCCCATGGGAAAACCGGGACTTCGTGTAGTTTACCCAGAAGAACGAAGGTCCACGCAAAGGTTCAAAGGTTCGAAAGCAGGGTTTTTAAGGGATGGGTTTTTTTGAGTGGTTATAGTTAACTCTTAGCGGCACGCTAAGGGTGGTTTTTTGAGTTTTCCCTGACAACCAGTGGAGGAAGCCATCCTCTAACCCTCAACGTTACCCTTAACCTTAACCTCAACCTTAACCTTTTTTCATTACTTTTGCACCTTCTTAAAAATAACCAAAGCATAGCTTACATCTCATGGAAATTCCTGCCAAATACGACCCTTCGGGCATTGAAGACAAATGGTACCAGAACTGGCTTGATCATAAATACTTCAGATCGGTTCCCGATGAACGTGAACCCTATACCATCGTGATTCCTCCCCCAAATGTTACAGGGGTGCTGCACATGGGCCATATGCTCAACAATACCATTCAGGATGTGCTGGTGCGCCGTGCCCGGATGCTGGGCAAGAATGCCTGCTGGCTACCGGGTACCGACCATGCTTCTATTGCTACGGAAGCAAAGGTTGTAGCCAAACTGAGAGAGCAGGGCATCGAAAAGGCCAGCCTTACCCGTGATGAATTTCTCGAACATGCCTGGGAATGGAAGGAAAAACACGGCGGAATTATCCTGGAACAATTGAAGAAACTCGGCGCTTCCTGTGACTGGGACCGCACAAAGTTCACCATGGACGAGAGTATGTACGAATCGGTAATCGATGTGTTTATTGATCTTTACAACAAAGGCCTGATCTACCGTGGTGTCCGCATGGTTAACTGGGATCCGAAAGCCCTGACTGCCGTGTCAGACGAAGAGGTTATTTACAAAGAGGTGAATTCCAAGCTTTACTATCTCCGTTACAAAGTTGAAGGTTCTGCTGATGAGTGGGTTACCATTGCAACCACCCGCCCCGAAACCATTCTGGGCGACACAGCCGTGTGTTTCCATCCGGAAGACGAACGCTTTCAGCACCTTCGCGGGAAAAGGGTATTGGTGCCCCTGATCAAACGATCGATTCCACTGATCGAAGATGAGTACGTTGACCGTGAATTCGGAACGGGTTGCCTTAAGATTACCCCGGCCCACGATATCAACGACTATCACATCGGCATCAAACACAAACTGGAAACCATCGATATTTTCAACGACAACGGGACCCTAAACGAAAAGGCCATTCTGTATGTCGGCGAAGACCGCTTTAAAGTCAGGAAGAAAATAGTTGATGAGTTGCTCAACCATGGCCATGTTCAGAAAATTGAAGACTATGTGAATAATGTCGGTTTTTCGGAACGTACCGATGAGGTGATTGAGCCTAAACTTTCGGTACAGTGGTTTATGAAAATGACCGATATGGCTTTACCGGCGCTGGAAGTGGTGATGAACGATACCATTCACTTTCATCCCGACAAGTTTAAAAACACCTACCGTCACTGGATGGAAAATGTCCGCGACTGGTGCATCAGCCGTCAGTTGTGGTGGGGACAGCGCATTCCGGCTTACTACCTGCCCGATGGCGACCTGGTGGTTGCCAAATCACCTGAGCTCGCGCTGATTAAAGCCCGTGAACTTTCGGGCAACAACTCATTAAGCCTCAGCGATCTGAGGCAGGACGAAGATGTGCTTGACACCTGGTTCTCTTCCTGGCTGTGGCCGATTTCGGTGTTCGACGGCATCCGGAATCCTGAAAATGAAGATATTAAGTATTATTATCCTACCAACGACCTGATCACGGCCCCTGAGATTCTCTTTTTCTGGGTGGCACGTATGATTATGGCAGGGCAGGAGTACCGGAACGATATCCCGTTTAAAAACGTTTACCTCACCGGGATCGTGCGCGATAAGCTCGGCCGGAAGATGTCGAAATCGCTGGGCAATTCGCCAGACCCGATTGACCTGATCGGCAAATTCGGCGCCGATGGCGTGCGTGTAGGCATGCTGCTGACTTCACCTGCCGGAAACGACTTGCCATTCGACGAAAGTCTGTGCGAACAGGGCCGCAATTTCAGCAACAAAGTCTGGAATGCCCTCCGCCTGGTGAAAGGATGGCAGGAGGATGTCAACTTAGAGCAACCAGCTTATGCTGCAATCTCAGTTCAATGGTTCGAAGCAAGGCTGAACGAATCGCTTTTGCAAATTGAAGAAAATTTTGAGAAATACCGCCTTTCGGAAGCACTGATGACCGCCTACAAACTGGTATGGGACGATTTCTGTTCATGGTACCTCGAAATGGTAAAACCGGCCTATCAACAACCCATCGACTCAAAAACACTGCTGGCAACCGTTGGATTCTTCGAAAAACTGATGAAGGTATTGCATCCGTTTATGCCGTTTATAACCGAAGAAATCTGGCACCTGCTGGGCGAGCGCAGCGAAGATGAGAGTATTATGGTTTCAATGCAACCTGCAGCCGGTGAGGTTAATGCTGCATTGCTGGCTGGTTTTCAGGATGCTTCCGAAGTAATCATCGGGGTTCGTAATGTCCGAAAGGAGAAAAACATTGCCTTTAAGGACCAGGTTGAAATGAAGGTGAAGAGCGCCGGCACACAGGATGCAGTTGGTTTCGATTCGGTGATTGCCAAACTCGGCAACATCAGCCGGATAGAATATGTAAACGAAAAGCCAACCGCTGCAGCAGGGTTTATGGTTAAATCAAACGAGTATTACATTCCGCTTGGCGAAGGCGTTGACCTCGAAGCAGAAAAGGAAAAACTCTCAAAAGAGCTTGAATACACCCAGGGTTTTCTGGATTCAGTAATGAAGAAGCTTGGCAATGAACGCTTTGTCAGCAATGCCAAACCCGAAGTTGTAGAGGTGGAGCGTAAAAAGCAGGCCGATGCCGAGATGAGGATTCAGTTGCTGAAAGAGCAGTTGGAGGGTTTGGGTTAATTGGAATTGTGAGAAGAGTGAGTGAAGTGAAGAAAGTGAAGAGAGTGAAAAGTGAAGAGTGAAAAGTGAAAAGTGAAGAGATTGAGAAGGGGAGAAAGGGAGAAAGAGTGATGGGGTGAATGGGACTGTATTAGAAGTGTCTTCTCCTTGAGGAGAAGATGCCGAAGGCAGATGAGGTGACATTGGAGAAAGAGAGAAGGGGAGACAAGTTGAGACTGAGGGGCTAAGAGACTAAGAGACAAGGAGAATGAAAGAAAGGGTGAAGAGGAGAAGGGGTGAAGGGAGACAAGGAGAATGGGTTATGAAGTGAAGAGAGACTGAAGTGCTAAGTAGAAAAAGTATAGACGGAACAGTGAAAACCCTGATTGCGTCCAGATGATAGTCCCGCGGCAGGTGGGGTGAAGAATGTGATGCATTGGTTGCTCTCTCTGGATAACCAATCTACTTACTTCTGACATCTGACTTCCGACATCTGACTCCTGACTTCTAATTTAGGATTACCGAACCGAAGATCAGTAAATCTAAATCCTTAATTTGCAAATCTACTAACTTTTCAAAGCATTGCTCCGGGCTGGTTTTGAGTTGAAACTGCCTGTTTTATAAGGTTTGGAGGATAAATTCTTTCAAAAAGACTGGCATTATTGATAATTTTTACACTTTTTTGTGAATTGAATTGATATTTCTTTATATTTGCGATTATTTTTTAATTTTTTACAGAATCATGAAAACAGGAAAAGTAAAATTCTTCAATGAATCAAAAGGTTACGGATTTATTCTCGACGAAGAGTCCGGAAAAGAGTACTTTGTTCACGCTACCGGTCTGATCGATCGCGTTAACGAAGGCGACACAGTAACATTTGAACTTCAGGAAGGCAAGAAAGGCTTAAACGCCGTAAAGGTTAAATTAGCCTAACTTAATAGTTGTGCTTTAATCTTTTAACCCCGCCATTGGCGGGGTTTTTTTATGCCGGTTTTTTAACCTTCCTGAACCCCATAAATCTGAAAATGCCTGTCCGGGAACATTTCCAGATTAATTGATGTCTAATTTCCATAAAAGGTGCGTATTATCGGTAACAACGGACTTGAATTTTCGTAAAATGATCTTAACCCATATATGCATCCGTATAGGTAGTGCCAGTCATCCGATAAGAAACCGATGGGTATCTGTTTGGAAAGCTTTAAGCACTTGTTTGAAAATCGTAAGGCATTAATTTACATAGCAATAGAGATTCGTTTACTTTTTCCTGCGCATCGGATTAATCTTCTAAACAGGGTATTGGATTTTCTTATGCTGTAAACATTTTAATCAGGATTCAAATCAAAGTAACTGCTTATCTGCTTCAGACAAGTAAGGAATTTGGTAAGCAACTTTCAAGTAAATTTACACTTGAGCACACCTATGACATTGAGACCATGAACTTCAGACTTCTATCAGACCTGATAATCAAACACATAGGCACATAGAACACAATAGAAAAACACATAGAAAATGTTGGAATAGAATCATTTAGCTCAGTTTTAGGATTCGTAAATTTCATTGAACGAAAACTACTCTTTACTGTGTTATTTATTTTGACTTAGGAGGTGAATTGAGTATAAATTCATCCGAAATTGTCTTATTGAATTAGAAATCCAACTTGATTAAATCAGATAAGCAGTTCAAAGTAATTGACCCTGATCGCCGTCAGTCATATTCTCAATCATTTTTCAGGTAAGGATTGTAGGCAATTTCCCAGAGATTTCCATCGGGATCGGCCACATAACTGCTGTATCCTCCCCAGAATACTTTCTGAGGCTCCTTCATTACCTTAACACCTCTTACCCTTAAATATTCAATTAAATCGTCAACTTCCTGCTCACTCCAGACATTGTGTGCAAGGGTAAATCCTTTGAATCCTTCTCCGGCTGAATCAACGGTTGCATCTTTGGCCAATTCTTCTCTTGCATACAATGATAGATAATTTCCACTCAATTCAAAGAATACGATATTCTCATTGCTCATTTCAGCCCGTTTCCACCCGAATTTATTCTCATAGAAATCAATGGAAGCAGTTAAATCCTTTACTCCCAGGGTGAAAAATGTTATTCTTTGTTCCATTTTCCTGTTGATTAGTGTTTGGTCAAATGTATTATAAAAATTGAATAATCATCGTGAAGGTGGGACAGGGTTTTGCTGTTTTTTTCTCCTGTTTTCACCTTATTGCGATAATTTCCGGATCATCCCCGGGGTTCTGAACAGAATTTTCAACCTAATCCGTTAACTGAAGTTAAAATCCGGTGGTGAGGAATTGTTCCAGGGTATTCATGGATTCAATTTTCAGACTATTTCTGCCGGATACTGAATGCCGGTATAGTTCCATCAGTAATTCAGCCATGGATGATCTGGTATATATATAAATTCAGTAAATTCTGAAGTAGATTTGATCAAATAGCCTGGCCTTTTCTGAAAATGGAATCCTTATTTAAGATCATCAAGATACTCCCCCGCATCCTCACCGAATGTCTCAACATTTTTGCCGGTTATTTTATAGGTGGCATGCTGCCCGGCTATCCGCGAAAAGTGAATATCGTATTCAAGTCCGGTTTCATCGCTCATCCTGATCCATGCGAGGTATGGATTCTTTTCCGATTTAAGCTGTTCTTTGCAATAGGGGCAATAGAATTCAAGCATTTCATCATTGGGTACATCGAAATCGGGATGCCTGTTAACCGAGTAGTTCCCCAGTTCGGGGTGCAACATTATGATTCCTTCTTTTCCCTTCCTGTTGCGTGAAGTGAATACAATGTTAGGGCCTGCGTTCAGCAGATTTGAACAATGCGGGCATTTGAAATCTGTTTTCATACCTCTATAATTTTGAATACTAAAATTACAAAATATTCCCTGAATAATTATTGCTTTATCATAGAGGAATTACTTTCTATTATGAGCTTAAAAGGTTTAGGTTTAGGTAAAGGTTTAGAACCTCCAAAGCCAGATTCCGGAACTTTACATTTATTATCAGCCCCAACCTTAACCCTGTCTGACTGGCTGAATTGATTTAACTATTCAACCTGATTTGTCAGCCAGGTTTACCCGCCACACTTCAGGCGGGCGGGCTTAACCTTAACCTTAACCTTAACCTTAACCTTAACTTAACCTTGTCACTTCTATACCCACTTAACTCAATCTCTGCCGCAATCTTATCAATATTCAGTTTAATCAGTTGATCGAGGGTGCTGCCTTCGGTATAATCAGCCGGGGCAATGTAGTCGGCCCGGTTCTGAAATATAAGCTCTTCACAGATTTGTCTGGGAGAGGGTTTGTCTTTTTTAGCCCTGATATGCTGATTGTAAACTGCAATTGCGGTTCCTCCGCGCAATTTGATCATTTTCATGGCGGGTACATCAGTCTCGCCATCACCGATGTACATCATTTGCGGAAAAGGAACCGGTCGTATGCTTTCCGGCAGGTATTTATTGATCAGCGAATTGTCGAATGAGTTGTTGATGCCTTTGTTGATCCGGAAAAGGAACTGGGTTTTGTTGGTGAAATTGATGGCCATGGCCGGCCATACTGCCGCTCCGTTGGTATCGTACTGGTAGCCTGAGGCAAAAATATTGGTAAAATACCTGGCTATCCTCGTGCCGCTGATAAATTCGCGCAAGCCAGATGAAATAACATGATGGTATAGGACAACGCCTTTAGTTTCCGCATATGTATTGATCCTGTCGAAGTATGTTTCAACCCCGTCAAAGAAGGTGATGCCGCTGCCGTATTGTTCGAAATCGCTTTTGCGGATGGGCAGGTCACGTTGTTTGGCTTCCTGGAGCAAAAGCTGCATATAGGCCAGAATTTCGTCCATATCGTTTTCGCGGGCTAATTTGTTTGCATTGGCCCAGAAAACAGAGGCCGGAATGCCCAGAGATGGTAAAAAAGTGTGTTCCTGCATGTTGCCCGGAGCAAGGGTGCCGTCGAAATCGTAAGCGATGGCAATTTTATTGAGTTTGCTGTTCATTTGATATCAATATTTGAGCCTGCTCCGAAAAGTCAAAAAAATGGACACCAAAACGCCAGAACACCAATCCTGCCTGCGGCAGGCAGGATACGTATAATACTGTATATCAATTTATTATAATTGGTGAGTTTTAGTGTTTTTGTGTCCCGATAGCTATCGGGATGGTGTCAAATATTTAGTTTTCGGAGTGGACTCATATTTTCAGGTTAAAATTAGAAATAAAACTGGCACCGGTCAATTTAAACAGATATTCTTTTGTTGCCCGGAGTTTGATGTTTGTTAAACTCTTTGAAATGGATTGTCTCCTGTGAGCAGGATTTTACTTCCTATGTATGTTCCGGAAATATTTTTTAGATTTGTATATTCCAAATGCAGCCATCTTGACTAATTCCATTTATCTTATTCGTTTTGCGTGTGTTATCATGCTTACTATAATGAATACGGGATTAGCAGGGCAGCCTTTTTCATTCCGTAAAATCAATTCAGGAACCAAAGCTGACATACTTGCCCTGAATTCCGGAAAAGAGCAGGAAGTCTTTTTTCTGACAGATAAGATTCACATTCTTCAGAACAATACATGGGAAAAGCTGGATTTCCCGGTAGAAGGGAAAATATTCTCCTATAGTCCGGTTTCAGCAAATAATATCTGGTTTACTATTACGCAGGTTACCAGCACCAGTTTGCTTTATCACTACCACGATGGTAAACTGGAAAACATCCGTGCACCATTCTCCAATTTTATCAGTAATATTCAATTCGTGACAGAGAACAGCGCCTTGTTTGCCGGTTGGGCCGATATGGCGGTATTTGAAAACGGAACATTTACCATCCTTCCCCCAATCCCTGAACGCCAGGGAGTCAGGAAGCTATTTTGTAAAGACGTATCTGAATTTTGGGTACTGACGGGAAACAATGCACTATTCCGATACGATGGCTCAGGATATAAAAGCATATTGGATAAAAAAGCAGTGACTGATTTTATCTTCACCGATATGCAGGATGGATATTTGCTGTCAGTTGATGAACTTTACCGTTTAGATCGTTCCGGTATCAGGCTGATTTTGAAAAATGCTGATCTTGTCCGTGTCAGGAAAATGGGATTAATGAATGACGGAACCATTATGATGATAGGTAAGGATGGTTTGGTTATGGTATATGCTGACAGGCATCTTTCCGTTTATGATGCACAATGTAAGGATAATCTGAACGATCTGCTGATTACCGGATCTGGTGATGTCTGGATTTGTGGTGACAGAGGCACCCTCCTGTATAGTGGTATCAGGCAATTTCCGGAATATGTTGAAGACAATCAGGGCTTCTCATCGTATAAACTCATTATGTATGGTGTTAGTACTGATGATGAGTATGGTGTAGCAATTGCTGATTTTAACGGCGATGATAATTCTGATATATATGCTGTGCGGATCTATGAGCAGAACCGCCTGTATATCAATAACTCCGGTTCATCAATCAGGCTGCCGTTTGCGGAAAGGTTTTCTGAGCAAGCCGTAAAACGAAATGCAAATGGAGTCGTCAACCCTGAAAGCAACATCGAAATGGGTGAACTCAAGTTGGGCATAGGTGCAGCTGACGTCGACAACGACAACGATCAGGATATTTATCTGTGTTATCTCAATAGCATCAATAAACTATTGCTTAACAAGGGCGACGGGTATTTCAGGAATGTTTCTGAGCAGCATAACCGGGCGTGTGATAACATGAAACGTTCCAACGCAGTCGCTTTCGCCGATGTTGACAACGATGGTGACCTGGATTTATTTGTTACCAGTGAAGAGGGATCAAACAGACTATACGAAAACAATGGCACCGGTCATTTTACTGATATCACGGCAGCATCAGGGCTCGTTTCGACCGGCGGAGGAATGTGTGCTTCGTTTGCCGATGTAAACAGCGATGGACTTCCCGACTTATGCGTTTCCTTCTGGTATCCGGGGAATAAACTTTATTTTAATGAATCAGAAAATGGCAGGATTCGCTTTCGTGATGTTTCAAGGTTGACTGATATTGCCAAAGCAGCACCCTCCAAAAGCAATGCAGTGGCTTTTGCCGATGTTAACAACGACGGCTTCACCGATCTTTTTATAGCAAACCGGAATACCGAAAATAAACTCTATCTCAACAATGGCAAAGGTTTGTTTTCAGATGTAACCAGGAATTATTTTCCACCCGAAAACTATATGAGCAATGGGGCTGTTTTTGCCGATTTTGACCTGGATGGTTTCATGGATTTGTACATTACCAATGTTGGAGAAAATGTACTGTATAAAAACATGAAAGGGTTTGGTTTTAAAGAAGTTACCGCTGATTTTGGAGCTGAATTGAGTGGGTATTGTACAGGTTGTGCCACCGGTGATATAGACAACGACGGAGATCCTGATTTATATGTAGCGAATTACATTAACGGGAACAGCAACCTTTTTCTGAACAATACCGGAAGGAAGAGCTTCGTGAAAATCAGGCTTCAGGGTGTGCGCTCAAACAAGGATGCAATTGGAGCAAAAATATGGTTGTATAAGGTCACGAATGATAAGAAAAAGCAAATTTTGGCGGGCTACCGCGAAATAAACGGAGGAAGTGGGTATTGCTCAGTTTCAGCAAAGGAAGCAATTTTTGGCGTCGATCCGGGCATGGTCTACTATGCATTGGTGAAGTTTCCTTCCTCTTTAGATACCATACGATTTGATGAAATAGCGGCCGGGAAAACACTCCTTGTAAACGAACTCACTGGTTTAAAGGCACTTTATATTGAAAGCGGTAACCGGGTGGTGCGTTTCTTTAAAAATCAGGAAAATCAGCCTGAAATATTGAAGTATATATTGATCACGCTGTTGCTGGTGATTTATAACTTTCAGAGTCGCAGAAGTACAAGGAAAATTGCACTGATTCGTTGGATGGCAGGCGGATCTATTTTCATCATTTTTATTTTTGTTAATCAGATCTTCCTTTTTCAATGGTTTTCGGCCTCATTTTTTGTAGCACCTCTTATCGTAATTGGTTTCCTTGCACTATTGCATCTTTATATAGGCAGGATATTGCTAAGAAGGCTTGCACAAAAAGAAAAACTGGATTTACGGGAGAAATTGTCACGCGATTTACACGATGATCTGGCTTCGACGCTGGGAAGTATATCCATCTATGCGGAGACCCTGAAAGGAATGAATGAAATTTCTCAACCGGAAATTAAGAAGCTTCCTGTAAAAATAGCAGAACTCACCCAGACAGCTTTGCAGTCCATTTCAGATATCATCTGGATGACCTCCCCCCGGAATGATTCCTTGCAGAGTCTTATCTCAAAATCAAGCAATTATATGCTTGAATTGCTGGCTGATAACAAAATTAATTTCCGTTCCAATATCGAAATTCCCGAAATGCCCATTCAATTAAAGGAGAATATACGCAACGATGCCTTCTTAATCCTGAAAGAGGCATTACACAATATTATCCGGCATGCAGAAGCAGCTAATGTTGAATTCTTTGCAGAGGTCAATGAGAATATTTGTACCATAAAACTTAAAGATGACGGCATTGGAATGGCTGATTCCGGGCAGGTAAAGAAGGGGTCGTACGGCAACGGACTTGTTAATATGCGCAGGAGAGCGCAGGAAGCAGGCATTGAATTTGAAATTCATTCCCGTGAAGGAGAGGGGACAGAAATAGCAATGAAGTTCAGAATATAACCTTTTAGGGCTATTCAACTGGTTGATTTTCTGCTTTACTTTGATAAAAAAACAGATGGCTATCACGATAGGACTTGTAGAAGATCATTCAGAATTCAGAAAGAGCCTTGAATATCTGATTTCGTCTTTTTCTGATTATAATGTAGCCTGGTCTTATGCTTCTGTGGAAGAAGCCCTGGAAAATTATGTTGAAACGGATGTTATTTTGCTGGATATCAATTTGCCGGGCTTATCAGGCATAGATGCAATCCCGCTTTTCAAAAAAAAGTGTCCCACACAGAAAATTATCATGCTTACCATTCTCGAAGACGACAATCATATCATGGAAGCCATAAGAAACGGGGCAGACGGATATATACTGAAGAAATCGAGTCCCAATAAGATACTGGAAGCCATCCAGCAGGTACATAACGGGGAAGCTGCCCTCACACCCATGGTTGCCCGGCAGGTAATGGCGTTTTTAAAACCGGCACCGGCCCAAACGGCATCGCCTTCCCTGCTGACCCTTCGTGAAAGGGAAATCCTCACGCTGATCGCACAGGGAATGACCAATGAAGTGATAGCAGAGACCTTGTTTATAAGCGTGCAGACAGTGCGCAACCACATTAAAAATATCTACGACAAATTGCAGGTGCACTCCCGTGCCCAGGTCGTGGTAAAAGCCTTCAGGGATAAACTGATCTGATCGTTAAAATGACCTGATTGGGCTATTGCTTTGCTTTATATATCCATTCATATTTGTATAAAAATCATTTAGCTAACGGAAAACATCTTTTCAGTTTACCAGGCAACAATTTGTACTTTGAATCAAATATCTTTTAAAACAATTGTGAATAACTGTTTTGCAGAATCAGGCGATTTCGTTCATTTTGATACTGCATTTTTCTATCACCAAAACATCAATCCTGACGGCATAATTCAAGCTGGGGAGGGCCGGATCCTGGTAGGTCTGGCGCTCCGGTCTTTAAAAATTGCAATGAAGCTGTCGATTCTGATAAAAATTAATAGCCAATGGAATTGTAAGTACGAATTTATCACTAAATCCTCCATTTATGAAAAATTTACGCTTGTCAAAAATCCTTTCCATCATACTGGTTTTCACTGTGGTTCAGATTTCAGCGCAGGTAGCCATAAACACCGATGGCAGTTTACCGGATAATTCCGCAATGCTTGATGTAAAATCATCTGCGAAAGGAGTGTTGATACCGAGAATGACGCAGACGCAAATCGAAGAAATTTCAAATCCGGCAAACGGGTTGCAGGTATTCTGCACAACTGACAGTAAGCTTTATATCTACAATGCTACGCCAGGGCAATGGAAAGAAATCGCATATGGCGCAGGAACAATCCTGCCGGTAACATTGCCCGTTGTAACAACCAGTCCGGTAACCGGTATAAGTCAGACAAACGCCTCAAGTGGTGGGACTGTGACATCAGATGGCGGAGCTAACATTACAGCACGCGGGGTCTGCTGGGGAACTTCAATAAACCCTACTATAGCCAACAGTCACACCGGCGATGGCAGCGGAACCGGAACATTCATCAGTACGATTTCAGGACTTACAGCAAACACCCCTTATTACCTCCGGTCATATGCAACAAACCGTGTTGGGACTTCATATGGAAATGAGCTGAGTTTTACGACGCTATCACTCCCGTATATTGGCCAGAGTTTTCAGGGTGGAATCATCTTTTACATTGATGGCACCGGTCAACATGGGCTGATAGCTGCAACGAGCGATCAAAGTACCGGGGCCCCTTATGGTTGTTATGGATATTCAACTCCAGGAACTTCTACAGCCATTGGCACAGGACAAGCCAATACAAATGCCATATTAAATGCTTGTGGCGATGCTGTCATTGCAGCCCGTATATGCAGAGACCTTGTGTTGAATGGCTATGATGACTGGTTTTTACCTTCGAGGGACGAACTTGTCCAGATGTATATTCAAAGAAGTGCTATCGGAGGCTTCGCTGTAAACGACTATTGGAGTTCTTCCGAGATAGATCCCGGCAGCGGGTGGGAGCAGAACTTCGCCTGGGATGGTCAGACTCACATGCAATATAAGGGCAACCCCGGCTATGTTCGAGCAATTCGTGCTTTTTAAGCAACCATTCAACGTTGAATTTTAATCGCGGATAAACGATTTCAACAATAGTTCTTATTTATTTCAGATTCCTAAATAAAAAAATCTCCTGACCTATGAAAACAAAGAATACTCCGAATTTTACCGCATGGAATATGAGAAGCATCATCATCCTGTTGCTGCTCAGCGCCGGAATTAACCATAGTTGTTTTGCCCAGTGGATGAGTGTAAACAGCAATACCAGCAACCATCTGTACGGCGTCTTTTTTCAGTCGAATGAAGTTGGCTATGTAGTAGGTGCTCAGGGGACAATATTAAAAACTACCGATGCGGGAAATAACTGGAGCCCTTTAAACAGCGGCGTTACCACCGATCTGAAAGGAATCTGGTTTACAAATGAAACAACAGGATATGTAGTCGGTGGAGGCGGTGTTATTCTGAAAACAACCGATGCCGGTGCTTTGTGGACTCCGCGGGCCTCCGGATCAGCTGGTGAATTCACAAGCGTTCAATTCGTAAATTCCGACAATGGATTTGTTGCTGGCATCGGTATTTATAAAACACTTGACAGTGCATTCTCCTGGACAGCTTCTCCCGGCAATACGAATTATTATACCTCTCTCTGTTTTGTCAATGATAGCGTTGGATTTGTTCTGGAACTTTTTGGAAAGATACTCCGCACAACCGACCGGGGCAACACCTGGACCAATGTAAGCCCGATCATGGGTGGCGATCCTGTGTATGATATTTATTTTCCCAGTGAAACGGTAGGTTATGTGGTAGGCAGGTTTGGCCGGATGATGAAAACCACAGATGGCGGTAATACCTGGGTATTATCATTTTGCCCTTCACGCGATGACCTGAATGCTGTACATTTTCTAGACGATCAGGTTGGCTATGCTGCCGGTGTTAAGTCGATTATCAGCACAATTCTGAAAACAACAGATGGAGGTGCTACCTGGACATTTGAAAATGCAAACATTACGGTGAACCTCAATGCGCTGTGTTTTACCCCCGATCAAACCGGATTTGCAATTGGCAAATCAGGAATTATTCTGAAAAAAGCCGGATCAGGTGTGGGAATCGCAGATACAGGGTTCCCGGGCGCTAAAATCTATCCCAATCCCGCTGAATCAATGTTAAGGATAGAACTTGCGGGTTCAACCAATGCCACACTTGAAATTATTAACCTGGCCGGAGAAGTGTTGAACAGAGTTTTGCTTCAAAAGAGGGATAACAGCGTTAATGTTGAATATTTACCATCCGGGACCTATGTGTTGAAAGTGATTGCTCCGGAAGGAGTCTGCTACAAAAAGCTGATCAAAGTGTAAAACCAGAGTAAAACTGTTCTTCATTGAGGAGTAATCTAGTCTTGTAAAAACTATCACCTTAACCTTAACCTCAACCTTAACTCAACCTTAAATCTTTAGTTATGAAAAATCTGTTCGTTTTATTTATGTGTATTTCGCTTGCAGTATTAAGTTCATCATGCGAAAAACTGTTTAATAAAGATGATCCGACTGAACTTGGAGGCGATCAGTCTCCTATGGGTGAAGTCGGGGCTCATACATCTTCAAGTTCAATGGAAATTGCCGGGGTCAGTAATTTTGATGCTACAGTCAAATCGTTGAGTGACGGTGTATCTTCTTTCGATTGTTCTGCTACCGTTAAAAACGAAATGCTGAAAAATATGGTGGCCAACATGCCGGGGATTACCATTGAAGGGGACGTTGTTACAGCGACCAACAAAGAGTTTAAGGTAACCAAAGAGGGAATTGAGTACAAGTCAGGTCCCGGGGCCGGTATATTGGTCAGGTACGATTCTAAAGTTGGGGATACATACCCGATTGGTTCAACCGGCAGGGAGAGAAAAGTGGTAAGCAAAACTGACCAAAACGATTACGAATACGGCTTTTATCTGATCAAGGTTATAAAAGTTGAAGAGGACCTCAGCCAGCTTAAAGGAAGTGCGGGAATCACGAAAGTAACTTACATCGCGAATCACAAATATGGACTCGTAGGTGTATTGTTTACTTTCGATGACCAAACTGATGCTGAATTTCCTATATACAGCAGCGGCGAAAATTGACAGGTGATCTGGCAATAGCAGGAAAAGATATCGAATTGAAAACACCTGTCAGTATTTATTTTAGCTGAAACCCTCAGGTTCAGAAAAAATCAGCAAATGCCTTATAAATGAATGGACTGTTGTTACCATATTACTGGAAAATTGCCGGAAGGATACTGGCTCTTGCCGGAATCGTAATGTTAGTGCTATACCTGGTTTTCGATTTCAGGTTCACCATGCCTGTTTTTGCTATAGTATCTTCATTTCTGGAAACCCGGATTTTTGTAACTTTCAGGACTAACTTTGCCGATGAGTTGATCCTGATTTTACTTATTTCAGGGTTTGGGTTGATGGTGTTTTCAAAGGAAAAGGAAGAATCTGAAAACTTAAATTCATTGCGTGAAAAAGCAATGTTTAAAGCCACCATTTTAAACAACATTCTACTTCTATGCACGGTTTTATTTGTATATGGAAGTGGATTTCTGGCCATCCTTGTTCTTAATATGATCTCACTTTTAATCTTCTATCTGATCTTTTTTTACGTATTAAAAGGCAAAATGAAATCATCCGGAATTATTTCAGATGGTCTGTGATTTTTGTCGTCATTAAATCTACAAGGTTAAGTCCATTCTGAAAGCTAACTTTTTGCCACCAGAACATTTTAGGACGGATTTATGAAGAAACATCAAATCCTGAGGATTTGGCCTTCCTCAATGAAATTTTATTTGAAACCCACCCGATAGGATGGGCCTGTTCGTGGAGTTCGTCAAATTTAAACAGTCTTTACTCTTTCCAAAAAACAGGTGCATATTGTGAAACTCTCCCGCGCCAATGGGAGAGTTTCACAATTATACGCAATTTTTACCCACTGTATTTGCAGGTGAACCAAAAAAATAATTTAAACCGGTTGTATTTATTAACTTTGGGAAACGTTATGAAGATCCACAATACCACTCTGCAGGATTAATTTTACACGATGGAGCTCCCGATTTTAAAAGAAGTAGTCATTATTTTAGGGCTTTCAGTGCTCATTATACTCTTGTTTCAGCGGTTTAAAATGCCTTCCATCATTGGCTTTCTGATAACCGGTATGATCGCCGGGCCAAACGGACTGAGCCTGATCGGTGCTTCACATGAAGTGGAGATTCTCTCCGAAACAGGCATTATTTTCCTGTTATTTATCATCGGCATCGAGTTTTCAATCAAAGGGCTGGCTAAGATCAGGCAGACTGTTTTGCTCGGTGGCTTGCTTCAGGTTGGAGGGACCATACTGCTTACTTATGTAATCAGCCGGATGTTGGGTCTGAGCCCGCCACAGGCTGTTTTTATGGGATTTCTGATTGCTTTGAGCAGTACAGCCATTGTTCTGAAACTCTTACAGGAAAAGGGTCAGATGACATCACCTCAGGGTCGGATTGCCCTGGCTTTGCTAATTTTTCAGGATATCATCGTAGTTCCCATGATTCTGATCACCCCGTTGTTGGCCGGGAATGGCGGAAACATCTGGGTTGCCATGCTTTTGCTGGTGGGTAAGTTTGCCCTGGTGGTCGGTTTGCTGATTGTGCTGGCGCGATATGCTGTGCCGCAATTGCTGCACCGTGTGGTAAAGGCCAAAAGCAGGGAGCTGTTTATTCTTACACTCGTGGTTATTTGTTTTGCAACTGCCTGGCTTACCTCTTCTGTTGGACTTTCACTGGCTTTGGGTGCTTTTTTTGCCGGACTGATTATTTCCGAATCCGAATACAGCCATCAGGCAACGGCCAGTATCCTGCCATTCCGCGAAATCTTTATCAGTTTCTTTTTCGTCTCAGTCGGCATGTTGCTCGATCTTCGTTTTTTCACAAACCATTTTCTGATTTTGATCCTGTTTACAGTGATGGTGATTCTTGTGAAGATGATAATTGTAGCTGTAACAGTGCTGATAATGCGCTTTCCACTGCGCACTGCCCTGGTTTCAGCGTTTACCCTTTTCCAGGTCGGTGAGTTTGCATTTCTATTGTCAACCATCGGCATTCGAAATAAACTGCTTACCCAGGAGGTTTATCAGAGTTTCCTTGCCATTTCGATTCTGACCATGGGCTTAACGCCAGTTATTGCCGGTTATGCTGAAAAGATGGCTGAATGGATTATCAGGGCCGGACTTTCTCCGCGGGTGCGCAGACGGCTGATCAACTTTCAAAACAGGAAAAAACGCCGGCATGATGAGGATATAGGTTTGAATCTTCACGATCACCTGATTGTGATCGGATTTGGAATCAACGGGCACAATGTGGCGCGCACCGCCAGGCAGGCCAGTATCCCTTACATTACCATCGAACTTGATCCGGATATTTACCGGCAAGCCAGGGACGAAGGTTATCCGGTGGTTTTTGGGGATGCTGCCGATGAAGTTATCCTGCATCATGTGCATGCTCATGAAGCCCGTGTGGTTGTAATTGCCATTTCAGATCCTGAAGCCACTAAACGAATCATATCAATTCTTCGGCAAATTACTGAAACAGCCCATGTTATCGTAAGAACCAGGCATTTGAACGAAATCGACGAAATACTGAAACTGGGAGCCGATGAAGTGATTCCGGAAGAGTTTGAAACATCCATCCAGATCTTTACGCGGGTGCTGAACCGCTACCTGATCCCATACGATAAAATTCAATCATTTGTTAGTCACATCCGGGCGCATAACTATGAACTACTGGCAGCATCCGGCAATGAAAACCAGATTCCACCTGCCCTTCAGCTCAATATTCCCGATATGGTTATTGCCACGTTGCCGGTACAGCAGGGGTTTAATAAAATTATTGGAAAAACAATTATCGACAGTGGACTGAAGAGCACTTTTAATGTAACTGTACTTGCCATTCGACGGAAAAACAGATATCTGACCCTCATCACTCCTCAAATGACCATCGAAACGGATGATATGCTTTACCTGTTCGGTAGCCCGGAGAAGATCGCAGAGGTGAATAAGTATTTGGTATTGAGTTAATTGTAATTGTGATATGAAGTGGAAGTCGGAAGTTGGAAGTCGGAGGTCAGAAGTCAGAAGTCGGAAGTCGGAAGTAGGAGGTAAGAGGTAAGAGGTAAGAGGTAAGAGGTAAGAAGTAGTTAGTAGTGAGTAGTGAGTGAAGTGAGTGAAGAGTGAAAAGTGAAGAAAGTGCAAAGAGTGAAGAGAGTGAAGAGAGTGAAGAGAGTGAAGAGTATGAAGTTAGAGATGAAAATAAACCTACCAGGTCTTCTTTCGACCTGTTAGGTTTAGGGGCTGAAGATGAGAAGGAGAGAGGGACAATGTGTGGGAGGGAGGGAGAGAAGGAAAAAAGGAGTTGTTTTGAATGTGAACAAAGCGAAGAAAGTGAAGAGATGTGATCTGAAAAATGAGAAGTGCGTCTCTCGTCCCAAGTCCTCTGATATAGATAGAAATCCGGAATCTGAAATGAGTATTTTTATTGAGGATTCAGGATTCAGAAGGCAGAGGTCTGTCGGGCGCTGCCTGTCTTTATAATCTTGTAGTGTCCCGTACCATTTTCTGTCTGCAGCCGGCAAATATAGATGCCGGGTGGAACCTGGTTTCCGGTTGAGTTGGTTCCATCCCACGCAAGGGAATGACTACCCTGGGCTAATTCCGCATTCACGAGTTCTCTGATTATGAATCCGGTGGACGAATACACGATGAGTTCCACCCGGCTGTTTTCCTGCAACCCAAAGCTGAGGGTCACAGATGTGTTCATAGGGTTTGGCCATGCAGAAAGCCTGGTATCGCGGAAGGATAAAGCTGGCTGTTGAATGCCCAATGTCCCTGTTTCTATTACGTTAGCAGTATCCTGATCGGTTATCCGGATGTTGTCGAACCATACCTCCCTGTTTTCGAATGAGCCGTATTCCGCAACAATCTCCATCCTGTCGATGGCTGACCAATCAAATTTGCCCTCCGGTTCATACCAGGTATTGTTGTCCCAGGACCCGTGTTCTGTAAAATTCAGTAACGGAATGTGCAGGTGGTGCCAGCGTTTGTCCCATCCGGGTGAAGCGTCGTTCAAAGTTGTTCTGATTCTCCATGGATGATCGGACGGGTCTACGGTTTTAGTATCAAGAAACCGGATATCAAAACTGATTCCCTCAACATTACCCCGAACCATCAAATCAAGTGCATAACCTGCTTCAACCAGCTGCGACAGATCCCTGTCAGGAACAAAATCATGGGCGATCAGGCTGTATTGGGGGCCTCCACTCCAGTAAAGGCAGTATTGGTCATTGTTCGGGAATAAAGTGGAAAAATAATCTATTTCCGATTCGGTGTAACTGGCTTCGTTGATCCGTGTGCCCAGGTAATCGTCATAAATAGTAAACCCCACTGTATCTGGTTTAATCGAATAGGGTTGTTGTTCAGGTAAATTGAATCCAAGGGCCTCGACCAAAGGAATGTTCAGATCTGATTCAAATAGTTCGAATGAGCCTTTCTCAAATAGCCCGAAACCGCCTTTGTAGTCCCATATTGTCCACGGAATTGCCTTTTCTTCAAGATAATTTTTGACCAGTTCATACCAGTTGGCCCTGTCATTATTATCGCTGTTGGGTATATATACGCCAAACTCACCGCAGAAAATCTTCAGATTGTGCTCATCTCTGAACTGCACCGCGATGTCGATCAGGGATCTCACGGTTTCAGCATTGCCCTGGGTATTGTAATATCCAAGGGCATCTTCAATCCAGGTGCCTTCCAGTTCGGGCGGACAGGGAGGCATCGAATCTGCATTGTAAGGAAAAGGAACACCTGCCAGTGGCTGCATGGATGGTGTACTCCAGCTGGCTCCCTGATGGGTGAAAAGAAAAGGGTCGTAGAAATGAAAGGTATAAATAAGGTTGGTATCGGCATATACAGGCATTTGTGCCAGGTCGTTGTAGCTGTTGTAACCCGAAGGCCCGACAACAATGGTATGTCTGGTGTCGACTGCTCGGATGGCATCTATCGTTTGTTGCTGGATGGAACCCCACAACTGGTTTGAAATTCCATGGGGTTCATTCAGGATTTCGTATAAGATAAATTCCGACCTGCTCTGGTATCTGCTTGCGATCTGTGGCCACACCCGGGTGAGAATCTGTCCTACGTCGGGGCTGGTGCTTACTGAAGGATCGAATGAATGGTTATCGATGATCAGATGCATCTGCAATAATTCTGCCCATGAAATCACAGAATCGAGGAGTGAAAACAAAACCGGATCTATTATATAGTCCGGGGCTCCTGAAGTCATGTCGTGCAGGTTGACAGGCAAGCGGATTACGTCACATCCCAGGCTTTTGATTTCGGTAAAATCCTTAAAAGTAAACTTCCTGAACTGTATATAACCGGCATCTGATGCCTGAAACCAGCCGGTGAGGTTAATCCCGCGATGGAATGGCAGCTGTGCGGTCGAAACCTGCATAATCAACAGAAGAATTGGTATCAGTAGCAGCTTTTTCATCAATAGTAAGTTAGCTAAAGGAGATAGGTTAAGGTTAAGGTTAAGGTTAAGCTACTCATCCACCCCAGACTTCCTGTCTAGCATTGGATATTAGAAATTAGAAATTGGAAATTGGAAAGTCTCCTATGTCGATTTAAACTCTTCACTTTTCACCCTCTAAACTCTTTACTGCTATTCTGCCATTCTCCTATTCCCTGTGGCACCTCAAACTTCTTGGTTGTTATTGGGAATTAGAAATTGGAAATTGGAAATTATACAATTGGAACTTGGACATTAGAAATTGGAAATTCTCCCATTCTCCTTGTCTCCTTGTCCCCCTGTCCCTTTGTCCCCTTGTCCCTGGCCTAAAACTAACAAAAACCTCACTTAACAAAAATATACTGAATAATATTGGCTCCCATTCTCAGCGCTTTCTGACGGTTTTCCTCAGGGTCGTTGTGTACGGCCTGATCTTCCCAGCCATCTCCGAGGTCACATTCAAATGAGTAGAAACAAACAAGGCGTCCTTCCCAAACCAGGCCATATCCCTGTGGTGGCTTGTTGTCGTGCTCGTGAATTTTTGGCAGTCCGTTGGGAAAATTGTATTGCTGGTGATAAATCGGGTGAGAAAAAGGAAGTTCAATAAAATCGAGTTCCGGGAATACCTTCTTCATCATAGGCCTGATGTAGGGATCGATGCCATAGTTATCGTCAATGTGAAGAAAACCACCGGCAATCATGTAACTACGCAGGTTCATGGCCTCCTGTTCGTCGAAAACAACATTACCATGGCCGGTCATGTGCACAAAAGGATAGTTAAATATATCCCCGCTACCGGCATCTACTGTAGCATAGTCCCTGTCAATGTTTGTTTTCAGGTTGCGGTTACAAAACTCAATCAGATTGGTGAGTGAAGTTGGGTTTGCATACCAGTCGCCGCCTCCCCGGTATTTAAGCAGGGCAATCTGATAGGAAGCCGGTGATGCCCAGGATGCTATCAGGGTTGCGATGATCAGAAATATTGATGTTTTAACAAGGGTTTTCATTGGTATCTTTTTTAGCTTTTAAACACATTATCATAAGGCCTTGGTGAACATCAATCCTGTAGGGATAAGACATGTCGTGTCCCTACAAAAAAAAATCAGGATACAGGTTCGTTCAACAAATTTACGATAAAACAAGAAGCCAGGGCTGCAGTTTCGGTACGAAGGCGGGCTTTACCCAAACTAACCGGCTTAAATCCACTTTCGAGGGCCAGTTTTATTTCACGCGGACTGAAGTCACCTTCAGGGCCTATTAAAATCAATGCATCTTTGCCAGGCTGGCAAATGTCTTTAAGATGTGGGCGGGGTTTTTCATCTACCCAGGCTATAAAGCAGTTTTCTCGTCCGGCATTGGTTATAATCAGGCTGCTGAGATCTACGGGCTGCGCAATTACCGGCAGGTAACTGCTTAACGACTGTTTCATGGCTGCTATCACCACTTTTTCCAGCCTTTCTGTCCTGATTTTCTGCCGCTCGGAATGGTCGCAGTAAACAGGAATAATTTCTCCAATCCCGAATTCGGTGGCTTTTTCCAGGAACCATTCATAGCGGCCAATGTTTTTTGTGGGCGCAACTGCTATCCTGAGATTGTATATTTTCTTCTCAATAGTTTCTAAGGACATCAATTTTACAATGCAGGCTTTGGGATTGGGATCCTGAATGTTGGCAACCGTAATATTTCCGATCCCATCGGTAAGTTTCAGCGGGTCGCCCGGTTTCATTCGAAGCACTCTGGCTACATGCGCCGACTCTTCGGCCGGCAGTGTAATCAAGGTATTGCCTGCTTTAAATAAGACAGACAGATTGGTGCCCGGAAGATAAAAAAGCTGCATGTTCAGGAGTGTTCAGTGTTGTGATACAAAAGTATGAAAAAGGATGCCGCTAATGTTTGGAAACCTGGAGCGATTTTTAAGCTTACCAAACCATTGTTTGGTTAATGGTTCATTAAAAAAGCGCGCATCTGTTTGTCAGATACGCGCATTTGAGTTTTATAAAATCAAGCGTAATGTCAGGTGTAAAAATACAGCATGATTGAAAGAAATGAAACTACAATCATCGAAACCGGAATTCTACATTTACTTTTTACTTTATACTTTATACTTTTTACTTTAGACTTAGTTAACGACCAGTTTCATTTTCCTTACCTGTTTGTCGGTTACCAGCTGAATTATGTAGATTCCTGATTTGAGGCCAGGTTGGTCAATGGTCCATTGACTGCCCGATGACAGGGTTTTCTCCATGATCCGGCTTCCATCGGCACCAAACATCTGCAACCTGGCGTTGTGAACCGGTTCTGAAGATTCGAGTACAAACGACCCGTGGGTCGGGTTCGGATATACCTTCATACCATCCTCCACAAAAACATCAGCAGGAGCCGATACAAGTTCAGTAATGTTGATATTATCGAGAAAGAGTCCATTACCCCGGCGGTGAACCGATTCAAACATCACTTTCACATTGCTTTTTCCGGCCCAGTTGCTCAGGTCGATCATAAAACAACCCGGGTTGCCGGTAGCTCCGCACCAGTCGGCGGATGTCTCAGGAACAAAGGAAACAATTGAAACCGGATGGGTTTCAAAATTTCCGGTGCCATCTTCCCCGATGGCTGTAACTCTTGTCCATGTAGCACCGCAGTCTTCTGAAACCTGGATGATTAATGAATCGGTTATCTGGTTGTACCGCTTGCAATAAGCATGTTCAAAACCAAGGAAAGCAGAATTGTACCCAGTCAGGTTAAGTGGTGGGGTAATCAGTTGATCGATTTGTCCGGGGGCTACATTATAGCCAAAAAAGTCCATTCGGATGGCGATGTTACCGGGCTGGTTGCCCTGAACGTTGCTGATTTCCCAGGTTTTCAGGCCATCAGGATTCATAACTTCCCATCCATTGGCACTCAGGCCGGCCGATTCCCAGTCCTCTTTAAATGGAAGTGGAGCACCGCCAAACAGGATGTAATTTTCCCGGCTCAGGGTCCTTGATCCATTGAGATTGGAAGTGGTCAGCGACACGGTATAATTGCCCGGCCCGTTGAAAACGACTTCAGGATTCTGTGATGTTGCAGAAGTGCCATTGGTGAATACTACATCATCAGGACTGAATTCCCATAGCCATGAAGAAGGGCAAAAATCGGAATGATCTGTAAATGCTACAGTTTCAGGGCCTGAACAAAAGATTCGCTGGTTTGCTGTAAAGTCGACCTGAGGAAGCAGGGTGTCACTCACAACAATATAGGCCGATTTTGATTCGATGTCTGTCCCGGCAGGGTTTGAGGCTTCCAAAGTGACTGTGAATTCTCCGGTTGTGCTCCAGATAATACCGGCAGGATTCTGTTCAGTGGAAGAAGCTGTTTCTGCTCCCTCGAAGGTCCAGTTCCATTCGTATGGAATTCCGGAAGTAAGGTCGGTGAAATCAACAGGACATCCAATGGGAACAACAGTTCTGTTGGCTGTAAAGTCAGCAGCAGGAGTAGAAAAATGCATGGGAGATTCCCACAAACCACGTCCGTATGTGCCGGCCCTGATCACATCATCCTCCTGATCTCTCGGATCGTAGTAAATTTCCAGTTCTGTTACCCTCGCTGATGCAGGAAATCCGTTTGAGAAAAGCATCCAGTCGGTCATAGTGTTGTCGCGGTAGAAAATTCCGATGTCAGTACCCAGGTATAGCCCTTCAGGACTATGACGGTAATTGGCAAGTGTGCTCATATGCACATCGGGCAGAGTGCCTGTTAATTCGGTCCAGGTAATGCCTTTGTCGGCCGACCTGAATACCCTGTTTTGCTGAACGATGAAAACCACATTCTCATCTGTGTGACTGGTTTCAATGGCAGAAATGGTGTTGCCTGAAGGCAGGTTTGATGAAATTGTTGTCCATGTAACGTTCAGATCTTTAACATTATCGGAACGGTAAAGATTATTACCTGAGGCTGCATAAATTATATCGGTATTGGCCCTTGACTGAACCAACACATTAAAATTGCTGCTGTTTATTTCCGAAATTTTTGTCCATGTTACCGATGAGGTGTTGGAAGCCTTTATATTCTTGCTTCGCCAGATATTCTTGTAACCAATGAACATGATGTTTCCATCGATGTGATCAATGAGAAAAGGAGTTACCCAGTCACCACCTTCGGTAATTCCATTTGATCCTTCCCCGGCAATCTGGCCTTGTGAAGAATGGTTGAAGATGCGGTTGATGGAACCATAATACACTGTTGAGTAACTGTATTGGTCGTTGGTCGGGTCGAAGGCACATTCCATGCCATCACCTCCACCTACTGCCAGCCATTCGGTGCCGGTCCAGGTTGAGGTGCCATTGTCCTGGTATCCATTGATGACAAAATTGCGGTTCGTAGCGCTTTGTCCGATTTTATAGGCCTGGCTGATAACCATTCCATTGCTGATCTCGGTCCAGTTTACACCGCCATTTTCAGTCCAGTAAAGGCCGCCGTCGTTTCCGGCAAACAGTCTTCCGGTAAGTGGTGAGTATTCCAGTATATGAAGGTCGGCATGAACAGACTGAACATTGCATCCGCCATACCAGTGCGACCGGATACTCCATGAAGTGCCGCCATTGGATGATTTAAAGCAATTGACACCACCTCCGTAAATGATATCCGCGTTGGTCGGGTCGGCTGCAACATCCAGATCGTACCAGGCCTGTCCGCCGCTTCCACCGCTGCAATCCCAGCTCATAATATTGGGAGAAGTTGAGCGGACCGTAAAGGTAAGCCCACCGTCGTCAGACCTGTAGAGTCCTTTAAAAGAGTCACTATTGGTGAGGAAGGCATAAACCACCTCAGGATCAGCCGGAGAAACGGCCAAAGCACCTCTGCTGCCGGTTGGAAGCCCGGTGGCTCCCTGGATGAAAGTTTCCCCACCATCGGTTGATTTGTTGAAAGTTCCGTTGTTCATTGCATACAGAATTTCAGGATTGCCTGGTTTGAACACCAGGTCTTTAAAAGTACCATTGGCTTTCTTAACCCAGGAAATACCACCGTCGGATGATTTATAAATACCGCCTGCTGTGGCTGCAAAAACAATTTCGTTATTCTGTGGGTGCATCAGTAACCTTGCAACTGTACTATTTCCAATGCCTGCGTTGAAGGCTGACCATGTAAGTCCGCCATCAAAGCTTTTCCAGACACCCAATCCGGAAGCATCGCCGGCATCCCGGTCACCGGTACCCATATATATAATATCCGGATTTACATGATCTACCAGGATTGCTGAAACGCCCAGGGTGGGGAGGTTGTCGGTATGGCTGGTCCAGGTAAGCCCATGATCCTCTGAAATCCAGAGTCCTCCGGCGGGAGCACCGGCATATATAATGTTGGGATTGGTTGGATGGAAGGCAACTGCGTTCACCCTGCCCAGGCCCCGATAGCCATTGTAGCCCGATGGAACCGTGAAAGGTCCGAGCGGGGTCCAGTTGCCATCAACGGAACGACCGGAGTTGCTGGCCATAACCTGGTTGAAGGCACGAAGATCGCGGTCGGGAGCAGGCTTTACACCATCGCGGTTCACCCTTTGTCCGGTATAGTATTCCCAGCGTTTGAAGGGCTTGTAACCACTACCTTTGGTAATTTCACGGCCATTCCAATAAGTGTTGAAAGCTTTTTGAGTTGCAAAGAAGTTGGCGTTCTGATCCTGCATCATTTCTATCCAGTATGGGTAAGAGGCAGTGTCGGGCTGTGCAACCTGTAATACCTGAGCTTCCAGGAATGTTGTACTCATGCCAAACAACAGGAGAAACGCGAGTTTTGTAATTCTGATCATGGGTGTGATTGTTAAATCATTATTTAAAATATCGTGACAAATGTAATAGTTTCCCGTAATTAACGATTCTTTTTACCCGAAGTTCGTTCACATTATAAGCAAAAGGAAAGAAACCCAATTCAATGTGCTTCTTTCTTTAATAATTGTGTTTCAGGCATCGCTTAGCCGGCCATGTAAAAGCTTAAATTAAGTTTTTAACCCTTAAAAAGTCAGGGATTGGTGTCGTCACCAAGTGGATCATTCAGTATCTGCGTATTAAGCATTCTAATCGCCAGAATAACCAGGTAATATGAAAGTGCAATCATGGCAGGCCATGCCAGTAGCCACATAATTTTATCTAAGTACATTGCTGCAGTTTTTAATCAGTTAATAAACATGAGTTTGATTATCGTCCAGATCACTGGCTTCAATGGGTTTGTTGTTGATTGATTTCCAGACCCAGTAGATGTAGGCTATCACAACCGGTACGAAAAGAGAAACATAACTCATGGCACTCAGCGTGTAATGACTTGATGAACTGTTTTCAATGGTCAGCGAATGTTGCAGGTTAAAAGTTGAGGGATAAAATGCTGTGTTGTTTAACCCTGCAATGAGAAAAAGTGAAAGCACGGCAAATATTGTACCTGCCCCTGAGTACCAGATGCCTTTATTGCTCTTTTTAAAGAGAAACATAGCAATACCGGCCAATACAAGTACAACACCCGCCAGAAACATCAACAGTACAAGTGGCATTTGCAGGAAGTTGTGCAGGTATTTGTATGGCTCCATAAATACTTCGCCGGTTCCGGGACTGTATGCAAATCCTTCTTTAAACAACAGGGCGATCACAAAATAGAGGAAGAATATCAGGAAAGGGATTGCGTTGTAATACATTTGCTTTATTCCGCGACTGAAGATATTTTCATCCTTCACACTGTTGACAATGTAAAGGATACCCAATATCCTTGACAGGAAAAATACAGACAGTCCCAGTGCGACATTGTGTGGATTAAGCACGGCTTCCAAACCAAGAAAAGGTGTTTCCCATCGTGAAATAGCAGAGTCGTAAATATGGGTCAGGTTCAGTTTATCAACCGAAAACATACTGCCGTTGAAGAAGGTTCCGACAGCTGTACCAATCAGTATTGTTGCAAGGGCACCGTTGAGAAAAAGGAATACCTCGAAAGTACGTTTGCCCAGAAAGTTATTGGGTTTGCTCCGGTATTCATAGGAAATGGCCTGAATGATAAAAGCAAACAGTATGGCCATCCAAACCCAGTAGGCACCCCCGAAGCTGGTGGAGTAAAACAAGGGGAAAGAGGCGAAAAATGCGCCCCCGAAAGTTACGAGGGTGGTAAAAGTGAGCTCCCATTTTCGCCCGAGGGTGTTAACGATCAGCGTTCTTTCGGTATCGGTTTTACCAAGGGTATAAATCAGGGTTTGTCCACCCTGCACAAACATCAGAAATACAAGAAGGCTTGCAAGGATAGAGATGATGATCCACCAGTATTGCTGTAAAGTAAGTATTGTGAAAGTTTCGAACATGCTAATTTCCTCCTGGTTTTGGTCCGTTTTTAATTTGCCTGAACATAATCTTAAGTTCTGCAATCAGCAGGGAAGTGAAGATCAGGGCGAAAAGTACAAAGGTTACAATTACAGCACCACTGTCGAGTTTCGATACGGCTGCCATGGTTGGCATCAGATCCTGTATAACCCAGGGCTGACGACCCATTTCTGCTGTAATCCAGCCCGATTGCGAGGCTATATAGGCCAGTGGAATGTTTACAATTGCTATTTTCAGCCAGAAACGGGAGGTTGAAATCCTGTTTTTATAAACAAGCAGAAGGATTAGTGCGAAAAAGACAAAGAACCAGAAACCGAGCATTACCATGATATGAAAACTGTAGAAAGTCAGTGGCAGGTTCGGTAACAGCCCTTGTGGATTGTTCTCAAAGTAACCATATCCGAAGTACTTAAAGTTTTCATCCAGGATTTGTTGTGCTTCCGCAAGCTTAACTTCATCACCGGCTTTTTTGGCGGCTTTGTATTCAGCCAGGGCATCAATTGCCAGTCTCCCCCTTACAATTTTCTCTGTTGCGGACATGATTCCGTGTTCTTCGTTTCCCTCCATAAGATCCTTGACCCCGGGAATGAAGGCGTTGAAATCCTGGAAGGCCATGTAAGAAAGAAAATTCGGTATTTCAATTTTAAAGGCAAAATCCTTGACATTTTCATTGTTCGGATCGTCGGGTGAAGAAGATACAATGCCAAGTGCCACCAGGGGAGCACCGCGCTGTCCTACCGAAAGACCTTCGAAAGCAGCGAACTTCATAGGCTGATGTTTTGCAATTACCTTAGCACTGTAATCACCTGTGAGTATGGTAAATACAGAGGTAACCAATCCGAATACTGCGGCTACAACCATGCTGCGTTTGGCAAAAACCAGGTGCCTCTTCTTCAGGAGAAACCACGAACTGATTCCGATGACTACAATAGCCGCCAATAAGTATGATGAAGAAATGGTGTGGGTAAACTTACTGACTGCCATAGGTGAGAAGAGTACTTCCCAGAAGTTGTCCATTTCGTTCCGGGCCGTATCCGGATTAAATTTCATACCTACCGGCATCTGCATCCACGCATTGGCAACGAGGATCCAGAGAGCTGACAGACTTGCCCCGAAAGCAACCAGCCAGGTTGAAATCAGGTGAAATTTTTTGCTGACTTTGTCCCATCCAAAAAACATCACAGCTATGAATGTTGATTCAATGAAAAAGGCCATAATGCCTTCTATGGCCAGCGGGGCACCGAAGATATCGCCGACAAACCAGGAGTAATTCGACCAGTTGGTGCCAAACTCAAATTCCAGGATAATTCCGGTGGCAACTCCAATGGCAAAATTGATCCCGAAAATAGTCATCCAGAATTTGGTTATGCGTTTCCAATCCGGATTGCCCGTTTTTAAGTAAATTGATTCCATGATGGCCACTATAAACCCGAGGCCAAGGGTTAAAGGAACGAATATCCAGTGATACATGGCTGTCAGCGCAAACTGCGCCCGGGACCAGTCGATCAGTGAATAATCAAAATTCTCAGTCATACTTGATTATTTTGGGTTGGTTAATTGTTCAATTACATAGTCACTGCGATCTTCATCACTTTTGAAATTTGTTTTCAGAAAGTTAGGGAAGAAGAAGATCTTAAGTATCGCAAACATGATGAATAGCTTTATAAAAATTATAGCCCAGAGGGTGCGCCCGATGGTCATGCTTTTAAAGCCATCGTAATAGAAATAGAAGATCCGGCTCAGGAAATTTCGTTTCATAGTGGTATGTTTCAGGTATTCAAATGTAATTATAAACAATAGATAAATGACAATGATATCTTATTTAGAATGGATTCCATAATGTTCAATCTTCCATGTGTAAGTCTTAAACATGTTAAAATATCATAACTATCAGATAATCAATTATGAAGGATAGTTTTGATTAGATTACAGGTGAAAAGCAATAAGTTTAAGTTCGTTTTTCTAATTTGTATTGAACTTTTCTGATCAGCTTTCAAAGCAATGGAGTGAACTATCGTTAAACAAAAACTGACTATTATCAGGTAAGTGCATTTCTTGATCAAACTTGGAAACCAGCTCTTAATTTGATATTCAGCGCAATAAAACCATGTTCAAAATCAACGTCAAATTCAGGATATACCCTTTTATGAGGCTTCCTGGATTCGGGCAAGCAGTCTGGTTTATAGACCAACAGGCAGACCCTTCTGTTCCTTTATTAGGATCTGTCCTCCCCAGACGGGCTGATTGATACCTCTTATAAAATAGCTGTCAGAATGATTGGCTTCGCCATGCCATGCGGGGTTCGCAATATCAGGTAAAAGTATTTGTAAACCGGAGTTTTTCGAAGCTGATTATTCGGGTAAAAATTATTTGCATAAAAATGCCCTCACCCTTGATTGAAAAGCTTAAATTTACTAAAGTAAATCTCATAATAACAAAACAATGGAAAGTATTTCAAATCAGGAAGTTATCGCTATGCCACGCATAGGCGATCTGGCACCTTCATTCAACGCAGTTACCACCCAGGGCCCTATAAGTTTCCCGGAAGATTACACGGGAAGTTGGACGATTCTTTTCAGTCATCCGGCTGATTTTACGCCTGTATGCACCTCCGAATTCATGACTTTTGCCAGTATGGATGAACAGTTCAGCAATGCGAATTGTAAACTGGTTGGCTTGTCGGTGGATGGTTTGTATAGTCATATTGCATGGCTTCGCACCATTAAGGAAAAAATTGAGTACCGGGGAATGAAAAATGTTGAAGTTAAATTTCCTTTGATTGAAGACATCACCATGGAAGTAGCCAGGAAATACGGCATGATTCAACCCGGAGAAAGCAATACAAAAGCGGTCAGAGCTGTATTTTTTGTGGACCCCAAAGGAGTAATCAGGGCAATTATTTATTACCCGCTCAGCCTTGGCCGTAACTTTGACGAACTTTACAGGGCATTGATTGCCATGCAGACTGCCGATGCTTTCTCGGTTGCAACTCCTGCCGACTGGCGCCCGGGTGATGAAGTTATCGTTCCGCCTGCCGGTTCTTGCGGTGCAGCAAAGGAAAGAATGGAAAGCAAAGAAGAAATGCATTGCTACGATTGGTTCTTCTGTACCAAAAAACTAAGCAAGGAAGAAGTTTTAAAGAAAGTGCTGAAAAGCTTTTAAACGAAATAGCCAAAACCTGATTGAGCGATGATAAAAGGGAATGGCTCAATCGTTAAAGAAATTGTTGTCAATTCACTTCTGAAGTACGTTTATGTGTCAGGTGAATTGTAACAATTTCAGAAGTGTGTTTACCTAAGTAAGGCTTGCTGAAAAACTCCGTTAGGAGTTCCCCGTAAATAACCCCCGGTGAAGTGAAACGAAACCGGGGGTAAATGAATCGCTTTATAAACCAACCCTGTAGGGGTTGCCAATTGTAAATTGTTGTCGGGGAACCCACTCCGGGGTTCTGTTGTATTTCCATTTTAACACCCCCAATTCCATTGGGGGTTTCCGAATTCCCGGAATGTACCATATTTACAGGAAATCCCTACGGGATTCTATTTTGTCAACTTTATGAAGGTGCAGGGAAAAGTGATAAAGTCTCACAAATACCTTGCACAAAGAATTTAAATTTTCATTGTATGATTCTGATAATGTAGTTATTGTCGGTTGTTCAGCAGGCCCTGAGTAAATCGCTTTTTCGGTGCGATCAAACCGCGCGGTTTGCTAAAAAATGAAATCTGCCTGAAAAACTGCTTTTAACAATTTTTCAGGCAGATTTTTTATGCAATCTTTCAGCCTCACCAACGGCTGATTATTTTTAATGGATATCCGGGGTTTATCAGCAGTTGCTTTGGAAAATATGCCTGGTATTCAGGGTAATAGGCTATTTCTGGGGATCCTGATTCACAGCCAGACCTTCTACCTTGTAACCCAACTCGTCGATCACAGCTGATAGCTTGGCAATATCTGTCATTGTCGAATCATAGGAGATGGTGGTAAGTTCTGCGACGTGCGAAGCTTCAGTTTCGGTAACCCCTTCCACTTTGTTTACTGCTTCCTTAACTGTATTTTCACAACCTTCACAAGTCATGCCGGTTACGTGCAACTTAATGGTTTTAACAGCAGCTACATTCACTTCTTTTTTGGTATCACTGCCGGTTTTGTCGGAAACTGTGCTGTTGCAGGAGGCCAAAAATGCCATCGATAGAGCGATAAAAAGGATTTTTCTCATGATCTTGTCAGTTGTTTTAGAATTACATGGTAAAATTAATGATTTGGCTTATCGGTTAACTTTTTTCCGGAAAAAAAATGATCAGACCCGGAAAACAGGTCTGATCGTATGCTGAATGAGCCTGAAATATAATTTATTTCAGAAACGCTATTCCTCAAGGGTGGAAATATCGCCGGTATCCTGGCCCAATGCGCGGGCTTTTAGCACCCGGCGCATAATCTTACCACTTCTGGTTTTGGGCAGTGCATCTGAAAATACAACAAATGCGGGTCTTGCGATCGGCCCGATTTCACGCTCTACATGATTCTTCAGTTCTTCAGCCAGTTTGTCATTTGCCTCAAACCCTTGTCTCAGTATAACCGTTGAATGAATTATATTGCCCCTTAATTCATCGGGCAAACCTATGGCTGCTGCTTCGGTCACTGCCGGATGGCTCACCAGCGCACTTTCAATTTCAGCTGACCCGAGACGGTAGCCACTTACTTTTATCACATCATCAATACGGCCGATAATCCAATAATACCCATCTTCATCCTTTCGGGCAGAGTCGCCCGCCAGGTACCATTTCTGTCCGCTGTATTTTTCCCAGTATTTTTCAACATATCGGTCGGGGTCACCCAGGATGGTTCGGGCCATTCCCGGCCAGGGGGATTTTATTACCAGGGTGCCTTCTTCCCCGGCTTTTACTTCTTTACCGGCATCATCAACTACGGCAACTTCTATCCCGAAGAATGGTTTGGCAGCCGATCCCGGTTTCAACGGCATCACCGGCAATGGTGTGATCATATGACCTCCGGTTTCGGTTTGCCACCAGGTATCCATGATGGGGCAACGCCCTTTGCCGATTACCTCATAATACCATTTCCATGCCTCCGGGTTAATGGGTTCTCCAACAGAACCCAACAAACGCAATGAACTCAGGTTATGCCTGTCGGCCCAGGAAGAACCGAACCGCATCAATCCCCTGATGGCAGTGGGGGAGGTATAAAGGATATTGATACCATATTTCTCAATCATTTGCCACCAGCGGTTGGGGTAAGGATGATTGGGGGCTCCTTCGTACATCATTACGGTGGCTCCGTTGATCAGCGGACCATACACCATGTAGCTGTGCCCGGTAATCCATCCGGGATCTGCAGCACACCAGAAACGATCTTCCGGTTTGATGTCAAAAACATATTTGAAGGTCGTGGCAGTATAAACGCTGTAGCCACCGTGGGTATGCACCAACCCCTTTGGTTTACCGGTGGTACCTGAAGTGTATAAAATAAAAAGCGGATCTTCAGCATCGGTTTCTTCGGTATGGCAATTGGTGCAGGCAAGCGGCATTGACATCAGGTCGTGGTACCAGAAATCGCGGTCGTTTTCCATATAGCATTCTTCACCGGTTCTTTTAACAGTTATGCAGACTTCAATCGTAGGGGAACGCTTCATGGCCTCATTGGCAATACTTTTAAGAGCCGTTGCCTTGCCCCGTCTGTATCCTCCGTCGGCGGTTATAAGTATACGGCTGTTGGCATCCTCAATACGTTCAGCCAGGGCTTCAACACTGAAACCTCCGTAAACCACGCTGTGGATGGCGCCGATTTTGGCGCAGGCAAGCATTGCGATCACGGTTTCCGGAATCTGCGGCATATAGATGGTGATCACTTCACCTGGCTTTGCCCCCATTGAACGCAGAATATTTGCAAACCGCGAGACCTCCCTGTTCAGGGCGTGGTAAGAGAAAGTTCTTACATCACCGGGTTCACCTTCCCAGATGATGGCAAGCTTGTTCCGGGTTGCATTCTTTTGGTGCCTGTCAAGCGCATTGTGGATGATGTTAATTTTTCCCCCTGAAAACCATTCGTAAAACGGGTGTTTTGAATCGTCGAGCACTTTATCCCACTTACGGTACCATTCAAGTTTTTTCGCTTCTGCTGCCCAGAAAACTTCAGGATTGCTGATCGAATCGTGGTAAACCTTTTCATAATCCTTGATGATGGCATGCTTTTTTACTTCTTTGGAAGGTTCATAAATTTTCTTCAGGGTGTTGACTGGCTTTTCCATAGGGTTAATTTTTTAGTTTTAAACATTCAAAGGGCTGGCTTGTTCGCCGGACTATTAAAAAGCTGCAGAAATGAATGATCGGTTTAAGAAACTCTAAAACATCATTTTCTCTGGCAATAATTAACTCAAATATAAGTTACTTTGCATTATAAATAAAAATCAATTTTCTATGAGGACTGACAATGACAGCAAACTCCTGAACATCTATATACCGGCATTGCTATTTATCATCGGTTTTTTCTGGAAGCTTTATTTTATCAACCACCGCGATATTTGTATTGATGAACCATTTACCATTTTTAATGCCCAGAAAAGTATAGGTGGCATTCTGAAGTTACCCGCGGAAGGTGAACCCAATCCACCGTTGTTCATGATTTTCGTTCATTTATGGATCAGGCTGTTCGGAGTTGAAAGTAGCCTGGTAAGGATTGTGCCGCTTTTGTTTAATGCCATTACTGTTATTTTTATCTATTTCACCGGCAAACGGTTTTTTAGTTTCTGGACCGGATTGGTTGCTTCCGCGCTTTTTCTGTTTTCATCCTATCATTTTTTCCATGGGTTACAGGTGCGCACCTACTCGCTCTTGTCTATGTCAACGGCATCAGCACTCTATTTCTACATGAATTATCTGCAGAATGTCAAAAACCATAAGGCATTGGCAGGGCTGATACTATCCAATCTGTTTCTTGTGTATTCTCACTATTTTGGCTGGTTTGTGATTTTTGCCCAGTTTATCACCAGCTTAATATATGTAAGGAACTTCAGGATGTTTCTCCGTTTTCAGATTCCATCTGTTGCAACAGTTATTGGATTTCTTCCGATGGTTCCCATTGTATTGAAGCAATTTCAGAAATCGAGTAAGGGTACCTGGCTCAGGCCACCAAATCCGGAGGATTTTCACTTGCAGATTTATTATTTGTTAAATAATAAAGAGGTATTTAAAGTAGCAATGTACATTGTTATAGCCGGCGTTTTGTTTACAGCATTTCTTCTGTACAGGAAAAAGTGGAAGCAGTTTAATCCGGGCGTGCCTGCCTTATTTATATGGTGGTTTGCCCCTTATACCTTTATGTTCCTGATCAGTTCAAAAATTCCCGTTTTCTGCGATACCTACATCCTGTATAATTCAGTTGGGCTGTTTCTGTTTATACCGGCATTATCCGGTATGCTCTTTCAAAGGCATAAATATCTTGAACCTCTGGCCGGAGCCGTTTTGCTCGTATTTATGTTTATAAACCTGCGTATTCTGCCCGATGATTTCAGTTACAGGGAGGTGAAGAAAGCAGTGGAATTTGTGAAGAAATATGATACTGACCGCAATAAAAGAATTATTATCATCTATCCGGTGTGGGCTGATCTGCCGTTTGCTTATCATTACGACAAGGCTATATTCGGAGACTCCGATAATTTCTACAATACCTGCCCGAAGAATGACATCTACAGGGTATGGGGGTTGTCACACACAAAAAATATACTGAATGCAATACCCGGGCAAAGGGTGATACTATTTATGGAAGGCAATGCGACAAATCCGGAAGAAAGGCTTTTTGAGTACCTTGATAGTGCCTATGTGCGGATTGACAAAGCTTTCTTCCCCCAGACTTTCAATGTCGGGATTTATGATCCAAAGCCGGTTGAACCGGTAAAATAAAAATGAATCAAAGAATGGATTTACACTTGCGGTCAATCTCTGCAGGGGTATCCATTTCACTGACTTTTGTACCGAAGGTTCTGTGGTATCCCGGTTTCACTATTCCCGCTCGAAGCAAATTGTTATCAGGGTCGATGATGATATACCCAAATCCGATTCTTGATAAATCCGGAAGTGAACCGACGCTGTAGATCAGTTTTTCTTCCTTCAGCGGAGCTGCATTCTGCATCATTTCTACAAAAGCCTCATACTCATTGCCCATAATGTCCATCAGGGCGCTTTTTAATGGTTCTGTTTCCAGAAGTTTTACATCAGACGGTCTTTTGCCGAGATATTTCCGGATTATAGCAAATGATTGTTCATTGTTGAGGTTATCCTGATTCTGCTGATTAATAATTGTTAGTGTATCGAGGTTATCGGCATAGAGTTCCCGTGCGTCAAATGAATCACAGGATGTAGCGAGGAAGCAGACAATCAGAAAAACAGCTCTTGGAGCATATTTTTTCATAACAGTCTTTATTTAGATCAAATATAAGGAGTTTATGCACCTTTTGTTCATTTTGAGTAATTTATTTACTTAATACTTGCATTTTTTCTTAGTCAGACAACTGCTTAATACTTTTTTTATGCTGAAATTGAATAACGACCATTCATTGCTGAGTATACATTGTTCATTTATCAATCGTTTCAATCAAACCGTTTAAGCGAGATCTAAATTAAAAGGTAGCGCAGAAACTCCTTTTCCGTTTGATATCAGCTAAGGAGCCCACTCATCCTGAATAACCCAATGAAAAAATTTTAGTGAGTCTCTGCATTTGTTCTATTCCAACAAGTAGTTTACTGTGGTGAAAATATTTCTTTAGAATCTTTCTAAATTCCTGTTTCTCCTTGTTAAACCCAAATCTAGTAATACTTTTGCCGCCGATATGAATTTCAATTCTAAACGAGTAAACCAACCTTAAAACCATGAAAAAACTAATTATTCTTTGTGGACTTGCCTTTTTATCAGGCCTGATCTTCAGTAGCTGTGCCAAAGAGGAAGATGAACCGGTTCCTCCAACCATTGCATTTAATCAACAGGATGGTTACATCACAGGCAATACAACTGCTGCCTTCGGTGATACGCTGTGGTTTGGTATAATTCTTCAGGGCAACGGTACCGACAAAATTGTAAAATTTGAGGTAAAGGCCAATGGATTGTCGTTGGTTGACTCAACCATCAATACCCAGAGTTTTACATTTGATTTCTATACAACCAAAAGCACAGCCGATCAGGATATCTGGTCTTTCACTGCGACTGATATTGCCGGAAATAAGAAAGAAGAGACCATTACCATAACCGGCAATTTCGGACAAATCAACTCTTACACAACCATTTTGGTTGGTGCTCAGGACAATGTTGCAACCGAGAGCTTCCTGTCGTTCAGCAACAACCAGGCAACCAAATATTTTCAGGCGCAAGCCTTTCTGAATCAGGATAAAATCGATGTCTTTTGCTTTTTTGAAAATACGCCTGAACATCCGAATATGATGTCAATGGGTTCTCCCGGATCAAACATTACAGGTGTATTCACCGGCGCCTCATCCCCTGATAACTACACCACCAAAAACCTGACCCGTTTCTACAAAACTACCCTCACAGCAGCGCAATTTGATGCTGTTCAGAACGATGCGGTAATCCTCGAAGCTTTTAACACCGATGAAGCCAGGAAAAAAGCCAGTGTGCTTGCTGCCGGTGAGGTATACGCCATTCAGATTAGTTCAGGATTAACCGGACTGATCAAGGTTATTGCAGTTGACGGAGAAACTACAGGAACCCTCGAGATGGCAGTGAAAATTCAGAAGCAATAAATGAACAGGTTCAATTGCATTAATAATAGTGTGCTGCAAGGTCCGGGAAGGACCTTGTGGCTTTTTTTGTTTTTTATTTTCGTAGTCGGTTTAAATTCCTGCAGAAAGGAAGAGGAAATCAACCGTACTGCAATAATTCTGAAGACCGGTGTTGCCTACACATCGTCTGGCGAAATAGTATCCCCCGGAGGAAAGATCAACATTGGGGTGCTTGCTTCAGGGGCCGGAACAGCACTTACTTACCTGCGCATCGAAAGAATTATCGGGCAGGACACATCGGTGCAACTCGATCGTGGAATTTATGCTGGCAATGAAGGTTATGACGAGGATTTCAGTTTCCCAAAAGGCCTTGCCGAATCGGAAATATGGCGCGTGCTGGTAATGAATGCCGACAGGGATACTGCCACCGCCTCATTGCTGGTGAGAAAAGGGGAGGGGGTGGATTATGGCCCCATCCATCATTATGGTCCTATTGAGGTGGGAATGCAAAACAATGCTTCAACAACTTGCTTTCTCGACCTTGCCAATGGTGCTATTTATGATGCAGTTACAGTATCCGGAAACGAATCAGCAATCGACCTGGTGCCATATTTTTATTATACATCCGGTCTTCCATCGCCATCACTTACCTGTCCCGGATATACTTCCACTGTTGGTTATTACCCCATTATCAGCAACTGGACTGTTAAAAACACCACATTGTTTGATTATTACACTTCTGACAACCAACTGGTTACTCCATCTCAGTTTGATGCTGCCTTAAACGACAGCCTGTTGGTTACGGCTTATAATCCTTCCAAAGTGAGTGGTAACTGCAAGTACGCTTATGCCGGAAGGGTTATCCCGTTTAAAACCTGCCAGGGTAAATATGGGATGATAAAAGTGATACAGGCCGACGAAAATGAAGAAGGATCGATTTTATTGGAAATAAAAATTCAGCAGTAACATTTTATTATATGTACACAACCGGAATCACCAGGTGGTTGCTGATTATCCTGCTGATGGCATTGTCCTCAACTGGCCTTCATGCACAGCAATGTGTCGGTGGGCAAGTGCTGGATGGTTCATCAGGTTATCCTTTACCGGGAGCAAGTATAGCCGTAAATCCCGGTCAGGGGGTTATTGCCGGCCGCAACGGACAATTTAATCTTTGCGGTTTGCAGGGTGATTCAGTTAGTATTTCCTTCAGTTATATCGGATATAAGACTGTTCGCATTACTTTTCGGGTTGGCTCTTCCAATATCTTGGTTACCATGCAACCGGAAACATCTGAAATAGAAACATTTGTTGTTACAGCCACACGAACCGATTCCCGTATTGTGAATACTCCGGTCAGGATCAATCAGTTGGGGCCAAAACTCATCACCAGTCTACCGGTTCAGAGTATTGACGAGGTACTGAAAGTAGCTACAGGGATCAATTACAGCCGCCCGTTTGGAATTCTCAGCACAAAGGCCACGGTTACCATGCGCGGTATGAGCGGCAAAGAACAGGGAAGGGTGCTGATCCTGGTGGATGGAATCCCAATGAATAAAAGCGACGGAGGCGGGTTCGACTGGAATATGCTCGATGCGGCTATGGTCCGGAGAATTGAAGTAACAAAGGGTGCCGGTTCTGCTATCTATGGGGGCAATGCCATGGGTGGAATTATCAACATCATCACCCGCAAACCTGAAGCACCTTTGTTTGTCAATGCCGGTCTTGAATATGGAACTTATAACACCATCGGAGGAAAATTTGTTGCCGGCGGTAATTTTAAGATTAAAAAGCCCGGCGATCAATGGACCTGGATGGCCAATACCTTTTACAGGCAGAGTGATGGCTATGTAACCCAGTCAGAAGCCGATGTAAAGTCAAATCCATACATTGTGAATTCCGACCTGCGTGAAACTGGTGCCGGGTTCAGGACAGCGTATTCAATTGGCGGAAAACATACAATTGGCGCATCGCTCAATTACTACAACGATAACCGGGGTACAGGTGAAAAAGTGCATCAGCCCCGTGGAAATACCACCGATCATGATTCTTATGGTGTAAACCTCAACTACAGAGGACAGCTGGGTAAATACAGCATACTTTCAGCGGCTTACTTTCTGAACGAAGACTACAGGAAGGTAAACGAATACCTGAAAGACGATTATACATGGTACGATGTTTTGAGCACCAGGCGCGATTATGGCTGGCTTACCTCAATCACCCGTCCGTTGGGTGATCAGCATAAGGTTACCGGTGGGTTCGATTTCAGGAATGGAAGTGTGGACGCCTGGGACAAATATTACACCTCAACAGATATTGTATATAATGCCGGCAAGATGAACACCTTGTCATTCTTTTTGCAGGATGAGATTGGATTACTTCAGGAAAAAGTGAGAATTCTTGCCGGGTTGCGTTATGATGTGGCCGGTTTCCACGATGGATCTTTTTACATAGAAACACCTTCACAGGAAACCGAATTCATGGATATTTACCAGGATAAAGCGATGCCAACCCATATCCGCAGCGCGCTCAGTCCCCGCATTTCGGCTCACTACCGCTGGAACAGCAGCAACCGGGTGTATCTTGGATATTCAAGGGGTTTCAGACCGGCGGTACTCGACGATATGTGCCGATCGGGCCGGATAAAAGGCGGTTTTAAGATTGCAAGCCCGGATTTGAAGCCTGAATACCTGAGCAACTTTGAAGCAGGAACTGATTTCAAACCCTTTCGCAGTGGCATATTGCGCCTTCTCACCATGGAAGCATCTGCCTACTATTCACTAGGTACAGATTTTCAATATTATGTTACCAACGGGCAGACCATAGATATGGGTTTTGGCGAACGCCCCATCTTTATCAGGGCCAACATCAGCGAAGTAGAAATATACGGAGCTGAATTTTCAGCAAACTATGAGATTGTCCCGTCTGTTACCATGTTTGCCGGTTATGCCTATGCCAGTGCGAAAATACTGGACTATACCAAAATAGCTGAAAACGACACCATTGACCTTTTCGGTAAAACAATGACCGATGTACCTGCCAACATTGTTACTGCAGGTGTTTCATGGCAAAACCGTATACTCAATGCAGGTCTGACCTTCCGTTACACAGGAGCCATGTTCATCAACGATCAGAATACCTGGGATGAATTGGTTCAATCTGATCAATACCCGGCTTATTCCACAGTTGACCTGAAATTCTGGAGGCCGGTCTTCAGGTATTGTCATGTATCGCTGGGCATACAGAACCTGTTTGATGTGAAAATCTATGACAGCAAGTATAACGTTGGACCTGGGCGGTTTATCACAGCGGGCTTTGAAGTAAAATTCTGACAGAAGCACTGACAACAGTAAGGTTTAATCTTTTTTTGATTTAAACATTCAATACATATATAATATGAAGAAACTGATAGCGATTTGCCTGGGTTTAATAACTTTCCACTCAGGAATAGCACAGACCAATGATTTTTACGACGATGCACCACAGAATGACCTTCGCATGTCATCGCTTACAATCGCCGGTGAGGTTGAAAATCCCGGAGTTGTCGATTTCTCATCACTGCCTTTGAGGCAGTTAGTAGTGAAGGAAACGGAGTTTAACTACGAAAACGGAAAGTTTACGGGCGCTTATCAATATGAAGGCTATTCTCTGTATGACATTCTCGACAAGGTTGTGCTCAAAAAGAAAAACCAGGAAGAGTTTCCGCCCATCATCGACCTCTATGTGGAGGTTGAGAATGCCGCCGGTGAAAAGGTAGTCTTAAGCTGGGGCGAAATTTACTATCCGATACATCGGCATGAAATCATCATTGCCTCAAAGGTGAGAAGAATAGTTCCGTCAAAAACAAAAGACCTCTGGCCCTTACCTGTTGATGCTAAACTGGTGGTAGCTTCCGACTTATACACAGTGCGCAATATCAGCAATCCGGTCAAAATAACGGTGAAATCCAGCACTGTAAAATACAGGATCGACCGGGATATAAAAGATATGTACGCCGACGATGTAAAATTCTACCATAAGAATACCCTGCTAAATACACTCACTGAAAAGACTAAGCCCGGTCTGCCTATGGTTAACTATGGATCTGTGTTTTATGGCAGGGGACGTGGAATACATGGAACAACGCCGTTCAGCGGTGTTATGCTGAAGGATTATACCCGCGAATACTATAAGATGGATGAGGAAACACTCAGAACGGGGCTTATTATTGTTGCAGCTCCGGATGGCTATCGGGCAGTGTTTTCATTCAGTGAAATATTCAACCGGAACGACCAGGCTGAGGTGTTGATAGTACCCATGCCTGAAATTAAAGATCAGGGAGGGTTTTTACTCTACCCTGCGGCTGATTTCTTCTCTGATAGGTCAATCCGTTGTCTGAATGAAGTTTTGTTTTTACAAAATACTGATATGTAGATAGTTAAAATTTTTTGTTTAACGGAGGATCGTAACTGATTTCTCCGTTTTTTTTTATACTTTTAACATCTTGAATTGCTAATTCTCCTCTATGTTACCCTGATGGGTATTTCTACCCATTGTTTTTCTGCCCCCACTCATTTTCAAAAGTAGTATTTAAACGAATTGCGCTGCCCTGCGGGTCGCCGTACATTTGTCGGGTAAGATTTACCAAAACATTCTTACGATCCGATTCAAAAAAACTTCCGGGGGGAAGGATCAAAAGAAAAGGGAGAAAACAAAAAAAGGAAACAAACAAAAAGGATATAACCATGAAAAAAGTAACTTTAGTTCTCGCGATGATGTTGGCAGTTGTAATCAGCAACGCTCAGTCAAATAAGAACAAAGCAGAAAAAAGCCCGGCAATGATGATGGGACTCGACAGCACCCTTATTAAAATGGAATATGCCCGTTTCAATAACTACAGTGAAGTTGAAACCTGGCAGCAGGTAATTACTCCCGAACGTCTTATTTTTTATTGCGAAGCTTCATCCGACAAGAATCAGGTAAACGTTGCTCATATTTATGAATTCGATGAAAATGGTATAAACAATAAGTATATAACAGTAGCAGCCCAGGAAAAAAAGAAATATGCTGAAGACTATTTGAATAATCTTGCTTTAAATTACAAGTATGTATACGACTTTAAAGGTATAAATGAAAACAATCAGAGTGTTTGGGAATCCAGTAAGAATATAAGAAATTTTGCAGATTGCGGTTGTGGTAATGTTGTGGTAACAGTAACAGCTAATATTCCCCAGGAAGACATACAGAACCTTCTTGGCAAATGCCCGGTTAAAACCGGGAAATCGGGTGAATTATTAACGATTGTATATGCTCCTATAAATTAGATTCATTGTTATGATTATTATGGCCGGGGGGTCGTTTTAACATAAGTTCATAGGTTTTATAGATGTGATACGATTTATAGGAAAAATGGGGCAATTAGCCCCATTTTTTTTATGCCTTCTGACGCTTTATGGAAGGAAGAGGTAGGAGGTAAGAGTGAGTGGTGAGTTTTGTGAGTGAGTTGAGTAAAGAGAAGGAGAGAAGGAGAGAAGGAGACTAAGAGTCAGAGTGAAGAAGTGTCTATGGGGACTGAGAGTCAGGTAGGCTGGGAGAAGTAGTGATGAAGATGCTAAGAGAAAAGGATAGCCCTGAAAGGGCGAAACATCTAAACCGTGGGTGAAGTGAAGCGAAGCCCACGGATACTCAACCTGAAGAAAATAAAGCCCTGAAAGGGCGTAACAATCCGAATACACAAGATAACATGGGAAAAGGGAGAGTGAGAGAATGGGAGAATGGGAGAATGGGATAAGAAGTGACTAAGAGAATAAGTGAATTAGGGAGACGAGAGACGGAGATCGAGAGACAGAGAGACTGATAAACTAATAGAAAATGGATAGCCCTGAAAGGGCGAAACATCATAACCGTGGGCGAGCGCAGCGAATCCCACGGATACAGCCCAAACAACCGGGGGGGGGCCCACCCAAGAAAATAAAGCCCTGAAGAGAACAGGAGGCTGAGAGACTGAGAGACGAAGAGACGAGGTGAATGAGACGGGTTTGGTGTGAGAGGAATAGGAAGAGAGGGAGAGAAAGAAACCCGCATCCGGAATATCAACCAGTCAGACAAGTAACCAGTCTAACCAGCAACCAGCAACCAGCAACCAGCAACCAGAAACCAGTAACCAGCAACCAATCACAAATGACCAGTCTAGTGCAGGTTTTTTAAATTGAAATATTCAATCTTACCTACCAGGCCCAGGTGTTGATTGTACCCATAGGTAGAATTCAGTAACAGTTTGGGTGTAGACTCTGCCAGGCAACCCAATCCTGTTTGGAGAATCACTCCAAAGTAAAAAAGAGATTTAGTATTTTGTAAACTATTGATATATAAATAAATATAAATTTTAGTTTTAATAAAATAGTTAATGTTTTCGCTGTTCTTATCTGAAATTTAAATTTACAGCGATTATTTTTTAATCACTACCATACCCTGATGGGTATTTCCACCCAGTATTTTTCTGCCTCAACTATTTGTGAAAAGTGGTATTTTAACGAATTGCGCTGCCCTGTAGGGCGACGTACATTTGTCAGGTAAGATTTAACAAAACAATCTCACGATCCGATTCAAAAAATAAACTTCCGGGGGGAAGGATAGAGAAGAGGAGAAACCAAAAAAAAGGAAACAAATAAAATAGGACATAACCATGAAAAAAGTAACGTTAGTGCTCGGAATGATTTTGGCAGTTTTAATCACCAACGCTCAGTCAATTGAAAATAAATCAGGAATTGAAAATAAATCTGAAAAGAGCCAGTCTATTGTGGTGGAACCCGACAGTACCCTTACTCAAATTGAATATGCACGTTTTGATAGCTACAGTGAAGTAGAAACATGGCAGCAGGTAATTACTCCCGATGCCAATGTGTACTATTGCTAATCTTCATTTGATAAAAACCAGTTAATTGTGGCCCATATTTAAGAATTTGATAAAAAAATAACCATGAAAAAAATAACGTTAGTACTCGGAATGGTTTTAGCAGTTTTAAGCACCAACGCTCAGTCAAATAAAATCAGAACAGAAAAGAGCCCTGCCCTCATGATGGGACTCGACAGCACCCTTATCAAAATGGAATATGCCCGTTTCAATAACTACAGTGAAGTTGAAACCTGGCAGCAGGTAATTACTCCCGATCGCCTGGTTTTCTATTGCGAGGCTTCATCCGACAAGAATCAGGTAAATGTTGCTCATATATATGAATTCGACGAAAATGGTATAAACAATAAATATATAACTGTAGCTGCCCAGGAAAAAATGAAATATGCATGTGATTATTTAAATAACCTGGCTTTGAATTATAAGTATGTATATGATTTTAAAGGTGTAAATGAAAACAAACAGAGTGTATGGGAATCAAGTAAAAATATCAGAAATTTTTCAGATTGCGGTTGTGGTAATGTTGTGGTAACAGTAACAGCTAATATTCCCCAGGAAGATATACAGGATCTTCTTGGTAAGTGCCCGGTTAAATCAGGAAGATCGGGTGAATTATTAACGATTGTATATGCTCCTATAGATTAGATTCATTGTTATGATTATTATGGCCGGGGGGTCGTTTTAACATAAGTTCATAGGTTTTATAGATGTGATACGATTTATAGGAAAAATGGGGCATTTAGCCCCATTTTTTTTACATCAGGTTTTCAGACTTTTGCTTTCTTATTGGTGTTGAGTCCGATCAGAGGATACAAAGGACAGAAACTTACCAGGCTTGTAATCACGAATACAAAAGCCAATATGAGTAAAACAATTCCTGTTGTGCCGGAAATAACTCCACTGAAATACAATACTGCCACCAGCACTGCGAGTGCCAGACGAATGATACGGTCGGTTGAACCCATGTTCTTTTTCATAGTTTTCTTTTTAAATTAAAGCACAAAGATATTTTGGTTTAAATGGTATTGCAGTGACCTGGGTCACCGGTTACAAAATTTCAATTCCATCGGAATGCTGTCTGATTTTGCCCTCCTTCTCCATTTTCTTGAGCAGGCGGCTGATAACCTCCCGCGCGGTGCCGAGTTCTGAAGCTATTTGTTTATGCCTGATGTTGAGCAACTTTTCCCCTTTTACCTCACTCTTTTCCAGCAGATAGTCGTAAATCCGCTTATCAAGTTTGTGATATAGAAGGTATCGGATGGTGTCGAGCAGTTCGGCATACCGCATATTGTACTGGTTGAAAAACAGCGAATTCATTGCCGGATGCTCTTTCAGCCACCCGGGTATTCTGTCGGATGGCAACAACAATACCCTGGTGTAATCTTCAGTAACAGCAAATACCTTACTCGGTTCGTTGTTAAGACTGGCAGCAAACGACATAATGCAACTTTCGTCGGGCTGAATATAATAGAGCAGCAATTCCTTATCTTCATACCGGCTGTAAACCTTGATCAGCCCCTGCAATACAATGGGAATCACCTTTACATATTGCCCTTCTTTCAGAATTTCAGTATCAGAAGGGAATTCCATTACCATACTGTAATTTATCAAGGAATCAATCAGTTCATTGCCAAGGTAAAAATGTGCCTTCCTTAAATTTGATGTTTCCTGTAAAGTAAGTTCCATGTTAAAGTGTTTTGTGTGATGCAAAAATATCCGATTATAGATTTTTGTGCCAATTCTGTTCCTGAATAATCCCTCGGGCACGCAATTTCAGGTTGATGTTAATAATTGATGATGCGATTGCTGAATTTGGTTGAATCAGATTTCTAAAATGGAACCAGGTTCATTTTCGTTTACCAAAACATTGCAAAACCGGATATGTTTGAATTGTTTACTAACAGATATTTCATATTTCTGACTGACATAATTCCGGAAAGTGTTTTTAAATGTCTGATAAAGATAAGATAATGAGGGGCCAGTGTTAATTATTTGTTAAATTTTTCAGAATTGGTAACTTTAGTCACAACTATAAAGTCCATTTAGTCTATACTTTTGTTATTTAAAATAATTCTAAATAATAACAAGACTATGAAAAGAAACAGACTCTACTTATTCGCAAGCTTACCACTTTTACTGGTTTTGCTTGTTTCCAGCGTATTAACTCACAATGGTTCACCGGGCGCAAAATCCGGTTCGCCGGGCGATGGCGGGGCTACCTGCACCGACTGTCATGGTGGAACTGCCCAGACAGTTGCAGGCTGGATAACCTCAAATATCCCTGTTACCGGATATGTTCCGGGTCAGACCTATACCATTACAGCAACTGCCACGCATACCGGTGCCGCTCTGTTTGGGTTTGAATTAACTGCCGAGAATGCTGCCAATGCTAAGAAAGGTACATTTATTCTCACCAATGCCACTGAAACAAAACTTATCAATGCCAATAAAGCGGTAACCCACACCACCAATGGTACCAATCCTACTGGTAACAGCCGGACCTGGAATATGAACTGGACTGCACCCGTGGCAGGAACAGGTACTATTACTTTTTATGCTGCCTTTAACGCTGCGAACGGAAATGGGGCAAGTTCAGGAGATGTTATCTATAAATCTTCGCGAACAGTTTCGGAGTTTGTGGCTCCGCAAACTACACTGACCCTTAATCTCTCAGGCATGACTCCCCATATTGGTCAGCTTTTCGAAGCACGGTTAATTGATAAACTTGATCTGAAGGAAATTGACCGCAAGAAGGTGCCATCTGTCTCATCTGCATCATTCTCAGTAGTTTTCGATGGAATTGAGAATGGTCATAGCTATTTAATTGAATTTTATGCAGATATGAGTGGAAATGGCCTTTATGATCCGCCTTCAACAGATCATGCATGGCGTTTAAGTGCTGATAACATCAACGGAGGTGCCTCGGTTAATTTTGTTCACAACACCAATTTTACCGATATCAACTGGCGTTACCTGGTTACACTTAATCTTACCGGTATGAATCCTCACATCGGCCAGAAATTTGAAGCCAGGCTTGTAAACATCAACCGCAATATGAAGGAGGTGGGGAGAACTACCATCACTGCTGTTGCCGGTGCCGCCTTCGCGGTTAAATTGCCGTTTGCTGAAGCAGGACACAGTTACTATGTGGAATTTTATGCCGATATGAACGGCAACGGGCGATTCGATCCGTCGCCTGCTGACCATACATGGCGTCTGGAAGCATTGAATACCAGTGGTGATGTCAGTCTCAATTTTGCGCATTCAACCAACTTCACAGATATTCCTTGGAAGGGCTTGTTGAATCTGCAGTTCAGCGGAATGAATCCTCATCTGGGTCAGGAAATCAAGGTAAGGTTAATTGATAATGCCACCGGTAAAGAGGCCGGCCGTGCAACCCGGATTGCCGATCTTACTACTTTTTCACTTGGTGTACCCTGCCTCGAAAATGGCAAAACCTATCAGGTTGATTTCTATGCCGATATGAATGAAAATGGTATTTACGATGCTCCTCCGGCCGATCATGCATGGCGTTTGGCCAGTGGAAGTATTTCGGGGGACAAATCGCTGACCTTCATTCACAACACCACATTTACGGATATTGGGTGGAGCTACCTGATAACACTGCATGCTACCGAAATGACGCCTCACCTTGGTCAGCTATTCGAAATGCGTATCACCAATACGCAGTCGTTCTACGAATCCGGCAGGGTGATCATTCCAGAATTGATGGTGCCTGAAATCTTCCTCGAATTGCCTGGTCATGATCTGGGGCAGACCTACAACATCGATTTCTACGCCGATTTCAACGAGAACGGAGGATATGATGCACCTCCTGCTGACCACGCCTGGAGAATTGTCCTGGATGGGCTTCTCAACGACAGTGTTGTTGATTTCATTCACAACATGAACTTTACTGACATTGACTGGACGGTAAATGTTCCGGTGGTTTCGCAACGTGAAGACCTGAAAGTTTTCCCCAATCCATTTACTGATAAGTTATGGTTAAATGCGAACCCTTCGCTTCCGGGAATGAGTGAAATACTCATATTTGATGCAAGGGGAGAAATTGTACTGGTGCAAACAGCTGTTCAGCGAGCTGAATTATCTTTAAATACCAGCGGATTGAAACCCGGTGTTTATTTTATGAAAGTCCGCTATGTGGATGGCAATTCGACAACACGAAAAATTGTCAGATACTGATTTTAATCTTATAAACATATAAAAAGGGAAGACAAATACGTCCTCCCTTTTTTTTGCTATCCTTCAATGTTTCCTTCCAGGTTAATTTAAAGCGGATTGTAACTGACAGAAATCAGTCCTGTATTTGGCGGTTCATCAGAATGTTTTTAAAATATAAGGCTGAATCTGAGAATTCCCATCAGTGCGTTGCTGAGTTCATCACCTGTGCCTGAAGGATGGATTACGTATTGAAGGTCAGGTTGAACAAAGAAGTTATCGCCGATCTGTTTCCTGTAGAAAAACTCAAGGGTGGTTTCGTTCTCTTGGCCAGGCCGATGAAACCCTGCACTGGCAAAAGCGATCCCCATTGCATCACCGGCCTGTCTTTTTGAAATTCCATTCAGGGTGATTCCTCCGCCAAGGTAATAATGATGATTATTGATATTTGCCGGGCTTAAGGCTACCTGAGCGAAAAATCCGATGTTACGGTTGCCTTCATTTGCTTTCCATATTGTTTGATCAGAAATTAAGTAAAAGCCATAATTCTGATCAAATACTTCTGTTTTTTCACCGGTTTCGCTGTCGGTTTCCATGAGTCCTGAATGATGATAATACCCTGCTTTAAAGGTTGCTGAATTTTCCAGGTTATTGCCTTTCCACTGTAACTCCGTCATTAAGAGATTGCCATCATCCGGATTCAGATGCCAACGGGTATTGTATAAATTATGTTCAAACGCTGTGGGGCAGCCGTCGTAAACAGCGCCAACCAAGGTGAATGCATTGCTGAGAATGAACTTGCCTGTAATTCCGGGGGCTGTGAGCGGAAAGACCGGTGCGGGAATATTATCGGAAATCACCGGGGGAATACCGAAAGAGCTGTTGATAAATGGACTTCCGTTTTCACTGCCTGCAAACTCCACATTCAGATCCTGCAGTCCGATGGTTATCTCAAAACGGGAAAAAGAATGCCTGTACCACAACTCGTGCAAATATATATGATCACCTGCATCGATGTTCGAAACAACCTGAAAGTCGCCGGTTAGATTTTCTGACGGTGACTGGCCATGCGTTGCAGCTCCGTTAGCGAATAACTGCCCGCCTCCTCAGAGTCCGGCCAAACGGGTGTCAAACCCGATTTTCAGATTAGCCATCCCGATAAAAACAGTTCCGGTTCTGATACCCCCGGCCACATTTGTACCAATATCACCCAGGTAGCTGGCTTTTATTGTGAAAGCCTGCTGCGATATGGGTGATTCCTGTTTCGTGGAAATATCTTTTGGTATAGTTGATGTTGTATCGTTGGAGGCTGATGAAAATGCTGACCCTCCGTTAAGTAATAGAATGAGATGAAAGAGTATAGTTCTTGTTTTCATACGCGATCATTGTTGAAGGTTGCAGGATGCAAAGAAACCTCCCCGGGCAGAGAGCTGCAATCACCTATATATGGGAATTTTGAGGGGGATCATCCCTTAAAGAAGGGATGGCGGAACTGTTACTGACCGCTTAATAAGAGCTTTTCCCCCCCCCGGGGGGGGGGAACTTAAACCTATGTCAATAGAAATCAATTTGTTGGAAATTGCATAGATGGTCAGGCCTGCCTGGCTTTTAATACCGGTTTTCTGGATGATATTTTTCCGGTGACTCACAACTGTGTGAATGCTGATGTTGAGTTTATCAGCAATTTCCTTATTTGATAATCCCTGTACGAGCAGTTTAAGCACATCCGTTTCCCTTTCGGTTATATGCTCGCCGGCCGGTATATCAACACCGGGTACTGATGTCTGAACCTGTCTGTATATATTGTTTATGATGGTTTCGGCTGAATCCGTTATCTGAATGATGTTGTCAAACTGTGAAAGGATTTCCCTGTCGAAATATGCGTAAACAAGTGCTATCCAGACAATCCTTGGCCGTGTTCGCTTCAGGTTTGAAAAACTCCTGATATTATGTTGTAAACAGATGGGATTAACTACAATCACATCAAAGGAGTACTTTAGATCTGCATGTTCTAATTCTTCAATGTTATCGGGTCTGTATAACTGAAAATGATGAGTTGACCTGAGCAGAATATTGGCAAGACCCTCATAGATGATATGCGAAGGTTCAATTATTCCGAGGTTGATCAGGTGCTTAGCCAAGGTTTTGTTTTTTTTCAAGTTCAATCACCAGTGGAATCAGGATAGTTTCCTCAATAAACGAATGAATGTTCAATACAAATTCAAGCTCGATCAGGCTGAATAAGAGTTTCCGGCGGTTTACCGGGTCATTTTTTAAGGAAACATGTTTGATCAGCAAATTTTTAAGATCGGCCAGTTTGGATTCAATATCGGTGTGGTGTTCAAGGTACTCTGCCCCGGAAAATCTGTTTTTCTGGTTTTTTGTATCCTGACTTACTTTGTGCAACAGACTATGAAAATAGGGAAAAGCAACTGTTTCTTCATAATTAAGGTGTTCGGTAACTTCTGCAAAATAATCATCAAAAAATTTGCCGATCAATTTGATTTCAGCCGTAGGGTTTTTCTCATACAGCTTTTTTATATAATCCTGAATTTCAGGATATTTATCGTGTTTAAAGTAGTTGTGACTGTTGCTGAGAAACCTGATGATGGTTTCGATGTGCTCTTTTTCAAAACCACCTGAGCCTGAGAGTGAAAATCCGTTGTAAAGGTTGGCAAAAGAGATGAAAATCTTTTCGTTGATCCCGTTTTCGATGCATATCTGCGAAACTGTTTTGTCGTGCATAATCAGATCAAGGTCGAAATGCTCAAGCAGCAACAGCAGGTAAGGGTTCTCGAAAACCAGGTCGGCAATTCTGATATCCGGTTTAATGTAAGTTCGAACGGTTTTATACATTTCAGGTGTATTGTGAAGGTGTAAAAATAACTATAAATACGAAGTGTGGAATATTCAGTTAAGCCGGAATAGGGAACAGATTTTTGTTGAAGCTGTCTGGTTACTGGTTACTGGTCTGGTATCTGGTTACTGGTCACTGGTACTGGTCTCTGGTCATTCATCACTCGTCATTCTAAATTCTACATTCTACATTCGTCATTCATCATTACTTTTGTATCTGTTTATGAATTAACTTTGTAAAAATTTATTCCGCATGTACCTGAAACGCCTCCGTGTTTTTGTCAAAAATGCAATACTCATTGTACTTGCAACAGTTGTGTTTGCAGGTGCTGTCGGCATGTCTTATAAGGCTCATTACTGTCATGGCAATTTATCGGGGATCGCCTTTTATACTGAACTCGGATTGCAAAAGGAAGCAAGCTGCGGATGCGAGAATGCCTGTGTATCCGGGGATCAATCCGCCTCAGATAATTCTGCAAATCTTACGAAAGATAGTTGTTGTTCCAATGTGTCTTTTTTCAGCAAGCTGAATATCGTATCTCCTGTCAATTATTTTTCTACTTTGGCATTGGTGCAGCCTGCTTTCATTGCATCTGGATTAAATATTGCTCCACAGCTTATTCCCCTGGATGAAATCATCCGGGTTTTTGACTATAAATTCCGGCCCCCACCCATTGCGGGACGTAAACTTGTGCTGTTTCTCTCGCAACAGCGTATTCCCTTCAGTATTTACAACTGTTAGAAAGGCTTTAGAGCCTTTCCGGATCCATCTGTCTTTCCTTTTAACATAGCTTAAAGGAAGTCAGGTTTGTAATCCTGTTTCAGTTTGTAAACTTCTGATTTATTCAACAATGAACTCAAAAACAATAATTTATATACTTTTTTGCCTGATGTTTATTTCACAGGCAAACAATGCGGCTGCACAGTCTATCAGCGGGACTGTTTCGGCCAGTGATGATAACGGCAAATCCGTAAGGTTGCCCGGGGTGAATTTACACTGGGCCGGAACTACCAACGGAACAAGTACCGATGCTTCGGGAAAATTCAGATTGTCGAAGAAGGGAATTGCAGACCAATTGCTCATTGTAAGTTTCCTGGGCTACAAAACCGATACTTTCCCTGTAAACGGACTCGATCACATGGATATAACCATGGTAGAAACGTCCAGCGATCTCAGCGGGGTGGAGGTAAAGGACAATATTGGGAGTTCTTTTATTTCGCAGCTAAATCCCCGGAAGGTGCAGGTAATAACAAGCAGTGAATTGAAGCGTGCTGCCTGCTGCAACCTGTCGGAAAGTTTCGAAACCAATGCGTCTGTTGATGTGATGTATGCCGATGCCATATCGGGTGCCAAACAGATACAGATGCTTGGACTATCAGGTATTTACAGTCAGATCATATCTGAAAATGTTCCTCTGCTTCGTGGGTTGGGTGCTACTTTTGGGCTGGGTTATATCCCTGGTCCGTGGATGGAATCCATCAGTGTATCCAAAGGAGCTTCTTCCGTTATGAACGGCTACGAATCAACCACAGGACTGATCAATGTTGAATATAAAAAGCCTGCTGTAAGCGAAAAATTGTTTCTGAATGCTTATGTCAATCAGCACGGCAGGCTCGAAGCCAATTTCAATTCAGGAACCAAACTCACCGACCGCTTAAGCACCATGGTCCTGGGGCATGCCAGCACATTTCAATCGCCGTTCGATAAAAATGACGATTTGTTTATGGATATTCCGAAGCTGACCACCTATAATTTTATCAACCGTTGGGACTATGAAATACCGGGTAAATTCGATTCACGTTTCCTGGTTAAATACCTCGACGAAACCCGGGAAGGGGGCTATATGAATTTCGATCCGGATACGTACAATCCTGACATTGAAAAAATCAGCAACCTGACCGAAACCTATGGTTTCCACCTGAAAACCAAACGCCTGGAGAGTTTTTGGAAAAACGGGGTCATATTAAGCGATCACCGCAGTGTTGCATTGATAGTTTCGGGCATAGTTCACTCGCAGGAGGGGTTTTTCGGGGAAAACAGATACAAAGGGAATCAGAAAAGTCTGTTTGGTAACCTGATTTACCAGGATGCTATAGCCGGTAACGCCAATCACCGGATAACAACCGGGCTCAGTTTTATTTATGACGATTATGATGAAGACTATTTCCGGCGTGACTTTGTCTTTCTTTACCAGGAACTTGGTGTAAATGATGTTACCGAACCTTTGGATACCCTTTTGACAGTGCATCACTTTTCGGACACAACTTATATTATGGACCGAAAAGAAGTAGTTCCTGGTGCCTATCTTGAGTATACCTGGACCCCTGTTGAGAAACTGACCCTGATCGGTGGAATTCGTGCCGATCATCATAACAAGTATGGCTTGTTCTTTACCCCAAGGCTTCATCTGCGGTATAAAGTGTTGCCAACTACTTCGTTGCGGGCATCCGCAGGAAAAGGTTACCGTTCTGCCAATTTATTTGCCGAAAATTTTTCAATCATGGCCAGTCAGCGGATTATTCATATTGAAGATGACCTTAAACAGGAGGAAGCCTGGAACTTTGGCATCAACCTCACCCACGATTTCAAGCTGTTCGGGCGCAATGCACAGGTGGATATTGAAGCTTACCGGACAAGTTTTATCAACCAGGTGATTGCCGATCTCGACAGTATTCCTTCAGATGTATTCTTCTACAACCTGAATGGACAATCTTTTGCGAACAGCTATATGGTCCAGATCACAGTAGAGCCGGTTGAACGGCTTTCAGTATTGGCTGCTTTCAGGGTTAGTGACGTTAAAACAACCATCAATGGCGAACTCCGGCAGAAACCCATGGTAAATGCTTACAAAGGAATTGTCTCATTGAATTATGCAACAAGATTCGAAAAATGGAAATTCGACCTCACATCGCAATTCAATGGCAAGGCACGAATCCCGGACACGGATAAAATGCCGGTTTTCCTTCAACGGGGCGAATATTCACCGGCTTATATTCAATTGTCTGCTCAGATTACCCGTAAGTTTAAAATTTTTGAAGTTTACCTCGGAGGAGAAAACCTAACCAATTTCACCCAAAAAGATCCGATTACTGAGGCTTTCGCGCCATATCACACGCATTTCGATACGTCAATGGTATGGGGGCCGCTGGTTGGAGCTACGGTGTATGCAGGGTTCAGGTATTCGATTAAATAGCTTACCGGATTAGGAGCCCGTGAACAGTAGTGGTTAAAAAATTGTTTAACAGGTTCCTTTAAGGTCGAAAATACACTATTTTTGTTAATCAATGTAAATAATTACATATGAAAAAGTATAGTTTCATTGCCTTTTTTATTTTCGTTTCAGGCTTGATTCAGGCACAAATTCCCAATGCAGGATTTGAAGCCTGGACATCGATGGGTTCTTACGAAATTCCTGACTCCTGGGGTAACATGAATGCCGTTACTTCATCATCCGGAGTATACACTACATTAAAGGGAAGTCCGGGCGCATCAGGCAATCATTACATCAAACTGACAACCAAGGATGCAGGGGGCACAATTACACCAGGTGTTATCGTCAGTGGGCAACTCAGCTCCACTACCTGGCTTCCTGTATCAGGGTTCCCTTTCAACGAGCGGGTGGAGAGCTTAACAGGTAAATATCAGTATATGGGTTACAACAACGATGTTGCTACCATTGCTGCATGGCTTACGAAGTGGAATACCACCCTGCACCGACGCGATACCATTGCAAGTCTCTGGACAACCACGAAAGGGATGATTCATGTATGGACTGCTTTTTCTATTCCTTTTGCATACCAGAGTACTGCAATACCCGATACTGCTGTTGTTATGATTTCATCAAGCAGTCATACACCCGTAAAAAACAGTTTTATCTGGATCGACGATCTGGGCTTTGATGGTGCGGCAACCTCCGTAAACGACATCAATTTTCCTGTTGACGTCAGGGTCTATCCTTCACCGGCAAAGGACGAAGTCACCGTAACATTCAACAGCAGAACCGGGTATTCCGCAAAACTCCGCTTGTTAAACCTGGCGGGTGTTGAGTTAACCCGCTCAATGGTTGAAATTCAGGCAGGATTAAACAGTATAGATCTGGATCTCAGCAATCTTCATCCATCACCGGGCGTGTATTTAATTCAACTTGAAACGCCTGAAGGCACACTTAATCGAAAAATCATCATCGGAATGTAACTTTTGTACTTAATATCAACGACTTAAAAATTTCACACATGATAAAAGTAAATTTCCCCAATTTCATATCAGCTATGCTGATTCTGGTTGTATTAGTGATGGTGGCAGGTTGTAAAAAGGATACACAGCCATCCGGAACCGGAAATATAGAATTTGTAAGTCTGGTCGTCGAAAAGGACAACGTCGCAATAACAGAGTTAACAAAGGTAACTGCAACGGCCATCGGCGATAACCTTACCTATACCTGGAAATGCGACAATGAACTGGGCATCTTTGAAGGTTCCGGTTCAGAAGTATTGTTTACGATCTGCCATGGAGGCAAGTTTAAGATTACCTGTGAAGTGAAAGATAAATCAAATCATCAGGCCATAAAAGATGCATATGTCAACTATGTTGAATAGGTTTTTACCTGTTCTGTTGTTTGCAGGTGCACTTCTGATATTTGAAACAGGGCAGGCCCAGTGCTGTTCCACCGGAAGCCCGGTAGGAGCATCGACGCATGTGGGAGTGTTGAATAAAAACACAATCCGGACAATTACATTCTTCCGTCACAGCTTCTCCGATATTTATTTCCGGGGAGGCAGCCCGTCGGATGATGAAGTGGATATGTCGGACAATGCATATTATGATTTTGTGGGGTTGACACTGGAATATGGTTTAACGCATAGAATTACCCTGCAGGCCGATGGCGGTTACTATATAAATAAGGTGTTAAATTTTCAGAACCCCGGTTTGACGGACCAAAATGGCAGAGGCATGTCGAACGGGACATTCATGGTGAAATACGGACTCTATGTAGATCCCTCCAAACATGTTGAAATTACTGCCGGCGCCGGATTTAAATTCCCTTTTACAAAACAGCCGCCAACTGCGCCCAATGGGTCATTGCTTCATCTGGATGCACGTCCGTCGACCAATGCATTTGGATTTGTTGGTTCTCTCCTGATAAGTAAGGAGTTTACTCCTGTAACGACACGGATATTTTTACTCAACCGTCTTGAATACAATGGTTCCAATATAAACGATTATCAGACGGGCAAGCTTTTGACGACTTCTTTATTTGTTTCCAAAAAAATAGCGAATCGTTTCTTTGGCAACCTTCAGATCCGTAATGAAATTCACGGCAAAGATATCCAGGATGGAGCAGAGGAAACAAATACCGGTTACCACCTGATGGTACTGACACCTCAGCTTTCATATTCAGTTGCCGGACTTTGGAATCTTTCGTTGTTGTATGATGTACCCGTTTATAAGAATTACCAGGGCAAACAGTTAACTCCACAATACTCATATGCCGTCAGCCTTTCCAGGGATTTTGGTAATTGTTCGTTTAAAGGAAAGTCACCGGATCCGAAGAACTAAAATCTTTAAGAATGTGATTTTACAAATAATTTATTATTTTAAGGGGGGGAGGACTTTTCCTGTTTTAATTTTCCGTCAGGAAGTTATTATAATAAAATTGTAAATTTTTACAACTGGATTTTACGATAATTTTCCGGGAACTACATTACCTGTTTTCCACTGTATTTATGATAAATTTCAATAACGCCCCAAAAAAAACAGAGCCTTTCCCGTTTAAACCTCAATGTATTTTCTGTAATTCAGTACTTATTTTCTTTTAAGAATAAATTGAATTGAGAAAGAATTTTCAGCTAATCCCTTAATTATAAAGAGTCTAAATTAGCTGTATTTCTTTCTCAATTATATCATACATCGAATAATGTATATATATTTACGTATCCAACAAATAATTTAAACCAATTGCTGTATGGAAAAGAAACAACCCTCATTTTACGAGGAAGTCAGGGAGGGTGGAATGACCCGAAAGGATTTTCTGAAATTTTGTGCGACAATGGCCGCATTTATGGGATTGGAAGCCAGCGGAATCAGTCAGGTTGTCAAAGCACTCGAAGCCAAGCCACGTCTTCCTGTCATCTGGTTTCATTTTCAGGAATGTACCTGCTGCAGTGAATCATTTATCCGGGCGTCACACCCCCGATAGCCAGCATCGTGCTGGACAAAATCTCTCTTGATTACCAGGACACCCTGATGGCGGCTTCCGGATTTCAGGCAGAAGAAGCATACAAGGCAGTAATGGAAAAATTTCCCGGCGAATACATCGTAATGGTTGAGGGTTCGATACCTACTGAAAACGAGGCATATTGCTGTATTGGTGGCAGAAGTGCGTTGCAGATACTTGAAGAAGCAGTCGCCAATTGCAAGGCAGTTGTTGCCTGGGGCAATTGTGCTTCGTCAGGATGTGTTCAGGCTGCCAGTCCGAACCCAACCGGGGCACAGCCGGTACACAAGGTTATCAGTGGAAAGCCGGTAATAAATGTACAGGGATGCCCGCCCATTGCCGATGTGATGGTAGGGGTGGTTGTTCATCTTCTGACGTTTGACCGTATTCCGCAACTTGATGATTTGGGTAGACCAAAAGCTTTTTATTCACGTCGTGTGCATGATACCTGTTATCGCCGTGCTAATTTCGATGCAGGTTTATTTGTTGAATCCTTTGATGACGAAGGCGCAAAAACGCGGCTATTGTCTCTTTAAAATGGGCTGCAAAGGCCCCGTTACCTATAATTCATGTGGAATTATAAAATGGAATGACGGAGTAAGTTATCCGATACAATCCGGGCATCCCTGTATTGGTTGTGCAGAGGCTGGTTTCTGGGACAATGGTCCGTTTTATCAGCATCTGCCAAGTGTTGCTGGATTTGGAATTGAAACCACGCCGACAAAATCGGACTTGGGCTGGGTATTGCTACAGCAGTTGGAATAGCAGGACATGCCATTGTTACCAACATCCGCAAACACCGTGAAATTATCAATACAGCTGAATCCATTTCAGAAATTGAAAACCCTAAAGAATCATAAACCATGGCTGAAAGAATCGTTATAGATCCCATCACCCGAATTGAAGGTCATTTACGGGTTGAAATAGAAGTTACTGACGGTGTGATTACAAATGCCTATAGTGCCGGAACAATGGTGCGTGGTATAGAAACTATATTGAAAGGTCGCGATCCGCGCGATGCGTGGGCTTTTGTCGGGCGTGTGTGCGGTGTTTGTACCTCCACGCATTCACTCACTTCTGTCAGAACGGTCGAAAATGCCCTTGGAATTTCAGTTCCTCCCAATGCCGAACTAATCCGCAACCTGATGGCGAATGCCCTGTATATTCACGACCATGTGGTACATTTTTATGTATTGCATGCCCTGGATTGGGTTGACGTTGTATCAGCCTTGAAGGCAGATCCGGCTGAGGCATCACAGATTGCACAAAGCATTTCGGCCTGGCCCAAAAGTTCTGTAGGCTATTTTTCAGATATTCAGAAACGGTTTAAAAACTTTGTCGAAAGTGGTCAGCTTGGCATTTTTGCAAATGGATACTGGGGGCATTCAGCCTACAAACTTCCCGGCAATAAACCTGATCGCTGTTGCCCATTATCTCGAGGCCCTTGAATGGCAAAAAGGAAATTGTGAAAGTTCATACCATTTTCGGAGGCAAGAATCCCCATCCAAACTACCTTGTTGGTGGTGTTCCCTGTTCTATCAACATCGACGAAGCCAATGCGGTAAATGCTGAACGGCTTGCCATGGTTGGTAAACTGTTTGAAGATGCCAAGACTTTTGTTGATCAGGTTTACATTCCCGACTTAGTAGCGATAGCTTCATTCTATAAAAATGACTGGGGTGCTATTGGTGGCGGATTGACCAACTATATGTCGTTTGGTGATTTTCCGACCAACGGTTACAACAATCCGGAAAGCTTTAAAATGCCGCGTGGAGTTATTCTGAACCGCGATCTGAGCACCATTCATGAAATAAAAGCCGACGATCCTGAACAGATTAAAGAATACATTAACAATTCGTGGTATGATTATTCAAAAGGCGATCAGGTAGGATTGCATCCGTGGGATGGGGAAACTAAATTGAATTATACCGGTCCAAAACCACCCTATGATCACCTGGATGTTTCGCAGAAATACAGCTGGGTGAAGACTCCGAGATGGAAGGGCTACCCAATGGAAGTCGGACCCTTGTCAAGAATGCTTGTTGGTTATGCGTCAGGCCGGCCTGAATATAAGGAGGTTATTGACAGTACACTGAAAGCACTCGATGTACCGGTTACAGCGCTGTTTTCAACACTCGGACGAACTGCAGCACGCGGGCTTGAGACCAAGCTTACCTGCGACTGGGCTTTGGAGTTTTTTCAGCAACTATTGGCTAATATCAAAAATGGCGACTCGCGCACTCAGAACAATGATAAATGGGAACCTGAAACATGGCCTAAACTTGCAAAAGGCATTGGCATGGTAGAAGCTCCCCGTGGCGCATTATCCCATTTTATCGTGATTGACGACAAGAAGATAGGCAATTATCAGCTGGTAGTTCCTACCACCTGGAATGCTTCGCCACGCGATCCTGAAGGTAAACGGTCAGCGTATGAGGAATCACTCATCGGAACACCGGTTGCAGATCCGAAGGTGCCACTTGAAGTGCTTCGCACCATCCATTCTTTCGATCCCTGCCTGGCCTGTGCTGTGCATGTTTACGATGAAAACGGAAGTACCATTCATGATCTTAAAACCTATTAAGCTATGAGAAGCAGAACCATCCCCCTGCGTGAAGTTTATGTGTGGGAATTACCTGTTCGCCTCTACCATTGGATAAATGCATTGTGTGTTACCTCACTCTGTATTACCGGTTTTCTGATTGGCGACCCTGCCTTCCTCATGAATGGCACAGAAGCCTATTTTAACTATTGGTTCGGAACCGTCAGATTCATCCATTTTGTTAGCGCATTCGTGTTCTTCTTCAATTTTGTTTTCCGCATCTATTGGGGATTTGCCGGGAATGAGTTTTCGCGCTGGTATAATTTTATTCCGCTGAAACGATGTCAGTGGAAGGAAATAGTCAATGTAATCAAAGTGGATGTTTTGCAGGTTTCGCACAAAGAGATTGACTCTATCGGACATAATTCTCTGGCCAGCCTGATCTATTTCATTACTTTTCTGTTATTCCTGTTGCAATGCCTCACCGGATTCGGCATGTACGCTGCCAATAGTACTGCGTTCCTGCCAAAACTGTTTGCATGGATCGTTCCTTTCATGGGTGAGATATGCATGTGAGGCAACTTCACCATATTCTTATGTGGGGATTTATCCTGTTTGCAATTGTGCATATTTACCTGGTTTTCTATCACGATTACATTGAACGCCGCGGGGGTAACCTCATCAATGATAGGTGGATGGAAGTTTATTGAAGAAGATGTAATTGAGCGTCACGACTCAAAAACAGAGGACTGTCCGAAAGATTAATTATAGCAATACGATTTTTGCTGAGTTCTGAATTGGGCTTGACAGGATTTTTGTAACAAGCACCCTTCGGTTTCACCCGGGATATTGATTTTTCTGAGTGGAATTGATGGGTGCTTTCTTAAATATCAACTTTAAAACATAATTACCCTTTTGAAAGAAAATAATATTTTGGTTCTTGGTATCGGGAATATACTGATGAATGATGAAGGCGTTGGAATCCATGTGGTATCACGGCTGGAAAAGGAAGGATACACCGGAGCTGAACTAATGGATGGAGGAACAGGCGGTTTTCATTTACTGGGTTTTATTCAGGCATATAAAACTGTAATCATCGTTGATGCTTCCCTCGACCATTTTGATGCCGGACATGTAAGGGTTTTACATCCCCGCTATGCAAGTGATTTTCCGAAACAATTGAGTGCGCATGAGATTGGTCTCAAAGACCTGATCGATGCTGCCTTTTTGCTGGGAAATATGCCGCCACTGTACCTTGTTGCTATTTCAATAAAGGATTTTCAGGACATGGGAATGCAACTGACACCTGAAATTGAAATGGCTATTCCTGCTGCATTGCGGCAGGTTAAAGCATTGGTTGAGTCTCTCAGGATTTGAATAGTTCCCCTGAACAGGATTATTACAGGGTGAGTACTTGTTTTTCAAGCCATTGATACCAGCTTTCCATGCCTTCGCCGGTCTTTGCCGAAAGCAGTATAAATTCCAGATTAGGGTTCAAAGACCGGGCATAGCCGGTCGCTTTCTCCGTGTCGAAATCTACATATGGCAGAAGGTCAGATTTGTTAATGATGCAAAGATGAGACGACTGGAACATGTAAGGATACTTCAGCGGTTTATCATCCCCTTCGGTAACACTGATGACTACCACCCTTTTATATTCACCCAGATCGAACATGGCCGGACAAACAAGGTTGCCAACATTTTCGATGAAAAGAATTGAATTGGGCTCAACATCCAGTTTTTTTAAAGCGGATTCTATCATCCGTGCATCAAGGTGACAGCCTGATCCGGTATTGATCTGAACGGCAGGTGCTTTTGACTTTTCAATGCGGTCGGCATCAAGCAGGGTTTGCTGATCGCCTTCGATCACAAATATTTTTCGCGAGGCGATCATGGCCTTTATTGTTTTTTCAAGGATGGTGGTTTTCCCTGAGCCGGGAGAACTTACCAGGTTCAGACTAAGCACATTCCGTTCCTGAAACGATTTGCGGTTTATCTGCGCCAACCGGTTATTATCTGAAAGAATATCCACATTCAGGCTGATCACTTTTTTAGGCGTATGATCGTGCGAATGGGTAAACAACACACTGTTGTGAGCATGCGTGTGAGGATGGTCGTGGTCGTTCCCCTGCGTATGGTCATGTGAGTGGTCGTGATCATGGCTGTGATCATGGTTGTGTTGCCGGTCGTGAATTTTTAATTCTCCTGAATCTCCGCATCCGCAGGTTTCACACATAGTTCTGTTTATTATTTGTTGTTCGTGTAATTTCTGTAAAGCATTGCGCTATTCCACCAAAAGGGATAACACCCTGAATTCTTCACCACCACTGATTTCTGATGGAAAACACAGGCATTTTGGGCAAACAGCCATTCTGTGGCTCATTTCAAATTCCTGGTTACAGGCGATACATTTTCCTTTCCCCGCAGTTCTCACTATCCGGATTTCTGCATTTTCAAGAATTGAATCTTTAACCAGAAGTTCCAGCGCAGACTCAAAAGCATCCGCTTCAACACCACTCAGGTCGCCAACTTCGATGGAAATTTCCTGTACAGCATTGACCTTGTTTTTCTCAGCTTCACGTTCGGCAAGGCTGATTACTTCCAGGGCCAGGGAGAATTCGTGCATAATTATTTATTTAACAAATACGGGGTAATTGATCGCCGGTTAATGAATCGATGATCCTGCGACCACCTGTTTCATTCTTTAAAACCACTTTGCCGGGATGATCGCTGACAACCCTGCCAATAACGGCACTTTTTGTTCCCAATTCATTTTTCTTCAATACTTCCAGCAAGTTAGCCGCATCATCTTCTGCTACTACAATCAATACCTTTCCTTCATTCGCAACATGCATTGGATCGAAACCCAGGGAGTTCACATGGCTTTTACACCTTTGCTGACAGGTGAAGCGTATTCATCTATTTCAATTCCTAGTTGTGTTTTATCTGCCAGTTCATGTAGCACTGCAGCAACTCCACCTAGGTAGGGTCACGCATAAATTTTACAGGTGATGTTTCAATCACTTTTCGGATAAGATGATTTAAGCAGGCGCAGTCTGATACAACCGGTGTTTTGAAATTGAATGATTCCCTGGCATTTAAAATGGCCAACCCATGATCCCCAATGTTACCATTGATCAAAATGACATCACCAGGCCTGATATTTATTGCTTTACCTATGTTGCTGTTTTCTATTTTTATCTGTCCGATTCCGGCTGTATTGATAAACAGTTTATCGCATTTCCCTCTGTTGACAACCTTTGTATCACCTGTTACAATCAATACGCCGGCTTTTTTGGCTTCTACAGCCAGTGAGGCTACAATTATTTCCAGTTCAGCGATTGGAAAACCTTCCTCAATGATGAAGGATACGCTGATATAAAGTGGTTCTGCCCTGAAACAGCAAGGTCATTCACGGTTCCACAAACTGCAAGTTTGCCAATGTTACCACCCGGAAAAAACAACGGGTCAACCACAAATGAGTCTGTTGTGAAAGCTATCTCCGCCGAGTTGACCGTTACAATGGCTGAGTCTGTTTGTTCGCTTAAAATATGGTTTCTGAAATGTTTCATAAACAGATTCCCGATCAGTTCATGCATCATTTTTCCACCACTTCCGTGCGCAAGCATTATTTTTTCTTCATTCAACTTCTTCATGTACGAAATTTATAATAGGTGGCGCAAGTCCCTTCGCCCGAAACCATGCAGGCCCCAACCGGTTCAGCCGGGGTGCATTTTTGCCGAAGAGGCCGCAGTCAACCGGGGTTTTTAATCCACGGAGTATTTTTCCGCAGATACATCCTTTAGGTTCAGTGGAAGGAGGAACTGTTACTGTAAACTGCTTTTCTGCGTCAAAACGTGACAAATGTTTGCGGATTTTCAGCCCGCTTTCAGGAATAACACCCAGGCCCCGCCACTGGTCATCCCTGAGCTCAAATACCTCGTTTAAAACGTGTTGTGCTTTTTTGTTCCCTTCATGCTGAACAACGCGCTGATACTGAACTTCAACCTTTGGAGTACCGGATTCTATCTGTTCGGTGAGCATCAGCACAGCCTGCATCATATCAACCGGTTCAAAGCCGGATACTACCACCCCTAGTTTATATATGGTCGCCAGATCATTGTAGATTGCGGTACCGGTAATTGTACCTTACATGACCGGGTGCAATAAATCCGTTTATTTTAACCCCTTCATCTACAAGCGCTTTCATAACCGGAGGCATTACCTTATGAGCACTCAGCACAAAAAAGTTGGGGATGTTTTCATCTTTTGCCTGAATGATTGCAGCAGCAGTCAATGGAGCGGTTGTTTCAAAGCCTATTCCGAGGAAAATTACCTTTTTATCAGGGTTCTTTTTGCAATTTCGAGTGACTCAAGCACCGGAATAAATAATCCGGATGTCACTTCCGTTTGCCCGTTCTTTTTCCAACGATGTTGATGAGCCGGGGACACGGATTAAATCACCATAAGTTGTGATGATTACCCCCGGGATCTTACTGAAAGCCATGGCCTGATCGATAAAATGCTGGCTTGAAACGCATGCAGGGCAACAGGACCGGAAATAAGCCGGATATTGGGCGGCAACAAGGAAGGGAGCCCGAACCGCTGAATGGCCATGGCCTGTCCCACAGACCTCCATCAGGACATCTCTTTTTGAGGTTGTTTTTATTTTTTCAGAAACTGAAAATATCAGTTCCCTGTTGCGGAATTCATCTACATATTTCATTATTCAACCCTGTTTGGTCTGTTCTTTTCCTCATCGAGTAACAGTTGCATCGTAATTTCAGCATCTTCGGCGTCCACTTTTTGAATTGCGAAACCGGCATGAAGCATGATATAATCACCCGGCTTAACATCGTCGAGCAGCAAAAGGCTTGCGGTGTATTCGACATCCTCGATTGAAACAAGCGCGCTGAATCCTTCAACACTAAGCACTTTTGCCGGTATGGCTAAACACATTGGAGTTCCCTTCTTTTGATGCAACAGCCAATTGCCCGAGAGCGATTCCTCCATCGTTGGAAGGGACTGTCGCATGTGAATAAACATTGAAATTATTTTCCTGAAGAATGGCGATGGTTCCTTCCAGCAGGTATTTATTCTGAAAAACACCACCGGATAGCACAACATGATTGATACCTTCCTTTTCCCGGATCGCATTTGTGGAATTAAAGATAGCCAATATTATTGTATTGTGAAACTTTGCAGCGATTGTTGCCTTATCTGTTCCCTGTATAATATCACTGTCAACAATACCCGGATGGTTAAATCAAAACTGATCGTTTCTTTGCATGTAAACCCGTAGGAATCTTTGCAGTTGTGGCTTATGATTGATTCCAGAAGCATAGGTCCTTCTGCCTGAAAGGATGCAACCTGAACCAAATCAAGCATTGAGGCCACCGCATCAAACAGACGACCTGCACCGGAAGTCAGCGGGCAATTTATTTTTTTGTCAATCATTTGCACGATCACCTTTACTTTTTCAGGGTTAAGGTTTCTCAGAAAAGGGAGTTCCGGTTTGTTAAAGTCGTTTCCGAATATTTGGTAAAGATATGACACTGCCATGCGCCAGGGTTCTTCAACGGCCATATCACCGCCGGGTAGTGGAATGTATTCAAAATGAGATACCCTGGTAAAATCATTGAGATCACAGAGTAAAAACTCCCCTCCCCAGATATTGCCATCTGAACCATAACCTGTTCCGTCAAGTGCAACACCAATTACTTTTTCATCTAAGTGATGTTCGGCCATGCAGGAGGCGATGTGTGCATGATGATGCTGAACTTTCACCACCGGGAAATCACCGAAACTCAACCCGGTTCTGGTTGAAATATATTCGGGATACATGTCAGCAGCAATCAGGGCAGGTGCTACCCTGAACAGTTTCACGAATTGCTCAATGGTCTTTTCATAAAAACGGGTTGTTTCAATTCCCTGCAAATCACCAATGTGCTGGCTCAGAAATGCTTTGTGCCCTTTACCTACACAAAAGCAATTGGTCAACTCAGCGCCAAAAGCAACAATTCCCCTCCGTATTCAAGAAGTCCTTAAGCGCAGATGGTGCAAACCTCGTGAACGACGGAAAACCCGTTCCTTTTCCCCGATGATCCTGACAACAGAATCATCTGTGCGGTTGTAAATGTCGCGGTTGTGTAGCAACAACGGTCGGCAGGCTGATGAAAACCGATCAATGGATAAAGTGTTGTCGGTCAGGATTGGTTCGTTGCTGAAATTTCCGCTTGTTAGAACAAAGGCGTGCGTTTTTAACCTGCGAAATAATGGTAATGAATCGGCATGTATGGCAGCATCACACCCAGAAGATTTAGGCCGGCATTAAAGATTTTGCCATCAACAGCCCAGGTGAATTGTTTTTCTTCTTCAGCAAAACAATAGGTCTTCTCCATGAAATCAGCGATTTTTCTTCCTGTTCGCTTATTTCAGCATATGGCTTCAGTTGATCCGGATTCCGGAACATAATGGCAAATGGCTTTCTGTCCCGGTTTTTCAGATCGCGCAACCTGTTGACAGCATTTTCATTGAAAGCATCACAGGCCAGGTGCATGCCGCCAAGTCCTTTATTAGCAAAATTCCACCATTTTCAATGCATTGAGAAGCAATATCAATTATAGAATCTATGCTTTCGCTGATCTTTACCCCTTTGACAAACAATTCATAATTTGGGCCACATTGGCTGCAGGCCGTGGGTTGTGCGTGAAACCTGCGATCCGTTACATTTTCATACTCCTGGAAACAATCGGGGCACATGGTAAAAGATTGCATGGTGGTTTTAGCCCGGTCGTAAGGAAGGTCCCTGATGATGGTGAAACGGGGTCCGCAGTTGGTACAGTTTACAAAAGCGTACTCCAGCCGGTTGCCAGTTTGTTCAATATCGCGAAGCAATCATCACGAACAGCTATATCGAGGCTAATTTCGGTGATTTCATCTGAAACGTCATGACTATTAAGAATGCTGAATGAGGATAAGGTCTTTGTTTCCATCGCCTGTGTTGAGATTTCCTCTATCGATGTGGCGGGAGGAGCATCTTTACTGAGTGAAATAAGGAAATTGCTGATATCAGACGATTTACCTGTTACCTCTATTTTAACATTTTCATTGGTATTCTGCACCCAACCGGTAAGATTATGTTTCGCTGCAATCCTGAATACAAATGGGCGGAAACCAACACCCTGTACCAAACCGGTGACCAGTATCTGAAGTGACTTTTCGCTAAAAGGTTTCGTATTATTCATTTATGTAAAAGTATGCATATTTCTAAATATATTTGTAATTGAAACAATTTCTATGCTCACATTTCTTACCGGGTTCATTGCCAGTATCGCGCATGTTGTAACCGGTCCCGACCATCTTGCAGCGGTCACACCCCTGGCCATCGATAGCCGGAAAAAATCATGGATCATTGGTTTTTCCTGGGGCCTCGGGCATACAACAGGAATGCTGTTGATTGGGCTGCTGTTCGTTTTATTTAAGAAATTCTGCCGGTAGAAGCTATCTCGGCATACAGTGAAACTGCTATTGGAATCCTGCTGATTGCAATCGGGTGTTGGGCATTGATCCGTATTTACCGGCGGCATGCACATGGAAACAGGCCACATGCCCGCTTTCATTCAAACCTTATTTGTATGCTCATATTCATAAACATACACGATTCTGAAAACAGCTATTTACACGATCATAAGCATGTTAGAAATCACATGAATATATAAATCCGGTCGGTTTTTTTAGCTGATGCTGATCATGGTCATCATCATGATAATGAACCAATTAAAAAGTGAAGCAGAATGCTTTAACTGCTTTGTCGATCGGAATTTTCCATGGTTTTGCCGGATTCAGCCACCTTTTCGCATTGTTGCCGTCATTGGCCCTTCCTTCAAGAATGGATTCAATAATATATATATCTGCTTTCGCATTGGGTACAATTCTTACAATGGTATTATTTGCATTTATTCTCGGACTGGTTGCTTTCAGGTCCTTCGCGAAAAATAAGCAGGTATTCCTTAAGTGGTTTACCCTTTCCGGTGCAATCCTTGCCATTGCTGTCGGAATACTCTGGATAGTTCATCCATTTTGATCGTTCAGCATTGACTTCTCCTTCAAGACAGGCAATAAAACATTACATAAAGTTTAACCTGTGTCTCTACTGTACAGAAGTTGCCAAAAGATTGCTTACAATATCTGACATTTTTATTTTTAACCTGATGATTAGTTTTGAAAACTCA
>JADJEQ010000003.1 GCA_016709025.1 Bacteroidales bacterium | reverse complement strand
AAATGCTGTTGACAACATGCTCTATCTTGGAGATTTTCTTCGGCCTGAAATTATTTCGCTGCTGTCTGACTTTGAACAATGGGATACCGGAAAGCCCGTAATTTTTCAAGAATCAACGGAATTGACCAATCTACCGGAGAGTTTTTTCAACCTGGAAGCATCGGTAACCCAGATTGAGAATATCCGGTGCCTGGTTGTGGAATTCTCCCGGGTTGAACCCCTGATAAGCGTTACATCGGATAAAACACTGGATATCGTTTCCCGGGCTGCTATTACTTACCAGAATTCTGTTGACGAAAAGGAACTGTTTGTTGCATTTATTGACACCATAGACCAACTTATTCCGGATGCCTGGATTTTTATTGCCTCCACAAACGAAAGGAATAAACTTGGGATAAGTGCTTTTAATGACAATACAGCTGCTGTACTTTCAATTGCCGGCAGTTACCTTGGGAAAGATCCATTGACTTATGAACTGGATCCGGAAAAAATTGATCCGGAGAGTTTAAATAGTTACAAAACCGGGAATCTGATACAATTCTCCTCTTTATTTCATTTAATTGGTGGTCTGATCGATAAAGATCTGTGTGAAATGGTTGAGAATGTACTGAAAATCAAATCATTATATGGTATTGGCTTTATTCACGAGCTTTCATATTTCGGGGCACTTGTGATTCTCATTCCCTCCGGTTCAGAAAATACTCCGGACGAAATCATAGTTGCGCTTGTTCAGCAGGCATCCTATGCAATACAGCGACTCAGAGCCAATAGATCACTATTATCCACAGAGCTCAGGTATCAGCAATTATTTGAAGTAACCAATGAGGCCATTATAATTGGAGAGTTTCCTGAAGGGTTTATTACCGATGCGAACCCTGGTGCCCTTGAGCTATTTGGCTTTAAGGACATCGACCAGATAAAAAGCCACAGCCTTCCGGCCTTGCTTTCAGTTGATCAGTCCGATTCTACTGAAGTAACCGATGGTTTTTTCGATCGGGTTTTTTCAGAAGGTCCACAGGTATATGAAATGCAGGCATCCCGAAGCGATGGCTTTGTTTTTTGGGCAGAAGTATCTATGCGCAGTTTTGAGGTCTCTGAAAAGCCATTTATCATAGCGGTAGTCCGCGATGTTACTTTTCGAAGACAAACCATTCAAACGCTTCGTGAAAGGCAAAAGGTGTTGAATAAACAGATATTGTCGCTTACCCAACCAGAAGGCTCCACAGAGAAGCTCAATTTCACCGATTTATTCGACATTCAGGAAATACAAAAAATTCAGGATGCTTTCAGCGATGCAACAGGCGTTGCTTCCATTATAACCGATGCATCAGGAAAGCCCATCACAAGGCCAAGCAACTTTTGTTATCTGTGCGATCATATTATCCGCGGTACGGAAAAGGGAAGAATTAATTGCTATCATTCAGATTCTGTTATAGGCCGGCAGAATATCAACGGGCCGGTTATTCAGCCATGTCTGAGCGGAGCATTGTGGGATGCCGGGGCCAGTATTACGGCCGGTGATCAACATGTGGCCAGCTGGCTCATCGGCCAGGTACTGGATGAAGATTCCGATTTAGATAAGTTGAAATCTTATGCTCTTGAAATTGGCGCCGATGAGCAGGAATATCTGAAGGCATTACAAAATGTAAGAAGGATGCCCCGGGCACAGTTCGAAAGAATAGCAGATAGTCTTTTTCTGATTGCAAATCAATTGTCAATCAAGGCTTTGCATAATATTCAGCAAGCACGTGAACTGGCTGAACGGCTTCGGGTTGAAAAGGAAAGCGCGGAAATCAGGCGGAAACTCGAAACTTTGATGGGCAACCTGCCAGGTATGGCCTATCGCTGTTTGAACGATTTTTCCTGGACCATGGAATTTGTAAGCCGCGGAGTATTTGATTTAACCGGATATTACCCTGAAGACTTAATTGGTAATCATAGAATTGCGTTTAATGATCTGATTGTTAAGGAATATCAAAATTTAATATGGGAAAAGTGGCAGGAGAAATTGGCAGGGAATGAGGTGTTTACGGGTGAATACCAGATAAAAACTGCTCAAGGGGATCTGAAATGGGTATGGGAGCAGGGATGCGGCATTTACGATGCCAGTGGAAACGTAGTTGCCATCGAAGGACTCATCATTGATATTACATCCCGTCGTGAAGCGGAACAAAAGCTTAAAGAGAGTGAATTGCGTTTCAGGGCACTTTTTGAAGATTCAGATGATGCGAATCTTATCATTGAGGATGGTGTGTTTATCGACTGTAATGAAGCAGCCCTGAGAATGCTGAAAACAACCCGCGACAAGGTTGTGGAGCAAATGCCATTCCAGTTATCACCGCCGCAGCAGCCTGATGGAGAAGCATCGGAGAAGAAGGCTGGTAAAATGATACAAATTGCCCAGGAAAATGGCTCCCACCGGTTTGATTGGATGCATCGCAGGCCGGATGGGGTTGATTTCTGGGTAGAAGTCGTATTGACGGTAATCAATATTGGTCGCAATGAGCTTATATACACAACCTGGCGTGATATAACAAAACGAAAACTTGCCGATCAGGAACTCAGGCAAACCAATGATAAACTTGCCATTCTCAATCTTGAATACCTGCAATTGAATGAAGAATTTGCCAGGAAGAACGAAGAGTTAAAAATTGCGATAGACAAAGCCGAAGAAGCTGACAGACTGAAATCGGCGTTTCTGGCAAATATGAGCCATGAAATCAGGACTCCGATGAACGGAATACTTGGTTTCGCCGAACTCCTCCAAACCCCTGGTCTCCCTCACAGCGATGTGGTTAGCTTCGTTGAAATTATCAACACCTGTTCATCTCAATTGATGGCCCTGATCAATGACATTATAGATATTTCAAAGATTGAAGCCGGGCAGATTACAATCAACAGCGGCAAGGTAAGTCTGCGCAAACTGATGGCGGAAGTATATTCAATTGCCTTAAAAAGTCCATATTGTAAGGTAGATATTATTGCTCATAATTTATCAGATACCAACGATGTAGTCGTGATAGGGGATGATATCAGACTGAGGCAGATACTTCTAAACCTGATCAGCAATGCAATGAAGTTTACTAAAAAGGGTAAGGTAGAATTCGGATATCACTTAAATGATGGATTTATTGCACTCTATGTGAAGGATACCGGAATTGGAATTGACCCTGAAAACCATGAATTAATCTTCAGGCGGTTCAGGCAGGTTGATTCCTCCGCTTCACGCGAACAGGGCGGAACCGGGCTTGGCCTTGCAATATGTAAAGCCCTGACAGAACAGATGGGAGGTAGAATAAGGGTAGAATCAACTCTGAGAAACGGGGCTGAATTTTGGGTCGAAATTCCATTTACAATCATTGAAACAGATACAGTCGAATCAAATACAGAGCTCAGCCTGGCAGAAATCTCCTACCGGTGGTCAAACAAGGTGGTTCTGGTTGCTGAAGATGAAGATACAAACTTTACGCTGATAAAAATGATGTTGAAGTCTACCTCTTGCAAAATTATCAGGGTATTGAATGGTCAGGAGGCTGTTGAAAAAGCACTTGGTCTTAAACCCGACCTTGTACTTATGGATTTGAAAATGCCGGTTATGAATGGGTTTGATGCTACCCGACTGATCAAAGAGTCAATGCCTGATCTTCCGGTAATAGCTCAGACTGCATTTGCTCTTTCGGATGACCGGGTGAAGGCCCTGAATGCAGGTTGTGACCACTATATCTCCAAACCGATCACCAAAAAGGCACTGTTGAATGCCCTCTCCCGATATCTTGCAGATTAGAAGAACCTATTGAACAGAGAGCAGTTTGATTAAGTTTAAGGCAGAGATTTAGGTTAAAGTTAAGGTTTGGATGACTGCTCAGCCATGCTAAAAGTCTGACTCTTGCGCTTTTCCTCAAAAATCTACCCTTAGCATCCTCGCTAAGGGTTACTCAGACATCTCAAACTTCTTAAAGTTCAGTACGACGAACTGAGTGTAGTCTATGGATAGACACCTCGTAACTTAATGCCGCTGATCCTTAACCAAACGATCTTAAATCAGAAACCTGACTGCTAAAACCTGAACCAGGGCCGATCCGGGCCCATCAAACCCATTGGGATCATCAAAAGGATCAGGAAAAGGGCAATGCCCACCCAGATGAGTGAAATACGGTGTTTATCGCGGTCAGCTGACTTGCGCTTTACGATGATGCTGCCTGTTTGGGCAAGCACAACTGCAATAATATTCAGGAATGCATGTTCAACCGCCCAGAAACGGGCTGTGCTGTCTTTCATTGCTGCCCCAAAGTCGCTTAAAGCATGGGTCGTAATCGGACTGGCAACAAAATAGAGAAACAATCCAACCAGAAGCTGAAGGTGCATGGTCAATATAAAGTAGAACATGCTTTTTCTGCTTACAGGTTTATAAGCAGATCCGGAGGATAAGCCTTTAATTGCGTATATGATAACCAATGCACCTGCAATAAGCACGGCCCATCGGTTCCATGAGTGTATTAAAAGAGAGATTTTATATAGTGAATCCATTGGTTTGGTTTTGACGAATAAACCCCAATACCAATGGATTTGTTTTACCGGAAGTCAGTAAAAAAGGATTTATCTCATATCCACCACCTCAACACCCGGGTGTTCAGCTGGTTTGAAAACAAAGGAATTGTCAGGAAACGGAAGATCGGTTTCGAATTTGCCAACCTGATAGGTATAAACGCTCCCATTCTTGTCATAGATCAACAGGCTGCTAACCATTTTTTTATCATTTTCGATGGTTACCTTCACCTTATTGAAGTTCTTCTTCTGAACAGGAATTAATTCAATGACTTTTTGTTTTGCCGTTTCCTGTATAAGTTTGGCCTTGTAATTATCATTATAGGTATTCAGCAGGTTTGTCGGGGTGAAACTGTCGTCGTCTTTGCTAACATCGTTAACCTGTACTTCATTGGCATCCTTAACATAGGTCCACACAGTTTTGCCATCACTGATTACATCCTGGCCGGAGAAAGAAAGTTTATATTTATCACCTTTCGAAATCAATACACCCTTGTAGCTTTCGTTGATTTTCTGTGCCGTATTTTCCATCTTATAAGTAAATTCTATGCGGATGGTCTTGTAGGTTTTGGTTTTAGCAGACACTTCGTCGAGAATAGCACGGGCTTTTTTATCAGACTGGGCGAAAGAGGAAATTGCAACAAGTAATGCAAACATTGATAGGATTATTCTTTTCATAAGTTCAGGTTTCAATTTGTAATTAATCAGAATTCATTGTTTCTGCTGTCGGATTTCATGTCCTTCAAAAACTGTTCCAAAGCCATCTCATTGGCAACTCTTACTTCGCGTGCTTTGCTTCCTTCAAATGGTCCGACAATACCAGCGGCCTCCAATTGGTCGATGATCCGTCCTGCCCGGTTGTAGCCAAGTTTCAATTTTCGCTGCAGCAGTGAAGTGCTGCCCTGCTGAGTGGCCACAATGATGCGCGCGGCGTCTTCAAAAAGTTCATCGCGCATGGATGGGTCGAAATCCAGTTCTTTTTCGTCCTGTTCATCGGCAAACTCAGGCAGATGATACGCATCAGGATAGGCACGCTGCGAACCGATAAACTCGGTGATTCTTTCTACTTCATGGGTATCGACAAAAGCACACTGCAGCCTTATCAGATCGCTGCCTGTTGAAAGCAACATATCGCCACGGCCAACCAGTTGGTCGGCGCCACCAGTATCGAGAATGGTTCGCGAGTCGATCTTGGAAATTACCCTGAATGCGATACGGGCGGGAAAGTTGGCTTTGATGGTTCCGGTTATGATATTCACCGAGGGGCGCTGGGTTGCAATCACAAGGTGAATTCCGATGGCTCTCGCCAATTGCGCAAGCCGGGTAAGCGGAGCTTCAATTTCTTTTCCGGCAGTCATTATCAGGTCGGCAAATTCATCGATCACCACTATCAGATAAGGCAGGAACCGATGACCGTGAAGGGGGTTGAGTTTTCTGGCAATGAACCGCTCATTGTATTCCTTGATATTCCTGACCTGGGCATCTTTCAGCAGATCATAGCGATTATCCATCTCAATGTTGAGGGAATTGAGCGTACGGACAACCTTGCGGGTATCGGTAATAATGGCTTCTTCTGAATCGGGCAGTTTTGCCAGGAAGTGCCTTTCAATTTTCGAGAAAAGGGTTAATTCAACTTTTTTCGGATCAATCATCACAAATTTAACCTGTGACGGGTGTTTGTGATAAAGAATAGAGGCGATAATGGCATTCAGTCCAACCGATTTTCCCTGTCCGGTAGCACCTGCCATCAGGATATGTGGCAGTTTGGTAAGATCGGCGATGTAGGGCTCATTCTGGATGGTTTTTCCCATTCCGAAAGGGAGCTCAAATTTGGTGTTTCTGAATTTCTCAGAGCCCATGATCGATTTCATGGAAACAATCTCAGGTTTCAGGTTGGGCACCTCGATGCCAATGGTTCCTTTGCCGGGGATGGGCGCAATGATCCTGATACCCATGGCTGCCAGGCTGAGCGCGATGTCATCTTCCAGATTTTTTATTTTCGAGATGCGAACACCCGGCGCAGGAATAATTTCATAAAGTGTAACCGTCGGACCAATGGTTGCTTTAATCTTGTCAATTTGAATGTTATAATTGGCAAGGGTTTCAACAATCCGGTTTTTATTGGCTTCCAGTTCCTCTTTCTGTACGTTGACAGAGGTTTGGCTAGTTCCATAATCATCCAGCAATTCCAGCGTAGGACGCTGATAGTCAGGTAAATCCAAAGTAGGGTCAAACTCAGTATCGATGGTGTAATGAACCGGTTTTTCCTTATCAACGACTGAATTTTTGACCGTTTCAGGTTGCTCAATGGTGAATTCAACTTCGTCAGGTTTTACCTTAGGAGTATTTCTGACAGGGACAACAAATGATTGTTCTTCTTCATCTTCTGGCTCCTCAGCAACAACTGGTGCTGTTTTTTTTGTATCGGGTTTTTCATCATGCGTAACAGAAAACTCTATGGTATTGTACTTGTCTTCAGGTACGCTTCCAAAAACTGTTTTCCCATCAACCCTTTTCAGACTATTTCCATTGACTGCCAATCCAGCCGTGGCATCATCACCGGTTTGTTCTTCTTCACTATCTGGTCGTTTGGGTAATTCGAGCGGCATATTAAATGCAAATACAAGGATCGCAATCAGGGTAAAAAATAACGATATGGCTGTCCCTGTTTTGCCGAGCAGACCCTCAAGCCAGAGCGCACTTTGGTATCCGGTAACACCGCCCAGCACAGCAAAGTCGGAGTTGCCAAGTATAAAACCCAATGTTACAGGTAGCCAGATCAAGCCAAGCAATGAATTACGTATGGTTTTCCATACCGGCAATACATTGATCCTGAGTGACATGTATACCCCTGCAACAATCAGCATCAGGATCAGGAGAAATGCAGCAACGCCAAATCCTTTTTTAATCAGGAGAATGGACAATGCAGCACCGAGCCTGCCTGCCCAGTTGTTGGCTTCGATTGAGGAATCGAATAGAATCCTTTTAAATGGAAATGAAGATAAGAGGTCATCTGCTCCCCATTGAAAGTAGAGAAACAGGTAAGAAGAGAAAGCAAACAATAAATAAATGGCCAGAAGAATAAAGAAAACCCCGGTAATTTTTTTTGCACGGCCGTCGCTGGCCCAGTCTGGTAAACCAAATGAACGATTCTTCTTCCCGGATTTTTTTACGGGACTCTCATCGGATTCGTTCCGGGGTTTGCTTTTTTTTAAAGTATTTCCTTTAACTGCCATGTGCAGGTTTCCTATTTACAGAGTTTGCAAATGTACAAAACCGGATGATTCTATGGAGTGCTGTTTACAGGGTTTTTGGCTGCAGACAGTCAATAGAACCAACCGGCAATTCAAACTTCCCGGGGGAGAGTTATAAATGTTATTGTCCTCCTCCAAACATTTGCCTGAGTTCTTCAGGGGTCATTTCTTTATAATCGGATGGAACTTCAAAATCGCGGTTTGAGACTTTCCCTTTTTCAACTGTGGTAGCTGTAAGCAACATGCTCATTCCTTGCATTTTGTAATAAAACTCCATTGGAATACCAGGTAAAGTCCTGTATTCATTGTCGTAGAAGATTTTATTGTTTCCAATGGCTTCTGTATAATAGACAATAATCGGAGAGCCTTTGCTCTTTTCATCACCAAAGTTGATTTCTGCTTTTTTGCAAACAAAACCGGCTATCTCCTTGGTTTCTGGAGTGATAACAATTACCGGTTCCTTTCCTGCGGCCGGGCCGTTTTTTTTGTTTGGTTTCAATGCAACCTTCTGACCCATCATATCAACGAGAAAAATTGTGGTTAGCAGGTCGGCATCAAGAAGCACAACCTGACTCATTGATGGCATGTTCATGTCGATCCTGGTCTTGTTACCATTCAGGGTAACTTTCGCACTCTGGGGCATTTGAGCCATTTGTGACGCTTCCATTTTGGCTTCAGGGTAAGTAATTTTGTAATTAATAACCCCTTTGAATGGTGAACCGGCTTTTTGAGAATATCCGGTAAGATTTGCAGCGAAGGTAAAAATTAACAATACCATCGTATAGGTCAGGCTCTTTTTCATATTTGGCAAATTAAGGTAATTGGCAGGGATTAGGTTATTCAGTTTCGGTAATGACAATTTTCTCAATTTCATCGCCGGCCCTGATCTGGTCGATCACTTCGAGGCCTTCATAGACTTTTCCGAAGCAGGTGTGCTGACGATCGAGGTGGCTGGTATTATTTCTGCTATGGCAGATGAAAAATTGTGAACCACCGGTGTTTCTGCCGGCATGGGCCATGGAAAGTACACCACGATCGTGATATTGGTTGCCACCATCGAGTTCACATTTGATCGAATAGCCAGGTCCACCGGCGCCGGTTCCATTCGGACAGCCACCTTGTATCACAAAATCGGGAATTACACGATGGAAATTTAGCCCGTCATAAAATCCGCTTTTGGCAAGTTTTACAAAGTTGGCAACCGTATTCGGAGCATCTTTTTCAAAGAAATTTACTTTCATTACACCTTTTGCGGTGTGGATTTCTGCTTTATACATGAATTGTTGATTTTGATTCAGTTATTATTTAATGGTTCTGAAGAGTTTGTTCATCCTGATTTTTCCACCAAACAGGCTTTTGTTACCATCGAGTGACAGCCAGACAAAAACGGCCTTTCCAACGATGTGGTCCATGGGTACAAAACCCCAGAACCTTGAGTCGGCAGAGTTATGCCTGTTATCGCCCATCATCCAGTAATAATCAAGCTTAAAAGTGTAACTGGTAGCTGGTTTCCCATTGATCAGGATGGTTTCGCCCTCTATTTCCAGGTCATTCAGTTCGTATGCTTTGATGATTCTGGCGTACAAAACAATATTTTTCGAATTCAGCTCAACAGTAACGCCTTTTTTCGGAATCACCAGCGGGCCAAAATTATCTACATTCCATGGGTAGACTGAATCAAAGGGGAAAATATATGGTTGCCAGAACCCTTTAGGCTGGATGATTTTCCTGACTTCCTTCACATTGACAAATCCTTTGATTTTTTCAGCCGTTTCATTGGTCAAAGTTAAAACCATTTCATTGGGGCCTGCCATGCCAATTTCCTCAGTTATGTCAAGTTTATCGAGTGCCATTGGATTGATCCTGGTTCCATCAGTTCTTATGATGTATTTGAACTGGGCCTGGTCAGGAAGTTCGGCTGCTTTGCCATTGATATAAACTACCTGATCTTTTATTTCGAGCACATCGCCGGGTATTCCGATACATCGTTTGATGTAGTTCTCACGCTTGTCAACCGGTCGTGCTACCACATCGCCAAAATTAGCCTTATCATTCCATACCCTGTATCGGCCGTAATCTCTTACCAGGGCATAATAACTCTGGTTCTGAACATTCAGGGCAACTGTATCGCCGTCAGGATAATTGAAAACAACCACATCGTTATTTTTGATGGTTGTAAGACCCGGGAAGCGGTAGTATGGAAGCTTGATCCATTCAACATACGACTTGGCCGTGGCTGTTAAAGGCATGGTATGATGCACAAAAGGGAAGGCGACCGGGGTATTGGGTACTTTCGGGCCATAACTCAGTTTGCTTACAAAGAGAAAATCTCCGACAAGCAAAGATTTTTCCATGGAGGAAGTTGGAATGGTGTATGCTTCCACCATGAAAATCCTGATGATGCTTGCAGCTATAACCGCGAAAATTATGGCATCCACCCATTCGCGGACGGGAGTCTTTTTGATTTTTACCCTGTTTGCCGGTTCAACATAGCCGGTCTGTTTTTTCAAACCCAGCCATGGAAGATAAATAAATGGAAAAAGCACTGCCAGAGCCTGATGACCGAGATTGTAGATCCTGTAACATTTCAATGTTTCAACGACCATGAGCATCACCATAAAGGCATTGATAAACGGCATGATCAGGAAAATGAACCACCAGAGTGGTTGCCCGATGATTCTTAGCCAGATATAATAATTCAGGAACGGAACGGCTGATTTCCAGCCGGCTTCTCCGGCTGTTTCAAAAATTTTCCACAGCAGGACCGGGAAAAAGAGAAACAGCAGGATTAAAATCAATGAAAGTGACATAAAATCAGTTTTGAAGAATATTCAGGGTTAAATCCACGATTGTTTGCAAACTTAAGCATTTTATCAATTCACCTGCCCGAACTGAGCAAATCGGCCATACCATATACACCTGTGCGGCCAAGCAACCATTCGGCTGCCAGAATAGCACCCATTGCCAGTCCTTTCCGGTTGTGAGCCGTATGTTTTATTTCGATGGTGTCGGCTTCCGAATCCCATTCAATTTTATGGGTGCCAATCACTTCACCTGTTCTCTCACTGAAAACCTGCACAACCTGTTGATCGTTCTGAAATCCGGGTTCCCAGCGTGTATAACCGGAGTTGACCGATATGATACCGTTGGCCAGTGCAATTGCCGTACCACTGGGTGCGTCAAGTTTATGTATGTGATGAATTTCACTGATACGCGGATGATAAGTCTTTCCGGCCATCAGCTTTGCAAGGGTTCTGTTGATTTCAAAAAAGATGTTAACGCCAATACTAAAGTTAGGCGCATAGAAAAACGCTCCCTTTAATTTTTTGCAATCTTCTTTTGAAATTTCAAGCCCGGTCTGCCAGCCGGTAGTTCCCGAAACAACAGCTATACCGGCTTTCAGGCAGTGATTTACCACCCATTCAGCCGATTGAGGAGTGCTGAAATCAATTACCACATCGACGGTTTCGGGGCTGAGACTGATAGAATCCCAATCCGGGTTGTTGTCAGGAGTCGCCATAATTGAATGGCCGCGCTCAATGGCGATTTTTTCTATTTCATGGCCCATACGGCCATAACCCGATAATATGATTCTCAATTGCGTAATTGTTTATAAAGTCAAACTCAATCGAATGCCATTCGCAAATCTGTCGGGCTTTCCGGTCGGCATCAAAAAAACAGGATCCAATCTGAGCGACAGGTTATCAGAAATGTCGTAATCAAAGAAATGTGCATCCACAGCTGCATCCAAAACATTCAGTATATACCAGGCGGCTGAAAATATAACAGTCAGTTCAACACGTCTTCTGTAAAAAGCACGACCCTGCAACAGGTCATTCGGGTCAGGATAACGCGTAATATACTCGTTGTCAATGGGAAATGAATCATTGTTTGTTACATAGCGATACGCTTCTGTGAATTTCTTAGTTTCATCGTAATTGATTTTAAAGCTATATGCAAGTGCTCCAAATCCTGCATATATGATCGGGATTTTCCAGTATTTCTTATTGTAGGCCTGGCCAAGTCCCGGTAAAACGAGTGAATAAATCGTTGCTTTGTGGGCTGAGTGTACCTCTGATCCGGCAGTTTCAGCATTTGGTGCGAGGGGCTGTTGAGTGATGGTGTCCTGAGCCTGTAGTGAAGCCGGAGAATGCAGTAAAATAAAAACAATGAAGACCACCATGTAAACTCTGGTGGTCCTGAATCCGTGAATTCTGATAAACAATTGTTTTAAAAACATCATACCAGGTTCATTTGCCTTTCGTTTATCCGTTCAGATCAGATAGCAGGCGCTCGAGGTCATTTCTGGAATTAAAACTGATAACGATGTTTCCTTTGCCTTTATTGTTTAACTGCACATTGACCATGGTATTGAGCCTTGAAGCAATATTCAGCCTTTTGAGATCGATTTCGGCAGGCAAATCTTTCACTTCTGTCGATTTTTTCGGAGCAGGCTGACGGTTCAGGTTGCGTACGATCTCTTCAACTTCACGAACGGATAGGTCTTTGACAATAATATTCCGGAGAATTGTAACCTGGGTCGGCTCATCTTCAATGCTGATCAGTGCTCTGGCATGACCCATGGTAATTTTACTGTCGCGGATGGCAACCTGTGTTTCAACGGGAAGTTTAAGCAAACGAATGTAATTGGATATGGTCGTCCTGTTTTTCCCGACCCGTTGGCTTAATTCTTCCTGGGTGAGTTCACACTCATCGATCAGTCTCTGGTAACTCATGGCGATTTCGAGCGCGTTCAGACTCTCCCGCTGAATATTTTCAACCAGCGCCATTTCCAGCATCTGCTGATCGTTGGCAATGCGGATATAACTGGGTATTTCATCAAGCCCGGCTATCTTTGATGCTTTCAGCCTGCGTTCGCCGGATATAAGCTGGTATTTATCATAGCCCATTTTCCTGACGGTAATGGGTTGAATAATTCCCTGCTCTTTGATAGATGCAGCCAATTCATTGAGTGCTTCCGGTTCAAAATCTTCACGTGGCTGAAATGGATTTGATTCTATCTGACCAATCGGAATAGAGGCTATTGCACCGGCGACAAAGCTTCCGGAGATGTCTTTAGAAGTTATATCGGTTTCAGGGCTTTCGAGAATGGCACTTAAACCCCTGCCGAGTGCTTTTTTCTTAGGATTCATTTTCAGTATTAATTTGTTTTTCTGATGCTTTTAATCTGGTCAGTTCATTTTTTTGCAGAATTTCCCTGGCCAGGTTCAGGTAGTTGACTGCGCCCGTACTGTTAATATCGAACATAATGATGGTTTCGCCAAAGCTGGGGGCCTCGCCGAGTTTGGTATTGCGGTGGATCATGGTTTCAAAAACCATATCCTGAAAATGCGCTTTAACTTCATCAACAACCTGATTTGACAGTCTTAACCTGGAATCGTACATGGTGAGTAAAATACCTTCGATATCCAACCCGGTGTTAAGCCTCGACTGTACAATTTTAATCGTATTCAATAATTTGCCCAGACCTTCAAGTGCAAAATACTCGCATTGAACCGGAACTACCACAGAGTCAGCAGCTACCAATGCATTCACTGTTATCAGTCCAAGAGAGGGGGAGCAGTCGATCACAATAAAATCATAAAGGTCTTTGATTTTGTTAACCACTTTCCTCATCATTTTTTCGCGGTTGGGCTGGTTAATCATTTCTATTTCAGCACCTACCAGGTCGATATGGGCGGGAAGAAGATCGAGGTTGGGTGTATTGGTCGAAAGTATAATATCCTGGGGTTCAACTTCATCCATCAGGCACTCGTAAATACTTGTCTTTATGTTTTTCGGATCAAAACCGACTCCTGATGTTGAATTTGCCTGAGGGTCGGCATCGATGATCAGTGTTCTGCGCTCAAGTACAGCAAATGCTGCCCCGAGGTTAATAGCTGTCGTTGTCTTACCTACGCCCCCCTTTTGATTCGCGATAGCGATTACTTTTCCCATTATATTTGTAGTTGCTTTATAGTCAATCTTTTGTGAATAAATCAGTAGCCCCTGATAGAGAATTACAAAGGTACAATTATTTATTCCTCTGGCAAGAAATCACTGCTGGGTGTGAATAAATTAAATGATCCGGAGCAACAGTCTGTTGCGGTGTGAGAAGAAAACTTTCAATTTAATAGCGGAGTGAAACAGGTTCGCCACTTTATCAATCAAAAACTACTTGAAATAAAGTCCGGTTATAACTACTTTATATCAAAATCAAAATCACTCAGATCTGAAGGTAAAGTGGGTTCAACTGCTTCTAAAAGTTCTGTTTCAAGGGGTACTTCACCTGTTTCACAGAAATTGATTGTCTGTGTCAGCCCTCTTGAGAACTTTGCAAAGTCTTCTTTATAAAGGAATAATTTGTGTTTTTCATAGGAGAATTTGCCCTGATCGTTGTCATAGCGGCGTTTACTTTCTGTAACTGTGATGTAGTATTCGCCCGACTTGGTAGCTTTAACATCAAAAAAATACGTCCTTTTGCCAGCCCTTATTGCCCGTGAGAATACTTCCTCTTTCTGATCTCTGTTATCGAACTCTTCCATAATAGTAAGAATTTCAGTTTATTTCCAATGACAAACGCAAAAATATAAATAAAATTGTAAGTTCCAGGCTATCTGTAGAAATATTGTGGTCCATATTCAGATTATGGAGATATTATGATAAACTTGATTTGTAAGAACTTATTATATAGATGTTTAATAAAGGAAGGCAAGATGATAAATATCTGCTGGATCGGCTCAGACACGCTGAATTAAGGTTATTTCTTCTGATAAAATTGATGCAAATAATATAATTTGCACGAAAATGCAATCCTGTCTTGTTATTTTCATGGAATAAACAGCGCAGAAAAAAAGTTGCAGGCACTCTATCTGAAATTTTCGGACTTATGGATATAATTTCGACTTAAAAACCCGGGTTCACCGGGCTTATTGGAACGTTTCATTGATGGATTCCACGCTGAACTCTAAAATCAACCTGTTCTTGTATTGACAAAAGATTTACTTTTGCAGTGGAAAAAGAAAAGGAAACGGAATGGAGTTCATTTACATAGAAATTACATGCTAAGCAGACGGCACTTACGGATCAAGGTTATGCAGGCCTTGTATGCTTATTTTCAATCAGATGGCAATGATTTGAATCAGAGCGAAAAGGGTTTGGTTTCAGCCATAAACAGTATCTACGACCTCTACATCCACCTCTTGTCTGCCATTCTGGAAGTCGGCGATTTTGCCCGGAATCGCATGGAAGAGGGCCGGCAAAAATTTCTTCCTACGGTAGAAGAGGTAAACCCAAATACCAGATTTATTGAGAATCGTCTCCTTGTTCAATTTGATAGCAACAGAGATCTCCGTAAAAATATCAACAGGTTGAAAATCAACTGGTCTGATTCGCAGGAGATATTCCGGAAAATTTTCACTTCTTTCAGAGATTCAGAAGCATATCATCAATACATGAGTTCTTCTGAAGTTACTTATCGTGATGAAAAGGAGATAATTATGTATCTGCTGGGAGAAATCATGCTGGCGAACGATGCATTTATCAGCCTCTTTGAGGAGAAAAACATTAACTGGGCCGATGATATCGATACTTCGGCCATGATGATTGCCAAAACCATAAAAAAGTGGGAGGCAACTTACGATGAATTCAAAATCTTACCGCCCCTGATGGTCAGCCCTGACGAAGAAGGTGATGATCTGATTAAAGACTTTGTGCTCAAGTTGTTCAGGAAAACGATTATGAAGAGCCCTGAAAGTGGGGTATTAATTTCTGACAGGGCTCAGAACTGGGAACTGGAACGGATTGCAATACTCGATGTGATACTGATAAAAATGGCCATTGCCGAGTTTCTTGAATTCCCGTCTATTCCTGTGAAAGTGACCATCAATGAATATATTGAGATATCTAAAGAGTACAGCACACCCAGAAGCAAACAGTTTATAAACGGAATTCTTGATAAACTTGTTTCAGACCTTAAAACTGAAGGACTATTAAAGAAAACAGGCCGTGGCTTACTCGAGTAATGTGAATTTGCCGGAAGGTTTTGTTATCAGGGATTTTACAACCGATGATTTTCAGGCTGTTGAATCTTTCTGGAATGAAAACGGACTTGGCGGGCTTCACAGGGGTGACACACTGAAAATTATTGTGGATACACTGAATGCCGGTGGGCATCTGATCCTGATGCTGGATGTGAAAGGAAAAATTGCCGGAACGTCATGGATGACCAATGACCTCAGAAGAACCTATCTTCATCACTTCGGAATAGCCAAACCCTGGCGAGGGAAGGGATTGTCGAAGCTTTTGCTGGAGAAATCCCTCCAATTGGCTGTAAAAGATGGTTTTCAGATTAAAATTGAGGTACACCGGGAAAATCTGGTCGCTTTTAATCTTTACAAAAAGGCTGGATTCAGTTACTTAGGTGATTATGATGTTTACATGATCAGGGATTTATCTGACATCTGAAAGTTAACTGCTTTTTCTTTTACAAAAGATTAGTCGTAATAACATCCTTCCGGGTAAACGATTTTTATCTAATTTTGCATCCTTAATTTAAGAGAGATTAATGTATTGCTCAATGAAAATATTTTCAAAGCTCTGGTTTTCAATTTTGCTTGTTGGTTTGAGTATGCTGTTCATGACTTCCTGCAATATGAAACAAACTGATAAGGAGCTATTACCTGCTGATATCGTTAATAACCCGAATTCGGCGAGTGGAAGCATAGATGCAGATCAAATGCCGGTTTTGCAATTTGAATCGGATTTTCATGATTTTGGCCGTGTAATTCAGGGTGAAAAAGTATCCTTCGGATTTAAATTTACCAATTCCGGGAAATCTGATTTGATTATCTCCAGTGTTACCTCTTCATGCGGTTGTACGGTTCCTGATTTTCCTAAAACGCCAATAAAGCCCGGCGAAAGCCATAAAATTGATGTTAAATTTGACAGTGAAGGGCGTAGGGGTTTTCAGAATAAAACAGTTACAATCAACAGCAATACACAGCCAAGTACTCAGGTCGTGAGGATAAAAGCTGAAATAATTCTTCCCGAAGAAATCAAGTAATCATAAACCAATAATCAAACAATATGCTTTCATCAATTCTTTTAATGACTCCTTCGGGAGATTCCGGAGGTGGCTATCAGTCGCTGATTTTCCTCGGCCTGATCATGGTCGTTTTCTATTTCTTTTTTATCAGACCCCAGTCGAAAAAAGCCAAGGATCTGAAGAAATATCGTGAAGCTTTAAAGAAAGGCGATAAAATTGTGACCATTGGTGGTATCCATGGTAAAATAGTTGAGGTTCAGGAAACTACTTTTACAATTGAAGTAGAAGATGGTTCCCGCCTTCGGATTGAGAAGTCAGCAGTCGCCGGTGATGCTGCAGATCAGCTTGCTAACCAGCAGAAATAGGGCGAACCCAATCAGCTAAGTTTTAAAATTCAGGAGCAGGTGAAAGAAGGAATATTTGCTTTGCTTTCCGGAATTAAACGAACAACAGACGGAAGACTGAGGTATCGGTTTTCCGTTTTTTTGATTTGTATTGCCTTATCAACTTTAATGTGGGCACTAATAAAGCTCACCCGTGAATACGAAGCACCTGTTAAATTCACGATAGTTCCGGAGAATGTTCCGGAAGGTAAAATCCTGACAGGTAATCCCGATTCGGTGATCACCCTTACCCTTTATGCAAAAGGACTTGACCTGTATTCGAGAATGATGCCAGGCAGGGACAATATAATAACTGTTGACCTGGCAAAGATCAGGCTTACCCACGAGGGAGATAGTTATTCAGGTATACTCAGAACATCAAAATTGCTGAAATCCATATCCACTCAGCTTCCTGCGGGAGCCCGGCTGATCGGCGTTGATACAGATACCCTTCATTTTACCTTTATGAAGAGTTACCGCAGACGAATCCCGGTTCATGCATCTCTTACACTTGACTTTGCCAGGCAGTACCAGCTTTACGATTCTCTTGAAATCCGGCCGGATTCGATATGGATTTCCGGTCTTAAGGAAATTATTGATACCATTGCTTTTGTCAACACTGAAAAGAAAGCAATACGAAACCTTGCTACAAATTACACTGTAATACTCGGACTTGATAAACCGAAAACAAATCCGGCGATATCTCTTTCGTCTGATAGTATTACCGTTACCCTCAATGTTGAGAAGTTTACAGAAGCTGATATCGAGGTTCCGGTTGGTCTGAATGCGGGTGGAAAGGAAGTGTCGTACCGTACTTTCCCGGATAAAGTCAAACTTACCTGCCGGATTGCCATGCGTGATTATAAAAGGCTGGATCCATCTTTATTTTCTGTTGCTGTTGATTATGAAACTGCTGTTAAATCAGGCAACAACCGGGTTAATGTTGAAGTAAGGCGTAAACCCCTTTATGCCAGAATTGTAAGAATTGAACCTGAAAAGGTGGAATTCCTGATCCTGAAATAACCACCCTTTGAATAGGATTATATAATTAACCGCCAATTATAAATAGACTGTTTAAATTTCATTAAAATCTATGATTAGGCCCTTCCTTTAGTGCGGGGTTACGAATAAAATATCATAGATAAAGGCAAAATCCTGAAAAATTTATTAAAAACCCACTTGAATTGCTTACATGAAAAGGTATGTGATTAATTTTCAAACATGTGTGTCTGTCTGGCAGTCAGTTTCAGGCAGATAGGTTCCACACCTGCGTCGGGTAGGCATCCGACCGAAAAAAGCAAGATTTATTAAGGATGAATTTGCAAATTTTTCAGGATTTTGCCCATTGGTTTAATTTCTACAACTTCACACGCCCGAAAGGACGGGCCTAATGTAAATGGAATTAGAAATACAAACATTCTCTGAGCCGGTTTTCAACCTTTGGAGCTTAACCCAAAAAACCTTATGTTTGTAACCTGAACATTTATCTTATGCTCAAGGTTGGTCTTACGGGAAGCATTGGAAGCGGGAAGTCTACCATAGCAGGCGTTTTTCGCGTGCTGGGAATTCCTGTATATGTGTCAGACGATGAGGCTAAAAAGATTCTGGATCACCCGGATATAGTTGATCTGGTTGTTAATAAGTTCGGAAAAGATGTTGCCGGTCCTGACGGTTTAATAAACAGGAAAGCCCTTGCGACTGAAGTATTTACTGATGCTGAAAAACTCAGATGGCTAAATTCGGTGATTCACCCCCGTGTTAGAGAGCATTTCAGTGAATGGATTGAAAATCAGACCAATGTTTCCTATATTCTTCAAGAGGCAGCCATTATTTATGAGTCTGGTTTTTCTACTTTTTTTGACAAGATTATTGTCGTTGCGGCGCCGGTAGAAGAGCGGATTTCGAGGGTAATAAAGCGTGACACGATGACCAGGCAAGAGGTACTTGACCGGCTGAACAAGCAGTGGCCTGAAGAGAAAAAGCTTGAGCAGGCCGATTATGTGATATTTAATGGAGATCATAGCCAGGCCATACCTCAGGTGCTCGAAGTTCATGATCATTTATGCAGTATTTCACCTAATTATAAGTAAAGTTTTTATGGAAGAAAGAGTTTTGGGCATCGGCTCAAGGGTTGAGCATCCACAATTTGGGAAAGGCGTTATTATTCAGGTACGTACCGACGCCTGGGAAATCACCTTTATTGAAAATGGCACCAGGATCATACAACGCGATTTTCAGGGATTAAGGGTACTTGAAGCTGTTGAAACTCCTTCTGACCTGGCAACATACGAAAAAATGGAGAAAAGCCTGGTAAGGGTACTCCGAAGGTTTACCGATCTGCAGGAAACCATTCCTATGGGTCAGCGATGGACAGGCGGGCGCATGGTTTTGTATCCGGGCGATACTTCACTGAAAGAAAAGGAAATCCCGATCGATGCTTTCTTTCACAAGATCGTGATGGTTCGCGACCGGCTCAGGGTGCTGGAACAACGGGTGAATGCCAGTGCTTTAAATGATGAAGATAAGGTCAATATCCAGCAGTACATCACCCGCATCTATGGCAGTCTTACCACCTTCAATGTACTTTTTAAGGATAAAAGTGATTACTTTGTCGGCGATAAGGGAGAGTAGGTATTATTTAAATGTATTCAGCGAATTCCTGCTGAAACAAAACACCCGCTGAAGTGTTATTCTGATGTTTTTTACAAACTGCAGTTGCATTGTGTCTGTAAACATGTTCACATCTTCATATAATGAAACATCTAATACGTGTTTCAATTCCTCTTTTTATTTAATCTCAAATGAAACTTAAGAATTATGCTGTTTGATCTTGAATTGATCCGGAAGGTTTATGCCTCCATGCCTGAAAGAGTTAGAGCAACGCGGAGTCTTCTGGGAAGGCCGCTTACTTTGAGTGAAAAGATACTTTATTCGCATTTATTTGATGCTGACTCCACCCTTAAGTTCATAAGGGGTGCCGATTATGTAAATTTTGCACCCGACAGGGTAGCCATGCAGGATGCGACAGCCCAGATGGCTCTTCTGCAATTTATGAATGCCGGGAGAAGTAAAACAGCTGTTCCTTCTACAGTTCACTGTGATCACCTGATACTGGCGAGTGACGGAGCTCAGGCCGATCTTGATTTTGCGCTGAATCAGAGCCGCGAAGTTTTTGATTTTCTTCAGTCTGTTTCCAATAAATACGGAATTGGTTTCTGGAAACCGGGTGCCGGAATTATCCACCAGGTTGTACTCGAAAATTATGCTTTCCCTGGTGGAATGATGATCGGTACCGATTCACATACCGTGAATGCCGGGGGATTGGGAATGATAGCCATTGGAGTTGGCGGTGCCGATGCTGTTGATGTGATGGCAGGAATGGCCTGGGAGCTAAAGATGCCTAAGCTGATCGGGATTAAACTGACAGGACGTTTGAATGGTTGGGCATCTGCCAAAGATGTTATACTGAAAGTAGCCGGTATTCTGACCGTTAAGGGAGGAACCGGGGCAATTGTTGAATATTTCGGCGATGGTGCAGACGCAATATCAGCAACAGGAAAAGGCACCATCTGTAATATGGGTGCGGAAATCGGTGCAACGACTTCCATTTTCGGATACGACAATAAAATGAGCGTCTACCTTGCCGAAACCGGTCGTAAAGAAATTGCTGAAATGGCTGATAAGATCATTGCGGACCTTCGTTCAGATGAGGATGTTTACCTGAATCCGGAAAAGTATTATGATCAGTTGATTGAAATTAACCTTTCGGATTTGGAACCATATATCAACGGGCCTTATACACCCGATGCCGCTTACCCCATTTCGGAGTTTGTGAAAATAGTCAGGGAGAAGAACTATCCCCAGAAACTTGAAGTGGGCCTGATCGGGTCCTGCACAAATTCTTCCTATGAGGATTTAACAAGGGCTGCATCAGTGGCAAAACAAGCCAGCACAAAGAACTTAAAAGTAAAATCAGAGTTTATCATCACTCCGGGTTCTGAAATGATCAGGTTTACCACAGAGCGTGATGGATTGCTCAAGGTATTCGGTGATATTGGAGGAGTTGTAATGGCCAATGCCTGCGGTCCCTGCATAGGTCAATGGAAACGGCATACAGATGATCCGGAGCGGAAAAATTCGATTATCACCTCGTTTAACCGGAACTTTGCCAAACGAAACGATGGAAATCCGAATACGCACGGATTTGTTGCTTCACCGGAAATTGTCACGGCCATGTCCATAGCCGGTGACCTTACGTTTAATCCATTGACTGATAAACTTCAGAATGAAAATGGGGAGTGGGTTTCACTTGATTTACCGGAAGGACTGGAACTGCCTCCAAATGGTTTCGATGTAAAGGATCCGGGTTATGTTGCCCCGGTTTTAGATGGAAGTTCGGTGAAGGTTGAGGTAAGCCCTGATTCGAAGCGACTTCAGTTGCTGGCTCCGTTTGCAGCATGGGATGGCAGGGATATGGAAAACCTCAGGTTACTGATTAAAGCAAAGGGAAAATGCACGACTGACCATATTTCCATGGCAGGCCCCTGGTTGCGCTTCCGGGGTCACCTCGATAATATTTCTGAAAATATGCTGATCGGTGCTGTAAATTTTTTCAACGATAAAACCAATCTGGTTAAAAATGGCCTCTCGGGCAATTATGATGCTGTGCCAACTGTTGCAAGGGATTACAAAGCCAATGGAATCGTTTCAATAGTGGTTGGAGATGAGAACTACGGGGAAGGCTCTTCACGAGAGCACGCTGCCATGGAGCCGAGGCATCTGGGGGTTAAGGTAGTATTGGTCAAATCATTCGCCCGTATACATGAAACCAACCTCAAAAAACAGGGAATGCTGGCACTGACTTTCGCTGAAAAGGCGGATTACGATAAAATCAGGGAGGATGATATCATTTCAGTTGCCGGACTTACTTCATTTGCTCCGGGTAAACCTTTAACTTTGGTTCTTGCTCATGCAGATGGCTCGAGAGACTCAATTTCAGTCAACCATACTTACAATGAAGCCCAGATAGATTGGTTTAAGGCGGGAAGCGCACTAAACCTGATCAGAAAACAGGTAGCCGGTTAAAAAACGGTGTTGAAACAAACGCCGGTTGATGTATTGTCAACCGGCGTTTGTGGTAATAATTAAGGACAGTTTTATGTAATTCCGGATTGGCGCAAACCTTTGTTGCTTTTTCTGGTTTTTTATTGATCTGTTCTGCAATATTTCTGCTACAACGGCGTTTAAATGCCATATTTTATCCGCCTGAACTACATTTGCAAATCCGATTAAGTATAAAAATTCATCCTGTGACCAAAAGACTCTATCCTTTATTTCTGGCATTTAGTTTCACTTTTCTGACTCAAACAGCAGTGGTTGCTCAAATAGGTGGAAATGGTACATACAAATTCCTGAATCTCCCCAATTCTCCGAGAGTAGCAGCCCTTGGGGGCAACTTTCTTGCAATCGCTGATAACGACCTTGCAATCGGTCTGAACAATCCGTCCATGATCAGCAAAGAGATGAACAACAGCATTTCACTGAACTATGTGGATTACTTTTCCGATATCAATTATGGTTTTGCCAGCTACTCACATACTTTCGATAAGGCGGGAAGTTTTGCAGCCACCATGCAGTATCTGAATTACGGAAAATTTGCCTATACCGACGAGACCGGAATTGTAGATGAAAATGCCGGTGAATTTACCGGCAATGAACTGGCAATGGTTATTGGCTGGGGCCGGAGGCTTGATTCTCTCTTCAGCATCGGCGCTAATCTGAAGGCCATCAGTTCCAGCCTCGAAAGCTATAATTCATTTGGAATGGCGGTCGACGTAGCAGGCAGCTATCATGCAAAAAGCGGGTTCACAGCATCTCTCATTGCCAGAAATATAGGCCGGCAACTCACGACCTATACACCCGACAACACTGAAAAATTGCCATTTGAATTACAACTTGGTATTTCCAAGAAGCTCAAGCACCTTCCTTTCAGATATTCTATTTTGTTTACCAATCTGCAGAAGTGGGACCTTACATACGACGACCCGGCTGAACAAACAGTTGACCCGTTCACCGGTGAAGTAGATGAACAAAGTAAGGCAGGAGAATTTATCGACAAAACATTCAGGCATATAGTTTTCGGGGGTGAGTTTGTGCCAACCCGCAACTTCAGCGTGCGCCTTGGTTATAATTATCAACGCCGTCAGGAAATGAAAGTTGAAACAAAGAAGGGTACTGTAGGTTTTTCATGGGGCTTTGGGTTCAGGGTTTCGAAATTTAACTTCAGTTATGCCCGTTCAGCTTACCACCAGGCAGGTTCGCCCAATCTGTTCAGCATCGCATTTAATCTTTCCGATTTCGCTTCTGCCGCGAAATAGCATTTCCCCAATTCAATACGCTTCATATCCTGAATATCCCAGGTTAAGTTTGCTTACTTTTGCAACATGGATAATCTGAAACCCAGGATTGAAATTGATCCTTCAGCTGGATTCTGCTCAGGTGTGAAACGCGCCATCGAATCTGCTGAAAATCTGCTGAAATCTGCCGGAGAGGTGTCCTGTCTTGGTGAAATTGTACACAATGAAGCCGAGATGGACAGGCTTGAGGGATTGGGTATGAGAGTTATGGGCCCGGATGATACGAAAATTCAAAAGGCAGGAAGCAAAGTACTTATCCGGGCACATGGAGTGCCCCCTGAGACCTATAAAGAATTAAAAGATAAGCAGGTTGTTATCACCGATGCTACCTGCCCGGTTGTTTTGAGGTTGCAGCAAAAAGTGAAACAGGCTTCAGCTGAGATGTTGCAGGTAGGAGGGACCGTCGTTATTTATGGAAAACCAGGACATGCGGAAATTGCCGGGTTGGTTGGAAATGCCAGTGGAAATGCTATAGTAATCAGCACCCCTGATCAACTCGACTCTCTTGATTTTACGAAACCCATGATGGTTTTCTCTCAAACCACTTCCGATTTGAATCTTTATCGTGAAATATGCGATACCATACTTTCATTGGCCAGAAAAACCGCAACCGGAGAAACTAAAGTAATGATCCATCAAACGATTTGCGGACAAGTGAGCAGACGTGCCCCGGCGATTGAAAAGTTTGCCGGTTCGCACGATGTCATTATCTTTGTTAGCGGGAGTGATAGTTCAAATGGAAAGTATCTTGCCGGAATAAGTAAATTTGTGAATGACCATACCTATATTGTAACAGGACCAGGGCAACTTAATCCCGAATGGTTCGCGAAAGCTTATACCATAGGTATTTCAGGAGCAACCTCAACCCCTCAGTGGCTGATGCAACAGATAGCATCCGAAATCGAATCAATGATCTAACCATCAGAAAATGTACCTCAGGAAGCTGACCCTATTCAATTTTAAAAATTACGAAGAAGCCTCGCTTGAGTTTTCCGAAAAGATCAATTGCTTCACCGGAAGCAATGGTGCAGGAAAAACCAACCTGCTCGATGCCATCCATTACCTGTCGTTTACAAAGAGTTATTTTAATCTGATTGACGCCCAGAATATTAAACACAATGCCGATTTCTTTGCCATTCACGGACAATTTGTTAGAAATGGCTCCGGGCCTGATGAAGTGAGCTGTATTCAGAAGCGTAATTTCAAGAAACAATTCAGGATTAATGGAAAGGATTACGACCGCATGGCAGATCATATCGGCGAATTTCCGCTGGTCATGGTGTCGCCTTACGACCGCGACCTGATCAACGAAGGCAGTGAATTGCGCCGCAAGTATATTGATTCGGTAATTTCACAATTCGACCGCTTATACCTCGAAGATCTGATTGTCTACAATAAATCTCTTGCGCAGCGGAATGCCCTGCTCAAAATGTTTGGCGAAAAAAGATATTTTGATGAAGCTTCCCTTGAAATCTGGGACGAACAGATGAAAGGTCCAGCAAGCCGGATTTATACCCGCCGCCGAGAATTTCTCGAAGGATTTCTGCCGGTATTCGGAAAGTATTTTGAGTTTATCAGCGGGGGTAAAGAGGAGGTCGGAATTTTATACCATTCTGATCTCAGCGATTCACAAATGGATGAATTGCTGAAAATGAACCTTCAACGGGACCTTGCTGCCAGATATACGACTTCCGGAATACATAAAGATGATCTTGAATTCCTGATCGATGGATATCCGGTCAAGAAATTCGGCTCCCAGGGCCAGCAGAAGTCATTCGTGGTCGCCATCAAGCTGGCCCAGTTTGATTACACACGAACGGTTAAAAACTATAAACCCATATTACTGCTCGATGATATTTTCGACAAATTAGACAGTAGCCGTGTCGACAGAATTATTAACCTGGTAGGAGAAAATAGTTTCGGGCAGGTCTTTATTACGGATACCCAGATTGAGCGCATAAACCATATATTTGCAAATGTGCTGACCGATCACCGGATTTTTGGGGTGGAGGCAGGTAAGGTTTCAGTGATCAATCAGATGTAAATTTCAATATTAAATTTTTAGCGGAATTATAAAATGGCCAGGCGCATTTCAAACAATCAGACGATTAAAGAGGTGATCGAGGAGTTGATTGCGGCCTATCATATAGGTGATAAATTAAACCAGGCCAGGGTAATCGGCTTGTGGGACCAGGTAGTTGGCAAGATGATTGCCCGTGAAACCACACATTTATATATTAAGAACCGCATACTTTATGTAAAGCTGAATTCTCCGGCACTGCGTCAGGAATTGGGTTATGCGCGCACCAAACTGGTGAAATCGCTGAATAAAGCGGCAGGAAGTGAAGTGATCAGTGATATTGCTTTTGTTTGATATTTCTTAACATGCATCTGATTCATAACAAAGCAGGCTTGAGCAGCTTGTTATTTTAAAGAAAAAATAGAAGTAAGTTGTCTTTATACAATAGTTAGCTTAAACCATTTGCGACCACCTGAAAACCAGGAACATTTTAATAATATGACAAAAATATTTAGACAAATGACAACGTGTAAACTCAAAAATCCAATCTTTTCTTTACTGTTAATGTCCATATTTTTTACATCTTGTAACGGACAGACTTCAACAAGCAAGACCACAAACAATATAACTGAACAACATCCAAAACTTGTTCGGACTTTGGGAACAAAGAGTGAAGTTGTACATTGCGAACTGCTTGACAAAGACGGTAACTTATGGTTTTGTATTAGTGGAGAAGGTGCTTATCGTTATGACGGAAAATCATTTACCAATTACACCACCAAGGACGATCTGTGCAACAATAATGTAAGTGTAATTATTCAAGACAAATTAGGTAATATTTTGCTCGGCACAAACCGTGGAATTTGTGTGTATGACGGTAAAACATTCAAGAAATATCCTGTACTTGATACATTGAGTATTACCTGTATGTTAGAAGATAGAGAAGGTAATTTATGGTTTGGGACTGGTGTAAACGGAATTTATCGCTACAATGGAAAAACATTAGATAATTTTCTGAATAGTAATAAACAAGAATACAATCTTGGAGAAAATAATCAGTTTATTCTTGACATTTTGCAAGATAAAAATGGCAATATATGGTTTAGTTCCTGGAATGGTGGTGGCGTATGGAGATATGACGGAAAGGATTTTAAAAACTTCCTTCCTTCTGCTGACTATTATAAAGCAAACCAAGACAATAGAAACTTTAACAATCCACAGAGTATTCCAAGCACCTCCTATTCTGTATTACAAGACCATATCACAGACGATATGATTTTTTCAATGACAGAAGACAATTCAGGGAATATTTGGTTTGCTACAAGAGACCACGGAATATGCCGTTATGATGGAAAAATATTTTCAAGTGTCGGAAGAAATGAGGGTTTTAACAGTGGTGGGGCATCAGCAATCCTACAAGATGACAAGAATAATTTTTGGATTACGACCTTTGATAGTGGAGTTTGGTATTATGACGGGAAAGCTTTTAAAAACTTTACGGAAAATGACGGACTTGTCGATAATTCAGTTATGAACATGTTGAAAGACAAAGACGGCAATATATGGTTTGGAACAAAGTTTTTTGGTTTAAGTCGGTATGACGGTAAAACTTTTACGACATTTTCTCAATATGACAATTAAATCCAAATACCTATTCGACCAAACGAAAGATATGGCAGCAGCTAACACGAGTTTGGCAAAAGTGGCGGTTTCGTTCTCTGCATCAATAAATGTGGTGAAAATCGCCACCTTCACCAAGCCCGAAAATGTTACCCCATTATGAGAAAAAAAAACCATGAAACTTTTTGGTAAGATATCAGATTTCATCCTTTTCAGATACACGTTTGAGATTAAGACTGAAATGGATCCGGAATTGGTAAGAAAAAGATTATTTGACAGGTTAAATGGGGATAAGAGTTTCTTGTATCCGGTATTTGATAAGAATGAATTTGCTTTTTCACACAAGAATTTTTTGCCTGAGTTCTATAATTTTAGTCCATTCATATTTGAGGGAGAAATAACCAACAAGAATGGGACATCTATAATTATTTGCGCTAAGACCTATCCAATATTGATCTGGTTTTTTCTGGCTGGAATCTTAACCATTTTGATTGGTTATTTTACGAATTTCCTTGGAATCAGGGATGATTTTATGGATACTTCATTCCCGTTTAATCCATTATTTTCTCCAATTTTCATGATGATACCTTATGGATATTACTTCGTGAAAATCAATGATGTAAAGGGAATTATCAAAAGTATTGTAGCGGGAGAAGAAAAACCTGCCAACCAAAAATTATAGTGCATTTGGCAGATGGCTCTAATTAGGGCCTGCTGAAAAACCGACAATAAGCACATTATCAGAATCATGCAATGAAAATTCAAAATCTTTGTTAAGGTATTTGTATAACTTTATTACTTTTCCATGCACCTTCATAAAGTTGACAAATTAGAATCCCGTAGGGATTTCCTGTAAATAACCCCCAATGGAATTGGGGGTGTTAAAATGGAAATATGACAGAACCCCGGAGTGGGTTCCCCGACAACAACATACAAAGGCAACCCCTACAGGGTTGGTTTATAAAGCGATTCATTTACCCCCGGTTTCGTTTCACTTCACCGGGGGTTATTTACGGGGAACTCCTAACGGAGTTTTTCAGCAAGCCCTAATTATGAAGATGTTAACGATTAATGAAATTGACCAAGATGTCAAATGCCATATTATTAATCATTCCGAAAATTGATTTTATTTCATATCATCCTTATAAAATATGATATTCCGAATTCTTCCGGATAAAGAACACGTAAAAATATCCAGACAAAAAGGGTTGGTCAGAATTTATTTCTCAGAAAAAATTCTAACACTAAAATCATCGTTCAATATTTGTTGGCTTTCATCCGACATCATATACACCCTTAACTGCCCTTCAGGCTTAATAAACGGAACCATAAAGGTATGGCTGATGCATATCCATTGATCAGCAAGCAGTTTGTTGCCGGCTGATATATTTTCACTGCTGAAGTAGATGGTGCTGTCGCTGTTGTTTACCGAGCAGGCAAAAGAGACTTTTTGCGGAATCTGTTCGAAAAGACACCACATCGATGCTTCAATTTTAAAGATGTTCCCAGTGGCAATCGTTGTGAGATCAATCCCGAAGCCATCAGAATAGCGCTGGGTTTCATTCATGACATTCACAAAACTCCCGCTTAAAGCATGGTCAGAGCGTGTAACATTTACGCCGGAGGTACTGTAAGTATTTCTTTCCTCAAAATTGTTCACCCATTCAAAAGTTTCAGCCGGCAGGGGAAATACACCTGACCGGATGATGTATTGTCTGTAACGTGCCCATTCCCAGTCCTTACCGAGAAAACAACGGTCGTAGGCATTGGATAGCTTCAGGTTAAAGAACACAAGGTAGAGGGATAGAATCAGCGCTGATATTCCCGGAATCAGGTTCTTTTTTTTGATGATGATACTTGCCAGGCCGGCAACAGGCAAACTAAACAGCGCCAGGTATTCTGAGAATGACCGCTGCCCGAAACTGCATCCGAAAAAGAACATATACCAGGCGGAGACAATATAAAGCTGAACCAGAAAAATGCTCAGAATCAGCCATCCGTTCCGTACTTTTTTTACGATCATAAATACAATGCCGGCCAGTATAACCACGAATACAGGGGTGTATGGGAAAAGTCCATTGTTGGGGGAGAAAAGCACCTTCAGAAAATTCGGGTTTGCCCAATACGTAAAACCTTCACCCTGATAAGAATAGAAAATAAAATTGCCTGATATAAATTTCCAGTAAACCAACTGGGGAATAAATATTAACAGCATCATAACCAGGAGAATGAAGAGATTCACCGGGGAGCTCAAATACCGCAGTCGTTCACCCAACATTGCACGGTTGTTTACGTCCAGAAGAAGAATCACCGGAAGAAATATCAGGTTCGTTGGCCTGGTTAGTACAATCAGTCCTGCAATGAGCCCAATTCCCGCAAGTATAGCCCTGCCTGGTTTTATCCAGAGATTATCTGTCAGCAATAATAACAGGGAGAAGAGTGCGAATGAATAAATATGTGACATCAAAGGCTCTACAAATGCGTAATGATACAGGTTGGAGCCAAAAATCAGGAGCAGAATGGTTACTGCCACTGGCAAAAGTTTGAAGCGTCTTTTTAGGAAAATAAACAGAAAGACACAACCTGCCAGAAGGTAAAAAGCAGCTGCATAACGAGCAGAAGTCGCGTAGAGTTTTGAGAAACCAGCGGGTTCGTTGGTGTTTTTATCCTGAAATTGATAAGCTGCCAGGAAAAAGGGAGCATTCAACATCGCAACCCCGCAAGTGTATTTGGTCATTAGTTTACCATCAACGAACCCGAAACCATTGCCCAACCTGAAATCTATTTTATCGGGGTAATTCTGCTGATGAAAACCGTAAATGAAAGTTGCCGGAAGATAGATGTAATACCCTGATTTATCTGCATACAGATCACTCCGCCAGTCTTCAACCGGGTATTTATTGTAACTATTGGAAAGCCAAACCAGGATTATATAGGTAAATAACAGCAAAACACCGGCAACTATCCGAATGAAGGCCCTGGAATGTTTGAGTTTATTCAAAAGGGTGCTTAGCTTCCGGTTCATACCGATCAACGGATTAGCGGATATTGCAGAGCAGCATTTTCTTATCGCCGATAAAAGCTTCGAGGCGATCGCCAACTGCAACCGGACCCACTCCGGCCGGAGTTCCGGTAAAGATATAGTCGCCCTGCTTCAGGGTCACGAATTTTGAAACATAGGCGATCACTGTGTCAAATGAAAATATCAGGTCACAAGAGTTGCCATCCTGCACAATATCGCCGTTTTTGTAGAGGCCAAACCGGATATTGTTCAGATCGGGGAATCCGGAAACGGGTATAAATTTACTCACAGGAGCAGAGAAATCGAAGGCTTTGGCCATTTCCCAGGGTAAACCTTTCTCTTTGGCTTTTTGCTGCAGATCGCGGGCGGTAAAGTCAATACCGACTCCGATACCATCGTAATAGGTGCCGGCAAATTTTTCCTGAATGTTGCGTCCAACCTTGCATATATGCAACACCAGTTCGGCTTCGTAATGAATTTCCTTAGAAAATTCAGGATAGAAAAATGGCTGGTTGTTGCGTAACTGTGCCGATTCGGGTTTCATAAAGAATACCGGCTCGGATGGAACGGGATTATTCAGTTCCCTGGCATGCTCGCGGTAATTGCGGCCGATGCAGATCATTTTCATGAGTAAAAAGTCTAAAGTAAGTCTAAAGTAAAAGTAAAGTATAAAGTTCAAAGCTTAAAGCTCAAAGTTTAAATTATAAAGTAAAAAAATACGGAAGTAAGAAATGAGCCACCCTCCTCGTCGTCGTGCCTGGTCTGAGTGAGTGATCACTTCATCTTCTGCCGAGCCGAGACGCGGAGCTGAGTATACCGAAGGTAAATCTGAAATCTGAAATCTGAAATCCGAAATTTGCTAATCTGCTAATCTGCTAATCCGCTAATTAATCCAGTGCTTCCTGAATTCCAATATGCCATTCTAAATCTTTACCGAACTCTTGTTAAACCCGCGCAGTTTGATGGCTGTGATTACTTTTTTGGTTGAAAGCGGAAAGTCGGCTTTCATCATCCAGTCGTAGTAAGAAGGTTCGGCATTGAAAATTTCCTCAACGGTCTTGCCTTTATGTTTTCCAAAGTTAAAAATTTCCTGATTTTTTGGATTAAAGATCAGATGTCCGACAAGATCGGCATTCCGGTTGTGGAACGAAAACTCGTGTAATGCCTTGATGTCATTAACAACCGGGATTGATATTTTCCCGTCTTTATCAATTACCTCCACACCCTCATACCGCTCAATCTGAGAGAGCAACACTTCATAGGTTGCCCGGGTGTCGGCTTCGGCCGAGTGTGCATTCACCAGATCCATGCTACAGTAAAACCGGTAGGCTGCCTTCAGGGTGCGCGGTTCCATCTTGTGGAAGATGTTCTGCACATCGACAAAACGACGGCCTTTCAGTTCGAAGTCCAGGTCGGCACGTAGGAATTCCTCAACCAGCAACGGAACATCAAATTTATTGGAGTTGTAGCCTCCCATATCACAATTTGCCAGGAACTGTATCAGTTGCGGGGCAATTTCTGCAAATTTGGGTTCATTTTTCACATCTTCATCCGAAATGCCATGAATAGCTGTAACCTCGGCAGGAATGGGAATTCCGGGATTGATTCGCCGGGTCATGACTTCTTCATGGCCATCGGGATGAATTTTAATAATGCACAGTTCAACGATCCGGTCTGAGCCGATGTTCGTACCCGTGGTTTCCAGGTCAAAAATGGCCAGCGGTCTTGTTAAGTTCAGTTTCATTTTTAAGGGATAAAAAAAAGCACCAGGAAATAATCCATGGTGCTGCGAAATTAGGCTTTTTTAAGGTTAAATGCTGCGGTTGGTGTCGAAACTTTCGAGCAGTTGCTGCATCCTTTGCAGGTACTTTCCGCCGAGGGCACCATCAACTACCCTGTGGTCATAAGCCAGAGAAAGAATGATCATATGCCTGATTGCAATCACGTCGCCTTCAGGCGTTTCAAGCACTACTGGCTTCTTTTTAATGACACCCAGCCCGAGAATAGCCACCTGTGGCTGATTGATGATCGGAGATCCGGTTATGCTTCCAAATGTGCCCAGGTTTGTGATGGTGAAAGTACCTCCTGAGATATCGTCCGGCTCGAGTTTATTGGTCCGTGCTTTGTTGGCCAGGCTGTTAACATCCTTTGCCAGACCGAGCAGGTTTTTCTGATCGGCATTTTTAATGACCGGAACAATCAGGTTACCATTTGGCAGGGCAGCAGCCATTCCAATGTTGATGTTTTTCCTCAGGATGACTTTGTAACCGTCAACGGAGGCATTTACACCCGGAAAATCCTTGAGGGCCTGGGCGGCAGTTTCAATGAAGATCGGGGTGAAGGTGATTTTTTCCTTTTCACGATTCTGAAAATCGTCTTTAACCCGTTCACGCCATTTTACCATATTGGTGACATCCACCTCAATAAACGATGTTACATGTGGAGATACCTGTTTCGACATAACCATGTGGTCGGCGATCAGTTTCCGCATACGGTCCATTTCAACGATCTCATCGCCCGCAGATGTTGTAACAGGAGGTGCTGCCTGCTTCGGAGCAGGAGGTGCAACCGAAGGCTGAACAACTGCTGCTGTTGCTGCTGCTGGTGCAGGAACCTGCCCACGTTGTTTCAGATATGCCATCAGGTCTTCTTTGGTTACGCGTCCATCTTTTCCACTACCTGGAACTTTATCCAATTCAGATTGAGAAATTCCTTCTGTTTTAGCTATGTTTTTTACCAGCGGGGAATAAAACCTGTCGGAACTACTCTCAACTGTTTCCACAACAGCCGGGGCTGCTCCGGTTTGCTTATCTGCGGAAATTTCCGGAACAACTGCTTTTACGGAAGCAGAAGTCGCTTCTGTGGATTCTACTGCTGCGTCGGGGTCCATTTCAATGATTGCAATTACCTTTCCTACAGGAACAACATCTCCTTCATTAAAAAGGACTTTAATCAGTTTTCCTTCAACAGGGGAGGGGATCTCAGAGTCAACCTTATCGGTGGCAATCTCAACGATGGGATCATCTTCTTCTATCTGATCGCCGGGATTCTTTATCCACCTGGTAATTGTAGCTTCGATAATGCTTTCGCCCAGTTTGGGCATGATTACTTCAAATTTTGCCATAGCATTGATTATATTACACTTAAGCTCCTTTACAGGTGCTGAACAAACATGTTCCTTGTTGCCGTATTTAACAAACTTCAATTAAAAAGGTTTTATCCTTTTTGGATTACATTCTACCCAGCCTCCTGAAACCCTTGAAAAATATGTTTAAGTCATTGGTTATACGGTAATCCCGTGCATAAAGCATGTTTAATGTCATTGCGGTTTCCGCATCAATCTTCCGGTTGGGGAAAAGATCTGTTGGATTGAGTATACCTTTCCGGATCGATGGCTTTAATGAACCTGAGGAGGTTTCTGGCGCATAACCGATCCAGGTGCGTATCCCGGTGAGTACCCTGAATATATTGAAGAGAAACACCGGTGGATTTTTGGTAATCCACATCAGCAGCGGACTAACAGGGAGTAAAATCACTGACAGCGAAATGTCGAAAATGCGCTTGTTCCTGCGGTTGTTTATTTTACTGATGGAGTTGATGTCAATCACATACAGATCGCCGGTCGTACTTATTGAATTGGAACCAATAATGGCAAGGCTTTCAGGGGGTGCGATTTTAAAATCAACCGGGCTCCGCTGCAACTGGCTCATGGTATCGATGATCCGGTGGGCCGGAATATCACGGGCACAGAAAATTACCTCATCTATTTTGTAAATACTGATGATGTCGGCCAGGTGTGCGATGTTACCTATAAAACCGTTCGAATTGTTTTTTGTGTCCTTAATACCAACCAGCCCGATAAAACCAGGATTTACCAGTGTTTTTCTCAGTAAGTCGGCTACCCTCTCCGATTCTTCGGTGTCACCGGCGATGGCATACCGCTTGTTGGGGTTGGCCCCGATTTTGAAATTTTTGAATCCGGCCAGGTTCAGCAGGAAGCGGATCCCGGTCATGGATAGCATTCCCCATATAGCACCCAGGATAATCAACGCCCTTGAAAAGCGAAAATCAGCCGGAAGCAGCGCGTAGAAAACCAGGATTGTAATGGTACCGGCCAACAGTCCAGTCAGAATGCGCCGCAATCTCAGGGGAGGATCATATCCTCCGCTGATCAGTACCGAGAATAGCCAGATAAATATATAGGCCGGAAGTATACCAAACAAAAACAATGGTGGATAATGACCGCCTACCGTATAAGTTACATTGCTCTCCCAGTAATCAACAATCAGCAACGATCCTGCATATATCACTGCAGCATCTGAAAGCGGCAACAGTAACTTATTCATTATTCTATAGAGAACAGCAACGCCAGCCCTCAGGTAAATGGCTATGTGGATAAGTAATGAAAACAGGCGGGCGTTTTTTTGCGTAAAATGCTTGCGGGCGAAGATCACCATGGCATTGTAGAACACAAATACATAGTTAACACTCGATTTTTTCGTGCTTTCACCCTTGTAATGAATGATGCGGGCGTCAGGGTAATAATAATTCCTATATCCGGATTTGGTTATGCGGTAGCTCAGGTCGATGTCTTCGCCGTACATAAAGAAATCTTCGTCGAGTAGGCCTGTTTTGTCGAGGGTTTCGCGCCTGAGCATCATGTAGGCTCCGGCAAGAACATCCACCACATGGGTCTGCTCCTTATCGAGGTAGCCCAGATGATACTTGCCGAAGATTTTTGATTTAGGAAAAAGAGCTGAAAGACCGAATATTTTATAAAATGCAACTATGGGCGTTGGCAAGCCACGCTTCGATTCGGGAAGATAACGGCCCTTGCCATCAACCATTTTAATGCCCAAACCACCGGCATCAGGGTGGGCATCCATAAAAGCCACCGATCTGGAGAAGGTGTCGTGTTCTACTACTGTATCGGGATTTAGTAAGAGAATATACTCTCCTTTCGCCTGCTGAACGGCCTGGTTGTTGGCTTTTGAAAAGCCTGTATTCTCGCGGTTTGCGATCAGTCTGACGTCCGGAAACTTTTCAGCAACCATTTCCACCGAACCATCCACCGAATTGTTGTCAACCACAAAAATCTCTGCTTCAAGCCCTTTGATGGCTGCATCAACAGAATGAAGGCATTGCTCAAGGAAAAACTTAACGTTGTAGTTAACAATTACAACCGACAGCTTCATTAATTGGACCTCTTTGTTTGTGGACGGTAAAGATAGGGAAAATGGCCCGAAAGTAAAGCGCTGTAATAACCGGTATTGTGTAAATGGTTGATTAATTTTGTTTGCATGAATTTTATATTACCGGTAAAGATTCCGTTTTAACTTTGCACCAAATTCAACCCATGACTTTGCACCGCCATTTTATCATTCACAAACCCTTCGGTTATATGAGTCAGTTTGTGTGTGACCTTGACTGGAAGCGGGTTTTGGGTGAGCTTTATGATTTCCCGGAAGGCACCATGCCCATTGGCAGGCTGGACGAACACAGTGAAGGGCTTCTTTTGCTGACCACCGACGGAATGCAGAGTGAACTGGTTCGTGCAAAGAATCATGAAAAGGAGTATTATGCTCAGCTCGATGGTCTGATAAATGAGGAAGCACTGGCAAAACTCAGGACGGGGGTTGAAATCGGGATCAGGGGTGTGAAATATATGACTTTACCCTGTAAGGTTAAATTATTGGATGCTGATCCGGGATTTCCGCCAAGGACTAAGAAAATCCGCGACGACAGGCATGGCCCCACTTGTTGGGTATCGATTACACTTACAGAAGGCAAAAACAGGCAGATCAGAAAGATGACGGCCGCAGCCGGTTTTCCGACCCTGCGTTTGTTCCGGATCAGGGTAGGTTCGGTTTATCTGGGTGATTTAAAACCGGGTGAAGTCAGGGAAGTCGAAGCTTTTGTTCAGGAAGGGGTGGATAGACTTAGGGAATAGTGAAATTTAGCAGATTAGCTGATTGGTTGATTAGCAGATTAGCAGATTAGCAGATTGGCTGATTGGCTGATTGATTAGTTGATTAGCAGATTAGTTGATTTGGTTGATTAGCTGATTAGCTGATGGGAATGATGGCCTTTCGACAGGAGCTAGGGGTAAAAATAATGGAATGATGGAATAGATGGAATGATGGAATGATGAAATGATTGCCCTTCGACTTGGTTTAGTATCCATCTCAACCTTAACCTTAACCTTAACTTTAACCTTAACCTCATTTGACGACAATTACAGCTTAGTCTGTTTCTCTAAAAATTTGATAACTTCTTCAAAAAGAATAGGTTGGATAAGTGAGTAGGTGAGCTTTCCGGGAAGGTGTTTCAATAACATAATTTCGGCGATTTCGGAATCCGGCAATTTGCCGAGAACCTGAATATCTGCAAAATAGAGCATTCCAAAAGTGGTTACAGCATCTTTTTCCACTGAATAGGCAGAGACTTGTTTTATGCTGAAAATTTCTGCCCCGGTTTCTTCCCTGAGTTCCCGCAATGCGGCATCTTCCGGCGTTTCGCCGGGCTCGATATGGCCACCTGGTATCTCCCAGGTATTCCTTTCGCGGTGACGAACGAAAATCCACTGATTTTGAAACCTGGATGCAACTACCGCATATTGAAAATCAAAATTATCCGTGGTTTCACTTAGGATACTTACTTTTATTCCTGAAGGCATGGATCTTTGGTAAAATAGGTTATCGACTATTGTTATATTTGGAGTACAACAACAGGCTGAAAGTTATATGTTTTATTTGAGTTTAAGAAAAATCAGTTTTCACATTTAATGTCGAGGCCAAACTGTGCTGTGGCAATTCTGGCCTCTTCGGGCAATCCCTTCAGAAACTCAACCTGATTACAAACATCCGAGATTAATTTATAGCTGCCTGAAAAATCTGCAGGTAGAAAAAGACTTATTTCGTTTGAATGAATATCAAGCCTGAGTGCTTCGCCATTGCAGGCATAATCGAAATCATTAAAATTCAGACTTCTGATTTGTGGGTTGGTATTTGTTCTGTAATAGATTTTCTTTTCAGTGATATCATAGACGATGCTCCATTGGGTTGCATCTCCCTGGGCTACCTGCTCCAGGACGGAGAATCCGTAATCAACAATATGCCCTTTATCCGGTGACCATGAAGCCATCATATCTGCTGCTGTTTTAAACCTGCCCGATGAGTTCTCTGTCCAGGCGGCGAATGATTCAGTATTTCCGATCTCCTTTTTCAATTTATAGTCCAGGGAGGTTTCATAAGAGCAATTGGCCAATGCAGCGTAGGGCAATTTACTGCCGGTATGCACATTCATTTTCCCGTCTGTGAATTCTATCGTGGCAACCTTTCCTTCAGCATCTGCAACCAGAAAGTGCAGGGTGGCAGTTGAAGTAAATGAGATTCTGAGCCAGGAATCACTAGCAATTACTTCATCCACAGTAGCGGCATTATCCAGTTGGTATTGAATCCATTGTAATTCAGTAAGCGCTTTCCGATCATCCATTTCAGGGTATTTCGCATCCTGGTGCCACATCTGCTCTACCACAAGCCCGGCTTCATTCATGCCGCCATAAGGAAACTCACGGCCGATCTGGTTAAAACTGATGCTTCCGTATTTTGAAATCCATGAAAAGGGTTTTTCAGGAGGTGCAATATGCGCTGCTTTAATCTGTGACCGGTGATTGATTTCCACATAACCGAGACCACTGGGGAAATCGAAATTTCTTCCGAAAATCAGGTGACCGTTGTTGTCTTTCATGCAGAAAGTTGTGCATCCTATAGCATCGAATGGCTGAGTAATTAATAAAAGAATTACAATCAGCAAGCCGGCCGGTAAATTTTTCATTGATTTGATTTTTTTTGTTGCCTCTATATTAACAATCATGCCAGATAGACTATATGCCAATTTATCAAATAGATATAAAAATGCCACCGTTTGTTGAAAACCGGCGATGTACGGTTCCGAACGCTGATGTGTACACTTTCAGATTTATGTTTTCAGGCCGTTAAACCGAAGGATATTTAAGATACTGCTCCAATTTGTCGAGAAAAAATGACACATGCAATGCATCCATCAGGCCATGGTGGGCATTGACCGAAACAGGCATCAACAACTTGTTTCCTGACTGGTAATATTTCCCGAAAGTAATTTTCGGGACACTGTCTCTGTATTGAAAATGCCGGGCATGGGTAAGGCCTTTAAAACTTATCCACGGTAAAACAGAGAAATGAATGACATCATTCCGGCTGGTATTTTCGTTTAATCTGAGTCCCGGGGAAGCGGCAACGGCTGTTGTTTCCATTTTTACAAACTCACTGAATTCACTGAAGCTTTCCGCAAAAGGAATAAACGAAAATCCGAAGGTTTTATCCGGACGGCTGATGGTAGATGATGCATGTACAACATCATAAACCACTGGTTTCCCGTCTTCGATTCTGTACCGGAACGCTTCAACCTGGTTGGCTGACCGAAGTGACTGATATAAGTAGAAATGGAAGAATGAATACTGATTTTCGCGGCAGAAAGAGAGTGCGTTCGTACAGTCAATATCCGCAACAATTCCGAAAAAGGGTTCGTCAAAGTTGTTGAAAAATTCAAAATGTTCTTTCCTGTTCCAGGTATTCAGATCAATTGCTGATTTCATATTTAGTCAATAATTCAGGGAGTTTGCTTAATTCCTGAATCTGCGCAAAGTTAGGGTTTTCAGGCAAATGGTTGGTGTTTTCATGTTGCCAGGTGGTGTGATAGGGCACATGTACGCCATAACCGCCTAAATTCAGAACCGGCATGATATCCGATTTCAGCGAATTGCCAACCATCATAAACTCATGTGGTTCAATTTCCAGGTGGGCAAGAAGTTTCAGGTAATGTTTTTCAGTTTTATCGCTCATGATTTCGATGTGGTGGAAATAGCCTTCGAGGCCTGATTTCCTGAGTTTCCGTTCCTGATCAAGCAGATCGCCCTTGGTAGCAAGAATAACCCTGCAGTTTCCCTTCAGCGATTCCAGCACAGATTTTACGCCTTCAAGTAATTCAACATCCTTATCAAGCAATTCCTTTCCCAGTTCAATGATTTTAAACAGGTCGCCTGCACTGATCTGGTTTTCAGTTACCCTGACTGCCGTTTCCAACATCGAAAGAACAAACCCCTTGGCCCCGAAGCCATAGAACTCCAGGTTGGCCATCTCGGTTGAAAATAACTCCTGTGAGGTTTTTTCACTGGAAAGCCAGGGTTGCAGCATCCGGCAGAATTCAATTTCCGTTTGCTGGTAATTCGGTTCATTTACCCAGAGGGTGTCGTCGGCATCAAACCCGATTACTCTGATCATTATGGATGGAGGTTGGTTTTTCTTTTCTTTTTCAGATAAATCCTGATTCCAAAATAAGCCATAAACCCGATCAAGAGGAATGGCCATAAGGTGGCAATCAGAATGATGACATACATCAATGCTGTCCAGCCGTTTTGCAAACCCTGTTCAATTTTCTTCCACAAGTGCGACTGCACAGGCACCACTTTATAATAATTTACAGTCAGGGTGGAATAGTCAACCTGGTTGGACAGGTATTTCATTCTTCCTTCAATGGATTCAATTTCACCGCGCAACATGTTTATCTGGTTCTCGATCTGAAGAAGATCGGCTGTTGTCGAAGCTTTGGAAAGCAATTCAAGATACCTGATTTCGAGGGATTTCCGGTTTTTTAGCCGGGCCTCAACATCCAGGAATTCTTCCGTTACGTCGTTGGAACTGATGTTTTTCTGATCGAACCGCTCAACACCTGCACCAATGTCTGCAATCATGGCATCAAACCGGTCTGCAGGCACACGGATGGTTACCATCCTGTTAATCTGTCTTCCGGAAGTGTTTTCATTTTCAGAGGAAATCCAGGCTTTGTGTTTCCGGATGGCCTCCTTTATTCTTTTTCCGGTAGCATCAAGATCATCGGTTTTAAATGAAAGATCTCCGGTTTTGATCAGTTTCCGGTTTACCTCGTCCGCCGGAGTTGCTCCGCTTTCTTTGAGAGCATTGGAAGAAAGTTCGTCTGACTCAGGGCTCAGGTTCATGCTGTTTTCTGAACCGCGTCCGCAAGAAGTCAGGATTAAAACAGTAATTGTTAAAACAACCAGCCAAAGTTTTTTCATATCGGGATAAGTATAATATAGCAACGCATGTCGTTCTATCTTATTTTAGGTGAGTTCTAAAAAATCTGGTTTCGGTTAAACTTAACAAAAGCCATAATCACAGTATCCATTACTTACTTGATTATCATTCTTGATAAATAATGAAACCATAAGGTTGAAGTACCAGATCATTGCCGTGAATACTGGTTTTCTCCTGAAAATCAGGTTTTTTATCGGAAAGTAATCTGGTGGTATTTGTATTATCTGAAAGATTCATGATAACTATGACTTTTTCGCCGGCATATTCCCTTGAAAATGCCAGAATACCTGGTTTCACGGGTTGTATCAGTTTAAAATCACCGTTTTTTATTGCATTGCTGGTTCTGCGATAATGTATGAGCTTACAATATAAATTCCACAGAGAAGTGGGGTCTTTTTGCTGTACCGACAAGGCAAGTTGGGCGGATTCACCGGTTTTAAAGTACGATTGATCCCACCATGGCCCTGAATCTTTATAAAACACTGCGGTGCCGGGTTCATCAGGATCAGGGGTCCAGGGAAAAGCTTCCCTGACTGGTATATGATTCGCGTCGTATCCCCAATTACCGATCTGACCGGTAACGCCCAGTTCCTGACCGTAATATATCGAAGGTATACCAGGCAATAGAATATTTAAGACCGCTCCGCACCTGATCTTTTCTTTATCTTTCTTTACGATGGAAGCAAATCGTTCTGTATCATGGTTTTCGAGAAAGTTTATATAGTATTTCCCTTTCGAAATTCTCTTTAAAGTTTCTGTTACTTGTTTCCCTATATTATTTGCGTCCAGGCTGTTTTTTAAGGACGAGTCGGCCGAACTGCCTCTGAAGTATTCAGGGGTTCCGGCTATGGCAAAATGAATCGGAAATCCGAAACTTGCATCAATACCGCTTTTCTGTATCATATCTTCACCATATTCAGCCCAGTTCGATTGTTCGCCGACTACAAACAGGTCAGGGTTAATAGCCTTGCAGCTTTTGAAGACCGGATTCCAAAAGTTGACGAACATATTTGTAAAAATCCCCCTGTCGTCAAGGTTGTCCATCATATGATCAATCCGGTAGCCATCAACACCATCATCAAACTTCCCATCCCCATTGGGATCAACCCAGTGTGTATAGAATGTTTTTGTCCAGTCTTTTACTTTTTGGTTGTTCAGGTTAAGGTATACAATGTATAATTTCTGGTCGGGCCATGCCCTGAATTCCTTCAAATCAGAACCCGATGGAATATAAAACTGATCAGGGTAACGGTTTAATGAATCGCTGTAATGAATAAACGCAGCATAGGGTGAGGCAGGATTTTTGTAGGATTCATCAAACCACTTGTTGCCGTTTTGCGCATACTGGGTTTCCATATCCATGATGAACTTGAGGCCGTTTAGATGGACTGCTTTCACAAAAGCAAGATAATCCTCCATTGTGCCATATTCAGGATCAATTTTTTCATAATCTTTGGCAAAATAATTATGGTAAAAATCTGATTCATAAAGTGGTGTAAATAATATTGTTGTTACACCCAGTTCTTTGAGATAACCAAGCTTTTCAACAAAGCCATTCAGATCGCCATGCCGGTCACCATTCGAATCAAAGAAACTTCGCTGGTTGACATGGTAGAAGATTTCATCGTTCCAGCCCGGCTCGTCTACTATAGTTTTATTATTTAACGATGAACAGGAATTGATGAAAAGCGAACTGAAAATTAAGAGAAGCAACAAATACTTTTTCATATCAAATGGGTTGTGAGTTTATGTAAGGATGTCAGACTTTTACATCTATGGTTATGATGGCGATATCCTGAATGATCTCTCTGTTCAAATCCTTTGGAATAGTTAGTGTTGCCAGTTTTTATTCAGGATTATTGTACTCCCTTTTGTTTTCAAATATACTGCCCCGAAAAATACCGATGTGTAAAACAGGTCGCCAAGTAAACCATTAAAAAAGAAAGGCAAACCAGCAATATACGACTGTAACAGGCCTGCGACATTCATTGGATAGGGCATAAATCCGGAAATCCAGCTTGCAAAATTGGTTACCAGATAAAACATAAATGATGCTGCCAATGAAGCTGAAATCGTATTCATTACAGTTAGCCTGCTTTGCAATACCATTCCAATGCCCACAATTGCAATAAAACTAAAGTATACAGGAAGCATTGTTGAATGAAATCCGATAATAAGATCGCTCAATAACATTGCTGAAACCGGCACAAGAAATGCAAGGTCCTTACGTTTCAAAAAAGTGCCGCCAAACAATGCTATTGCCGCAACCGGGGTAAAATTATGCCAGTGGGGAATAAGCCGCATTATTGCTCCGGTAAATATCATTCCAATTACTATGTATATTTTGGGAGAAAGTTCAATTTTTTTCATTTTGTTGCTTTTTAACGGATTTTAAAATCAATCAATTGAGTTAAAATGTTTCGTTTAGCGTTTTTACAAATTGTTCAGGTATGCTACTGCGCCCTGGGGATCGCGACAATAAAAATCGGCTCCGATCTTATTGCTGAATTCAGTATTGAGAGGTGCACCGCCTACTAAAATTTTTGTTGAGGGATGTTTTTCTTTCAGCATTTTTACTACCGATTCCATGTTAGCCATAGTAGTAGTTAACAGTGCGGAAATCCCAACTGTACTATCAGGGTACTTTTCAAGCGTATCCAGAAAGGTTTCGGCTTTGACATCTACACCTAAATCAATTACTTCCCATCCTGCACCTTCTACGGTCATTGCTACCAGGTTTTTACCAATGTCATGTAAATCTCCGAATACAGTGCCTATAATGAAGGTTCCTTTTCGTTTTACTTCACCTGACTGGAAATAGGGTTTCAGATGAACCAGCGCAGTACTCATAGCTTTGGCTGCCATCAGCATTTCCGGAACAAACACTTTCCCCTGGCTAAACTTCAGTCCGACAGCATTCATGCCAGGAATTAAACCTTGCTCCAGAATTTCGGTAGGTTTTATCCCTTCTTCCAACGCCTGTTTTGTTAATTCATCAGCGCCAACCTCACCCCTCATCGAAGGCGGGAAAGGTGATTTTTGATTGATTTTGCCAAACTCAATACAAGTTGTCAGTTTCTCTATTATTTCATTCATAACTTTGGTCTTTATGGGTTAATCCTGTTTGAATCAGCCTTTATTATACTCGGCAATGGCTTCGAAAAAGGCATCAATGTTTTCGATCTTTGTTCCTGGTGGTATATCGCAACCGGAGGAAATTACAAAATTGTTGTATTCCTCTGTTCGTGTTAAAAGTTCTTTCGTTTTTACTTTAATGATTTCCGGAGTGCCATTTTTTATAACTCCCGCAGGATCTAAATTACCGAACACAAGTCTGTTTGAAGGAACCTGAGGAAGAATTTCGAGCATATCAACAGCATTTCCAAAATGAAAACCGGAAGCCCCGGTTCCTAACATTGATTCAACCAGGCTGACTGTATTTCCACAATTATGCAATACCACCATAAAGTTGTCATCCTGCACAAAATCAACTATTTGCTTTACATATTGGGATGAAAACTCCTCGCATTGATAATCAGCAAGTAATCCGGCAGCCGGTTCAGCAATTACAACGCCATTACAACCTGCATTTTTAAAAGCCAGCGCATACTCTTTTAAAAATGCGGTGCACAGGCTTAAAAGTTCATGAGCACCTTCAGGTTCAATAAGTATAGCTGTCATCATTTCGGTAATATCGTAAAGACGACCAGCTAAGGAATAGGGACCTATGATACCGCCGAATACCGGCCGGGTTGTGATATTTTCTGCAGCTAACCGGGCTGCGTTTAAATGGCTTTTAGTTCTTCCTTCACCGATTGCCGGAATTTTAAGGTTAACCACCTGCTCAAATGAATCTATCAATCTTTTTGAAACCGTGGGAATTTCGTCTTCACTGAAGTTAATATGGCTGCCAAAGGCCTCAGCTTCAACTGACAAATCCATAATTAAAGTTATTGCGCCTACAGCAGGAAATTTTTCGGATAATGCTTTAACACAGTTGTATTGAACTTCTCCCAGTGTAACCATATCAATAACCGACTTACCAATAAGCTGAAGTCCGGGATATGTCATAACCGGTACAGCTAATTTATCGGGATTTGCTAAAATGGAATTTTTCCATTCTGTCATATTCATTTTCATACTAAAATGGATTATAGGTTAATTGGTTTAGTTTTGGTTGAAATTTCAGCCAGTTTCATAAGATTTGTTATAGGAGTATTAACACCGATTTCGCAGCCACCTGAAAGAATAAATTTCTGGCCCTGCATTTGTTGAACAAGTTCTTTAGCCAGGCTTTCAAGGTGTTGTGAGGTTGCTTCCTGTATTATAACAGGGTTTATATTTCCTTTGATTACTACATTATCACCCAATATTTTCCGGGCTTCATGTAAATCAACCTGCCAGTCAAGATCAATAATATCCACATTCAGACTGCTGATGGCTGGCAATAAATGTTCGATATTCCCGCAGATATGCAGCTTAGCTTTGGCTCCCAGCGAATGGATATGATCAACAAGTTCTTTATGCCTGTCTTTAACATAAAAATCATAAGTGGAGGCATCAATCTGGGAACAAATTGCATCGCCAATTCCAATATAGTCGCAGCCTTCATTTATCTGTGCTTTTGCAAATTCGCGGGCTACTATCATGCATTTATCCATGATCAGATTTGAATAATCAGGATCGCACATCAGATTCATCAGCATCTCACTTACACCGGCTAAATCGCAGGCTTCTGCAAGCGGGCCTTCAATCCATCCTCCCACCGGAACAGTTCCTTTTAGCAGTTTCTGATAGTAGGCAGCTCCTGAAATCCTGTCGCGGGTTCGCTCACAATTATAAATGTCAGGAATCACTAAATTTTTGGCATCTTCCTCATTTTGTATTACTTTGTTCAGGCATTTGGGAACGCCTTCAGGTATAAATTCAATACGGGCGCCAAAAGCAGAGGTTTCGCGGTAAGGATCACTGATCAGGCTTACCGTATCGAGGTCGAAGTATTCCATACAGCGTGTGTTCGACTCAACCAGTACTTTGTAATCCGAAGCAAGTTTGCCATACGTTGTTTTATTAAACCGGGCGGCAAAATGCATCAGTATGGGTTTGAATAACACAGTTGAATGGAGTTCACCTGAAAGTAATTTTTCGAATTGTTGTTTTTTGTTCATATGCTTCAATTATTAGGTTAAAAGTAAAACCATAATTACTTATTTTGCTTTAAGTTGCGATAAAGGCATTGGGAAGAATCGCAAACTTCGCAGGTATAAGCTTTGTGATGAATCTCAGGGCCAATACCAATAAACCCACTGATGGATTTTATGGGCTGCATGAGGCATGAATCGGAAAGTGAAATACCGCAGAATCCAGGTGGTAGTAAACTGAACAGCTTCTTTTGCTCAGAAACCATCCATCCGCAATATCCGGGGCTGTAGCGGTTTGAAATTCCTGAACCAGTTTTAGCCATTTCAAGCTTTAAATTATTTTGTATCTGCTCCATCGCATTCTCAACTGCAAGACTTCCATATATATCGTAAATATAGCCATGCAGCATTTCATTATTAACCATCAGTGTACGTGATTTTTCAAACAATGCATCCCCGATTGTGCAAGCAAAAACGGCAATTTTTTTACTTGCCTTGAGTTGTTGAAAAATAATATTTTTGATGTTGAATGGAATTCCATTAACAAGAACCTGTTTTAACTTTGTATCCATTACAACGTCTTCAACAATGAGATATCCACCGGTAATCTTTAGAAGTTCAGGACCATTCATGAAAACCTCATCAATATATTCATCAACCAATCCCCGTGCTTCGGCAGATACACCGAGTACTGCATAAATTTCAGCCCGGTTTATTTCGAGTAATAGGTTGGGAATATTGAATTGCTGTAAATGCATACGATTTTATAATTCTCTTGGAGTTTTACCTTGCCGCCAGTGATCTTCAATCATTTCAAGTGATTTCCCTCTGGTCTCGGGAATATAAAAGTAACCCCAGATCAGACCTGCTATTCCAACGAGGGCATACAACAAGAATGCACCAGCCGGATTACCGAGGTTTTCGTTGTTTACAGTGATGTCAGTTCCTTGCATGGTAAGCCCTTTCACAATTTTAAAAAACGTAAAAGCCACCACTCCATTGAACAACCAGTTAGAGAGCGAACCAATGCTTGCGCCGATTCCGCGTACTTTTAAAGGGAAAACTTCTGAAATCAGAACCCAACCCAAAGGTCCAAGGCTTGCAGCGAAAAAAGCAATATAAATCCAAACCAAGACAACCGTTATTTGCTTTACCGAATCGCCCAGTGAGGATTGCGATGCAAAACACAATCCCAAAGCTACAAGCGAAACCACCATGCCGCTTAACCCAATCATATATAACTTGCGCCGACCTAATCTATCAACAACAAATAATGCGATAATTGATGATATTACACATACAGCACCCACACTTACAGAAGCTAAAATTGCTGCCCGGGCCCCCTCAAACCCCGCCATAAGGAATATTTTCGGACTGTAGTAAATAATCGTATTGATTCCTGTAAATTGTTGTACAAACATAATTCCGATTGCAATTATGAAAGGAGTGCGGAGCCATGGCTTAAATATTTCGTTCCAACCGGTTTTGTTATGCTTGTCAATTTCAATTTCTTCCTTTATTCCGGAAATAGTTTCCTCTACCAGTTCAGCGTCTTCCACTTTCATTAAAACTTCACGGCTTTTATCTATATAGCCCTTACTAATAAGCCAGCGAGGGGTTTCCGGCAAAAATATCATACCCACCAGCATAATGATTGCAGGAATAACACCTACATAAAACATGGGACGCCAGCAATCCTCATAACCTGGAGCCCCCTCCGGAAGAGCGAAAGCAAGGTCAGAGAAATAGGAAACAAAAATGCCAATTGTAATAAGAAGCTGAAACAGGGAAACAAATGTACCTCTGCTCTTTGCCGGTGAAATTTCCGCAATATACAAAGGCACTGCAAATGAAGATATTCCAATAGCTATACCCAAAAAGAAGCGGGCAACCATTAAATTACCTGCACTGGTTGCAGAACCTGACCAAAATGCTCCTATGGCAAAAATGAGTGCTGATGCCATAATCACTTTTTTCCGGCCCACAATGTCAGTAATCCGGCCCGATGACATTGCGCCAAACACGGCACCTGCAAGCCCCGCGGTAGTAATTAATTCAACCCAGTCATTGTCGAGGGCAAAGTTTTTTTGAAAATAAGGTATTGCACCCGAAATTACTCCGGTATCAAAGCCGAAAAGCAGCCCTCCGGTTGCAGCAATAGTTGCAATTACGGCAACAAGCGTTTTTTTCTGAGTTGGTTTTTTCCCCATTATAATTTAAGATTTTGTTGTAGATAGTTTTTCATCTGAAGATTTAATTCCCACTGGTTTGCCAAAGGCTTCCGTGTAAAAGGTTCTAAAGGCATATACGGAAATGGTCCAAATTCCGGTGTAATCGTAAAGAAAGATAACTCCAACTTGTTTTGAATGTCAATGATTTGCTGCCACCACGTGGTGAACTGCTCTAAACATATTTTCCATTCGGGAGCAAAGGGATTGTTAACCTGAGGACTCTGGCTGAAACCAACCCGGGCATGAATGTGGCGAATATTAGGATAAATCTGATTTAAAATAGTTTGCTGATCCTGCAAAAGACTTTCGGAAACGGTACAGAAATGAGAAAAATCGGCAATTAAATTTAATTGCGGGTAAACCTCCAAATAGTTAAGCAATGTTTTCAAATGAAAAGTAAATCTTCCCCGATGAATCTCGTGCCAGATTGGTATTTGATATGTTTGCGAGATCCTTTGTGTAAGATCAATAATTTCGCAATTTTCACTAAAATTGAAGAAATCTTTTCCAGTTTGAGAATTGATGTAATCTGGTTTTAGAGTAACCAGAAATTCTAATCGTTCCGAAATCCGTTTTGTGTAATTAATTACAGTTTCATTTTTATTGGGTAAAACTTGTTGAGCAATAAACACAAAATCTTTGTCAATTGTGTTTCTGATGGTATTAAGTTCTTCAAGAAATTGAGAAATAAAGCTTTTGTCATCCGGAAAATTAATTTCAACACCGTTATACCCATTTTCAATGGCAGCGGATAAAAACTCTTTTGCCGTTTGGGTTTCACATCCCCAGAAGGTACATAAATATTTTATTTCCATCATTTATCTGGAATATAGGATAGGATTGATGGGTGAATTAATAACTTCTCCGACAGTTGCTCCCGGACACCAGGTATTCCAATCATGAACCTGATTTTTGTTTTCCGGATTTTTCAAAATCATGTCTTTATCCATGTAGATAACAGTCATAACTTTTCGCATCTGGTCTGAAAGATTAGCACCTGCCCGGTGAAAAACCCATCCGGAATGAAAGCTGATTTCACCTGCATCAAATGGTTCAACAATATGTTTGAACTTGGTTGATTGTAGTCTTTTCTGAATAATTTCTTCGCTTTCGTCTCCAATTTCCAATTCACGACCTTCAACCAGAATGTGACTACCAGCACTAAATTCCAGAGGCCCCATGTCTAATGAAGTTTCCTGTAAGGGCATCCAGGCAGTAATGGTTTTATCACTTTCCAAAGGCCAATAATACTGATCGGCATGCCAGGGTGTAATTCCGCCACCAGCTTCTTTGAATAATGCCTGATCGTGATACAAACGTACGCCATCAACCTGCATTAAATCAGAGGCTATTTTTGCTAATCGCTTGCTAAAAACCAGTTCTTTAACAAATACATTTTCCTTCCACAAATTAAAAAGTTGAAGAAAAGCCTTGTCATAGGTGGAGCGATCTTCCAAAGCAGTTTTATCTGTATTCATCAGATTTACCTGTTCAGTTATGGCTTCGTTGAAAAACCGGAGAGTTTCATCATTTAGTACCTCTTTCAGCTTAATATATTTGTATTTTTTAAAGAAATCAATCTGCTCCGGAGTCAGATTATAGGTTGTCTCAAGAAATTTGATGATTGCTGGTGTGATTGTTTTCATAACATATTAGTTTATAGTCATTATAAATTTCAGACTTCCTCCATTCATTATCTCCTTGTAAGTAATGAAAGGTGTTTTGATTTGAATTCCGTTTAAAATCCGGGTGTCGTTATAAAATGAAGTTTCTGAAAAATTCTTGCTTTCAATTACTAATTGTTTCCCTTTTGATAGGTGGAGAGTGGCTTTTTTTAATTGCGGAGACCCTGAAACAAACTCATCTCCAGCCGGATTTACCGGATAAAAACCCAGGCTGGACAAGATATACCAGGCAGACATTTGCCCGCAGTCGTCGTTGCCGATCATTCCGTTGGGCGTGTTGTTGTGAAACTCATTGATAAAACGGTGGATATATTTCTGCCCGGTTTTTGGCGTGTTGGAATAGGCATACAAATACACAACATGATGTCCAGGCTCGTTGCCGTGCGCATATTGCCCGATCATTGCTTCCTGACCCAGGAATTTGTTGGGATTACGCGCTTCGAGGGTGAAAAACTCGTTTACAAACTGATCATTATTTTGCCCACTTACCAGAAAACCAGGAGAAATAAAAATAACAATAAGCGAAGTCTTCATTCGATACTTAGTTAATTTCAAGACAAATTTCCTAAACTTTAAATAGTATTTATTGCTCTGAATTTGCCAGAAATTGTGTAATATTACCATCTTATTATTTTTCAATTACCAATACTGATAATAAAGACCAAGTGAAGGCTCTTTTTGAACAGGTAACACCAAAGATTGAAAGTTCAATTTCAATTCTCGAACTGAACATGGCTCATTTTGACGCACCCTATCATTTTCATCCTGAGATGGAGCTGACCTGGATCAGGAAAGGTTATGGGAAGCGTTATATTGGCGGGAAAGTATCGGATTTTGAATCAGACGATTTGGTACTGGTCGGACCCAATGTTCCACATTGCTGGATGAACGAAACCGATACAAGGGAGGAAAATGTTCTCGCTACAGTTATTCAGTTTAGCCAGAACTTTGCCGGTGAAATGTTTTGGAAACTGCCTGAATTCAGGGAAATCAGCAAACTATTTGAACTTTCCAGATCAGGCCTGATAATTAAAGGAACAACAAGGCAACAAGTAGTAGCGAAAATGGCAAAGCTTACCAATGCTGACCGGGTTCAAAAACTAATCCTCTTAATTGAAATTCTGCATGTCATTTCTTCCTCTGCCGAAATTGAAATCGTTGATTTGCGATCTACAGAACTGGGATTTAGCTCTTCGGATACTCATCGTTTTCAAAAGGTTTTCGCTTATCTGATCGAAAATTATCAGAATGAAGTTTCTTTGAAAATTGTTGCCGGAATTGCTAACCTGACTCCTACAGCTTTTTGCAGGTATTTTAAGTATGTTACCCGAAAAACACTGGTGGAAATAGTTACAGAATTCAGAATCAATCAAGCCTGTCAATTACTTCGGAACTCTGAAAAATCAGTAATTGATATTTGCTTTGAAAGTGGCTTTGGAAATATCTCCTACTTCAATAAAACATTTAAAGCATTCACAGGAAAAACTCCATTGCAATACAGGAACTTGTTTTTGGGCTAGTGCATGAGTAAATCAGGTATGTCTGGTTTTTAGAATGAGCCACAGCATTCGTATAAATACAATAATGGGTGACTAAGCCAAAAAAATACAAGATAGAAATGTGGTTGTTATTCAACAAATAAACGAGTTCGCGCTTGAAAGGAATAGCAGAAAGAAAATTTCCGACAAAACTGGCTTCATCAAATCTTATGTTAACAGCATACTATCTGTTAATTATTCGTCATTGATGGAGAACATCCTGGAATTGGCTGATGCAGTAGGTTATCAAATTGAATTAAAAGAAAATCATTAAAATTGAATCATTTTTTTCTATCATAATTCTCCAAATCATAAAACCTTAATAATCAACGATCATTTTATTTTAATGATAACAAAATTATGCGGAAATAATAAATTTGTCTTTCTCCCTTCCTATAAATTCCGATAAAGTAGTCTGGTTTATGCCAGTGAGCAGCTTATAAGAATTGGTAATTCCCGGAGCTTTTTGAAATCGTGGAAGAAAATGCAACATAATCATTACCAATATAATTCCCGTTGGCGTCTCATTTCTTTTTTAATATTATAAAAGCGGAAAGGATTTACATTCCGGTAAATGACTTTATCAGATAAATAATGTGTAAAAATTGAAGCAACTTTGTAAATATTGAGCCTGCTCTGAAAAGTCCTTTGACCACCTATCCCTCAAAGGTGGCGTTTCCTAATTCAATGATTTTCAGATGTTCCCCTTTGGGGTTGGGGTCAAACAGATGAAAATCATTGAATTTCCTACTTTTCGGAGCAGGCTCAATATTTAAATTCTCAGTTCCGGATAATTCAATGACCTCTCCTTTATACATTTCAAAATTTTCAATTACTAATGCAGTAATTTTTTTTGGTTTCATAGAAGCAGGCTGAGATTCTGACAAATTTAAATATTATTATTGTTGCCTGTCATAGATATAAAACCCGGATAGAGCGATTTTGAAGTTTTAATCGCTCTATCAATCAGGAAATTGTAAGCAATTCAGAATCATATTCCATAGCTTTTCCTTACAAATGCATAATACCATGAAGCAGGCAAAAACCGCTTCATAGGCAAGAGTATATTGGCGGGATAAGCAACCGGATACCTGAGTTTTTTAGAATTGCCGGTCACAGCCCTGAAAATGGTCCTGGCTACAGTTTCCGGGGCGGCTCCTTTCATTCCGGTTTCCATATTCAGCTTTTCAATTTTAGCTGTGAAAGCATCGTAATCATTTGTATCCGTTGGTTTTATAAATGCCCTGCTTCGACCGTAGAATTCGGTTTTAATGGCTCCCGGTTCTATGATTTTAATTTTGATGTTGAATTGCTCCGCTTCAAACTGCAGCGATTCAGAAAAGCCTTCAACAGCCCATTTTGAAGCATGGTAAATGCTGTAAAGCGGAAATGCAACCCTGCCACCGACACTGGCTACCTGTACAATGGTACCCGATCTGTTGGGCCGCATGTGCTTCATCGCTTCGCGGGTCATACGTAGTAATCCGAAAACGTTGGTTTCGAATTGTTTACGAATAAATTCATCGTCCATCGCTTCGAAAATGCCGTCGGCGCCAAATCCTGCATTGTTGACCAGTACATCTATTTTCCCAAAGTCATTGGTGATGTTTTTAAAAGCGAGAATGACGGAATCCGAGTCGGTAACATCCAACTTATAGAGCCGGATGCCGGGGTGCCCGGTCAGCTCATTTTCTTTCGAAGGATCGCGCATGGTAGCAGCAACGTTCCATCCTTTTTGTGAAAAATAGATTGCGGTGGCTTTGCCTATGCCGCTTGAAGCGCCGGTAATCAAGATTGTCTGTTTTGTTTTAGGTGAATTATTGTTCATTTTTGAAGTTTTAGAATTGTTGGTTTTTTAAGAAATTTGAGGTTTGGAGTTTTGGCCCTCACCCCATTCTCAAAAAGGAGAGGGGAGCTATTTTCATATGGCTGAAGGGGATTTAGTTAATCTTCCTTTTCATTTTTTTAGGCTATAGCAATGTAATTCTGTAATTCTGTGGCTTCGATACATTTTGCGAAACATTACAAAGTCAATTAGCACGATTATATCGCAAAACACTCAGCCACCTCTAATTCTGTAATTCTGAAACTCTGAAATATTGAAACTCTGAAACTCTGAACGATTGATTTAGCGCCTATCTCCGGATGCTGCTCCAGCTCATTTCGAAGTATTGTTCAAGTTGTGCTTTTGAAGGGGTAAGGCCGGTATCAATGTGGAACTTTGCAATTTCATTGGCAGCACCCATGAGTTGACTCAATATAACCTGGGCAGGCAAATCTTTAATCAATTGCTGTCCAATTGCCATGTTCAGCAAGGCCTCTGCCGGCTGAATCATGATTTCCGCTTTTTCTTTTGTTACCGGAGAAATATAGGATGAACGGTAGAATTGTTCAATAAATACCATTCTTTCAGGGCTGTTGATACATCCGGTAAAATAGTTGGTCCACATGCGTTTAAACGATACCAGGAAGGGCTCACCGGCTTGATAGCCTTCGGTCATTTCTTTCAGTTTGATTTCTTTCTGATGCAGGAACAAATCGTCGATCAGGTTTTCCTTTGATGGAAAATACTTATATACAGTTCCTGTTGCCACCCCGGCCTTTTTCGCCACATCGGCCATTCTCAGGCCCGTAAAACCTGTCTGAAGCACAAGTGTGAGCGTTGCATCAAATATGGATATGCGTTTTTGTTCGTCTTTTGGTCTGGACATGTTAGTTTAAGTGAATTATTGTTCATTATAAACGAAGAAAATTTTAAATTGTTTCATGGATATTGTTTTTTTTATTATTTTCCGTGCAAATAGGGATGATTTTCCGGATAGCATGATCAGAATGGTTTACCGCATTGATTGAATTCGCGTGCCTTTCTCTTTTTTACACGATAACCACCTCCATTGAAAAAAAACCGACCTGTTTCGTTTACGGAAAAAGTACCTGGATTCACCAGGTTAATTTTCTCATCCATCGCAATTTACCTTTCAATATCCACCCTGCAGATTAAGACAGGCGAGGGGTGGCTGTTTCGTCACACCCGTATAAGGCCGTTTATACAGTCCGGATTAAAGAAAATTTTAACACAATCAATCGGTTCCCATTGCCATTCCAATAATAAATATTTTAAAATGAGTACTCTTCAAAACTTACAGGCATGAAAATAATTTGTTTGGGAAATTATCTTCCACGTCAATGTGGTATTGCCACTTTTACTGAAAATCTTGTCAAAGCGATTCTTCATGCTGCGCAGATTCAATTTCAGGAAGTTGAGATTGAGGTAATAGCAATGGATGATACCATCGACTCTTATCCTTACCCGGAAATAGTCAAAAAAACCATTCCTGATCAGGATGTTGAAGCCTATGCAAAAATGGCTGAATACATAAATACTTCCGGTTCAGATTTATTGCTCCTACAACATGAGTATGGAATTTTTGGAGGAGAAAGTGGTTTGCATTTGCTTGCTTTACTTCGAAGGGTGAAAATCCCGATTGTCTGTACTTTTCACACTGTACTTGAAAAGCCCAGCTTTCACCAGGCTGAAGTGTTGAGGCGCATTGCATTGTATGCTTCCCGGGTAATTATTATGAACAGGATTGCCATTGATTTTCTGGTTAAAAAATTTCATGTTGCGATCGAGAAAATTGCCCTGATTGAACATGGGGTTCCCGATTTTGAAGCAAATGCAGACAAGTTACTGCCAGCTCCGGCTAATTGGGAGGGCAGAAAAATAATGATGACCTTCGGACTGATCGGAAGAAGCAAGGGCATAGAAACAGTATTAAGAGCATTGCCATCTGTAGTAGCGCTTCACCCGGATGTATTGTATGTTATTTTAGGAAAGACACATCCACATGTGTTGCGCCATTCCGGCGAAGAATACAGGGATTATCTGAAAAGCCTTGTAAAGCAGTATAATCTGGACAATCATGTTGTTTTTATCAATCAATATGTGAGTGAACTTGAGTTGATGTCCTTGCTAAAAGCAGCCGATCTTTATGTGACCCCTTACTTAAACAAGGCACAAATTACCAGCGGTACACTATGTTATGCTGTCAGTGGCGGATGCGCGGTGTTTTCGACACCCTACTGGCATGCAGTAACATTATTGGACGAAGAGCGCGGCTGGTTATTTGATTTTGGCAACCACAACCAACTGGCTTCCCTGGTAAATAAGGCGCTTGATGATCCTGAAACATTGGCATTAAGACAGCAAAAAGCCTTTGATTATGGGAAAACCATCACATGGCCGCAAATCGGAAAGGCTTACCTGGATGTTTTCAACAATGCCATCGAAAATCCTATGGATGGTTCAGTAAACAGGCAGCCGGAACCTGTTTTTGACATTGCTCATTTGCTGAGATTAACTGACGAGACCGGGATCTTCCAGCACGCCGATGGTTTGTTACCCAGTTACAGGAATGGTTATTGTCTTGATGATAATGCAAGGGCTATGCTTCTTGTTATCAAAGCGTATAAAAGGGAGCCACTGGAAATATATCTGAAGCTTCTTACAACATATTTCGCTTTCTTACGACTGATGGTTCAGAAAGATGGCCGGGTTAAGAACTTTCTGACCTTCGAACGGCAGCAGTTAGAGAACGATCAATCCGATGATGCATATGGAAGGTCGATCTGGGCCCTGGGTTATCTGATACGGTATGCACCGAATGATGCCCTTTTCCAAACGGCTATGGATACCTTTCATACAATGATGATGGCTCTCGATAAATTGAACTATGCCAGAGGTTACGCCAATTGCATTTTTGGGATTTACCATTATAGTAAGAGATTCCCGGATCAGGAAAGGTTTCTTTTTCTGATGGATCAGATTGCGCAGACACTATGCCATCGCTTTGATCAACATAAACGGGAAAACTGGTATTGGTGTGAGGATTCACTTTCTTACGATAACGGCCTTATCCCCGCTTCACTTTATCTTGCATTTTCAGCAACAGGCAAAGAGGAATACCTTCAGGTTGCGGAAACAAGCAGGATTTTTCTGGAAAGCAAATGTTTCAGACACGAATGGCTTTCCCTTCTGGGTAATAAAAAATGGTTACGGTTTGATACCGATTATGAGCTTTTTGCACAGCAACCTATAGATGCAACGGCTATGATCATCATGTATAAAAGTGCGTTGCTTGCGACTGGGAATGAGGCTCACATAACGAAGCTGCTTAGCTGTTATCGTTGGTTTATTGGAGACAACGACCTGGATATCAGTGTTTTTGACAGGGAGTCAAAAGGATGCAACGATGGCATGGAACAGGGCTGTATCAACAGAAACCAGGGTGCAGAAAGCACCATTGCCTGGCTATTGTCGCAATTGATTGTTAAACCCTTTCTTGAGTAGTATCAGACTTTTACCTTTAATAGTTTTGTGAGTCTGGCCAACAACAGGTTTTTGTCAACAGGCTTTCTGATATAATCGGCGGCTCCGAGCCTCAGGCCTTTGGCTTCATCGTCTGCGCTTGAATGACCGGAAAGAAAGATTACCGGTATATCAATGTTGTTTTCTTTTATGTACTCAAGCATCTGATAACCATCGAAATTAGGCATGGAAATGTCCGAAAGGATTACATCGAAACTCCCTTTTGCAATCTGCATCAGGGCGATGATACCATCAGGGGCGATCTCTACATCATAACCATCGGCTTTGAGAAATTCAGAAATTACTTTCTGGTTAATTACCTCATCTTCAACAACAAGGACCCTACCTTTGCAATGCTGATCATTCAAATTTTTCCGTCCTTTCCAGGATGGCATCAAACTGGCCAGCAGTTCATCGAGCGGAACAGTTGCATAGGTAGAAGCTGTATCGGACATGGCATAGGGTATCACCAGCTCGCCATTGTTTAAAATGGATCCGCATGAATAAACCACGTTTGGGACATACCCTTCGCGTTCTTCCTCATTGGGTGAAATAATCGGTTCAGTAAGCTGTCCAATAACTTTTGTCGGGTCGTCAAGGTCAAGCAGCATGGCGCTGATGACATATTTTCTCATTGTTCCCACACCATGCGTTATTACCAGCCAGCCATGTTCTGTTTCTATCGGAGACCCGCAATTGCCTACCTGAATAAACTCCCATGGAAATTTGGGTGACTGCAACAGGTGGGTTTCATCCCAGCGGTTGATGTTATTGGAAAACAGTATGTAATTGTTAATACCATCGATCCTGGCCAACATGGCATATTTCCCCTTGATTTTTCTCGGGAAGAGTGCCATACCCTTATTCTGGGCATTTTCGCCATGGATAGGCATGATTTTAAAGTTATAAAAGTCTTTTGTCTCAATCAGTTTGGGCATAATTGAGAACCCATTGTAGGCAGTATAGGTAGCATAATAGCGGACCCTGCCGTCATCGTCTGTAAATTTTACAAACCGGGCATCTTCTATGCCGTTGCTTTCGGCTGCGGCGATGGGGAAAATAACCCTGTCGGATATTCCGGTATCAAGTGAAAAGGAGATTTCATAATGTGAGTCGCCCAGCCAGCTTATCGTCTGAAGATTTTTTCGTTGTTCTTCATTCAGGCTCAGCTCTCTTTTGGTTTCATCGATGGCATGCAGCAACTGGTTGTAGTCAAATTCAGGCCTCAGCTTATCCATGGTATGTTTAACCACAGGATCGTCGGCGTGCATTTCAGAGAGCTTTTTGCAAAACTCTTCTTTATGGTAAATATAATTCTTGATGGCTTCTGCTTCATCAATCAACCTTCCGGTTGGGATGAGTTGAAGATCGTTGTTGGCATTTAAAATCCCGCCTCTGAAAACAATGGATGATATATGGCCTTCGCCGGTAGCCCTGAAGCTGATGATAACCCGTTTCTGCCCCACTGTCAGTCCAGTCTGGTCAGGGTCTTCTACCATGGATGGATTAAAAAAAGCAGCCGACTCAATCGAGTATTCCGATGTAAAATAGGCACCAATCAACAATTGTTTATGATGGCTCAGATTTACCATGTCACCGGCACTGCCATTGAGGATTTCTGTTACCCTTTCGAAGTGTTTCTGGAAAATGCGGGAAATATTTCTTTGCCGGTTGGAGAAATCCCTCAGCGTTTGATTCAGGCTCATTCTCGCAGCCTCTTCGGGCATTGAGCCTACTTTCTGAATAATAGACTGGACGCGGCTTTCCGGGCCGGGAAAGAAGAATCTGACAATTACCCGTTTAGGGTCACTGTAAAAGCGGACTGACTTGCGATTTATGCTTGTGCTCATATTTTTAACAGCCTTATATTAATGAATGCACAGTTCTTAATAAAGTAATTGGCTTAAACATTATTTTTCTCTCCAAGTATTGTTGAATAAATATATATGATTGTAAATGAGGCTGTTGTTATAGTTTGTTCAGTAAGCAAGGATTACCGAAAAAGTCTGCTTTCACCAAAATCATTAAGTGATTGGTACCATTTAGCCACTGGGGTTCACGACTTGAGACTTTATATGCATTAAAATGCCGCATACTAAAATTTCAAATGCATGGTTTTTAATCGTTTATGCTTTAATCCGTTTCACTTTGACAACAAATTGACAAGAGAACCAGTTGACCGAATATTTAACAAGTATTTTTTCACCAGGTTCTGGCTTTACAATGAAGCCCATTATTTAGGGCCTGCTGAAAAACTGACAATAAGTACAATATCAGAATCTTACAATGAAAATTCAAAATCTTTGTGCAAGGTATTTGTGAAACTTTATCACTTTTCCCTTCACCTTCATAAAGTTGACAAAATAGAATCCCGTAGGGATTTCCTGTAAATATGGTACATTCCGGGAATTCGGAAACCCCAATGGAATTGGGGGTGTTAAAATCGAAATACAACAGAACCCCGGAGTGGGTTCCCCGACAACAACTTACAATTGGCAACCCCTACAGGGTTGGTTTATAAAGCGATTCATTTACCCCCGGTTTCGTTTCACTTCACCGGGGGTTATTTACGGGGAACTCCTAACGGAGTTTTTTAGCAAGCCTTTTAAATGTTTGTTATAGTGCACTATTTCAATCTAATCGTATCACCTTCCTGATTATTCACCGGCATTGGTCATTTCAAAATTCAGGTTTCCTCCGTTCATTATTTGATCGTAGGTTATATAGGGATTTTCAACCGGCTCACCATCCAGAAATATCTTTTCAGTATAAATACGCTCTTTTGAAATATTTTTAGCGTCTATAATAAAATCTTTTCCACCCGATAAGTGAATGGTTGCTTTTTTCAATTGCGGAGCGCCAAAAACAAATTCGTTACCTGCCGGGTTAACCGGGTAAAAGCCAAGTGATGATAAAATATACCAGGCCGACATTTGCCCGCAATCGTCGTTACCGATCATTCCATCGGGTGTGTTGTTGTGAAACTCATTGATAATCCGATGAATGTATTTTTGACCTGTTTTAGGTGTGTTTGAGTAAGCATACAAATACACAATATGATGACCCGGTTCGTTGCCATGGGCATATTGCCCGATCATGGCTTCCTGTCCGAGGAATTTATCCGGATTCTGTGCCTCAATGCTGAAGAAATTGTTGAGTTGTCTGGTGAAGGCATCTGTTCCGCCTAAAAGCTGCTTCATTCCGGTGATATCATACTGTGCAGGAGTCCAGAAATACTGCCAGGCGTTGGCTTCGGTATAATCGCCCGGATTGTTCATGGGCGAAGTGGCTGCCAGTGGATCAAACGGCGTCCGCCAGTTGCCTTTGGTATCCTTTCCGCGAAACAATTTTGTTTCAGGGTCGAACAGGTTTTTATAAAAGGCAGCCCTTTTATAAAAGGTTGCAGCCGTGGAGTTATCGCCCAGTTTTGATGCCATTCCGGCTACGCACCAATCGTCGTAACCGCTTTCGAGGGTGCGGGAAACAGCTTCATTATCAAGTTTGTCGAAGGGGTAATAGCCATATTTGTTGTAAAGCTCCCAGTCGGAGTTAATGTGGCTAATTGTTGAAGTTTCAACCATGGCTTTCAGTGCTTCATTTTTATCAAAACCATTGAAGCCTTTGTTAGAAGCCGAAAGAATCATCGGGATGGCATGGTTGCCGATCATGCAGTAGTTATCCTGTCCCCAGGCTGTCCAGATGGGCAGAAATCCGGCAGCTTTGTGATGCAGGAGCATCGTATTGATGATGCCGTTGATTTTTTCAGGCGCGATAATTTGTAACAGCGGGAAAGCGCCCCTGTAAACATCCCAGATGGAAAGCGTGGAATAATATTCGTTGTTAGGTGCCTGTGCGATTTGATCATCTGCACCACGGTATTTACCATTAACATCAGCAATATTTGATGGCTGCAATAACAGGTGATACAGGGAAGTATAGAAGATTTCTTTTTGTTTGGGCTCAGCTTCTATTTCAATTCTGCCCAAATATTCGTTCCATACTTTCTGTGCGTTTTTCTTCACCTGTTCGAATTCCCAACCCGGAATTTCAGTTTTCATATTAAGTTTTGCTCCTTCGACTGCTACGGTAGATAAAGCAATTTTTACCTGCAATACCTTACTTTCATCGAGGTTAAATGATAAAATATATTTCGGGGCATTTTCTTTCGGTCCTTTAACAAGTTGTTCTGATTTCACAAACGGCTTGTCAAATTTGACAACGAAGAAGTACTTTCGTTCCACCCAGTTTTTGGTATGGCAATAACCGGATATGGTTTTCATGTCTTCGGTTTTTACATTGCTTTCGAGTACTAGACTGTCGGTAAGGAAACAGAGCCCATGCTGAAAATCAGCCAGTACACTTGCCTGTTGTGTTGGGAAAGTATAGCGGTGAAAAGCGACCCGTTCGGAACAGGTCAGTTCAACTTTTACACGATCCTTTTTTGTAACGGTGTAATATCCCGGGTTTGCTGTTTCAGTCTCTTTAAAGTATTGATTATGAAATTCATTAAGATTTGTTTGGGCATACGGAAGTAGCAAAATATCTCCCATTTCGCTGATGCCGGTACCACTAAACCGGGTTTGCGAAAAGCCCTGAATTATAGTATCGCGGTATTGATAGCCGCTGGTGTAGTTCCAGCCATGATCGCGGTTGTCCGGTCCGGGTTGAACCATTCCAAAAGGCATGGAGGGACCCGGGAAGGTATGGCCTGTACCGTCGGTGCCAATAAAGGTGTTTACAAAGATTGTGTAATCTGAAAAGGGGCTCTGTGCCGGTAGCAGAACAAGTCCTGAAAATAAACAGACTATAACTGCAATTGTTGATTTGGGTGAGGACATCGTATTATTTTTTTAGCAAAAAAGTCATAGGTATATCCAATCGCCTGCCCCATGATGTTTCGCTATGATCCTCACCCGGGAAAAAGCGGGTTTCCCAGTTTGATTTCGTAAATCCTTTGGCCATTATCACTTCATCTGCTTTTTTTTGCAGTGGCGGATACAGGGCATCCAGGGTTTGGTCACCGTAGTCGAAGTAAATTTTATGCGTTTCCGGATCGGGTAAATTTGCTTCCAGGTAACTTATAAAAGCATCAGGAACCATATTATTTTCCATGGTAAAAGTTCCCGGCCAATGGGTTGACAGGCAGGCTGCTCCTCCGAAAACAGCGGGATATTCACAGATGGCGTACATGGAAATCAATCCACCCATGCTTGATCCGGAAATAAAGGTATTCCCGCGGCCGGGCAGGGTTGAAAAGGTGCGATCAATAAATGGCTTAAGCTCTTCAACGATGAATTTCAGATAGTTGTCTGAAACCGGTTGAAAGGTTTCGGTTGTCCGACCCAGGGCCTGAAGTTCCTTGTTCACCTTGTCTTTTTGTTCCTGACTTAGCGACTGAAAAGGTTTCCGGGGAAAATATTCGGAATGACGTTTGGGCGTATTCCAGATCCCGACGACTATGCAGTCTTTAATTTTATTTTCAGTGATTAATCTACCTGCAGTTTCATCCATTCCCCATTCCTGTTTATTCCAGTTGATAGTATTGTCGAACAGCATTTGACCGTCGTGCATATAAAGGACCGCGTATTTCTTTTCCTCATTATATCCATCCGGAAGCCAGACATCAATATTCCGTTCATCCACATAATTTGACGGAAAATTTCTAAACCGTTTTATGGTTCCTGAAGTAGTCTGGACTTCATATTTGAAGGTTTCCTGCCGGAGAATGGTTGCGCCCAATGGGAGCAGGGTTACATTTTCAGATATGCCGGTATTTTCATTTATAAGATTGGTATTCAGTTTAAAACTATTCCATTGCCTTCCTGGAATTATGTCGGTTATCAGAGAGATTTCAGGTTTTTCTGAGACCGGGAGCCTGTATTTTACCAGATTCACCGCTTCGTATTCCAGATCCCTGAATCCTTCAACCGGGTGGGTTTTGGATACAATTTCCCTGTCTTTAACCGGCAAAGCAAACACCAGGGCCCCACAGGTAAAGTAATTCTCGTTATTCCGGTCTTGTTTTAGCTCCGGTTCTGCAATAAACTCAAGCTTTATGGATTCTTCACCTTTCCATTTTTTTGCAATAACAATGAAACCATCAATCTCTTTATAACTGCAATTCAGCCTGACACTTTTCGCCCAATCCGGCTTCCTGATTTTTAATACAAATGAAACCGGTTTTTCAACTGAAATCCTGTAGCTAATTGAATTGCCGAACGGATAATCTGTTTCTTCAGACACATGAACTTTCACATCGTTAATTTCAGTCTGAACTTTACAGGGACCCAGTAAAGCAGAGACAATTCCTTCTTTGTCTTTCAGCCACATTGATTTTATATAATAGGGTGTTATCCTGCCGGCATTGGGAACACAACAAACAGCCACATCCTGATGGGCAGGAGAGTACTTGAAACGGGTCTGGGTTTCTTTACCGGCTGGTTCTCCGTTTTTGGTTCCGGTCATGGCGAAGGAGTTGTCTGTTTTGCAATAAGCAATCGCGCTTTCATCAGGATGCCGGGCACCCTGGGCTGCATTGAAGAACAATCGTTCAGTCAGGTCTCCAAACCTGTTTTCACCGGTTTTTTGAAGCAGGTTGGTGTATCCATCCAGTAATTCCTGCAGGGAGCAGTATTCATAACCTGTTTCAGTGGCATGTGCGTGCCGGCCGGCCACCCATTCATCGCCGATCGGGCCACCTGCAGGGGTGGTGCATTGACGGATTCTTTCGAGATAAATATCAAGTGCCGCTTCCAGTTGTTTATTACCTGAAGCTACCCACGCCAAAGTCAGTGGCCTTAAATGTTCATAGGTATGCACTCCATGCTCCTTGTTTCTGTAGGTAGTATCGAGAATTTTACTCAATTGCGCATCCTCGGCCAGGATGTTTTCGGAGAAATCCCGGTAAAGGAATAAGGCATAGTTGAGGTAATCCTGATTTCCGGTAAGCTGATACAACCGGTCAAGTACATCGGTAAATACGAGCCCATGGGTCAATCCACCCGCAAACGGTTTTGTGGATTTGAAAGGGGAGGAGCCATCGGCCGGATAATGCTTCATAACATCTTTCACGGCACGCTGAATTGCTTCAAGAATTTCCGGCTTACCGGTGTATTCATACCAGGCCATTACTCCCCTTAGCGCAGTGACCTTAGCCCAGAGTTCCCCATTTTCATCGGTAAAGTTGTACCGGAGATCAGGCGCGTAGATTCCCAGATAGCCATCTTTATCCTGGGTGGAAAGGAGGTACGCAATATATTCTCCTGCTTTTGCAAGATGCAATGAATCGTTGAGCAGTATCGCATTGCGGATGTATCCATCGCGCCAGTTCGACTGGGTTTCGCTGTTCCACCAGAGGTATTGCGGATCAAAACCTTCGGTTATATTGCCAACATTCTTGGTTTTGATGTCCCTGGTCAGCCTTTCTTCGCCATAGATTTTGTCATCCATCAGATCGGGCACCAAATCATCAAGGTGGCCGATAAATCCTGCCATATCCTTTTTCATCTGCTCTTTGATCCATCCTTCAGGCTTAATCTCACCAAAATCCAGCCATTGAAATTGTTGATTTAACGGTTGAATGACCCTGAAGGCGTCCCTGATTTCTTTTTTATCTTCAACCGCTGTCTGAGCGGAGGTCAGTATAACTGTAAAAGACATAATAAATGTTAGAATATGTTTCATGATAAACGGTTTGAACTCATCAAAAATAGAGCTGAAAACTGATTATTTTTGTCCGGATTATGTCAAAAAATGCCCTTATTTTATCCGGTTATCGAAAAATTGTTGAAATTTGTTGATATATTTGGTGAAAAGAGAAATGAAAGCAAGTTACGAATATATAGATCAGGATTCTTCTCATACCCAGCTATGGATCAGTCAGCCGGCTTTTGAGTTTTACTGGCATTATCACCCTGAACATGAACTGACATTTATTTTACAAGGCAGTGGTGAACGGATTGTGGGCAACCACATTGAATCATTTACTGCCGGTGATCTCGTTTTATTGGGCCCGAGTCTGCCCCACACCTGGACTTCTTTCGGTTCCGATCTGATACCTGATTCTTGTCAGGCATTGGTTGTACATTTCAGGGCTGACATTTTTGAAAACTCACTGGCTGGCATGCCTGAATTTGATCCTATCCGCAGGTTGATTGAACGCTCTGCAAGGGGAATTAAATTTAGCCAGGCGGTTTCCGGAGAGGCTGGCAGGGAAATGATACTTTTAAAAAACAAACAAGGATTACAATGGCTGACAGGTTTTTGGACTTTACTTGATGGATTAAGCAAGACCGATGAATTCATTCTGCTTTCATCGCCGGGATATTCGCCATCCCTGAAAAAGCAGAACCAGGAAAGGATCGACAGGGTATTCCTTTGGCTGAACCAGCATCATTCAGGGGATATCACCCTGAAACATGCTGCGGATATGGTTTTTATGACAGAGACATCGTTCAGCCGCTTTTTTAAAAAGAACATCGGGATTACCTTCAACGGTTACCTGAATGAGCTTCGGTTGGCATCTGCCTGCCGGCTTCTTATTGAACATCCTGAAAAGAGCATACCTGAAATAGGCTGGGATTCCGGATTCAGAAGTTCGACCCATTTTAACCGGATGTTTAAATCCAAAAGCGGATATTCACCTTCTGCTTACCGGAGGATGTATGCCTTGCGGTAGATGAGGGAATCAGGGAAGATTTCTCTCCTTCGTTGGAAATACCTCCTAAGTATTTATAATGAGCTTTGTTCCTTCAAGGCCCATCAAGCTTCGAAGAATGGCTAAAATCAGGCGCGCTTGAGAGAAATGACCCTCGCCTTAACTTTCACACTAATTTCAGAGTCTCTCTTCGGTGCATTTCTTTCTCTTCGCTGTTCTTACGCCTTTTCGCCTTTGCATTTTATTTCTTTCTTGTTTCCTTTTTGTTTACTGAAAACACCTTTTGCTATAAAGAAGATGCACAAGATGAAATGAATTTCAGGTGCGGGGGAATATTAAGACAATATCAAAAAATAATGCTTCTGCATAATGAATTTCACCTCATTTGAATAGATATAACCACATAGTGCTTTATAAAGACATTTTGCGCCCCAGCTGGCTCAAGCACTTAAAAAGAACTCTGCCTGGCATAATCTTCTTTTTATCCCACACTCATCCAAAATAGAAGGAAAACCCACTGTTTGTAAAATTTATTCGAAACCCGCCCCAAAAGACGGGCCTATTAATACAGTTTATTAAGATTTAAACAGGCTCTTAATATTCTCCAAATGCATCAATTACCGGTAAGGCTTTATTCTCAAAATCATAAAAAGCCATGTTTTCCCAGGATGAACCGTTGGGGGATTCCGGCCCTTTAAAAGCCACCCATTCACCGCCCCAGTAAGCAAACCCGACCGACCTTTCCGCAAATGTTGAGATTCGTTTTATCTCCCTTACAAATGATTTTTGTCCATCCGGGGTTGCCGGATAAGCATCCAGGATCTGACTCCCGTCTCCGATTACATTGGTGGTCCAGTCATTCCAGCCAAAGCTGAAAGGGTAGGAGGTTTCGGCAACAAAAACCTGTTTGTTAAATTTTTTGCCCAGCGAATCAAGCATTGATTCCAGTAAATCAAGGCTTTTGCCGTGCCATATAGGATAGTAGGATAAACCGATGATATCGTAATCGAGGGTATCGAGGCTGGTAAAAAACTCATCTGCCTTGTCCATTCCGGCATAGTGAATCATAATCTTACAATCCGGATCATTCTCCCTGACTGCTTTTGATCCTGCATTGAGTAAACCAAGGAAATTGTTCAGGTAGATGTATCTTCCCTGGGGCCAAAGCATTCCATTGTTTATTTCGTTGCCGATCTGCAGGTAATCTGGTTTTATTTCGTGTACTATTTTTGCAGTGTAGTTTTTCAAACTGTCTTTTAAAATATTGTATCCCAGGCTCTTCCATGCATCTGGAATAGTCTGGCTGCCCGGATCGGCCCAGGTGTCGGAATAATGAACGGTTAAATACACTTTCAACCCCATCGACCTTGCCTTTTCAGCAAAGGCTTTTACTTCCGGAAACCCTGAACGGCCGTTAACAGGCTCTTTCCACAGCCTGATACGAACAGTGTTCATTCCTGCTTTCTTCAGCGTTGTTAGCATCTCTTCTGCCTCGTCACCCCTGTTGTAAAAGACAATACCGGCATCCTCAATTTCGGGAAGAAAGGAAAGGTCGGCAGCTTTTATGATAAATTTTTCGGAAACAGGTTCAGGCTCCGGATCCTCAGGCTTATCCTTACAGGCAGCGAAAGACAATAGAACAGCAATTCCGGAAACCAATGTCAGTTTTTAAAAGAAAGATGGAAGATGAATATGAAATTTTAAGCCTGATTATAAACTGAAATATAGCTGCAAGGAAATAATTTATATAATTCTTGATAAATTCATTGTTCATTATTGTTTACCGACTCCAAAACTAATTTCTTTTAATTATATCTCCAAATGAAATCAGCAATTTTAACTGTAATCTGAAACAAATCACATTTCTGTACTTTGTTTTGAATTTCTAATTGTGATTTGAAGGCTCATTTTTTTGAACTTTTTGACAGAAAGCCAGTTAATATATGTTGAAAATTAGATATATCATGACAGGCTTCAGAAAAATCAGTAGAATCTGTTTATCAGGTTTATTATTTTTCTTGATTTTAGGCAATCAATCGGGTGCCCAGGGTTTTCGTATCATTGGGGACATCCATCTCCGCAGGGAAATGCGGTTTATGGACTGGCCTTTCAGGATGTGAATACCGGTTGGGCAGTTACAGGATGCGGAAACATATTAAAGACTACCGATTCAGGTGAAAACTGGGCCATCATCCGGCACAATGACGGGGAGTGCATTGATTTATATGATATACTGATCAGCAGCCAGGGTACCCTCATTGTTTCCGGGGATCAGGGAACAATCATGCGGAGTGTTGATAATGGGATCAACTGGAGTGAACAGACGATACCTGATGCCGGCCGGCTATATGACCTTGCAACAATTCCTGATGGCGGTATTTCTGCTGCCGGCCAGAACGGGACAGTACTGGTTTCAATTGATGATGGCATTTCCTGGACAAACCGCGGGCCCGGTGGTACCGGATATGCACGACATCATTTCTGGAAAAGTGCTTCGGAAGCTTATGTGGTTGGTTTCAATATGTTCCACAGAACAATTGACGGAGGCAACACCTGGAATCAGTTAGAGGAACCTTCTGCCTTCGGATTAAGCGAAGTCTATTTTGTCAACGAAAATACCGGTTATGCGGTAGAGGATTTTGGTTTCTGGAAAACGATTGATGGCGGTGAAAACTGGGTTCTTATTCAGCAGTTTTCTGGCATTGATTACCGGTTCAGGACACTGGTGTTAGATGAACTACATTGGATGTCTGTTACATCGGGAGAGGGATCCGAGTTGTGGGAAACATTCGATGCAGGCCAGAACTGGTCGATCGTATATGACCGGAACTCCAATGCATCCCATTGTATTATTCAGAATGGAGCGAGGATATTTTTTGGCACTGAGATCGGTGATGTACTCTATACGGATGATCTCGGAATCAGCGTAGCCAATGGTGTTGATAATCTGGCAGTTTTTCCCCTCGCGCCTGTGACCGTTATTGATAAACGACCTGACGGAATCCTTTTTGCGAACAATCAGCCCAACTCGGGTACCAACAATGAAACCTTCTACAGAAGCGATGACAATGGCTATACATGGTATGTTCCTGCAGAAACCCCCGGAATAAGGTGGGTGACTGATATCGGTTTTTTCGATGACCAATATGGTGCTGCGGGTTCATATCAGGACATCAGGTATACCCACGATGGCGGAAACACATGGGGAAATGCCAGCCTTCCGCCAGATTACCGGCTCATTAACTTTTCTTTTCCGGCAGGTGACAGATTTTTCCTGGGAGCCTATACCATTGTTTCCGGAGGTGGCGGTAATCTTTATAAAAGCAGCGACCATGGCGTTACCTGGCAGGTTGTAGAAGGCGGGTTACCCGTCAATGAACTTTACCTGGCCTGTGTTAATTTTGCAGATGAAATTCATGGTTTTGTTTCATGCTACATTGACGGGATTCCCGGATTGTATAAAACACAGGATGGCGGCTTTTCTTGGTCTCCGGTTGCCATGTCAGGAATCTCGGGATTTATTACGGACATGTGCTGGCTTGATGAAAACATCGGATTGGCGGCTGTCCCAGGCAGTGATGCTGGAGTTTTCAGAACAGATGACGGGGGAGTTCATTGGACAAAAGTTTCGGAAACTGCTGTCAGAATGTTTTCCAGGGGTGTCAACAACCGGATTGCTGCTTTGGATCCCGGAGATTATTTTTTTCTTGAATCAACCGACGGGGGTATCAACTGGACGGCCTGGTCGCCTCCTTTTGCTGCCGGAAACCCCGGAGGAACCGGATCTGTAAAATCAATTCAGTCAATTGAAAATGGCTATGTGCTGGGTGGGAATTCAAACCGGCTGATGGTTGCAACAGACTATACAACAACGAATATCGAAGAGACAGAGGGAATTCATAAGAATGGAGGATATGGAATTCTATCGGTAACGCCCAATCCAATAAGTAGTTATGGAACTTTGAAGATAAACCTCGAAAAAAGCAGTCAGGTGATGATATCTGCTACGGATGTGACTGGTCGTGTTGTCAGCACCCTGGTCAAACAGGATTTTCCTGCAGGAATTCATGAGATCCACGTTGATGCAGGGGAATTAAGAAAGAAACTAAATTCAGGGGCATGTTTCCTCACCCTGTTCACCAGTGATTCGTTTGATACTGAGAAGGTAATTCTTGTAAAGTAACCGGAATCACCTTTAAGGAGCAATATTATTATCCTTTACATTATACTCAATGGTGCGGAGTTTGAATTTCCCGTAAACAAATTCTCCTTCAGGATAATGCCAGACAGCATCAGCATTTGAACAAACATTGATACCGTTTATGTTTTTATAGTCATACACCGGGGTTGAAAACCGCTGCCTGCTCGATTTCTTACCGGAAATAGCAAACCTGTCATCCGAAATAAAATTCACCAATTGCCCTTTATCGTTAAAGTAAAGAATCGCAGAAACCGTGATCCCGTTGCAGGTGAAAACCGCTTTTGATGACAGACTATCAATTTCTTCCCATTTTATTCTTTCATCGATCAGCGTGGCCGGAGCCATCAGGCACATATCATTCAGGAAAGTAACTGTTTCGGCCTGGTTCAGGTCGCCGTCCTTTGAATCAACAACCGGAAGTAATCCGAAGAGTTTTACCTGCATGCTGGCATTGCCGTTTCTGTATGCATGATAACCCGGAACAGTCAACCCTTTCATCTTGCCGGTCATATAAAACAGGCGTGTCGGAGTATCAAAAAAGTTGTATTGCTCCGATTGAAGGTTGAACCAGTCTAAACCTTTGTCGCGCATCTGCCCATCGAAACACAATTTGATGTTATGAACTTTCTCATGTCCCAGCGAGCCGGTATAGCGTATATATCGCTGAACCGGAGCCGGCAGGTGCTGAATATCATTCTCTGTGAGGATGCTTGTTGAAAGAGAACCTGTTCTGGCAAGGCCCTCCTGGTAATCGTTCACAAAAGCCCTCTGGAAGTTCCATGAACCGAATACAAGTGTGGCTGCAATCGCAGCTATAACATTGGCTATGGTGCCGAATCTGGCATCCTGCCAGACAGAAATAATTAGAACCTGTGATAGAATGATTGCCGGAACCGCAGCAACCCACCACCATTCCTTCCCGAGAAGTAGAAATACGGCTACAGAAATGAAAAGTATTCCCGCAATGAGCCATAACAGCCCGGCTGATTGTGAAATCGGGTTCTTCAACTGTTTGAGTTCTGCCAGCCGGAATGCTTTGATAAAACCCATAAAATGGATAAGTCCGTGAAGGGCAATAAAAATGGCAAGGACGGTTTTCATAGATGGATATTTTTATCAGGCAAATATATTATACAATTTCCATCTTCCTGAAAAAACCGGCCGAGGCAATTGCAGAAAAAATAACTGATCCACCAAGCCCCGGGTTCATCAGTAAAAAAGTCATGATATCAATCTGTAAAAGAAATGAAAGCCCCCCGGTTAAACAAACGCAGGCATTTGCAAGAAATGCATATCCTGTGGTACGTGCCTTCCTGTCATCTTTGATTGATAAAAACAAGTAAAGAGACGAAAGTCCCATAAAAAATGTCCAGCCAAGCATGTTGACGGCCGACATGGCAGAAACCGGATTTGCCTGCACCAGTTGCAGGAGTCCATCCGTATTGTTACTGGCTATTCCCAGCCTTACAGTACTTAATTGTATAAAATAATGAACAGAAATGAACAGAGCAAATGCAAGCCCGAACAGTAGGCTGAGTCTGGCATTGGCCTTGTTTTCAGGCATAGCATTCTGGTAAAAACTATTGATCAACACCACCCAGGCAGGACCGAAAAGTAACATAAGTACTTTGGCAAAGTTCTGAAAGAACTGGTTGTTTGTTCTGACATATCGGATATAATCTTCAAGGTTGGTCCACATGAAAAGCGGTGAAGTAATTACAATGCCTGCAAAACAAACAATCCAGAGAATAAACAAAAAAGACAGAAAAATTGCAGCCAGGTATCCTGACCGGTTGGTCATGCTCTTAAAGTTGATCATAGAGGATTTTCATTAATCTCTGACAAAGCTATTCATCGTTGATTAACGGAGAAAAGAAAAGAGATTGAAATTGAATATTCTGCAGTTGAATGGTGTAAAAATCCGATTGGCTGTATTGCACCGGTATTGTTGGGCAGAAAAGCAATAAGGAGGCTTGCTTAAGACCTCCTCAGATGCAGTGAAAACATTATGTTCGGATCGACACCAACCAAAGCATCCCGACATAATAATGAAGCGAAAGTAACTAAGGATATGAAACTTTGTAATGTAAAACCTGCGAACCAGCAACCTTGAATGGTGAAATTGCTTTTTTAGGCTGTGAAATGATTTATAGACCAGGCATTCCTGAAAATTCGCTGAAAAAGGAAACGATCACTCATACCTCAGCGAGACGGCAGGATTTTCCAATGCAGCACGGATAGCCCGGTAGCTTATGGTTGTAATGGCAATAAATACAGCAATGGCAAAGCCATAGATAAAGTCAGCTGCCCCTGGATTGATCCGGTAATGATAGTTGCTCAGCCAGTTATCAGCCACAAGGTAAATCAAGGGCAATGCGATGGCCAGGGAAATGCTCAGAAGGATCAGTATTTCTTTTGCAATCATATACCAGATGCGCCCTACCGATGCTCCGAAAGTTTTACGGATGCCAATCTCCCGGGTACGTTGCTGTACGGTGAAAGAGGTAAGTCCATAAAGGCCCAGTGCTGCTATCAGAATAGCGATAACGGTGAAAACAATGGCAAGATTCGCATTCTGCCTTTCGGCTTTATACATCTGTTCTACATCTTTGTCCATAAAGAAATACTGCATCGGATCATTTCCGGTAAAGTTTTGCCATGTTTTTTCTATCTCACGGATGGTTTGCTGGCTTGCCGATGGCGAAAGCCTGATGCTGAAATATCCCCATTGTATATCCTCTGTTTTGAACATCATTACATGAGGCGTAATTTCAGAACGCAGCGATTCAAAGTGAAAATCCTTCACTACTCCTACAACCGGAAGAACTGTTTGTGTTTCACCATTGCCGTCGGTACGGATGATTCTTGTCTCAAAGGGCTTTACCAATGCAAAGTCTTTAGCTGCCTCCTGATTGATGATACAGGCATCAACATCGGTGGCGTTCGGTTTTTCGAAAAACCGGCCGGCAAGCATTTTGTGACCGTAAACTTTCAGGTAATCAAAGTCTACCCAGTTGGTTTGCATGAGGAAAGTTTCTTCCGGACGGCCTTTGATCGTATAACCATTGTTATTATTACCATGTCCCGGTACAGCCGTTGAAGCAGTTACAGAGATAATTCCGGGGATTTTTGCCAGGGTGGTTTTGAAATCATTTATGTGACTGCCTATTGCATCTGCTCTTTGAATTACAAGCACATTTTCTTTGTCGAAGCCAAGATCCTTGTTCAGCATAAAGCGTATCTGCCTGAACATAATCAGGGTGCCGGAAATCAGTACGATTGATATGGCAAATTGCAGAACCACCAACACACTGCGAAGGTTAATATTCCCACGGCTGCTTCTTAGTTTACCCTTCAACACCGTATATGGATTAAATGACGACATATAGAAAGCCGGATAACTTCCGGCAAGTATCCCTATGAACAGTGATAAACCCAGCAATGCTGGAATGGTGTACCAATTGGCGAAATATCCGATGTTAAGCCTGAGATCAAGCAATTTGTTAAAATAAGGCAAGGAAATTTCCGTGATCATTACTGCAACCATCAGGGCAAGAAAAGAGAGCAGTATGGTTTCTGTAATAAACTGGCCGATCAGGATGCCACGGGAGGAACCAACTACTTTTTTAATGCCGATTTCTTTGGCACGCTTCGAGGCCTGTGCTGTAGAAAGATTCATAAAGTTCATGGCAGCTATCAGAATGATGAGAACGGCTATGCTACCGAAAATCCACAGGTATTTCGGATCTCCGGCTGGTTTTAAGTCCTGCTGAATAGAAGGGTCGAGGTGGATTTCACTGAGTGGCTGAAGGTAAATATTGTATTTATTCCCTTGTGTAAGAAAGTCCTTGATGCTTATCCCCAGATATTTAAGGATCTGAGGCCCGACATACTTTACAATCATACCGTCCATTTTGGCATTGACAGATTCTGGCCTGGCTTCGGGGTTCAGAAGCACATAGGTACTAAAACTGTTGGATAACCATTCCTTATCGTTGGCCCTGGGGTTAGTCATAAACGAGCCGATCATATTGGCTTCGAAATGAGTTGTTTCGGGAATATCCCTGAAGACTCCTGTTATCCTGTACCGTGTGGAGTCGGTTCCAACCCTGAGCATCTTATTTATGGGGTCGGCCGAACCAAATATCTTTGCTGCTGTGGTTTCAGATATAACAAGGGTATGTGGTGCAGTGAGTGCTGTTTTTTTATTGCCTCTGATCAGGGGAACTGAGAAAAATTCAAAAAAGCTGGAATCGGCTTCCATAAAATAATCTTCGGTAAAGAATGCTTCTTCGTATTTCACAATGGTCTCGCCCCAGCCATTTATTCTCAGAAAATTTTCAACCTCAGGAAGTTCGGCCTTCATGGTGGGTCCGATTGGAGAAGCTGTTGAGACTACTTTCACTTCCTGTCCGCTGATTTTACCATTCAGAATAAGCCGGTAAATTCTGTCTTTCTTTTCGTGATAATTGTCGTAGCTCAATTCATGAATGATGAAAAGGGTGATGATCAGGCTGCAGGCAATGCCGGTAGCCAGACCAAGAATGTTGATAAAGACGTAGGATTTCTGTCGGACTAAGGCTCTCAGGCTGTGCCTGAAAAGATCTTTGTACATGGGTAATGAATATTTGAATGAATATTCTGTTTAAGCCAACACCGGCCTTTAAATTATTTTAGACGGACATAATGTGATTTTGTTACTCAAAAATAAAGTATGATCAGTTAATTTTTTGTTAAAGGCTGTTTAAAATTTTCAATTTCATTTTCAGCAGGCGAACCATAGAGGACAGGCCATTTCACACAGCCGGACAAAATTTAAACAATCATCAAAAGTCGGGAGTGTTTTAAATCTTCCTTCTATACCCTTTTTATATTTAGGGAAATGATAAATCACGTTGAGGTGTTGACAAAAAAGGAGACAGATTTTTCAAAAGGGTTAAATTCAGCCTTTTTTTATTGACATTTCACGACAGAGAGCTTAGAAAGTCTCCTGAAGGTTGAAATAGATTCCGGTAGAATGGTCGGTGCCCATTCCGAAATCAACGGTCAGATTGGTTCGTGCAAGCTTATCGAGTTGCAGCCTGACCCCGGCACCAATTCCCAATGCTGTATAATCGAAAAGATTCTGAGTGTAGCTGCTTGAAGCAATTACATTTGCAAACAGAATCCCGCCGAATAAACCGTTTTTCGAAATCGGGAAGCGGTATTCAGCTTCATTATAAATCATACTCAATCCCCGGTAACGGCCCTGTATGTATCCTCTGCCGGATCGGTTATAGGTGTCCCAGCCAATGGAAGGCAGGGCGAGATAAGGTGGAGTGCCCGTCAGCAGGATGTTACCCCAGCTCCAGAACGCCAGCACATGCCGTGGTTTCAACGCATTCAGCCCCAGGTAATAACGTGCGTCATATAGCAATTGTGTGTTATTGCGGGAGTTTTCTCCGAGTTTGAAATTCTGAAGAATCGAAAACGATGCGTAATAGCCTTTATAACAATTACTTATATTGTCACGGGTGTCGGTTAAAACAGTGAATTTAAGCCCCTGATTGTTGTATTGTTTCGGGTTGAAATCGTTCATATACGCATACAGGTAGTGTTTTGTTACATAGAATTCAGGACTGCTCTTCACTGTATCGAGCAGCTCGTCAACAATTCCGAAGTGATAATCCAGGGCAATGCCCATGCCGGCAAAAAAATTTGAATTGCCGATTCTGTATCCGGCTTCCTCATAAATCCTGATCTGTTTGAACTTCATGGGCTCTCCGAAAGGAACATCATTTTCATCCAGATTATTTAGATGAAACAGTAATTTATTAATATCCAGGAATTCAATTCCCAATCCATAGGTTGGCTGGGTAAAAACCAGGAAGCGCCAGTCACCCTGCAAAAACCATTTGTTTTCTTTCAGGTAAATTTTTGACCGGGCATTCAATATATACTGTTTTTTGGAAGTAATCGTGAAATTCATCATTCCTGATGACAGATTGGTTGGAGGTTCACCAAAAAGTTTTGCAAAACTGATAGCGCCACCAATTAAAAATCCATTGGCAGGGCCATAGCCGATTACTGGCAAAACGGATAAATAGGTCTTTCCGACTTTTAGCTTGGGTTCCTTCATGCTCAATGTGTCATCCTTCCATTCTCTGAAAACATCCTTCAGATCCTTTGTTTCATTCTGGGCAAAAGAGGATGACCCTGACTGAAGCAGGAATAAAAGAATCAGACCCAAAGATAAAATTAGCTGAAAACAAGGCCTCATTGCTGATTGATAATTACGGATTCATCAGTTCCGGATAATAAATGTATTCAGATCAAAAATATGAATTTTTCAGGTTCTTTCTCTGGTTTTTTGCTTTTCAGGTGTGATGTTTTAATTTTAGGGATGGTTGAGGCACAAGTCGCAGACTTGCGCCAGCGATTTTGCTTTTAGGGGCAGGTTTTGTGTTAATTTTAGGGATGTTTGAGGCACAAGTCATAGACTTGCGCCAGCGATTTTTTGCTTTTCAGGTGTGATGTTTTAATTTTAGGAATGGTTGAGGCACAAGTCACAGACTTGCGCCAGCGATTTTTTGCTTTTCAGGTGTGATGTTTTAATTTTAGGGATGTTTGAGGCACAAGTCACAGACTTGCGCCAGCGATATTTTTGCTTTTCAGGTGTGATGTTTTAATTTTAGGGATGGTTGAGGCACAAGTCACAGACTTGAGCCAGCGATATTTTTGCTTTTCAGGTGTGATGTTTTAATTTTAGGGATGGTTGAGGCACAAGTCACAGACTTGCGCCAGCGATGTTAAAAAGGAAATGGTGATTTTATTTTAGGGATGTTTGAGGCACAAGTCACAGACTTGCGCCAGCGATTTTTTGCTTTTCAGGTGTGATGTTTTAATTTTAGGGATGTTTGAGGCACAAGTCGCAGACCTTCAGCGGCAATGGATATAATGAGTTAAGAGGGAGTTGTAACAAATAAACCGGGAAATTTTACTCAGGTTGATCCAGTTTTACGGGATTCTTGCTCAATTGTTTTGCAATGGCCTCTAACAATTCTTCCTTCAGATAAGGTTTCGATAAAAATGCATCAAACCCGACCTCGAGGGCTTTGTGCCTTTCTTCGCCGGCTATGTATGCTGTTTGAGCGATAACAGGGAGTCCGGGTCTGAGTTCTTTTATCAGCCTGGTGGCCTCATAGCCATTCATGACCGGCATCCTGATGTCCATCAGCACCAGATTATAATTGCTGTTATTCTTGCATAATTCCACTGCAACCTGCCCATTGGGTGCATGATGAATTTCAATTCCTGTACCTTCAAGTATTTCTTCAATGTAAGAGACATTCAGTGTTTCATCTTCTACAACCAATATAAGAAGTCCATTAAAAGAAGAAAAATTTTCAGTTGGCTTTATAGGGGATCCTTTCAGCCTGACCGGTTCATAGGGAATCGTAAAACGGAATATTGAACCGGTTCCGGGTTCTGAATGAATGTGTATTTTCCCATTGAGTAAATCCAGATTGCCTTTACAGATGGCTAGTCCAACGCCCACTCCATCGTAAAACCTGTTTGATTCAGGTTCTGATTTTCGAAATGGCTTAAAGATATCGGTGTGATTCTCCGGAGGAATTCCCAGTCCGGTATCTTCTACATAAAACTCAAGAATATTTCCTTTTAAAGAGTAGCCAACACAAATATGTCCTATACTGGTAAATTTTACAGCATTGCTTATCAGGTTATTCAGTATCTGCTTTAACTTGTATTCATCTGTATAAATACAATCTTCCGGACTATTTAAACCTTGAGAGAATGAGAATGTAACTTCTTTACTGATTTTCGGTGACCAGATTTCCTGGATTTCGGCCATCAATTTGTTTAAATAAGCTGGTTGTTTCAACACCAGACTGCTTCCTGTTTCAATCAAACTGATGTCAAGTATTTGGTTTACAAGGTCAAGTAAACGGTAAGTACTTTGGGTTATGATCGAAATATACTCTTTCTTTTGTTCTTCCTGCAGATCGTTGTCGTCAAGTAAGGAAGCAAACCCGATAATACCGTTCATCGGTGTTCGTAACTCGTGTGATACATTTTGTAAAAACGCTGTTTTCAATTGGTCACTTTCAACAGCTCTTTTTTCAGCATTTCTGAGCTTAATCAGGTGTTTTCTTAATATGGTAAAAAACAGGACTGCGGTAACGGTAACGTACAACCACCCTTTATAAGTCTGAGTGCGTGTCAGAAGATCATGATCATGTATAAGGGAACCAAGGATGCTATCGGAAAACAATATCCATAAAAAACCCAGAAGCACATAAATAGCAGTAAACCTATATTCAAACCGGAATTTTCTCATCTCAATAGAATAAAGTTTATTGAAGCTGGTTTGATAGAATTAAAATCTTGCTTAAGTTTTAGTTTTTATGCCTGTACAGGGAGTAAATATACAATTTTATTTTTGTATTTGTTTATTTGCAATAAGAATCGGAATGAATTATCGATCAGATAAATGTGGATTTACCTGATCGATCAGATCGGGTTATAATTCTGTTGTATTTTTTGTAGCCATATCAAAATTCCTATCTTTGAACCATTGTAGCATAGACTTTAGAACTGATTCATGTTAAATTCAGGTTGAGCCTGCTCCGAAAAGTCAAAAAAGAAGATTTGACATCAAGTCTCCATGACACCAATTCCGCCTGCGGCAGGCAGCCTGCCCGACGGCAGTCAGGGTTACACAAAGTATTGTATATCATTATACTAAACTTGGTGGGTTTTGGTGTTCCAGCCTGCCGGCAGGTAGCCTGCCGGCCGCAGGCAGGGTTTGTGTTTTGATATCAAAAAATTAGTATTAGGAGTAGACTCAAGGCTTAAAAATTCATAATGATGATGATATAAAAATTGAATTCTTATAACTATTTCGATGTATGAACTGTAAATCATGTATTCTGAGACCATTAATTTTTTTTATTATCATCCTATTAACTGGCTTTAATTGTACAATTGCGCAAAATAACCCTAAATCCTCTGTCGGTGACAGTGCTATAAAAAGTCAACAATATGATTCTTCAGAGCCATTTAACAGTAAAAGTTACACCGGCCTGATATACCGGCTTGATAAATCCAGGTTTAACAGAGGCTTTATACTGAGGCTTGAGGATTTATTTCAGGGGAAATTCCCGGGACTATATATGTATTCTGAAAATGGTGTTCCCGGGTCAAAGTTTGTGATGTCGCAACATTTGACCGGATTTTCATCGGGAAGTCAAACACCACTGATCCTGGTTGACAATTTTCCGGTTTCTTCGGATGAACTGAATTTCCATGCAGGGGATATTGAAGAAATAGTCTTTCTTCCTGGCGGAATAGCATCATCATTTTACGGATGGGACGCCGGTAATGGTGTAATTATGATCAACACTCATAAGCAAAACAATAAGTTTAGTATCAGTTATCAGTCAAGAGGGGCGGTGATGCAATTGGTGAATCCGATTGAAAATTTTAATGCTTCATCGTTCAGGGCGTTGATTGCTGAAAAATTCAGCGACAATCCGGCAGCTATGGAATTACCTGGTGATTCCGAAACTGACTGGCAAAAAGAGATCTACAGGTCAGGACTCGGGCAGGATCACTACATGAGCGCTTCAGGTACGAATTTTAAAATTCCATGGCGGGCTTCTGTTGGATATACCGGAGCTACAGGAATTGTAAAAACCTCAGAGTACCAGCGCACAATTGCCGGCATTTCTATTTATCCGGCATTCTTCCGGGACCATCTTAAAGTAAACCTGAACCTTAACGGGACTTTTATCAACAATCGTCTGGCAAATCAGAAAGCTATTGGTGCAGCAGTATTTATGGATCCAACCCAACAAATTTATGCTGATAATGACTTTGGCGGATACTTTGCCTACCTGTTTCCATCATCCGGGCGGCCCAACCCAATTGCCCCATCCAATCCGGTAGCTCTGATTGAACAATCTGATTTTGGGAGAAAATCAGAATTTTTCTTTGGAAACCTTGATATCGGATATCGCTTTCATTTCCTTCCGGACCTTAGAATAGGCCTAAAGGCAAGTTACAGGAATCTTGGGCATGACTACCTTGACGTATCGGATTCGCTTGCTGCATGGACTTATTTCGGTGGTCAGGGTGGCAGGGTTACCGGAAACTTCGGAACCAATACAGCCACCTTTCTGAACCCGGTTTTGAATTATACTACAAAAATTAAATCTATCAACAGTAACATTGACATCTCCGCAGGCAGCATAAGATCATTCATAGAGGATAAGTACACGAGTTATCAGCGAGTTATACAGGGAAATCTTTTAGTCGATAGTATCAGGGGTGAAAACTCTTCTATTACATATTCATTTTTCGGCTTTATGCAGGGCAGTGTTATGGACCGTTACCTTATAAATTTCGGATATAGCATTGCAGGTAGTTCGAGGTTCAGCGAAGATAACCGGTCAGAAGGATATCCATCGTTAGGCCTTGCATGGAAGGTAAAACAGGAGCCATTCTCACGCAACTTCAAATTCATTGATGAATTCACACTTCACTTCAATTTCAGTGTTTCTCCGGGCGGTTTGAACAACTTCTATTCCAATGCTTCTGTTTCTAAAAGTAAAGGTTATCAAGGGTCAGTTACGGATTTGAACCTTAAGCATGAGCGGTATTCGGCAACGGAATATGGCGTTCGGTTTTCACTGCTGAAAGATCGTATAAGCGGTAGTTTTGTGGTTTATAACCAACTTATTAAACGCATGATTCTACCAATTCCGATAGCTAATGGTACAAACTTCAATAACTTCATTTTCGCAAATGCCGGTGAAGTTGAACGCAAAGGCTATAATCTGGTGATGAACGTCCGTGTTTTGGAAACTGATAAAATGGCACTGAGCCTTGGTTTTAATCTTAATCACGGCAAAAACAAAATCACCAGTTTGAAAAGTGGAAACTCTCCTTACACGATTAATACCGGACAAATTTCAGGAGGCGTTGGCAACTTTATTATGCAACAAAGAGAGGGGTACCCGCTGAATTCATTTTTTGTGTTTAGTCAGGTGTATGATACTGATGGCAATCCATTGGAAGGAGTTTATTGCAACTTCAGCGGAGAGCCAGGGGATGTCGCACAGAATGAGAAGAATAAATATCTATATGAAAAGCCTGATCCTGATTTTGTAATCGGTCTGAATGCAAACCTGAGCTACCTGGGTTGGAAGTTGGGGTTTACGGGACGTTTGGTAACCGGCAATTATATATACAATAATACTGCATCTATGGCATTTTACCAGGCTATTGATGGATCAGTTATTTACTTTCTGCGAAACATTCCGGTTTCTGTCCAGGAATCCGGTTTTGTTACGCCTCAGTATTTTTCAGATTATTATATTGAAAATGCCTCTTTTTTCCGGTTTGATAATATTCATCTTGGATACACATTTACCAGGCTTTCGAAATTGAACGCTAACTTAGAGGTTTTCGCATCTGTCCAGAATGCCCTTGTGGTTACCAACTACACCGGGCAGGATCCCGAAGTATCCGGTGGAATCGACAATTTCCAATATCCACGGCCACGCATCTGGACGCTTGGGCTTAATTTCAATTTCTGATACATTCCCGGAAGTTCAAAACTTCAGCTTGTTTTAAGAGCAGAGAATGGAACTTTCAGATGAATCCCCTGAAGCGGGAGGTTATGCTCAGGTTGGATGTTAATTCAATCTGATTTTTTATGGTTTAGAAATAACAATCAGCCCTTCCACTTCATCTGCAATATAAAGATACTTATCATCCATGGCTATGCCCAGGGCATATTCGGTATCAACTGAACCTGCCAGTACCGGGCTGGAAACCGCCGATACATCAATCACCTGAAGCCCGCTTTTCTCGGTGGTCATATACACCATTCCGTTGTTGTAGAGGAGTTCTTTGGCATATCCTCCCGGACTGATACTTCCGGCAATATGAATATCGGTAGTATCTGAATAGTCAATAATCTGAAGTCCTGCAGTTCCTGCAGCAATGAAAGCAAGTGATCTGGACTCGTCCAGAACCACATCTTCAGCATACCCTGGTGTATCGCACCACCCGGCAGGAACAGTTTCGGGATATCCATCCTGAAAATCAGTAACATCAAGTATGGTAAGTCCCATTTCACCACACGCCACAAATAACCGGGTCGTATCAACAGAACTGGTTATTCCGCTTGCATACCCTAAGATAGAAAGTGATCCCCTGATATCGGGTTGTTCCGGGTAACTCAATTCAGCAATTTTAACCCCCTGTTCACTGATTGCTGTAAAAAGATAGTTTCCTGTAACATAGAGATTCCTCGCCGGTTTCATATTCAGATTTGAAACTGTTACCACCGGATTCATGAAATCTCTCACATTTACAACGGTAACTCCGAATGATCCGGCTGCAAGGTAAACCAGTGAGTCTTTAAAACAGATTTTCGTTGAATAACCTCTGACATCCTCCGTTAGCTGTGTGAGAATCCCGGGCATTTCCGGATCGGTAATATCAACGATCAGCAGCCCCCCTTCGCCTTGCGAAATATAGAGCCTTGAATCGTCAATGACCAGATCCTGAGCAAATCCCGGGGTTGGAAGCTTTTTAACAATTTTATAATTGCCCGAAACATCGATTGTATCAGGCTCGTTTGGTTCTCCGCATCCGGTTATCAAAAAGAGGCCGGTCATCAGTAGGAAAAAACAGGAATTTGCTTTCATATAATGTTTTTAATATTTTCATGAATGAAAAATAAAATCTGAAATCATAGTTTCAGACTGTAATTGATTGAAAGGCCGATCTGACTCTGCTGATAGTCTTTTTCCCCCGAAATATACTCCTTGTTTTCTTCTGAAACCGAGGAGGCATTTCTGCCAAACCAGTTGCAGAAGACCGCAAGTGCGAGTGATTTTGATATATCGAAGGAATAAGTTCCGTTTAGCCTCAGGTTTTTGTCAAAGCGGCCGGCATGAAGTGGATCAATAATTATGCTTTTATCAGAAGTATAATAGCGGTTCCCGAATTCAATTTTAGCGTCAAGTGAATGTTTGTGTTTTTTAAGTTCAGGGAGTTCCCAGAATACCCTGACCAGAAAACTGTCATCCTCAAAGGAACCATCTGAGTCATCTGAATCCTGCTTTGATTCACCCGGTTCATCGTAGCCTTTGGCTTTGGATAACGTATAGGTATAACTTACCTCAGCTTTGATGTTTTTATTCAGAGGCTGGCGGAGATTTACTTCAAATGCCTTGTTATTGCAGTCGTATTCAGTAAAATGACTGTTGTAATAGTATGTTGAATAGTCGAAAATCAGTTTCAATCGTGTATTCCGGAAAAACGTATTTACAAATTCTGCACCGTAGTTATCTTTTGAAAATGAAAATGGCTTAAAAGTTTCAGGGGTGTAACCGTATATCTCAACCCAGTCGTCGTCCCTGAAATGACGTACATAATATTCGGGAATATACTCCCAGGAAATCTTAATGCTGGACTTCCGTGTGATGTACTGACGAAGTCCCAGACTCCAATAGCTTCTGTTAACGTTGCTGTTAACAATATATGCGTTTAATTTGTATCCCGCGGAGAGCGTAGTATTCAGTTTTCCTATCAGCCGGTATGATGAGCTCAATTCTATTTCAGGAGACAGGATCATATCGTCGTAAGTTTTGATGTGAAATCTGCCTTCATCCTGGTTGTTAAGGAACCTATCGATATACTTATCGGAATATTTCAGAATATTATTGTCATAGTAGGTAGTGAGCCCGGCTGAAATATTCAGGCCGGGTTTCTGTTTGCCGCTGTTGCTTTGTGCTGAAATTCCGCTGTATGTAAAAACAGTTAGCAGGATCATGATAGCAATTGAATTGCAAACATGGGGTATTTGGATGATGCCAGTAAAGTTTCTCATACGAAGTTCGATTTTAGGAAAAAGCCCGGCCTGTGCTTATTTTTTAATTTTAACATCTTTCACCGGAATTAAAACCCGCCCCAGAATGGTGTTTTTATCCTTGTCCATTGGAATCATCTCAATGGTATGTTTTCCCCTGGGGACACTGACCACGAATTCATTGCCTTTTCCGGGTACCAGTTGTTTTTCATTTTTATAGGTTGCTGTTTCTGATCGCTTGCTGCTCAGTTGATAAGAGTTGATTACTTTACCATCAAGTTTAACCTGGATACGGTAATGGATGGTACCCCTCATCTTGTATTGAAATTCAGCACGGGTGAGTACCTGCAATTCGGTTGGTCCGTTGAGCTCTACCTTAAGTGGTTTTTCAGGTGAAAACCTGTAATAGGAAATCAGCGTCTCTTTCGAATCCAGTTCAACTATTTCAGGGCCATTTGCAGGGTGCACAGCTATCCACTCCTGCTTCCGGCTTTTAACCGGAGTAAATGAGTAGCGGACAGCTACAGGTGATTTGGACTTGCTGAGTTTGAAATCGATGCTGTGCTGGCCGGGACCGAGGTATATTTCAAAATCTACCAGTTGAGAAGGCACCCCCATGGTTCCGTTAACGTAAGTCGCATTGATAGAACGGGCAACATCGCCTGACCTGAACGTTTTCGGAGCTCCTCCGTCGATGGTGTAGACGATCTCATATTTCATTTTCCCTGCCTGACCGGGTACAAATTGTCCACGGGTCAGAAGGCGGAGTTTACCAGGGCCTGACAATCTGATCAAAGCTGGCTCTTTTGAACTCAGGTAATAATAATCTTTGGATTTTCCTTCAATAATGACCGAAACTGAATTTTTCGAATTTACCGGCTTAAGGTATTTATGTTTTGGTTGCGTCTGCGCCGACAGTGCGTTGCCAAGCATCATAAATCCAATGATCAGTAGCTGAATTGTTTTCATATTAAACTGTTTGCTGATTCTTTTGTAAGAAGCCGGTATAAATACCAGGGTAGATTTATCCATCGGATTTATTAATTGTTGTTTTTCACCTTAAATAGCCCTTCATATAGTCTGCTATAACTCCATTATTCCATCATTTTCACGTGCCTGAGAAGCAGGGGTATAGGGAATATGCACCACATCTGAACCCAGGCGGTGGGCTTTTCTTTCTGCAATGTAAATCAGTACAACCACCAGCAAAAGCACAAAGGTTGCTATTGATGTTACGACAAGATCGTATTTGATATTTACAAAGACACCCCCGTTTCCAGGTTCGGGCAGTGGAACTGGACTGTTTGGCAATCCGAAATTACTGAGTATTTCTTTAATATTTACCAACTGAATTACCGGTATTTTTTTCTGGCCCATCTGCACAATTACGCCACGTACTGGGTAGTTCATGGTGGGTAATTCCATAATCAGCCCGGTAGGGATCAGCCCTGCATTCACTGTATGGCCCAGGCTGGCTATTCCTCCGCCGACATTGATGAAAGCTTTAACAGGCTCGCCTTTGCTTTCTTTTTGGTAAATCTGCATTCGCTTTTCAATGCTTTTCTCGAGGTGGTCTTCGCTGATCAGTGCAACCTTATTGCGTTCAATGGCTTCTACAATCATTGACCTTCCTTCCGGACTCAGGCCCCTGCCTTCATCAAAACCACCGCCAATTGAGGCTGCGACTGACCGGTTATGAAAGATACCATTGTTATTCAAAATGCTTTCCATGTCAAGCCAGGTGAAATAAGGGTCGTTGGCCCCGTAGTTTGATGAGCCTACCGAAGATATGATGATTGGGTGTAGCTTTAATGTTTCGATGGCCGCCATTACAGAAATATTCAGCGCAGGGAATGATCCGGTAAACGCAACCGCTACATGATCTTTTTGCTCAAGTCCTGCATCTTTTAAATACTGCACAATAACCGCTGCAAGATTCGGGTTCAGCGATGACAATTTGGCGTCGATATAGCCCCTGTCGGTTGTAATCTGGGTATATTCCTGTCCGATAAGCGCCGTTTGATTGGGATCGTTCACCTCTTCAATAAATATGCCTTCTTCAAGCCTGTAATCTTTGAGGAAGAGTGCTGCCTGCTGCGAAAGTTTAGCGGCGCTCAGCTTCTCCTTATACCATTCCTGCCTGACCTCTTTTTTGCTGTTCTCTACCGCGATGAAAGCAAATAATGACAAAAGTGCAATAAAGCCCAGTACGAAGTTCGATTTTGCTCTGTAGTTCAGCATTGTTTTCACTTTTGATTTATTTTGGCAATAAGGCTCCGGCAAAAATCAGGATGATGAGCAACCTGACCATCACAGATGACACAAACAAAACGCTGATGGTTTTAAAGATGCCCTGTTTGGCAAACCAGTGTGCCAGCAGGCCTGGAATAACCCATCCAACGGCCTGCAATTCAACGGTTGTAGAAGCAATGTCAATGGTAAGAAACTGTCGTGAAAAATTGGCAAGCAATCCCCCCACCAGTAAGCTCAATACCATCTGCCGGCGTCCGTACAGAAAGGTATACTGACCTAAAACCTTGATAACCAGGAATGCCATCAGGCTAACGCCCAGTGTGCCGAGGACACGGTCGGGATGTGATAATTGCAGGGCAATGTATCCCGGAACAACGATACCACCTGCAGCCAATCCAAAAACCTCGTATGACAGGAGACTCAGGATCAGTCCCAGGGTGATTGCCAATTCAATCATATTGATTTGCTTTTAAGTTCAAAATATTCTGCTGTTGCAGCACCCATACCTCCCATATTGCCGATAGCGAATATAGTAGAGGTCTTATGGGTGATGGATTGCATTGCTTCGAAAACTTTTTCGGGTTCAGTATATCCAAGATTGATGATTTTGTTTTTAGGCATGCCATATCCAACAGCCATGTTTTCAACGACTTCACCTGACTGCCCCATCAGTACCAGAAAACCTGCTTCATCACCAATTTTATTTGCCACCATTTCCGTCAACTGGCGTGCACGGTCAAGCCGGTCCTGGCGGGTATTCAATAACACAATCCGTGTACCTGTAAAACCGCCTTCATTTCTGATTTTCTGCCAGATCAGCAAAGTAGAATCAGGATCGTTGGCAGCAAAGACATTGTAAAAAAACATCTGTTTGCCGGCCGATTCAACCAGGTGCCTGGTCAGGGCTCCTTCGTCAGGAATCGCCTGATACATCCCTTTCAGGGCAATGGAACGGTCAATATCCAGATGCCGGCAAATTGCAAGGGCAAGAGAAACATTTTCACGGTGCTCAATGTAACTGAAACCGCCCATTTCTTCGATGGTAACTTCTTGCGGGTCAATAAAATGAGCTATTGTTTTCTTTTTTGCAGCAATTTTCGTCAGGATATCCGGAATCACATTTTCCGATGAAAACAGGTGAGCTTTTTTCGGGATGGTTCTGCCCATGGTTTCGGCTATTTCAGGCAATGTGTGACCCATTATATCGATGTGATCGAAGCGAACATTGGTCATCACCCCAATGTTGGAATGAATCATTTTATCTTCAGTAATGGATTGGTAGATGGGCTGCAATGCCATGCACTCCATAACCAGTGCCTGAACTCTGCGGGAAGCAGCAAATCTGACAATGGAGAGCTGTTCAATGATGTTGGCGCCTGATTTGCGGTGAATATAAGTTTCGGTGCCATCTTCAAGAATCAGCCTGGGAAAGGTGCCTGTGACTTTTGTGATGTTGCTGATTCCTCCGGCCCGCAATCCGGCACCAATCAGGCGGGTAACGCTCGATTTTCCCCTGGTTCCGTTCACATGAATCCGGATAGGTATGGAATATATCCGTCGCTGGTGACGGATATATTCCAGGATACCGGAAAAAACAATTATGGAAAGAATACCCAGCAGAATATAGGAACTATACATTTACCCACCCTGTATAACAAGTAAAAATTGCTAATTCAACCTGATCATTTTCATTGTCAGGGAATTGTCGTCGGTTTGTAAGCGGTAGAAATAAATTCCGGGGCTGGTTGCAGAACCTTTGTTGTCGGAACCATCCCAGAACATATTGTGATGTCCGGCCGGTTGCTGCCCGCTGAACAGGGATTTTACCAGAACACCCCTCGTATCATAAATATTCAGGCTCACAAAACCAGGTTGAGTAACTGTGTATCCGATCGTTGTGTTTGAATGGAATGGGTTGGGCTTGTTTTGTTCAAGGGTAAAACCGGGTTGTGCAGTTGAAGGGCCATTTACTGAAGTGATTATACTTTCAAACGGTGGATTTGTTGTAAATTTTATCGCTGTTCCGGCCTTGATTTCTGATGCGGTAGGGTGGTAGCTATTGTTATACAGATATAACAGCGCGATGTCCTGAGTAGCATTTTCAATACCTGTTGTCATGCTGATAACATCGTCAGCTCTGAAATACTGCATAAGAATTTCCCCGTCACCGGTAACTGTGTTGTAAAATGCGGGATCAAGAAGGATGACTTCAAATGTTGCCCACCCTTCACTGGTGCCCTCTGAATTAATGGTTACGCCGTTCCATTCAACGATAAAGCGATGATTGATCGGATCATTATACGTCAGGATATCACCGTTTACATAATCGGTATTGAAAAGATTGTCCCAATAGATAGCTACCATATTGTTAATATTGTCATCATTGGGTATCGTCTGATTGTTAACAGTCGTCTGTGTTCCACTGCCGAAAGCTATCCAACCGTCGGTACTTACCCTGATCTGACTGAAAGTTGTTCCATAGTATTTGAAACCAAACGGTAGATTTATGGTTTTGGTGAATTCACTTGCTCCATTGGTATTAATTGCAGTTCCAATGCCTGAAATTTCCACCCAGTTAAAAACAGGGGTTTGTTCATAGAAAGCGTCGTTGTTTTCGTAGGCATAATAGCCGTAAGCATCGGGCCCGGTGTATCCTGAGGGAACTAATGCGGAAACCGGAATTGAGAATTCAAGGATTTCCTGATAAGGGTATAGTCCGCTGCCTGTTTCAGCCAGGACCTGAAAATCAATGACGGTTTCTGCAGGACAGGAGGGTGACAGACTGAATTTAAAATAATTGGTGTTATTCAATGAAGTATCATTAACGCTCATTGACCCGAATTCTCCATAAGAATCAATCATCTCAATGTAAGGACTACCGGAGCTCAGGGTGCCTGATACATCTGATGCTATATCCAACCCAATATTTTCAAGCTCAAGCACCAGGGCAACTGTTTCGCCGGGATCTAACCTGTAATTTGGTTCAGACGCACTGAAATCATGTACAACATATTTCTTAACATTGAGATCGCACGCTAGTACTTCTGTTTGAAACGGATAATCCCATGATAAAGTCCCACTGGTTACATGAAGTTGAAAATCAATTATCTGCCCCATTCTGCATGCAGGTTTTACGAAAAATTGAAACGGAGTTCCTGTAACTGTGCCACCTGCAGCTATGCTACCAAAATTAACCGGATTGGTGGTGATGATTTCAACAAACTCATTACTGGTAGTTGAAATTGAAGCCAATACACCGGCGGCAGTTCCAGAACCCCAGTTTTTGAGTGTATAAGTGATGCTGCAGTTTTCGTTGGGGTTTACCATGTTATCGTTATTCCCGTCAAGGTCATCAACAACAGGGTCGTTTTCAGGGATAACCAATGTTGCAGGTCGCACAACATTGATTACTCCCTGGAATGGGATCACATTGCCTCCGCGAATGGTAATGGTAAGGGCCTCTTCAGTTTCAGGAACAAAATCGAGGATTGCAACACCTTCTTCATTGGTAAAGCCTGTAACAAAAAGCTCAGCCCCGGTAATGCAAACCTGGGCGTTGTTAACTGGTTCTCCGGATGACAGATGCTCAACCGAAACTTCCATATGGTTGTCGCCGACATTGATGGACGCCGGGTAATTGCAGGTTACCAGTTGTGGCAGATCTTTCCAGATATGGATGCTGGGATCGCCCAGGATACAGTATATTTTGTAGTGGTACTCAACCCACATATCGTTGACTCCCCAGGTATTATACAAAAAAAGTTTACCACGCATCATCGCCTGTCCCGGAGTATCCATTCCTTCACGGAACATCCCGATATAGATGCCTCTATCGATGCTGTTGTTGTAGGCTGTGTGGGTGTTTGAGGTCGGTCCGATGAAACATGCTGCTCCTTTGGGACTGGTCGGTGTTCCGGTTTCAATCCACTCTTCACCGAAGCAATTTCCATTTCCTGAGTCGAACATGGCCACACCACAACCGATGCTTGTAACGAATGGCATCTTCTGGCTGTTTGTCAGACCGGTAACATCCTGTACCTGAAAGTAGTAACAGGAAGCAGACCAGCCACTATCCCATCCTTCGCCCCGGTAGTTCAGAAAGCTTCTGCCATTGTTGATTGCAGAGGTTACGTCATCCAGATCAACCGTGCATTCCTGCCCCGACCAGGGATCTCCGTCGCTCATGAGCGTATCCACGCTGGTAAAACCACCATCGTTCAACATCACATTGGCCGCAAATCTTTTCGTGTTTACCTGTGAGACATAGGCATTGTTTGAACAACAAACACCTTTTTTAAACCACGTAGGATCAGTTACATAGGGTGTTTTTTCATAACTTTTGAATTTGTTTACCATTACCTGCAAGGTATAATCGGTTTCATTGGTAAACCGGCCGACCATAACATCCGGCATAAAGTCAAGACCATCAACAGTTACAAAATATTCATCCCATGGGAATGAATAATCAGGATAAGTCGCAATTTTTTTTGGGAATTTCCCGTCATCACCAATCATAAGCACATAGGTAGGAGGGTTGTCCCAATTATTGTAAGCATCGGTAATATGGTTTTTAATAGGAACAGGATTGCTTGCATTGGCTCCAATTTCACTGAATTTGGTAATGTGAACATCGGTTCCGGTTTGCCTTTTCCATGTTGCGTATCCCTGAAAACTATTGTAGAAATTATCGGGCATGATGCACAACATTACTTCGCGTCCATCTTCAACACCCCTATACCAGGCATTCAACATCTCCTGATAATTCAGGATGGTGCTGCGGTAGATTTTTCCATACGAAGGGGCAATTTTCTTTCTTGGTGTGTTTTTCGGATTAACAACCGGTCCTTTGCCATAATTAACCCGGATTGTTATGGATGATGTGATCTGAAGTTCATTTTTCGAGGCAGTATATCTCACCGGGTAAACCGAAACACGGGCTATCCGGAAATCGCGGAATACCGTGGGAGGATCGGTCAGAACATTGCTTTCAGGAAAAGGAGTTTCAGAACGATAGGCTTCCGGGTTCTCATCGACAGAACGGGCAGCCTGGCCTTCCCATTGACTCTGCCGGGCAGGGGGCAGGTGCATATTTTTAAAAGTCAGTATTTTACCCGTATTAATGACTTCAACTGTTATTCCTGCCTGATCCGGAACTGCCAGGATTTCAGCCAGGTATGGTATCAATGGGCTTCCGGGTGTAGTGGTATGAGATTCAGTGAGTAAATCTACCACCTGGTAGGATTTACCTTCTGAAATCAACTCCTGCAAGTCAAAACCTGAAAGATCAACCCTGAAAACAGTGCTCTTTTCATCACTGCTAATTAAGGTTACAGCAGGCGGGGTGGCTTTTGTCTTGTCTTTGGAAAAGGGAACCCATTCAGCTTTTGATATCAGGGTTGAGAAGACTGAGATTATAAAAATGAGTAAAAACCGGTGAGTCATATTGCAGGATTTGATTTATGATTCATGAATACTTATTTCAAAAGTCAACAACAAATGTAATAGAATGTGACATGAGTTAATCATAAAGACAAAAATTTTCCAATAGGTTGCCTGACTTTCCAATCAATTTGTTTTTTTATTCATGATTGCCCGGTAAACTTTTGAAATGACTCATGAGATTCTTCGCTTCACTTTCCCGCAGGTGCGGGATTGAGAATCACAATACATTAGCCACCTTTCCTTGTAAACCATGTAAATCAAAGTCTTTCAGAGCGTTAGCGAAGAACCGACCAAAGGGAGCCTGCCTGTCTGCACAGGCAGACAGGCTCACCGTGGTAATCTCATAATTTTTATCGGAAAAGGGCGTATTTTATTTTCTTAATTCGATCTTAATGATTTTATTCCTGAAAAAACGTTGAAGATTCTGTTCAGGGTTTAAGCAATTATATATGACTTTAATATGTGAAAACTATGCTGATGAACAATAAGTTTATGATCAGATATTTACTGAAATCATATATGCCGGAAACTTGTGAAATGTTATCCGGACCTGACCGAAGTTCAGGCATTTTGTTTTAAATGAACATTTTGTAATAATGGATTAAATACTTCATTTTCAAGTGAGTCATCCTGAATGAGGTTTTTACCTGATCCATTTGCTGTTTTTTATTCTTAATTCCCGGCAGAGAGTGCAAAGCAGAATGATTTTATTTGTAATTTGCACAAGCTTGGAAATGTTTTTAATCAACAGGAAACCAATAGATTCAGAAAAAATGAAAAATCATTTGATCATTACCAGGGTTGTACTTCTTGTGGTTCTTATTTCATCAGTAATTGAAGCCAGGACCCAGGAATTCGTTTTCAAATCTCACGGAAGGATCAATTATCCGCTGACTCCAGCTGAAACAGCCATGCTGGATTCGATTCAGTACAAAACTTTCCTTTTCTTTTTAAATGAACATCATCCTGAAAAGGGGATCGTTAAAGACCGCAGTGCAAGCTGGGCGCCTGCCAGCATTGCATCAACCGGTTTTGGAATTCCCTGCTTTGCCATTGGTGCTCAGCGAAACTGGATATCCCGCGAAAAGGCCGCGGAAATTACCCTCAATATCCTGAATTTCTTTGCCAATTCGGTTCAGAGTGCTGATACCAATGCAACCGGGTATAAAGGGTTTTATTATCACTTTCTCGGAATGAAATCCGGTACCCGTACATGGAAATGTGAACTTTCATCCATTGACACCGGCCTGTTGATGATGGGAATTATTTTTGCGCGAAATTATTACGATCTGGACAATGAAACGGAAAAGCAGATCCGTTCGCTTTCTGCAATGTTGCTGGGCAGGATGGACTGGAATATCTTTCAAATGCCATCAACAGGTAAACATCCGGATTGCATTTCCATGGCCTGGACACCTGAAAAGGGACAGTTGAATCATGGCTGGAGCGGTTATAATGAAGGACTTTTTCTTTATGTGCTGGCTGCCGGAACCGGAATGAAGGATGTTGAAAAAAGCTATGATTCGTGGTTATCGACCTATGAATGGAAAACCCCTTACAAAGGATTTTCGCATGTAGCTTTTCCACCTCTGTTTGGCCATCAGTTTTCGCAGGCATTTATCGATTATCGTGGCCTGGTTGACACTTACATGAAGGAAAAAGGCATTGATTACTTCGAAAACTCACGCCGGGCAACCTATGTACAGCGCCTGTACGCGCAGGAAAATCCCAAAGGCTGGGTTGGATACGATTCACTATGCTGGGGTGTTACAGCAAGCGACGGTCCCGGTGGCAGTTATAATTTTGGAGATAAAAAATTTGAAGGTTATGCCGGCAGAGGGACCAGTGGTCCTGACTACACCATTGCCGAAGACGGCACCCTTGCACCCTATGGTCCCTTGTCATCGCTGCCTTTTGCGCCAGAGATTGTTTTGCCAACCATCAAGTCGATGAATGCAAAATATGGCAAAATGTTGTGGGGCAAATACGGATATTACGATTCGTTCAACCTGACGGCAAAATGGGTTGACAATGATTTCATCGGCATCGACCAGGGCCCTTTGATCATCATGGTCGAAAATTTCAGAACCGGACTGGTGTGGGATTATATGATGAAAGACCCTATAATTCAAACGGGTTTGAACAAGCTAGGTTATGAATACCTTAAATAATGCACTTTCGCTGATTATTTCCTGAGGTTGCAAGGATGTTTCGGACTTCCTTTTGGAATTATACGCCCGGATTAAAAAAATCAACAAAATACTTCTCAGAAAACTTTTATCAGACTTTTGTTATTAAGGCAGTTTATGCGCTGTTCTTCTTGATTTTTGCAACGTCATCCATAACCGCACAGGTTAAATCACTGGATGAATTTGAGAATAAAGATGGCTGGTATTTTATACAATCCGATGGGGTGAAGCTTAATCTGGCCACTGAGGCTGGTATGACCGGCAAGGCCATCCGGTTTGATTATGATTTCACCAAAGGCACGGGTTATGGCGGAATACAGAAACTTTTCCCGATCGATTTACCTGAAAATTTTGAATTTACTTTTTACGTTAAAGCCGAATCGCCGGCCAACAACTTTGAAATAAAACTGATCGACAGCACTGGTAACAATGTATGGTGGGTAAGCAACCGCAACTACACCTTTCCCGGCGAATGGAAGAAAATCAGGATTAAGAAAAGGCATATTCAGTTCGCCTGGGGGCCCACCAACGATCAGAGCCTGAAAAGGATTGACCGGATTGAGTTCACCATAGCCTCGTTTGTCGGAGGAAAAGGGACTGTCTGGATCGATGACCTGAAGTTTGAGGCACTTCCTCCCGAAAGCACTTCCTACCCGGCACCTGTCGTCACAGCTTCCTCATCTTTAAAGAAGCAATCACCAGGTCTAATCTTCGATGATTCGTCTGAAACCTTTTGGCAGAGCAAGGATGCAGCAGAGCAGCACCTGATTGTAGATTTCAAATCGCGCAGGGAATTTGGCGGCCTGCAGATTAACTGGCTGAAAGACCATGCAGCCCGGCAATTCGATATTCTTTTGTCGGATGATGGCACAGTCTGGGAGAAAGCTTATTCCGTTACTTCAAATCAAAGTGATGTAAGTTTTATAAGGTTGCCGGAGGTTGAGGCAAAATATTTGAAAATCAACCTGGTAAAGGGCAATAGCCCTGAAAGTTTCGGCGTAACCGGTATAAGTTTCCTGGAGGTTAAAAATTCCATGACGGCCAATGATTTCATGATTTATACCTCCAAAAACTCGCCGGCAGGAAACTTTCCCCGCTATTTTTCCGAACAGGCTTCCTACTGGACAATCACAGGGGTGAATAATGATGTAAAGGAGGCCATGATCAACGAAGAGGGCATGGTTGAGGTGGATAAGGCCCTGTTTTCGATTGAGCCGATGATTAAATCGGGTAACACCGTTTATAACTGGGAGAATGTTAAACCGGTTCAATCCCTTGGCTCATCAGGTAACAGGAAAGAATTTAATTTTATTCCAACTGTCGAATGGAAATGTGATAACCTGAAATTCAAGACCTGGGTGACTGCCAGCGGCGAAGCAAACAAAAATTCGATCCTTGAAATCGGTTATGAATTTATAAACCAGTCAAACCAGCCGAAAGATTTTGAGTTTTATTTATTAATCCGCCCTTACCAGGTAAATCCATATTACCAGTTTCTGAATCTGGCCGGGGGTGTCGGAAAAATAAACTCGATCAGCGAAGTGAAACCCGGATATATTACTGTGGATGACAAAGTTATACTTCCCCAAAGGCAATACGACTCCTTTGGTGCGGCTGATTTTGATGAAGGCAATCCTGTTGAATTGATACGCAAAGGAGTGATTCCGGGAAACAAGTCCGCAGTCGATAAAAACGGAATGGCAAATGGGATCATCAGGTATTCAATCCACCTCGGGCCCGGTGCGAAGGATGAATTCTTTGTTGCAGTACCATTTTATGGGGAGTCAGGCATTGACAAACTGAATCCCGGATTTGTTAAAGCTGAGTCTGTAAAAGCCAATGAATTCTGGAAGAAGGAAGTCGGGCACATCAGATTCAATCTGCCTGAGTCTGCAGATAAGATTGTGAATACCTACAGATCAAACCTTGCCTACATTCTTATTAACCGCGATAAAGTCGGAATTCAGCCCGGTTCGCGCTCTTACGAGCGAAGCTGGATCCGCGATGGCGCCCTTACATCGTCTGCGCTATTGAAATCAGGAATTGTTCAGGAAGTAAAAGACTTTATTGACTGGTATGCCGGTTACCAGTACGAAAGCGGGAAAGTTCCCTGCGTGGTTGATTCACGGGGGCCTGACCCGGTTCCTGAGAACGACAGCCATGGTGAGTTGATCTACCTGATCCGGGAGTATTTTAATTTTACCCGGGATACTGCTTTTCTCAGATCAAAGAATAAATATATACTGAAATCGGTTGAATATATTGAAACACTGATCGCCGAAAGATCGACCGACCATTACAAAAACGGCAACGACAGTGTCCGTGCGCAGTATGGTCTGGTTCCCGAGTCCATCAGCCACGAAGGCTATTCGGCCAAGCCAATGCACTCATACTGGGATAACTTCTTTATTATGAAAGGCCTGAAAGATGCGGTGGAAATTCAAAAAATTCTGGGCGAGGCGGAATCGTACGAAAAAATAAAGAAGACCCGCGATACCTTTAAAGAGAATCTATACAACTCCCTGGAGTTGGCAATGAAGTATAAAAAAATAGATTACCTGCCTGGCTGTGCCGAACTCGGCGATTTTGACGCCACTTCTACCACCATCGCATTAACGCCATGCAACGAGTTGAAAAACCTGCCCAAACCTCAGGTATACAACACTTTCGATAAGTACTATGAATTTTTCAAAGACAGGCGCGACGGTAAAAAAGAGTGGATCAATTACACCCCCTACGAAAATCGCCTGATAGGTTCTTTTATAATTCTGGATCAGCCTGACCGTGCGCATGAACTGATTGACTTTTTCCTGAACGATCAGCGGCCACAGGGCTGGAACCACTGGGCCGAAGTGGTGTGGAAAGATTACCGAACGCCAAAATACATTGGCGACATGCCTCATACGTGGGTAGGCAGCGATTTTATCAACGCCATCCGTTCCATGTTTGTTTATGAAAATGAATATGACCAGTCATTGGTGCTGGCCGCTGCACTTTACCAGGATTGGATTGATGCCCCCTCCGGTATGTCAGTGGAAAATCTGCCGACCTACTATGGGGAGATTTCCTATGCAATTAAAAAAGAGTCATCCAGCTATCGGTTTTCTGTCAGGGGTGATGTTAAGCTGCCGGCAAACGGCATTAAAATCAGGAATTTCAATGGGTCTGCACTTCCGGCAAAGGTTATTGTAAACGGTAAAGAGATAAATGACTTTTCTGAAAAAGAAATTACGGTAAAAGAGATTCCTGCAGAAATACTGATTTTTTACTAACTTCTATAATTGAATAAAAATGGCAGAAAAAAATACTGTAGATCATGGCACGAAAGCTGAAGACAAAATCCGCTTTTCACAGTTGGCTGCTTATGGTGCAGGGGGCATTATTCCCATTGCGCTATTCAATGTAGCCGGAATACTGGTAGGCCTGATGGGCAATATAAGCCTTGGGTTAAGTGCTTTCTGGCTGGGAGCCATACTGATAGTTCCCCGTTTGTGGGATGCCCTTTCGGCTCCAATCATAGGCCATCTTTCGGATAACACCCGAACCCGTTGGGGACGCCGGCGCCCTTACCTATTGCTTGGTGGAATAGCCGTTGCCTTATCATTTGTCGTTATCTGGTGGATACCAAAAGGAGATCTGATTCATAGCTGGTTTCCAACTGATGCGGGTTTTCAGGCTTTTCAGCTTGTCTATATCCTGATCTCATTGCTGATTTTCTTTACTGCAGTTGATGTTTTTGAGATACCTCATGGAGCCCTGGGAATGGAAATGACGACCGACTACCACGAACGCACCCGACTTTTCAGTGCCAAGAGCTTTGTTGGTAACCTTTTTGCTATGAGTACGCCCTGGCTTTTTGCACTCGCCAGTATGGAGGTTTTCAAAGGCCCGGGCGGTAATGAAGTGGATGGCATGCGATACGTTTCCATTCTTATCGCAGCGATCCTGATCCCCCTCTCTTTCTGGTGGTTTCTCAAATTACGTGAGCCCGGGTTTAAAAAAGTTGAAACTCAGGAAAAAACACCCTTTTGGACCGATATGAAGCGTACTGCCAACAACAGGAATTTCATCATGTTGACGCTAACCATTTTCACATTGGCCATGGGTTTTAATTTTGTAAGCCTGCTGGGATCTTATATTCCCATTTTCTACATTTATGGAGGTGACAAAGTAGCAGGTGCGACCCTTCTTGGGATTAATGGCACACTCTGGGCTATTACCGGAGTACTGGCAGTTTTTCCGCTCAACTGGATAAGTCCCAGGCTAGGGAAAAGGAAAACACTCACTATTGCGATTATTTTGATGGTTTTAGCACAAGCTTCAAAAATTGTATGCTACAATCCAACCTATCCTTACCTTGTACTTATCCCCACTGTGCTGCTTTCTGCCGGAATGCTGTTCTTCTTTACCCTGGGATCATCAATGGTAGGAGATATTTGCGATGAAGATGAACTTAAAACCGGGCACCGTTCCGAAGGTAGTTTCTATTCGGTATTCTGGTGGTTTATTAAAATGGGAACCGCACTCGCCAGCCTGATCGCCGGTGCACTGATTGTATTTACCCTTTTTGATGAAACGCAGGTAACCAAAGTGGATAAATTACAGGGAAATATCAGGGAACTTCGCAGCGATATCACTTACTGGCAAGGCGATCAGGGTGTGTCGGGAGCAAATACAACATTGCTTCAAAACACAAAGAAAGAAGTAACAGAAGCGATCGATGACTCTAAACTCTATGTGAAAGTCCTTGAAAAGGAATTGGTAAAAAAGCAGGACGAAACCTATCAGAATGTTGAAGAATACAAAAGTCAGCGAAAAAATAAGTTGTCGGAAGTAATCTTAACCACAAAATCAACGATAAGTGAATTGGAGAAACTGCAGGTACAATTAGGAAATATCAGCACCCAATCGCCTGACTCATTGATCGAAACCCTTATTACCAAAGCTATCCCATTGATACTTCAACCGAAACTTGAGAAAGCGAGGTTGAATTCCTTTGAGCTTCTGGCCCACCTTGAAGGCAAATCGATGGAATCGGATAAAAGCAGGGACCACTACGTTAAAATTATACAAAACAGCATCGGTGTCGATAAAAAGCTGGCAGAAATTAACACATATATGCCGCTGAATCTACTTGATAAAGAGTTGGGCAACCTCGAAACTGATACCGTTCAACTGACAATTCAGTCGCCTTATACTTTGTTAATGATGCGAGTGGTAGAGATTGGATTACCCATGTTATTAAGTATTTTTTCAATTTTCTTTGTTCTTCGCTATTCATTAACGGAAAAACGGAGCCTGGAAATTAAGAATCTTCTGAAACTGAGAAATGCGGAACAGCAAAAAGGCGATCATAAATAACGAATAAACAGTTAATTACCAGAAAAAAACAAAGGAATGACATTCAGCATTAAAAAAGACAGCTTTTACCTTGACGATAAAAAGGTTTTTCTTATTTCAGGAGAAATACATTACTTCAGGATAAAGCGTGAGTTGTGGGATACACACCTGGAAGCAGCCATGGAGGCCGGTTTAACAACGGTAAGCACCTACGTGCCCTGGGCGTGGCACGAACCGGTAGAAGGAGTTTTTGATTTTGAAGGCACATCCATTCCGGAGCGCGATCTGAAAGGCTGGCTCAGCAAATGCCAGGCGCACGGGTTAAAATGTATATTAAAGCCTGGGCCTTTTATCCTGGCTGAGACCCGTGGAGCCGGATTGCCCGATTGGTTTCTGGAACAATTCGACGAAGAAGTCAAAATGCGCAACAGCAGAGGTGAAAAAGTTCCCAGCGATGGTGTCAGCCTGTTTCATCCCATCTACCTTGAAAAGGTGGCGCTTTGGTACGATCAGATCATGCCTTTTATCGGCGAACGCCAGTTATCAGTTGGTGGACCAGTTATCATGATGCAGATATGCAACGAGATAGGCGTTTTCTCATGGCTGGCGCACCAGGGTGATTATTGCCCCATCGTGCAGGAGCGTTTCAGCGCCTATTTGTCAGGTAAGTTTAAATCCATTGATGACATAAACGAACTGTGGGGAACTAACTACAAGGATTTCAGCAGTGTTGAACTTCCGCCCGACGGGAATCTGCCCTATGCTTCAAAAGAAGACCGTGGCCGCGATTATGAATGGCATCACTTCTGGAGAACCTATTATGGCGACTATCTTCGTTTGCTCACCGGCATGACCAGGGAAAGAGGGGTAAGCCTGCCATTGTACCACAATCTTCCGGGCTGGATTTATGGGAATGGTTATGAATTTCCGGTGAACATCACCATGTATGAAGACCTTTTCGAAGATAAGAGTGAAATTATTTTCGGAGTGGATCATATTCCTGAATTCTTTTCGTACCGCAACCTGCACGATGACCGCATCATCAACGATATTACCCTGGCCATGCAGGGCAACAAGCCCTTGTTTGCCGCCGAATTTCAATGTGGCTCGCGTGAACATCATGTAGAAACAAATCCCCGTGAAATGGAGCTGTTCTACAAGGCAAGCGTAGCCAATGGTCTGGTTGGCTGGAACTATTATATGTTTTCACAGGGACGCAACCTGCGGCATAAAGGTTATTCGGGGGATACTTTTTACTGGTTCAATCCGCTTACCCCTGAGGGTGAACGCGGGAGCGCCTTCCCGTTGGTTAAAAGGATGAATCAGATTCTGAAGACTTCCGAAAGCCTGATCGTGGAAGCAAAACGCAAAGCAGAGGTTTGTGTGCTGTTCTATCCTCCTTATTATGCCACTGAGCTTGAAAGGCCCGAAACCGGGGCATCGGAACTCAAATTCAAAGCATCTGCTATCAGAAGACCGGCCTATTTTGACGGATTGCTGAAAGTGTTGCAGATTCTGAATATTGATTATGATATGGTGGATCTGAATAAAGCTACTGTTGAAAATCTGCTGCACTACAGGCAGGTGTGGGCATTCAGTACCGATGAAATGAATGAAAGGGAACAGCATACCCTTGTTAACTATACCAAAGCCGGGGGAAATATGGTAATTTTCCCCTATCTGCCCGACCGCGAAATGTCGCAGAAACCCTGCACCATCATCCGCGATGCGCTTGCCATTTATCCATCCGGAAGCGAAACCATCGATTCGCCGCTGATTGATGTGTATGACCTGAAGGATATCAAGTGTGCCAATCCGCAGATCATTTTTTCCGAGGATTCACTGGCCACAGCCGAAATTATTGCCCGAACCATCCGTGGTACAGCCTGCGGATTCTCGAAATCACTCGGGGATGGAACCCTGATTCACCTTGGAACCTGGATCGGATTCGATACCGAAGGACACAAACCGGTTTATGAAGCCATTCTCGGTAAGTCAACTGCAAAACTCAGACAGGCAAACTCAAGCAATTACCACATCAATGTTCGGGAACGGTTTACAAAAGATCACTCGGCTGTTCTTTTTGCTGGCAATTACTACAATGAAGAGCATACCGGCAGCGTTACCTACACCCATCCTGAAACCGGCGAAGTAATTCCGCTTCCTTACACGCAAAAAGAAGCCCTGTGGCCGGCACTTTACGCTGTATTAAGCCCGGTATGCCTGCAAGTTGCGGATGGAATAAAAATTCAGCACAGTACTTCGGATATACTTGGTATAGCTGAAAAAGATGGTCATCTTGAAATCACAGTTTTCGGTGACCGGGATATGATGGGAGAGATGGTTTTTGAGGGCCCCGGAGTAAAAAAAATCACTTCTGCCTCAATAAATGGGGAAGTCGTGAAAATGGTACCAGATGAAAAGCGTATCGCCTTCATTTATAGTCATCTGCATAAGAGTGAAATGATCCTTAACATCATAATAAGCTAAATGAATGTAAAGGGGTCGAATTCGACTCCTTTCTCTTTGCTGCCGGAAGTAACTCATTTACGCTATCCCCTATAAAATGGATAGAAAGTACTCATGCAAAGGGCATTGTTTCTATATCCGGCCTAAAGGCTGATATGCTCAAAGTGGTTCTTTTTTGAATGACCTCTAAACAATGAAATAATAAGAATCCGGCGACAGAAAATAGCATCGGGATATGGTATTTTTTGAGCTTAATGTTAGTGGCGTGATCATTTTTAATCTGAACATGGAGATTTAAAACAAATAGAGCTTCTATGGCAAAAAGCAAAACCATAAATATTCAAGGAAGTGAGATTACAATTATCACTCAACAAGAAACTGATTATATTTCTCTTACTGATATGGCAAAAAGCCAGATGCAGGAGGTAATAATTATCAAATGGCTAAGTCTGAAAAGCACCATTGAATATTTGGGTGAATGGGAAGCTCTTTATAATCCTGTTTTTAATTATACCGAATTCGGTATAATTAGAAATTCTGCTGGCAGTAACAGTTTTGTTTTATCTGTAAAACAATGGATTGAACATACGGGAGCTATCGGTCTGACTGCAAAAGCTGGAAGGTATGGGGGGTCTTATGCTCACAAGGATATTGCATTTCATTTCGGAATGTGGATCAGTCCTAAGTTTCAGTTACTTTTGGTAAAAGAATATCAAAAACTTAAAGCTGATGAAAACGATCGTCTGAAATTGGAATGGAATTTTCAGCGAATACTTGCCAAAGTGAACTATCATATCCATACGGATGCAATTATAGAAAACCTTATTCCAGCAGAACTAACTAAGAAGCAGATCAGTTTTATATATGCGAATGAGGCTGATATGCTCAATGTGGCTCTTTTCGGAATGACAGCTCAGCAATGGCGAAGTGAAAATCCTGACATTGAAGGTAACATAAGGGATACCGCATCCCTCGAACAATTGGTTGTTTTATCAAATATGGAAAGTATTAATGCTGTTCTTATCCACCAGGGTTTATTGCAGCGTGAAAGATTAATTCAATTAAACAGTATTGCAATAGCCCAGATGAAATCTTTGCTTGGTAATAAAAATTTGAAAGGCTTGCAATAAGTTCCTGAATCTAAAATATCAGACAAAATGAATATCAAGAATCCCCCCGGCCTGTCATTCAGTTTTTTAGAGAATGGCTCCATCAAAAGCATTGAAGTAGACCCTATCCGGATAAGCCTCAAGGCTGCCACCGCATTTTCAAAATCAGGCGCAAACCTGTTCCTGAGAAAAAGAAACAGTCAGATCAGTTACAAAGCACTCCTTGGATCTGGAAGCAACAGCCGCTACGCGTTTAAGGATAACGCTTTTTTTGCGGAAGGAAGCTGGGATGGGATTGGCTATGTATGTTCATTGCAGCTTTCGGAGACAAGCCTGAGTTGGCAGTGGGCTGTCCGGATCACCAATAATTCGGGCCAGGCGTGCGAACTTGATGTGGTTTATCTTCAGGATGTTGGGATGAAACCTTCAACGGAAAGCCTGATCAACGAGTATTATGTGAGTCAGTACCTTGAGCGGCTGATACTTGAAGATAAGCAATATGGTTCTGTTGTATGCTGCCGGCAAAATAACCGCGAATCCGTCGGCAATCCATGGCTGATGATGGCCTGCAAAAACGGGGCGGCTTCAGCGGCTACTGACGGGATGCAATTGATTGGCAGATCGTTCAGGGAAACCGGAATTTTTGAGGGCCTGCATGCCGGGAGCCTGGGAGGCGAATTCTCCGGGGAATCGTCCATGGTAGCCTTGCAGGAAAAGCCTTTCAAACTGGCTGTAGGCGAAAACTACGAGAGTATTTTTTCAGCGATTTATTTACCCGATCATCCCAAAGCCACTTCAGCAGATGATTTGAAACTGCTACCCGAGCTGATGGCGGGATTTAACAGTGAAATTTCATTTCCGGGCAAGAATGAGTACCTGTTCCCGGAAAAAAATCTGTTTGGCACTTCACCTTTTCTTCCGGCCCGGGATTTAACCGGTGAAGAGATAGAACAACTCTTCGGCAGCGATAAACGACATGTAGAAACAGAGAATGGGAAGCTGCTGTCATTTTACAATCAACAGAACAATCACATCGTCCTTCGGGCAAAGGAACTGCTGGTTGACCGTCCACACGGGCACATTATTCAGGCTGAGGCAGGTTACCATGCAGATGAAAACATTGTATCTACCACTGCGTATGCTTATGGAGTTTTCAATTCGCACCTGACCCAAGGGAATACCAATTTCAATATTTTTCTTTCCATCTGCTCCAGCCAGTTCAACCATACGCCTGAAACAGGACAGCGGATATTTGTTGAAATTGACGGTCAGTTCTATTTACTGGGAGTGCCTTCGGCTTACGAAATCGGATTGAATCACTGCAGGTGGATTTACAGGCACGATCATCATTGCTTCCAGATCCGCACCTGGACATCCAAAACATCGCCCCGCGTGAATATGGACTTCAGGGTATTGGAGGGTGAGAATGTCAGAATGATTGTTACGCATCATTTTGATGAAGGCAACGGCTGGTCGGTTAAACCCGGAAGCAAAGACGGGGAGTACGTTTGCAAACCCAAAGCCGGGAGCATGATCCTCGATAAGTTTCCGGAATCTCAGTTCAGGATTCTGGTGAACAGCAGGAGTGAATATGTAGCCTCGGGCGACGAAGCGCTGTATTCAGACAATAAGAGTCATGGCAGCCCCTGTTTCGTAATGGATGTAAACAAGACGGCTGATTTTTGCATAAGCTTTATCGGTGAGGTATGTCAAAAAACCGGGTCGGATAAGATTGAAAATACCGATCATCAGTTTGGTATTGATTGTCTGGATGCCCAGGCGAACTGGAACGAGCTGAGTTTAAATCTTTCCCTGAAAAGTGAACAGGAAGATGCATCGGCCATTCAGGAAATACTTCCCTGGTTTGGTATGAATGCCATTACGCATTTTTTAACCCCTCACGGGTTGGAGCAATTTGGCGGAGCTGCCTGGGGAACGCGCGATGTAGCCCAGGGACCGCTTGATTTTCTGCTGAGCATGGAGAAATATGCCGATGCGAGGCAAATGTTGCGTACCATCTTCTCGAACCAGAACACCGATGGCGGGTGGCCACAGTGGTGGATGTTCGACAGTTACGCAAATATCCGCGCCGGCGATTCGCATGGAGACATCTATTACTGGGTCATCATCGGATTAAGCAATTACATCAGGATAACAGGAGACCTGTCAATACTCAGTGACGAACTGCCATATTTCCATGAAAAAGGTTTTGCCTACGCCGAAAAAGCGACGGTTGAAGCACATATGGAACGACTGATCAGTATGATCACCGGTTCTTTTATCCCGGGTACTTCCCTGGTTCCGTTTGGCGGCGGTGACTGGAATGATTCCCTTCAGCCAGTAAGCAAAGACCTGGCCCAACGCCTGATTTCGAGCTGGACGGTCGAAATGAATTACCAGGCATTTCAGCAATACCAGGTGGTTTATGAAATGACAGGGAATCTGAATAAGGCCGCTGAAATGAAGACCATTTGTGATCATATTAAATCGGATTTCAATACCTATCTTATTAAAGATAAAATAGTTGCGGGTTATGGACTGGTTGAGGATGACCGCAGCATCAGTGTATTGCTGCATCCTTCCGATACCAAAACCAATATTCAGTACAGCCTGCTTCCGATGGACCGTGGTATTATCAGCGGAATTTTTACGAAAGAACAGGCGATGCATCACCAGGAAATCGTTGAAAAGCACCTCAAAGGCCCTGACGGAGCCCGTTTGATGAACCGTCCGCTCAAATACAGGGGCGGCATTCAGACCATCTTTCAGCGGGCAGAGAGCAGTACTTTTTTTGGCCGTGAGATCGGACTGATGTATGTGCATGAACATATCCGTTACGCTGAATGTCAGGCCATTACAGGCAGGGCAGAGGCTTTTATTAAAGCGCTGAGGCAGGCCAATCCGGTTGCTTACAGGGATGTGGTAACCTGCGGTGATATCCGCCAGGCCAACTGTTATTACAGCAGTTCCGATGTCGTTTTCAGGAGCCGGTACGATGCGGATGAACGGTACGATGAAATCAGCACCGGAAAACTCACCCTCAGGGGTGGATGGCGGGTATATTCCAGCGGACCAGGCATATACATTACCCTGATTGTTACCCGCTTACTGGGTTTAAGGCCGGAAACCGGAAAAATAGTCATTGATCCTGTGATTCCACGATCCATGGATGGAATTTCGGCCGCGCTTCATTTTATGGGTTTTGATATTACATTCAAATATTCAATCAACGACGACTGCTACAGTCCCAAAAGGATTTCAGTCAACGGAACAGCTGTTGAATTTTCGTACGAAGATAATCTCTACCGGAAAGGTGGAGCTGTAATCGCTTCCGGCCGGTTTTTGTCTTTGTTGAATCAGCGCGATAACATCGTAGAAATTGAGTTGTAACAATTCCTGTGAGAAAGTGTTTACATGAGTAAGTTGCCAGTAATTTTAAAAATAACAGACTTACTCAATAAATATGAACATTAGTCCAATAAAAATACTCTTGTTATTTTTCATTTCGGGCACTTTCCTGTCGTGCAAAGGACAAGAAAAAACTGAATCGAAAATAATTGAAACCAAATCATTTGAATTCGGAAAAACTGTCTCAAATCCTGATGATAAAATTTGGGTAGTATTTCAAGATTCACAAGATAATTATTGGTTTGGAAGTAATGGACAAGGTATTTATCATTTTGACGGAAAAGTTTTAAAACTAATTACTTCCAATGATGGTTTAATTGATAATACAATTCGTGGGATACAAGAGGACAATAAAGGAAATATCTATATTGAAACACCTGAAGGAATCAGTAAATTTGACGGAAATGATTTCTCTACATTAAAAGTCATAACTTCACCTGACAACCAATGGAGACTTGAACCAAATGACCTGTGGTTTGGTTACAATGCAAACGATTTATATCGTTATGATGGCGATTCTCTTTTTGAATTAAAATTGCCCAGGAAAGATTTAAAGAAAGCGTTCGGTATTGACACGCTGATTAGCCCATTTGATAGCAATAATCCATATGAAGTTTACGGAGTTGACAAAGATAAAGAAGGTAACATTTGGTTTGGAACATTTGTAGCTGGTGCGTTTCGATATGATGGAAAATCAATTCTATGGATTGGGGAAAAAGAACTTTCTATAATTCCAGATGGAATGGGTCCTGGCATGCCTTCAGCTCCTGCCGTGCGTTCAATCATTCAGGACAAAGATGGATATTTTTGGTTGAGCAATTTTAAAAGCAAATATAAAATTGAACCGAACAATTTACAATATGAAAAAATAAAGGGTGTTGAAAAAGAAAAACCCAATTATTTCAATTCCGGAATAGCAGATAGAGATGGTAATTTATGGATGACAACATATGGTGGCGGAGTCTGGAAATATGATGGAAAAACATTATCGGGTTTTAAAATCAATAATGGGAAAGAAAATGTTTTACTTGTTACTATTTATCTGGACAATAAAGGGATAATATGGCTTGGAACAGATAATGACGGAGTTTACAAACAAAATGGAGATACATTTGAAAAGTTTGAACTGAATAAATAAAAAAACTACTGGCAACATGGGTTTTGCAAAAGTGGGGCATTTGTACTAAATTTGAACATTGGGAATTCTAATCAACTTTTACCTTCGGTGCTGCTGCGCGGTTTGCTGAATTGAACATTTGTGCTTCGATTTCCCCACCTTCGCCAAGCCCAAAACCATTTCGGATTGAACCAGGGATCATTTCATCAGTGTTCCCGTACGATAACGCCATTGCTAAAAATCAAGAAAGCTATGTTTAAGCTAAAAAACCTGTTGCTCACAATTACGTTATTTTTTTCGCTTGTTTCCTCTGCTCAGGAATTTGAATACAATTACAGCTTTTTCAGTAACAGTGCGATGACCGGCGATTATTTTTTCAGTAAAACAACCGGCAGCGATGGCTCATTCATCAAAAATGTGAATGGGAAACTCCCTGTGAATGATTCGGTATTTCACACTCCGGGCAACTCGCTGGAACTGAATTACAGGAATGCCCCCGGAGGAAAATGGCAGGCAACCCTGTTCCGTCAGGAAAAACGGGGAATGGACCATTTTACCAAAGCCGCATTTTTGACCTTTTGGATTCGGGTCACTTCAGGAAACGACCTGCCGGCCGTCCAGTTAATGCGGAAAGACAGCAGTCTGACCTCAGCCATTACAATTTCTCCGGTTAAAGCAAAAACCTGGCAACGGGTGAGTATACCGATGGCGTCAATGAAAGATTTTGATGTAAATCAACCCGAAAACTGTATTGCCGTCGTTTTCTCTCAGAAAAATAATCAGGAAAACAGTGAGAACACAATTTTTATTGATGACATAGTGTTCCTCCCTAAAGAAAAATCCGAACCAGTGTCTGTTGTTCCGGTGATATTATCAGCTACCGGATTTGCCTTGCATGTCGATATCACCTGGGGTAAAATCACCGACAAAAATATACAACTCGTAAAAATATACCGGTCAGAAGATGGAAAACTTTATAAACCGGTTGGTATTCAACAGCCTTACATCAACCGTTATGCTGATTTTGCAGGCATTAGCGGCAAAAAATTCTTCTACAAAATTTCATTCCTGAACAGCAATTTCGAAGAGACGGAGTTATCTGCCGGGGTTTCTGCAACAACCAGGCAGATGACCGACGATGAACTGCTTACCATGGTGCAGGAGGCAAGTTTCAGGTATTATTGGGAAGGAGCCGAACTTACCAGCGGAATGGCGAAGGAAAACATCCCGGGCCGACACAACATGATCGCTTCCGGTGCATCGGGCTTCGGGATTATGGCCCTGATTGCCGGTACAGAACGCAAATTTATCACCCGTGAAGAATCTGTTGAGCGCTTTACTAAAATTGTAAATTTCCTGGAAAAAGCCGAAACATTTCATGGCGTATTTCCTCATTTTATGGATGGTCCTTCCGGAAAGGTTGAAACATTCTTTGGCAAACGCGACAATGGGGCCGATCTGGTTGAAACCTCCTTCCTGTTGCAGGGGCTTTTGGCCGCACGTCAATATTTTTCGGGCACTAACCCTCAGGAGAAGCTGATTCGTGATAAGATAACCGCCATCTGGGAAAAAACAGAATGGGACTGGTTCAGGCAATTTCCGGATAGTAAATTCCTCTACTGGCATTGGTCGCCCGACCAGGGTTGGGTAATAAACCACCGGTTGATTGGCTGGAATGAAACCATGGTGACCTATCTGCTGGCCATTGCCTCTCCCACCCATGCGGTGCCGGCCGCCATGTATTACAGTGGCTGGGCAAATCAGGACAGTACGGGGATAAAATACCGCTCCAACTGGGGGCAGACGGAGGATGGCTCACATTACACCAACGGCAATACCTATTTCGGAATTAAACTCGATGTTGGTGTATCCAATGGCGGTCCGTTGTTCTTTACACACTACTCGTACATGGGCTACGACCCGCATTTCATCACCGACAAATACACGAACTACTTTTTTAATAATCAGAATATTGCACTGATCAATTACAGGTATTGTGTTCAGAATCCAAAGAAATACAAAGGCTATGGTGAAGCCGCCTGGGGACTCACAGCCAGTGATGGCCCGTTTGATTACTCGGCCGATGAACCGGTTGCCTGGCAGGATTGTGGTAAAATAGCTCCAACCGGCGCCATCAGCTCTTTCCCATACACACCGACCGAATCCATGCGAGCCTTAAAGAACTATTACTTTAATTACGGTAAATTCCATAGATTATTCGTTCAATAAAGCCGTTAAGAACACCTATGACTATGCTGTAAAACTGATATCCGGAAACGGTGGAAAAGTGAGTGAGAATGATTTGACCATTGTAAAACAGGTTCCTGCAGCACCTGCTTTGGAGGTATCATTCCCCAATGTGGTGCCGGACAGGAAAATATCCGTTTTTGACAAGGAAGCATGGACTTTTACCGGAAACTGGAAAACCTTCCGGCGCGCCGGATGGCAGGGTGAAAAACCCCGGGATCAGTCAATGGTTGCTGAGCAGGCAGGCGATGTTGTTGAAATTGGTTTCACCGGCACAGGTATTTCTATAAACGGCAACTGGATCAGGGATGGCGGTAAGGCTGACGTTTATCTCGACGGAAAGATAGTGCGGACCATTGATACTTACTATTTTTACAATAACCAGGAACATGATAATGTTACCATCTGGCATGTAACAGGTCTGGCCGATGGCCGGCATACGGTTAAACTGGTTGTAAAAGGGGAAAAGAAACCGGAATCGTCCGGCACAAAAATCTATATAACCAGGGCTATTACTTACAAAACTGCCCCGAAGAAAAGTGAGTCAATTAAATTTACCTTTGAAAAAAGTAATTCATGAGTCATAAGTTATTTATGAGGTGCATATTACCTTATTCTCTGCTGTTGTTCACCCTGATGACTGTTCATCTGTCGTTCGCCCAGGTAGCAAATATTGGTAAAGTAGTTTCCTGGAAAAAAACCGCCACAGGTATTGAAGGGAAAACCCCAACCGCCTTTTTCAGGATTCAGGTATACAATGAAAACGTTATCCGGGTGAGGGTATCGCTCAGCAAAGCAATGGACGATTTCTCCTATGTGCTGGATGATAAGGCCGTTCCGGGGAAGACGGAGATGGTTATTTCTGAAAACCCCGGTTCCATTCAAATACAAACGACCGCAATCAATCTTCAGGTTGATAAACATCCCGCCTTTCGTGTAACATTCAGGAATAAAGAGGGCAAAATCATCAACGAAGATGTTGAAGGCGGTGGTTTTGGCACCAGTTTTATCGGAAACCGGTCAACCCTGTACAAAAAAATGCAACCCGGCGAACGCTTTGTCGGTCTGGGTGAAGTATTGGGAAATCTCGATAAGCGGGGGAACGGATTTACCCTGAACAATACCGATACCTACAAATACGGTGATCCCCGGCTTCCGATGTACACCAGCATACCGTTTTTTATCGGGATTCATCAGCAGGAGGTTTACGGCCTGTTTTACCACAATACCTACAAAACCTTCTTCAATTTTGGATTATCAACGCCTTTCACCTCCATTACTGCCGATGGGGGAGATGTTGATTACTTTTTCATCTACGACACCTGTATCGCGGATATTTTAACCCACTACACTTCACTGACAGGAAGAATGCCACTTCCACCCATCTGGAGCCTGGGCTACCACCAGAGCCGGTGCAGTTATTTCCCGCAGCAGAATGTTAAAAACCTGGCTGAAACCTTCCGGAATAAAAATATTCCCATCGATTGCATCGTTCTCGATGCCGACTATCTGCAGGACTATGAGCCTTTCCGCATCAATCTGAAACGATTTCCTGATTTGCCCGGGCTTACCCGCGATTTGAAAAGCATGGGCATAGAGGTAACGGCATCTGTAAATCCGGGGATTAAGATTGATAGTACCTACCCTGCTCATCTGGATGGGATTAAAAAGGATGTGTTTGTAAAATATTCTGATGGAAGTCTTTACGAAACCGAAATCGCGCCCAGCCTGAACAATTTTGTCGATTTCACCAATCCCAATGCCCGGAACTGGTGGATCGACAACATGAAATTTCTACCGGATAACGGAATTCACGGTTACTGGAACGATATGAACGAGCCTGCTGTCGGCGGAAGCTATCTGCCCGATAACCTGTGGTTTGATTTTGACGGGCGAAAAGCAAATGCACTGGAAGCCAAGAATGTTTACGGTATGCAAATGGCCCGCAGCAGCTTCGAATCGGCCCTGAAATACGGGGATGGCAAAAGGCCGTTTGTCCTTACCCGCTCAGGCTTTGCCGGTGTTCAGCGATACGCCGTCGTGTGGACCGGTGATAACACAGCCAGTGATGAATACCTTCTGGGAGGAACCTTACTGAATACTCAACTGGGTTTATCAGGACTGCCGTTTGTAGGGGATGACATTGGCGGATACATCGGCAATACTTCAAAAGAGCTGTTCTCCCGATGGATGCAGGTCGGTATGTTTGCTCCGTATGCGCGCAACCACAAAGAGGCATTTGCCAATGCCAACGAACCCTGGAGCTATGGCGAAGAAGCCGAAGCCATTTCAAGGGAATTTATTGGATTCCGTTACAGGTTGATGCCATATCTCTATTCAGTTTTTTATCAGGCGGCACAAACCGGGATACCGGTAGCCCGCAGCCTGTGTATTACCAATCCCTTTGATGAGAAGGTATATGACGGTATTTATCAGTACCAGTTTACCTGTGGCGATGCCTTGTTGGTTGTTCCGGTTACCAGCAAGGAGAAAATCAAAAAGTTCTACCTGCCCGAGGGCTACTGGTACAATTTATATTCCGACGAGTTAATAAAAGGGAACCAGGAATTGACAATTGAGTGCCCGGTTTATCAGCTTCCGGTATATGTAAAAGCATCTTCCATTGTTCCGATGCAAACCCTGGTACAAACCACCAAACAGAAGCCATCGGATACCCTGTTTGTTCACATTTATAATGGTAATGAAAACAACACCTTTGGCTATTACGAAGATGACGGAAGCACAATGGATTACCGTGAGGGAAAATATTTCACACGGAACATTGGGTTTAGCCCGGCAAACAGGCAAATTCTGTTTTCGAAGCCACAGGGAGCCTACACATCAACCTTCAAAAATATCCAATGCATATTGCACGGTTTTCCGGAAGGAATGAGGTCAGTTAAAGTAAATGGCAATCCTGTTTCAATCACGAAAACATCAGTAAAACTTCTTGACGGCCTCCGGTTTTTGGAAGATATTTACGATCCCACCTATTTCAGGAACCTGAGAAAAGCGGAAAAAAACGGAGTTCAATATGTAATAACCTTTCCAAACAAAAACGAAGAAATTGTAGTGTTCTGGTGAGAACAATACTATTTGGAATTGCAGTGTTGGCGTTAGTGCAGAAAAAGAGTTTAACCGCAGAGAGCCGCAGAGAAATCACGCAGTGGACCGCAGAGGAATCTTGCTTTTACATTAATTCGACAGACCAGTGTATCAGACAAAGGATCTCAGCGGCCCGGTTCGACAGGCTCACCGCATCGTTTTGCACATTCTTTTCGCTACTGGTCACAAATTGTGACCGGTTGACGATTCTGAAAAATTCTTCTATCAATCCTTTTGCCTTCACAGAACAGGGCTTGGCCATGCTTTCACCGATTCTCCGCTCCGTGGAGCTATCATAACGACAACCAAAATAAACAACAAAACCAAAAAGAGGGGAAACAATCTGTTTCCCCTCTCAAATAAATGTCTGTTCTGTTTTAAACGCCGGAGACTATTTCATCCAGCTTACCTGAGCCGTTTCGACATCCCTTGAATTGCCGCCAACCATGATCACAAAATCACCGGATTCCCAGTCGAACTTCAGATCATAATTATAAAATTTCAGATCTTCAGGGGTGATATCGAAGGTAACGGTTTTGGTTTCACCTGCCTTGATAAATACTTTTTGAAATCCTTTCAGTTCTTTTACCGGTCGTGTCATACTGCCCACCAGATCGCGAATGTACAACTGAACCACTTCTTCACCATCATATTTACCTGAGTTGGTGACATCGATGCTGGCTTTCAGGGTCTGGTTTCCGGTAAGATTATTCTGATCCAGTTTAAGGCCGCTGTAGGTAAAACTGGTGTAACTGAGCCCGTATCCAAACGGATAAAGCGGATCGTTGGTAACATCCAGGTAATTGGAGAGGAATTTCGTAAACCATTCATCGTCACCGAGCGGCCTTCCTGTATTTTTATGGTTATAGTAGAGGGGGATCTGACCAACATTCTGCGGGAAAGTAACGGGCAGTTTTCCGGAAGGATTTACCGCACCGAAAACCACATCGGCAATGGCCTGACCAGCAGTAGAACCACCAAACCATACATTCAGGATGGCCGGAATATTTTCATTTTCCCAGTTAAGAATCAAAGGCCTTCCGGTGAAAAGCACCAGAACAACCGGTTTCCCTGTTTTCAGCAATGCCTCCAGGAGTTCTTTCTGGCTTCCGGGGAGGGAAATGTCGGAACGGCTGGAACATTCGCCACTCATTTCAGCAGATTCGCCCATTACGGCAACCACCACATCACATTTTGAAGCGACTTCCACCGCCTCTTCCCTTAGCTGAGCCGGAGTCCGGTCAGGATCGATGCCTGACTCTCCCCATGAGCCAGACCATTCATCCAGTTTAGGGTCATCCGTGATGTTACATCCTTTGGCATAAACAATTTCCGCCTCATTTCCGACAACCTCCCTGAATCCTTCAATCACGGTAACAGATTGATCGTGATCTACAGCCACGCTCCATGTGCCTGCCATATTTTTCCGGCTATCTGCCAGGGGGCCGATCAATGCGATTTTACCTTTCTTTTGGATTGGCAGCGTTTCCTTATCGTTTTTCAATAAGACGAAAGTCTGGGTTGCAATTTCGCGGGCTGCCTTAAAGTTTTCAGGGGTTGCGATTTCCGTTTTTGCCCGGTTGACATCACAATAACGGAATGGATCATTGAAAAGTCCGAGTTTGTATTTGGCTTCCAGTACCCTGCGGCAGGCCTGATCAATCGTTGCCTGGCTGATTTTGCCTTCGTCAAACGATTTTTTCACTGTGGTGAGAAAACCTTCTCCTACCATATCCATGTCAACGCCGGCTTTCAATGCAAGCGCCGAAACTGTCTGCAAATCACCCAGACCATGTTCCATCAGTTCATTGATGCCGGTAAAATCGGTTACAACAAATCCATTGAAACCCCATTCTCCGCGAAGCAGGTCGGTCAGCAACCATTTGTTGGCTGTAGCCGGGATGCCGTTGATGTCATTGAATGAACACATAACGCTTCCTGCACCGGCATCAACAGCAGCTTTATAAGGTGGGAGATATTCATTGTACATACGCTGGAAACTCATATCGGTTGAGTTGTAATCACGTCCACCTTCGGCTGCTCCGTACAATGCGAAATGCTTTACGCACGACATCATGGTATTTTTTTTTGTCAAATCGTTGCCCTGGTAACCATGAACAAAGGCTTCTGCGACCTGAGAACCAAGATAAGCGTCTTCGCCGGAACCCTCGGCAATTCTTCCCCAGCGTGGGTCGCGCGCGATGTCAACCATGGGTGAATAGGTCCAGCAAATACCATCGGCAGTGGCTTCCTGTGCGGCAATACGGGCGCTTTTTTCAATCAGCCCCATATCCCAGCTGGCAGCCAGTCCCAGCGGAATCGGGAAAGTTGTCTGATAACCGTGAACAACATCCATCCCGAAAATCAACGGGATCTTTAACCGGGTTTCTTCTACTGCAACTTTTTGAACATCCCGGATCTTTTCAACCGATTTGAGATTCAGCAAACCGCCGACCTTGCCTTCCTTTATTTTCAATCCAATGTCTGAACTGGATGTCTGACCAGTTACAATATCGCCCGATCCCGGAAGGTTCAACTGGCCCACTTTCTCCTCAAGGGTCATTTTAGCCATCAGTTCACTGATGAATTTTTTCATTTTTATTTCATCGGGCATCGGCTGGGCTTGCAATGTCATCGCAAAAACCATCATCAGGAATGAGAAAAGGATGCTGTTTTTTTTCATAGTATTGTATTACGATAATCCGTTAATTTTAAGAATCACGCAATGACGCAAAGACGCAATGGATTGATTCTGAATGATTTAAAATTCTTAAATGAAATTCCATAATGCCCTGTAAACCAATGAATTAAAAATTCTTAACAGAGTATTGGTATTACTCTGATTTGATAATTGAGGTTCTTTCTGAAATTCCGTTTTCGTTGAATGCCTCTATGGTAAAATAATAAGGCAATTCTTTATCCATGGTCTTGAGCCAGTATTCGTTCTGACCTAAAACCATGATACAGTTGTAAAGTTTGTCCGGTTCTGTACCCAGGTAAATATTGTAACCGGTGGCATTGTCAACCGGCGCCCATTTCAGCCAGGCACTGCGTTTGTCTTTTTCGGTCCTTAGTATAATCAGTTCCTTTACTTTACCGGGTTTGCTGCCATGGCCTTTCCCGAATACCCTGAGCCCGCTGATGGCAAATTTTCCGGTTGGCATATGAATGTTCTCAAGTTTGATAAAACGGGTTTCAACCGGAACAGGCAGCGCCACATAATCATGCGGCACATCGGTAGTATTCTTTCCTTTGTCAACCAGTATTTTCCATTTTTTACCATCGGTTGAGTGCCAGATTCTGTATTGGTGATAAACACCCGCGCTTTTTCCCAGGAATTCAGCATCCTGATCTGCATAATTGATCTGTATGGCATTTACAGTAGCAATTTCACCCAGGTCAGTAATAATCCATTCTCCTTCGCCACCGCTGGCAGCACTCCACCAGGTTTTAATGTCCTCATCCACAGCATAGTTGGGATAATAACTGCCATATGTTGATGAGACAGTCACCGGTTTGTTGTAATTCAGCAACATCCAGCCAGTGAACCGGCTCTTCAGATGGTCGGCTTTGCCATCGGGCAGGTAATGCGGATAATCACCGAAACCGGTGTTACAATAGAGCACATCATCTTTGTCAAATCCGGCAGGCCACAAGCCTAGCCGGCGTTCAAAATTGTTTTTTACGGAAATTGCGATGGTGCTGATGTGCCAGTAGTTACCCCAGTTGTCTGCGAAAGTGGCCCCATGCCCGGCGCCCCGCGCAAAACCGCCGGGCTTGTAAGAATAGGGTAATGACTGGTGCTCAAATCCTTTCAATGGGTCTTTGCTTACGGCTACTCCATCGGCATAACCACTGAATTCGGTTCCCGGTGCACCGTATTGAAGGTAATATTTGCCATTGTGTTTGTTCATCCAGGCTCCTTCGATAAACGGATCGAGAAAGGTATTGTCCATGTGTTCGCCGAAACGGTGCCAGCCATACCGGTCATCATTCAGTAACAGCAATTCCTTCCGGCTTCCATATGGTTGAAAGGTCTTCCGGTTCAACTCAACTCCATAAAGCGGGAATTGATTGCTGCTGCCGTTGTACATGTAAAGTTTATCATCATCGTCGGTAAAAAATGCCGGATCCCAACCGCCGATTTCGAGGGAGTCAATGGCTTCCTTCCATTCATTCGCTTTCGGATTCGTACTCATCCAGATGGGGAATGAAGAAGAATAGGTGGATCCGAATACCAGCAGGGTATCGCCCTGTACCCATACGGCCGGGGCACAGAGATCATCGTAAACCTTGTGGTAAGGTTTCAGAAAGGAACGGGAGACAAAATTCCAGTGGTTCAGATCTGGGCTCCACCAATAACCCCACTGGTTGGTGGAAAAAAGATAATAATCGCCCTTATACAGCGTAATAACAGGATCGGCAGTCGCCCGGTGTTTTCCCCACTCCGAGAAATTGGGGATGGGGGTATAGCCATAGTCAATGTTGATCGGGTTGCAATAAGTAACCTGGGCGTTGACCATTGGCTCAAAGGCCAGCAACGAACAGGCAAGAACCATACTCCGCAATGCTTTCATACGCTTGTCATTTTTTAAGATATGGACTGTTAAACCCAAGTTTTGTAAGCCCGGACTGTATTTCAGGACAACTCATAAATAACTTCCACAACAGTCCTGTGCGGTAATTTTCAATCATCACGATGATCGGACCCTGATCAATGGCCAGGTGCGATTTGGCATACCAGTCGTGCGTTTCGCTGAATCCATCGGTAAACCCGTATTCACTCCAGATTTTATCACCCTTTTTTTCGTAGAAATGCCTGAGCGCCTGCATACTGTATTCGGGTGTATAAGGGAAAGATGAAAGTGCTGCGGTTGGCTGGATTACGCCCCTGTCATCCTGCGGGCAATGGGCGGCATAACCTTTGTAACTGTCACCGGCCGTAAGTCCCCAGCATTGTTCGCTGTAACCTTTAAATTTCTTTGGGTTATCAATACAATAGGCCCGGTTAATGAGTGTGTGATTGGTAACCTGCTCCAGGTAATCGGTGTTCCAGTCTTTCAGACCACGGGGGTCAATTCCCAAAAACGTGTAGTGCTCAAAGAACAAGGGACCTCCGAGCTCAAATCCAAGCGGGAGCTTTATCCCGTAATAACTTTTTCCGTTCAGGTAAGACGCACTGTTAACCCATCCATTGAAGTAAACATCGGGCGGTATCGGATGGGTGGGCGATGATGCCGAAATGATGTAGGTGATCAGGCATTCGTTGTATCCCCTGATCGGAAAGTTCATATCAAATCCGTTTTCAGGGCTCCAGTGCCAGAAAAGCATGGCATCGTTGTTCCGGGTATGCCAGTTCCAGTTGGCTACTGACCATAGGTTACTCACCCTGTCCCTGAAATAAACAGCCAATGGGGTATCTTCATTAAAGTACATTCTGGCTGATAACAATCCCATAAAAAGGTAGCTGGTTTCTACGATGTCGGCGCCATCGTCAAGAATGCCAAAGGGAACGGTTTTACCGGTCGTCCCGTTCATAAAATGAGGAAAAATACCATGATAACTGTCGGCTTTACCCAGGAAATCAACGATTTTCACCAGGCGTCCCAGGGCAGTGTCGCGACCGATCCAGTTTCGCTCTACCGCCACGATGGTGGCCATTATTCCAAACCCGGTTCCTCCGATGGCACAATCTTCAGAACCGAACGTGCCCTTGCTGAAATTTGGTTTTCCTTCGGCCTCATTGATAAAATCCCAGTAAAAGTCAGCTTTTACCGCGGTGCTTCTCTCCCTGGCCAGGCCACTTACCGGATGCGCATAATGCCAGAAAAAACGGAAAGTCTGCCGTTGAACTGTTTCGAGGAGGTCAGCATCTGATAAGCCTTTAATTACCCCAACTGGTACAATTGAATCATGATTTCCGGTGTTTGCTGTCTGCTGTGCACTGATCTGAAGGCTGCCGAGCAGCAAGGTAATTACAATAAAACCCCTGTAAAAATGTATGTTCATATGTTTTATTTTCTGATTCATATTTAAAGGTCGTTTAGTTAAGGAAATTTGTCTTCGACTCCGCTACCATTGACTTATTTGGGGAAATAGCTGAGTATCGGTTTATTAAATTGTTAGTTTGGCTGGTGTTCAATGATTGCTTCTTTTTTATTTAAATGATGCCCCGCCGGGCGCGGGCCAAGCGCATCGCACTGTCTATCCTTCGACTCCGCTCAGGATGACATTGGTGTGAGGTATTTTGGATTAGAACGTCATTAAACATTGCTTTTTATGAAATAAATTACACCATAGACTGACAGTCATCCTAAGCGGATACTTTTTCATTTTATTTTCAGATATGAAAATTAAATAAACGAAATTGATTCATATTAGTTTATTGTTTATCAGCGTAAGGCGTATTAAAATCCAGCTTTTTCAATCCGTTTCTGACTTCCGGGCAACTCATAAACAGGTCCCATAACAGGCCGGTGCGGTAGTTTTCAATCATCACAATGATAGGTCCCTGATCGATTGCCAGGTGTGATTTTGCATACCATTCTTTGGTTTCATCGAAGGCATCCACAAAACCATATTCACTCCAGATTTTATCGCCCAAATCGTAATAGAAATGCCTGAGCACCTGCATGGAATACTCCGGTGTGTAAGGAAAGGCCGAAAGTGCAGCCGTCGGGGAGATAACCCCGTGATCGTTGGTGGGCGAATGTGCTTTGTAGCCTTTGTGGTTGTCGCTGGAAGTGAGCCCCCAGCAGTTTTCACCATAGCCCTCGAAATGATTGGGGTTCGCAATACAATGTGCCCGGTTGATCAGGCTATGGTTCTGATTTTGTTCCCAGTAATCAGCATATCGGTCGGTCAGGCCGTTGGGGTTTAAGCCCAGAAACGAGTAATGAGAGAAGAATAAGGGTCCGCCAAAATCAAATCCGAGCGGAAGCTTGATTCCGTAAAATTCCTTTCCGTTTTTAAAGAAGTTGCTCTGGGCCCAACCGTTGTGGTATACATCAGCACTCACGGGATGATGCTCACCACTGGCAGCCAGCACATACATGATCAGGCACTCGTTGAATCCCCTGACCGCGAAATTCATGGCCCATCCATTGTTGGGACTCCAGTGCCAGTAAAGGACGTCCTGGCCGTCACGGGTAAACCAGTCCCACTCAATATCATCCCACAACCAGTTGATGCGGTTTCGCAGTTCAGATTCAACCTTGTTTTCAAGGTTAAAATACTGCCTGGCAGTCAGCAATCCCTGAAAAAGAAAGGAGGTCTCTACCAGGTCTGCACCATCGTCCTTGCGGCTGAAAGGGATGGTTTTACCGGTTGTGCCATCCATCCAGTGTGGCATCACGCCATGGTAAGAGCTGGCGTCTGCCAGGAATTTAACCATTTTCAGCAAGTGCCTGGCGGCGCTGTCACGGGTTATCCATCCGCGGTTCACGGCGACCACAGTGGCCATGATTCCGAAACCGGTTCCACCTGTCGTTACAACCTCATCTCCATAATCGAAAGCCCTGTTGCTGCGTTCACGGGCCATTCCGCTTACCGGATGTGCATAGTCCCAGAAATACCGGAAGGTCTGGCGTTGAACCACATCCAACAACTCATCGTCTGAAAGACCCTGGATTATCCCGACAGGTTTGATCTGGTTGAGATCCGGTGCTGAAGCTTTTTGCTTTTGTGCTACAGCAAAAAATGTCAGCAACAGGGCAGGAATCAGGAGAATCGGGTTCTTCATGTTAATAAACATTCTTTCTGAAATATTTGGTAACCAACTGAAGCGAAAAATACTGCGCCCTGACTCAGCATGGAGCAAGGATCTTTTATGGTGTAAAAATAACACTAAGTATGTCAGATGCCAAGTTTTGGGAAAAAATATTGAGTTTTCGATCTGCCCGACTGTTTATTTTTCACTTACTGACTTCCCACGGCCTGACTTCCCACGGGCTTCAGCCCGTGGCCATCTTCTCTATATAATCCGAAAAATTAAAATTATATAAAAAATTATAAATAAATTATAAAATAATGCAGCTATTGTTTATCTTTATTGATTATTATATTAAACTTCAAAATATGCCATATGTCAGTGTTTACATCCATTTCGTATGGAGTACAAAAAATGGATATCATTACCTTGACACCCCGGAGCTACGCCAGAAAGTCTGGCAACATATTTCTGAAAATGCGGAGGCAAAAGGAATTTTTATTGATTTTATCAATGGGTATTCCAATCATTGCCATTGTCTGGTATCATTATCAGCCGATATGACTATCAGTAAGACCATGCAGCTGATCAAAGGTGAATCATCTTTCTGGATTAATAAAAACAAACTAATCAAAAGAAAATTCGGATGGCAGGAAGAGTATTATGCGGTATCGGTTTCAGAATCAAGTGTAAACAGGGTTAGAAATTATATCAGAAATCAGGAAGAACATCACAAAAAGAAAACATTTAAAGAGGAAGAAGATGAGTTTGTCGTCAGATTTGGCTTTACGAAACTAATTGATTCTGAAGTTGATGATTCTTCGGTTGAAGTTGATGATTCTTCGGTTGAAGTTGATGATCCTTCGGTTGAAGTTGATGATCCTTCGGTTGAAGTTGGTGATACTTCGATTAAAGTTGGTGATCCTCCAACTAAAGTTGGAGGGAATTCAATAAGATCGGATTGAATGACGTGATTTCTCATGATTTTGACTAAAGTCAATTTGTATATTTTGAAAAAAAAATTGTATCTGACTTCCCACAGGCTGACTTCCCACGGGCTGACTTCCCACGGGCTTCAGCCCGTGAAATAACAAAACAGAAAACAGAAAACAGAAAACAGAAAACACGTTACTTAAAGATTTATACCGACCTTTATCTCCCAAAGTTAAACTTAATCAAAAACGGATATTCCTCATCTTCCGGATTTGCCGCCACAGCAGCCTGTAGTTTGCTGAGAAACTCCCGGCGGTTGCCTTTCAGGTCGTACGAAACACCTTCTGTGAGTAAAACATTGCCCCGGATAAATCTCTCCATCATCGGCTGATCGGGGATATTGGTAAAAATCCGCTTCACATCAGCCCGGTTTTTGTTTAGGTAATCAAGGTTGGTTGTCATGTTTTGGGCTTTGAAAGAGGAGAGCCTGAAGAATTCGGTAAGCGGACGATTGTCGGTATTGATCCGGATATTTGAAGGGAAGCGGGCAATTGCAGTGCTGTCGAGCACCAGGCAGGCCGCCAGGTGATAGGGGTTGTTGTAAAAGTACGGGTCTTTTATCGAAGTTGCAATCCTGTCGGACCATCTCATAAAATCAACCTTCATCGGACCATTGGCTCCAAGCAAAACGGCATGGTTGTGCCCCAGCCAAACGGTTGCTCCAGGGAAAACAGATTGAAATGTTTTAATAATTCCAAGAAAGTCATCCGGAAGGAGTTTGTGCAGCGGAAGGTATTGCGAAACCATGCCTCCGGGGTTCAGCCTCGATTTGCACAATTCGAAATACTCTTTGGTGTACAGACTTCCCGACCCCAGGATGGGATGGGTAGGATCGCTGGAGATCAGGTCGTATTTTTTGCCGGTAGCCTGAAGATAGTTTCTTCCATCACCGGAAATTACCCGTAAACGACTGTCATTCTGAATGTTGTTATTCAAACCGCTGTAGTAATGCGCGGCATCTTTCAGGCCGGCAACCAGTTCAATGCAATCGATGCTTTCCACTTCAGGATGGGAAGCGATGGCCGAGGTGGTTACCCCGATTCCGAAACCGACTACCAGTACATTTTGGCATTTTATACCTGTATAGAAGGGGAGATGGCCCACCATTTTAACAACCTTGATGGCATCATAACTCGAACCGATCACTGCACTGTTGTTCACATAGGTAGAAAGGGCAGCTCCTTTGCCTCCGGGTTCACGACCAACCACCCAGGTGCCTTCCACAGTTTCGCGGTATTCGATTATTTCCCTTTCGAAACGGGTAAATGAGGGAGGTAAAATTCTGGTCTCAGGGATGATAATCAATACTAAAAACAGTATTGCAGCGCCTGTGGCAGTGATTGTTTTTATGACACCGGATTTGCGGGTAGTTTCATGTTTCCTGAGTAGTAAAAATGCTGCCCCGAGAAGAAAAACCACGAAGAATAATACCGACAGTCCGGCACCTCTCAATGGAATCAGCAAAAAGGCAGAGATCAGCGGTCCGATAACGGTACCTGCGGTGTTAAAAAGCAGGATTCGTCCGATGCTGCTGCTGACTCCACGATGATCCTGCGAAAACAGAGCGCAGGCCAATGGAAAGGAAAATCCCGAAAGGAAAGTTACAGGCAAAATAACCAACATGGCTGAGATAACAGGAACCACAATGATGCGCATAAAATAGGCATTCTCGTCACCGGCCAGCGGAAACATAATCAATCCGGGTAATTTCATCAGGATAACGAAACCTGCAAAAACTGCAGCGGCTGTGATAAGTATCAGGTTGATCATGGTGCGGCTGCTGACCAGTTTATCACCTTTGGAAGCAAAATACCGGCTGCCGGCGAAAAGGCCAAGGATTACCATGGAAGCGATCAGTGAAAAGGTATAACTGGTATTGGTCATGTAAATTCTGAAAATACGGAACCAGGCAACCTGCAGGCCTATGACTGCTAACCCGAAGATAAAAGTGCCCAGCGTTGCTGCATAACGGTTGGTTGCAACCTGGTTTGTATTTTCCCTGTTCTTCCCTTCCTTGTGACGAACCGGTTTTTCCAGTGTAGCCTGGGCCGGAATCTCCATTTCATTCGTGGCCGCATTTCCATAGATGAGCAGTGGAATCAATGAAACGAGGTTTATAGCTGCTGCCAGAAACACTGTATTTTGCTGTCCTAATGCCCGGATCAGTATAAACCCCGCAGCGAGTCCGCCAAGCGTGCTGCCTATTGTTTCCCATGCATAAATCCGTCCGATCATTCCGGCCATTCCTTTGTCAGACCGGATATACCAACCTGAAGCTACAGGAAGGATTCCTCCCATAAAAAATGCCGGGATAAGAAGTATAAACAGGCTGGTAGTTAAAACCAACCATCCGGCTGATGAGATAGAAAAGCCGTTTACCGCAAGCAATTTATAGAAACCGGGCAATCCGTGCGTGATCAGGAAATAGCTTAGAAATCCGGTTATCCCGACAGCAGTGAATAAACCAGTCAACAATCTGCTGTAGGGGATCTTTTTTTCAGTCTGCCGTCCCCAAAACCAGGCCCCTGAACCGAAGCCGGCCATAAAGGCTACCAGGACAATGGTGGAGGCCTTAACTGTAGCACCCAGTGCCAGTGCCAGCATCCTGAACCAACTGACTTCATAAATCAGGAAGCTGAACCCGGCAAAGAAAACCAGCGACATAAGTAAAGAGGAGGGGAGGATGCGTTTGTTCATAGGCTGTTGTGTACTTAAAAGGCAAAAGTAAAAAGTATAATGATTAAAGGCTAAGGTTTAAATTCATATTCACATATCAATATCGTTTAGTTAGGTTTTCGGATTGAATTATAATCTATGGTTGGGATAAACCATGATTAAGTTATTAATTGACAATTTAATGTAAATTTATGAAGCCGTAAACCCAGCGTAAAATAGAATTACTTTTACATAAATGTAATACAAGTGACGAACGGCATTTATTGAGATTAATATGCAATGGAATAATCGATGAAGCAATGAAAAATGAGAAAAAAGTAAATGTGCCGGATGCCATGCCAGAAAGTATTTCTGAAAGTATTTCTTCTATAGTGCAATCGTTCAGGACTTCATCCTTATCCCTGGCCCAGGTTGAGGATCTGATTCAGGAACTTGAGATTCAGAATGAGAACCTTCGGCTGGCGAATGAGCTGGCAGAAAAGGCATCCGAAAAGTATAGCACCCTGTATGATTTTGCCCCCAATGCATACTTTACATTATCTCCTGATGGTATGATTGGTGAATTGAATCTGAGCGGAGCCGGCTTGCTGGGGTTGGAGCGCGAGGCTTTGATTAACCAGAATTTTTATCAATGGATATCTCAGAAGGAACGGCCGGAATTTGAAAGTACATTAAAGCAGGCCAGCGAAACCGGAGAAAAACAGATAATTGTATTACAGCTGGTAACAGCTTTAAAGAGCAAACTATTTATACATCTCGAATGTATTTTTTTAACCAATGAACATAAATTTCTAGTAAGTGCAGTTGATATTTCTGAACGCAGGCACTCGGAAGAACTGATCAGGAAACAATTTTTTACACTCAGGGGCATCAATGAAAGCCTTTCCAGTCCAGTCTTTTCTGTTGACACAGACTATTGTTACACCAGTTTCAACAAGGCCTATGTTGGTTTGATGAAATCACTTTACGGTGCTGATATTGAAATGGGCAAAAGTCTGCTGGATTATATCACTGTAGATGAAAACAGGAATATAGCCAGGAATAATCTTGACCGGACTTTCAGGGGTGAATACCACAATGGTGAATCAAATATAGGAGATACACGGTTGGCCCGTAAATACTACGAAATTTTGTATAGCCCAACCATTGATGACAAAGGTGAAGTGATTGGTGCTTCTGTTCTGGCCATGGATATAAGTGAACGAAAGCAGGCCGAACTGGCTTTAAAACAGAGCGAGCAGCAATACCGGTATATGTTCACTGAAATGCTGGAAGGATTTGCGCATCACGAGATCATCTGCGATGAGCATGGTAAGCCTGTAGATTACCGCTTCCTAGATATGAATCCTGCTTTTGAGAAACTAACCGGACTCAAGCGGGAAGACACCATTGGAAAAACAGTCCTTCAGGTTATGCCTGAAACTGAACTCTACTGGATAAAGAAGTACGGGAAAGTCGCACTCACCGGCAAGTCGATACAATTTGAAAACTATTCGGCAGCACTTGACCGCCATTTTCAGGTGGTAGCATTTCGTACCCAGCCCGGACAATTTGCTGTTTTGTTCAACGATGTGACTGACCGTAAAAGAGCCGAACTTGAATTGAAAATCAGTGAAGAAAGATTTAACAAAGCATTCCGCAACAGCCCGAATGCCGTGCTTATTACATCACTTGACGATGGTATAATTATTGAAGCGAACGATGGCGTTTCGCGTATTGCCGGATTTCCCATGGATGAACTGATTGGAAAATCCACTCTGGAGTTAAATTTATGGGTGAACCTTTCTGAACGGGAAAGTTTTACTTCGAAACTCATTCAGTTACACAGGGTGGTGAATTTTGAAGCAAACTTTCGTAAAAAATCAGGTGAGATTTTCACAGGACTTATCTCCGGAGAGTTTATTCAATTGCAGGGTTCGAAATTTGTTTTGAGTGTAGTTCACGACATTTCGGAACGGAAGATGATGGAAGGAGCGTTGCGGGCCAGCGAGGAAAAATGGCGTATGCTGGTGAATACCATTCCGGATTATATTGCCTTGTTTGACCAAAATGGTAACTATCTTTTCATGAATCATTTTGCAGAAGGATTTACGCATCAGGATATCGAAGGAAAACACTATTCGCAATTTGTTGAAGAGGATTCAAAAGCCATTTATCAGTCAGTATTTGAAAAGGCAAGGTTAACACATCAAAGTCAGTATTTAGAATATACTGCGCAGGGTGATCATAAAATGCCAAGGTATTATGAAAGTTTCTTTGTACCTGTTATAGAGAAGGACACATATATGAATATGATGGTTATAGCGCGTGATATAACCGAACGCAAGCAGGCTGAAGAAGAGCTCCGCAAAACAAAGGACTACCTCGAAAATCTGATTAAATACGCCAATGCACCAATTATTGTTTGGGACAATAAATTCAGGATTGCCCAGTTTAACCGGGCATTTGAAAAGGTTTCCGGGCTAAATGCCAAAGACGTGATAGGGAAGGAAGTTGATATACTATTTCCATCCGCATCACATGCTAAATCGCTTGAGTTTATTAAGCAAACAAGTACAGGGAACCGCTGGGAAACGGTTGAAATTGAGATTCAGCATGTTGATGGAAGTGTAAAAACATTGCTCTGGAATTCTGCTGCAATTTATTCGACTGATGGCAGGTTGGTTACAGCAACCATAGCTCAGGGGCATGACATCACTGCACGAAAACATGCTTTGGCTATGCTTGAAGAAAGCGAACGACAGAAAGCAACCCTGATCAGCAATCTTCCGGGCTTTGTGTATCGTTGTGTAAACGATGAAGATTGGACCATGCAATTTGTGAGCGATGGTTGTAAAGCCATCACTGGATATGATCCGGATGATTTCATTGATAATAAAACATTGTCATTCAAAAATATTATCAATCCGGATTTTGTTGAGCCAATAAGAATGAAATGGGACGAAATTTTACAGGAAAGGAAAGTTTTCAAATTTGAATATCCGATAATGCATGCAAACGGTGAAACCAGGTGGATGTGGGAGCAGGGGCAGGGGATCTTCTCTGGAAAAAATGAGCTTTTGTATCTTGAAGGATTCATAACCGATATTACCGAACGAAAACTGATCCAGGAGACCATCAGGGTGAGTGAAGAGAAACTGCGGACCATTATTGAAACATCACCCGATGGCATATCAATAACCTCACTCGACGGAACTGTTCAGTTTGTATCCGGTCGGGCAATCTCCATGTTGGGCTATGATTCTGTTGATGATATGCTTGGCCGGAATTCACTGGATTTTCTGCATCCTGATTATCGCGAAAAGGCAGTTTATTTTCTTACTGAGATGTTTAAAGGTAATCTGACCGGCGCCAACGAATACCTCCTGATTCGTAAAAATGGCAGCACTTTTTATGCTGAACTTAATGCAAATGTCCTTAAAAACAATGACAACGAACCCATTGGGATACTTTATGTACAGAGGGATATTTCAGAAAGAAAAATTGCAGAGCAAATTCTGAAAGACAGCGAAGAGCAGCACCGGTTATTGCTTGAGACGGCCCAGGAGGGAATAATCGTAGCCCAGGGGAGCAAGCTGAACTTCTTCAATCAGAGAATAATTGATATATCAGGCTACAGCAGTGAAGAACTTGCAGACATGGATTTTATCAACCTGGTGTTCCCCGACGACAGGAGTTTATTGATGGAAAATTACAAAAAGAGGTTGAGTGGAGAGCAGGTCGATCAAAGCTATACAGTCAGAATACTTTGCAAAGATGGAAATGTAAGATGGGTCGAAATTTCAGGGACCAGGATTGTCTGGAAAGGAGAGATTGCATCCCTGACTTTTATCAACGATATCAACGAACACAGGCTGGCACTTGAGGCCCTGCGCGAAAGTGAAACCAGGCTTAGTGAACTCAACGCGACCAAGGATAAATTCTTTTCCATCATAGCCCACGACCTGAAAAGTCCTTTCAATAACATTGTTGCATTGAGCAATCTATTGGTTGAACAGATTCAGAACAATGAAAAGGAGGGAATCGAAGAGTTTGCCGGTTTGATTCAAAGCTCATCGCAGCAGGCCATGTCGCTGTTGATTAACCTGTTGGACTGGTCAAGGTCGCAAACCGGAAGGCTGGTATGCAGCCCCGAATATGTTGACATCGTTGCGCTGATTCATGAGGTGATGGACCTGATGAATGAAACTGCACGACAAAAATCGATTACCCTTTCAATGGAATTACCGCGTAACCTGCTGGCTTATGCAGATAAAACTATGGTGAGTACCATCATCAGAAATCTTGTTTCAAATGCCATAAAATTTACAAATACCGGTGGCGAAGTGACAGTTAAAGTTGAAAGAAACCAGTCTGATCTGATGATTTCAGTGCGCGACACCGGAGTGGGTATAAAACCGGAAGCTATGGGTAAGTTGTTCAGAATCGAAGAAAGTATTTCAACCAAAGGGACCGGAAATGAGAAAGGAACAGGCCTCGGATTGATTCTTTGCAAGGAATTTGTCGAAAACCACGGGGGTAAAATATGGGCAGAAAGTGAGGATGGTAAAGGAAGCAAATTCAGCTTCACGATCCCCAAGATCGGCTATAAGACTTCCAGGTAGATGGTTATGAAACCTGATGTGATTTCACGGACTTAAAATGAATCGTTGTACTGGATTCATTATAACCGAGGATTTCGATATTTTTACCTGAAGGTTTAAGCGTTTTTAACAGGGTTAAAATCAATTGAATCAGCAAAACGAATTTATCAATTAAACAATTTAAACAAAACCCCCAAGGAAATTCCTATGGCAGCAATTCTTGCAATAGCCGACATACCCGACAACCTGATCAATCTGACAGCCATTCTTCATGACGCTTTTCCGGAAGGTAAACACCTTACAGCCCCGAATGGACCTGCAGGGATAGAGATTGCTATTAATGAGGATCCGGATGTCATTCTTCTGGATATCATGATGCCGGGTATGGATGGTTTTGAAGTCTGCCGGCAACTGAAACAAGACGAACGAGTAAGAGATATTCCGGTAGTTTTTCTAACAGTCCTGATGGGTGACAAAGAGGAGCGCATCAGGGCACTCGAATCGGGCGCCGAGGCATTTCTTACCAAACCCATCGACGAAACTGAACTCAAAGCCCAGGTAAGGGCCATGATCAAGATAAAGACTGCAAATTCCTATAAAAAAGGTGAGCAGGAACGTCTCAAGCAGCTGGTTGCTGAAAGGACCCGTGAACTCGAAGTTAGCCAGAAGTCAACCATGCAATTACTCAATAATCTAAAGAAAGAAAATGAGGCACGGATCGAATCAGAAGCGAATTTAAGTCATAGTGAATCTCAGTTCCGTAGTTTCTTTGAGCAGGTTGCCGATGCCATCTTTATAGCAGATATTGAATCAAAAATAATTGTAGATGCAAACCAGGCAGCCTGCCGGCTGATGATGTTGCCCTACCATGAAATTGTAGGACTTCATCAATCTCAGTTGCATCCTGTTTTGGAAACGGAAGATATTGTTAAAGTATTCACCGGTGAAGTTGAAAGAGCCAGGCAGGATAGAGAAGCCCTTCCAATTGAGAAAATGATCATCCGGTCAGATGGTACCCTCATCCCGGTTGAAATATTGGCTTCTACGTTAACCTATAAAGGAAAACAATGCCTGATGGGGATATTTCGCGATCTGCGCGAACGCAGGGAAGCAGAAAAGGCGTTGTACGAAAGCCGGGAGCGGCACCGGATGCTACTCAATCAGGTTGATGAGATCATTTACTCACTGCGCTATTCCGGCAATCCAATGGTTCAGGTAGTCGAATTTGTAAGTAAACAGTCTGAATTGATTCTCGGATATTTACCTGAAGAATTTACAGAAAATCAGGCCCTCTGGTACTCTATCATTCACCCTGATGACAAAAATCTGGTGAAGGGCACTACCCTTGAATCATTCCGGACAAAGCAAAACCTTACGCGCATTTATCGTGTTAAGCATAAATTGACAGGAGAATACCTCTGGATTGAAGATCATCCGCAATTATTATTTGATGGTAACGGTAACATTAACGGAGTATTTGGCAGCGCCAGGGATATAACCGCCCGCAAACTGGCAGAAGATGCTCTTCAGAAAAGCAGGAAGGAGTTTCAGACATATTTTGATTCCAATGCAGTAGGAATGACCGTTACAGCCCCTGATAAAACCTGGGTTGTAGTCAATCAAAAGTTCTGCAGCATGCTTGGATACTCCCGCGAAGAAATTACCGGTATTGCCTGGGATGAAATATCCCACCCTGGAGAATTACAGGCAAACCTGGATTTGTTTCAACAGGTACTCGATGGCAGGATTGACAACTATGAACTAGAAAAAAGATTTATCAGAAAAGATGGCAGCATTTTATATACTACACTTTCAGTAGTTTGTCAGCGAAATGCAGATGGATCTCCAAGCCATTTCATTTCATCATATATAGATATCACTGAAAGGAAAAGCGCACAGGATACTTTACAAAAAGCTGAAAATCAATTCAGAACCCTAATTGAGAATGCCCCCGATGGGATTGCACTGATCAACAGCCTGGGACAGTTCGTTTTCGTAAGCCCTGCTGCAAAGAAAATGTTTGGTTATAAGGCGGATGACCCCATAGATATTCATCCGAACGATCATACCCATCCGGATGATTTACCAATGGTATTGTCGGAAATGACAAAGGTTATCGCCGACAATACCTATGTTCCAACTATACAATACCGTTTCAGATCCAGAAATGGTCAATGGCGCTGGATCGAGAGTACCTTCAGTAATTTGTTTGATAATCCTGATATTGAGGCAGTTATTATAAATTTCAGGGATGTTACTGATCGCAGGGTTGTAGAAGAAGAGATTCAGCTTGAGCGAAGAATGCTCCGGACCCTCATCGATAATCTTCCCCATCCGGTCTACATACTCGACAAAGAAGGCCGTAAAGTTGTGGCCAACAAAGCCGATGTCGAAAACATCGGTTTCCTGGAAGAAGCCGAAGTACTTGGAAAAAATGACCTCGAATTATTCCCCGGAGATATTGGTGAACGGGGCCATATCGATAATATATCAGTAATTGGCTCGGGAATCCCGATCATTAATCGTGAGGAAAACTTTATCGACATCAACGGTGTGCAGCGTTGGTTGCTTACATCAAAATTTCCACTTCATGACATATATGGTGAATGTTCAGGAATTGTCGGGATTGGATACGATATTACCGAACGTAAACAGGTACAGGAAGAGATATTCAAAAGCAAGGAACTTTATAAAGCTTTCTTTGACGATGACCTGACAGGCGATTTTATTTCGACGGCAGATGGCAAAGTGATAGATTGTAATCCGGCATACATGAAAATGCTTGGATTCAGCTATAAAGAACAGGCCTTGAATGTTGATCTGTCTTCTCTGTTACCAGAGCACACAGACAGAGATTTTTTAATCAGGCTTGTCACGGAACAAGGCAGGTTATCAGATTTTGAATTTGAACTTGTCAGGATGGACGGCAGCACTTTATATGCCATTGCCAACATCATCGGCAGTTTTTCCGAAACAGGACAACTTGAATCAATCAAAGGTTACATCGTTGATAACACAAAAAGAAAACTTGCTGAATTACAATTGATAAAGCTTTCTCGGGCTGTTGAGCAAAATCCGGCATCCATTGTTATTACCGATGTAAAAGGGAAAATTGAATATGTTAACCCGAAATTTTCACATTTAACCGGATATAGTCTTGAGGAAGTTTTGGGTCAGAATCCCCGGATTCTGAAATCAGGGCATACCCGGGATGAAGATTACATGAACCTCTGGGATACCATTCTTTCGGGCCGGGAATGGCAGGGAGAGTTTCAAAACCGCAAGAAAAACGGCGAAATCTATTATGAATCAGCCCTGATATCTCCGATCAGTGATGAAAAAGGAAATATAATGAACTTTCTCGCAGTGAAGGAAGATATTACCGGCAAAAAAATGCTCATGGAGGATTTGATCGCTGCCAAGGAGAAAGCCGAAGAAAGTGACCGTCTGAAATCTGCATTTCTGGCCAATATGAGTCATGAAATCCGGACCCCGATGAATGGAATACTTGGTTTCATGGGACTTCTTCAGGAACCGAATTTGTCGGGCGATGAACGCGATGAATTCATAAAAATCGTCAAAGTCAGCGGAAACCGTTTGCTCAGTACCATCAACGATATCATTGATATCTCAAAAATTGAATCCGGACAGAGTAAAATTGCGGTATCCGAAGCAGATATCAATAACATAATGAAACAACTTTACCGTTTCTTCAGGCCTGAAGCAGAAGATAAGGGTCTTGACTTTAAAATTGATGAGCTGCTACCGGAGGATAAATCCACTGTTATGACGGATGGCTACAAATTAGAATCGGTATTGGTGAACCTGGTTAAGAATGCCTTAAAGTTTACCCGCAGTGGTTCAATCGTTTGTGGATGCCGAATTGAAGGAAACAAGATAGTGTTTACAGTTTCAGATACAGGCGTGGGCATCCCTCCACAAAGGATAGATAGCATTTTTGAACGTTTTGTCCAGGCAGAAACCTCCCTTTCAAGGCCTTTTGAGGGCTCGGGGTTAGGCCTGTCTATTTCTAAGGCTTATGTAGAAATGCTGGGCGGTGAAATTCAGGTAAAATCAGCGCGTGGCATAGGTTCTGAATTCAGTTTTAATATATCATACAATCCAATACCTGTACCAACGCAGGAAGAAATAAAGGAGGCATCCGATACCGAAAAAGCAGGTTTAAACTCAGAAAGAGTTTTTCTGGTTGCCGAAGACGATGATATTAGCTTCCTCTTTTTGAAAAAAGTAATGGAGAATCAAAATATCCGTTTGATCAGGGCTTCAGATGGTGAAGAAGCAGTAAGGCGTTGTAAAGAGATGCCTGAAATTTCGATGGTTCTGATGGATATCAAAATGCCCCTGCTCGATGGATATGAGGCAACCCGTCAGATTCTTGCCTTCAGACCTGGATTACCGATTATTGCACTTACTGCATATGCTTTTCCTGAGGACAGCAAAAAGGCAATTTCTTGTGGTTGTGTCGATTATCTTTCAAAACCGTTGAATAAGGAGAAGCTCAGAAAAATAATAGAAAAGCACTCGAAAATGTGATGAAATGCGAGTTTTAATGAATGCCCGCCAGTTTGGCAACCCATGCTTTCGCTCTTTCTGACTCACCCATTGTAATCGGACCGTTGGTGCCTTCCACAAAAAATCCTTCGGGGTCAGCTACGGCTGTTCCACCTTTTGCCAATAGCAGTCTGTGTATTGGTTTAGCCGCATAACCGAAAATAAACACCATAAAATTCAATGCCTTATTGTTCACCTTTTTAATATCAATGCGGGTGTCAAATGCTGCGACTCTGACACCTGCAAGACTCTTTCGGGGTAATGAATTCAGAAGATCAGAGATGTTTTTCAATGGCCTGAATTTCTGTGTAGGTGATCCGGCTACTAACAGATCCAGGCCTTTCAGCATTTCCGGATTAAAATCGCCGGTTCTGACAGCCGATACTTCATTGTTTGCAGTTATTGCATCCCGCATAGCCAGGGCAATCATTTCCGTATTGCCGAAGGCAGAATCATAAACGATCAACACTTTCATTGTGCATTTTTTTCTTCCTGGTGGAAAACAAAAAATTCCCAGGGGTTTAGGGTAAATAATTGGTTTTCAACGATATTATATTCCTTACCTGAGAAGAGGTCCTGATATATACCGGTACAATATTTAGTTTTGAGTGTAACTGTGACCGGCCTGTTACTGAAATTGATCACCGGCAGTACTTTGTCGCCATTTTTCTCCCTTAAAAAAGAGATCACCTGGTCCATGTGGTCGCTGTATATTCTAACCATTTCGCCACCCCAATCACCATTCCACAAAGCCTGGTTGCTGTGCTTCAGGGCGAAAAGTTTTTTATAAATCTCAAAGTTCGGCGACTCTTTCCATTCAATCGGGTCTTTCTCGAAAAAGGCCAGTGATTTATTCAGCCCGGCTTCCTGTCCGCTGTAAATCAAAGGCATACCGTTAACCACCGAAGCCAGTACCATCGCAGCATGGAGCCCTTCCCCAAAATTTGAATACTGATTTCCTTCCCATGAGTTTTTGTCATGGTTTTCGGTGAATGTCATGCGGTATGCCCCTTTCGGAAAGGTGCTCACATCGTGGGCCATGTATTCAACGAGGCCACCGATTCCCTGATTTAAGGTCGCAGCAGCACGCATTTTTTCCCATAGGCTCCATGAATAGGTCATATCAAACGCTTTCTTATGAAGATCCCTCGATTCCCATTCAGCCAGCATAAACACCGGTTTTATTGCATCGAGTTCAGCGCGGGCATTGTCCCAGAAATCAACCGGAATAAAACCGGCCACATCGCATCGATAACCATCAATATCGGCTTCCTTTACCCAGTATTTGAGTGCTTCGGTCATATACTTTCGTATGCCGGGCTGATCGTAGTCGAAGTCGATCACATCGTCCCAGTCGTACCATGGTGTAGGCTGAAAGTTGCCTTCCTTTGTTTTGGAATACCATTCCGGATGTTCAGTTGCCAATGGATTGTCCCAGGCAGAATGGTTGGCCACCCAGTCGATGATTACGTGCATGCCTGCTTCGTGGATTTTTCCGACCAGGGCCTTGAAATCATCCATGGTTCCGAATTCAGGATTCACGCCATAATAGTCTTTCACCGAATAAAAACTACCCATGCTGCCTTTCCGGTTTTTCTCCCCAATGGGATGAATGGGCATCAGCCAGATGATATCAATTCCGAGCTCTTTCAGCCGGGGGAGGTGCGATTCGAAAGCCTTAAAAGTACCTTCCTGAGTATACTGACGTATATTCACCTCGTAAATCGTGGCATTCTTACTCCATTCGGGATGGGTGAGTTCCACCCAGGGTTTGGGTTGATATCGGTCGTCCATTTGGGTGGTTTGTCCGTTTTGATTTTTGCTGGTTTCATTGCTGCTGCAACCTGTCAGGAGAATAGCAGTCATGAACGCAATGGCTGTTCTGTTTTTCATGATTTTCTGATCAACGGTGTAATGGGAAAATCTCAGTATTTCTGTTTCAAATATATAAGAAAATTTTCTATTTAACGGGGGCAATTCCGGGGTCCCGTTTAAAGCATTCATGGTATACAGAGAGACTGTTTACATTTTTAATTCCATTTTCAATAAGCCCGTTCATAAGGGTGAGCCTATTCTATTCATTGATTTTAATGAAATTTCAACTGTTTATGAATCAATTATCTTTTAACGCAGATAGATTTTGAAAGGTTTGAAAAAATGTCGATATTTGAATGCTATTTTTCTTGCATGCCCGATGCATGCTTTCATCGGGATTTTTTTTTATTATACAGATAATCAGAATCATAAGTACCTTTATAGTGTCTGGATGTTTTTATTCACTTATTAAATGTAAACCTTGAATCATTTAGCTTGAATATGTTTCTCCGTAATTAAAGTGCAGGATCGAATTGAAAACCTGAGAATTGATGAAAATAAGGCTTATAACTGCTTTATTTTAAATACATTGAAGAGGCTAGTATTGTTACTAGAACCTGGAATTGAAATGGATAGATTTAATAATTGATTGATATTTCATTATATTTAAACAGAGTAACTTTTACCGCTATAACCCATCAGTCGCCATGAAAAAGGGAAAGAAGAATATTGCTGAGGGAACCCTGCCTGGGAAAAGGGTGGATGCTGACATAAACAAAAATCAGTCTGGCAGTGATTTTACCATGTCTGAAGCTGATATCATGAAGCTGCTGCATGAACTGGAGGTTCATCGGATTGAACTGGAAAAGCAAAACAAAGAACTTGAGTTGGCCAAGGAAATGGCAGAATTTGCAGCCAAACAATATGGAGACCTGTTTGAAGAAATTTTTGAATTTTCACCAGCTGGTTATATTACGCTTGACCGGGAAGGAACCATTTATGAGCTTAACAGCAGTGGCGCAAACATACTTGGTAAGAAGCGGGGGGAACTGGAAAACGCCGATCTCAGATTGTTTGTTTCGCAGGATAGCCTGTCTGTTTTGAATGAATTTTTAACCAGGCTTTTTAAAACAAATCATAAACAAACCTGTGAAGTAAGTTTTTTGGCTAAAGAAAAACCTTCCTTATACGTTTATATTGAAGGCATTGTTACCGGAAACAGCGAAAAGTGCCTGCTGACATTGATAGACATTTCAGAACGCAAGCAGGCAGAAGAAGCTTTGGCTAAAGCGGCCAATCAATGGCAAATAACGTTCGATGCCTTAAATGACGGGGTTTGTCTTCTTGGAACAGACCATCGTATTTTGCGCTGCAATAAAGCGATGGTTGACTTATTTCCGGAATCAGGATATGAAATGATAGGTAAACCCTGCTGGGAAATTGTTCACGGAACCCCGGAGCCGCATGAATATTGTCCGCTGAACAATATGATGAAATCGTTTAAACGTGAGAGTGCCGACATAAATATTGCCGGTAAATGGTTTGAAGTTACAGTAGATCCTTTTTTTGATAACGATAACCTTTTAGCCGGTGCTGTTCATATAGTCCGCGATATTACCGATAAAAAGGTGTCGTTGGAAAATCTGTTACGTTCCGAGGAAATATTCAGGAAGGCTTTTAAACTTCACCCGGGTATGGTTGGAATCAGCACAATTAAGGATGGCAAGTATATTGAAATTAACCAGCATTTTACAGAGATACTTGGTTGGGAACATGAAGAAGTTATTGGGAAAACCGCGTTTGAACTTGGACTTTACGCAGATTTTAACCAACGATCAGAGATGCTCTCACTCATTGAACAAAAAGGAAGTGTTAAGGATTATGAAGTTAAACTCAGGACCAAGGCCGGTGAGGTAAGAATCGGCTTGTTTTCGGCCGAAACCATTGTAATGGGGCAAAAAGAATGCCTGTTGGTTCAGGTTAGCGATGTTACTGAACGAATCAGGGCCGAAAAAGCCCTGAAAGAGAGCGAAATTCGCCTGACGGAACTTAATGCTACCAAAGACAGGTTCTTTTCCATCATTGCCCACGATCTCAAGAGTCCGTTTAACAATATCCTGGGCTTCAGTAACTTATTGGCTGATTTGGTGAAAGACAAAAGCAATAATGAGATTGTTGAATACGCAGAGATAATTAAGAATGCTTCCGAGCAGGCCATGGATTTGTTGTTGAATCTTTTGGAATGGTCGAGAATGCAAACAGGTAGAATACCCTTCAACCCTGAAGCCATTGATATTGTGAGGCTGGTGCATGAAGCCTGCAAACTATCTGATGTTACAGCCCGGCTTAAAAGTATAGGTATCATTGAAGAATTACCTGAAAAACTCATAGCTTTCGCCGATAAAGCAATGATTGGAGCCGTCATGCGAAACCTGATTTCCAATGCGGTAAAATATACCAATTCCGGGGGATATATCGTTGTTTCAGCGCAGATGCCTGTAAACGAATTGTTGGTTTCGGTTAGCGATAATGGGGTTGGAATCTCAAAAACTGCTTTGGAAAAATTATTCAGGATAGAGGAAAGTATTTCAACAAAAGGCACCCGCAATGAAAAGGGAACTGGCCTGGGATTATTGCTTTGCAAGGAATTTGTAGAAAAACACGGAGGAAGAATCTGGGTAGAAAGCGAATCAGGGAAGGGGAGTACATTTTACTTTACAATCCCGATGAAAGGCAGTATTCAGGTATAGAAACACAGGAAGCTGGTCAGACGGCAAATAATCAGGAATGGATTGACTCAGATACCGATAATTTCACCGATGAAAAAAGCCGGAATAAAGAGTTTCCGGCTTTAATGCAGGGTTAATCTTAGGGCATTTCTGAAATGTAAAAAACACAGAATCCTAAATCGCAGTTCTACCGTATTTTTTTTGATGAAAGCATGAGCAAAAGGGAGTAAACCCAATCATTATACTTTTGCTGTTGGGTAATCAGTGTATCCTTTTTCATCAGCAGTGTAGAAAGTGCTGAAATCAGGATCCTGCAAAGGCAGGTCATTTTCAATCCGATAATCCAGGTCGGGATTTGAGAGATAATTCCGGCCAAAAGCAAATAATTCGGATTTACCTTCTTTCAGCATTTTTTCTACTGAAGCCTTATTTAGTCCGCCACTCGCAATGATTACACCTCCAAAAGACCGGCGTATTGCAGCTTTTAAATCATCACCAACCTGCGGGGAGCCCATGGATGAGTGGTCAACTATATGAATATACGCTATTTTTAGTTTTCCAAGTTCACTGGCAATAAATCCATAGGTTTCTTCGACCGAATCAAAAACCTCCATTCCATTAAATACACCGTTTGGTGAAAGACGGATTCCTGTTTTATCAGCACCAATTGCAGCAGCTACTTTTTGGGCGACTTCAATGGCGAAACGGCCCCGGTTTTCTGGTGATCCCCCATAAACATCGCTTCGTTGATTTGATGCAGTATTAATAAACTGATCAACAAGGTAGCCGTTCGCACCATGAATCTCTACACCATCGAATCCGGCAGCGATAGCATTTTTCGCAGCCATTACAAAACCAAGCTGTTCTTTTTCAATGTCTTTAAGGGTCATTTCTTTTGGAACCGGGTAAGGCTGCATTCCTTTTGAATCGGTCCACATCTGATCGTTAAAGGCTATGGCAGATGGCGCCAGCACCTCTGTACCCTGTTCCATATTCTCAGGATGTGATACACGACCGGTATGCATTAACTGAACAAAAATCTTACTTCCGGCTGAATGCACCGCATTGGTGACTATTTTCCATCCGGCTATCTGGGCTTCGTTGTATATACCTGGAATTCTGGCATAACCAAGTCCGTTTGCCGTTGGAGCGGTCCCCTCAGTCACAATGAGTCCGGCACCGGAACGTTGGCGGTAATATTCAGCCATCAGATCATTCGGTATATTACCGATAGCACGGCATCGGGTCATCGGAGCCATTACCAGCCGGTTTTTTAAACCGATAGAGCCCAGTTTATAGGATTCAAATATTTTCATGTTGTCGTTAATTATAAATTCAGGTTATTTGTTGACATCCTAACAACAAACTACTATGTTTGTTTCTTAATGTTATTCAAAAACAAATAAATAAAAAGAAGGAGATTTTAGAAAGACAACCAACAAGGACAGTAAATATACTCCCTCTGCTAATATTTTATAAGTAATTTGACCTCAATTTATTAGCTAAATGCACATCATGCCGGCTTAGCGGTCAAACCCTGATTACTGTTGACTTTTCCAGGTCCTGTAAGCATCAATCAGGCTCATGGTGGTTTCATCCGGAGTCGTTACTGTAGTGGTTACTTCGAGTCTTTTAGTTCCGGATGGCCAGAAAACAACCGGCATGTAATCATTACCATAACTGCCGTTCGAGTTTATATAGGTTTCTGAATCGAAAGCAGCGCTGATGCACATCATCACCGGGCTTTTCTTATCGTACTGGTAGAGCCGGGCTGCGGACAATTCGGTAAAATCAAGGGTAATTTCCCCACAGAGTTGACCATTGTCTTCATAAAGGCGTTTTTTTAAATTGGTGGCACCCGGAAAATCCTGCACTATCTGCTCCCCGTTGATGTATTTATCCAGCAATTCCTGAAAATCAGCAGCCGTGACATCGTTTCCATCGTCCATGCTTGAAAGGATGTTGATGTAGCGAATGGTCATTTTTCCTGAATTATCACCGGTTAATTCAAAACTGTATTCCTTCTTCTCAACCGTAAGACAGGATGTCATTAATAAGGCTAAAACTGTAATAACAGCGAACTTTATGCTTTTCAGGGTTTTCATAAAATCATGATATGATTGTTGCGCTTCAAAGATAATGCAATAATGAATACCTGTACCTTTGCCGGGAATTTCAATATGTAAAACCCAATTTCAAACAGATGAAAATATCGGTCGAAATCAGCTATTATCCGCTGAATGAAGAATATAAAATCCCTATCAAAGGCTTTATTGCCTCATTGAACGAAAATAAAAGCCTCATCGTAAAAACCAATACCATGGCTACCCAGGTATTCGGGGAATATGATGAAGTGATGGGCACAGTTCAGAAATGTATTAAAAGTGCGTTTGAATTGCCGCATTCGGTCTTTGTAATGAAGATTATTAACGCTGATCTTGAGAAGTAGGCGCAGGGCTCAGGGCACAGGGCACAGGGCACAGGGCACAGGGCACAGGGCATGGGGCATGGGGCATGGGCGTAACCGGGAAATTTCCGTCTTCGAATCAACAGACAAGGGGACAAGCCTGCCCGCCGCAACGGAGTGAAGGAGGGGGGAGATGGGGACAAGAGGAAAAATGACTGAGAAGTGAAGAGACTGAGAGGTGAAGAGACTGAGAGACTAAGAGCAAGGGGCATAGTAGAATTTCTAATTTCTAATGTCAGATTTCTCTGGTTTCGTCCCTCGTCCCTACTTTCCGTCCCTCGTCCCTTTTAGCTCAGGGCACAGGGCTCAGGGCACAGGGCACAGGGCAATGGGGCAGGGCATGGGCACGGGAAACTCCCCCCCCAGGGCCAGGGCAGCAGGGGCAGGGCCCAACTGCTCTTTGCCAACTGCAAACTGAACCTTTGAGCTCTGGAACCTTTGAACCTTTGAATTCTCCTTCTTGACTCTTTACTTTCCCTTTACCTTTTTACTTTTTACTTTCTTTTTCCTTGCCAACTGCTCTTTGCCAACTGCAAACTGAACTCTTGAACCCTTGAACCTTTGAACTTCTGAATCTATGAATTTTGAATTTCTTGCCATTTTCTCTTTTCCAACTGCTCTTTGCCAACTGCCAACTGAACTCTTGAACCTTTGAACTTTTGAACCTTTGAACTCTCGAACTTCTTTCTCTACTTTAGACTTTTTACTTTCTTTTTCCTTGCCAACTGCTCTTTGCCAACTGCCAACTGAACTCTTGAACCTTTGAACCTTTGAACTTCTGAATCTTTGAATTTTGAATTTCTTGCCATTTGCTCTTTGCCACGCCAACTGCCTTTTGAACCTTACCTTGAACCTTTGAACTATTTTTCCTTTTCTCTTTTTAAACTTCAAATTATTTTTCACTTTTAACTCTTCACTTTTCACTAAAAAAATGGCCGATTTCTGGAACACTTTTCTTACAAATCTTTTCGACACAACCTGGCTTGAATTTATTGCAGTGGTTCTGGGAATTGCCAGTGTATGGTATGCCCGGCGCGAGGATATCCTGGTTTATCCAACCGGTATTGTCAGTGTGCTGATCTATGTTTACATTTGCTTTCATGCGAGGTTATATGCCGATGCCGGGATCAACTTTTTCTATTTTGTGATGAGCGTTTACGGATGGTACAACTGGACAAGAAAAGATAAAGCCAGCGAAGTGCTGCACATATCCGTAAACAACAGGATTCAGCAGTTTTATGGGATGGTCATGGTAATAGCTTCTTACTGGCTGATACTTGGAATGATCTGGATTTTTAACCGGGAAGACACAGTGTATATGAGTTCATGGGTCCCATGGGTTGATTCGTTTACTACAGCTATTTTCCTGGTTGGTATGCTGTTGATGGCCCGGAAAAAAGTTGAAAACTGGATTTACTGGATAATCGGGAATATTGTTTCATTACCGATGTATTTTATGAAGGGCCTGGTTTTTACCAGTTTTCAATACCTGGTTTTTCTGATAATTGCAATCCTTGGCCTGATAGAATGGCGTAAGCGGTACCTGGAGCAAAAATCATCCTCATGCTGAAGCGCATAGCCATCACCGGCCCCGAATCAACCGGCAAATCATGGCTTGCCGAAAATCTGGCCAGCAGGCATCATGATCCCTGGGTTCCGGAATATGCCCGTGAATACCTCGGATCGATTAACCGGCCTTATGATTTCGAAGATGTTCTTAAAATTGCAAGAGGACAATTTGATGCAGAGGATAGTATAGCCAGGCAGGCAAAAGAATGGCTTTTCTGCGATACGGATTTTCTGGTCACCCGAATCTGGTGCCTGGTAAAGTTCGGAAAGTCACATCCCTGGATTGACTACATGGCTGACAATCATCTTTATACACATTATTTGCTGTGCAACACCGATTTGCCATGGGAAGCCGATCCTCTGCGCGAACATCCTCATAAAAGACTGGAACTATTTAATATGTATCTTTCCGAGCTCTCTTCAAGGAAGTTGCCTTTTACGATTGTGAAAGGTACAGGTGATGGCCGGCTCTTAAGCGCAATGGAAGCTATCCGGGGCAAAATCTGATGTTGGTGAGAATGGGAGTGCGGGAGAGTGGGAGAGAGGGTGAATGGGAGAGAGGGTGAATGGGAGAATGGGAGAATGGGAGACTAAGAGACTAAGAGACTAAGAGACTGAGACTGAGAGACATAGAGAAGAAATTTCTAATTTCTAATTTCTAATGTCTAAAAGCATTCTATGTAAGTAATTGAAAATGAAACTGATAAACCCATGTCCGATGCTCTGTGCCCCGGGCTCTGAGTCTGGAGCAAAAGGAGTCTGAGAGACTGAGGAATGAGAAACTGATAGCCTAAGGCAATTTGGAAATTGGAATTTGTATTTTTTTTCATTCTTCATTCTTCATTCGTAATTCGTAATTCGTAACTTGTAAATAGAAAGAATTTTTCGCACATGACCAGAACAACCCGTGGTTACCTTTACGCACTTATTGCAACCATTTGTGGTTCATTGGTTTACCTTTTCAGTAAATCAGCTTTAAATGAGGTGAGTCTGCCACAATTCGGATTTTACTGGTTTTTGACTGCTATTTTTTTCAACGGGTTGATGGCCCTTCATCCCAGGGGCGGGTTTTCGGTCAGCGCTTTTACCAGGGCTGATTATCGTTCGCTGCTCCTGATGGGGCTTATCGAAATTGTAGCAACTTCTTCATTTTATGCCGCAATATCAATTTCTGTGAATCCGGCAGTGCCATCCTTTCTCCGTAACCTTGAATACCTGTTTGTTACCTTACTTGGTATATGGCTGCTTTCTGAACGTTTTGGAAACTATGCCAAAGCCGGAGCATTGCTGACAATCGCCGGTGCTTTTATCATCAGCAGTAATTTTACTTCCTTCGACAGTCTGCTAACCGGAACTTCCGGACTTATGCTGGTCTCAACTTCATTTTACGCTGTTCGTACCACGCTGGCAAAAAAACATATACGAGAGATCAGTCCTGTTGTCCTCGCAATTAACAGGGCAGTATTTCTATTACTGTTCGCCCTGGCATTTATGATTGCTGGAGGTCAATCTTTTGCCATACCAGTGTCTGCCCTTGGATGGATTATTGCCGGCTCTTTTATCGGACCTTTTCTGACATCAATATTTCAGTATTCTGCGTTACGATATATTGAGGCATCGCGTGCTGCGATCGTTCAAAGTTCTACCGGTCTTTTTGTGCTTATCGGAGCATTTCTTATTTTTGGAAATCTTCCTGCAACACTTCAGATTTTTGGTGGTATTTTTACAATGGGTGGCGTTGTGCTTTTAATGATGAGAACCGGTAAAGACAAAGTCTGAAAAGCCTTGTTTGCCGGATTTTTAAAAATACTCTGGCCTGTTTCATTTACAATAACATTTTGATTAACATAACTTTATCGAATTGAAATTTTCTATGGATTTAAATATCAGGCAAATCAGCAAAAACGACAATTCAGCCCTGGCAAAAATGATCCGGGGGGTATTTGAGGAACATGAAGCGCCCCGGGATGGAACAGTATATTCAGATCCGACAACCGACGATCTTTATACTTTATTTCAAAAAACAGGATCAATACTTTGGGTTGCTGAATTTAACGGTGAGATTGCAGGCTGTTGCGGCATATACCCATCTGATGGACTCGGTGATGACTGTTCTGAACTTGTTAAATTTTATGTGTCAAAAGAAGCTAGGGGAATGGGCATTGGCAAAGAACTGATGGTGAAGAGTGAAGAATCAGCCAGGGCATTTGGCTTTACTCAATTATACCTGGAGAGTTTACCCCATTTTGCAAAAGCTGTCAGAATTTATGAGAAACAGGGTTATATAAAACTTGTTCAACCACTTGGAACATCCATACACACAACCTGCAATATCTGGATGTTGAAGAAATTGTTTTAGGTTATTTTCAATAAGTTTGTGACTTTGGTTCATTCAGGATAAAATTGGATCAAATTCCTTAAAAATTTCAAAATGGTAAGACAAGCTTTTGTTTTAGTGATGTTTATTTTAGTTTTTGCAGGTAATGCTTGCGGTAATACCTTCAAACCCGACTCTCTTTTTCACCATGATGGGGGAGAACCAATTTTTTTATCTGACAAAATCGATCAAATGCCGGCATTCCCGGGAGGGGATGATGGCCGCATCAAATTTCTGATCAACAATGTTCAATATCCTCAGGAAGCCTGTGAAAACGGTGAGCAAGGCACCGTTTACTGCTCTTTCGTTGTTGAGAAAGACGGAAGTCTTACCGATATTAAAATTCTGAGAGGGATTTCTGAATCACTTGATAAAGAGGTATTGCGGGTTTTGTCGCTCTCTCCGAAATGGAATCCGGGAGTACTGGCCGGTGAGAATGTCAGAGTCCAGTTTAATATGCCGCTGAAATTTACCCTGGCCGGCAATCAACCGAAAAAAGACAAAAAGTCAAAAAAGAAAAAGTCGAAATAAGCTATTGAACAGGAATAACCGTGATTTTTATCTGAATCATACTACAGTCAATGGTCTTATAAACGACCTTGAATACTTCCTTTAATTTTCCTTAAATTTGGCACTGAAAACCAAACCATGCATTCAGGCCAAACCCCGCAAATTCTTTACCTTGCCCGCTGGTATCCTTCAGGTCATGACCCAATGCTGGGCCTGTTTGTGAGAAAGCACGCACTGGCTGCGGTTGAGGCCGGTTTCAGGGTAATTGTGGTTTTTGTGATACCCGACCTCACCGTTAAATCGCATGAACTTTTTTCAACGAAAGTAACAACACAGGATGGATTAACCGAAATTATTGTCAGTTACCGCAAAGCTGATGGTATTTCAGGACTTACACGGCAACTGATTGCCTGGAACCTTGGAGTAAAGACCGCGGTTAATCTGAATGGCAAGCCTGAACTGATCCATGCGCACGTGCTGACCCGGACGGCTCTGCTGGCATGGTATTTTGGCCGGATGTGGCACGTCCCATACCTGATTACCGAACATTGGTCGCGGTATTACCCTGAGAATTTTCAGTTTAAAGGGAGGCTTCGCAAATTGCTGACCCGTTTTGCAGTCCGTCATGCAGCGAAGACCACCGTAGTTTCTGACCGACTTGCTAAATCCATGCAGGCGGCCAGTGTTGGTAATAATTTCAGCCGTTTGCCCAATGTGGTGGATACCAGGCTGTTCAAACTTCCTGAAACATCAAACCGGAAACAGCGGATTATCAGCATCACCTGTTTTGAAGAAAAGTCAAAAAACCTCAGGTTGCTGATAGATGCTTTTGCTTTGCTGGCTCAGGATCGGAAGGAGCTGGAATTATTGCTGATCGGGGAAGGAACTGATCTTGAATCAACAAAGCAATATGTTGCGCAAAAGAGGCTTCCATATGGAGCCATTCGTTTCACTGGCCTGCTCGAAGGGAAGGAACTGGTGCAGGAACTGCAACAATCAGCCTGCCTGGCGCTTACCAGCAACTATGAAACCTTCGGCATTGTAGCCTACGAGGCCATGGCCTGTGGTATTCCTGTCATATCGACCGATGTGGCCGATCTCAGAGATTTTATTAAGCCCGATTCCGGACGGGTTGTACCGGTTAAGGATGTCAATGCCCTTGTAACCGCCCTTTCGGAAGCGCTTGATCATCCGAATGGATTCGACAGTATTAAAATGCACAAAAGGGTGGAGCATGAATTTGGTTTTGAAGCTGTTTCGAAGCACCTGAAAAGCCTGTACAATGAAATTTTACAAAAAAAACACCCATGACGGAAACGGGCAGAACAAGACTGAAATTTGCCGTCATGTGTAACTCCCTGGTGTTGCAAAAATGGCAGGCAGATGTTATCAATATGCTGATATCCGGTGAAAAGGCGGTTCCTGTGCTCCTTATTATCCGTCAGCATGAAACCGGACCAAAGCGGGGATTTCTAAAAAGGTTTTTAGCATACCCCTGGACCAAACTACTTTTCAGAAAATATTATCAGTATTTTTTCAGACCAGTCACCTTCCGGCATGAGTCCATACGCCCAATGGCTGATGGAATTCCGCAGATTCATTGTAAAACTCTGCTAAAGGGGAAATACAGCGAACATAATCCTGAAATTCGGGTTCGGCATTTTACGTGGCGATGTTTTGAATGCTGCACCTTTTGGCATCTGGTCATTTCATCATGGGGATGAGCAAAAATACAGGGGAATACCTCCGGCATTTTACGAAATCATGCTCAACGATTATATTACCGGATCGGTTTTGCAACGGCTGACGGAAACCCTCGATGGGGGTATTATTCTCCGAAAAGGTTATTTTCCAACCATCAACCATTCATGGAGGGCAAACCTCGATCAGGCCATTCAACTCTCCGTCCGGTGGCCACTGGAAGTTTGTAAAGAGATACTCACGCAGCATACTTTCCCATCTGAACAGGGACCCCGGATATCCCAGGCACCCATTTTCCATGAACCAACCAATTTCACTTTCGTTACTTTTCTGATAAGGTTGGCAATCAATAAAGTGAAATTTCATTTTACTGAACTTACTTATACAGAAAAGTGGCAAACCGGATTGGTGAAAGCCCGGCCGGCCGACCTTGTTTCAGAATATTCCTATGTGATTGATGAAGAAACAGCCCTGTGGCTCGGGGCCAGGGGAAACAACCGGTATTTTGCCGATGGTTTCGCACTAAAAGGAGAGGGGCGTTTATTACTGGTCTTTGAGGACTATAACTACCGTACTCGCAAAGCGGTTATTTCTTCGTCGTGGTACACCGAAAGGGATTCGTCATTTACTGAGCCGGCCCCCATTCTTGAAGAACCCTGGCATCTGTCGTACCCGCTGCTGTTCAGGGCAGATGGACAAACCTGGTGTTTGCCCGAATCGTTAAATCATGGTTCCATTGAATTGTACCGTCTTGATCAGGCAACCGGAAAATTACATCATCACAGAACTTTACTTAAAGATGTATCAGCCGCTGATCCTACCCTGGTTTTTCATCAGAATCACTGGTATCTGTTTTTTACACCTGCCAATGCCACCAATATTGAGTTGCATATCTGGCACGCCGATACACTGGAAGGCATTTTTGAGCCGCATGAGCTCAATCCGGTAAAGGCCGATGTCTCAAATTCCAGACCTGCCGGACCTTTCTTTACCCTTGATGGAAAGCTGTACCGGCCGGCACAGGATTGTTCGCATACCTATGGAGGCCGGGTGGTAATCAACGAAGTTAAGTTGCTTACAGATACTGAATTTCTTGAGATGCAGGTTACATCACTGAGACCACCGGTTGGTTACACAGGTCTTCATACCATATCATTTGCCGGTGATTACCTGTATTTTGACTGCAAGAAACCTGTGTTTTCTCCAGCCTCCTCAGTTTGGCAGTTAAAGAGAAGGCTTCGCCTGGTAAAACCTAACCAAACAAGGGAATAATGATTCGCAGGATTGTATCAACTACTGCTTCAAGACTCCTGACTGCATTGGTCAATCTGGCGATTGTCTGGCTTTCGGCGCGCAGCCTCGGTGCTGAGGGTATGGGTACCATTTCACTGATAATTCTTGGCATCAGCATCAACCAGATGATCAGTGCATTGGTAGGCGGTAGTGCGCTGGTTTACCTGGTTCCCCGGCATCCGCTGAGGCAGCTGCTGATGCCTGCCTGGATATGGGCAATAATGGTTTCTGCAGGAGGTAGCTTGTTATTGGGCTTATTTGATCTGGTTCCTGCTGAATATATCACCGATCTCTTCTGGATATCCCTGCTTCAGTCATATTTTACAATCAATCAGAACGTGTTGCTGGGAAAGGAAAAAGTGTTTCATTTTAACCTGATGGCAGTGGCTCAGGTGTTGCTTGTGCTGCTGAGCCTGGGTATTCTTTTCGTTGGATTCTCAATATATACCGTAAAATCATACGTAACCGCGCTTTATATCTCTTATGGCATCGTCTTTCTGATCAGTTACCTGCTGATATTCAAATTTATCGAACGTCAGAAATGGTGGAGTGGGCGTATTCTGAAGGAGGCATTCAGGTTTGGCGGTTACCTGCAGGCGGCAAGCTTTATGCAACTATTCAATTACCGCCTTAGTTATTATATCATTGAGAAATACTTCGACCGGGCCACACTGGGGGTTTTTTCCATCGGAGTGCAGATTTCGGAAAGTGTATGGATCATCTCTAAAAGTATTGCCATGGTGCAATACGCCCGTATTGCCAACAGCAACGATCCGGTATATTCCCGTGACCTGACTGCGGCTTTCATCAGGATTACCGCCGTACTTACTTTAATAATTCTGGGAGTGTTGCTTTTGCTTCCTTCCGGGTTTTTCGTCCTGATTTTTCGAAGCGATTTCTCTGGTCTGCACAATGTGATCCTCAGTCTTTCAGGCGGTATTCTTGCAGTTGCCATTTCATTGATGCTGAGTCATTACTTTTCGGGCAGTGGCAGGCCCTGGCACAACACAATTTCATCAGGCATAGGATTGGTTTTTACATTGGTTCTGGGCTTTACCCTGATTCCGCTGCTGGGAATAACAGGAGCCGGTATCACAGCATCTGTGGCCTATACGGCTGGCATGCTTTACCAGCTGTTTGTTTTTATCAGGATCAGCGGCGCAAAGTGGGGGAGTGTATTCTCTTTTAATGATGATTTTTCAGTGATCCGGAAATTTATCACTAAAGAAACCGATAAAGATCAGGCATAGAATAGTTGAAGTAACTTTAGCAACTCATCTGTAAAATGAAAATACTCAAAGAAATTCCTGAACTGTTGGATGCCGGGATTATTTCTCAGGATACGGCTGACAAAATCAATGATTATTTTTTAAAGAAAAGCCGCCGGTCCCCAAACAGGCTGTTTCTGGTTTTCGGGTTACTGGGTGCAATTCTGGTCGGCCTGGGCGTGATTTTAATAGTTGCGCATAATTGGGATGAACTTTCGCGCCTGAACAAGACCATATTTTCATTCCTGCCAATGTTTGCCGGACAATTATTATGTGCTTTTGTACTGATCCGAAAAGCTGACAATCAGGTCTGGAAAGAAAGCAGTACGGCATTTCTTTTCCTGGCTATTGGTGCGACCATCTCACTGGTCAGCCAGGTGTACCACATTCCCGGTAACCTTGGCTCATTCCTTTTTACCTGGATGCTGATCGGACTTCCCCTGATTTATGTGATGAATTCTTCTGTTGCCTCGATGTTCTATCTTACCGGAATTACCTGGTATGCCTGTGAAACCGGCTATTTTACCTATCCGGCTTCAGAGCCGTATTTTTTCTGGTTGCTGCTACTGCTGGCGCTTCCGCACTATTATCTTCTTTACCGGAGAGATCCGGGCAGTAATTTTTTTACATTCCACAGCTTGCTGATTCCCCTGTCGGTAGTTATTACACTTGGAACACTGGCAAAGAACGATGAAAATTTAATGTTTATCAGCTACATTAGCCTCTTCGGACTTTTATTTATGATTGGTAATATGAGTCCTATGACCAGGCTGAAGCAGCGGAGCAATGGTTATTCAGTACTGGGTTCTCTCGGAACCATTTCACTCCTGTTATTTCTGAGCTTTGACTGGTTCTGGCGATCGTTGAGGATAGATGGTTTTTTTCTCCGGGCTTCTGTTACTTCGCCTGAATTTATCACTGCCGTTATGATTAGTTTTTGTGCCGGAGCTCTCTTTTATCTGCAAATGAAAACCAGGAAGTGGAATGAGATGAATCCGGTTATGCCGGTTTTTATCATTTTTATTCTCACGTACATTGCGGGTATTTTTACACCCTATGCAGTCGTTCTGATCAACCTGATTATTCTGGCAATCGGGGTCATTACCATCAGAAACGGAGCAAAATCAGACCATCTGGGTATTCTCAATTATGGTGTGTTGATTATAACTGCACTGGTTATCTGCCGGTTCTTCGATACAGATCTTTCGTTTGTGTTGCGTGGTGGAATGTTTGTGCTGGTGGGAGCCGGTTTTTTCGCGCTTAATTTTTGGATGCTCAGAAAAAGAAGAGGAAATGACTAAAAGGAAATTAACAATCGCTGCATTCATCCTCGTAGCATTGGCACAGCTGTATGTTCCGGCAGCCATGATTTTCGAAAGAGAAGATATACTTTCGAACGGAAAAGAATTCAGATTCAGGGCGGCTCCTGTCGATCCGTACGATCCGTTCAGAGGTAAGTTCATCACTCTTAATTACCGGAACAATTCAATTGTAGTTAAGTCAGAGAATGAATGGACCATGAATGAAAATGTTTATGCTATACTTACCGAAGATCCGGATGGTTTTGCTCAGATCAAGTCAATTTCAAGGGAAAAACCTGCCGGTACACAGGATTTTGTAACGGCAAAAGTTGGTAACCTGATTTATAATGATACTTTGCAGGTGATTATAGAATATCCGTTTGTGAGGTTCTATATGGAAGAAAGCAAGGCACCCCGGGCCGAAATTGAATACAACAATGCATTGAGGGATTCCACCCGGGTAACCTGGGCTTTGGTCTCAATAAAGAACGGTGAAGCTGTTCTGAAAGATGTACTTATTGACGGAGTCTCTGTGCTTAAGCTTTCAGATGGCGGATCGGCGAATTAGCATTTAATGATTCCGTAGCTCAGTTGATAATCTGATACTACCCCATAGATATACAACAAGAGGTGATTGAAAGGCTAACCATTATAATGCTCATATAATCAATTACATAAAGTAAACTTGTCATTTACTTCATTGCAATTCGCCTCAGAATGCGTAATTTTGAACTGCAAATCAGGTTTTGTAGGATCACTCATATGAATATCAGATTTATGATCAGGATTGCTCTGGCTCTCCTTGTTCTGCTTCCTTTTTTATCTACCGGCCAGATGATTGATCTGGGGCCTGTGAAGACCCATTGTGCTACCAGTGAAGAGGTTGAGCTTTACAATCTGATCAACGATTACAGGAGGATTCACCAGTTGGCGCCCATCCCGTTTTCACGTTCTCTTTCTTATGTGGCGAGGGTGCATGCGATGGATCTTTCCATCAATCGGCCTGATTTTGGCGGGTGCAATCCGCACAGCTGGTCGGCAAAAGGCAAATGGAAACCCTGTTGTTATTCCCGCGACCCGAACCGGCAGCAAAGCATGAATGAGAAGCCAAAGGAAATTGTTGGGTATAAATTCAAAGGTTGGGAAATGGTTTATTCAGGCGGTGAAGAAGCCAGGGCCGTTGATGCCTTCGATTTGTGGAAAGGATTGAGCCTAACCAATGATTACCTGCTTAACACCGGTAAATGGACTAAACCATGGAAAGCGCTGGGCATCGGGTTTTATGGTGATTATGCCTGTGTTTGGTTTGGCGAAGGCGATGATTTGGAAAAAGAATACGGATTGTGCCTTCCTGATACGATAAAACCTGAGCAGATGGATGAAAAACAAACAGATGTTTCCATTGCTGAACAGGTTACAAATCCGGGGAATTCTGTAGAAAAGTACTATATCATTACCGGGAGCCTTAATGCACTTGAAAAGGCAAACCGTGAGGTCGCAAGATTGCGGAGCCTGGGTTATACCAAAGCAAAGCTGATTCCATCAGGCAATAATTTCAGAATTTCGATAGATGAATTTCCAACCGAATCCGAGGCTCAGAACAGCCTTCCGGACATCCAGAAATTATTCGGTGGAGCCTGGGTGCTCAAGCCCGGGGAATGATTGAAATTACTTTTCAACAACCCGTTTTTTAATATCAACATCGCCAATTAGCATCGGCTACTTATCGTTATATTTGCAGCCCTATGGAAGATTTTGAATACACCCCAAGCAATCCCGGACAATATTCTGACGAAAGTGTGCGCACCCTTGACTGGAAAGAACACATCCGTCTCAGACCGGGAATGTACATCGGAAAGCTGGGCGACGGCTCTTCGCAGGACGATGGTATTTATGTACTGATCAAAGAAGTAATCGACAATGCCATTGATGAGTTCGTCATGGGCAATGGCCGTACTATTGAGGTTGCCATTAAGGATCAGCGGGTTACGATCCGCGATTATGGTCGTGGAATGCCTCTGGGCAAAGTCATTGACTGTGTTTCAAAAATTAATACAGGGGCCAAATACGATTCCAAGGTATTCAAAAAGGCTGTCGGACTGAACGGAGTCGGATCAAAAGCGGTGAATGCTCTATCGCAAAGCTTTGTTGCGCAAAGCATCCGTGAAGGCAAAACAAAGATTGTCGAGTTTGAACGGGGTGAAATCCTGGCCGACCATAAAGTGGAGCCGTGCACCCTTCGCAGTGGCACCCTGATCACCTTCGTACCCGATGAAACGGTTTTCGGACACTACCATTTTTTGCCTGAGTACATTGAGGAAATGCTCTGGAATTATGTGTTCCTCAACAATGGTCTCACCATCTGGTTCAACGGGATCAGGATGCAGGCCAAAAACGGACTGATCGATCTGCTCGAACGCAACAACAACGGCAACCCGGTTGTTTATCCCATCATTCAGCTGAAAGATGAGGATTTTGAATGTGCCTTCACCCACAGTGCCAGGCAATACGGCGAAGAATACTACTCTTTCGTAAACGGGCAGCACACCACCCAGGGTGGAACCCATCAGGCTGCTTTCAGGGAATCACTGGTAAAAACCATCCGGGATTTTTATAAAAAAGACTTTGACCCGGGCGATATTCGTCAATCGCTGATTGCAGCCATAAGCATCAAGGTGCAGGAACCGGTTTTCGAATCCCAGACGAAGACCAAGCTGGGATCGCAATACATTGAGCCCGATGGCCAGACCATCCGGAACTACATCGGCGACATCCTGAAGAAGCAGCTCGATAATTTTCTGCACATGAATTCCGATACGGCGGAAGCCCTGCTGCGTAAGATTATGCAGAGCGAAAAGGAGCGGAAGGAAATGGCCAACATCAAGAAACTGGCGAAGGAAAGCGTGAAAAAGGTCAGCCTGCACAACAAAAAGCTGCGCGACTGCCGCATTCACTACAACAGCAACGATCCATTGAGGCTGAATACCACGCTTTTTATTACCGAGGGCGACTCGGCCAGCGGTTCCATTACAAAATCGCGTGATGTAAACACCCAGGCTGTATTCAGCCTCAAGGGCAAACCGCTGAACTGCTATGGATTAAGCAAGCGGATTGTATATGAAAACGATGAATTCAACCTGCTTCAATCGGCCCTCAATATAGAGGAAGGTGTTGAAAACCTGAGATACAACCTGATTGTGGTTGCTACAGATGCCGATGTGGACGGGATGCACATCAGGCTATTGCTCCTTACTTTCTTCCTGCAGTTTTATCCTGATGTGGTTAAATCAGGGCATTTGTATATTTTGCAGACACCTTTGTTCAGGGTGCGAAATAAGAAAAAGACCACCTATTGTTATTCCGATGCCGAAAAGCTCAGCGCGATAGCCGAACTGGGACCAAATCCGGAGATAACCCGTTTTAAAGGTCTGGGAGAAATATCACCCGATGAATTCAGGCATTTTATAGGCGGCAGTATGCGGCTCGATCCGGTTATTTTGCGTAAGACAGCTGAGATTGCGGATATTCTAACCTTTTACATGGGTCGTAACACACCTGAACGTCAGGTATTTATCATTGATAACCTGAGACTTGAAGAAGACCTGGTAATTGCTGAGACTAACTGATTTTCTTAAATGCCTTTCCAAGCTTTTCTATGATATCACTGGAAAGCATGGATTCCTGCCCCAGTTTTTCAGCTGCGAGGTCTCCAGCTTTGCCGTGCAGCCAGGTTCCAAGGATACAGGCATCGCGCGCCGGATATCCTGAAGCCAGTAAACCCAAAAGAATGCCGGTCAAAACATCGCCACTGCCGCCGGTTGCCATCCCGGGGTTCCCGGTAGGGTTAAAAAAAATGTTTCCGTCAGGACAGGCAATCGCAGAATAAGCGCCTTTCAGAATAACATATAGTTTGTGCCGTTCAGCAAATACCCTTAATAACTCCACCCTGTCGAAATGGTTGGCAGTGGCTCCTGCCATTCGTTCGAATTCTTTCGGGTGGGGAGTAAGTATGCTGCCTGGAGGCAGAAATGAAATCCAGGTTTTGTTTTCACCCAGGATATTCAGTGCATCGGCATCAATCACCAATGGAACCGTAGTTTGCTGAATCAGGAGCTTAAAAGCTGCCTGTGTTTCGGAAGCCAGCCCGATGCCGGGGCCGATTCCAATCGCGCTATATGCATCAAGCAACGGAAGCGTTGATATGTATGTATCGTCCGGATCGATGCTGACCATTGCTTCGTAAACAGAGCCCTGCATAACCAGGAATCCGTCGCCGGGAATGTGGGATGTGAGCAAACCGGTCCCGGCTCTGAGGCATGCCCGGGAGGCCAGCACCGCAGCACCAAGTTTACCACTGCTGCCGGCTATCAGCAGGGCATGGCCATAGTTGCCCTTGTGCGAAAAAATCGTCCTTGACCTGTAAAGACTCCGGCAATCAGCCCTTTCAACCAGCAGGTTGTTACTTTCACATTTGTCGAGGAAATCAGGGTGCAAACCGATGTCCAGAACTTTCCACCGGCCGGTATATGGCTCATTTTCAGCCATCAGAAAGGCAAATTTAGGCATCTGAAAGGTAAGGGTATAATCGGCCTTTACAATTACATGCTTTTTATGGTCTATAGGGATATCGGCAAACAGCCCCGACGGGATATCTATCGAAATAACCAAAGCATTACTTTCATTGATCTGATTTATTACCCTGGCTATGAGGCCACTTACGGGTTTGTTGAGACCTGAGCCCAAAATAGCATCTATGATGATATCCTCATCGTCAATGTCAATTTCCGGATCTGCTTCAAATACATCGGTAATGACCAACCCGGGTAAATCGCCCAAAAGTTTAAGGTTGGTTGAAAAATCAAAGCCGGGATGTTCAGTATGCCTGATAATCTGAACATCGGTTTCATAGCCCGCATTACAGAGCATCCTGGAAACTGCAAGTCCATCGCCACCGTTGTTACCCATGCCGCAGAGTACCCTGAAACGTTTGTCCTTCGCAACTTTTTCGGATATCCACTTAAAACAGGCAGTTGCCGCCCTTTCCATCAGGTCGATGGAGGAAATCGGTTCATTGGCGATGGTAAAGGCATCGGCTTCCCTTATTTTTCCGACTGGCAGGATTTTAAGTGCACACATCTTAAGGTTAAGGTTTGAGGTTAAGGTTAAGGTTAAGGTTAAGGTTAAGGCTGAGGTTAATGATGCCATTCGTCATTCGTCATTCGTCATTCGTCATTCCGACATTAGAAATTAAATTCCTGAAGTGTTCAGGTTTCCCAGGCTCACTGTCACAATCTTTTTCTGACTATCATCGTCATTGTTCACGAGGCTCATGGTAACCTGCAGGTGAAGATTGTAAATATTGATGTCAGTCTCTTTTGCTTTGATCTTACCGATTTTCAGGATGTCGGAATTGATGATTCCTTCATGCCTGTTGGCTTCGCGGCCGAAGATTTTATCGGACATTGTTGCCAGGGGCATACGGTTGTAACCAATGCTGAATTCGTGGATATGGGAAATGTCCTCAATGTTCAGTACCTGAAGGTTTTCGATACCATCAATATTTACCGTGAACCAGCGGTGCACATGTTCGTCGATCAGGCAGCGGTTGAGGCTGTCGCGTGAGAGTATCCGGGCGTTGTTGATAATGGCCCTCCCATAGTGGTTGTCGTTGTATGAATACACTTTATCGTAAGTAATTGCATACCTGGTACTTATCCCTCCGATAATCTTCCTGAGTCTCGGGAAAAAGTGGAAAGCATTGTAAATTCTTAAAACGATTGCATAGTTACTTGCGAATAACAAGGAGTGCAGAGGAGTGTCGAAAATAAGAAAACCTCCATCCCCGGTACTTATAAAGCCCTTCTCAATGATTTCGCGTGTGTATTTCTGGAATATAAACGGATGATTCGTCAGGCAGAGATCGATGGTGGTCGAAAGCATTGTTTTAAACAGGAATGGGATCAGCATTTGCTCAAACTCGCCATATGAACTGTATTGGTATATATCCAGGCCAAGTACTGACTTTGATGTAAGATAATCAATATCAATACATTGTCTGAGCTCTTCCAGCATTTCGGTTTCATCCGGAACGACATTTGTTTTTTCAAAAATTACTCGGTTGTCGTATTTGTTGAGGATCCCGAGGATGTTATCGTGATCGATTGTGGTTATAATATTTTTCATGTTTTTGGGCTTTAGCGCCTGATAATGTCTTTTACGGTTTCTAAAAGGTATTGCTTTTCTTCTTTTGTGCATCTTTCCCCAAAGCCAAAAGCCTCGCCATTGCTGATTACAGCCGGGAAAATCCCTTTTCGGGTAATGCCGGAAAGTGCCTTCAACGCACCTTCAACATGGATGATTGTTTCAATATCATTTCTCAGAAAACTGACATGGGCGGTTTTTGAACCTTCTTTTTTTATGATCGTCAATTCCCTTTCGTTTATCAGTATTTCCTGGGTTGAAAAAATTACTTTCAGCGACAAGCGCAGGGTAACAATACCCAAAAGCCAGAAAGGAATGGAGACAAATACCCAGAATAAGTCGTATTGAACGAGCAGAATGGTCCAGATCATAATCATCAGCAACCAGAAGAAAATAACCATTAGCGTAAAAAGGCCTTTGAATGAAAAGCCTTCGCGGGGAATGCTTAGGGTAGTTGTTCCATTTTCAGACCTGGTTACACGTATTCTACCCGGAGAAACAGGTGTGGATTGATTCGTAGATTCAACGGTCATGCGGGATTTTGACTTTAGTTTATAAGTGACAGAACAGTGTCTTCAAGGTGAACGTCGGGAATTACCAAAATTAAGAAAAAAACCATTTGGATGGGTTTCAAACCTGATCCAATCCGGACTTAAGTTACAAAACCTTAATATTCAGTTTACATTGGGTTTATTTGTGGTGTTTACTTTTGTCCGGACAAAGTTCCTTAGATGTTAAATACTGAAATTAATATACTTTTAGTTGATGATGAGCCGGATATCCTGGAATTTCTCAGCTATAACCTGAAGAGAGAAGGCTTCAATGTATTTTGCTGCAACAATGGCACCGATGCCATTGGAATGGCAAGAAATCTGAAACCCGGCCTGATTGTGCTGGATGTAATGATGCCCGGAAAAGATGGATATGAAACCTGCCGGGAAATCAGAAAGGACCAGCAGCTTAAGGATACGATTGTTGCTTTTTTAACCGCCAGGGGAGAAGACATTTCACAGGTGGAGGGTTTTGAAGCCGGTGCAGATGATTTTATAAGAAAACCCGTTAGGCCAAGGGTCTTTATTTCAAGGGTAAAGGCTTTGCTGAGGAGGCAGAACGGCTCGGAACCAGCTGGCAACAGGGTTGTGTTCGATGATCTGATTATCGATAAAGAACGCTATTCAGTGGTCGTAAAAGGAATTACAGTAGCACTGTCAAAAAAAGAGTTTGAATTGCTACACCTGTTGACCACCCGCCCCGGAAAGGTCTTTTCGCGGGATGAAATATTTGCCGGTGTATGGGGAAGCGATGTAATTGTGGGAGAAAGAACAATAGATGTGCACATCCGGAAAATCCGTGAGAAAATCGGATTTGACAACATCAAAACCGTGAAAGGGGTAGGCTATTTCTTTAACTGATCAACCTTTTCCCTGCCAGATTTTCCACGCCAGATCTGCCTGTTTGTATAACATGCCGAGTCCGTTGCGGATATTCGCCCCTCTTTGTCTGCCGGCTTCCATTAAACGGGTAACTTCCGGATTGTAAACCATATCAAAAATATAATGCCGGCTGCTTAGAAATTCTATGGGTATTTCAGGGATGCTTTGAGTGTCAGGAAACATACCAACAGGGGTGGCATTCACGATCAGATGGGTATCATCCAAAAGATCTTTGCCGATATGGCTGTATTCAAGCGTATTTTCAAGCTCTGGGGCAGAATTTCTCACTACCTGCTGTATTTTCCATCCAAGCTTCCTCAGCACATAACAAGCTGCAAGTGCAGCACCTCCGTTTCCCAATACCAGCGCATTGCCTGGCTGATTGCCGGTAAAATCCAGTATCTCTGATTCAAATGCAGGAGCATCGGTATTCCAGCCATTTAAAAGAATCCGATCTCCCTGACGTTGAATATCGATGGTATTGACAGCCCCGATGGTGAGTGCTTCCGGAGAAATGCTGTCGAGGTATCCAACAACAGCTTTTTTATAGGGTATGGTAACATTCAGTCCCTTTAGCAAGGGTTCCGTTTTTATCAAATGTTTCAGACCCCGGATATCAGAAAGAGGGAATAGTTCGTATTCCGCGTCAATTGATTCTTTTACGAATTTTTGGGTAAAATATTTCTTTGAAAATGAATGCCCGAGAGGAAAACCGGTCAAACCATATTTCTGTTTCATCTTGCCTGAGTGAAATGGGGACTACAAATTATTCCCGGTTTAAAAATTTCAGCCTTCAGATTTCTTAAAAGCCTCATTATCACCTGATAAAATATGGAATTTTTAATCCGGGAATCGGACCAGAATCAATCAATCAAATATTTCCGGAACAACGCTTAATGTCAGATTTCAAACCTGGCTTTAATATCAATCACATCCTGGTCATTGAGTAAATGCGGCAGATAATCAAACAGTAAACCGATACTCCCATGATTTTCAACAGGCAGATTATTCAATTCTGCCAGGGCTTCTTTTCGTTTGCCCGTTTCAAACAGGTAAGCAACTTTACGGTAAAGTAAAGCTTTGCTTTCAGGCAGGTGCTCCAGACCGGTATTGATTATTTCGCCTGCCCGGTTGAAATCTTTAAGTTCGGCAAACATATCCGAGAAATCGAGCCAGATATCTTCATCCAGTGGTTCAATCTGAGCTGATTTGGTAAATGACAGGGCAGCTTCCTTATATTGTCCGGCCTGTTTCTGGCAAATTGCCAGCGAAGCAAGATATTCGGGATTTTCCGGATCTATTTCGAGGCCTTTCATGATGTTTCTCAAAGCCGTTTTCATATTTCCTTTAATCTGGTAGCAAACGCCCAGACCTACCCAGGCATCGGCAATTGCATCGTCCATTTCCACGGCTTTCCTGAAGTTTTTGATGGCTTCGTCGGTTTCGGCAAGCTTTTCATAGCATTCACCGATGTAATAATAGGTGAGTCCTTCGGGTTCTTCGTGGTCGAAAGTTTCACGGTATGCTTCAATGGCATGCTGATACAATTCCATCCCGGCAAGGGCATTCGCCTTATTGAAGTATGCCGAAGAGAATGTTGGCTCGATGGCAATGGCAAATTCAAATGCTTCAATGGCTTTTTCGAAAAGTTCAAGGTTGTTGTAAGCCACCCCAAGGTTGAACCAGGCAAACCGGGAATAGGGCAACCTGTCGGTAAAGGCTGTAAAATATTCTATGCTGGCTTCCGGTTGATTGGTTATTTCGAAACAAAAAGCAAGTTCAAAAATAATGGTCTCATTATCAGGCTCAATTTCAAGTACTTTTTTCAGGTACTCTATGGCCTTGTCGTAATTGCCCAGATTCTCATATTCAAAAGCAATGCTTGAATAGATATTCTCCAGATCTTCGTCTTTATTGATGGCTTTGTTGTATTCACGGATGGCCTCATCGTAGCGCTTCATCTGGCTGTAAATGGCCCCTTTGGTGATGTATATCTCACTATTGGTGGGGTCCATGTTTTCAACCTTGGAAAGAACACGCAATGCTTTCTCAGCCTTGTTGGATGAAACCAGTAACTGAGCCTGTCTGATAAGAATTCCTGATTGATCCGGATATTGTTCAATGGCAAGACTGACAGCAACAGCGCATTTTTTCAGGTCGTTGCTGCTCATGTAATGATCAATCAGGTCTTCATATTCTTCCACATCGAAGAAGTAGCGGGTGTCCTCGCTGAGCATATTATCAAAGCGCTCAACCAGGTCACTCAGTGAATTATCGTCTTCGTGGTCAAAAAAATCGTTCATCATCAGTTTTGGAAGTTACATCCGTGTAGCCGGTGCAAAATTAATCAATTTTATCACCTGTGAGCTGATTATTAAAAATATGGCCCCCTTTTGCCAGAGTAGCCCATACAGTAATATTACGAATAATTTACCCTGTTTTTTACAATTGTTGGGGTTAGTTATGGACAGTAGGGTGTTAATAAATAATGACGCAAATGAATTTCAGACCGAAAGCCAATTTTCAGGGCACAATTAAAATAAATGGGAGACTGATCCTGCAACTTTAGTAGATTTGTTATCAGATTTGAATTTGCTATACTGCTATATTGCTTCTTCATTAACTGCTTCTCCTTGTTTACCGGTGCTGATTTTTATTGGGAAGTGCTTAGGGTAAGATGGTAACTTTATTAAATGCAAAAAGAAATGCGAAAACTAATTTATGGCATTGTTACAACAATCGTTTTTTTGGTAATATTAAAGATTGTCTTTGAAATCCTATACTCACTTGATATTATTAGAGGGATATTAACAGGGGCTTATCTGGGCTTTATTGTTATGAAAATATATTCGTCTATTTTGTTTCTGTTATGTATATATAAATTGATATACTACAGATCCCAAAGACATATATTATTAGAATGGTTGCCTTTAACTGGCTTTGCATTAATAATAGTCATTTTTTCATACTTTTATTTAAATTTATAACTCCGTATGGAGCAAAACAATGGATTATTTCGGTTATGCCAACCCTTAAGGAGGAGGGAGCCTGATCCTGCAATTTCGAAGTTTGGTTTTTATTCCGGGATTTTTATAATTACCCGGACTCTCAGCCATCTAATTAACAACCCTTTCCTTGGGGAGAGGGAAGTGTGAGGTGCAGCTGCATGAAAAGGCTAAAGAACTTCGTAAAACTGAGACTAAGGCTGAAAGGTTATTATGGGAGGAATTAAAGAACAGGAAATGCGGGGGATTAAAATTTAGAAGGCAACATCCTCTATTAAAGTTTGTTGTTGATTTTTATTGTCACGAAAAGAGACTGGTTGTTGAGGTTGATGGATCAGTACATGACGACAGTAACGTTAAAGAAAGAGATGAAAACCGAACCTATGAGATTGAACAGGCGGGTTTGACTGTTATTAGATTCAGAATGACGAGATATTTCAGGATTTGAAGTTTGTTTTGGAAAATAGGGAATGTGCCGAAACTTAGACCTCATCCCTGCCCTTCTCCTCAAGGAGAAGGGAGCCTGATCCTGCCATTTTTGTAGATTTGTTATCAAATTCAGGATTGTGATGCCACTCAACCTCTCATCCATCCCGTCAACAACCCTCTCCTTGAGGAGAGGGAAGGGTGAGGTGCTAAAAGGCAATATTCTTGTAGCCTGTGGGTTTGATGGCTTGAGTTGTATTTTCTACTTTCCAATGAAATATTTAGTCAATGAACTTAGGAAGAATAATTGTAAACATTCAGCTATACTTTATCTTCTGTTTACTCTATTTTCTTTTTGGAAGCATTAATGAAAATACAACAAACCCATCTGGTACAATTATTTATTATATACTGTTCTATTCATCTCCTGTTTTTATCATTTTCCCCTTTATCTTTTTTACTATCACAAAAAAAGCTGACTATAAAAGGGATTTGCTTCCAATATTACTATTTCTCTTACTAACAGTAATGCTATTTGAATTTTTCCTGAAAGTTTAAGAGACTGTTTAAATTTTGTTAAACTCTATGAATAGGCCTGTCCTTTAGGGCGGGCATTGAATGTTTTATTATTTATTCCGCCCTAAATGACGGGCCTGGTGAAAATGGAATCAAAAATTTAAACAGTCTCTGGATGTTTTATCAGTGTCAGGTGAACTGTTTGGCTGGACTAAAGAAATAGGATTAATTGCCCAAACCAGGAAAGTGCCTGTTTCTTAAAATTTAAAGACAATCTGTAATTAAGTAATAACCATCTGCATTTTCACCAAATTCCCGTACTTTTGTCCACTGTAAAAACATCTTATAAGCTTATATGACTTTAATCAAGAGTATTTCAGGAATCAGGGGCACCATAGGCGGAACACCCGGCGATTGCCTGAGCCCGATCGACATCGTTAAATTTACTTCGGCCTTTGCCTATCTGCTTAAACGTGAGTCTGAAAACAAGCTCAAAGTCGTTGTTGGCCGCGATGCCCGGGTTTCAGGGATCATGGTCAATAACCTGGTTACAGGCACCCTGATGGGAATGGGAGTGGATGTTGTTGACGTTGGTTTGTCAACCACCCCCACGGTTGAAATGGCCGTTAAGGACCTGAATGCCGATGGCGGGATTATCCTCACTGCCAGCCACAATCCATGGCAATGGAATGCCCTGAAACTTCTGAACAGGGAGGGCGAATTTATCAGCGCCGAACTGGGCGAACAGTTGCTGTCGCTGGCCAATAGTGGCAGTTTTACCTATGCCGAGGTTGATAAACTGGGTACCATTACCTACGACGATAGCCAGATTCGCAAACACATTGAAAAAATTCTTGCCTTACCCCAGGTAAATTCATTTGCCATAAAGATGGCCCGCTTCAGGGTCGCCATCGACGCAGTGAATTCAACCGGCGGTATTGCAATACCGCTGTTGTTAAAATCGCTTGGCGTGGAAATGATTGATGAATTGTATTGCACACCCGACGGGCATTTTCCGCACAATCCCGAACCATTGCCTGAAAACCTGCAGGAGATTTCGAAACATGTGGTTAAAAATAAGGCGCATGTCGGGTTTGTTGTGGATCCGGACGTCGACAGGCTTGCAATTGTTTGCGAAGACGGGGAGATGTTTGGTGAAGAATATACCCTGGTTGCCGTTGCCGATTATGTACTGTCAACACAGCCAGGCAACACCGTGTCCAATATGTCATCAACGCGTGCATTGCGCGATGTAACTGAAAAAGCAGGTGGACGCCATTTTGCCTCAGCAGTAGGGGAAGTGAATGTTGTTGAAAAAATGAAAGAGGTGAATGCCGTGATTGGTGGTGAAGGGAATGGCGGTGTTATCTTGCCTGAGCTTCATTACGGAAGGGATGCCCTTGCCGGGATTGCCCTGTTTCTGTCGCATCTGGCTCAGTCGGGCAAACGCACATCGGCTCTGCGCAACAGCTATCCCAATTATTTTATCTCAAAGAATAAAATCCAGCTTTCACCTGAGATGGATGTTGATTTGATTCTGAAAAGCATTGCCGAGAAGTATAAAAAACAACCCATCAACAATCAGGATGGGGTAAAGATTGAGTTTGACAATGAGTGGGTTCATCTGCGCAGGTCAAATACCGAACCTATCGTCAGGATATATTCAGAGAGCGATTCCGAAGCCAAAGCCGAGGTTCTGGCAAGGAAGATCATTGACGATATTAAGGATATTATCAGGGGGTAGATTCAAGTTTGAAGTAAAAAGTAAAAAGTAAAAAGTAAAAAGTTTGAAGTCGGAGGTCGGAGGTCGGAGGTCGGAAGTCAGAGGTCAGAAGTCAGAAGAATGAAGTAAGAGGTAAGAAGGTGACTGGGCGACTGAGACGACTGAGAAACGAAGCGACTGAGAGCCCAAGAGACTTAAAGAATGAGAGACTAATGTTCCAGGAGAGAAAGGATAGCCCTGAAAGGGCGAAACATCACAACCATGGGCAAAGCGAAGCGGAGCCCATGGAACCGCGAAATAGAGCCCGAAAGGGAAACACACAACCATGAGCTAAGCGAAGCGGAGTCCATGGATACTCAAGCCCAATGGAAAATAAAGCCCTGAAGGGGCGTAACATTACCGGGTTCTGAGCATGGGGAGACTGAAAGACTGAGAGACTGAGAGACTGAGAGACGAAGAGACGAAGAGACGAAATGACTTTAGTTAAAATTGAAAGTCCTTCTCCTTGAGGAGAAGGTGCCGAAGGCAGATGAGGTGAATTGGAGACTGAAAGACGAAGTGACTTAGTAGTGGAGTGAAATCTATCAGCAACCAGCAACCAGCAACCAGTTACCAGTTACCAGCAACCTGAAGTCTAAATTCTGGCGGATTTGCTGCTTATTGATTTTCTGTATATATTCGTGGCACAAATCAGATTTGTAATATGGCTTCAAAACGGAAATTGCGGAAAGTCAGACGGTTCAAACAGGTTATGTTTAAACTGACTGCTCAACAGAAAAAGCGGGTTGATGCATACTGCAAGAAGAATGGTACCACCCCTGTGAATATGTACAAGAAAGCCATTTTACTCTACCTTACCAACAATGGTTACAGCAGCCTGAAGCATTTTCCACCGACCATCAGCGAAAACCAGATGAGTATTTTTGATTTTGTGGAAGATCCGCTTCATCAGGAGCCCAGGATATAAAGAGCTGAGATCAAACCAGTTTATTTTACTGTTAACAGGAATACAAAATTGGGGCACGCGTCAGAAGATAAGACGCTCGCCAACATCGGAATTTGCATATAGAATTTTCCTTTAATCACGAAAGCCAATAAGTAACTCAACTTTTTACTTTTTACTTGGCTTTAGTCTTCCGGCACTTCTATGATCAGGATCTCTGATTTTTCTGATGTGCTGAAGAAAATTTCCGGTTCTCCTTTTATTTCGACAGAATCTCGGGGGTCAGCTTTGAATCCGCCGGTTTCAACAGATCCGCTGATTAAAAAAATAAATACATTGTTCCCGGGTTTGTTAACACGGTAGTTGTATTGCTTTCCTGCTGCTGAACTGAGGCGGCTGAGCCAGGCATCCTGATTGATCCGGATTGTATTCTCACTTCCATCAGGCGATACAATGGTCTGTATTCTGTTAAGTTCTCCTTTACCTTCGATGTTGATCTGACTGTAAAAAGGTATCGTATTTCGGGTTTTGGGAAATATCCATATCTGTAGAAGTTTCAGGGTTTCACTTTCCGATTGGTTGTACTCGGAGTGGGTTATCCCGCTCCCGGCCGAAATTAATTGAACTTCATTTATCGTGGTCACAGAAGAGTTTCCCATATTGTCTTGGTGGCTCAGTGAGCCTTCCAGCGGTATGGTAATGATCTCCATATTGTTGTGGGGATGCATGTCGAAGCCACCACCACCCTCAACTTCATCATCATTAAGAACCCTCAGTACCCCAAACCTTTCCCTTTTCGGATCGAAATAGTTTGCAAAATTGAAGCTATACCTTGCTTTCAACCATTTATAATCGGCCGTTCCACGGTCATTGGCTTTGTGAATGTTTATATTCATACGTAGCTATCGGGAAATTGACCTGAAAATCAAAAAAATATGGAATTTCTGTTATGATAATCAACAATCAGTTCAAAATGAATGTTTGATTGGTATCTAAGAAATTATTCAGTCAGCTTTTCGTATAAAATCCGGTTGAGTATTGATTTGCCGAGTGTAATTTCATCTGCAAATTCAAGTTCATCGCCAATGGCCACCCCACGTGAAATGGCTGAGATGGTTGCCACCCTGTCTTTCAACTTTTTAAAGAGGTAATAATTGGTGGTATCGCCTTCGGTGGTGGCCGGCAGGGCCATAATGACCTCGCGGATTTCTTCGGTTTCGGTTCTGCCCAGCAGTGATTCTATACTCAGATCATTTGGTCCTATACCATCCATGGGTGAAATAATCCCGCCGAGTACATGATACATCCCCCTGAACTGCCCGGTATTCTCAATGGCCATTACATCCCGGATATCTTCAACCACACAGATAATTGAACCATCGCGTTTTAAATCGGAACAGATTCCACATACTTCATCGTCTGAAATATTGTGGCAACGGGTACAATATCTGATGTCGCTGCGAAGTTTAATAATGGCATTACCCAGTGCATCGGACCGGCTTCCGTCCTGCCTGAGCAGGTGCAACGCCAGCCGGAGTGCTGAACGACGCCCGATTCCCGGCAAACGGGTAAACTCATTTACTGCTTCTTCGAGAAGTTTTGAGGAATAATTCTGCATACGTCATTCAGGCATTAGACAGCAAGTTACTTTTGACTAATTTTGCAACAAATTTACAAAACAGATTGATGTCATTTAATTTAGATTCAACGCATCGTTAATCTGGTCAATATTCAGACAATGAGAACTATTGCATCTTTGTTGATAATCCTGGTAGTTATCTTAAACGTTGATTCTTTCGCGCAAACCCCCGATGGTGGTTCAGCGGTTAATAAAAAGACGGAAAAGGCCGGAAGCAGGGCATCTGGAAGAAAACAGACAAGGATGGCCGGTTGGTTTATTCAGGCAGTTTTCTGGATGATATGCCCTCCGGAACTTTCATTTATTATGATACAACGGGTGCAGTGAAAGCCGAATCTAAATTCAGCGAAAACGGCAGCAAAGCATTCACTGTTTCCTTTTACAGATCTGGTGTAAAAATGTCGGAAGGCTCGTACATCAATGAAAAGCGCGACAGTTTATGGAAATTTTACAACGAAGAAGGCATCTTAATTTCTGAGGAGGTTTACCGGAACGGGAAAGCTGAAGGTGTCTGGAAAACCTATTATGCAAATAAATCTTTACTTGAAGAGATCAGCTATCGGAACGGAATAAAAGAAGGTCCATGGAAACAATACTTTTATGATGGTCCGCTAAAACTGAGTGCAACCTATAAAAACGGAAAGCTGGAAGGGCTGGCATCTTTTTACTATCCCGATGGCCGGATTATGGTTTCAGGGCCATACGTCAACAACCTCAAGGACGGTGTATGGATGCACCTCAACGACAAGGGGGTAGCCGAAAAACGTGAAGTCTGGTCCGCAGGATTTCTGACCATGGAGGAATACTACGACAAAGTCCTGGAGAAAATGGCGAAGGAAGAGAAGTAAGGGCTCAGGGCACAGGGCACAGAGCCTGTAACCGGGAGATTTCGTCTCTTTTGTGACAGACAAGGGGACACGGAGAAATGGGGACAAGGGGAGGTTTTTCTTGTTTGGTATGCGCCTCTTCCTTTCCCTTAGTCACTCAGACACTTCGTCTCTTCGTCTCTTCGTTTCTTTGTCCTTTTGTCTCGTGGTCTCTTAATCTCATAGTCTCATAGTCGGGGCTCCTTGTCACCTGCTCCCCTGGTACCCTTGTCAACTGATTCTTTTTTCTCCTTGTCTCCCGCTCCCCTTGTCTCCTTGTCTGCTGAATTGTAGCAGGATATTCCTACAAAAATCGTCGCTTCTTGGCAAAGGGCTCAGGTCACAGAGCATGGCTGAGTTCACCGAAATTTATCCGCAATCCGCAATCCGCATTCGCCAATCAACCAAATACTTTTTTTATTTCTTCGAGGCTCCGGATCACCGGATATCCGGATGTTTTTAACCTGAATTCAGACTGGTGCCCATCGGCAATCAGCAGGCAATTGATCCCGAGCGCAGACGCAACTTCGGCATCGTGGAGGGTATCGCCGATCAGGCAGGTTTCTTCTGATTTAAAACCTGTTTTTTGGATCGCCGATGATGCCAGTGCAAGTTTTCCATGAGCCAGATGATCGTCAATCCCGAAAATATGGCTGAAAAACTCTCCGATACCATGCTCATTCACCAGCTTAACCAACTCGTTATGTTCCATTGCCGACAGGATAATCTGATTCCTGCCAGAGACCCGGAACCAGTTAAGGGCACTCTTTGCCCCGGCGTGTAACCCGGATTTGCGCACATGTTCCAGGTAATGATCCATAAACTCAACGGCAACTGTTTCGAACGACTCCCCGCTGAAATCAAAACCGGCTCTGGTATAATAATCCTTCACTGGGAAAGTGAAAATATCAAGATAGCGTTCAACATCAAGTACAGGAATATTTCTTCTTCCCAGCAACAGGTTTATGGAGTCGACACAAACACCAAGGTCATTCAGCAGAGTTCCATTCCAGTCCCAGATGATATTCCGGCAATGGCTTAAAGGGAGATTATTCATAAGCTGGCTGAAAATTCTTATTGAGTATGATCATTCCGGATTCAATCCCTGAAACAGTATATCCATATTGAAGATAGTCTTCAGGTTTTATGCGATCAATGCCAAACCTGCTCCGGTATTCATCGGTAATGATCAGATAGTCTATTTGCAGGCTGTCGGCGTAGTTTAATAAACTCGGACCCGATAATTTTTCACCGGCTTTTTGCATCTCAACGATGCTCAAATCGCTTTGGATTCGCTTAAAATGTCCTATCTCATTAAAGATAAAAGTCATGGGAGCCAGTATGTTAAGATTTGAAGTGTGATGCCCCATATGCTTCAAGGTCAGTTGCCGGTTCCTGCCGGGATCGAATTTCTTAATTGCGATACCCGTATTCCATACCATATTAACGACAAAATAAAGCCCGAGCAAAACCAACGATGATCTGTATGCACCAACAGTAGTTAATCCCCATCTCAGCGAAAGGGGGTTATGCCGGTTAAGATAAAAGCTATGGAAAGATTTCAGGACAATAAGCACCATATATGGCAGATAAAGCAACATATATTTCGATGTTGAATGCACAGCCAGGAGGGATAGAAAAATAACCAGCAGCAATAAATACTTCATCAGGTTACCTTCCGGTTTCAGGTTCCTGTAGTTAATCAGCAGCATGAACAGAAAGAGGAGGGAAAAACTGATTTCTTTGGGACTATGGAAAAACCGCAGATGCTCATTGAAAATCTTCCCCAGAAACGCGATGGATGAAGGCAGGATGGTTGATTTATGGAGTGCCGGCGAGTCGTTGATCTGGTATAACCAGTAGTGGACGTCGTATCGGGACGTAAAATCGAAAAAATAGACTGAAAAGGCCGGTAAAGTAAACAGGGAAAATAGTATTGCAGCCTTGAATCGTTTTTTTACCAAAAGCAACACTGCGCCAGCGGCCATGAATATAAGCCCGTTGAGGTGACTTGCCGCTGCCAGGCCTGCAAATAATCCACTGACGATGAGAAATATATATTTTTCTTCTCCCTTCATGTACCTTTCAAGAAAGAGGTATGACAAAAATCCAAGTGTCATTACCAGTATTTCAGGTCGGAAAACAAATGAATACTGGAAAATCAAGGCGTTTGAAATGACGATTAACAGTGCGAACCAGGCAGCTTCAATTCCCAGCTTCCTGCGAACATATCCTATGAAAACAAGTAGAAATATACTTAACCATAAAAGACTGACACTCTTGATGGTAAAAAGTGAAAAGCCAAATGTCTTTATGAACAGTGCACCATTGAGTGTAAAGAATTTGTGATGCACAATATGCCGGATATCCTGCATGGTGATGCCGTGCATCAGCTCCGATTTTACATAGCCTTTTTCTGCCATCCAGTATGCATGTTCTCCAATCCAGGCATCGTCGATGTCGGGTGAGCGTTGCCAGAGGCTAAATACAAAAAGCAGGAAGGTAAATAAAATGAGGACTTTAACGAGGGTGATGTGCTTCATCTCAGGGTGTTCCCGGGCGTTTATGTTCTGTTTCGCGAAGGTATGACTTTTATTTATACCTGAGTTATGGAACTAAGCATGCCGGTTTATCCCGGGTAATTGTTGCTATTTACACAGGTATTAGAACAGAATAATTGGTCCGAGGGTCATGAATCTGGACAATAGCCTGACTTTTTACTTTTTATTTTACTTTAGCCCTTTTACATTAGCCTTTTTACTTTTTACTTTTTACTTTTTACTTTAGACTTTTTACTTTTTACTTCTCACTACTCCTTATCTTTGCCGGACAAAAATGACATAACATGATTCAGCGCATTCAAACTGTTTATCTTGCCATAGCTGCCATCGTACTTGCAGTTGTTTTCTTTTTTCCGATCATCACCTATATCAACGAGGGCCAAATCTGGCTCGAAGTATACCTTAAAGGTTTTCAGGACAATTCATCGCCTGCACTCGGATTGAGCAAACTAATGCTTTTACCGCTGCAATTACTGAACGGAATTGCGATTCTGATGGCTGTTTTTTCAATTTTCCTTTATAAAAACCGAAAAATGCAGATGCGGATGGCCAGGTTGGGGATTGTTATTGTTCTGGTAGTGGTGGCCCTTATTTTCTTTTACTTTGGAAATACCCTGGCCAAGGTTACCTCTACAATTCCCGATTTCAACCATGCCGGCACCTACCTGATCTTGGTTTCTCTGGTCATGTTTGTGCTGGCCAACCGCAGCATTCAGAAAGACGATAAACTGGTGCGGGCTGCCGACAGGCTCAGGTAGTTGTCTTAGAAAGTCAGAAACCAATGGTTCTGGGGTGATTAAATTATGCTTTCCTCAGGCTTTCCCCTTATATTTATGATTACAGAAAAGCTTATTTCTGTTTTAATTAGCTTATTTTAAGCACTAAATTGCTATGCCAGGCGTAAAATGTCGCATCGAATGAAATGATAGTTCCATCATTTTATCAGATTTCTACTTTTTTTACTTTTTACTTTTTACTTTAGACTTTTTACTTGAATTAGTTTTTCTTTGGCAATTCCATGATCTCCAGGTCCCTGATATCGGCTCCTTCGATGGTAAACCTTACGAGTGTGCCAACCTGGTGCATGCCCTGTTTTCCGGCTGCCCCCGGGTTGATGTGCAGCAGGTTATTTTTCGGGTCGTTTATCACTTTCAGAATATGTGAATGGCCGGTAATAAATAATTTTGGTTTGGTTTCCTTTAACAGCAATTTCGCCTCCTGTGTGTACCTTCCGGGATAACCACCGATGTGCAGGATAAGTACTTTCACATCCTCGCACATAAAATCCTGAAAATGAGGATAAAATGATTTCAGATCGTTGCCGTCGATGTTTCCGGTTACAGCCCTGAGCCGTTTTATGGATGCCAGGTTTTTGGCAGTATCAAGGTTTCCTATATCGCCGGCATGCCAGATTTCATCACATTCGGCAAAGAATTCGGCAATTTTGGGATGCAGATAACCATGGGTATCGGAAAGCAGGCCTATTCGTTTCATGAGCTGGAAAGGATTCAAGATTCAAAATTCATAAGTTAAAAGGTTCAGGAGTTCAAGAGTAAGTTGGCAGTTGGCAAATGGCAGTTGGCAATAGAAACACACGTTTAAGATTCAAGAGTTCGAGGGTTCGGGAGTTCAAGAGTAAGTTGGCAGTTGGCAAATGGCAGTTGGCAAATGGCAGTAAGTTGGCAGTTGGCAAATGGCAGTTGGCAATAGAAACACACGTTTAAGATTCAAGAGTTCGAGGGTTCAGGAGTTTAAAAGTTCAATGGTTCAAAAGTTCAATGGTTCAATGGTTCAAAGGTTCAATAGTTCAGGAGTTCAAGAGTAAGTTGGCAGTTGGCAAATGGCAGTTGGCAATAGAAACACACGTTTAAGATTCAAGAGTTCGAGGGTTCGGGAGTTCAAAAGTAAGTTGGCAGTTGGCAAATGGCAGTTGGCAAAAGAAGCATGCGTTCAAGAGTTCAGAAGTTCAGGAGTTCAAAAGTTCAAAGGTTTCCCGCCGAAAAAGCGGGACTCCGCTGCGCTACGCAAGGGCTCAAGAGTTCAGGATTAAGTTGGCAAAGGCTTTATATTAGCAAATTAGCAGATTAGTTGATTAGCAGATTAACAGATTAACAACTTATTTTAATTATGCTATTGTATTGCTCATTCGCACCTCGTCATCCATCATTCCTCGTTATCGTTCCGCTCTCACTTTTTTCACTTTCTTCACCTTTCACTCTTCACTTTTCACTCACTACCCATCTCTAAGTCTCCTTGTATACTCAAAACTCACTTTTTCACTCTCTTCACTTTCTTCACTTTTCACTTTTCACTTTTCACTTTTCACTCACTACTCATCTCTCAGTCCTCAGTCCCTTAGTCTCTCAGTCTCTCATTCTCTCACTTCTGACCTCTGACCTCTGACCTCTGACCTCCGACCTCCGACCTCCGACCTCCGACCCCAACCTCAAATCTCAAACCTGAACTCCGGATTCAATGTATAAAACACGCCGGTTTCTGAGTAGTTCATTTTAATAATCCCCAAAACAATAAAGTCTGCCAGGATATTTTCGCATCGTTGCAGGGAATATCCTGAAAGCTTTTTTAATCCGGAAAGGCTTATTTTTTCGTGTATTTCGAGGTAAGCGAGCAGTGTACGTTCGATAACGGTATATTCTATATAAACACCTTTCGGGTCTTTCTGCTTACTCCATACCTTTCGCAAAACTCCGTTTGCCGGATAGTTCTGATCACCAACCCGAACATAAACCTGGTAATTGCCATCTTTATCGGGAGCAGCATGTGTCCCTCCAAAGCTTTTGGGAATGATGATCTCCAATACAGCCCGGCCATTTTCTTCCCATTCTTTCATTTCAAAATATACTTCCGGCCGGCAGTAAAGACTCGCCCCGGCTTCTACCATATAATACTCCTCGTCGGAACGGACACCGGCTATAGCTCCATTGTCCTTAACCCCCAGCAACAGCCTGCCGCCATCGGTATTGGCAAAAGCTGCCAGCGAACGCGCAATCTTCTTCGAATCGGTGATCCCGAATTTGAAGTCTAACTGCTGGTGTTCCCCTTCACTGATTAGTTTCTGAATATGAGTTGGCATAAAAAAGTTAAATACAAAAAGTTGGCAGTTGGCAATTGGCAGTTGGCAAAAAGAAGTTGGCAATATACAATGACCTCTTCAATGTAATGTTTTCCGAAAAGGTGCACCAAAGGCTCAAAGATAAAGGATGATAAAGACCTGACACAGTTAAACTACCTTTCTATTTTACCCTGAACTCTGAGCCTTGTGCCCTGTGCAAAGGACGAGACGTACTTGACTCCGCCGTACAAGGACCTCCCATGCTCCATGCTCTGAGCTCTGCGCCCTGAGCCATTCACCGGAAAATTCTGCAATATAGAATCTGACAAGGGGAGCGGGAGACAAGGAGAAACCCAATTCCCAATTTCCAAATACCTTCAAAACATAACAGATTGGTTTATGGCTAAAGGCTTATGGTCAGTCAAATCTGGTAGTATAACTTCTCCTTGTCCCCATTTCTCCTTGTCTCCGTGTCTGCTGCTAAAGAGACGAAATTTTTCAAATAAATCCAAGCCCCATGCCCTGTGCCCTGTGCCCTGTGCTCTGAGCCCTGTGCCCCATGCTCCATGCCATTATTTAAACTTTGGCAACAAATCCTTCATCACCTCTTTATTGACGAGGAAGGTCATCATTTTCAACTTAACGTAGTCTTCGTGAACAAAGTAGTAACCGAAATTAAGATTTTTTTCCAGTCCACCGGTTCTTGAACCTGCACCTGAATCCTTAAACAGAAACCAGGTAATTCCGTCTTTTTCCTGGTACCCGATTACATGCAAACCATGATCGTCGGTAGTGGTTCCGTTGCTGAAACGGAATTGACGGGCATTTTCATCAATGGCAGATGATGGAATGTCAAATGACGGCACCATCGCGGCATTGGCTTCACGTGCCAGAAAACCGGCTTCGGAAACATCACCGGCTATGGAAACTGTAATACCTGATTTCAGAGCCTTTTTCAGAATCTTCATATAGTCATCCAACGGAATATTATAGTAGCTGGCATCGTTCCACCAGTTATCCGGAACTTCAAAAATTACCTGTTTCCAGTATGGCTGTTGCATGTAAGATAAAACATCAACATAATCACCGGGATTGATGCGGAGAATCTCGGAGAGATACTGCCCGGGAGTATAATCTTTTCCTTTGATGTTAACTGTTGCGGGTGGTTGGCCCATATAATGGTTCATAATGCTTTTTACTGTATTCACCGCAGTAACTTCATCCCAGGCATTGCGGGATTTCAGGCCATCCAGAAAAGCTTTAATCTCGTTAAACATCTTCTCATGCGACTGAAATTCCTGACCAGGTAAAAGTCCTGAATAGGCTGAATAGGGCAGGGCTCCATATTTTTTCATCACCTTGATCACGGCATTCATTTCCGAACCCTCACCTATATTTATTTTACCGCGGGTTCTCACGAACTGTTCTGCCCGTTCGATGTATTCGCAATAAGCGGTGAACATCTCCGATAACTTCACCTCTTGTCTTGAAAGCCGGTAAATTTCCGATTCAAGCATCGATGTAGCTGAATAGCTCCAGCAGGTATTGGTATTGCCCTGTGAAACCGGTGGCAGATGCCAGATGGTTTTGAAAGTGCTTTTATCGGTGGGAATAGCAAGTCCGGCCGGGTCAAGCTTAAAGGTGCCGGCCAGTTTAACAGTTTCAACTGTACTTTCATACTTCTCAATCCCTTTCAGAATTGAATTTTGATAATAGCCCGGTTCATAGAACCTGAAAACGCCTTTTGAAGTTTTGGTATCCTGGGCCGACACTGCAAGCACCAGGGAAATAAAGCAGATACTTAAAAATTGTTTTTTCATTTTACTTGGTTGATTTGGATGAAAAAACCCCGCCTTTCCGGCATGTTATCCGGTTCGGCAGGGCTTAAAAACTGCTTTCCGGTTATTACAAAATTACAATATTGTTTTTAGCAGTAATTTTCTCACAATAATGACATTGAAGTTTTAGATCCTCCTTATCAATTACGCTGAATCTGGTACTCACATTTTCCTGGTTGGTAATGCAATTCGGATTCACGCATTTAACAATCCTGCGAATAACATCGGGAACCTCAACACGCCTTTTTTCAATGACTTTATAGTCTTTGATAATGATGAGGGTGGCAATCGGGGCAATCAGCGCGATTTTGTTGATCTCCTGCTTTTCAAAAAAGACATCACTTACTTTGATAATGCCTTTTTTGCCGTATTTACTGCTGTTTAGGTTCAGTCCAATCGTTACCTGGGTTCCTGTTTCATCGAGATTCAGCATTTTCACAACCCTGAAAACACTTTTCGAAGGGATATGATCGATTACGGTTCCGTTCTCGATGGCTGAAACAACCAACTCTTTTCTGATATTTTCGTTTTCCATTGTTTTAAGATTTGATGGTTCCAACCTGTTTACTTCACTCCAAGAATGGTGGCCAAAAGTGCCTGCCTTACATATACTCCGTTCTTTGCCTGCTGAAAATAGTAGGCCTGGCTGGTGCTGTCAACATCCTCGGTGATCTCATTAACCCTGGGCAGTGGATGAAGTACACGCATATTTTCCTTGCAGCCCTGTAGCATACTGGCTGTGAGGATGTAAGCATTTTTAACTTTCTCATATTCTATCGGATCTGAGAACCGCTCCTTTTGAATCCGGGTCATGTAAATGATGTCAGCAGTTGCAATCACATCATTCAGATCGGTATATTGGTGATATTTCAGGTTATTGTTCTTGATGTGCATTTTCACATAGCTCGGCAGTTTAAGTTCTACCGGTGAAACCAGGTGAAAAGTTGTGTCGAAATTGCAGAGAGCCATTACATCAGAATGTACAGTTCTTCCGTATTTGAGATCACCCACAAAGGCAATGTTGAGGCCGTCGAGTTTTCCCTGGGTTTTGCGTATGCTGTAAAGATCGAGCAGACACTGAGTCGGATGCTGGTTGCCGCCGTCACCTGCATTGATAACCGGAACCCCTGCCACTTCACTGGCGAAACGGGCGCTTCCTTCTCTTGGATGCCGCATAACAATGATGTCGCTGTAATTGCTCACAGTCAGGATGGTGTCTTTCAGTGACTCACCTTTCGATACACTGGAATTAGATGCATCTGAAAAGCCAATGACCTTGGCCCCCAGCCTTGATGCTGCACTTTCAAAACTCAGTCGGGTTCGGGTGGATGGTTCAAAAAACAGTGTGGCCACCACGAAGTCTTCCAGTATTTTCTGCGTCGGCTTCTTTTCGAATTCTTCAGCCAGATCGAGTATTTTAAGGTACTCTGCTTTTGTGTAGTCAGTGATAGAAACTAAGCTCCGGTTTTTCATGATTTATGTTGGATTAGGAATTTTTCATTTTTGCAAAAGTACTTAACATCCGGTTTTAAGTAATCCATTGTTCATAAAGTGTTAAAAAAAAAGCCCCGCTTAGCGGGGCTCTGAATTACTATACCAGGTTGTGTTTTTTAACAAATTCATCAAGGATACCGGTGAGGTTGGGAGTTCCGATCTCCTGCAGATCATAGCCAACTTTGACCATTGGCTTGTTGATTTTTACAATTCTGCTAAGATCAATCGGCGTAGCAATAACAACTGTATCACACGGGGTGTTTTCAATTGTCTTTTCAAGGTCACGCACCTGCTCGTCTCCGTATCCCATTGCCGGAAGTAAGGTGCCTATGTTAGGATAGATCCGGAAAGTTTCGCTGAGTTTACCAACGGTGAATGGACGGGGGTCAACCAGTTCACCTGCACCGAATTTCAGGGCGGCAACCACACCGGCACCGATTTTCATTTCGCCGTGGGTTAGTGTTGGACCATCTTCTACCACTAGCACGCGTTTACCGCGGATAAGTTCTGGTTTGTCAACGGTAAGCGGCGAAGCTCCATCAACAACAACAGCGGTCGGGTTGATCCTGGCCAGGTTGGCACGAACAGCATTGATGTTCTCAAGGCTGGCAGAGTCTATTTTATTGATAACGATTACGTCGGAAATACGGGCAACAACTTCTCCCGGATAATAACTGACTTCGGCTCCCGGACGGAGTGGGTCAGCAACGCCAATCATAAGGTCGGGTTTGTAGAAGGGGAAGTCATTGTTTCCACCATCCCACAGAATCACATCGCAACCATCGGGGTCAACCTCAGCAGCGCGCACAATGGCCTCATAATCAACACCGGCATAAATAACATTGCCACGAACTACATGAGGTTCGTATTCTTCCATTTCTTCAATGGTGCATTTGTGTTTTTTCAGGTCTTCAACAGTAGCAAAGCGCTGAACTTTCTGTGCATTCAGGTCGCCATAAGGCATTGGATGACGGATAGCAACTACCTTCAGCCCTTTTTCCATCAGAATCTCGATGATGCGACGACTGGTCTGGCTTTTGCCACAACCGGTGCGGGTAGCTCCAACTGCAATCACAGGTTTGGTGCTCTTTACCATTGTGTCTTTAGGACCCAGCAGCATAAAATTGGCACCGGCAGCATTTACGATGGCACTCATGGTCATTACCCTTGGGTAAGGAACATCGCTGTATGAAAATATACAGTCATCAACTTTAAGGTCTTTGATGAGTTTTGGAAGATCAGATTCAGCAAAAATCGGAATTCCTGCAGGATAAAGATCTTCTCCGGCAAGTTCTTTCGGGTACTTGCGGCCATCAATATCAGGAATCTGGGCTGCAGTAAAAGCAACTACATTGTAACCGGTATTGCCTCTAAAATAGGTGTTGAAATTGTGGAAGTCCCTTCCGGCGGCTCCGATGATAATTACATTTTTTTTCATTGGTATTGGTTTTTGTATTGTTAATTGAGTGAAATTCAGCATTTAGCGTATTTCAGCTCTTTTACGGGCCCGGGCAGACTGGCGTCTGCTTTAAGAACCTTTACCGGCAACCTGCCGCAAAAAAACCGTTGCAAATATAAAGGTTTAAGTATAGCGGCAATGGTTTGACAAAATATTTTTCTGTTTATTGCTTATTCATAAATAATATGAATAAAGCAATATGTTGCTGCCCCTGTTTGAGGGAATTGAATGCATCGAAACACCGCTCAAATAAGATACTTTCTAACCTGGAAATAATTGCAGATTACCATTGCCTTGAGAAAGTTCAATTATGTAATTGTCTTCAATTTGGTTAAAGGCAATAAGAATAAGACTTTTGAAGAAAAATCAGTTAATTTTGCCAGTCTTTTCAACCGAACCTTCATGATAGAAAATATTCTTGCCGGACATGCAGTAAATGCAGTTAACCAGTTGTTTAACACTCAGATTGAACCTTCATTACTTGCCGTGCAGCGAACAATCCCTGCTTTCCGCAATCAGGGAGATTTCTCACTGGTTGTTTTTCCATTGCTTAAAATCTCCAGAAAATCACCAGAAGAAACAGCCAGCCTGATAGGAAACAAAATTCTTTCCCTGATGCCGGAAGCTGAGGGTTTCGGCGTGGTAAAAGGCTACCTGAACATCAGGATAAAACCGGAATACTGGATGCAGTTTCTGATCACACATCAGAATGAATTCAGTTATGGTAAAAGTGAAGCTGCCACAGGTAACCCAGTGGTAGTTGAATATTCATCACCCAACACCAACAAACCGCTTCACCTTGGACATATCCGGAACAACCTGCTTGGTTATTCAGTTTCACAGATACTGAAAGCCAGTGGTAAAAATGTTGTCAAAGTCAACCTGGTAAACGATCGTGGCATCCATATCTGCAAATCGATGCTGGCATGGAAACTATACGGGAATGGTGAAACCCCTCCATCATCAGGTAAAAAAGGAGATAAACTTGTTGGTGACTTCTATGTGATGTTCGACCGTAAATATAAGGAGGAACTGTCGGCTTTGATGGAGAAAGGTCTTACTGAGGAACAGGCTGCCGCAGCATCAGGCCTTATGACTCAGGCCCGCGAAATGCTCCTGAAATGGGAGGCGCGCGATGAAGAAACCCTGAAACTCTGGAATACCATGAATGGCTGGGTATACGAAGGGTTTGACCTGACTTACAAACGGCTGGGTGTTAATTTCGATAAAATCTATTACGAATCGCAAACCTACCTGCTGGGTAAAAAAATTGTGGAAGAAGGGCTTCAATCCGGCGTTTTGTTTCGCAAAGAAGATGGTTCGGTGTGGATTAACCTTATTGATGAAGGCCTGGATGAGAAATTGTTGCTTCGCAGCGATGGTACCTCGGTCTACATGACCCAGGATCTGGGTACCGCCCAACTCAGGGCCGATGATTATAATCCCGACAAACTTATTTATGTGGTTGGTAATGAGCAGAATTACCATTTTGATGTGTTGAAGCTCATTATGAAAAAAATGGGCCGTGCCTGGGCCGACAGCATATTTCATTTATCATACGGAATGGTTGAATTGCCCGAAGGTAAAATGAAATCGCGCGAAGGTACCGTGGTAGATGCCGATGACCTGATGGATGAAATGATAGCCACTGCCAGGGCCATGACCGAAGAGTTGGGTAAAATTGAGGATTTCAACAGCAGTGAAGCCGAAGCACTTTACAACATGGTCGGTCTCGGTGCGCTGAAATACTTTATTCTGAAAGTCGATCCCAAAAAGAATATGACTTTTAATCCGCGCGAAAGCATTGACTTTAATGGCAATACCGGCCCTTTCATTCAATACACCCACGCCAGGATCCGATCCATTATGCGTAAAGCCGGAGACAATATCATTTTTAGTGGTGCTGACAACCTTCACCCCAGTGAATCAGACCTCCTGATATTGCTGTATCAGTTCCCGCAAATGGTAGAACTGGCTGCAAAAGAGTTAAGTCCTTCGATTATTGCGAATTATCTTTTTGAGGTTGCCCGCGAGTACAACCAGTTTTATCATGAGCTGACGATCCTGAAGGAAGAAAACCCCGGAAGCCGTTCATTGCGGCTGGCAATTTCTCAGATGACTTCCATCGTCATTAAAAACGGAATGGGGATGCTAGTTCCGGAAGATGTAGTTTTGGGAAGCAAAAAGTATAAGCCTGAGAAGAACATTTTTTTGAGCATTTTAAGGGGGGGGGGGGGAGGGGGGGCCCCCCCAACAAGGTGTGCTCTTACAATTAGCTCCTAGACCGGCCCCCTCTTCCCGGGGGCCGAAAAATACTGTCCGGCGGGGGGGGGGGGGCGGCGGGGGGTTCGCGGGGCACCCCGGCGGGCCCCCCCCCCCGCCCCCCCCCGCCGCCCCCCGGGGGGGGGGGGGGGGCCTGCAACCCCCACCCCCGCGCCCCAACCGGGGTTACATAATTGCCGGCATAGTATAATCAATTTATAAGTTAGGGACATTACATGTCGTGTCCCTATAGCTAATATTGAAATACCCGGTGGCTATTTAAAATGCCGTATCTCTAAAAAATAATCTGGTAAAAAAGAAAAGGCCGTTTCTGGATGGGAAACAGCCTTTTTAATCAGGGATTGAGGAGGGGTTATCCGTTTAATTATCCGGGAGTTTTACCTTCCGGCCTAACTAATTAAACTAACTAATATATAGACAATCGAAAACGGTTTTACCCCTATTCCGGATAAAAAAAATACCCCGGAATAAACGGAGTATTTTTCAATAAGGTTGTCAGGCTTACCTAATACTGATCTTTTTGACCGAACTACCGTTTTTAGTGTCAATCTTAAGAAGATATAACCCACTTTTTAGATCAGACGTGTTGATTGTGAAACCAGTTCCCGGGCTGTTCGCTTCGTAAACAATATTTCCGCCGGCATCAATCAGTCTGAGGGCGTTTATTTCTTCAGTAGACCTGACGTTAAGGACATCTTCAGCAGGATTCGGATAAACATCAAACTGGTCCCCTGTAATCAGGTTTTCTGTACCAACTCCCGTTATCTGGACTTCAACAATGTTTGAGGGAGCAGATTCGCCCTCTGAATAAACCGCTGTTACATAATAGCTATAGTTGCCGTTTTCAAGATCAGGATCAGAATAATCAGTTACGGGTACTAATCCGGCAATAAAAGATCCGTTTCGGTAAACATTGTAGCCCATGAGTTCACGCGATTTTTTACTGTGGGTTGACATTCCTGCTTGGCCCGATTTTTTTCTGTCCGATTTTGTCAGATAGGTTATTCCGGATTCAATAGGTTTTGAAACAGTCAATTCCTGGACTGATCCGTCGGGATACTGAACGATGGCCCTGATCAGGTAGGCTTCGGTCCAGGATGCCCAGCTTCCGTTGTGATCATAATCCCATGTGCGCCCATTGTCAAGGTTCGCGTCATACCCCACAAAAGTAGTCTCGTTCACTGATCCGAAGCCAACAAGGAAGTCACCATCAACCATGAGATTGGCAGCTGTTACATCAACTTCCAGCCAATCACCATCAATGGCAATTGCAGGGATTTCATAAAGCAGATCGTTCGATGGCATTCCGGAGATATCATCCCAGGCATAAACCTCAGCATTGAAACTGCCATCGCCTCCATCAAGGGTGGTATAATATTTCAGTTTTAATACCTGGCAGGGGCCTGCCGGCGACATGTGGGTTGACATGGCATAGCCAACATAGCTGTATGCGCCGGTAAAATTTCCATTATCATCATATATAAGTTCTTCGGTAATTCCAATGCCTCCGCCCGGAGCAGTCCATGTAAGATTAACGGTGTTTTCAACCGGTGTGGCCACAAGATTGAATGGTGCAGGCAGAACAACACTTTCAACTGTCAGGTGAACCGGAATATCAACGGTTGGATTGTTGATACTGTTGTTACTGACCACGATGATGGCAATGTAGTCACCGGCTGTAAGGCCGGATGCATCGAAACTTACCATTGGTTGTGATACTTCACCAACCGGTGTTGAACCTGATGTCGGAGCAACACTCAGCCATGTTGCAGTAACCGGATCTATCGCTATTGTCCATTCGAGAGCAGCATCTCCATAGTTTCCGATGTTTAAAGGGTTGGAAACGATCTCACCGGCATTTACTGTCAGATTGAATTCCACAGGGGTAACTTCTATCTGGGCACCTGCTGCAGCAGATCCGAGTTCGCCAATCATTCTGAACATCCCGCCATTGTCTTGATTTTCATTAAATCCTCCGACATAACCGCTGGTGTTGTCGTAAAAATCACCGGCCAGGAATTGTTTGCTGGAAGTTCCACCGAAATATGTCCAGTTGAGTCCGCCATCAAAACTGTAGGAAACTCCGGTTCCCCCTGCAGCAGCACCGGAAGACACATAGGTATTTGCCGAACCCGGAACAGTCATCAGATCACTGATAAGGAATGGTCCGTTGGGTGTGAGGGTTTCCCAGCTTACCCCGCCATTGCTGGTTTTTTTGATGGCAACAGTGCCCTGAGTCTGGGCAACGATACCATTATCCGGATCGGTAAACGCAATCAGGTTTATGCCTCCGTTGGTTGCAGGGGTAATGCCTGTGCTGGTTACCCTCCAGTGGAAGCCGCGGTCGTCGGAAATATAGACTTTGCCTTTGTTGGTTCCAAACATAATGGAATTATCTCCGGTTGCTTCAATCACAGAAGTCCATCCACCTTCTCCGGTAACCGGGGTGCCTCCGGTAATATTCGCCTGGGGAACACGTTGCCAGGTGGTTCCACCATTAACAGTAGTATAGATTTCAAAATATCCGTCTTTCACGTCGCCATGGCACATACCCTCCTGTTCATTCCAGAAATACACATTGTTTGCAAAAGATGTGGAGCCCTGAAGCGCACCGGTAAGATGGCTCCAGCTTTGACCGCCGTTGATTGTTTTGTAAACCCCGCAGGTATTGTCCTGATTGCCAACGCCATTATATACCGCTACATATGCTATATTTTCGTTCAGAGCACAAATATTGCCTAGTCCGTAAGTTGTTCCTCCAAGCACCTGACCGGTAGTCCATGTTTCTCCACCGTTTATGGTACGGGTAAATTCATTGATGGTAGCGCTGGTGCCGGAACCGTCGTATGCTGTTGCCCAGGTTACGGTTGATGAAGCCGCGTGCACATATCCGATCCCTCTCGAGGCCGCAGTGAAACCGGTATTCTGAATCAACCAGGTGGCCGGGTTATTGCCAGGGGTAATACCGGTTATGATCCGGTTGTCATCATTAAAGTTATTTCCACCCGGATTCAATGCTCCGATGGCAAAATATCCATTGTATGAGCCAGACCAACCCCAGTTAAAATGGAATTTATTGTCACTCAGTCTGTAACCATCACAAACCCAGGCATGACCACCACTGGCTGTGCTCGAACCGGCGTAATAAACCGGGAGACCTGCATCCAGGTCGTTGCGGAGTAAAGCCCACCAGTCGGCCATTACCGGGTAATCGGTCTTGCTTTTTAATGTGGCGGAAGGGGCATAATTGAAAAAGTTGACCAGGGCAAAAGAAACATCTTCGCTGAATGCGCCCGAACCATCGGCTGCATACTGCATATTAACCGATACGCCTGCATGGTACATTAACGTCGCCACCGATGCATTGTTAGAGGTGACATTGTTTGGCATTGCAGCGAAATTGTAAGTTGTACCGCTGAAATTGGCCGATTGAAGCCCGTAGGTTTCATGCGTATAGGAATGGTAACCGATACCGGTAGAAGGGAAGGCGTGATATTTCATTAGTTGTGCCATGGTGGTGGCCACACATCCGGTCCAGGCATGGTTGCACGACCCGCCGCCTGCTCCGGTTTCAACCGGACAAAGAGCATTGTAATAACACCCCTGATCCCATGTGGTGGTGAGCAGGGGATTCACATCGAGTATCTCACGTTCCATTTGACTGTTCAATATCTTATCCCATTGTGGCCGGGTTTCGGTATTGCTCAGTTTTGAATTTGATATTTCAACCATCTGCCGGTTGTAATTATCAAGCCACGCCTTTGCTTCCGGATTTATAAAATCAGTCGTAGCCTCAGCTTCGTAAGAGAAGCCCAGAACGGGAATTGAAGCATCGTCAGCCGCAATCATTACAAAACCGCCAGAGGTAAAAGTGAAAGTGTAATAAGTGGATAACCCTTCGTAGATAGTTGTAAAAGAGCCGTCTAAAGTGAAATCATGAATGGATGACGGAGCGTAAAAAGCATAATGGTTGATTGCCACACGCTCAGCTACTTTCTTATCAACCGGGTTGGCCATGGCTACCACAGTGATGATTGCAAGCATCAGGGTAAGAGTTCTTTTCATTGTTGCAAAGGTTTTTGTGAAAAATTATAATTGTTTTGAAGTATATGTTTGTAGCTGTGTATATCTGAATTTATGGGAAGGCGATTAACAATTTAAATGAACCAGTCATAATTTAACTCAATTTCGGCCATAGGTCAATGCTGGCTTTGTTATTAATTGTCAGGTTTGCAAATAGTCATTTCAAAATCGAAATTAAATCGCGGGGGGAAGTCAGCAACATACCTGGACTTTCGGAGGTCAGTTCTTCAAAACTTCCATAACCATAAAGTACGCCAGCAGATGAAATTCCCGCCATCCGGGCACCTGAAATATCAAAGTTCCGGTCGCCAACCATCAGAATCTTTGAGGAAGGCGCAAGTCCCAGCTTGTTCAGCGTCCAGGTGATCAGTTCTGCTTTTTCGCTTCTCTGTCCATTGATTTCACATCCGGAAACCGTTTCCAGAAATTTTGAAAATCCTGCTTTTTCAGTGATTTTTAATGCATAAATTTCTGCTTTCGAAGTAACAAGGCTTAGTTTTAATCCAGCTTCTGATAATTGTTGTAGAGCTTCCGGAATGCCGTCATAAATGGTAAATTCATAAAGTCCCTTTTTACTATAGTATTCGCGGTAAGTAGCCGTTGCTAGCTCTGCCATGGCTTCATCAAATCCAAACAATGTTTTGAATGACATGCGCAGGGGAGGGCCTATAAAGGGGTTGAGGTCGGCGGGCCAGTCGTTTTTGGGTATCCCCAGCTTTTCCAGGGTATAATAAACTGAATTGAAAATCCCTGGTTTGGAGTCAATCAGGGTACCATCCATATCGAAAAAGAGGTGGGTGTATGTATCGAGAGTTTCAGGGTTTCATTACAGTTTTAAAATGCAAATCTTGTTATTCGCAATAAATTTGATCAGTAGGTTAAGGGAGGTTAGCATTCAACCTTAATTTATTCGTATTAGTTTCTCATTTCATCCAATTGGTCATTCATTGGTTCATTTACCTAGTTTTTACCAGAGGCGAATTCTAAAAAAAGCCGGTCCCAAAGAACCGGCTTTCTGTCTGAATATCAGCTTGTTTAAAGCAATCCGCCATTCTTATAAACCTGCAATTGTGCGTCGTAGAATTTATTGATGGTGGTTGATTTGCCTTTGGTTTGGTTTGTCAAGGCTCCGGTTATAAAATCAACGGTGATCACATCGCCGGTTTCCAGCTGCATTTCTTCAAGCATCCCTTCTTTATAAGTCATGATTGGTAAAGCCGCGTTGATGGCATTCCGCTCATAAATTGCGCCATAGGATTCGGCTATAATGCACTGAACACCCAGGGCTTTGAAGCAATCTACAGCTTGTTGCCTTGAGCTGCCGGCGCCAAAATTCTTGGTAGTTACCACGATGTCACCGGGATGGGCTTTTTTCGCGAAATCCTCATATCCCTTCAGGTTATCGAAGGTATATTGACCCATCTCTTTGATATCGGTGATTGCCAGGTAGCGGTTGTGGAAGATCATATCGGTATCTATATCATCCTGACGGATCACCCAAACACGGCCTTCAACGGTAGTTTTTACATCAACTGGTGCTGCTTTAGCCTTGACTTCGGTAGCAGTTACCCCTGCTTTTGCAGTGAAAACAGCAGGTTCTGCCGGGATTTCGTCCGGAGTGGTGATGTAACCGGCTACTGCTGATGCTGCAACTGTTGCAGGGCTTGCCAGGTAAACAAAACCTTTACCCTGTTTGCCTGAGAAATTCCTGTTACCGGTACTGATGGTTACTTCGTCGGGACCGTTCTGGCCTACCTGGCCGGCGGCACAACCTGCACAACCTGCGTTGCTTACCAGCGCACCGGCATCCTTGAATATTTTGATCAATCCTTCATCCAGTGCCTGTTGCCAGATCTGGTCGGTAGTAGGAACCACTTTCAGCACCACTCCCGGAGCAACTTTACGGCCCTGCAGAATTTTTGCAGTTACCCTGAGATCTTCGATCCGGCCATTGGTGCAACTGCCGATAAAAGCAGAATCAATTTTGGTTTTCAAAACCGATTCAACAGAAGCATTGTCGTGCGGATGGCCGGGGTTGGCAATCATCGGCACAAACTTGCTGATGTCGATGTCAAAAACCCTGGTATATACAGCATTGTCATCTGCGGCAACAGTCTCAAAACGCTTACCGGTGATGTTTTCCAGTTCATCCAGTATCTTTGTGTTTGGCGTAAAAAGTACGATGATGGCTCCCATCTCCGTGGCCATGGATGAAATAGTAATGCGTTCATCCAGGGTCATGTCTTCAACGGCATCGCCATATACTTCAACGCTATAGCCCAACAATTTGTTGGCACCGAAAATCGAAAGCAGGTTGAGCACAACATCCTTTGCTGTAACATTGGCCGGCCGTTTCCCATTCAGATTCAGTTTTACCGATTCGGGTACCTTGAACCAGACTGCGCCTTTTGCCCATGCTGCAGCGATGTCCTGGTCGCCCATGCCCTGTCCGAAAGCCCCGATGGCACCCATAATGTTGGCATGTGAATCGGTTGAAACAAAGGTTGAACCCGGGTAGGCCAATCCTTTATCAATGGCCAGATGGGTACCGATACCTGAATCTACATCGTAAATCTTGATATTGTTCTGCCTTGCATAGAGCCTGCAATAGTGCTGGTTGGCAGCATATTTCTGATCGGAACCGCCGGGATTGCAATCAAAGGTGAAAACTGTGTGACCGGCATCTGCAATAGTTAGTCCGTTGTCTATCAGGTTTTTAACGACATTGGCACCGCCAAAGTCACGGGCAGCGCGCGAATCGATGAAAACATCAATGATATCACCTGGATTTACGGTTGCCTGGTTTGAATGGCTGGCTAGAATTTTTTCAATTACTGTCATAATTTCTTTTTTTGAATGTTTTGAATATTGAGTCAAATCCGAAAACCAATTTTTTGCCACCAAGCCTCTAAAGCACTAAAACTCACCAATTCTATTTTCTTGATTTACAATATTTTGTGTCAATTTGTGTCTTGGGGTCCTGGTGTCTAATCTTCGTTTTTAACTTTTCGGATCAGCTCAAAATCAGATTTTCAGTCTTTCACGAAAAGGCTCAAAAGTCATAAAATCAGCGTGATGCACAACGTAAGCTTCAGTGGTGCGCTTCACCATATTGCCTTCACCGGCATGGGTAGCAATGATATGGCAGACTTCAGCAGGAACACCGCACATTTCAGCCAGCGATACACCGGAGAACGGGTGGCGAAGGTATTTACCATAGTTGCCCTGAACCGATTTGCCTTCTTTCATTTCATATTCAAGCAGTTTACCTACATCGGCCAGAATGGCTCCGGCAATGAGTACATCCATATTAACCGGCAGGTCTGTCTTGAAAAACAGATTCATCTGGTTACCGCAGTCTTTGGCAATGTGCACAACTGCCCGTTTGTGACCCATAAACGTAACTTTCAGGTCAGGACCGGCAAGCAGGGTAAAAGGAATCGTGTTTAAATCTTCAGGTGTGAGCACACTTTTCTGGAGTGCCAACGCCCAGGTATTGGTGGTGGTTTCACGAAGCACGGGATCACTGATCCATTCAATCTCCGGCCATAATTCCTGTGCCTGTTTAATAAATTCGGGTTTAATTTCAGGTGTCATGTTGAGTTCTTTTTAATTAGTATTTAACAGACTCCCCTTTGCCTTGGAAAAACAAAGGGGAGCAATTAATCCGGTAAAAAATCAGATTACTTCAGTTTGGCAATAATGGCGTCGGCCATCTGGTGTGTTGATGCGGCACCCTGGTTAATCACTTCGGGAGTTCCTTTCAACTTAAGCATATCGTACGCCCGGACTTTGCCTTCGGCAACGACTTCACTCACGGCTTTTCTGATCCGGTTGGCCATATCCCATTCGTCGAGGTGCTCAAGCATCATCACAGCAGAAAGAATCATGGCGATCGGGTTTACGATGCTGGTTTCATAACTTGCATATTTGGGAGCTGATCCATGGGTAGGTTCGAAAACACCGATACCTAACTCGGGGTTAAACTGTGCGCTGGTTGCAAATCCAAGTCCGCCGATCAATCCTGCAAATGCATCGGAAACAATATCACCAAACATATTTCCGGCTACAATCACATTGTAGTTTTCCGGATTTTTGGTGAGCCACATGGTCATGGCATCAATGTTCACGTCTTCAACCCTGATGTTGGGATATTCATTTTTACTCATTTCCTGGGCTATCTTCAGCATCATGCCGGAGGTTTCGCGGATTACGTTTGGTTTTTCACAAACAGTAATCTTTTCGAATCCGCGTTTTTTTGCGTACTCAAAAGCTGCTTTCACAATACGGCTTGTGTATTTCTTTGTAAAAATACGTGTCGAAACTGCAAGCTCAGGGCGCGGACACCAAGCGAAATTTGATTTGAATTTCGGGTGAGTCATCAGGGCATCATAAACCTGGTCGCCCGGATTGGTCCACTCAACGCCGCCGTACAAACCTTCAGTATTCTGACGGAAAATCATCACATCAATCACCGGTTCTTCAATGGTGTCATTTTTACCGCGTCGGATAAAGTTCAAAGGATTTCCGGGGAGAGTCTGGCATGGACGCATACAGATGTCCAGGTCGAACATCTGACGCATGGTTACGATGGGGCTGTAATAGGTAAATCCTTTTCCCTGAAGCTCAGGAGCAAGTTCCGCTGCAGTTTTGTCTTTCGGTTTGGAAGTTATGGCACCAAAAAGGGCAATTTTATGCTTTTTGAGCAGTTCTATCGTCCTGTCGGGCAGTGGATTGCCTTCCTTGCACCAGAATTCCCAGCCGATGTCGCCGTGCACATAATCTGCTTCAAAACCTGCTGCTTCCAGCACGCGGAGTGTTTCATCCAGTACAACTTTTCCAATGCCATCACCGGGCAATGTTACAATAGTTCTTTTTGCCATTTCTGATTATTTTTATTTGTTGAATTGTTTCCGTTCAGCGTGTCAAAAATATGGAACAAAACTTCATTCCCAAATGATTTGAAAAAATATTTTTCTCATTCATTATCACGGTGATAGTTGCCGGTTGACGGCAGTTTCAGCCATCCTTCCTTGTAACCAGGCAGCATGTTCCCGATTAGTTTTGTATTTTTGCACCGTTGAAACCGATGTTTCTATGGATCTGAATGCACATCTTAAACTCCCGCTCTTCCGGAAAATTGCTTCCGCGGCCGCAGAATTAAACCTGCCGGTATACGTGGTAGGAGGTTATGTGCGCGATATTTTCCTCCACCGGGCCTCCAAAGACATTGATTTTGTGGTGGTGGGTGATGGTGTGGAAGTTGCAAGCCTTTTTGCTTCAAAGCTTAGCGGACATCACAAAGTAAGTGTTTTTAAAAATTTCGGAACGGCTATGGTTCATTACAGGGATTATCAGCTTGAATTTGTCGGTGCCCGCAAAGAATCGTACCGTCCCGAATCGAGAAAGCCTGAAGTAATGGGTGGTACCCTTGAAGATGATCAGAATCGGCGGGATTTTACTGTAAATGCACTGGCAATCAGCCTCAACGAAGATGATTACGGTACCCTGGTCGATCCCTTCAATGGAATTAACGATCTAAACGAAAAAATACTTCGTACCCCACTCAATCCTGATGTTACCTTTTCGGACGATCCTTTGCGGATGATGAGGGCCATCAGGTTTTCAACCCAGCTTGGTTTTGACATACTTCCGGAAACTTTCGAGGCCATTCAGCGAAACCGTGAAAGAATTAAAATTGTTTCAGGTGAACGGGTCAGCGAAGAACTCAACAAGATTATACTGTCCGGAAAACCTTCTGTGGGTTTTAAATTGCTGGATGAAGCCGGACTGCTCGAATTGATTTTCCCACAGTTTCTTGATCTGAAAGGTGCCGAAACAAAGGATGGGAAAGGGCACAAGGACAATTTCTATCATACGTTGGAAGTGCTCGATCGTATTGCGCCGAATACCAGCGATTTATGGCTCCGGTGGGCTGCTATCCTGCACGATATCGGCAAACCAGCTACCAGGCGGTTTCTGCCTGACCAGGGATGGACGTTTCATGGGCACGAGGTAAAAGGATCGCGCATGGTTCCGCAGATATTCAGACAACTGAGGCTTCCGCTGAACGAAAAGATGAAGTATGTTCAGAAAATTGTTTTCCTGCATCTCAGGCCGATCGTGCTTTCGGAAGAGGAAGTAACCGATTCTGCTATCAGGCGTCTGCTATTTGAAGCCGGAGACGATATTGACGACCTGATGACCCTGTGTGAAGCAGATATTACTTCAAAAAATCCCGAAAAAGTAAAACGGTACCTGGCAAATTTTTCCCTGGTGCGTCAGAAACTGAGGGAAATTGAGGAAAAAGACAAGCTTAGAAACTGGCAGCCACCCATTACCGGCGAATTGATCATGGAGGCTTTTGGATTGAGTCCCGGAAAGGAAGTCGGGTTGATTAAAACAGCCATCCGTGAGGCAATTCTTGATGGCAAACTGGGTAATAATTTCGATGAAGCATACCTATTTATGATTGCTGAAGGCAAAAGCATGGGGTTACTCCCTGTAAATGAACCTTTTTAATATTTGTTTTTTTTATCTGAATTCATTAATTTTATTGCGCCAAATCATTTAAACAGAGCAAACATGCATGTATATCGTTTCAGGCTGTTGTATGAAGACCAGGAGGACTTCCTCCGGGACTTCGATATACTTTCTTCACAAACATTTGCCGATTTTCATAAAATAGTAAAACAATCGGTTGAGCTGCCGGGAAATGAACTGGCATCTTTTTTTGTATGTGACCGTAACTGGCGGAAGAAAAGAGAAATCACCCTCATTAATATGCACAATGAGGCCCAGGAAGCAGCTGATTACGAAGAACGACGCGGCCCTAAACCTGCCCGTATTCCCGTTACCGAAATGGATAAGGTCAGGATTAAGGATATTATTGATGATCCCCATCAACGCCTGCTCTATGAATATGATTTTCTGAACCCCAGGGTATTTTTTATTGAACTCACCAGAATACTTGAAGCCGGAAACAAAGACCAGTATCCGCTTTGTGTTAAAAGTACAGGGAAACTCACAATTAATGCGCCTATTCTTCCAATACTTGAAACCATTGATCTGGAAGAGGATGAAATCGCTTTGATGAACGAGTTTGACGATATCATGAACAACGAGGACGAAGAAGATATTCCGACCGATCCGACCCTCGAGCAGAGTACTGAATGGTAGGCCTTCAAGCCTTATTTCCGCAAAATTCCACTCTCCTGGTTATTGCAGGACCCACAGCCGTTGGTAAAACTTCCGCTGCTATTGATGTTGCCCTTAACTATGGAAGCGACATCATCTCAGCGGATTCCAGGCAGTTTTACCGTGAACTGAAAATTGGAACCGCTGTTCCAACCATCGATCAGTTGCTCAGGGTGAAGCATCATTTCATCGGCAACCTTTCACTAACGGATGATTACAATGTGTCGCGCTACGAAAAGGATGTGCTGTCGCTGTTGCCGGATTTATTCAACAAAAGACCGGTCCAGGTTATGACCGGTGGTTCAGGCTTGTTCATCAAAGCGGTTTGCGATGGTATTGATGATCTGCCCGATGCCGATCCTGCCCTGAGAGAATCTCTTCATGATAAACTTGAAACAGAAGGCCTGCCCGCACTCCGGGGAATGTTGCAGAAACTTGACCCGGAATACTATCAGATCGTTGATCCGGCAAACCCAAACCGGATTATTCGTGCATTGGAAGTTTGTCTGGCCACGGGAAAACCATATTCAGGTTTCAGGAAACAGGAGCCGGTTCAACGCGGTTTCAGGATCATTAAAATCGGGCTCGATCTTCCAAGGGAACAATTGCACCGGAATATCAATACCCGGGTTGACCAGATGATTGCCTCCGGACTTGAGCAGGAAGCAAGGGATTTTTACCATTTACGGCATCTGAATGCCTTAAACACCGTGGGATATCGCGAGTTTTTCGATTATTTTGACGGAAACTGCACACTTACGGATGCCATCGAAAAGATCAAAACCAACACCCGGCGATATGCACGGCGGCAATTGACCTGGTTTCATAAAGACAAGCAAATAGACTGGTGCAGACCTGATTTTGAGGAGGTTATAAGGGTTGCTGAGGCTAGACTCAGAGACTAAGGGACATTGGGACTGAGAGATGAGTAGTGAGTAGTGAGTAGTGAGGGAGTGAGGGAGTGAGAGACTAAGAGACTAAGAGACTAAGAGACTAAGAGACTAAGAGACTAAGGGACCGAGGGACATAGGGACTGAGAGATGAGTAGTGAGTAGTGAGGAGTAGTGAGAGTGAGAGAGTGAGGGGAGACTAAGTGACTAAGGGACTAGGGACTTAAGACAAGACTAAGAGACTAAGGGATTGAGTTGCCTTGTCACTATAAAATGTTGTAGTGAGATAAATTGAGAATTTATCTTCTCCCCTCAAAATATGCCTCAAAATTGTCGCAATTTGAAACTAAATCATCAAAATAATCAGGGTAGTTAACTTTCAATTCCAAATAGTATTTGTTGGCGGTAAGGTCATCATTGTAGTTATCTTCTCTCCAGTTTCCAATATACTCATAATCTATTTTATGTTTTTCGCAGCGAACAACCATTCGCAAGCACAACGCTTTGAATTTATCAGTCTGCGAATATTGCTTTGCCAACAGATAATATTGTTTTGCCAAATTTGATTGGCGAAATTCCGCTTCGTCTTCAATAGCAGAAAGATGGTAGGCCGACCAACTGCCTAATCTTCGCATCATAAATACGTTGCCTTCGTGTCCCATATTATAATAGGCATTTGCAACCAGGAAATAGTAATAATCTCTGTCCTTCTCGTTTTTATCTTCCGCTTTATGTAAATAATTGATGAGTTGTTTCGTAATAGTGTATTTGTTTAAGCGAATCGTGTCTATGGCTTCTATAAACCGGGGAGTGTATTTAAGCGTGTAAAAAGGATTTTGGTCGAATATATTTACATCATCTTCCCATGTTGTATAGGCCCGATTCCAGTATTGACTGCCCGCTTTTTCAAATGCGACAAGCGCATTTTTTAATTTGTTTTGACGGATATATTTTGTTCCAAGCAAATCATATAATCGCGGAATCTGCTCTTCCAATATTTCGTATTTGAACACCGAAAAGCTGTCCTTTTTGTTTTTATTTTTTTGAACATTGTCAATTAAAATTTGTGTTTGTTCGGGCGAATAAACAGCATCTGCGTAATCAAAATAGTCTGTGAAATAATCGGAATAGTTATATCCCTTGTTTTTTGGTGTTTTCCAAAAAACAACGTTACTGCCATACTCAGAATTTTCTTCGTACCAAATTTTAGTAAGTTTAGAATACAGCAGAGCGGCATCAGTTGTGTTGCCTGAATTTTCCAACTCTTTTCCTATGGCGAAAATAAATTGCCCGTTCTTTTGATTAGCAATAAGGGTTGGTTGAATTTCGGTTGGAATAATTGCCTTTCCTTGCGTTTGCTTCGCTGTAAGTGCTAAGGCTTTGATGATTTGCAACTGGTTAGCGAGCGCATTGTTTGGTGCTGATTTCTCTAACTGATTCACTAAATCCAAACAAGAACTATAATCTCTCGTAATGAACTGCAAATATGCCTTACAACTTTGCCAGAAAAATGAGTTATCTACTTTGTTTAAATTAACAGTATTGATAAACTGCAAAACTTCTTTAGCGTAAATTCTGTCACGCTCTGCGCGGTTAAGCGATTGCTGAACAGAAATATCTTTACCTTCCACACTCCAATAATCATATGACAATGACGGCTGAAACAAAGTGTAATAGGGCGTGAATACAAAATCTTCAACTTTATTTATTTCGCGCAAAAGCAAGAACGATAGTCCGTCAGAGGCAGGATTCAATTCATACATTTTTTGAAGATACGGCAACGCTTTGTCGTATCTTTCTATAGCCGCAAGCAGGTAAACATTTGCTTTTTCTTCGTTTGTTTTTGCAAACTGTAATGCCTGCTCAACCGAAACAACTTTGTTGTATTGCTGATGACAAACAAAGCGTTTATCCGCGGCATTGGCAAAAACCTGTGCCAGTTCAAAATTGGCAAGCCCACTGTCTTCCTCCGTAAAACTTTTGAAGTATAAACTCCAGTAATAGAGAATATCCTTGTTTGTCGTTTGCTCAAATGTAGAGGCGAAAAACGATTTAACTTTATCGTATTGGTGGTTATACCACGCTAATCTGATTGCCAAAAAAGTATAGCGTTTTTTAAGGTCTTGATTTTGTACCTTTACGGAAAGGTTAATCGCTCTGTTCATCAGTTCTGCTCGCTTGGGCATAGCTGAATAGGTCTGTCTTTCCCATGGATCATCCTGCCATGAATTTAAAAACTCACAGTTCTTCGCAAATCGAAGATAGTTAAGCGCATCGCTGTCTTTTTGCTGATACAGGTATTGTATCATGGTGTTTTGCGACTGCTCGTTAATTTCAGCTTCGGCTAATTTGTAAACGGCAGAGTGAACAGAGGACATATCCACTTTGCCGTGACAGTAATCAAACCACAATTTTGTGTTCGGCTCTATATAACTCGCAGGAAATTTATAGTAGTATTGGTCGAAAGAGTTTGACGAATAATAAAACCCGGAATACTGGTAGAATCCAAATGCGTGTGGATTGAAAAGCGAAATGCGCGTGTCTTCTCCGTAAGGATAAAAACCGCAGGCATATATAATTTTACTTGCCGAAATCAGAATAAAAAGAAGAAAGTTCCTCATTGGTAAAATTGTTTAATTGTTCTTCATCTAAATGAAACAGTGTGATAGTCGTATTTTTGTCAAAATCAATGTTCTTTTTCAGCAATGCTATTGCGCCTCTTATTTTTTTCGCATCAATTTCTTCGTACTTTATTTTATCGCCATCGCGAAGGTAAGTGTTGTTGATTACCGTATCCTGCGTAACGTTGTACCAAAGTGGCTTTTCCTGTTTCAAAATATTTTTGAGAAGTTTGATATTGGTGTATAACAACTCTGAAAAGCGCTCGTTGTGATAAACCTGCGCCCACGAATAAACAGGCAGCGCAATATCCAAATGCTTGGGATATTTTTGACTCACGTTCAGATAACTTTTTAATTCCGACAAATCGAGTATAGAGTTTTTGTTCGGAATTTCTAAAGGATTGAGCAGGTTGTAACACATCAGAGTTGCTTTGTCAACAGGCGGAACGCCCATTTTGTCGGGATATTTGTATGGATATAAGCGCAACGTGCAGCTTATTTGTTTCCCTGAAACGGCTTTCAGTTTCTTCAAAAAATAAAAATAATTGTCCTTTGTTTTCAGTGTCCAGTCGCAGTCCATCTGAAATTCATTCATCACAACACCTTCCCGGAATTTTTCGTTTTGATATTTATTGATTAAGAAATTGACATTGTCAGCCAGCATATCCAAATCTTCTTTGGATGACTTCAGGAAAACCACATTTCGCAGATACACAGTCGGAACAACTTCATTATAACTGTCGGTTTCGGAATAACGTCCCCACCAATCCGTTTTTGATTCAGGAAAATTTCCCCGTTCCGTATTAAAATTTACCTCAAAAAATTTAATGTATAGTTTTTTTACGCCAAGTGTATCGCACATTTCCTTCTCTTTATCGGAAAGATCAGAGTTGTTCTTCCAGAAGTAAAAAGCGCGTTCTACATTTTCTATTTTGTGATGAGTGCAAGAGGCAAGTTGTGCAGTTACACCTATTGTCAACATAAGTAAAAAAATATAATTTCGGCAAAAATGTCTCTTTTGATTTTTCCCTTTAGTTTGTCCTGTTGTCATTCTGTTTTCGTTTGTCTGTTGATGCATGTACTGTCGTTATTAGCATTGCCCACAACGCTTAATTATATTACAAACTTACCACTTTCTCTCAAAAAATATGCTGAGGCCGGGCATCCCTGTTCCAATTTCTTTTGTGCTGACTTCAATCATATCAAAGCCGGTTAAACAGCAACCCTGCCAGAAAGGTTTCTAATTGGAATTGTTATTGAATTCATGAGGTAAATATTTCAACATAATGCTTTCCGGACTGCAATTCACGCATTCTCAATCCGAACCGTAGCAAAGTGTAGGTCACTGGTGCCCAATCAGCCTGCCCGACTGGCAAACCGGATAAACGTAGAAACATTGGTTGTTGGTCAGGCGGGCTAATCTCCTAATCTGCTAATTGTCTAATTTGCTAATTCAACAATCCCAACCGTAGCAAAGCGAATGTCCCCGAAGGTGAGATCCGCAATCCGCAATCCCTCGTTATCGCTCCGCTCTCACGAGGCAGGCGCAATTAGAAATCTGAATCTTCAACCGACCGAAGGGAGTACACTGAAGATAATTAGAAATCCCCATTCAGTTCTCAGCAACCAGCAACCAGTAACCAGTAACCAGTAACCAGAAATCCACAATCCACAATCCGAAATCCGAAATTACCTGAGCAACCTGATCCTGAAAGTCTCTTCGATGTATTTAAAATACCAGTAAAGCCTGCGATTAACTTCTATCCCGTAATCAACAGATGGAATAAAATTAATGTAACATCCAATGGAATTGTTGTATCGTCCCCTTGTGAAATACTGATTCCAGTTGCTGACCCCAAGTCCGTTCATCGACCGGTAGTATTCGTTGCTCCTGTCAACAACCTGAGAAAAATGCATTAAATACCACAGATCGAAATCAGGATCGATGATGGTGATTTCATATTCTGTGCTGTCTTTTACAACCACAGGACCGTTGTCCGGCGATTTTACTATTTCCTTCTGCTGGGTGCATGCCCAAAATGAAAACATGATAAAAGCGAGTGTTATCAACCTTTTCATAAGATCTGATTTAAGAGATTTACCTGTTAAAAAAATAAAATCAACCTTCAATGTCGTTTAGTTAAGGGAAATTGTCTTCGTTCCGATAGCTATCGGAACCGCTCAGACTGACAGTCATCCTGAGTCCCGCATGTGCGGGAAAGGATACTTTTTCATTTTATTTTCAGATACGAAACCTTAACTAAACGACATTGAATCAACCTTATAAAATTACAAATTTTAACGTCAGAGAACTAACATTTCCGGATTCAAAAAACAATCCAATTCCTTTCTGTTAAATTTCAAAATCTTATGGCCTGTCTGAATCGTTATAAAAAATTCCTGCCTGGCATCAATTTTTTCCCGTTCGTTCACTTAAACTTTCAGACTGCTTTTTTGTTGGGTTAATTTGTCAAAGTATTCACATTCAAATATCTTACCATGAAAAGCATTTACATTGGTTTCATTCTTACTGCATTTTCACTTATGTCGTGGGCCCAGTCAGCCGATCAGTATTCCTGGCGTTATTACAGCACCGGGAATACGGGTATTCTGGGCGATTATGCTGAAGGACTCTGGATTGACCACGATGGCGATCCTTACATTGCTGCTTATACTCCCGGTTGGGAAGAAGGCGGATTTTCAAAGTATATTCAGGCTGAAAACCATTGGATTAATTATTCTAATATTGAATACCCGGTGATTGGCAGCATTTATGATGTCGGCTCCTCCCGTATTTCCGATATTGAGGAAAGTACAGACGGCATTTTGTGGATGGCTTCATGGAGAGGGATTCTGAAGTTTGATCCGGCCATAGGAGGCAGTTCGCTTGAATTCTGGGGGGCAAACAATTCATTACACCCCGGTGGAAGAACCATGGATATTGCCATAGCACCCGATGGTTCGGTTTGGGGTGCTGTTCAATCGGTTGTTTGGGGTGGAGGTGGTTTGGTGCACTTCAATCCGGCAACCAATCAATGGCGTTATTGGGGTTACGGCTCCTCAGCCAATAACTGGCCGGCACTGATTGGATACTGTGAACAGGTTTCCATTCAGTCAAAACCAGGTGGTGGTTATGTTGTTTGGGTTGATGGTGAGGGCTGGAATACGATGATTACTTTTGACAGTGATTCACAGCAATTTACACTCCTTCCCCAGGAGTATGTCAACGGCGAGGTGGTTTCATTGCCCGGAATTGATTGTACAGATGATGAAGGAAACCTATGGGCACTTAGGGTAACGCAGCCGGGTGAGCCATTCTCGCTCGATTACAGGCAGCCCGACGGAACCTGGGTAACTCCGGCGCAACCGGCATCCGTAGTAGCTGATATATGGGCATTTAAGGCATTTGGAAATCATGAAGCATTGATTACCGGTTTAAACAGTGAAGTGTTTCAATTCAACGGTAGTTCCTGGCAAAGTAAGGGAGTTTGGCGTGAAGGGGCTTATTCTTATGCACTTGATATTGACGATGCCGGAAATATATGGGTCAGTGGAGTAGGGGGAGTTGCCAAACGCAATGTTACTACCGGACTCTGGCAGCGCCACCGCATAACCAACTCTTCCCAGATCGATTATTGGGTGGACGATATTTCCATTGATGACGAAGGCAGCGTTTGGATGACCGGCAATGCCGGAACGGGTGTTGGCGGATTTCAGAAATTCGATGGAACAAACTGGACAGGTTTCAATGAATTAAATTATGGATTGGGATACCCTTTCCCGTTTCCAACAGATAATACCGAAGCAATTTTATACCGACCATCAACAGGAGAGGTCGTGGTGAATCCAATGTATGGAAACCTTCATTCCTGGGATGGAACTTCTTATTCTTCTTTAAACTATCCGAATGCCCGGTCACAGGGCCTGGTTGAAGACTCACAGAACCGCCTGTGGAGCCTCGGGGAATATTACAGCCTGTCGTATTATAACGATGCCGGTCAGAACTGGACCAACATCGATTTTATAGGCTCGGGATACAATATAAAGAAAGATCCTTCACGTACCGGGACCATTTGGGCCTGCTCCGGCTATATGGCTTTGCGCACCGACGGAGTATATAATTATTCGAGAGTAGTGGAAGATTTTACGGAACTCGATCCGCAAAGCGATGGGTTAAACGCAGTGGTGCCGGCTCCCGGTGGTATCGCCTGGATCGGTTCAAACAAAGGTTTGTTTAAAGTGGATGCAAATACCAACACCTATCAGTTCTTCTCGCCCGGTAACAGCGCTATTCCCGGCGAAAATATAACCCCTCTTGCTTTTAGCCCCGATGGCAAACTCTGGTTTACCACTTTTGGAAGTGAAAATGTAACGGAAACCGGATTGTGCTGGTACGACGGAAGTGAATTTGGATTTTTCCCGGTTCAGGAAGGCGGTTTACTACATGCCCAGATTAAGGATATGGAAGTGAAAGATATTGAAGAGGGCTATGAACTCTGGATGAGTTGCCTGAGCAGGGGAGTGGTTGTTCTTAAAGTTCTGACAGAATCGGTTGGTGTAGAATCTGTTACATTAAATAAACCAGCCTTGTTTTTGCAGAACTATCCCAATCCGTTCACAGATAAAACATCCATCAGTTTTTCGTTGCCCGCCGATGGTAATGTTGCCATTGACATTTTTGATATCAACGGCAGGATTGTGAGAAGTATTACGAATGCTTTTTATAAAGCCGGAACTTCGGCTGTTGTTTGGAATGGAGATGATAACTCCGGTAACCGGGTAAGCCCGGGAATCTACGTTTGCAGGCTGATAAGCGGAAAAGAATCGGTATCTGCAAGGATGGTTGTGAAGTAAAGGATCCGTTTCAGCGCTATAAAAACGACCGGCATCAAAATAAAAGATGCTGGTCAGTTTTTTTCTACGCCTTAACAAAGACCGATGTGAACAGACCAAAGATCCTGAACCGGTTAAGCACAGAGAAAGGCATTTTTGAGAATTTAATGATGCGCTATGACCAAGCAGAAACTAAAAAAAACCTTTCCGGGTGATTAATGTCGTTTCAGTTTCATGTTTTCCGCTTCCAGCAAAAAGATTCCATCGTCAAGGGTGCAATAAATAAGTTTAAAGGGAATGATTCCGGGAATAAATAGGATCTTATAAACATAAGCATTTGTCCTGTAAGTATATGAACTATTTTTTGCATCTACATAAACCTTTCTGTTTAAACTGACGGCACCAATAAAATCAGTCCCGTAAAGATCAAAACTATTAAGCCAATTGGAACATAGTTTTTTCGAGTAAACGGGTTCAGGATTATAATTGTAGCCGATTTTCCAGCTAATCACCATACCGTCATCACCACACGATACAAGTTGCTGATTATCAAGATTCAAACTAAGGTCCCTTGCCCATCCGTTATGTGCTTTCAAATTACTTTCTACCCGGTTTTCTGTGAGATCCCAAATGAGGATTTTTCCTTGGCCATCACATCCAGCCAGATGATTGTTGTTGAGAAATTCAATATCTGTAACATCCTGTTGATGGCCTTCAAGTTTAATTACTTTGCCGGTGTTCTCCATTTGCCAGATATATATGCAATGATCACTGCAGCCGGCTGCCACAAAGCTGTCGTCAGGGCTGAATTTAACAGAGGTGATGACCCCTTGGGCCCCTTTGAACCTCAATATTGAATCCTGATGGCTAAGATCAACTATAATAACGGAACTGTCAGATCCTCCGGTCGCAATCTTATCTCCTCTGCCCGAAAAATCAATTGAAAGTATTTTGCTGTGAGAATATGTGCTGATGCTTCTCAGAGATTTCAAAGTGACTAAATTCCATAACATCAGGGAATCATCCATTGAAAATGCAAGTGTTTGTCCATCAGGACTGATGTCCATTGCATAAATAGCTTTTTTATAATTACCAATCCGGGTCTGAGCCTGTGAGGGTAATACCAATGCCGATACGACACAAAGTATTGAAAGGATTTTTTTCAATATCAGTAGCTGAGTGATTTGTTTCGTGAAATGATGTACCTGAATCCTGCGCTTAGAATGAGTGTTTTGTAAAACAACGGAGATTCGATATCAAAATCGGGGAACGAACTGAACGCCATTCCCGTTCTTACCTGAAATCCAAATCTGGAAGCCAGCTTATATTCAATTTCCAGTCCTGGTTCAATTACAGGAACAATAAATGTTTCCTTCACCGGATCATGTCTGATCAAATAAACGAATTCATTATAATAAATATGATTCTCATTGTATTCCCTGGTTAAATTCGCGAAACCCATCAAAAAACTGACATAAGCTGATACGGAGATATTTTTCGTTAACGGATATTTATAAATAATACCAACACCCGGCGAAAATATTCTGCATTTCAGATTTTTATAGTAGTCACCACCGGTAAATTTCATCGACGTATTCCTCAAAATAAATTCAATGGCAACCGGAAGCTTGTTTGGCTTGACTCTAATTGCCAGATCAATATCAAATGATTTTATATTACCCAGGAAAGTGGGTTGTTCAAAGGGATAGTGAATGTCTAATACATTTACACACATCTTTTCAAACGATTCGATTTGAACCTGATGGTTATAATTAATTCTCAGAGAGATTTTCTCTGAATTTTGACCAACAATCGCTACCGGAATGAACAACAGAAAAATTAATAATGACCTCATATTGAATAAATTTACAGTTTGCATTCGTTGGTTATTCCTGAATCCAGTTTACGTATTCAGCATCAATAATGAGAGAATCAGTTACCGGAAGAAAAAAGGAAGATTTGTAGATATAATTCCTGTCAAAGAAAGGGTATGAAAATGTGACTGAGTTCACTCTTATCCAGAGTTCCTTTTCAGGCTCCTTTGGAAAAATCAGAATATGTGTTGTCAGGCTATGATAATTCATAGTATGCCCTATGCTTATTTCCACGGGTAGTGTATCATCAAGAAAATATTCATAATTGTCATAAATTTTAAGGATATTTTGATCCGGCTGATCAACAAGATCGACATAGAAAGTAATAACAGTATTCTCACTTCCGGGATCTGGTTTCAGATCTATTTCTTTTGTGCAGGCCGCGGTAAGCAGCATCAGGATACAGATGAATGGCCACAGGTATTTCATAGCATTTTGCTTTAATTGATGATAAGTTAAAACAGGTATCCCAACATAAAATAATTCCTCTTTGTTGTTGATGTTAATTGTGATTTCCTGGATATTCCATTACCCAATTCATACCTGAATTCGAATGATAATTTTTTATATCGCGTTCCCAAACCAAAGTTGATCTTTTGCTCTATGCTTTTGATGTCTTTGATGGCAAAGCTATATTTTGTAGTTTCCTCTGTATAGTATTTGATCTCTTGCATCCGGATGTTCACTTCGTTCAATAATAACCCATTTGAAATACCTGCATTTCCGAAAAAGTGCATCTTCTTCACCGGATATTTGAAGCGAATCATGCAGTTATAATTTATGTAAGAAAACCCTAGTGTGGTGAAATTCATCGTGTGTTTTTCATCAGATTCAAAATCATAAAATTCGCCCGTAGTTTGATGGTCGGTATAGGTGAGTTCATTACATACAGACCACCTTTGCTGCTGTCTGGGTATAATGATATCGAAATACAAACCACAGGTAAAATTTAACGATGGTGTGAAATCAGCCTTAGTAAGATACTCATGCATTTCACCCTTGAAAGTGATAGTAGAGGAGGTCATTCCGGCAATTAGCCCTATTTCTGCTTTATTTCTATCTGTTTTTTTCTGAAAATTAATTTCTGTCGGGTTTGTACTGTTACCCACAGATTTATTTTTATAAGCGTAACAATTATCAAATAGCTTCTCCAGACTAATTTTGTTGTATCCGGTTTTTTCGATTTTATATTGGATACCGGGACAATCATCAAGGTAATTTATCAGCTGTCCAAGAAAAGATCTATTTTCAGCCACGTATTTTTTCCCTTCCACCCACTTAATGTATCTCTTATAAATCAGCAATATGAACGATGAATCCTGTATATAAAAGTGCGATTTTCCTGTTCTGTCTTTCAGGTAGTAAAGGCTTTTAGTTCCCCGGATCATTGTTTGTAGAAACGTAGTATCTTTAACTATGTGAAGTTCCGGGTCTGGTTTTATTTTGGCTGTCAGCACAGGACTGGTTTCAATATCAACGATGGCGCTTTCGTACAATTCATCCTCAACCATAAAGCCTCTGATATCTAATGGTTTGTAAGTGCGATGAATATCGATAATGTCATTTCTGAAGAAGATAGTTTTTGGGTTTTTATCCCAGTTTCTGTAATCAATATATCCTCTGAGTGTGTCTCCGTTCAATTCAATAATCCTGCCGGGGACAAAGTTTTCCTGTCCAAAAGCGGAAAGAAGAATAAACTGGAGAACCACTGCGAAAATGTTTCTCACCAATAGTTTTTGTGTTTTTTTCATGATTTTCAGGAAAGGTAATATCCGGCATTATGCATTTATTATTTATACGAAACTTTAGCTTTGAGCTAACAACGCCGGCAGAGCCAGCGCCGACCGTGTGCAGAGCCAGCTTTACTTTTTGCTTTTTACCCCGCCTGCCGTCGAGAAGGTTTTTACTTTTACATTTTACTTTTAGCTTTTAGCTTTTAGCTTTGAACTTTTAACTTTGAGCTAACAGGTTGGTCTGGTTTTTTATTTGTAAGCCTGGTCAATGTCAAATTCATAAAATATTGAATGTGAATAACCTGAACAATTCCCTGTATACCCTTTGTCGTTTATAGTGGCGTTGTATTCAGGGGAAAATGCTGTGGGACAAGGGTTCATTTCATTCCATTTCCTGCTTACCGGATCATATTCCCACAGGTCGTTATATTCCGCTGACGAGTTATTTCTACCTAATCCCATGTATAACTTACCTTTGATTGAAAAACATGCAAGATTATTGTACCCCTTACCCGGGTAATTCCCGGCTGGTAACCAGCTATCCATAACCGGATCATATTCGTAAAACTCGGAGTGAGGCCAGCCATTACTTCCACAGCCAAGATACCCCTTGGTTTCAGTGGAAATTGCTATCCCAAAATATCTGGCGGCACCTGGAAACTCTTTCTTTTTTGTCCAGCTATTTTTTAATGGATCATATTCCCAGAATTCATTCACGAAGTGATTGTTACCTGATTCCCAATAATATCCGGGGCCTGTGTAAGCTTTATTATTGATGGTAAATGATTTGGTATAAATAACAGGTATCCCTGGGAAGTCAACTTTTTGACTCCAGTTTTCTGTTACCGGATCATATTCCCATAAATCAGTTAAATAAGATTCATTTTCCCAGGAAGAACTTGTACCCATACCATAATATCCTTTCCCGTTGCATGAAAACGAAATTGCATTGTTACGGGCTTCTCCCGGGAAATCTGGTTTTCGTGTCCATTTATCAGACACTGGATCGAATTCCCAGAATTCCTTCATAATCTCATTGACATCTGTCCTTGCACCTCCACATAAGTAAATGATTCCATTGATTTCAAAAGTACTGGTCAGCACAACAGGAGTGCCTGAAAACCCATTCTTTTTAATCCAGGGAAACAGAACATGGAAGGTTTCTGTGGATGATGCTTTTCCAGACTCGTTTTCAACACTTAAAATTAATTGGTCAGGCTTAGTGACTTTCGGCACAGTTACAACCAGCCGGTTCTCAGTTGCTGAATCAACTATAGCTTTCATGTTGCCAAACGTAACAGTATTTCCGTTGGCCGAAGGTGAAAAATAGCTGCCTGTAATTACAACCTGGCTTCCAGTTTTACCTGATGATGGATTGAATCCGGCTATTTCGGGAGGCTCACAATATTCACTAACAAAATTTACTTCATTGCTATAGGATATGTAGCTGTTTGTTTCAGCAAATGCCCGTACATAATACTTTTTACCAGCTTTAAGGCCCGAATTGAAATGATACGAAAATTTGCCCTGAACAGGTGGATTTATAATTACTTTGCAGGAATATTCACTACCAGACCCAGTTTCATCATGCATCACAAATCCATGCTGTTGTACGACATCAGAATCCGGTTTCACCAATTCAGCATATATCGTGTATCCATCGGCTTCCTTTTCTGGTTGCTGGCTGATGATAAAGGCAAATTCTTTTGTTTTTACGGAAGCATCCTCTTCGCAACTACCGGCCACTAAAACGAAGACGATAACCCAAATGATGTTAAGCTTGCTCTTCATGTTCAGAAACTAATAGAAGTGATAAACTGTAGGCCGGAAAACATCAGTGTTTCAGGTTCAAGACCATAGAGTTTGGTATAGCGACATTCGAGTATAAGTGAATTCCTTCCGGTTATACTTATATCAATACCAGCACCGGCAGCATATCCCAACTGGAAATCAGAATTGGCCTGATTGTGTGGAATTGTGTTTATTTCTATTTGATCCGGGGTGTGCAATGTTTCATAAATGGCATCCTCATTTTTCCAATTATAGCCGATATTACTTCCTGCATTTATAAAAGGTGTAAATCCACCCAAAGGGAATAAGTATCGAATCTGTATAGGAAGGTTGAGCGTGATGAGGTTTGATACAAAATCGATGTCCTTGTTTTCATTCCTTGAAAAAGCTGAAAATCCTGTTTTGGTTATAACCAGTTCACTATGCAACAAGAAAACATTTTCGAAAAGTGGCTGGTCTACAAAGATGCCGGCTGATATATTTTTTATTTGATCAAAATTCATCTGTTGCAGGTATTTACTGGTGTAATTTTTTGGTAATTTTATATTTGTAAAGTTGAAACTCGCCAGCACGCCAACCCGTGTCCTCAGAAAATATTTTAAATCACAGATGTTATAACTGTTGATGTATCTCTTCATTGAATTTTTGTTGTAGGTAACCAAATTAGCCACTTTGGAAACTTTAGCGCAACTATTCATATATTCTGATAACTGATCCCTGAAATCCAGTTCAATACCCTCTTTTTTCTGTTGTCTGGGCAGCTCTGTCAACAGCCCTCCGTTTCTGCTTAAGTAGTATGATTTAAAACCAGCCGATCTGAAAAAATACAGGGAAACCGGACCTTCAACCAATTTCTCAAGAAAGACTTTTTGAATTGTATCGTTCAACAGAATTTCAGCGGAAACAAAAACTTTGTCCTGGTCAATTCCATATTCACTCACTTCTGCCGGAGTCAGATATTTCAGTGAATCATTTTTGTAGAATCTGAAATAGCGGTAGTTATCCCTGTCATTAATTTTGAGAATTTTAATATTGACATTTTTAGTATTATCCTGAATATAATATCCCCTCTGTGTAAATGCAATGATTGGAATTGTAAATATAATAGATAGAATAACGATTGCTTTAATATTCATAGTTAGCCATTTCTTTACATTGGATCAATTCAGTTTATTGCTAAAGATCAACCAATCAGGCAGATTATGATAGTTGAACAAAATATTTATAAAAATCAAAGGTATCAAAATGAGTAAATAAATAAAGTGTATCCGGAAATATTTATGTTAATATCAAATCTTGCAATTCTTTTCAGATTAAACAGGAATTCAATGATTGCCTGCTACCAGTATTATCTACAAAAAGACCCGGGTCCTGCGGAGACAAGGGTCATTTTGTATTTAACACTCAAATCTTCGAATACTAACCTTTGATCTTTAGGTTTGAATATGCTTTGAACAATGAGCTTTATTTTTGCTTTTTACTTTTAGCTTTGAACTTTTAACTTTGAGCTTTACTTTTTACTTTAGACTTTTTACTTTTTACTTTTTACTTGAGATAACTGTCCAGCCACCTGAAAAACTCCCTTTGCCAGAGCACCGAATTCTGTGGTTTTAACACAAAATGCGATTCTTCAGGGAAAAACAGGAAGCGGCTCGGGATTCCCTGGAGCTGGTTGGCATTGAATGCCTGCATTCCCTGCGTATAAGGAATACGGAAATCATAACCTCCATGAACCACCAGCATAGGAGTGTCCCAGTTGCGGACAAAGTTGTGCGGGGAGAAATCGTAGCTTTTCGGCCGGGGCTGATCGTAGTAAGCGCCTTTATAATCATAATTCACAAAGAACATTTCCTCGGTTTCGAGATACATACTTTCGAAATTATAAATGCCACAATGAGCGATAAATGCCTTGAAACGCTTGTTGTGATTTCCGGCCAGCCAATATACCGAATAACCTCCATAGCTGGCACCTACAGCCCCGAGACGGTTTTCATCAATCCAGGACTCTTCGGCCAGGGTGTCAATGGCCGTCAGATAATCGAGCATGTTCTGACCGCCATAATCCCCGCTGATCTGATCGTTCCATTCCTGCCCAAAAGTAGGCAGGCCACGGCGGTTAGGGGCGACAATCACATAATCGTTGGCAGCCATCATCTGGAAATTCCAGCGATAGGAGAAAAACTGGCTTACAGCGCTCTGCGGTCCTCCCTGGCAGTACAACAAAGCCGGATATTTTTTATTGGGATCAAAGTCAGGCGGAAGAATCACCCACACAAGCATTTTTTTTCCGTCAGTGGTTGTGATCCATCGTTTCTGCTCTGTCGCGAGCTTAACATTCTTCAGCACCTCGCGGTTGGTAAAAGTCAATTGTTCCTCTCTGCCATCGGGTTTCACCCTGAATACTTCTGAGGGCAGATCATGACGCATTTTGGTAATGATCAGTTCATCTCCATCGAGGGCAAATGCCTGAATATCATGGTCTCCTTTCGTAATTTGGGTTATCTTGTGCGATGCAATGTCCATCCGGTAAACCTGATAGGTGGCTTCTGTTCCACTGATAAAGAAAAGCTGCTTACCATCTGGGCTGAAGGCGAAATTTGATGAACTCTGGTCAAAACCTTCCGAGAGATCGGTAAAAACACGGCTGGTCATAATGGCTGGCTTCCCTGATTTCGATTTTTTCGACTCCATTTCCTTTTTTAAGCCATCAAGCGCTTTCGGGTTGATTTCGCACAGCATGATGCGGTCCTTGTCAGCCTCGAATCCGGGGGTTGCCATGCTGCGCCACACAATTTTTGAACCATCGGGTGAAAATACCGGATCCTGATCGTATCCGGGGTTGCTTTCACTCAGGTTTTCGGTTTTGCCACTCGTAAAATCGTATAAGTAAATATCGCTGTTGGTACTCACGGCATAATCCCTGCCTTTCAGTTTTTTGCAGGTGTAAGCGATTTGTCGGCCATCGGGCGAAAAGGCAATCTGTTCCATCCCTCCGTTAGGCATAAGTGGACTGTCCCATGGCTCTCCGGGCATAATATCTTTGGCTTCGCCCAGCTTACCATCGGTGTAAGGAGCAATAAAAATGTGACTGTAGGCGTAATCGTGCCAGTTGTCCCAGTGACGGTACATCAGCTCATCATATACCAGCGCATTGGCCAGCGGAAGATCGGGATAGAGATCGTGAACATCTTTTTCAAGTTTAACGTCGGCAATGAAAACGATGGTTTTCATATCAGGTGACCAGGCAAATCCGTTAATACCCCCGTCAATGTTACTGACCTGTACTTTGTTTTCACCATTTATTCCCATTTCCCACAATTGCATCGATCCGGATTCTGCCGAAAGAAATCCGATTTTTTTGCCGTCCGGGCGCCAGATTGCGTTAATTTCACTTCCTTTAAAATCGGTGATCTGCCTGGGTGATTCGGCATTTTGATCAAGTTTATATATGTCGCGGTTGCCTTTGTTGGTCGCAAGGTCGTACCTCGTTACTCCATAAATGATTGAGCCACCTACAGGGGCTTTCTGAACATCGCTTACACGGCCAAGTTTCCACATGGTTTCTGCTGTAAACCTGTTCTGGGCTTTCAGACTTAAGGGAAGCAACGCTGCAATTAGCATTGTGAAGCAAACAGTTTCGAATTTCTTCATTGGTTGATTATTTTAAGGGGCTAAAGTACATAATTCCAATAAACAATAACCCGGTAATTTTAAAACTCACCTTACGACAGAATAACACAAAAAGTTGATAGACAATACTTTAATAATTAAAATTTAACTTTTCCAACAACCAGTTACTCAATTGTTCAAAAATTATTAATCAGGTATTGAATAAATGTAGCGGTCATTACTTATGAAATGGAATCAATCAGGTGAACTTTCGTACTGAAAATTTCAAAAACAATTGCTGTGCATCAAACAAGGATTCAGATTTTGTCCTTAAATTGCAGACCTAAGTCCTTTAACAGGACACATATAAATGTTTATAATTCATTAATCGTCTAATATACAGTTCACTGTGATTTTGGTCGGATTTTTGTCTGTCAATTTCTGTTAATTTCTGTTAATAAGCAAAGTACCAGTATATCCTGGAATATAATTAATGTATGTCATGGGCGAAACTGTTGGTTGTTAACCTTTAGGCCAGGAAAAGTATGGGTGATAAAAACGGTGTAGAAAATCAGTTATTCCCTGCCGGTCTCGAAAAAGAGATGGATTTGCGTCCGCGTGACGCCAATGGCTGTAGCCTTCAGATATGCATTAACTCATCCGGGTTAATAATGTCAGCAAAAGGTCCGGTAGACCATTTACTGGGTTATACCTCAAACGAACTCTCCGGGGTCAGCTTATACAGTCTTATTCCAGCCGGGGACAGGATTTATATTGACGACATTACAGGCAACAATGCCGATCGGATCGAATTCAGGCTTTTCCGAAAAGACAAGAGTCTCTTTTTTGCAGATGCGATTGTATGTAACTTTTTTGATCAGAATAGTGATCTTTCCGGAGTCTGTCTCCGGATTTACGATGTTACCCCAAGGATGTCGGCAATTCACAACCTGATCGAAAATGAAGAGAAGTACAGGGCTATCAGCGAAAATACACACGACCTGATCTGCATTTTCAAAAAAGGTAAAATCCTTTTTATAAATGAGGTTTCTGAATCTTTGCTGGGCTATCCTTCAGATGAATTGTACACAAAGGATTATATGTCCTTCTTCGATTTCCCCGATCGGGAAAGAGTAGAAGAATTAAGATTAAATTTCAGGGAATCATCATTTTCAGGCAATAAATTCGAAGCGGTTCTCATTGCAAGAAATGGGGAAAGAAAAAACTGTGAATTCAGTCTGAAAAAAACCGGATTCAGAGGGAGGGCGGCAGTGCTTGCGGTCATCAGGGATATAAGTGAATTTAAAAGTGCCATGGATGAATTAACTCATGCAAAGTCGGAAGCTGAATCTGCGAACAGGATAAAATCCGACTTTCTGGCAATGATGAGTCATGAAATACGCACACCGATGAATGGCGTGATCGGAATGACAAGCCTCCTGCTGAATACCCAGCTTACTTCATCCCAGCGCGATTATGCTGAAACCATTCAACTTTCAGGCGAGAGCCTGATAGGTATAATCAACGATATTCTCGATTTTTCGAAGATCGAATCAGGCAAACTGGAGCTGGAAGAAACACATTTTGAGCTCAGAACCTGCATTGAGGATACACTTGATATGTTTGCAATTAAGGCCATTGAAAAGGGATTGGACCTGCTTTATATGATTGAACCGGATGTGCCGTCGAACCTGCTTGGTGATTCAAACAGGCTCAGGCAGATACTGATCAATCTGGTAAACAATGCAATTAAATTTACTGATAAGGGCGAAGTATACATTTCCGTTCAGCTTCTACAGGAGAAAAGCGGGTTAAATGAGCTTAAATTTTCTGTCAAAGACAGCGGAATTGGAATTAGTCAGCAGACAATAGCCTCACTTTTTGAACCATTTATACAAGCCGATAGCTCAACAACAAGGAAATACGGAGGCACAGGACTAGGGCTGGCTATCTCAAAGCGATTGGTAACGCTGATGGGAGGGGAGATTTGGGTTCAAAGTGAACAAGGTACAGGATCGACCTTTAATTTTACCATAAAGATTAAAAATTCGGGGATCGGCAAAACAAAGTTGCATGTTAAAGGTTATTTACCTCAATTAAGAGGCCGAAGGGTTTTAATTGTTGATGATAATCAGACCAATCGCCAGATCTTAAGGCTGCAGTTTGATTCCTGGGGGATGATTCCCGTTTTGGCTGCATCTGGAGAAGAGGCTTTAGTTACGATAGATTCAGAAGCTATATTTGATTTAATTGTACTTGATCTGCAAATGCCCGGAATGGATGGCATTGAGTTGGCAGGAAAAATAAAAAATATAAATTTAAAAGGCAAGACACCTTTATTATTGCTATCTTCATCCGGAGATTTAGGTTATATAAAAGGGGGGCTTTTTGCAGGGCAATTATCTAAACCAGTTAGATTGAAAGAATTATTTCAGGAAGTACTGCATATTATGACTGAAACATCCAAAAATGAAAAAAAAGTGGAAAAACAAGGTGAAATAGACTTTTCACTCAGTTCCCGTTTCCCCCTCCGGATTCTGATTGCAGAAGATAACATGGTCAACCAGAAACTGACAATCTCGTTGCTTAACCTTATGGGTTATAAGGTTGAATCAGTTCTTAACGGGCGCGAAGCAGTTAATATCCTGTACGAAAAGAATTTTGACGTGATACTGATGGATATTCAAATGCCGGAAATGAGCGGGATAGAAGCAACAATTAAAATTAAAGAATTGTTTCCGGTTTCAAAACAACCCATCATTATTGCACTTACAGCCAATGCCATGGCAGGTGACCGCGAAAAATGCATTGAATCAGGAATGGTTGATTACATGTCCAAGCCTATAAATATTGGTCAGCTGCAGGAATTAATTATTAAATGGGGAACCTACCTGCTTAACCAGAGCGTGATTTAACACTTCTGATGCGAAAGTAATCAAGGCGCAAGGGGCATGGGGCATGAAGCTTACCTATTAAAGCTGTAGACTTCAAAAAAATAAAGCAATAAAAGATTCCTTTGTGGTTCTCTGCGTGATCTCTCCGCGGCTCTCTGCGGATAAACCTTTTTTACGCTTATGTGCAGGATTTCAAAAGAAGTCACACAGAACGCAAAAATAGCCGCAGAGTACAAAATAATTTTTAGGTATACAAGGGGATTGTCATAATCAATTTTTACCAACTCAGAACGATTTCTCCATCTCCCATTGTAGTCTCGGAACTCAAAATATTAATTTTGTTGTGTTTGGTTTCCAGGTATTGGGGATCGGCGGGTTCGAGTGCATTAAACAGATCAATTTCGCCTTTGCTGAATGCGAGATTGCCATTATTCAGCCTGAAAGCTGAATTTTCCGGAAACCCGTGTAAAATTAGTTGAACTTTCCTGAAGTGGCTGTTATAGGACCCCTCTTTTGCATGTAGTTTAAGCTGTTTTTTTTCCGGATCGAAGGTAATCATGCGTCTGTAGAATGCACCTTTCTCGTAATTATAAGAACTTCCGTCGTCTTCGTAGTAAACGAAATCAGAACCGCTGTTCCCATTGAAAATATGAAGATAAAGTACATCACCGGCATCTTCAGAAGTGCTTTGAACTCCCTTTTGCATCGGAATAACCGAACCTGCTTTGATGAACAGTGGCAGTATATGAACCGGGCATTCGGCAGTTATCTCACTGTTTCCCTGGTGTTTAACTCCTGAATGAAGATCGTACCATTCTCCTTCGGGCAGGTAAACTTTCACCAGATCGCGCGTACTTTCGGTAGGTGCAACCATGATTGACGGACCGAAAAGGTACTGGTTCTGATAGATGTAATGGTAGATTTTTTCATCAAAAGTATAATTAATGGCAAGGCTTCTGTTTACGGGCATTCCGGTTTCAACCGACTCATGAAACGCTGAGTAGATATATGGTAACAGTTTATATCTCAGTTGAATATAGTTGCGTGAAATGTTCTCAACGGTTTCTCCATAAGCCCATGGCTCTGCAGATTTAGTGTCGTAATGCGTATGGCTTCTGAAGAAAGGGCTGAATGCGCCGACACCTATCCAGCGGGCAAAAAGTGATGGGGTAGCATCTTTGCTGAAACCGCCGACATCAACGCCTGTAAAGGATACGCCGCTTAACCCGAGGCTGTTCAGCAACCGGGTGCCAAGCATCATGTGTTCTTCACTTGCCTGATTATCGCCCGTCCAGAGGGCTGTATAGCGTTGCAGTCCGGCATAACCTGCCCTGGTCAGGATTAGCGGTCGCTGATTGTTCATCAGCTTACGGGTTCCCTCATAGGTGCTCCTGGCCATCTGCATTCCATACACGTTTTTGGCCTGGCGATATGCTGTTTTTTTACCTTCCCAATCCAGTTCTACCAGATGCGGCGTATAACCTCCACCCCAGGAGGCAATCTCATTCATATCATTCCAGAATCCTTCCACCCCGCTGGCAACCAGTCCGCTAAAGTTGTTTCCCCACCATTCCCGGGCTGCAGGCTTTGTGAAGTCGGGAAAGTGACACCATCCAGGCCATACCTGTGCTGTATATACCTGACCATCAGGATATTTGATAAACATATCCTTCTTGAGTCCATCCTCATAAGCTGCATAGCCTTTTTCTACCTTAATCCCGGGATCAACGATTACCGTTGTGTGAACACCCATTGATTTCAGGTCTGAGAGCAACTTCTGAGGATTACTGAAACGGGTTGGATGCCAGGTGAAGATTTTGTATGCATCCATGTAATGAATATCAAGATATATCACGTCGAGCGGAATTTTGCGATCGCGGAAATTCTTTACAACATTCAATACTTCAGTATCGGGGAAGTAACTCCAGCGGCATTGCTGATAGCCCAGTGCCCAAAGTGGAGGCATGGTCATGCGTCCGGTGAGTTGAGTGTAATCCTGAATGATCCCGGCCACATCTGTTTCATGAATAAAATAATAATCCATCTCCCCGTCGTCGGCACTGAATGAACTGAACCTGTTGTTGCTGGCTCCGAAGTTAAAGCGGCTTCTGTGCGTGTTATCCATAAAAATTCCATAAACCAACCCATTGTGTAAGCCCATATAGAAGGGAATGGTGACATACAACGGATCATCATTGGGCCCGTAACGCGGATTGTCGGTGTTCCAGTTGTCGTAAGCGCTTCCGCTGCGATCGAGGTTGCCGGTTTTCTCCCCAAGTCCGATAAACCGCTCACCCGGCTGTAGTTGTTTGTAGGTGGTTACTTCAGTTCCTATCCATGAGGTTCCGAAGGCCTGGTCATCGGTATTGATCAGTTTTCCGTCGGGTGTGTAAAATGCAAATCTTACCGGATTTCTGTTGATTTCAAGTTTCAGTTTTGCAGTCGAGAGAGTCAGTTTCTCATTGCTTTCCTGAAGCTTTACCTCACATATTTCGGGTTTTCCGGATACTGCATAGGAAAAATCTTCCTGAAATGCATCCTTTACAATCCGCATCCGGAATATGCCTTCACCGAAAACTGTGATTTCTGCTTTACCAAATTCAGTGTCAATTGACAAAGTCTGTCCGCTCAACTTTTGTGTCTTAATCCTGCCTAAACTTCTGTTTTGACTGCTCTGTGAGTAAGCATGGTTCATAACCGAAAATGTTATTAAAATTAGAAAGACGAAATTTTTCATGATCCTCTTTATTAGTATTTACCAACGACTATTTGTAGAAAACTTTATACTTCCAGGCAGGCAGTTCAATCACAGCACCAGCCTTCAATGTGGTCTTTTCACCTGTATAAAGATCTTTGTATTTGCCGGCAAATTCTTTTCCCTGAAGTTGCACAGTAACCGGTTTTGCACTCAGGTTTATTACCGAAAATACCCGGTTATTTTCCTTTTCACGAATAATGGCGAATACCTGATCATCGGCATTGGTATTAATCCTGGTCCATTTGCCACCAGCCGATCCATTGTACAAAGCAGGATTTGCTTTTTTGAGGTCAAGGATGGTTTTGTAGAAGCCGGTCATTTTATAGTTGCCCCATTCAACCGGGTCTTTTTCGAAGAACAGAAGTCTCTTTTGAAGGGCGGATTCCTGTCCGGTATATACCAAAGGCATTCCCGGGACGGTTGCAGCTAGTATAAAAAATGCTTCAACCCCTTCGCCAAGGCGTTCAAATTCAGTTCCGTTCCAGGAATTCTCATCATGATTGGTAATGAAATTCATGCGATATGCATCGGCAGGATATAGGGAGTCGTTCTTTTTCAGGTATTTTTCTATGTCGTTGGCGTTCATGGTCCCTTTGTAAATTTTATTCATTACATGATGAAACTCCCAACCGTAGGTCATGTCAAAGGCACTGTGCATTTCCGGTTTTTCAGCTTCGGCAAGCATAAATACCGGTTTGATTTTATCAAGTTCAGCCCTGGAATTGTTCCAGAAATCGGTAGGTACATCACCTGCAACATCGCAACGATAACCGTCAATGTCAAAATCTTTTATCCAATATTTAAGCGCATCAAGCATATAAGTGCGCAATTCAGGCACTTTGTAGTTGAACTTAACCACGTCGGTCCAGTCGCTGGGCGAATGTAGCTTACCTGTTGAGTCTCTGACATACCATTCAGGATGTTCGGTTACCAGTGCATTGTCCCATGCCGAATGGTTTGGAACCCAGTCGATGATGACATAAAGTCCCAGTTCATGTGCTTTTTTTACAAAATGTCTGAAATCTTCCGGCGTGCCGTATTCAGGATTAACTCCTTTGTAATCGCTTACCGCATAATAACTTCCAAGTGTTCCCTTGCGGTTTAACTTTCCAACCGGATGGATCGGCATCAGCCACAGGATATCCGCTCCAAGATCTTTAAGCCTGGGGAGATGAGCCTCCATTGCGGAGAAAGTTCCTTCCGGTGTATATTGTCTGATATTGATTTCATAGATGCTCAGATTTTTGCTCCATTCCGGATGTTTAACCTGAATCAGGCCGCTTTCATCCGGATTGTTTGCGGTTGCTTTTTGCCTGCCCGATACGATCGTATAGTTGGCAGCTGCGAGCAAAATGGCTGCTACGATAAGAATTTTAGAACTGATTTTCATGAGATTATGGTTGAAGATAAATGGTAGCAGATGAAGAATTATTTCATACAAAGATAAAAAAACGGATCAGAAACCAAAAATGAGATTTACCCATTACAGTGATTCATGAGGTAAAAATCTGATAAAAAAAAAGGTTGCCTGGCTGGCAACCTTTTTGTATGCTAAAAAAATAAGTCTATTTCAGAATGAAGATTTCATCTTTCAGTTTTGAATTCACTTTCATAGAAAGAACATTCAGTTTGATGGTTTGAGGCCCCATTTGCTGCGAAATCGCATATGGGAATTTAACCCCATTCACTTCACGGTAATCACTGAATTCAGAGATACCCTGTTCGCCAGATTCCCTGACAAGAATTCCGGTGTTGACATCAAAAAAGCGGGTTGTTTCCCTGCCGTTCGGATAAGTTATGAGGACCCTGTAAGTATCGGCTCCGTTGATCTCCTCAATGCCTTCGAGCAGAAGCTTTATTCCGAGTTTTTCATATTGCAGTTCGATGTTCAGCATGGCTTCGAACTTCATATCCTCGAGTTCTTTTCCTTCCATGGTCTTATTTTCACCGCTCATTGGCGACACTGTCTTTGCAGTCGTGCCATCGTAGGCTATTTGCTGGAAAACCATATCGCCGGCCCCGATCTTCATCAGGTATTTGTCGGGTGCTTTGCGGTAAATGTCAAAGCCTATGGTCATGCCCTGCATACTGGTACTGGCCATCATGGTGTAATCTTTTATTTTAAGCATTGCTTTAGCGCCACCAATGGCTTTGATGTAAGCATTATTGACATCAGCGGCAGTTAGTCCGGCCGGTGCAGCTTTCACTTTCTTGTTAGGGTCATATTCCTTCCCTTCAAAGTCGAAATAGCGGATTGGCTGACCACCTGTAAATTTTACAAGTTTGTCGGTAATTTCCGAAGCTTTTCCAACTGCCAGAATATAAGTGTTTGCAGGTTTGATATACTTATCTGACATTTCTTTAACATCTTCGGAAGTAACGGATGCCAGGTTTTTCAGGTAATTCACATAATAGTCAGACGGCAAATTATACCTTGCCGTATTGATGGCGAAATTGGCAACTGTCTGAGGTTCCTCAAGTGACAAGGCAAAAGCACCTGAAAGGTAATTTTTTACGAGGTCAAGTTCGGGCTGAGGTACCATTTCTTCACGGATGCGCTTCATCTCAGATAAGATCTCATTGATGGCGCTGTCGGTGACTGAGTTGCGGATTTCGGTGCTGACTTCGAATTTTCCGGCCAGTTTATCTGCGCTCAGTCTTGAATAGGCACCGTAAGTATAAGCTTTTTCTTCACGAAGGTTATTGTACAGCCTGAAAGTGCCACCGCCGAGAATGGTATTGGCAACCCTGGCTTTAATAGCATCCGGGTTACCTGGTTTGTAGTCGACCGGATAGCTGATGCTGAGTGTAGTCTGAACTGCATCCGGTCTGTCAACCACGGCTACAACATTCTTCGCCGGCATGGCAGGAACCGGAAACACCATATCAGGTACACCCTGTTTTTCCCATGCGCTGAAATATTTCGTAACCAGTTCTTTGGCTTCAGCAGTGGTAATATTACCGACAATAGCCAGATAGGCGATCTGTGGCCGGAAGAAGCCCTGGTAGAAGGCCTTACACTGGTCAACAGTAATATTTTTTACAGTTGCTTCTGTCATTGATTCCCCGTACGGGTGGGCCTGACCGTATACCAGGAGTTTCCCGATTCTTTCACTGATGGCTGAAGGCTCATTTTTAGAAGCTTCCAGGCCGGAGATGGCCTGGGTTCTGATTTTTTCGAGTTCTTCACCCGAGAATGCAGGGTTCAGTAAAACATCCGACATGAGTTCGAGCAAACGGGTGTTGTGTTTTTTCAGTGAAGAAGCATACATACCGGTTGCACTGGTTGACAGGCTGGCGCCGATAAAATCGACTTCCTCATCCAGCTGATCTTTACTCATGGTGGTTGTTCCCTTGCGTAAAAGCTGACCAGTGAAGTCGGCCAGTCCGCTTACTTCACCTTCAGGCAGTGGATTGTAATCAACGATCAGAGAATAGGAGACACGGGGTATTTTGTTGTTTTCAACAACGAAAACCTTGAGTCCGTTTTCAAGTTCAAAGGATTCATATTTCCCGATGTTGATAACAGGAGCTGGTCCGGGTTGCGGCTTAATACTGCGATCGAGTGCAGGCGTGGAAGCAGCTGGTTTTTTAATGGTTTTGGTCTGGGCAGTTCCTGTATAGGCTGCAACCAGTAAAGCAGCGGTTATGGCTATTGTGATTATTTTTTTCATGATCTTTCCTCCTGATTACTGGCTTTGTTTAGGTAAATAGTAAAGCACCACCCTGTTATCCTTTGTAAGGTACTGATTGGCTACCCGCATAATATCCGCTTTGGAAACCTTCATGTATTTGTCAATCTCGGTATTGATAAGATTCGCATCTCCGAAATACATCCTGTAATCTGACAGGTTCTCGGCAATTCCGGCCATGGTTGAATTCCGGCTCACAAAATCGTTTTCGATTTTATTGCGGAGTTTTTCAAATTCCCTGTCACTTAGTTCAACTGTCTGGGCCAGTTTTACTTCAGCATCAATGGCCGATTCAAGATCCGATGGGTCAATGTTCATGTTCACAATTCCGAAAACCAGGAAAAGCCCCGGTTCTTCAAGCGGAATAGGGAAGGAGCCGACAAAAAGGGCTTTTTGCTGTTTATCCACAACCGATTTATTGAGGCGTGAACTTTCACCATCAGACAACAGGGTGGTAAGCATGCTGAGCGCATAATAGTCAGGCGTTCCCATTGCAGGCATGTGATAGGCCTGAACTACAGCAGGTAATTGAATGTTGTCGAATACCGTGTCGCGGACTTCCGCAGTTTGTTTCGGCTCAACCAGGTTTGGCCTGGTAATTTCTTTGGTTCCTCTCGGAATGTCACCGAAATATTTGGTAACCAGCTCTTTTGCTGTTACCGGGTCAATATCGCCGGCAATTGATAAGATGGCATTGTTCGGGACATAAAACCTTGAATGAAACTCAATAAACTCCTCGAGTTTGGCTTCATCGATGTATTGGGCTGATCCTATAGGGGTCCAACGGTAAGGGTGCACTTTATATGCAGTACTGAAGGTTTTTTCAACCAGCGAACCATAAGGCCTGTTGTCATATGATTGCTTGCGCTCCTCTTTTACAACGCGACGTTGTGTTTCAACACCGGTGCTGTCGATGCGAAGATGCAACAAACGCTCAGATTCCATCCACAGACCGAGTTCCAGTTGGTTGGAAGGTACAAGGATGTAGTAGAATGTCCTGTCCCAGCTTGTGTTGGCATTAATCTGACCGCCGGCATTCATGGCGATCTTGTCAAATTGCCCCCTGGCAATATTTTCAGATCCTTCGAACATCAGGTGTTCAAAAAAATGTGCAAATCCTGTTCTGTCAGGGCTTTCATTTTTTGATCCAACATGGTATGAGATCGTTACCGCCACAATTGGGGTAGAATTATCCTGGTGCAGGATAACATGCAGCCCGTTGGGCAAATCAAACTCCGAAAAGTCGATCCTGCTCTGGGCAAGGGCAAAGCTGCTTAAACTGATCAATACAACCAGCGCAGTTAATTTTCTGAATGATAACATAATTGGATGATTATAGGGTTGTTGGTTAGGGATTCTTTATCAACTTGAACAAGTCGCCAGGGGTGATTTCTGTAAAATTTGTAATAACGTTGTGAGCTTCAGTTAATTCGGCATAATAATGTGTGGTGGCAACACCAATTACTTTCATTTGCGCCCTGAGACCGGCCTCAATACCTTTCAACGAATCTTCGAAAACTACACATTCTGAAGGTTTTGAACCTGACAAAGAAGCAGCTTTTAAAAACACTTCAGGATCAGGTTTTCCTTTCCTGATCATGGATGCATCTGCAATCACATCAAACAGGCCGACACATCCGATTGCCTGAAGGATAAAATCCACATTTGTTCTTTCGGCCGAAGTGGCAATTGCCATCGGAATTTTATTCTTCCGTAAATCGTGGAGAAACGTGACCAGCCCATTTACCGGAATAACATTGCCGGAATAAAGTTCACGGTAAATCTTCTCCTTTTCATTGCTGTATTTTTCAATCAGGCTGGTACTGATATCATTACCAAAAATATATTTTAAATGATCGGGATTGTTGCCGCCAAAAATATGTTCACGGAAATCATCAGCAGAAATCTGCTTCCCGTGTCTTTTGCAGAATGTTTCCCATGCGAGCAGGTGCCAGGCGAAATTATCGACCAGTACACCATCCATGTCGAAGATTGCGGTTAAGCCTGGATTCATTACATTTTCACTTCACGGTTAATGTAACTGCCATAATCCTTGATCCTTGGATGATATGCTTCTGTAAAGAGATGCGAAGAGATAAGGAAATCAGCAGTTGACCTGTTGCAGGCGGTCGGAATATTATAAAGTACTGTAATCCTGAGCAAAGCTTTCACGTCTACATCATGAGGCTGAGGCTGCATGGGGTCCCAGAAGAAAATCATAAGGTCGATCTTACCATCAACGATCATCGCACCGAGTTGCTGATCACCACCCAGTGGGCCGGATTTTAGTTTGACTACTTCAAACTCGCCATATTGTTCGTCGGTCAGGCTTGACCGAAGTTGTTGCTCAATTAATTTGCCGGTTGTTCCGGTGCAGACGATCTGGTGCTCACGCAATTTCAGGGCATTAAACTCAACCCATTCAATCAGGTCCTGTTTGCGGTTATCGTGTGCTACCAATGCCAGTTTTTTCCTTCTTTCCATAAGGTTTTTTCAAAGGTGCGAAAGTAATCATTTCTTGTTAAGTTTACGTTAAATCAGCCGGTATATTGACTGGAAAGCCTGCCGTACTAAATTCAATCGGATTTTTTTGTAATTTTGCAGCGTTTTTTCAGAAACAAAACAAAAAAGACTTAAGTTATTCAAAATTAAAGTAAAAACTCTATGAAGAGGGTATTAGTTCTTACCGGAGGAGGTGACTGTCCGGGACTCAATGCGGTTATCCGCGCCATTGTGAAGCGAGCCTCCCGCGAAAAAGACTGGGAAGTTGTCGGAAGTATTGAAGCATTTAACGGAATTTTACGTGAGCCTACCGAAATCGTCATACTGGACGAAAAAGCTGTTTCAGGAATTCACTATCAGGGTGGTACTATTCTGCAAACCACCAACAAAGGTGGTCCATTTGCATGGCCTGTTAAACAGAACGACGGAACATACATCGCGGTTGACCGCTCTGATGAAATGATCCGTAAGATTCAATACCTCGGTATTGATGCTGTAATTAATATTGGAGGTGATGGTTCCCAGCGGATCTCACAGGCCCTGTTTGAAAAAGGCCTGAACATCATTGGGGTTCCCAAAACCATCGACAACGATCTTTCGGCAACTGACGCCACTTTCGGCTTCCAGACTGCCATTCAGATAGCTACTGAGGCTGTTGATAAGCTGGTTACTACCGCAGCAAGCCATAACCGCGTTCAGGTTCTGGAGGTTATGGGCCGCAACGCTGGCTGGATAGCACTCAATGCTGCCGTTGCCGGAGGCGCTGAAATCTGCCTGTTGCCTGAATTTCCTTATGATGTTGAGAAAGTAATGGAACGCATTGATAAGCGTTTTGATAAGGGCCGTGGATTCGTAAATGTTGTAATTGCCGAAGGTGCCCATAATATTCATGGTGATATCATCGGATCAAAAAGTAAGGAAGTTGGCTACGAAAATATGAAACTGGGTGGCGTTGGTTTCCGTTTTGAGGAAGAATTGAAGCAGGCCGGATGTGAACACAGTATCCGGACCACTGTGCTTGGACACTTGCAACGCGGGGGTATTCCCATCGCTTATGACCGCGTTTTGGCTACCCAATATGGTGTCAAGGCTTTTGAACTTGCTTTGGCGGGTGATTATGGTCGCATGGTTTCATACCGTCACCCGCATATCACATCTGTTACCCTGAAAGAAGCCATTATGAAACCTAACCTCGTTGAACCCGATACTGCACTCATGAAAACTGCCCGCGGAATTGGGATGTGCTTCGGAGACTAAAGGTGACATAAGTAAAAAGTAAAAAGTACAAAGTACAAAGTCTGAGGTAAGAGGTAAGAGGTAAGGGGTAAGAGGTAAAAGGTAGGAAGTAAGTTGTAAGAAGAGTTACCTGTGTTATCTGGAATCTTCCTTGCGGACAATGGATTAAATTAAACAAATCTTAAATAAGAAATCCCGATGTCGTTTGGCATCGGGATTTCTTATTTAAAGCACAGTATCATTGATTGCGGCTCAAACATTCAACATATTTCCGGACAGGCTTTACTTTTCGGTTACCCTTAACGGCTGTTGAAAGCTTTGAAAAAAACTGGTTTGAGAATTAATTCGCCAACAACTTCATTGATGATCCGTTTTCTGCGACAATCAGATACAGACCCGGCTTCAGGAATGAGATGTCGGCCTTCAAAGTATTTCTGAAAGCCGATAGTCTGCGGCCAGCAAGATCATAAATGGAGAAGTTTATATTCTCTTTGAAATATATGGTTCCGTTACTCACCGGGTTTGGCCAGAATACAAGTCTGTTTAATGGATTTGCTTCAATTCCGACCAGGCTGTTGGTGCTGCCTGGGGTTGGTATGTCGAAAAACTTCCATTCTGCTGCAGCATCTGTTATTCTGCCCATGGAAATATCAGTTGATTGAAAAGTATAGCTAAATCCATCGAGCAGTGCATATCCGGAAGCAGCATTATCAAACAATCCTATTTCCTCAGCATCCTTGTCTAATTTGTAATTGGTGTGCAGCGTGCCCTGTTCGGGCTGTCCGTCGGCCCAGACCAGCAAAAACGATCCTGCGGGCATGGAAATATCCGGTAAAGCCCATTTATCAGGGCTCCCAAGGTTGTCAGTCAGGTACTTATCGCCCAGCCACACAGGTACTGAACCTCCATTGTATAGTTCAATCCAGTCCTCATATTCGCCCTGATCGTCGGTAATGGTCGAACTGTTACTGGCCATAAACTCATTGATATACAGGTTGTAAGCATTGCCTGAAGGAATGAAATACTGCACCGGATTGCATGGCTTTGAAGAAGTTTGCTGACTGTTATCTGTGGCTTTTACAATAAATTCAACAAGTGTATTGCCAGGCATTCCCGGAATGACTGCAGTAAAAATCCTGTCAGCAACAACAGCATCGCCATTCTGACCATCATCGCGCATGACTGCTGTTTGCCATGCGTTACCGTTTGTCCTGTACTCGAGCACAACGGAAGCCAGGCTCTCATCTTCCGCCCAGGCATATACAACCATATTCTGTCCTGAATTTGGCGAATTGTGCGTAATATATTTCAATACTGGCAACGCATTGGAGCTATTGGCCTGAGAAAGAGCCACGCTGTTTCTGATGTTTATAAATGGCTGTATTCCTATGGGCACATGGGCGCCGGTACCCTCAGTAAACGAAGTATTGAACGAATTGAGTGTATAGCCATAATCGAGCGGATAGTAAGGGTCGGTGGCGATATAATCATCCAGTTGTGACTGAAGTGCAGGTATAGTATTCAAAAAATCCTGATTTCCGGTTACTTCTGTGATAACCTGTTTAACGTAATATGTATACCAGGCCTTATATTCGGGTACCTGCATCAGGCGGGTGTACAAAGGTCTGTTGTCGCCGCTGTTCGACCAATGGTATATGTCTCTGGTAGCCCAGTCAATGCCAAACCAGTCAATCCCGAAAGTATTGTCGGTATCGTAAGGGATGTATTCAAACAATCCGGATTGCGAATTGTGGTATAAATAAAAGTTGTTGTTGTTGAAGATATAACCATCCCAGTTGGCAGTTAATATATCAATGGCAGCAATCTTAAGATAATCCTGAACATTAAATACTTTTTCAAGTTCACAGGGCAGTTCCGCTAACGGAGTATTGTTTAAAATGTTGATAAACTCAGCTAAATCGCTGTAATCATCGGCTTCTTCATTGGTTTTTAGTTCGTAGGTACGATGGTCGCCCGACATGAATTTATATGAATCAGGATCGGATCCCCGGTAGGAGAGGTCGGCCGGATACAGACATTTATATAGGTTTCCATTGTTGTTGTCAAAATATGTTTTTACAAATTCTTCATCGATGTGTTCGCAATTCAGGTAAAGTCCGTAATAATTCCCATTGATGAAAACCTGTACATGATTTTCCCTGGCACCGGCAACTTCTGAGCGACGGGTTATATCCCAGAACAGCCTGGCCCTGACCACCGATGGGTCGTTGTGCTCTCCGTTCAGATTCATTTTTTCAACGCCATGGTATTTCCGGCCCTGAACCCAGGTATTGAATGATACCTTAAAGGATTTCTTGGCTGAATACCTTGAAGTATTGCCTCTTAGCCTGAACCCAATATCCCTGATGGTATCGTGCACGTTTCCGTTATCAAAAACAAAAACCGCATGAAACTCCTGGTCACTTTCCACATGATCGTAAATCCAGTTCAGGGTATCGGGATTGATCAGGATATCCAAACGTGGGACCACACTTTTGATATAAAGTTCTCCGTCTGCAGGGAGAAGTGGCTGGGCATTTGATCGGATTGTGAAAATGAGTCCTGAAAGCATTAAAATGAAAGATGCAAATCTGATCATGGGAAGTAACTGTAGTTGTGAATTATAATGTCACAAAGTTACTAAAGATTCGACTGCTGGTCGGATTATTTGACTGAAAGTACTTCCTGGTTTATGGTTTCATCAACTTCCCGGAAGAAGCAATAGAATGATATTTTTCAGATTTTTTAGGGCAAAACCCGGAATGAATTGTTGTTAATGCCTGAAATCAGAATTCTATGCCATTAAATATCCCGGATACAGCCCGAAAACGTGTTGTTGTTATCGGAGCTGGATTTGCCGGTCTGAAACTTGTAAGAGCGCTTCGCAAGAGTGATCTGCAGATCGTATTGATCGACCGGAATAATTTTCACCAGTTTCAACCACTTTTTTACCAGGTTGCAACTGCAGGTCTTGAGCCCAGTGCAATTTCCTTCCCTTTGCGTAAAATATTTCAAAAGCAAAACAATCTCCATATCCGTTTAACCGATGTTGTGCACATAAATGCAGATGAAAAGCTGGTACAAACTACGCTTGGTGACGTTCATTATGATTACCTGGTTGTTGCTACCGGAGCAAATACCAACTTCTTCGGTATGAAACCCATCGCCGATGCTTCTTTGCCTATGAAAACAGTGGGAGAGGCCCTGAACCTGCGTAATTCGATCCTGAAAAACTATGAAGCAGCCCTTACGAGTGATGATCCCACCGAAATAGAATCATTGTTGAATACGGTGATTGTCGGAGGAGGCCCGACCGGAGTTGAACTGGCCGGTGCACTGGCTGAAATGCGTACCTACGTTTTGCCAAAGGATTATCCTGAGCTGAATTTCAGGAAAATGAAGATTTACCTTGTCGAGGCGTCTGCGACTCTTCTGTCCAGTATGTCCGCATCTTCCTCGTCAAAAGCAGCCGCTTTTCTTGAAAAACTGGGTGTGAATATTCTAACGGGTATCCAGGTCACCGGTTACGAAAATGACAAGGTCCTTTTGCATAACGGAGAACACCTGAAAGCACATACTCTGATCTGGGCAGCGGGTATAAAAGGGGAGGCTCCCGAAGGATTGGCCGGTGTATATACCGGTCGTGGAAACCGGATACTTGTTGATATGTATAACCGGATTAAAGGTCTGGATTCGGTTTTGCGATCGGGGACATAGCCCTGATCGAATCAGAAACATCTCCCAATGGTCATCCCCAGGTTGCACAGGTGGCGATTCAACAGGCTGCTAACCTGGCTAAAAACCTGAAGAGGGAAATCAATCAGCAAAAACTGAAACCCTTCCGGTACCTTGATAAGGGATCAATGGCCACCATTGGCCGCAATAAGGCGGTCGTAGATCTTCCTTTCTGGCGATTTCAGGGATTCTTTGCCTGGCTTGTGTGGATGTTTGTTCACCTGATGTCTATTGTAGGTGTTAAAAACCGCATGTTGATTTTTATCAACTGGTTATGGAATTATATGACTTACGACCAATCTCTCAGGCTGATTATGAAACCCGGAAAGGGCAGCGCATAACGGATTATAAATTTAAACCTTAATTTTCATTTGTGTTATGTGTCATTAAATCAATGTTATACGTAAATAGTTATGAAATTTTAACAATAATGTTTAAGGAAATGATAAAATAATTAAACAAAATCTCCTTCCCTTGGTTTATTCAATGTGTTTAACAAATTAAACTAAACCTTAAACAAATTTAAACCATGAAAACAAATTTTTTAAAATTCCGTTTTGCAATTATTGCAATAGCAGCCGTAACCTTATTTTCTTCGTGCTCAAAAGATGAAGATGAAGATCAAATGGATCCGAAAAACATTGTTGAGGTTGCTTCCTCCAATGCTGACTTTTCAATTCTCGTTCAGGCCCTGGATAAGGCCGGACTGGTATCAACCCTTGAAGGTGCAGGTCCATTCACCGTATTTGCTCCGACCAACGAGGCCTTCAACGCTCTGTTTGCCCAATTGGGAGTTTCTGGTATCAACGATTTAAGTGCAGAAACACTTAAACCGATTTTGCTTAATCATGTTATTTCAGGTAATGTTAAATCTTCGGACATCGCCACAGGTTATGCTGAAACGTTTAACAACACTGCCCCGGGTGAAAATAAAGTTAAGATTTTTATCAATAAGGGCAGTAGTGTTATGGTTGATGGAAGCAAGGTGGTTACAGTTGACGTTTTGGCTTCCAATGGCGTTATTCATGCCATTGATAAAGTAATTCTTCCTGCAAGTGTTGTAAGTCATGCCATTAACAACCCGGATTTCAGTATCCTGGTTCAGGCGGTAGTGAAGGCTGGTTTGGTTGAAGCACTTAGTGCCCCGGGACCTTTTACGGTCTTTGCACCAACAAACGACGCTTTCAATGCACTTTTTGCAGTATTGGGTGTTTCCGGTATTGAAAATCTGACCGAAGAACAACTGACCCCAATCCTTCTTTATCATGTTGTTTCAGGTAATATACTGGCTTCCCAGGTTTCAACAGGTATGGTACCAACCCTTAAGGCCGGCAGCAACATCGACGTTGTAGCCAATACAATGGGTGTAAAATTGAATGGAAATGCCAATGTGGTTGCAACCGATGTACAGGGATCAAATGGTGTGATTCATGTGATCGATGCAGTTTTACTTCCTTAATTAATTTCTCGACAACTTTAGAAAGCCTGCCGGTGATACCGGCAGGCTTTTTTGATTGGTTGATTCTTCGTTGTATATTTTTAAAACAAACTGTAGTTCAGCGATGCCGTGATGGAATGGCCCCATTGTACGTTTTTGTACTTGTTTTCATTGTCAGGAATATCAACACCGGTAAATTCAGTATTTTCCAGACTGAACTGACCATTGATATTCAGGCTTAACCTGATTTTTTCAGAAATATAATAATAAGCTGATAAATCCGGCCCGGTAAAGAGGTAAAAGTCGTTCTGTACACCAGTTTTATCTTCCTTTGTAGTTCCCTGTTCTCTCTGATTATATCCACCAGTCAGTTCCCAGTTAAATACCAGCCAGGTTCTGGAATTCGGGTAGAACCCATATCCCCAGTCTGCTGCGAGTTGTATTGATGGAACGGATTCATTGTACATTTTTGTGGTGGTATCGGTTATAGCTGTTTCAAACTCTTCAAGGGAGATGAATTCCTGTTTCATACCCAGTCGACCTTTTAAACCGGCCGACCTTTGCCATTTCAGATTAAGTGGCTTTTCACTTCTAACACCGGCTACAAAAAACAATCCTGTTTCCGTCGTGGTATTTGTTGATTTTACAAGTTCCGGGAAAGGTTCAAATACTTCTTTGTGGTCATTGGCAGTGTTGTATAAAAGGGTTGCCTCAATTCCGGTAAAAACCCTGTAGCCGCTGTATCTGGCCGGATTGTTGGCATAAATCCAGTTATCGTTCAGTGAAGTAAAATATCCGGCATCCCTGCAATGCCTTTTTTTGCATAAATGAATCAATGGCGGTGATTTCAGCGATTTTTCGTAAACGGTCATCGAAAAATCGTTTGTACTTCAAAGAGGTAATAAGTTCTGAAAGTTCAATTATTTCTCCATCAGTGGCAGCCCGCTTATCTCTGTTCAACTTGTGCAGATCTTCCAGCAGGTAAAGGGCCAGCCTCGCATCCTGAACCTGTTCGATGCGGCCTTTGCCCACCAAAAATGACGCAGATATTGAGTTGTTGAAATTTTTCTGATTATAATCAGACGAATAAACCGATGTATCCGTTTTATTCTCTTCTTCAGTGAAACTTGCACCATAAAAATTATTCATCACAGCATTGACCTCGAAATAATACCTGTTCCTGTTATAGAACCTTTCCGCCAAATCAATTTCCAGCTGCTCAGAATGCCTGAATCTATCAGATGTATTTTCCTGGTTCGGTTCGGTAAATTTATATCCGGAATTACTGGAATGAATACCCGCATTGAGTGAAATTCCCAGATCACTTTGCCGCTTCAATGAATTTGAAAATCTCTGATAATTTCCGCCGGCATCCAGCCCAAGCGAAAAATTGTTGTAATTAAAATCACGTAGTTCACGCTCGTCTATGAGACTTAATCTGCTGCCGAAAGCGAAATCCAGCACCAGCGATTGATAGAGGTAATCAGGGTTTTTGTAATCAGATAGCCTGAACGTTGAGTATTGGGCGTGTGTGGTTAAGGCTGAAAGAACAGCCGTTATAAACATTGCAATGGTAAAGCCGGAAACTTTTTTCATCATTTTTAATTTAAGTTTGAATATATCTGAGAACTGAAGAGCGAATATAATCTTATGAGTAATTTTCGAATAACTGGTGCGATTTGCATCAAATTGCATTCCATAAATTATTAAATCAGTCAGGTATGGAAAATAAATAATTTTATTAAGTGTTTTGAAACTCTTTAATATCAGGTGTTTTATGTGTACGACATTTTAACAGTTAATTTTAAGGTCCGTAAAACATCGCTTTTGAAATAAAGGAATCATATATTTATTTTAAAAGGAATAATTTATTATATTCAGAATCACTACTGTCTGGTTAAAATTATAAAGAGTATGACACTAACCTGCCTGCTGGCCGGAGGGGCAAGAAGCTTTGCCTTTAACATGGGATTGATTCCCGAAATTAGATATGAATAGCTGATTGTTATAGAATTACACGGATATATACCTTTTTGTGCAGATTAACCGGTTAACAGCAACAAAGTATTTCAAAAGTGCAATATGGGCAAATCGGGGTTGTATCCCATTGTTTCATATCTAATAATATGCATGTGTTGAAAATTTTATTTGTTCTTTTTTATTGTTTTTTTTATTTAAAGCCCATTACATTTTAATGCCTGGTTGATATATACCCTATGAAGTTTTCACCAATCAAAATTTCTTCTATTCAGTAAAATTCAATAAAAAAATTAAACCAAATTCACCCGGAAATGAAAAAAAACAAAAATCTGAAAAGAATTATTCAGGCAATGACGTTGTTAGTATTATTGGTGATCGTTGTCGTTTCATGTAGAAAAGATGATTCGGACCCTGATCCGGTTGTGCCTCCTACTGATGTGGTACCCCCGGTGATTCCGGATCAAAAGATTAACATGATGTCGGCATACGAAACTTCACGCCAATTGCCCTTTCCAGGCCACAAGATAAACAAACTGGGAACCGGTCTTTTAGGCTTTAAATTCCATCCTTATTGGGAAGGGGCGGAATTTATTGGTGAAGTTGTATGGGAAGCTTTTGATTATCTTCATACTGAGGCTAAATTTGATGAAATTGAGGATCAACTGGATGATATACAGGATCAGATTGAGGTATTAAACAGTACCATTGAACATCTGGCCGATGAAATGAATATTGATTTTGCCAAACTATCGTCCTATATTTCAAGCACCGCGTTAAACGAGCAGATTGCTTTTGTTCAAACAGCTATGGGTGGCGGCACTTACAATCAACTAATGTTCTATCCGAATGTAGCAGCAAGGTATCAGGCTGACTCTACAAATATTCAGAATCAACTGGATATGAAAGACTTAAAATTGCATGCACACGGGTTTGCAAGTAATATTTATAATGATATGTCGCCAGCATCAATGACGAACGTTATCAATAACATGAACCAGTTATTGTGTCCAACTGTGGGTAGCGGTGACAATGCATTAACAGGTTATGCCAAGACAATACTGGATGAATGTAAGGGAAGAGTAAATGATTCTGATACTGCTATGCAGGTTTATTTAATGTTGGAAAGTTATTTCCTCAAAGTGGTTAACTATCAGTTTCAGGCAGCTACAGTTATGGTGAATGCATGTAATATGCTAGATAACGATGGTCAACATGGATACGCAGCAACTTTCTGGGACAGCGAAATGGGAAGAATCATACCCGAAGAAGTGGATGTATTTCTTTCAACCGTTGATTATTTGGTAGTAAACCTTTCAGAATACAGGAATGAGGACAGGTTTGTAAATGATATGCAGTATGTAAGTTATGGAATTGCACCGGATAATATGTTTTTTCATGTGCTTGCGCGTTCCAGGTTTCTGGCCAATATGTTGTATGAAGCTTCAGGCAATCCACGACCGGTAATTTGCGGCTCCGTGATGGTCCCTCACATCTACAATGTTGATGCCTCCAGATCTGACATGCAGGATCCGGTCACTGTTAACATCGGGTCATCAACAATCACATCAGAGGCTACCAAATATGCAACCATGATACCCTATACCTATTGGGATACTGATCAAACCTGCCATCCTGACAACAACTGGGATTTTTACAATTTTGGCACATCAGCTTCGGATACTACATGGGCTTGTACCCCTCAGACTATACAGATTGTGTCCAATAGTTCTACCTCACCCTGGCCGCATTCATTAGATATTAGCTGGGCAATTACACCATTGTATTATAACCCGTCGGATCCGACTCAGACTTCAACCACCAGAACCGCCGAATGTAGTTTTCAGTTTGCTTATTTTTATACAAACTGGCAATGGGGGTATATGCTTCTTTCAAACACTTCCAAAATGAATAAACTTCCTTCTCCATTTGATCTGAAACATTATCATAAATACTTTGAAAAAAATTTTCCGGCAGTCCCTTTTTGTGGATGGGCTCATACCTATGATGACTACAATGGTTATCAGGAATTTAAAGCTGATGATAAAATTAAGTTCACAGTGGCTGACGATTACACAGGCTCGTTGCAGGCATCAGGTACAATTACAAATTCCGATCTATATACAATTGGCGATTCACGCTATGTGAAAGTTAAAACAGGATCCGATCTGCCACCTGTAAATAATACTACAAATGAACTTGAAGCATGGGGTTGCTACAATGGTTCATTAAATGTCAATCCTGCAGATTATAATTCTCCATGGATATTTATAAGTTTAGCTCCTACCCATTGGAATTCAACCGGTAACGATTATTTCCTTGTTGGAGATATATTGTTAGATACTCTTTATATGAAGCAACATAACTATATATTTCCGACTCGTTTTGGTAATCGTGTCAGTTTGGAAACGGGTGCGGAATATAATGCCGGGGTACAGTACGTGTTTTTTGATAATGAGGACATTACGAATGATCCTTTTGACCTGAAACTCAGATCTTCCATGCAGTACATTTACCAGGGTTTTTATAACCGGGAATAGTACATGAAGTGCTTCTGATGACTATACTTCACAAAGGATGAAATAATATCAGTCATCAGATCAAATTGCATTTAACCGATAAATCTACTCTGTCAATGCTATCCGGTTAGTCCGGATAGCTTTGTTTTTGGGCAAACGGTCGCTGTTTTTATTGAGTGATATATTATGCGATAACTGAATGTACAGGACATTTTTTAGTATTTTATTTCGAAGACATACATATTTTTAATCCCGGCACATCAAATGGTGAATAGCTGTTTTGATTATTTCGGAATTTCATTCCCTGCTCAGAAGCTTAACAATTTTTTACCAACTTGTCCATAAGCTTGATTGTAATTCATTATCTTTGCTTAGCAAATCGGAATTTTAGAAGATACACATAATCAAATACTTATGCATAAAAACCATTTCGATGCCGTTATATTCGACCTTGATGGAGTGATTACCCAAACTGCACTGGTTCATAGTTCAGCCTGGAAAACAATGTTTGATGGCTTTTTGAGGGAGCGTGAAAAAAAATACGGGGAAACATTCAGAGAATTTACCCATACCAGCGACTATCTGCCCTTTGTTGATGGTAAACCCCGTTACAAAGGCGTGGAAGATTTTCTGAAATCGCGTGGGATCAATATTCCTTTTGGTGATCCTTCCGACACGCATGATATGGAAACGGTTTGCGGACTCGGTAACCGCAAGGATTATGCATTCAATGAGATTCTCAAACGCGATGGCGTTGGGGTTTATGAAAGTACCGTAGAACTGATTCATCAACTGAAAGCGGAGAACATCAGGGTAGGGGTGGCCTCTTCGAGTAAAAACTGTGGTCCGGTGCTGGAAGCCGCAGGTCTGCTCCATCTGTTTGAAACCCGGGTGGATGGCGTTGTTTCTGCTGAATTGAAACTGAAGGGAAAACCAGAACCGGATATTTTTACCACCGCAGCCGATAACATGGGAGTTTCATACCACCGATCGGTTATTGTTGAAGATGCCGTATCAGGCGTTCAGGCCGGACAAAAGGGCAATTTTGGACTGGTAATCGGGGTTGCACGCGAGGAGAATTCACGCGAATTGCTTCTGAATGGTGCTGATGTCGTTGTTGAAGACCTCGAAGAAACCGGGATTGACCGCATCAACGAATGGTTCGAAAAGGGACTTCAGGATGATCAGTGGTCGATCACCTACCACTCGTACGATCCCAAAAAGGAACGCACCCGTGAAGCATTGCTGGCCGTCGGGAATGGTTATTTCGGTACCCGCGACGCCATGGAAGAAACTGATTCCAATGCAATTAACAACCCAGGCACCTACATCGCCGGATTGTATAACCGCCTGGCCTCCAAAGTAGGTGACCGAATGGTTGAAAATGAAGATTTTGTGAATGTACCGAATTGGCTTCCGGTTAATTTTAAAATCGATGGCGGTGATTGGTTTGATTTCAATAAGGCTGAGTTTTCCGAATTCAGGAAGCATCTGGATTTCAGAACCGGTGTATTTTCCAGGACGATTGTTGTAAAAGATAAACAGGGACGTGAAACAAGGGTGGTTTCAAAACGCATGGCCAGCATGGCCGATCCCCACCTGGCTTCGCTTCATTACGCAATTACGCCCCTTAATTACAGTGGTGAAATAACTTTAAGCAGCGGAATAAACGGCGACATCATCAACGATGGCGTTGAACGGTATAAACAATTGAACCAGCAGCATCTGAAACCCCTGCAGCAGGGATGCCGTGAGAATTTAATCTGGGTTTCGGTTGAGACAACCCAATCGGCCGTCAACATTGTGGAGGCAGCCAATCATAAGCTGTTCACCAATGGGGAAGAATTGAAAATCACCGGTATGGAACAACTTAGTCCTGCCAAAGCTTACCTGCATTTTAAAGTTAAAGCAGAGGCTGGTAAGACTGTTGTATTTGAGAAATCAGTTGCCATTTATACCTCAAAACCGGATGATGTTGCCGATCCACTGGAAAAGGCGATAGAAGCGGTTGGGACATATAGAGGATTTGATGAGCTTCTTCAGGGAAGTTTGGAAGTATGGCAGGGATTGTGGGACAAAATAGATGTACGGGTTGAAGACAACCGGATGGATCAGAAACTGTTGCGGCTTCATCTATATCATCTGATGGTTTCAGCATCTCACCACAATGCTTCCATCGACGCCAGTTTCACCGCCCGCGGCTTGCATGGCGATGCGTACAGGGGGCATATCTTCTGGGATGAGCTCTTTATCCTGCCTTTTTACAACATCCATCTGCCGGAAGCCGCAAAGGCTACCCTGATGTACCGATACAACCGTTTGCCCAGAGCACGCGAATATGCCGGAGAATACGGTTATACCGGTGCCATGTTCCCCTGGCAAAGCGGAAGTGATGGAAGGGAGGAAACCCAGGTGGTACACCTCAATCCTTTGAACGGTGAATGGGGTGACGACTACAGTTCGCTGCAGCGACATGTTTCCCTGGCCATTGCTTACGATGTGTGGGAATATTACCACACAACAGGAGATCTTGAGTTCCTGAAAAAATATGGAGCCGAGATGTTCCTGGATATCTGCCGTTTCTGGGCAGGGAAATCGGAACTAAACCCGGCTACAGGCCGTTACAGCATTGCAAAAGTGATGGGCCCGGATGAATTTCATGAGCAGTATCACAATTCCACCGAAGGTGGTCTGCGCGACAATGCCTACACCAATATCATGGTGGTATGGGCGATCGACAAGGCTTTCGAAGTATTGAATCTGATTGGCGAACAGGCTAAAGTTGTGGAGGCAAAGCTTAATCTCTCTTCTGATGAACTTGAACGCTGGAGAGATATTTCCCGCAAACTGAATGTGGTGATTTCACCCGAAGGCATCATCTCCCAATACGATGGCTATTTCGACCTGAAAGAGCTCGACTGGGATTACTATCGTAAAAACTACGGCAATATCTACCGGCTCGACCGCATTCTGAAGGCAGAAGGAAAATCGGCCGATGAGTTTAAGGTAGCCAAGCAGGCCGATACCCTAATGGCGTTCTACAATCTCGATGATGAAGAAGTGCGCGGAATTCTGGAAGAATTGGGATACCAAATGAAGGATGAGTACCTGAAGGAAAACCTGGCATATTATCTTGCCCGTACCTCGCATGGTTCTACCCTCAGCAGGGTAGTGCATGCGCTGCTGGCCAACATGATCGGTGATCGCAAACTAAGCTGGGAACTCTATCAGGATGCCCTCAGCAGCGATTACAACGATATACAGGGTGGAACAACCGCCGAAGGAATTCACTTGGGGGTGATGGCCGGCACTGTGCTGATTGCCATTTATGCTTATGCAGGCCTCAATCTCAGGGGTGATCACATCAGGATAAATCCAAACCTGCCCGATGCATGGAAAAGCCTGGCATTTGGGTTTTCGTTCAGGGGTAACAGATTCAGCCTGAAGGTTCAAAAGAATGGAATCGAAATTAAAACTTTAAGTCCGGTTGCCGGACCACTTTATGTGGAAATTGCAGGGAAAGAATATCCTTTGAGTAGCAATCAGGAACTTAAAGTAAAACTTTAATTAAAGGATCTAATTAACTCGAAATACACAATCTGACTATGCTTAACGATATCCTTTTACTGAATAAAAAGCATGAAAATGCTGCACAGACCATTCTCGAGAAGGTGCAGGAAGAGCGGAAAGGTAAATACATCATTACCATCTCCGGTGAAGTTGAAACCGGGAAATGCGAGGTTGCACATATGCTTGGAAGGCTGATAAAAAAAGAAGGCCTGAAAACCAAGTTGCTGAATATGGACAACTACTACAAGGTTCCTCCCGCTGAGCGGACTGAATGGCGGAAGAAACATGGCATCGAATCGATTGGCTATGAAGAATACGACTGGGATATGATCAACAAGAACATCAATGATTTCCGGATAGGTGATAAGTCTACGTACCCTTCGTATGACTTGTTTACCGGGGAGATTGATATCATTTCCACCAATTTTAAAGCGATTGATATCCTGGTTATTGAGGGTTTGTATTCTGTTAAAATTGAAGGTGCCAACCTGAAAGTTTTTATTGAAAATACCTACCACGAAACCATGGAAGAGCAGATTATGTCGGGTAAGGAAGAACTTGATGAATTCAGGATGCTGGTGCTGGAGCGCGAACATCAGGTAGTTCAGTCCCTGAAACCCCTGGCAGATTTTTATCTTGATTTTGACACGGCCAGTGAGATTTTTCATTACTGAGAATAGCTGATTTCGGATTTCGGGTTTCGGATTTCGGATTGCTGATTGGCAGATTAGCGGATTAGCGGATTAGCCAATTAGTTGATTTGTAAATTAGCCAATTAGTTGATTTGCAAATTACCGGATCAGTAGATTTTGGAATATTGGAATGATGGAATGATGGCCCTTCGACTACGCTCAGGGTGACAAAAAAAGATGGAAAGATGGAAAGATGGAAGGATGGAATGATGGAATGATGGGAAGGATGGAATGATGGCAGCTTTTTAATTCTGAAACCCTGAAACCTCTGACCCCCCCTCTCAGTAACCCCCGGGCCACCACCTGAAACCGAACTTGAAACTCGAAACTGAAACCCTGAAACCCGAAACCCCCCTCCCTCTCCAAGTGGCGAGGGGGAGCCGGAAGCCCTTTCTCACTCAGCCACCCTGAAACCCTGAAATTCTGAAAATCTGAAACTTTGAAACTCTGAAACCCTGAAACTTTTGAACTTTTGTAACCTTTGAACCCTTGAACCCTTGAACTCTTGATTCTTTGAATTACTCACTACTGAAGACCTTAGCTCCAGAGAATTTTTTACTTTGAGCTTTTTACTTTGAGCTTTGAGCTTGAATTTTTCTTGAATCTTTGAATAACATAACTTAAAAACAGATAGTATGCTTGGTGACGTATTGCTGATTACAGAAAAGCATGAAAATGCTGCAAAAGAAATTCTTCCCATTATCCTGAAGAACAGGAAAAATAAGTTTATGATTGCCGTTTCGGGCGAATCAGGTTCGGGGAAAACCGAATTGTCGCATGTGTTGGCTAAAATGCTCAGAAAAGAAGGCATTGTGTGCAAACCAATCCACATCGACAATTATTACCGCATTCATCCGCTTGAACGGACCGAATGGCGCAAGAAAAACGGAATTGAAACCGCTGTCGGGCTTGGTGAATACGACTGGGATACCATCTATAAAAACATCGGCGATTTTAAAAACGACCGCACCTCCACCATGCCCTGCATCGACCTGGTAACCGAACAGGTTGACCACCTGACCACCGATTTTAAGGGAGTTGACATGATCATCGTTGACGGATTGTATGCCATCAATACCGAAGGCATTGACCTGGGTATTTTTATTGAGCTCACCTATCACGAAACCAAGAAAGCCCAGGTTGTGAGGGGCAAAGAGCCTCAGAATGAATACCGGATGCAGGTACTCGAACGCGAACATCAGGTGGTTCAGTCACTCAGAAGCAAGGCCAACATCTTTATCAATAAGGAATATCAGGTAGTTCCGGTTTAATTTCGGATTTCGGATTTCGGATTTCGGATTTACATTCGGTATCCTTCGCTTCGCTACGGTTCGGATTTTGATTTCGGATTTCGGATTTCAGATTTCGGATTTACATTCAGTATCCTTCGCTTCGCTACGGTCCGGCTTGGTTGATTAGCAGATTAGCTGATTTGCCTTTATTGACCTTCGCTTCACTTCCGAATTCGGTTTATCGGATGGTCTCGGCTCGACCACCTATTTGGGCCTTTGGTCTGTGGTTTCTTGTCTCTTGTCTCTGGTTTCTAGTCTCTGGTTGTTGATAACAGTCAGAGGAATCCTACCTTTTACATCCGACTTCCGACATCTGACTTCCGACATCCTATTGTTATTCGAACCAGTACACAGTGCAGATGTTGAATATTGAATGTGATGGAATAATGGGGATGAATCCTTTGTCTGGTAGTCCAATAATCCTGATTTAAAACCCCGCCTGACCGACTAAAATCATGTTCAATTTCAGCAGCGTATAAGTCAGTCGGGCGGCCTGTATTCCTGAATCACAATTCTGAACCGAAGGTCTGCGAAGCTAAACCCTGTTCCGTGTGACTCCTTCCGCCCCCTCGCCAATAAAGAAAAGCTCCTCTCCTGGCTGAAACCCTGTAACCCTACCCTGAAACTCAAACTCTGAAACCCTTGAACCCTGTAACGATTCCGTAATCCGCAATCCGAAATTGATCACCGATTATAAAGTTTACAGAATAACTTCAATTTCCCTGTATATTCAGTCAACAGATCTCCGTCTTTAAACCGCCATTGCCAGTTGCTGTGCGGGGTTCCGGGAATATTCATCCTTGCTTCGCTGCCAAGCCCCATGATATCCTGCAATGGGATTACCGCCATATTGGAAACGGAAGCCAGCGACATGCGGATCATCTGCCAGTGAACATCACACCCACTGCACCCGCTGTAATCGTGGAATTTCTTTTTTTCTTCCTCATTTATGGAACTGTACCAGCCCATCACGGTATCGTTGTCGTGGGTTCCGGTATAGACCACTGAATTGGGTATGTAAAGGTGGGGCAAAAAGGGATTTTCATCCGCCATATCGAAACCAAACATCAGGATCTTCATTCCCGGCAGACCATACTTATCCCTGAGTTCATTTACATCCGGGGTGATCAGACCCAGGTCCTCGGCGATGATAGGCAATGGGCCTGTTTTCCGGGTAAGCGCCCTGAAGAGTGCATCACCGGGAGCCGGCAGCCATTCACCGTCGATCGCGTTTTTAGCTCCATACGGCACAGCCCAGTAAGCTGCGAGGCCCCTGAAATGATCGATGCGAACAATATCAGCCATTTCCAGGTTGTATTCCATTCGCTCAATCCACCAGCGGAAGCCTGTTTTTTTATGGTAGTCCCAGCTATACACGGGGTTGCCCCAGAGTTGACCTGTTTCACTGAAGAAGTCAGGCGGAACACCCGCAACCAGGATTGGTTTCAGCTTCCGGTCGAGCATAAACATTTCGGGTTTTGCCCAGGCATCGGAACTGTCGAAAGAGATATACAAGGGAATATCCCCTACAATCTTAATCTTTTTATCGTTGGCATAGGCTTTTACAAAAAACCACTGGCAATTCACCACAAACTGCAGAAACCGGTGATATCCGGTTTGCCATTTCAGCATTTGACGAAAATTCTGCATGGCCCGGTTTTCTCTTTTTCGGATGGGAAGCGGCCACTGGTACCAGGCTATGCCATCGTAATAGTCTTTGATTGCCATGAAGAGCGCATAATCATCGAGCCACGATTTATGTCTCAGGCAAAAAGATTCAAATGCCTTTTTATCCTGTTCCGGTGCCGAATCGAGGAATGCCTGGTAAGCCTTCCGGAAAATGGTGGCCCGTGTGCTGTTGACAAAAGCAAAATCCACTTTACCCGTGTTTTCGCACTTTGCCTCCTCCAGATCGCTTTCAACGATCAATCCCTTGTTGACAAAGTGATTGAGATCGATCAAAACCGGGTTGATGGCAAACGCCGAGAAGCTCTGGTAGGGTGAATCACCGGGGCCGGTCGGTCCGAGCGGCAGAATCTGCCATAGCGTTTGTCCGGCTTCAGCCAGAAAATCGATGAATTTGAAAGATTCCGGACCAAAATTTCCTATCCCGAAATCGCCGGGAAGAGAAGTGGGGTGGAGCAATATGCCGCTGTGTCTTCGTGGTTCCATATGCCAGATTTATGTCAGATATTGAATGACGCTTTGAATGAAATGACAGTTCCTCCCATTAACCGGATTCCTGCTTTTTTACCTTTTCTGTAGACTTTTAAGCTTGTCATTTGAAAGTTAGGGAGCAGGCAGAGCCTGCCAACATATCCCGACTCCGACGGAGCCGCCGCCGACCTGGGGCTTTCAGCTTTCTGGTTTAAACTTTGAGCCTGCCTCCACTTCGTTGCGTCAGGTAAACTTTAAGCTTTAAACTTTGAGCTTTACTTTTTACTTTAGACTTTTTACTTTTTACTTGAACTAGTGCTCATCATTTACAAACATAACGGTTGCAGCCGCGATAAACATGGATATTCCGCCAAGAACCAGTGCATAAATGGCTTCACCGCCAAACAGGTCGCGGGTTAGGAAGCCGAGGATGCTGGCAGCCAGAATCTGCGGGATCACAATAAAGAAGTTGAAGATACCCATGTAGGTGCCCATCTTGTTACTGGGAAGTGCCCCTGCAAGAATGGCGTATGGCATTGACAGGATGCTGGCCCAGGCCATACCTACACCAACCATCGACAGCAACAACAGGTTGGGATCTTTGATAATGTAAATTGAAATAAGACCTATTCCACCGGCAACCAGTGAAAGCATATGTGTGAACTTCCGGGAGGTTCTTTTGGCAATCACGGGCAGAAGAAAGGCTACCAGCGCTGCAACCCCGTTGTAAACCGCGAAACAGATGCCCACCCAGTCGGCTCCTTTGTTAAATAGTGCAGAGGTCGGATCAGTAGTTCCATAAATATGATTGGTTACGGCGGCTGTGGTGTATATCCACATCGCGAAAAGCGCAAACCAGGAGAAAAATTGAACGATGGCCAATTGACCCATGGTTTTTGGCATCCTGTAAAGGTCGTGCATTACGATGGCCACACCATTTTTTGTGTTACCATTTTTTATTAATGTACCGGATATGAGCATCATAAGTCCGTAAAAGCCAATTCCAACACTGAATATATAGAGCTCAGGATGAAGCTTGAAATAATAGATCAGGTAAGAGAGGAGTGCCCCGATTCCAATCCACAGGATGCTGCGATTCAGAAAGACCTTGCTGACTTTCTGAGGTTCGGTAATCTCTTCGCCGTGACTTTCGGTCATAATCAGGGCATCGGCTTCGGCATGGGCACGCAACTCCTCAGGGGAATATTCTTTCGTTCTGATAACAGTCCACAGAACCGCGCAGAAAAAGGCTGCTGCCCCCAGGTAGAAAGAGTACTGTACAGAGGGTGGTATGATACCTTCAGGGGCAGTGTTGGCAATGCCAAACCAGTTGGTGAGAACGTAAGGCAGTGCTGAAGCCACTACGGCGCCGGTGCCGATGAAGAAACTCTGCATAGCAAAGCCCCTTGTGCGCTGTTCCGATGGGAGCATATCGCCAACAAATGCGCGGAAAGGCTCCATGGAGATGTTGATGGAAGCATCCATAACCCAAAGCATTCCGGCGGCTACCCACAGCGCCGGCGAGTTGGGCATCACAATCAGTGCGATGGATGCCAGGATAGCCCCGACAAGGAAATAGGGCCGGCGTCTTCCTAACCTGTTCCAGGTGTTGTCGCTCATATGGCCGATGATCGGCTGCATAATCAAACCGGTAACAGGCGCGGCAATCCAGAGGATGGGGATTTCGTCCACTTTGGCGCCAAGGGTTTCAAATATCCTGCTCACATTGGCATTTTGCAGTGCAAAACCGAACTGTATACCCAGAAATCCGAAACTCATGTTCCATATCTGCCAGAAACTCAGGCGGGGCTTCTTTGTCATAGAATTGAAATTGTTAGTGCGGGTTAAAATTAAGGAAAAACTTTTGCACCCGCAATGGCCAATAACGGGAAGCTAAAATTTAAATATTTTGAATGGTTGGATTGTACTAATTAACTTTTCTTAAATTTGCGCCATCAAACAAGCGGAAATAGCTCAGTGGTAGAGCGCCAGTTTCCCAAACTGGAGGTCGCGGGTTCAATCCCCGTTTTCCGCTCAAAGGAACGAAGCCATTATTGCTTCGTTTTTTTTTTAGCTCAGTCTGTTAACCAATCAGGAGATGCGGGCAGATCTGTTACCAATATCCTATCTTTTCTTACTCAGCGAATCCTTTGCTGTTTATAGGAGTCAATTCATGGCCAAACATATTCAACACCAGGTTTACTTTATCAAGGTTCAGGTTCGTTTTGCCCTGCTCAATTTTCCGTATTACGGTTAAGGCAACTCTTGCCCGTTCAGCAAACTCTTCCTGGGTAAGATTCACTTCCTTTTTGTGCTTTTATACAAATTCATCGGGATGTTTCATTATATGCATTTGGATATAGAATCTGAGAAAATAAAGATTTTATATGCTTTTGGATATAGGAATGTGTTTTATTTTCACCAGAAGATTCCCGTTTTCCGGTCAAAGGTACACCAGCTTATGTCTCATTAATCATGCGTGAAATCTTTTCAAATGCCTGTTCATCTTTTATCACATATTGTTCAGCCCCTTGCTGAATAGTTTGTGTCGCAATGTCGCAACTCTCCTGGCTCGAAAGCATGATCACCCTCAATGCTTGGTTATGTTTTTTTATTAATTGCAAAATCCCGAGACCAGTAGCCGCATCTTTTTGAACCGTATTCAGAAAATAGTCAAGGATAATGACGTCTGGCTTCTCTGTGAGGTGTTTCAGACATTCTTCACCACAATTAAATGAATGAATACGATGAGCTATCTTCCTGGTGAGATAATCTTCAAGTGCCGTTGAAAGTATGGTATCATCATCCACAATAAAAATCCTTTTAGGTTTTCCGGATTCCATAAAAGTTTGATTTTTCGTCAGATTTATTATTCAAATTTTTAACCAGAGTAATTTTTGTACTATGTCTGCTTATCAGATTTTATGAATTCACTGTTTATTTCATCCTGAGGAGAATCGATCTGCATTTTCTTTAAGCCTGTACTAAATAACTTCCCCAATATGGTCTGTGTAAAAGCCAAAGGTTCGAATCCGGGGAATATGAACCTTTGGCTTTTATTGATAGACATAAAACACCACTTAATGCTGAACCACCCATTTGGTGCTTGCGATGACACGGTTGCCCGATATCACCTGAAGAATGTAAACCCCGTTTTTATAAGAGGCTGCATTTAGTTTGGTCCAGCCTGAGGAGGATTTCACTAAACGACTTTCGCAAAGCTTTCCGGAAACATCATAAATTACCAGACTTAAATCATTTGCGTCGTTCAGGACCGGTAGTTTTACGAGTGCTTCCGTGGAAGTTGGGTTTGGCACGATGGCTAATTGAACCGGTGATTTTGCAACATTCGAAATGGAGGTCAGTATTTCGGTATACTTCAAAATTGCATTTTCATCTGTTCCGTCTCCCTGTATCCAGCCTGTCAGGGCATCTTTAAATTTTATCCCAAATGGATTTGCCTGCAGATTCGAATCAATAACGACCACTGTTTCAAAAAAATCAGGAGTGAAAAGTATTTTTGTCGAATAAAAGGTATTGCCGTTTGTCGCTACGACGAAGCCACCATCGAACCCTGGAACTGAGCTCATACCAATATACACCGGCTCAGTCAGCGTGGTAGAGTCTTTCGTCCATGTGCTCCCTCCATCAGAGGTTACATAGAATTGTTGTGCCGGGCCAGGGTCAAATAAAACTCCTTTCTGGATGTCGAAAAACATAGCTCATACCAGCCAAGATCATCGGCGATGACCGGCGAAACGGTCCAATGTTGTCCACGATCCACCGATTTAAAACACCTTGAAGAATATGCAGTCGGACCGGGGATACCGGAGGCAAACCAAATGGTGTCGCCGACAGCGCTGTAAACATTTGTTCCTCCCCATTCGCCCGGAATAATTGGTGGAATAAAACTCTCGTCAACCCTGGTCCACGTGTCGCCTCCATCGGTTGTCCGTTGAATTTCGAAGTATCCCCCTGTTGGATCACCAACAGCAATTCCTTCATTGGCATCGAAACCATAATAAAAATTCGCGAATCCACCCGGTTCCGAAAACTGGGTGGTTACCTTATTAGCCCAGTTCATTCCTCCATCGGTGGTTTTCCAGATGGAACCGCCGCTCCCATTGTCGGTAAAGACATAGAAACTGGTATTCGCATCCAGCGCAAATGTACTGCTGATAATCGGGGTTCCGTTTGCGGGAATGGAGTCAACAAGCCAGGTGGTGCCACCATCTGTTGTATGGACAGCACGGGAATAAGGCCCGTCAGATTGCACTCCCAGCCAGACCGTTGAGGCATCAACAATAGAAATGTACGCCGGGAAGTGCTGATCTCCAGGACCCTGGAAATCGATGTTCATTGGAGTAAACTGGCAATTGCTGGTGGTTGTAATGAAAATCGAAAGTGTCAATAAGTAAAAGTGTGCTTTCATAACTTGAGGTTTTTGAATTATGAATGAATGAAAACCAAAATTATGGACGGTTGGCAGGAATGTTATGCGGGAATTTCCTATCGGTGGAAAACAATTGCCGTCCGGTGGTATTTGGGAGTTGAACAGTTATTGTGTTTACATTGTTATAGTTGATGAATATTATGCTATGATTCAATCTTTTAACAGATTCTTAATGGAACCAGATCATGCTGTATCAATGTGAAACAAACAGATTATGAAAAAACTTTGCTTGATTTTTATACTGTTCACTATTCAGAATCTCTCCTTTTCACAGGAGCAACGCAAAGTTGACTCTCTGGTATCATTATTAAGTACAGCAAAATCTGATACAAACAAGGCTAAATTATTATATAGACTCTCCATCATCTATAATATCAAAAATCTTGACACAGCCATGGGATATGCCCGGCAAAGCTTAGCTCTGTCAGGAACAAATCGGATTTAAAAAAGGGATGGTAAAAGCATATTGGAGCATCGGTATAATCGAAACCTATAATGGAGATTATCCACAAGCCCTGGAGTCATTAAAAAAAGCAGCAGATATAGGGAACGAAATCAAAGATAAATCCGGGTTGTCGTACGTTTATATCACAACGGGAAACACCTATTGTGGTTTGGGTAATTATCCGGAAGGGCTGAAGAATTATCTGGCAGCTTTAAAGAAATTCGAAGAATTAAATGATAAAAATGGCATCCTGACTGCTTTGGTCAATATTGGAAATGTTTACAACTTTGAGCAAAAATACCCGGAAGCTTTGAAGAATCACCTCAGGGCCTTAAAAATTGCAGAGGAACTGAAATCTAAATCTTCAATTTCTAGTTGCTACCTTAATATTGGTTATACCTATGATCTTCAAAATAATAACAATAAAGCAATTGAATTTTACACCAAATCCCTGAAAATAAACGAAGAACTAAATGATAAATTCAGCATAACAGGATGCTATGCGCAAATTGGAGCTGTTTATACCAAAATTGGAAATTATTCCGAAGCTTTGAAAATGTTGTTTTTAGCCGCAAAAGGGTGGGAAGAATTAGGAATGGCAGAGGGTTTGGCAAATACCTATGCAGAAATCGGGAATAATTATACCAAACAGAAAAGATACGAAGAAGCGTATCATTATCTGAGGAATGCTTTATCAATCACAAAAGAGAATCTGGGAAGCAAGGAAAGTATTAAATATGTCTATGATTTTCTGGCAAAACTTGATAGTGCCAGCGGCAATTACGAGGAAGCACTCAAACATTATAAATTATTTATTATTTATCGTGATAGTCTGATGAACAATGATAACAAAAACAAACTCACCGAACAGAAAATGCAATATGAATTTGATAAGAAAGAATCCATAACAAAGGCAGAACAGGAAAAGAAGGATGCCATTGCCCTGCAACAATTACAGACACAGAAATTTGTCCGGAACGCATTCATCGTTGGCTTTATCGTCGTGTTGCTTTTCGCAGGATTGTTTTTCAGGCAACGCAACAAGATCAAAAAAGGCAATGTTGACTTGCAGGTTGCAAAAGACCGAGCTGAGCAAAGCGAGCAGTTCAAACAGCAGTTTCTGGCCAATATGAGCCATGAGATCCGCACCCCGATGAACGCTGTGATGGGAATGACCAGCCTGGTGCTCGATACACCACTGGCTGAAAAGCAGAAATTTTACCTGGAAGGCATCAAAAAATCCAGCGACACCCTCCTGCACATCATCAACGACATCCTCGACCTGTCGAAAATCGAGGCGGGAAAGATGGAACTCGAGAAAATTGATTTTTCATTGACTGACACCCTGAAGCAGGTGAAACTAACGCTTAATCACCGCGCAGAGGAAAAAGGGCTGGAGTTGTTGTTAAAAATTGATCCTGAGATTGCCGATGTGTTCATGGGAGACCCGGTACGCCTGAACCAGGTGCTGATCAACCTTACCGGTAATGCCATTAAATTTACCGAAAAGGGAAGCGTAAGTATTGAGGTTACAAAAGGCGATCCTGAATCCGGCCTTCAATTCTCCATAATTGATACGGGCATTGGGATTCCAAAGGAGAAGCTTCAGACTGTGTTTGAGAATTTCTCCCAGGCAAATGCTTCCGACAGCCGCAAATACGGCGGAACCGGACTTGGACTCAGCATCAGCCGGCAATTGGTGGAACTGATGGGTGGAAAAATCTCCATCGAAAGTGAGGAGGGTTTCGGAACGACTTTTTCATTTTATGCAAACTTCGATAAAGGTTCCGCCGAAAGACTGGAAAAGCGGCTTGCTTCCGAAGAGCAGGTGGACGGTCACATTCTTGACGGTCTTACCATATTGGTGGTTGACGACAACAAATATAACCGCATCGTTGCCAGGGATACGCTGGAATCAATATCCAGCGCCACGGTTATTGCGGCAGGCAGCGCTGCTGAAGCCATTGACCTGTTAAAGTCAACGAAATTTGATGTGGTGCTGATGGATGTGCAGATGCCGGTGATGAGCGGCTTTGAGGCTACTATGCTGATCAGAAATCAAAAATCAGGAATCGGAAATCATAACATTCCGATTATCGCGCTCACGGCCAGCGTTTTGCGTACCGACCTCGACAAATGCAAGGCAGCCGGCATGGACTCATACATCGCAAAACCCTTTAATGCGTCGCAGCTGATCACAGGGATCGCACAGGTTTTGAACATTGCGCTGAGGGTGGAGAATAAGAACGGATCCGGAAATGTTCAACGGGCAAAGCTTACCTCAGGAGTTACTGATCTTGGATATTTATCAAAATTCTGTGAGGGCGACCGGGCACGAATGAAAAAGTACATTGAAATGTTCCTGGAATCCGTTCCTCCTCTGTTGGAAAAGATAAATGTTGCGATTGAAATCAATGATCACCATGAAATTGCAAACCAGCTGCATGGTTTCAAAACAAAACTCCTGATGATGGGCATGAAAGATGCGAAAGAGCAATCCCTGGAGATTGAAATGCTGTGCAGGCAAGGCAAGCCGGGTGAAATCATAACTTTACAATTACAAAAGTTATTTCAGGATGTCGAAACCGCGAAAAATGAGCTGGCCGCTTTTTAATTGAGATCTCTGTTTATATTTATGCTCTGTAATTATCTAAATCTGATAAAATGACTACGGTAAATGTATTGATTATTGAAGACGATCCTTTTTTCAGTTCCATGCTGACGGATTTATTTGCAACTCACTTCCCCCATATACTGGTTCATCATATTGCCAACTCGATTGCAGAGGCCCGGCAATTTCTTCTGAAACAACCGGTCGATCTGGTCTTCCTCGACATCGAACTGCCGGATGGCAAAGGGTTTGACCTCCTCATATCCATGGATGAGATTGACTTTGAGGTAATTGTAACTACTTCCCACAGTGCTTATATGCTTGACGCCATCCGCCACAGTGCACTCGATTACCTCATTAAACCGGTTGGTCTTCCTGAAATGGAAGTGGCCATGGCAAAATTTATGAAGAGATTTCATTCGGAAAAGACGGATAAACAGCTTCAACCGGCTGCTAAACCTGATTTAAAGAAAATTCCGCTACCGACCTTAGATGGATTTGTATTCGTGAACCTTGATGAAATTGTATTTGCTGAAGCTGATCGTAGCTATTCACTTTTTTCATTGAAAAACGGAAAGAAAATCATGGTTTCAAAAACACTGGGCGATTTTGAAGAACGGTTGGTAAAGCATAATTTCTTCCGGATCCATAAATCATACATCATCAATCTGCACGAAATTATAAATTATGTTCGTGGCGAAGGCGGTCACCTTGTGATGACCAATAAAGCAGTTGTTCCGGTTTCCCGCACCCGGAAAATTGAATTTTTGAAAATTTTCGGTTATTGATCACATTCTCAGACTGACCGACTCCGGAATGGTTATGTGCTAACTACGAAGTAGATAAAAAGCAGATCATCGCAACAAAAAGTGTCTCTAAGTTTCCCACAAACGAAGGTGTGGCTCCCGGGCTGAAGGTTGCCGGTGCTAACTGAATATTACGGTCTGTCCTGTGTAGAGAAAAATCCGGATATTTATTGCAAAAACATAGATATGTCCGTAACCCGGAAGATTTATTTGATAAATACCCTATATTTGATATGTAATTCTGACATGACCGCACATGAAACATTTCGTGTTCCTTTTATTACTGATATTATCACAATCTTTATTCGCCCAGGCCCCGTGGTCAAGAATCGTAACCACTCCACAGGAAAATGATATAAACGACATTATCAGGATTCCCGATACTGACCGGCTGATTGCAGTGGCAAATGGTTCAACCGTGATGACCTCTGACAATGCCGGAGAAACCTGGAATGTCATGCTGCATCCTGCCAACATGGATAATACCTATATGGCTGAAAAAGTTTGCTTCATTGACGATATGACCGGTTTTATCGGAGGTAGCAGAAATACCATTCTTAAAACGACCGATGGAGGATCTACCTGGTCAGTGAAATATGAAATTGCAGGAGCTAATAACTATACTTTAATAGATGACATCTGTTTCATGAATGATACAACCGGACTTGCCATCTCAAACAATGGACTCAAACTTAAATCGACCGACAGGGGCGAGACCTGGAGTGAGGTAGTATCTGACCGGTCGGAATATCCAAAGAAAATAGTGAAGCAGACTGAGGATATGGCCTATATTATAAGTTTCTACTCCTTACAATGGGCTAAAACAACCGATGGCGGTGATACCTGGGTTTCAGAAAATATTCCTTTCGGTAATCCCGGCGACTATCTTTCGGATTTATATTTTCTCAATGACAGCACCGGAATAGCCTCAATTTGCAATGAATCAAATTCTTCGATATTTTATAAAACCACTGATGGTGGTTTATCCTGGACAGAAATTTATACAACAAGCTGGGGATTATTGGATTGCGAATTCAACTTTTATGATGAGCAGCATGGGATAGCAGTATCCAATACGATTATGTACTATTCCACGGTTTTTGTTACCGAAGATGGTGGGAATACATGGACACAGACTGAGCAGCAACTTTATTGCCCCGGACTTCAAACAACCTGCAGTTATGACTTGAATACAGTTTTTGTATCCGGTCAGTATGGTATGATCTACAAATCAACTGACCTAGGTTATGCATGGTATAAAGTTTCACACAGACAGATGTATGGTGAAATATACCGGATTCAATTCATCGATGAAAATACCGGCTTTGCGGGCTCGGTAGGTTTTGGCGGAGGGGCCGGATTTACTCAGTTATACAAAACAACAGACGGAGGCCTGAACTGGGAGGCCCATTTTGATGTGGGTTATTATTCTGAATTTGATTTCCTGAATGATTCTGTCGGTTTTATTACAAATTCAGGCAGTGAATTATACAGCAATGTCAGTGGAGAGTGGACGTCCCGGTATACGGGATTTGACTTTGAATCCAATGATATTGATTTCTATGATGTCCTGAATGGAGTTATTGCCGGGGGAGACCGGGTAATTGTAACAGCCGACGGTGGTAATTCATGGACAGATATCACACCGGTGCCAAACCAGTCGATAGGATATAACAACATTGAATTCAGGCCATCCGGTGAGTTATTTGTTACGGGAGATGAAAAATTATACAGATCCCTTGATGGTGGATGGTCATGGCAGTTAACCTCCTTTTCACAATATGGCTGGATTGATGATCTTTACTTTGTGAATGCTGATACGGCTTTTGTATTGGCCGGACTTCAGATTCTGAAGTCTGTCGACGGAGGAGCTTCCTGGAATACCACTGAGATTCACGGGGATGGTTATTTCGCTCCGGGTGCTGTGTATTTCCCCGATTCACAAACAGGTTACGCGGTCGGAGAAGGGTATTATTACAATATGCTGAAAACAACGGATGGGGGAGATACCTGGGATACGATCAGTCCTTATTCTTCATCGGTTTTAAATTGTGTTTACTTCAGTGACGCGGATAATGGCTTGGTTTTCGGCGACATGGGCATTGTAATGCAGACTTCAACCGGTGGTTTGGTTGAAACAAAGGATATTCCGTTGCCTGACGCATCTGCCGGCTTTCGTGTTCAGCCAAACCCATTCAACCGCGAATTCAGGCTCTCTTTCACCCGGTTACTTCAATATCCACTTAACCTGATTATTTCCGATATCTCTGGCAGGGAAATAATAAGACTAGTTATTAATGATGATTCAGAGATGGCATTTCATCCGGAAGGACTTTGCGGTGGTGTTTACCTTTTTACTTTGGTTCAAAAGGATGGTAAATCTGAAACGCAAAAAGTGATCCGGTTTTAATCTGCCTGTTTTATAAACTTCGCGTTTAAACAGCCATTCTGCGTAAGGACCCTCACGCAATAGATGCCCTTCGGTAGCGAACTGACATCAACTGATTCTGAACCGAGAAATTGCTTCACTACTGCTCCGTTGATGTTGATGATCTCCGTCTGCAAAGTCTTTCTGCCCGGAGGCAGATTCAAATGAAGCCGGTCGGTAACCGGGTTGGGGTAAATCAGAAGCCGGTTGCCAGGCGGGCTGATGTTTCTGACATTCACGGGAATGCCGTTCTGATTGTATTCCGAGAGGCCGTTGTCGGTCCCGATCCATTTGTTTCCGAAAGAGTCGATGGCAATCACATGGATGTAATTGTAAGCGAGTGGTGAATTGCCATCGGTGTATAATGTCCAGTTGAAGCCATCGTATTCATTCATCCCTTCGCTGCCACCTATCCAGAAATGGCCATGCTCGTCTATTTCAAGGGTTTTCAGCCAATCGTCGGCTATGCCGGAATTTCCAACATTGTATTCAATGAAATCTGTACCGTTAAACCGAACCAATCCAGTACCGTCTGTTGCCATCCACAGGTCACCTTCGGGGCCGGTTTCCATGTCGTTGACCACCGCCATTCCAAACGATGAATTATCCCTGTTCCAGGTGGTCCATGTATTCCCGTAAAACTTTGATAAAGAACGGTTTCCGACTTCCCCCAGTTGAGAGTATACCCATACATTGCCCTGATTGTCGGGTAATAAGGAATGTACAACAGGATCAGGCAGCCCGGAAGTGGAAGTGTCGTAAACGGTCCAGTCGGTGCCGTCGAATTTCGCCATTCCATTATCTGTTCCAACCCAGAGTATGCCGTTCTGATCAAATTGAAGGTCGTGGATGTAGTTGTCAGGTAGTCCGGAATTGTTTTCGCTGTAAATATGCCACGATGTGCCGTTAAACAGTGCAAGTCCGCCGGATGTTCCTATCCATATCCGCTGGAGACTGTCAACGGCCAGCGAATATACTGATCCTGGCAACAACGAGTTATTCTGGTCATAGGTTTCCCAGTTGTAACCATCATATTTCACAAGGCTGCCGTAACTTCCGATCCAGGTGGTGGAAGAATCGGAAAATGCCAGTGCGGTGATGGTGTTGCATGACAACTGCGCTATGGATGTGTTGTAAGCAGTCCATTCTGAACCGTCGAACTTTACCAATCCACCTTCATAATAGCATTCCGACAAAGTGCCGGCCCACAGGTTATTGTGTGAATCAACGAGTACATCCGGAACATATTCACTGGTCAGCCCGGAATTGTAATCATGATAGGCGGTCCACAGGGTGCCATCGAATTTATACAATCCGCCATAGTAGGAATCCAGACCGGTTCCTGCCCATACATAGCCGCGGCTGTCGGTGTCAACTGTGTTCACATGATTATATATCCCTGAATTCAGGTTGTTATAGGTGATAAATTCAATGCCATCAAAACTTGCTACACCTGACGAAGTTGCTATCCACAATACGCCATCGTCTGCGAAAGCCAGGTCATGGATTTCATTATCGGGCAGACCTGAATTGTACTCATTCCATTCGGTCCAGGTTGCGATTCCGTTAAATTTTCCGAGGCCTCCCTCCGTGCCGATCCAAAGATTTCCGAGGCTGTCCATGTCGAGTGATGTAATTCTGGGGTCAGGAAGGCCCGACTGAAGGCCGTAAGTTGTCCAGGAACCGGACCTGAATACCGACATGCCCCACCGGGTGCCAATCCATACAGTTCCATCGTCTTCAACAAGTAATGCTCTGACAAAATTCTGGCAGAGGCCGGAATTGCCGGTGGTATAATGCGTCCAGGTATTCCCGTCGTACCTCGACAAACCTGCGGAATCCCAGCTCCCGGAACCTACCCACACTTCACCATCAATACCTCCGGCGATACAGTTGATGCTGTTGTTGATCGGTCCACCCGTACAGGTGTTGTAGAAATTTGTCTGCCCGGTTACCGTGTCAATGGATACAAGACCCAGGTCGGTGCCGGCCCAGATTTTTGTGCCGATCTCTGCAAGCGCCGTTATATTCTTTCCATTGGCATACAGGCGCCAATCAGTGCTTTGCGCGTGAGTAAGTAAATTGATCAGGATCAGTGGAAGAAGCAGAAGTTTTTTCATATTGACCGGTTATCTAGTAATGTAATCCTGTCCCGTTTATCCACTTTCTGTTTTTATTTGGTAAATTAAATCCCCAAGGGCTTATTACTAAAATTTCCTGATTAAATGTAATTGATTAACCCCGATTTTTCTACTGTGTGAAGTCTTTTAATTCATACAAATTTGATAAATTAATAGCATAAAACACTTATTTCAACAAAATACTTTTCACAAAAGAGTTATTTATTCCGGATCTACCTGATAGTTCCTGTAATCCACACTTTCTGATGTTACTCTGACAATAATCTGTACGTTTGAAACCCAGGAATTTCCCCAAAATGTTATTCACCTTTTAAAATTCCCTTTTCAATTTCGATTTTTAACAATCCAATAAAAATTATTTTTCAAAGAAAACGTTTCCCCGATATATTTGCCGGCATTAAATCAGAAAACTAACACTGTTTGAAAATGTTTGAAATCAGAAACCTTTCCGGTCTTAGCCCAGACGAAATGTTCATCGCGTTTTCGGAAGCCTTTGCAGACTATGAAATTACCCTGGATAAAGTGGAACACCAGCGAATGCTTAACCGCAGGGGATTTGACGCCGCCTTGTCGTTTGGCGCATTTGAGGATGGGCGCCTGGTAAGCTTTACCTGCAATGGCATTGGCACTTTCAACGGTCAGTCCACGGCTTACGATACCGGAACCGGAACACTGAAAGAGTACCGCGGGCAGGGCCTGGCTTCAAGGGTGTTCGAAGCATCCATTCCTTTTCTGGTGGAAGCCGGCATCCGGCAATACCTGCTTGAAGTGCTGCAGCACAACGAACCGGCCGTTTCGGTTTACCGGAAAATGGGGTTTGAAGTCAGCCGGGAGTTTAACTATTTTGTTGCAGCAACGGATGCTTTGGACCTGAAAGATAGACCGATACCCGGAGATTATATCCTGAAGTCCATATCCATGGATGAATTGGGTGATCCTTCCGCGATGTGGGACTTTACGCCTTCGTGGCAAAACAGCTTTGAAGCCATCGGGAGAAAGCCGGAGGATTTCAGCATAATCGGAATTTATTGTAAAAATCAGCTTACCGGTTACGGAATTGTAGAACCCGCTTCCGGCGATATTACGCAGTTGGCTGTTCACACTGAACACCGCCGCAAAGGACTGGGCACTGCTATACTGGGTGAATTGGTTAAGCTGAACATGCATCCCGGCCTCAAATCGATCAACACCGATACTGAGTGCCAGGCCATTGAATCATTTTTTATTTCCAATGGTCTGCCTTTGAAGGGAAAACAGTTTGAGATGATCAGGAAGCTGTAGTCGCGCGCTATAAAGTGCTGATTATAATGGAGTTTGCTTAACTTTGTAAAAAGCGGATATTGAATTGTTTATCAATGATTGTGAAACAATAAAATCAGGTTAAACAGGTTATTTTGAAATTGGAAAGTCAGAATACGATAAAATTGAAAAAGTTATGACTCATTTTCTGATAAGGATGCTGAAATTGACGGTGTTGATTTTATATCTTCCTTTTATCTCTTATTCTCAAAATGCATCTGCAAAAGTAAAAACCAAAGACTACCTTTCACTTGCATTGGCCTACACCAATGGAAATATCCTGCCGACCAATCCTTTTGTGCAGGGAGAAAACCTGAGCGGGAAACCATTGCTTTACCACCAGTCTGTTTCAGCAAAGTTACTCTGGCAAAATCCGGGATATACCGAATGGCAGCGGATTTACCATATTCCGTACTATGGAATTGGCTACAGCAAGGCCGATTTCAACAGCCGTGAGCTGGGTAATCCGAATTCGGTTTTCGGCGTGCTTGGAATACCGGTTGTGCGTCTGAAGAAGCTGGAACTTTATTCGGAGTTTCAGTTTGGGGTGGCCTGGAACTGGAATAAGTACGATTCGATCAACAATCCCAAAAACATAGCCATTGGAGGCGGCATGACGGTGCACCTGAACATCGGTTTCAATGCATTTTATCCACTTTCGAAGCACCTCGATCTGGGTGCCGGTGTAGGTTTTACCCATTTTTCGAATGGTGGTTTTGAACGGCCGAATCGTGGGTTGAACCTGCTTTCACCTTCCATAGAACTTAAATATCACCCGGCAGGCAGGCCCGACTCCCGGCATGCACCCCGTGCAGGAAAGCTTCCGCGGCACAATGAGTTTTACCTGATGCTGGGCTATGGTGATCATCAGATGGTGGAGCATGAACTCGACACCAACTACTATGCAGTAGGCGGATTGAGTGCATTTTACCTGATGCAGCACACCAATGCCTTTAAATCGGGCCCGGGCCTGGATTTCAATTACTGGTGGAGCCTCACCGCCCGCGAAAATGGTTCACCGGGACCAGTGGGTTGGGATAATCTCACGGTTGGTGCTTTCTACCAGATAGAATTTGCCCTCAACCGACTCTCCCTGCATGGCGGGGTCGGGAATTACCTGCGTCACCGGAATTATGGCAATTTCGAGCAGTTTTACCAGCGCGTTGGCGTGAGATACCATTTCACCGACCATATTTCAATGGGAGTAAATGTACGTTCCATCAACTTTATGCTGGCCGAATTCCTGGAATTCCACCTGGGGTATCATTTTATAAATTATACAAAGTGATTTGGAATGAGAGCAGGGAAGGACTTGATTAAATAAATTCATCAAATTCAAAAATCCGGTGTTTGGATATTTCCATTTGAAATTGTGAACTTTGCTAAAAGATAGAGACGATAATCTTATTTAGAACAATGGAAAAGATAAAAATATACCAGGCCGACGCTTTTACCGACAGTCTGTTTTCGGGTAATCCGGCTGCTGTTTGCTTTTTGGACACATGGCTGGCCGATGAAACCATGCAAAACATCGCCGCTGAGAATAACCTGGCCGAAACGGCATTCCTGGTGAAGGTGAAGGATTATTTTGAGATCAGGTGGTTTACGCCTGCCGTGGAGGTCGATTTGTGCGGACATGCTACGCTGGCCTCGGCTTTCGTGCTGTTTGAATGTCTTGATTATAAAGAACCTGTCATTAACTTTTTTTCACCCCGGAGCGGTGAATTGAAAGTTTCGAAAGAGGCCGAACTGTTATATCTTGACTTTCCGACCGATATAATGCACAAGGCAGGCCATATTCCATTGATACAGAATGGTATTGGAATACAGCCAACGGAAGTTTACAGAGGTAAAACGGATTTCATCGCTTTCCTCGAAAATGAAGAGGAAGTCAGGAATCTGGTTCCTGATTTACATGAAATCTCAAAACTCGAAGCCAGGGGTCTTATTGTGACTGCAAAAGGGAATGAGGTTGACTTTGTTTCGCGGTTTTTTGGACCTCAATCCGGTATTGATGAGGATCCGGTTACTGGCTCGGCGCATACTTCACTCATTCCGTTGTGGTCGGAAAAACTGGGTAAAAATGAGATGGTTGCCCGGCAATTGTCGAAGAGAGGAGGAACGATCTTCTGTTCCAACCGTGGCGCCAGGTGCCTGATCGGGGGGAAGGCGAAATTATATCTGAGCGGTGAAATCTATATCGACTGATCTATGAAGTTTCTTGCAATTGAGAGGGAAAATGCGAACGGCCTCTTTACCGGAGAACTGCTCACGGAAGAAGCCCGTAAGGTTCATGAGCTTTACCTTGCCGGGATGCTGAGGGAGATCTGGTTTAACGATGACCATTGTGCTGTGGTGATGCTGGAATGCGCAAGCAGGCAAATTGCAGAGGATATCCTTTCAGATCTGCCTTTGGTGAAAAATGGTCTGATCAGATTTGAGCTGACAGAATTAAAACCCTATACCGGATATGAACGGATCATCAACTTCGGATAATTGTGCTAATGGTTATGATTTACGAATGACGAATGACGAATGATGAATGACGAATGACGCCCTTCGACTACGCTCAGGGTGACAGACGACGAATGACAAATGATGAATGACGAATGACGAATGACGAATGATGAATGATGAATCAATGTCGTTTAGATAAGAGAAATTGTCTTCGACTCCGCTCAGACTGACAGTCATCCTGAGCGGAGTCGAAGGATACTTTTTCATTTTATTTTCATATATGAAACCTTAACTAAACGACATTGAATTACGAATGCGAAACAAAGCCAAATTTGCCAACCTGCCTGCCGCAGGCAAGCTGCCTGCCCGGCTGGCCAAATGGATGTTACTATAAGCAACCGATAGCCGGTCAGACGGGCATTTTGCCAACTGCCAACTTTGATAAGTTACAAATAATGAATGATGGTTTACGATGTACGATTTACAACTTGCAACTTGCGTGATAACGAGGATTTAAGATTGAAAATTACGATTGGAGAATTACGATTCAATGTCGTTTAGTTAAGGGAAAGAATAAAAAATTAACCGCAGAGAACCGCTAAGTTTATCGCAGAGAACCGCAAAGAAATGGGAATTTTATTTGCTCTGCGGCTCCCTGTCTGCCGACAGGCAGGTTTTGCGTGTCCTCAGCGCACTTTGCGTTTAAACCTTTCAGCATCCCAATTCCTTAACTAAACAACATTGAATTACGGTTATCAAATGAACCTGAATGTTACTTTTTACTTTTTACTTTAGACTTTTTACTTCAACTCTGATTATGATTCAATTTGAACTCAGAAAGTGGCAACCATCCGATCTCGAAAGCCTGGTGAAGCATGCCAACAACTACAACATCGCCCGGTTTCTGACCGATCAGTTTCCGCATCCCTATACGATTCAGGATGGAGAGCGGTTTCTGGAAAATGTCCTATCGCACGATCCTCCAAAGATACTGGCCATTTTTGTGCAGGGTGAGGCTGTAGGCTCCATCGGTGTTTTTCCGCAGCAGGACATTCATTGTGTGAATGCCGAGATGGGCTACTGGTTGTCGGAAGAATGGTGGGGTAGGGGCATCATGTCCTCAGCTATCCGGCGGATGGTGGACTATGGATTCAGTACATTTACTGTTGACAGGATTTTTGCCCGGCCATTTGGCAGCAATACAGCATCGCAAAGGGTTTTGCAAAAAGCCGGATTCAGGCTTGAAGCCAGGTTTGAGAAAACCCTGCTGAAAAATGGAGAACTGCTGGATGAGTTGGTTTATGGAATCCGGAGAAGTGACGGGATGAAGTAAGAAGTCAGAGGTCAGAGGTCAGAGGTCAGAAGTCAGAGATCAGAAGTCAGAAGTCAGAAGTCAGAGATCAGAAGTCAGAGATCAGAAGTCAGAGGTCAGAATTAAGAATTAAGAAGTAAGAATAAATCAATGTCACGCTGAGCCTGTCTGCCTGTAACATATGTCAGAATATGCTATTGTTAATGCATACAGGCAGGCTTAGTCGAAGCGCGATTGAACTGTCTACCTTATACTCCTCCATCTAATATGAATATTCCCGGTTTTTAACCTTTTTTGATCGATAATAATTACAGTTCACCTACCTTATCTCAACATTCACCCTGTTGAAAATCCGGTTCAATATTTTTAAATTTGCCTGGTTCGGGTACCGGAATATATTTGCCGCACTTTAATATGGCATTAGAAACCTGACCCTAAACAACATTAAAATGAACACAACAACTTCAACCACGCAGACTCCGGTTAATGCAATCGAAGCATCGCTCAGCCTGGTCAACAGCAAACTGCACATCACCGGACAGGCTGGTAATTTCAAACCCATTGATACCGATTATATCCCACCTTACGGCGATGGACTTGGCTATATGCCGCTTCAGCTCTTTCTGATCAGTTTCGGAGCCTGTGCCGCCGGAGCCGTTCTTACACTGCTGCGCAGAATGCAGAAAGACATTGAAGCTTTTGATATGAATGTGAGTGGAGTAAGGAGAACCGAACATCCAACCTCTTTTTCAACAATAACAGTTGAATACATCATCACTTCAAAGGATGTTACTGAACAGGAAGTGCAAAAGGCCCTGGCACTGGCTGAACAATCCATTTGCCCCGTGTGGGCCATGATCAAAGGAAATGTAGAGGTAAATTCAGTTATTACCCTTTTATAGACGAAGAGACGAAGAGACTGAGAGACTGATTACTGAGAGACTGAGAGACTGAGAGATTAAGAGATGAGTAGTGAGTGAAGAGTGAAAAGTGAAGTGAAGGAAGTGACTGAGAGGCGAAGAGACTGAGGGACTGAGAGACTGAGAGACTGAAAGACGAATAGACGCAGAGACTTTGAGATGAAGAGACTATAATTGGATTGAAAGTCCTTCTCCTTCAGGAGAAGGTGCCGAAGGCGGATGAGGTGAATTGGAGACTGTGAGACGAAGAAATTGAGAGGCTAAGCGCCTGATTGACTAATGACTAATTTTTGGTTATCTGCAACATTGAATCATTTCGTTGCGTCCTGGCGTCCCTGCCAGCCGGCAGGCTGGTTTGCGTGATTCTTTAATTTACTGACCTATGAAAAATCAACTTATGGAAAACACGATGATTCCTGAAATTGCATCTGCTTGCGGACTTTATTGCGGAGCCTGCGGAATTTACCTGGCCACACAGCAAAATGACATCGAAAAATTAACGCGGTATGCGGCTATGCTTGGGCAGCCGCTGAGCGAAACCCGATGTGATGGCTGCCGTTCGGGTCGGAAGACGGCATACTGCAACAACTGTTTTATGATTAAATGCAGCCGCGAAAAGAATCTGAACTTTTGTGGTGAATGCAATGAATATCCCTGCGAAACGCTGAAGGAATTCCAGCAAAAAATGCCCCACCGGGCTGAGTTATGGAAGGCCCAGGCACGCATAGCTGAGATAGGTGCAGTTGAGTGGACAGCAGAGATGAAGACCTATTTTTCGTGCCCCCAATGCAATACTGGCGGTACTTCCTACGACCTGAAATGCGCAAAGTGCGGACATATTCCGGGAAACGGATTTGCAGGCAACAACCGGGAAGCCATCATGACTTTCCTGGAAAACAGAGAAAATTCCTGGAAATCTTAATACCCATTCTTATGGAGAACAGAGTTCAATCGCAGATTATCCGTTTTGGCCGGATGGCTGTTTACCTCAATATTGTCGGCGTAATCTTTTCAGGACTTGCGTTTCCTGCATTGTCAATGATGCTTTGTCCTCAGCCTGTCTGGCGGGATGCGGCTTTGTTTGCCGATTCCTTTCATCCGCTACAGACGGCCACTTTTTTCTGTGGGTATTTCCTCGTGATCGGTTCGTTGCTTACTTTCATTACACTGTATTTACTGGCGCAGCCGGAGAAAAAAGTTTGGGCACTGTCGGGACTGGTGATCAATGTTGTTTTTACGGCAGTGGTATTTCTGAATTACATCATCCAAACCACCTATGTACCATATCTTGCGATGAACCGCCCTCCTGAACTTTCTGCTGTACTGCCGGTCTTTACCATGGCCAACCCGGGTTCATTTGCCTGGGCACTCGAGATGTACGGCTGGGGTGGTATAGGTCTTTCTTTTGTTTTTATGGCCTTTATTTTTGGAAAAGAGAGGCCAGGGCCGGTTCTGAAAGGATTGTTTATGGTAAACGGTATCTGCAGTGTGGGATCTGCCCTGATGACTTCTGTGGATATGAACTGGCTCTTTTCCCCGGCCGGACTTACAGCATTGGTGATCTGGAATACACTGGTGCTGGTTATTGATTTTTATCTGCTTGCCTATTTTAGACATTTATCTTGAGGACAACAGTCAGTTAATTTTAAGAATCACGCAATGACGCAAAGACGCAATGTTTTGATATTTAGTATTTTACAAGCTCGAATTGAAATGTGCTAATACTCAGATAACATGTCGTTTGCAATTATTTATCGGAGAATTGGAGGGATTCAAATCGTATAATACCGTTTGAAAAGTCTGACCTGCCAATGAGTCAAAACCAAATTCTAATTAAGAAGTCTGTTCAAATGAAAAGAGCGACGGCAACAACACTTTTATTGTTTTTTGTGTTATGCGGATTTTCGCAGGAGAGCGCAAAGCCCTGGAAATCTCATCTATCATCCGGTCTGTTTCAGGTGAAGGAACATGCCAATTTTGGACTGGTGTTCAAAGGGGCTGGTTTTCAGTATGGCATTGGACGAGATTTTGGCACTGAACGCGGAATCATCACATTTGGAAGTGAAGTTGGTGTTTCCATCCTGTTTTCACGGCAGATTCCGGGCCTTGGTTTTTACCTGAAACCATTTGATGCAGCTTATCTGTTTGAGATTCCGCTCAAAAACAACCGTTTGCTCATTGGGCCAGCCGCGATGCTTGAATACAATTACAACCTGTATCCCGATCTCCAGGCGGGGTTCGATTACTGGTTTACAAATTTCAGTGCAGGAGTTGCGGCAAGATATGATTTCAGGGTCAAAGAATCCGATCTCCGGCTGAGCCTCAACACTTCCCTGTCCGGATTTATTTCACGGCAACCGGATGATCGCAATCCCTATTTTTATGACATCGGGTTCAGGCATGCAGTCAGGCATCTGCACCAGGATTTAACCTTTGGACTTGCAGGCGATTACAACGTTACCAGCCTTGAAATCCAATGGAAACCCGCACCCAACTCCCGCCTGACTTATGCATATACGATGAAGTATTCAGGATTCTACGGCAATCCGGAAATTTCGATGTTGAACCATAGCATCAAACTCATATTTAACAGAAAACATGCATAGGATGAAGCACTTTATTTTATTCGCGATCACTGGAATACTGTTAAGCGCCTGTTTGAAAGAGGATGAGCTCAAAAGGGAATTCGTGTCGTATGCCCCTCAACAATTGGAAGATGGTTGGGAAGTATCAACACCTTCGGCGGAACAAATAAACAGTGAGAAACTGACCCGGATTTACGATGATTTTCATGCAGATGAAGATCTCTGGCAGGTCAGGAGTTTATTGGTATTCAGAAACGGCAGGCTGATCGCGGAAAGTTATACGAAAGATGACCGCGACAGGACCACTCCACGTGCCATCTGGAGTTGTACAAAACAGGTAGTTGGCCTGTTGACGGGAATTGCAATTGAAAAACAGCTGATCGGCAGCATTGAGGATCCTATCGGTGATTACCTGCCGGAAACCAACGGGCATCCTGACAAGAAAGACATTCTGATCAGGCACCTGCTCACCATGCGCTCGGGAATTTCTTATAGCAACGATGGTTTGTCGGGGCAAACAGACGATATTCTCCGGCAATTACCCGATCAGATAAACGGGTTCATTCTGGAGCAGCCTCTGGATTACCAGCCTGGGGAGCACTTTCAGTATAAGGATTGCGATCCTCAGCTGGTGGCTTCCATCATTCAGCATCAGGCAGGAAAGCCAACCAGTGAATGGGCAAAAGAAGTACTGCTCGATCCGCTGGAAATCAAGCATCTGGCATGGGAGAACTACAAGGATGGTGTTGCTTTGGGAGGATTCGGTATCTTAACAACTCCGCGCGAAATGGCCAAATTCGGGCAACTGGTGCTGGATAAAGGGCAATGGAAAGGCAACAGGATCGTGAGTGAAGAATGGATTGATGAAATGACGACCATCCGGGAAGAAAATGTGTACGATGCCCAGTTTGGTTACCTGTGGTGGATTGACCGCGACCGGGAAATGATTTTTATGAGTGGACATGGTGGACAGTATGTTTGCATTGTACCATCCGAAAACCTTGTAGTTGTGATGACTGCCGAAGTCAACACCCAGGGTGATTTTCAGTTTGGGAGAGATGCTTTTGAATGGGTCGACAGGGTGGTGGAGGCGGTGGAAGATTAGAAACAATGTAAACGATATTTGATTGATTTTCAGGGATCAATCCACAATACCGAATTTCCGGTACCTTCCCAATTGGTTTCCCAGTCCTCATTGGCCGGATCTATCATCCACTGACCATCGACAATGAATTTATAGGTGTGTTTTCCCGGTTTCAGATTGAGCTCATACGTCCAGAGCCCGTCCTTCATTTCCATCTGGTACGAACTTTTGCTCCAGCCATTAAAACTTCCGGTAACCAGCACACTTTTCGCGTTTGAAAAATGCCGGAGATAAAATGTGTGGTTGGGTTTAAAGGTGATCAGTGAATTCACAAAATCACCGGTTCCCACCGTTCGCGGATTTGCCGGGTCGGGCATCCATTTACCGTCCACAATAAATTTGTATTCAAAATTGCCTGCTGCCAGCACATAGGGCAACTCCCAGCCCCCGGCAACCTTATTCATCTGGAGTTCACTGGTGCTCCATCCGTTAAAACTTCCGGTTAATAAAACATCCCTGGCATTTTCAAATCCATTCAGGCGGAAAATCATGGTATCGCCGATACCGAGAAATGAATTCAGGTTTCCGTAAGAATCCCTGCGGATAACAGGGTTTCCGGGATCGGTCATCCACTGTTTGTCAACCACAAATTTGTAAGCATGGGTGCCTTCCTGGAGGAAAACGGGCAGGTTCCAACCACCGGGAACACGCTCCATTTTTAATTTCCCCGGTTTCCAATCGTTGAAACTTCCGGCCACACTCACCTTTTTGGCTTGTTCAAATCCTTTGAGTTCAAAAACATGGTTCAATATATACAACACCGAATTATAACCAGCATTGCCATCGTTTTCTTTCTGAAGATTGTCCGGATCCTGCAACCAACGGCCGTCAACTATAAACTTATACAGGTATTTACCGGGCTTGAGCAATATCCCTGTTTGCCAGCCTTTGCCGGTTTTTTGCATAGGGGTCAGCATGGTACTCCAGTTATTGAAGGTACCCGATAAATATACCTGGCCTGCTTTCTGAAACCCGGACAAGAGAAAATATGCAGTATCGTTGGCAACCCTGAAGCCGGATTCTTCTGAAAATTCATTTATTCCAATTTTTTCCGAATAATTGACCATCAACTGATGGATCAATGGTTTGATATACCAACCGTCGTCCAACAGAAACACATCGTTGGTTGCTAGCCTTGCATCTTGAGAATGTACAGGAGCGGAGGCACTGATAAATGGTTTTGACAACTCGTTAATATTGGTATTGAACCGGGTAACCAGCCAGGTAATGCTGTCGTAGGTGATTTCGCCCGTTGACCGCAGAGCCGTATCAATCAGGGTGCTGTCGAGGCTGAAGAGGTCTCCGAATTCCTTTTTCTGAACATCGGTCCATCTTTTATCCAGCTGAAAATAGATTCTGTTGTCGCTGATATAGCAAACATTTCCGGGCTTATGCTGGGCTGTTACCTTTACAGCAGGCAACAAAAGCGTAAAGAGAAAGATAGCTATCAATGTATGTTTCATTTCAATGCTCCTTTCCCGACATTAAAACGGATCTCCTTTTTTTTGTAGTTGAAGCAGAACACCCCTTTCTGCCAGAAATCATACCCGAGCATCCCGTCGATCGAACAACCATAGGCTTCGCTCATGGATGAAAGATCAATAATAACCGCGCCCATACTTCCGAACTGGTGATTTCCGAATTCGAGTTCATTCATCGTACCATAAAGCGCTTCTACTGCCCCTGATTTCGAACCTCCCAGGGTTGATCTGCGGGTGATCTGAACCGTGCCCATTACCTTTTTTGGTACATTGTTGCTTAATACGTTGATTTCAGCCCCGGTATCAAGACAGAAATACAACACTTTGTCGCTGATCCTGCCCCTGATCATCATGAAATCGTAACTTGTTTCAAGTTTCTGGGTGAATTCGAACTGAAGGTCTTCCTCTTTCTGATCAATCCTGTTGCCATCCTTGTCAATGCGGTTCAATCGCAATTCGCTTCGCCGGGCATCAAAGATAACTTCAAGGTTATCAATCATTTTCAAGCCGAACAAGCCCAGGATTTTTACACCTCTCTTATCTTCAATATGTCCGAGTTCAGCCAGATCTGCAGCCACTTTTTCATAATAAAGCCCTGATACATCTATTTTGTTCAGAATGGTTCCTGACACTTCATTCATTGATCCGGTTACTCCTCCTCCGGCGGCTTTCTTAAAACTGGCATATTTCCTGAAATAGGTCCTGTTCAGCACCAGTTCGGTGGCCCCGGTATCGAAAATCAGGTTTCCTTCCTGATCGTCGACCCTGGCTTCAATCAGGAATAAATGCCCTACCTGCTTCAGCGGAATCACAACCGAATTTAAATCACTACCTGGCTCATTTCCTTTTAAAAGAATCGAAACAAGGAGTTGCTCAGGGTCGTCAGGTAAGTCGCTTACTTCGGGGCTGAATGCATAAATCTGCTTGTTGCAGAGAAACAATCCCATTGCTAAAAGGAGGAACAAAACAGTATATTGTCGTCTCCCGGACAGGCTATAACACATATGGAAATATTTAATACGAAAGTACCAATTTTCTTTTTTGGAAAATATTTGCTCAAAAAAAGAATTTGGTGCAATTTTATTGTTCCTTGTCTGGTACCGGAATGATTTTTTATTTTTATACATCATAATCACCGTTCATGGATAACCTCATCATAAGGCCGGCGGAACCCGAAGATGTTCCCAATCTCACAGTCCTCAAACAACAGGTATGGATCGCAACCTATGCCACCGAAGGAATTCGCAAAGAGTTTTCACGGTATGTGCTGGATGAATTCACAGAGGAGAATACAGGACGACAAATTGGTGATAAACTGAAACTAATTCTGCTTGCTGAGATAAATGATCATCTTTTGGGATGCATTGAATTGAATTATAGCGAAGTATGTCCGGTCGAAGCAGTTTCCGGTCCGGAGATAGCTGTTTTATATGTGCTGGAAAGATTCTGCGGTAAAGGGATTGGAAAAGCACTTCTTGATCGGGTCGTGATAGAGCTGAAGAACGCGGGATACACAAATGTTTGGCTGACTGTTTATTTTAAAAATGAGAATGCAATTGGATTCTACAAGCGGATGAACTTTGCAGAAATCGGGAAAACCTGGTTCAACCTGGGGGAAAATCAGTATGAGAATAAGGTGATGATGCTTGAAATATCGTAACCTCTTAGAAGGTAACTCCAAGGTAATGAAGAATATATTTTTATAATCTATCGCTCACAATGACAAACATCAGTTTTGCAGGCTACCTGATATTCGCCTTTGTTTCGTCCATTACACCCGGCCCGAATAATTATATCCTCTTCTCATACGGGAAGAATTTTGGTTTCCGTGATTCCGGTAAGCTAATGCTGGGCATTTTTTCGGGTTTCTTTGTGATGCTCACGGTTTCCGGCTACGGTGTCGGTGAACTGATCAATGCCAATCAATCCATCGGGCTGGTTTTGAAAGTTATAAGTTCGGTATGGTTGTTTTACCTGGCAATTCTCATGAGTAAACCATCTTCTGAATTAACTCCGGACACAAAATCACGCATAGGATTCAGCCAGGCATTCTTATTCCAATTTGTCAACCCCAAAGCCTGGATAATGGCCATTACCGGTGCCAGCGCATTTTTGCCTGAATTAAACAACCTTCACCTCAGTGTGTTTTTGTTTGCAATATCCTTCGGAGTGATTGGAATTCCATGCATGCTCTCATGGATCAAATTCGGGGAATTGATCTCAAGACTTTTAAAATCTGAAAAAGCAAACCGGATAATCGGTTACATCCTTTTTGTATTGATGATTCTGAGTATTGCAATGGTTTGGGTGTAAGATCCGAAGAAGGGGCTAACTTGCTGACTAATATGGGAATATCAGAAGACCAGCTTACGAAATGTTAATCATTTATCTTAAAATACCATGGAAACTAAAAATCAAAACATTCCCTTTCAAACGATCGACTGGACATTGATCCCTAAAACCGAACACCCGGGAGAAACCGGAACTGCGTTCTGGCAAACTCTACAGTTGGATGGATTGAGAATCAGGATTGTGGAGTATTCGGCAGGCTACCTGGCCGATCACTGGTGCAAAAAGGGTCACATTGTACACTGCCTCGAAGGAGAGATGTATAGTGAACTTGAAAACGGAGAGAAAACCATTCTTAAAAAAGGGATGAGTTATGTGGTATCAGACGACCTGAGTTCTCACCGTTCATCAACTGTTGATGGTGTTAAATTGTTGATTGTAGACGGTGATTTTCTGAAATCATACACCAATGTTGTATAGTGAACTTTTCGTCAACCATGTCGAAGGGCGCTTTTCGACATTTATCAATCGTAAACCGTTTGCATGCGTCAAAAGCCTGCCCGCCGCAAAGCAATAAAAGCAGGATAAGACGCGCGCAAACTGCGCTCATACTGGCAGTCAACCTGAGCAGAGTCGAAGGATACTTTTTTATTTTCAATTCGAAACCCTAACTAAACGACATTGAATAAGGAATTCGGAAAAAAAATCGCAGTCAGAAGACAATAGAAATTATTCAGTTCAGGGTCGGGACCCCGTTTTAATAAACCGAAGGTTTACAGGAACCATAGAAGAACCCTTGATTCTTACCAGGTAAAACGATGGTTGAAGAGCGCTGATATTGACAGCGATTTTGGTATCGGTACCGTTTAATTGTCCTTGCTGCAGTATCTGTCCCTTCTGGTCAATGATCTGATATTCAGCATTAAATCTGCTTTTGTTTGAAATAAAAATTACATTTTCAGCCGGATTCGGATACAATGAGAAAAGCCCGGCATCTGCAGTTAACTGGCTTGCTCCGACATGCTCTTCTCCAAAAATGGCTGTAAATCTGATGGATTCAGCATCGAGGGTATCCAGAAAATGAGCATTCAGGGTGTCGGCAATCAGCCCGTTGTTTTCCCAATGGCTGAAATAGAATCCAGGTGCAGCCTCTGCAGTAATACTAACCGGAATACCATTAAAATAAACTCCTTCCCACGGATAGGTGTCAGGAGTAATGGTGCTGATGTGAATTTGACCTGCACCGGCGGGCATAACATCCAGGGTAAGACCAACCTGGTTGGGGAGGCTGAAATTGTTCTGAATATGGTTTCTAACCTGTTCGGTTCTCTGCATAAACTGCTGTTGAAGGGTAAGATGGTTGCCCGTGAAGGCCATCATTTGCCCCGGAATATCACCGGGATCGCCCCAGCGCATATATTCATTCACCATTTCGTCCCTGGTAAGGTTGTACATATTGTGCTCAATCGCAGAGATGTGCTCATATTGATACCTCGTATTCATGATGTCAGCGAAGCGGTTGAGAAAGTAATTTCTGAACCGGTCGTTCTGTATACCTTTGAGCCAGATGCTGATATGCGGAATCGCCGGGTCCTGGTCAAGCATAAACCGGATATGGTCGTAAAAGCAATCGGTTGAACCATTGGGCTGCATGGCCAGTTCCTGGTCAATGATACAGTATCTCCAACGGAAATCAGAAGCATCGGAACGATATATTTTAATATTGTTCCATGGCCAGTCGGTGTTGCCCATCCACGATTCCCCGATGATGTAATCGTTGTACCAGGTAAGGTCAAAATACTGGTCTGCCTGATCCCAGAAATCAGGGTCAGCAGGATTTAGATTACTGAATGACTGAATGGAGCTGTAAAATGGTTCAATGGACCCTTCAACCGCCCTTAAAACAGCTCCATACCAAGCACTTACCGAAAGAATGGTAACATCATCCGGATCGGCCCCATCAAGGGTTTCAAAATATTCGGCATCGATTTTTTCACGTAATTCATACAAGCCGAAATATTCACCGTTGATATAAACAGAAACCGGTCGCCAGGCTGCATAATAATTGTTGGTCCCTTTTGCCATGGAAGTTACCTGTGTCGCATCCTTATAGGGAAGAATCAGATATTGGTTGCTGCCATTCCGGAGGTAAAACTTGCTGTAAAGATTTCTTTCGGGACGATCGGGAATCAGCGGGTAAAAAACAGGTCCATCGCCCAATACACCGTCGCCCGGCTCAAGCCGGAAGGAGTGCTGTGGCTGGTAACGGCTGCCACCCCATCCTCCGTCTATCTGCATCCCGGTTCTTTGCGAAAAGATCAGTTGTCCGGTTGAATCAAAATAATCAACGTAAGCCGCCCTTTCCCAATCTGTCCACCAGTTATCGAATATGCCCGTACTCCCGTAAAGGTTATTGTTGTCGGTAATAACCGATAGTACCGGCGTGGAATGGCTGACTCCGAAGAGATAAGAGGCTGCTTTCAAGGGTCCCGGGAGAACACCGGTTTTAAATGCCCTGGCTTTTAGTGTTTTGGTGCTGAATATCTGAATTGGATTACCATTGTATACCGGCGATTCTGTGGAAGGATCACTTCCATCCGTTGTATAATAAACCGAGGATTCGGGCCCGTTTGGATTGGTAATCAGCACATTAATAATGGACTGGTAATGCCCGGATGGAGCTGAAAATGTAAGCGGAAGTAAATAGCCATCATAGGAAGTAGATTGATTGTTGGTTGAAGCCGGAGTGCCATTGGCGAAGAGTTTAATGGTTGATGATGCGTCAGGAAAGCAACCGCGGGTAACATCGAGGTCTCTGCAATTCACGTTCAGGCTGCTTAACTGAACATGTTCCGGTGAAAAAAGGTAGACGATTTCTCCATCTTCCGAAATTTTGAAATTTGTGTGAAAGGTTTCAGTCGGTGCTGTGGCATCAAAAACATTGGATAACGCATTGTCGGGTGTAAGCTTCATACTGATATCGATGTAGTCGTAAACGGTACCTGGATCAGTTGATATAACATTGAATGACAGGTTGTTTATAAAACCAGGTGATAATCCGGCATCATTCAGCTCACCGGCTGTAATCAGCATCTGGTGCCGCGCGCACCAATACCAGTTGCCGTAGGGTGCCGGATAACCGGTATTTGAGTTCTGCAGTTCTCCGGTCCCGATGGTAATGCCATTCAGTTTCATGTCGGGACGCTGAAATACAGGCGTTCCGTTGGTTGCTGAACAGTAATCCGATCCTCCGTCCTGAACGGCATATACTGTTGAAAGAAAGGACGTTGGTGTCTGACTGAATATCGAATTGGAAGTATAGCCGGTTGAACTGTATGAACAGGTGTTGATAAGGACCGAAGATGTGCCATCCCAGAGAAAAGGGGTGGTAAATATATGCGTATTCCAGCCGAGAATGGGGGAGAAGACAGAGGTATTGAGCACATTGATAAAACCTGGTTCCGGCCGGCGGTTTTTATCGCTGCAGTAAACAGTCAGGAACTGACCCGGCTGCAATATAACTGACGGAAAAATCCATTTTGTCGGGTTATTCAGCTTATCGGTGATGGAATAATTCAGCAGATCGACTGGTGCGGAGCCTGCATTGTAAAGTTCGACCCAATCGGGATATTCTCCGTCTTCATCGGGCAATAACAGATAGTTTCTGTTACTTCCCTCGTTGATAACCACCTGCGACGTTGCAACGCCGGCGGTTAGCAGCAGTGCGAACAGAAACAAAGAAATGTACTTAGACCACATATAGCTGTTTTTACACAGCGAATGTAGTAAATAACAAAGCAAAAGACAAAAATCATCTTTCCGGGTATCCGGTAACTGATTTCCGTTATTAAACAGGGCTGTTCAATCCTGTTCAGATAAAATTCCTGTCCACATATTCCTGAAAGACCTCCTTGTACTGATCACTGACTGGAATATAAACCTTGCCAAAAACGATGCGGCTACGTTCGATTACTTCGATGCGCTGCAGGTTAACGATAAACGAACGGTGTACCCGCATAAACCGGGCAGGCGGCAGTTTTAATTCAAGCTGTTTCATGGTAACCAGTGTCAACAAAGGTTTATCTTCACCATGCAGGTATATTTTTACATAATCCTTCAATCCTTCAATGTATTGAATATCTGCCAGGTTGATGCGGCGGAGCTTGTAGTCGGATTTGATAAAAAGGAAATCGTTGTTGGCGTCAATGTGCTGTTCTTCAATATTTTGACTAGCCTTCATTCTTTCTTTTACACGGTTTGCTGAAACCAGAAATTCTTCATATGAAAACGGTTTCAGCAGATAATCAACTGCATCAAGACGGAATCCTTCCACGGCATAATTGGGAAAGGCTGTGGTAAATATGATCCTGCTGTTTCCTTTGTTGATGCGGGCCAGTTCTGTCCCCAGAAGATCAGGCATCTGAACATCAAGAAAAATCAGATCAATGTTGTGGTCTTCCAGAAATTCAAGGGCAGTGTAAGGACTTTCAAAACTACCGGCCAGTTCCAGGAATGGAGTTTTGGAAATATAGCCCGTTACCAGTTGCAGCGCAAGGGGTTCATCGTCAATGGCTATGGTACTGATCCGGTTCATCATTGATTGAGCTTGATGGTCAATAAAACACTGAAAGAAACTTGATTTTCAGTTATATCCAAAACATGTTTATCAGGAAAAAGAAGGTTCAGCCGCTTTTTAACGTTTTCAAGTCCTATTCCTGAACTTTCGGCTGAAATGTGGTCGTTTTCTGTAAACCGGCTGTTGATGCATGAGAACACCAGATCTGATGCTGAGGTTTTTAACCCGATTTCAATAAATGAAGGTTCGCGGTAACTCACACCATGTTTGAACGCATTTTCAATAAATGAGATAAAAAGCATGGAAGGTATCCTGATTTCGCCGGAATGTGGTCGGAAATCGACGCTGATTCTTACTTTATCGCTTAAACGGAGCCGCATCAGGTCAATATAATGGTTCATAAAGGCCATTTCCTGGTCCAGGCTTACGTTGTTTTCCTCTGAATCGTGGAGCACATAACGCATCATTTTCGAAAGCTTTAGCACGGCTGTTCCGGCATCCGTGTTTCCTGATTCAATCAGCGCGTAAATATTATTCAAGGTGTTGAAGAAAAAGTGTGGACTCACCTGGTTCTTGAGTAACCCCAGGTCAGCAGCCAGTTTTTCTTTTTCCAGTTCACGGTTTTGCCTTTCTTTTTCCGAATAGGCTTCGGTTATCTTTAGCCCCATGGCCAGGGCAGCAATCAGTACAGAGGCGAAAATGGAGTTTATATATCTCATTGATGGTGAAGGCCCGTTAAATTTCAGACCTTCGGCGGCCACCTTTTCTTTGATCAAATCCATGTGTTGTCTGAGCAAATCATCGGGAAACAACCAATTACTGATAAGTTCCGTTGTACCGAAAAGGATGCCGATGGCAAACATTACCGAAAGGTAAAAATATAACTTCTTGTTGCTCAGGTATAGCCGTGGTACCAGAAAAAAGTAAGTGAGGTAAAACAACACTCCACCATTCAACAGTCGGAGATAATAACGTCCTTCGAAAAATCCGGGTTGCTCAAGGTTACCCGAGATCATAAACCAGGGAAGTATGATCACCACGGCCCAAAACGCCAGGTGCAACATAATTTTAAGCTTGTTCCCTTTCATACAGTTTTTATTTAAAGTCAAATATAATGTTTTCTGCCTGATGATGCGCTGATGTATTATTCGAACCTCAGCGCGTCGATTGGATTCAGGTTTGATGCCTTACGTGCGGGATACCAGCCAAAGAAAATTCCGATGGCAGTGCATACAAGAAACGACATGACAACAGCCATAGGCATTACAGCAATCGGCCAGCCGGTCACATTACCGATGATCAGCGAAGCAGCAACACCAAGCAAAATTCCGAAAACTCCCCCGATCACACTCAGCATGATGCTTTCAATCAGGAACTGCATCAGGATATCCAGACCACGGCCACCGATACTCATGCGAAGTCCAATTTCACGGGTACGCTCGGTTACGGAAACGTACATGATATTCATGATGCCAATTCCTCCGACCAGGAGTGAAATAGCTGAGATAGCCCCCAACAGGGTGGTGAGAATGTTGCTGATGGAACTAAAGGTACTCACCAGCTCAGCCTGGGTGCGTATCTGAAAATCATCTTCCTCGCCGGCGGAAAGTTTGTGAGAAGACCGCATGGCTGCCGTAATCTCTGTTACAGCCTGTGTAGTGGATTCTTCACTCAGGGCTGAACCAAGAATTGCATTGATATGTGTTATGGCAAGCATCCGCTTTTGAACGGTGGTGTAAGGTCCTATCAAGAGATCATCCTGGTCCATGCCGAAGGTATTCTCGCCCTTTTCTTCCAGCAATCCGATGACTTTTACCGGGATATTCTTAAATCTGATGGTTTGTCCAACCGGATCAACATCATCACCGAAGAGGTTATCGGCCACGGTTTGTCCGATAAGGCAAACCTTTGATGCAGAAGATACTTCCTGTTCTGTAAACATCCTGCCCGATTTAACTTCTATTTTTTTGATTTCCAGGTAGTTTATATCGCCACCATAAAAAGTAGTCGGCCAGTTATTGCTTCCGGCTACGACCTGGCCACCACCCCTTACTTCGGGTGTAACTTCAGGTACAGAGGGGCAATCCTGCTTAATGGTTTCTACATCTTTCATATCCAGTGCTTTGGATGATGAATTTCCTTGTTGCACGCCCCCCATCATCTGGGTTCCGGGCATCACCATTACCAGGTTTGATCCCATGCTGCTGATCTGGTCCTGGATGCTCTTCTTCGAGCCTTCACCAATGGCCAGCATCGCAATAACCGATGCCACGCCGATGATAATTCCCAGCATGGTGAGAAAACTCCTGAACTTATTGCGCATCAGGGCGTTGAGGGATACTTTGGTGAGGTTTGTTATGTTCATTTTAATAAGCTCAAAGTTAAAAGTTCAAAGTTCAAAGGTTCAAAGGTTCAGTTAAGTTGGCAGTTGGCAAATTTCAGTTGGCAATAAAAAGGTTCAAGGGTTCAAGAGTTCAAGAGTTCAAAAGTTCAATTTCAGAGTTTCAGAATTTCAGAATTTCAGGGTTTCAGGGTGGCTGAGTGAGAAAGGGCTTCCGGCTCCCCCTCGCCAATGAAGTAAAAAGTCCGATTTCCTTCTCCTTGAGGAGAAGGTGCCCGAAGGGCGGATGAGGTGGAGAGGTTACAGATTTTCAGAGTTTTAGAAATTAGAAATTAGAAATTAGAAATTCCTCATTAATCTACTTCGATTGGCAGGGCCTTCAGCATTTCCCTGGCCGAGCCACGGTTGGTTACCTGGTATTCTTTAATGATATTCCCGTCGCGAAAGTGCACATTCCGGGTTGTAAATCCGGCTATTTCGGGTTCATGGGTTACAAAAACAATGGTTTTCCCTTTCGAATTCAACTCCTGAAAAAGTGCCATAATTTCATAAGATGTCCGGGTATCAAGGTTCCCGGTTGCTTCATCGGCCAGAATAACCACCGGGTCGTTCACCAGCGAACGGGCGATGGCGACCCGTTGTTGTTGCCCACCACTCAACTGGTTGGGCATATGGTGCATCCTGTCTGCCAGACCAACGGCCTCGAGTGCGGCCGATGCTCTCTCCCGGCGTTCGCGTGGTTTTACAGAGCTGTTGTAGAATAATGGAAGTTCCACATTCTCTAGGGCCGAAGTTCTGGTTAACAGGTTATAGGATTGAAATACAAAGCCGAGTTTCAGGTTACGGAGCCTGGCAAGCTCGTTTTTAGTCAGGCTGCTGATATCCGTTCCATCCAACTGGTATGTTCCTGAAGTTGGTTTGTCGAGACAGCCCAGAATATTGAGCATGGTTGATTTCCCACTTCCGCTTGCGCCCATAATGGCTACAAATTCCCCTTCTGTAATATTCAGGTCAACCCCTCTGAGCGCATGAACCGTGACTTCTCCTACAAAAAAGTCCTTTTTTAAAGCATTGACGCTGATGATATTTCGTTTCATTGATTTCATGAATTAACTTGTGCTGCTTGATTAAGGTTGAGGCAGTTTGGCTTTCGCGGACCCCGGTCTTTTTGGAATAAATGGATTCGTAACCGTTTTTTCAGAAGTTCCGGATACATCGGCTGTGTTTACCGCCAACACTACTTCCTCACCTTGCTTAAGTCCGGACTTTATTTCAATATGACTGCCATCGCTCAGCCCGGTTTCTACACTGCGGGGGTGCATTTGCGCGCCATCATAAACCCATACATGAGATCCTTTTGCGGCTTTGCCTGATGCCAGTGGTACTTCCTGATCATCCCCTGCTGGTGGCTCAAATTTCAGGGCCTTAACAGGTATCGTGGTTACGTCGTTAACTTCGGACATGAAAATGGTGATGCTGGCCGTCATACCGGGCATCAATTTCTTTTCAGGATTCGGTGCATTGATAATAACCGTGTATGTTACAACATTTGAGGTAATTACGGGCTGCAGCCTGACTTCGGTTACGGTTCCGTTGAAGGTTTCACCAGTGAAGGCATCGACGGTAAATTCAACCCGCTGGCCATTTCTTACCTGTCCTATATCGGCTTCATCCACATCTGCCTGCACCTGCATTCGGGTCAGGTCATTGGCAATGGTAAAGAGGGTAGGGGTGTTGAAACTTGCAGCCACGGTTTGTCCTTCATCAACTGCACGGTTAAGAACCACCCCATCGATGGGCGAAAATATGGAAGCATAGTCGAGGTTAACCTGGTTGCGCTGCAGCGATGCTTTGGCATTTGCCACGCTTGCAAGAGCCCTTTTGTAGTTGTACTCAACCTGATCGAAGTCGGCCTGGGCTACCAGGTTTTTATCAAACAGACTTTTCATTCGCTGGTAATTGGCCTCCTGATACTTCAAATCTGCCTGGGCATCCATCAGGGTTGCCTTACTCTGGTCGAGGCTGGCCCGGAGCATGGTTTCATCGAGGGTTGCCAGTAGCTGCCCCTTCTTAACCACCGAGTTGAAGTCGGCATACAATTTTTGAATAACCCCTGATACCTGCGTACCCACTTCAACAGTTTTAATTGCTTCGATGGTGCCCGTAGCTGTAATGGTTTGACTCACATTTCCTTTCACAGCTTTAGCCGTATCAATGCTGAGTGTATCCTTCCTGGCGCCGCATCCGATTATGATTCCGGCAGTGGTCCCTATCGCGAGAATGGTAATTCCGATAATTTTTGTGGTTCGTTTCATTTTTATTGATTTTGATTTTTTCCTGCCTTCCGACCGACTTTAAGGTTAAGGTTAAGGTTGAGGTTGAGGTTAAGGTTAAGCCTGCTTATCTGATAAATCAGATTAAGTTGTTATATCCGTTGAGCCAATCTGATATGTTTAAGTAAATCATAAGCCCATTTCTTTTCTTAATATTTTTTTATTCTCAACCTCAACCTAAACCTCAGCCTCAGCCTCAGTTACGTTTGAAAATTGAAAACCATAGCTTAGATTGTTAAAATTCAAGTGGTTTCCCCTGATAAAACTCAAGCACCTTGTAACTGAATATCAGATTATACCTTGCCTGCAACAACTGACTTTCGGCGTTGATCAGATTGGTTTTTTCATAAAGGAAATCGACCGAATTAATTACACCCTGTTTAAATCGCTCTGTTGCGACATCGAATGAGGCCGAAGTTGCATTGAATTGTTCATTGCCCGCTTCGAACTCTTTTTCTGCTGAGAGCACATCTACCCAGGCTGATTCTATTGACTTTCGCAATTGGTTGAGTGTTGTTTGCTCACTGATTGCAGCCGATTCGGAATTGATGCGCGCAATTGAAACCTGCGATTTAACCTGTTTCTGCTGGAAGATCGGAACAGACAGTGTAAGGCCGATTGTCGGCGTAAGGTTATGGTCGAGTTGTGATGCAAATTTCAGACTTTCAGCCATATTGCTGTAGCTCGTGCCGATTCCTGCGTTCATGCTCACGCTTGGTAAGAAGCCACTTCTGGCAATTTCCATGTCGTATCCGGCAATCTGTTTCTGAAGGGCTGCGCTCTTTACTTCCGGCCTGAAGTTCAGGGCATTCGCATAAATTCCGTTAGCGTCAGCCACAAGTGTTTGCTTACCTGCAGTGGAAAAATCAGGGGTGACGATTGCAAATGAATCGTTTACAGGCAACTCAAGCAATTGCATCAGGTTAAGCCTGGTGAGTTGCAATTGTTTTTCAGCATTGGCCAAAGTCAGTTTCTCACTGGCCTCCTGTGCTTTTACCTGTAAATAATCTGCCTGTGAAATGATCCTGAGGTCAAGCCTCTCTTTGGCCAACTCAAGCTGACTGCCGGTTGAAAGCAACTGGTTTTTGCTGTTGGTCACCAGTTCACCGGCATAAAGTACCTGCAGGTAATTATCCAGCACCTGAAGGCTGATGCTCTGACGCATCTCTTCCACATCCAGCACAGATCCCTGGTACTCCAGTGCTGCCTGTTTGATTGTATTTTGTTTCCTGAAGCCGTTAAACAGCACCAGACCGGAGTTGACAGAGACCGAACTACCACTGTATCCCGTATAGTCATATGAACCGATAGAGTTTACCTGGTCCGACCAGGAGAAGTCTTGTCTTGCACTTGCATCCAGGGTCGGAAAACGTGAAGCGATCGCCTGTTCCCGGTTAACCTGTTTAATTTCAGTCGTAAGTCCGGCCTGCCTTACCTGAAGGTTATACTCCAGGGCTCTGTTGATGCAATCGCTGAGTGAATAAGCCTGAGGCTGAGCCTTCAGGATAGGGGAGAGCAGAACAAACAAAGCGGAAACTATAATTAACCTGATTTTCATCTGTTAAAATCATTTTGGATTTTGACGATGAAAGGGAATGGCTTATATGTTTGAAAATTAAGTTTGTGTTTGTGCAAGCAATTCATGCGGGTTTCATCATGATTTGGTTTGATGCGGCAAAACTAGGTTGTGATTCACCGCTTGGAAAATCATTTAGACGGATGTTAAAGACCTCTTGTTTTATGTTTTGTAGATCGCTATTACAAGAAATACCTTGGTTTTAGAGAAATTAGCATTGATTTTGTTGATAATTGGAAATCCTTTTTCCTATAATCCGGAATAGCTCTTTTTGGGTTAGATTTGCTCAATCCATTGTGTATTTTTGTTGAAGTACAAGACCTATATAAATAATAGTTGCAGGATGCTTAAAATTACAGGATCGGGTAAACAAAAGACTGAATACGCAATTTATATAGTTGCATTCATCGCCTTGCTAATCAGGTTGTTATTAATGGGTTTCGCCGAAGAAACCGATGCCGATGCCGTAAGCCGGGTTTTTACATCCTGGGAATGGGCAAAAGGTCCGTTCTGGTATAAAACAAGCGTTTGGGCCCCATTCCATTATTACCTGGTTGGTTCGGGCTTTCTTGTATGGAAGGATATGATCGTGCTTCCCAAAGTGATCAATATCCTGCTTTCGGTGCTGATGATCTTTCCTTTTTACTTTTTTACCCGCAGGGAATTCAATAAACAAGGCGCTCTTTACGCGGCTATCTTTTTAACCATCAGCCCATTATTGTTCAGATTGGGGTTTCTAAGCCTTGCGGAAATTCCGGGCTTGTTCTTTTTGGTGCTGGCAATGAATATGTTATCGATGGGAGTAAGGGAGGGTAAAATTAGCTTACTTGCACTGTCGGGCGTTTCAATGACCATTGCTTCCGGAATGAGGTATGAATCGTGGTTGTTGATCCTGTTGTTTACCCTGATGCTGGTATTGGGGAAAAGATGGAAGGAAAGCGTTGTATTTTTCCTGTTTGCCATGATATTTCCGGTCATCTGGATGGTGCAGAATTACCTGGCCACAGGTGATCCGCTGTTCAGCTTTCATGCAAACACCGAATGGACTCACAAGGCACTGGGAATCAACGATCATGTAGATTTCGAAGCAACCCTGCGCAGAATCTGGTTTTTTCCCTTCTCCTGGCTGATTGCCCTGGGTCCAGTTGTTTGCTGGTTAATTGTTAAACATTTTGGCAGCATGATCAGAAAATTCAGGATAGGTTCATTCCCTGATCTTTGGTTGATCCCTTTACTGATTTTCTTCGGGGTGATGCTGTACAACAGCATTGCCGGCAACCTGCTGCTCCACCAGCGGTTCACCGGAACGCTCATCGTTCTGTCGCTTCCATGGATTGCCGCAGTTTTGAAGGATTTTGAAAAGAAAACGATCAAAACGGTTGTCATTTCAGTAGTTCTTACTGTGGGTCTTTCATTTGTTTATACCATTGGTGGCAGTAAACCCATTCCCCGGCTTAAAAATCAACCGATTAAACAAATTGTAACAAAAGTCAGTACTTCGACTTCTGCCGATACCAGGTTGATTGTTGATTTTATCGGTTGGGAAGATACCTGGTACACCGGATTGCATTCAGGTGCCGCTCCTGCCCATATTATGATGTTTGGTGGGGAAAATCTTCCAGACTTTCCGGCCGGGCGGCTGGAAGAGGTTTTACAACCAAAGGGTAATGTGATCATCATCGTTAAAGATCATTCGCCTCTCCGGAATTACCTGCAAGAAAAGCAAATTCTGACTTCCCGGTTTACTGAAATGGTTCGTCTGGATGATATCACCGTATATTCTGCCTCTTCCCAACAGAAATAGTGGCTGATTTAATGGCCGGCCATCCACATATCTACCTCATTAAGCTACAGGATTCAAACATATCGCAAATACTGTAATATTTTACAGACAGCTACATACGATACCGGCCTTTCAGGTCGTTATACACAAAAGCCATCAAAAATGAAGAAGTTCTTCCTCTTTTTTCCAGTATTTTTCGCCCTGATCTTTGTCTATCTGTTTCAGGGACAACAAGCCGGACTAAATGTTTTGTTGTTTAACCTCTTATTGCTCGGAGGGGTATTCTGGTCAGGCAGATTATTGAAAAACAATCGTTTACATATCCTTCTTTCTTCTGGTGCGTTAATAAGTGCCGTGATGGTTGTTTTTTATGGTTCAACGATGTCGATGGCTGCGAACATCATCTCACTTATTCTCCTTTTAGGGCTGGTTGCCGCAAATGACATTCAACTCCTGATCAACAGTTTTACAGCTTCAGTCTTCGCAGCAGTATCGGCACCTTATCACTATTTCGCCGAACTGACAACATTGACCGGTCAGAAAAGCGGTGGCCGGAAGATGCTGAGATTCGCTTTAATTGTGGTGGCGCCCATCCTGATTTTATTCATCTTCATTTCCATCTATGCAACAGCCAGCCCGTATTTTAACGACCTGGCCGGAGGGTTTCTCAGGAAAATCGGAGATTTTTTCGATGCATTGATCCGGTTGATATCACCTGTTTCTTTCTGGCTGTTTGTTGCTGGTTTTCTGATCATCATCGCTTTTCTTTCGGGTGGTTCTCACCGGTTTCTTAAACTTTTTGGAGAAGATCTAGGAATGCAGTTGATCAGAAAGCGACGTCCTTTCTCCGGCAGAATGAACTCCCTGAAAACCGAATACTGGTCAGGCGTTGTGATGCTGATTCTGCTCAACCTTGTTATTGCTGTAATGAATGTGCTTGATATATGGAATGTCTGGTTCTTTTTTGAATGGAACGGGCTTTACCTGAAACAATTCGTGCATGAAGGCACCTGGTTGCTGATTTTCTCAATTATTATTTCCATCATAATCGTCCTTTACTATTTCAGGGCAAATTTGAATTTTTATCCGAAGCGAAGGCTAATACTCAACCTGGCATTGCTGTGGCTGGCGCAGAATGCCATACTGGTTTTTTCTGTCGGCATCAGGAACATGTGGTACATCAACCATTTCAACCTGGCTTACAAGAGAATAGGTGTTTATGCATTTCTTTTACTGACCCTCTTCGGAATAGTTACGGTTATCATCAAAATCAGGCATCGCAAATCGCACCAATTTTTGTTTCATTACAACAGCCTTGCAGCCTATATTATTTTGGTGTGTCTTGGTCTATTCAACTGGGATAAGATCATAGCCTCCTATAATGTTGATCATTCTGAAAAGGCATTTTTTCATCCCGAATTTATGATCACGCTCAATAGCAGTGCATTGCCTGAACTTAAAATCTCAACAGAACGAATATCGGAGATAAACAATGCCCAGTTCGAAAACTTCGAATATTACCGGAACTATATGTCGCTCGAAGAGTATAAGAAAAGAGTGGAAGTGAGGTGCCAGGATTTCGTTAATGGTTACCCTCAGATGTCCTGGCAAGGCTGGAATCTGGCTGATTACCGGGCATATAAAAGTCTCGGTAAACAGACACAACCCGAAAGTCAGCTTCCGGAATAAATCCTCTTGTATATCTCAAGATTTTCATCATCGAAACAGGTTAAAATAACCTGCTCAGGTAGGTTGTGTGTTGAAAGGAATTCTGATACTGTTTTCAAGGCTATTTCAGCGGCAGCCTCTTTCGGGAAACCATATATGCCTGTACTGATGTTGGGAAATGCGATGGATTTGCATTGATTCTCAACAGCCAGTTGCAGGCTCTGGGAATAGCAGGATGCAAGCAACTCCGGTTCTCCGGAATTGCCTCCCCGCCATACAGGACCCACAGTATGTATAATGTATTTAGCCGAAAGCCTGAAACCGGCAGTAATCTTAGCTTTACCTGTTTCGCAGCCATCGAGCAAACGGCAGGCTTCAAGCAGATCAGGGCCCGCAGCACGATGAATGGCGCCATCAACCCCGCCACCGCCCAGCAACCGTGAATTGGCTGCGTTCACAATAGCATCGCATTTCAGGGCGGTAATATCTGCCTTTATAATCTGAATGCGGTTGTTGTTCATTTTTTAGGCTTTTCTAACGATCAGCTGTGCATTTTCGTAGTTTACCACTTTTATTGATTCTCCTTTTTCAATATAGCCGGATTCTGCAACCGCGTCGAAAACCTCTCCCTCAACATCAACTTTTCCTGCCGGCCTGAGAATGGTATGAGTTGTTCCTGTTTTACCCAGCATCTCGGTATAATGCCTGTCGGAAGAAACAAAGCCTTCGTTGGATTGCTGTGTACTCAACAAAGCAAGGTCACCAAACATCGTATGGCCCCCGAATAACTTGCGGGTAATGTAGAATGAGGAAACCAGTGAAGCAAACGAGGCAATAATAACAGTGAAAAATGCGATGACAGCAACTTTTAATGGAACACCGGTAAAATCAAAACCGATGTTGTCAATCATGCTGAGTGTCAGGCCAGTAACAATTAAGATAAGGCCTGAAATTCCTGCCACTCCGAACCCGGGAATGGCGAATAATTCTATTATTACAAGCACAACGCCTACAATAAATAAAAGAATCTCCCAATTTGCAGCTAACCCTTCGAGGTAAAGGGGGGCGAAATACAGAATTGCTCCAACAACAGCCGCGGCAAGCGCAAAGCCGATTCCGGGTGTTTGCATCTCAAAGTAGATACCTCCAATAATCAGCATAATCAGAATTCCACTAATAAATGGTTTTGTTAGAAATCCAATGATTTTATCGGTTGCTGTGAGTTGCTGTTCAATAATTTTATACTTCCCGGTTTTTGTGATTCTGAGAATATCTTCAATAGAAGAAGCTTCTCCATTGCAGAATCCATATTTGAGGGCCTCTGAAGTAGTAAAAGTGATAACGCGGCCTGTATCGGTAATACCTTCAATTTTAATCCTTGAGTCAACCATGCCCTGGGCAATATCAGGATTGCGGCCTGTGGCCTCGGCCGTGGAACGCATCATGGAACGCATGTAAGATTGGTATTTGTCGGGCAAGGGCTTTCCGGTCTGATCTACAACCGTGGCAGCACCGATGTTGGCTCCGGACCTCATGTAAATACTGTCACATGCAATTGAAATCAGCGCACCAGCAGAGGCTGCATTGTTGTCAATAAAGACCCATACCGGAATTTTTGACTGAAGCACTGCCGTACGGATTGAATCGGCCGATTCCAGCATTCCACCATAGGTATTCATATGGATCAGGATAACATCGGCATTCATTTGCGAGGCTTCCTGCAGTGCTTTCCGGGTTTGACGCCAAACAGGTGGTGCAATCTCCTCCTTGATGTCGAATTTGTAAATAAGGGTCTCTTTGTTCTTACGGTTTTCCTGGCCGAATGATTGGTTCAGCATGCCTGAAAGCAGGCATATTATAAGTATTGAAGCTGTTTTAAGAAATTTCATGGATTGACAATTGAATGTTTTGCGAATATAGCACCAATAAAGTCTGGTTTTAGTGAAACAACCAATAATTTTCAATGCGATTGAGCGTTAAACTTTTGATCGATTACTTTGATCATTTCCTGATGAGCCGGTTTATTTCCGGCGATGAGTTCTGCACCGAAAATATAATTGTTATTTCCCTTAAAATCGGTAACTTTTCCCCCTGCCATCTGTACGATGAATGCTCCGGCAGCAACATCCCATGCGTGAAGACCATACTCATAAAAACCTTCAAAACGGCCACAGGCAACATAGGCGAGGTCGGCAGCAGCAGATCCAAGGCGCCTGATCCCTGCAGTATGTTGCATAAAATGCTTAAATATTGCCAGATATGCATCCAGCCTTCCATAGTCGTAATAGGGGAATCCTGTTGCCAGTAATGAAGAATTGAAGTCCTGAGAAGGCGAAACATGTATTTCTTTCCCATTCAGCATTGCTATCCCGCCTTTCCAGGCATAGAAACACTCATCCCTGTTAATTTCATAAACCACACCTACCACCACCTCACCTTGTTCCATCAGGGCAATACTGACCGAAAATAACGGAACCTTGTGAATAAAGTTGGTTGTGCCGTCGAGCGGATCTATGATCCATCTGAAAATTTGTTCGTCATAACCGGCAGTTTCTTCTTCTGTGATGAAACCAGCTTCAGGCAATAAGCTTTTAAGTTCTTCAACAATCATTTGTTCTGCAGTTTTGTCTACATAACTCACATAGTCATGTATTCCCTTTTGCATAACATCTTCAGGGATAAACTTTTCTGATTGGCTGGTAATGTATTTGCCGGTCATCCGGGATATCTCGCACACTTTCATGCAGATATCATGGTAGTCCATGTTCATTGTTTATGAAATTATTGATTGGTCAAAGACTCTTGATACTGAAAACGCCCTGTTCGTCGAGAATATCCAATTTTACCGGTTCTATCGTATTCACTGATGTAGGGTCGTAGATTTTCTTGCAGCGAATGTAATTTTCGGTAAATCCGAACATAAATCCCCCGTCAACGTCCGACTCCCAGAGTACTGCCCTTGAAGTTCCCTGATTCTGAAGATAAAATTCCTTCTTTTTTACATCTGAAAGAAGATGTAATTTCCTGCTCCTGGCTTGTTTGGCGGTTTCACTCAATTGATCCGGCATATCCGCTGCTTTTGTCCCTGGACGGATAGAATAGGTGAAAACATGCAGGGTTGAAACTGGCAATTCATTGATAAATTGATAAGTATCTTCAAAGTCTTCATCCGTTTCACCAGGAAAGCCGGTAATTACGTCAGCGGCAATGCAGGCATCGGGCATGAGTTGTTTAATATAGGTGACCCTTTGAGCAAAGACTTCGCGCTGATATTTCCGTTTCATCAGACCCAGTATTTTATTGCTTCCTGATTGCAGCGGAATGTGAAAGTGAGGCATAAACTTATTTGATTCCGCGACAAGTTTAATGATCTCATTGCTAAGGAGCTCAGGTTCAACAGATGAAATTCTGATGCGATCTGTCTCCAGTTCTGACAATCCCAACAGCAGGTCGTGAAAGCTCTCCCCATGTTGCCTGCCGAAGTCACCTATATTGACACCGGTAAGCACAATCTCCCTGATTCCTTTGGCCGAAATTTGTTTTGCAACCTCCAGAGTACCAGCTATGGTTGCACTTCTGCTGCGGCCTCTGGCAAATGGGATGGCACAAAAGGTGCAGAAATAATCGCATCCGTCCTGAACCTTGAAAAAAGAGCGGGTCCGGTCACTTAATGAAAAACCCGGCTCAAATTGCCTGGATGTTTTTAGTGCGGCATCACTTTCGGCCTTGCGCTCATGATTCCTTCTGGTAACAACATCGTAAAGATTGTATTTTTCGCTGTTCCCCAAAACAATATCAACCCCTTTTATTTTCCGCAATTCATCTGGTTTGAGTTGTGAATAACAGCCGATGATTGCAACTGATGCTTCAGGATTTCGTTTCATTGCCTGTCTGATGGCGGCTTTGCATTTTTTCTCAGCCTGAGCAGTAACTGTACAGGAATGAATAACATAGATATCGGCAGCCTCTTTGAAATCAACATTTTCAAAAGTGCCATCCTGAAATCTCCGCGCTATGGCCGATGTTTCTGCAAAGTTCAATTTACAGCCAAATGTGTTAAAGGCGATTTTTCGTTTTTCCATCGTTGCAAAGATACTTTATTTGCCAATTCCGGAATTTGCTTATCCCTGATCCGCACAATTAACACAATCAGATAGCTTGCTGTGTGCGTAATTCAAAAATAAGGATTCTAAAAGGATTCCCGCAATCATATAATAATGTTTATAATCAAACAACAAAAATAATTTTGAAAAGATCTTAATTTGGTGTGGCGCCCTTTGGTCATGCCGCACAAATAAATAATATTGTAAGTTTGTAATCCTAACCTTAACAAAATACTTAATTTGACAAACCAGGAAGGTATTTCGCTCAGGCTTTCGGTTAATCTTTCCGATTGGATTAATCGATGTTATTCGGTTTATGCGGCCGGCGGAAATATTGAATTGTTTATGAAGAGTTTTTCTGAAAACTTATGCTCTTTTCAGGGTATTTTCGGAGCCTGGATTTTTCAAAAATCAGTGTCTATACCTGGTTTTAAACTGGTATCATCTTTCAGTGATTCATTCAATGGCGATGAAAAAGCACTGATGGCATCATTTCGCAGGGATTTTAAGATGATTGATGAACCCTGGAAGTTTATCAGCAAGCGATTTGGGAAAAGTCAGGAATTCACCGGGCTTTCAGGTTTTCAGCCTGAAGATGCACTCAGGGTTTTTATGGTTTCCGGATTTAATCAGGAAGGAGAAATAATACTTGTACTGGTTGCTGAGTCGGGTTTGGCCCAATTGATAAATGGTACTTTACCAGGCATGTTTCGTAACATTCTTGAATATTCAAAACTCAGGTACAGAAATGATGATTCAGATTATAGGTTTCTGCTTGAAAATCAAAATGAACTGGTTGTCAAAGTAGATGCCGCAGGGAGATTCCTGTTTGTTAGCTCAACCTATTGTAAACTATTTGGAATGACATCTCAGGAACTTGTGGGACGTAATTTTGTTCCACTAATTCATCCTGACGACAGAGACTCGACATCAGAAGCCATGAAGCAATTGAACGTGTATCCTCACGCCTGCTTTCTTGAGCAAAGGGCCAAAACAGTTTTGGGTTGGCGATGGTTGGCCTGGTCCGACAAAGCAATTGTTGACAGCAATGGAAACATCGATTCTATTATTGGAGTTGGCAGGGATATAACAGATCAAAAAAAAATTGAACAGGAACTGCTTGAAAGCGAGAATAAATTCCAGAAAGCTTTCCGAAGCAGCCCTAACCTCATATCATTATCACGATTAAGTGATGGGTTGATTTACGATGTAAATGACAGGTTCTCAAAATTTCTGAACTTGCCGCGATATGAAATTATTGGAAAAACTACACAGGATCTTGGTCTTTTCAGGGCTATCCCCCGTTCAATTTTAAAATCTGTACTTGAAAAGGAAGGGAGAATTGAGAGTGCAGAGGTCACTCTGATTGCATACGCTGATGAAAAAAGAGAAGGCCTATTCTCATCTGAAATCATTGAGCTGAACGGTGAGAAATGCCTGGTTAGTTCTTTTCAGGATATAACGGAATTAAGAAAAGCTCAGGCAGAACTTGAAAATTATCGTTTGCACCTCGAAGGTCTCGTGAAACAACGTACAGCCAGAATACAGGAAATAAATGATGAGCTTGGCCGTTTTGCCAATTCAGTTTGTCACGATTTGAAAGCACCACTGAGAACAATGCAGGGTTTTGCAAACGCTTTAGCCGAAGACCATGCTCAGGGCCTTGATCAGGAAGGCATTGTTTACCTGAATCGCATTTGTAACGCAACCGATCAAATGGAGACTCTGATCAACGATTTATTCCAATACTCTAAACTCAGCAGTCTTGAACTTACACTGGCGCCCACCGATGCTAACAAAGCTTTGAATAAGGTGTTGCTTGGTTTATCTGATGAAATCAATGAAAAAAGGGCAATCATTAAAGTAAAGGAAGAATTGCCAGTTGTAATAGCTTACATGCCCGTACTAGTTCGCATTTTTAATAACCTGATATCGAATTCTTTAAAATTTACTGAAAAGAACATACATCCGGTTATTAGTATAAATGGGTTTATAAAACAGGGAAAAGTTCAAATCAGAATCAAAGACAACGGAATAGGGATGCCTAAAGACAAAATAAAAATTATATTTGATGCTTTTGAAAGATTACATGGGAAGGAAAGCTTTCCCGGTAATGGAATAGGCCTGACTATTGTAAAAAAGGCTGTCGAAAGGATGGGAGGAAGCGTGTCAGTAATTTCATCCCCTGGAAAGGGGAGTACTTTTATACTTGAACTGAAATCAGCCATTTAATTTTTTTGCTTCAGACCAGGTCATTGTAAATTAAATTGAACAGAGATGCCCGATTTGTTAAAAATACTTCTGATTGATGATAACCCTGACGACCGCTTGCTGATCATCAGAGAACTGAAAAAATTGTTTGTTATTGATGTAGAAGAAATTATCGATAACAATGACTTCAATAAATCGTTGAAACTTCTCGATTTTGATATTGTAATTACAGATTATCAGTTGCGCTGGACTACCGGAATAGAAATACTCATTAAGATAAAATCTCTCAATCCCTTATTACCGGTAATTATGTTTACCGGCACCGGTAGCGAAGAAATTGCAGTAATGGCCATGAAAGTTGGTCTTGATGACTATATCCTGAAATCGCCTCAGCATTATGTAAGGTTAGCCATGGCTGTAAAATCTGCAATTCTCAGAATGCAGGATGAAATGCTCAGGAAACAGGCTGAAAATGCACTCAGAAAGTCAGAAGAGAATTACAGATCGTTGGTTGAGAATATCGGAATTGGATTTACCCGCTTTGATAAAGACTTTAATATTTTAATGGTGAATAAAGCGCAGGCAAGGATGTTTAAACGTGAACCGTCTGAGTTTCCCGGCCTGAAACTTTCTGACCTGTATGTCCAGCACTCAATGGAAATGATCCAAACCTATGATCAATTTCAGCAATCTCCTGATTTGCCCAGGGAAAACCTTACTCATGGGGTCAGATCAGATAAATCATTGTTTGATGCCCTGATCAGGGCATTCCCAACATATGACAGTAATGGAGAAATATCCGGCTACATCGAAACGATGGAGGATGTCTCAGGAAAATTAAGAAGTGAGCGGTTACAGGAAGTAATCTTTAACATCGCAAATGCGGTTTTGGTTACAGATAGTTTGCCGCAATTATTGCAGGTAATCTGCAATGAACTGGCAAGGATTACGAATACGTCCGACATGAGGGTGCTGTTATTCTCCGAGGATGGAGGAAATGGTTTTCAACTTCTGTTTGCTTCCGGAAATTCTCAGGATAGGGAAGAGCCCCTTGAAGGAAAAACACTGGCCAACCTTGTAATCAGCAAAGGGAGAGCCTTCCTACTCAAGAAATCTGAAATTGAAGAAATGATCAGGGAAGGTGAAATTGGAAGTGTTCTTCCTGAATTAAAGGTCTGGATGGGGATCCCACTGAAAAGCCGGAGGGATGTTCTTGGGGTAATGGCATTACGAAGTTTTGATTCAGAAGATACATTCAGCAATTCTGATCTTGATATTCTTCAATATGTTTCAAACCAGATTGCCATTGCTATTGATAATAAAAGAAGCGCTGATAGCCTTCGTGAAAGTGAAATGAGGTTCAGAAGCCTTGTTGAACAATCGGCTGATGGTGTGATAATATTTGGAAGTGACGGTTCCATTTTAAAGTGGAATCCCGCAATGACGTCTATTTCATTGTTACCGGTTTCAGAGGTTATTGGAATGAAAATCTGGGACTTACAATATGAGATCAGCGATGTTCAGAATAAAGATGATAATTTCCGTTCGTTGCTGAAAACTGGTTTTCAAAGATTGGTGGAAAACTTTAACAGCAGAGTTTCTATAGTGGATGAAGGCAATATTAGGCTAAGGAATGGCGATGTCCGGATTATTCAGTTAACGCTCTTTCCGATCAGATTTGACGGTGAAAGCATCTTCGGGGCCTTCGTGAAAGATATAACTGAACAAAGGAAAGCGATAGAAGAAATTGCAAATGCAAGAAAAAAGGCAGAGGAATCTGACAGGCTGAAAACAACTTTTCTTTCGAACATTTCGCATGAGTTAAGAACCCCGTTGAATGCTATTGTTGGATTTGCTGCTTTGCTAACAGAGCAGGGGCAATCTGAGGCAGATCGTAAAATATGCAGTGAACAGATTTTCGAGAATTCAAGCAGTTTGTTGAATCAATTTAATCATATTATTGAGATTGCGAAGATTGAATCCGGCTCAGAGATAGTTTCAATAGCAGAATTTGAAGTCAACGAGTTTATAGATGAACTTGCTCAGGAAGCAGTTGAAAGTCTGGTAAAGGAAAATGTTGGCTTCAGGGTTGTTAAACAAATGCCAGAAAATAGAATTCTGATGTTTTCTGACCGGCACTATCTTAAGCAAGTCCTGATCCAATTGCTGATCAATGCATTTAAGTTTACTCATGAAGGCAATGTTGAAATAAATTACCAATTGAAAGGCGACAACCAGATTCTTTTTACCGTTGGCGATACGAGTGCTCAAATAGCTGAGGATAAAGCACAACAGTTGAATGAACATTTTACTCAGGCAGGAAATGGCTCAGTTCTTGATCAGGCCGGAATGGGAGTTGGTATGATTGTAGTAAAAAAGATTGTAACTTTGCTCGGTGCTGAATTACAATTTCATCCTGCTAGCCCTCATGGAAAGGTATTCACCATTATTCATCCCATCGCTAAACAGCCGAAAGTTAAGGAAATGGAAACATTCTCAATGGATAATCTTGCCACAATTACCGATAAATGGATCGGAAAATCCATACTGATCGTGGAAGATGTTGATTCGAATTACCAGTTTCTTGTTGCGACCATTCGCAGATCAGGAGCAACAATTTTTTGGGCAAGACAGGGAGAGGATGCATTGGAAATGATTAACAAAGGGCAGATCTTTGATCTCGTTCTGATGGATGTTCAACTGGCAGGAATGGATGGTTATGAAGTAACCCGGAAGATCAAAGAACTCCGGCCCGGATTGGCAGTTATAGCCCAAACAGCTTATGCAATGACCGGCGAGAAGGATAAAAGTCAGGCTGCCGGTTGCGACGACTACCTGGCCAAGCCTATCAGACCAGCGGTTTTATTGAATACAATGAGCAAATATTTATAGCTTCTCCTGTTTTGGTTTTATTTTGATTTGTTGTAAGAGTATTCCACCAATAATCAGAAAAAGACCTGCTATTGTATAAAGCATGATTTTCTCTCCAACTGCAATTGATACGAACATCAGCGACAGGAAAGGAGAAAGGTAAACCAGGTTGCTTATTTTTGCAGTATTCTCTGCCAGTTTCAATGCATTTAACCAAAGTACAAAGGTTATTCCCATCTCAAACAAGCCGATGTAGATTACACCCAAGGTAGCTTCCGGTCCCGGAATACTGAGATTATCTGTAACAATACAGTATATGAGTGTATAAATCAGGCCAAACAGAAAATTTAAGAACAATTTTTCCTCGGTATCCCTTTTGTCTTTGAGATTGAGCAACCAATATGTTGCCCAGAAAAAAGCACTTGAGAGCGCAAGGGTTACACCAAGAGGATCCGATAAATTAAAATCAAGAAGATTGCCTTTTGTAGCTATAATGATGGTGCCGGTAAAACTGATTACCAGGGAGAGGATATTGAACCAGGTAATTTTATGCTTCAGGAAAACCCCTGAGAGCAATACTAAAATCATCGGCCAGGTATAATTGAGCGCAACCGCCTCCTGGGCCTGAAGCAGTGAATAGGCCTTAAGCAGGATCAGATAGTATGCGAATGGATTAAACAATCCCATCAGAGCTGACAATCCAAGAGATGACATGCTGACTTTAAGGATATTTCCGAACTTTCCCCTAATCAATAACAATCCACCCAGAAAAATAACGGCAACCATAGATGAGTACAACAAAACCTGGGTGAAATCAAGATAGCCGAGTGTGAGCTTAAAAGCTGACCCAATGGTCGACCATAGCAGTACGGCTGCAAGTGCAAGAATTACCGACTTCTTGTTTTGTGTCATCCTGCAAAGATAATGATTGTATTATACCAGCCTTTTTGTGTAATGAAGTCACAACCTATAGGAATCTGATTAAAATTGACTCCTGTATCTATGTAAATTACTGTATGTTACAATCAATAGAAGAGAGGTTTTCAGGGCTTGTTAATTATCTAAAAGTATTTACTTTTGCTGCAATAATAACCTATTGAATTTTTTATGAAGAAACTAGCTGTTGTGGCATTGGGAGGCAATGCCTTATTACGAAGTGACCAGAAAGGAACCATTGATGATCAGGAGGCAAATGCCTATGATACTGCAGAACGTTTGCTCACCCTGATACGAGCCGCTTATAACATTGTTGTTACGCATGGTAACGGCCCTCAGGTCGGAAACATTCTGCTTTCGAATACTGCAGGAAACAAGCTTTATGGCTTACCTGATATGCCCCTCGACATTGCAGTTGCCTATTCACAGGGTTTTATCGGCTATATCATTGAGCAGCAGTTACGTAATGTAATGATGGCCAACGATCTGGATCGTGATATAATTTCGATTATCACCCAGGTGCTGGTCGATAAAAATGACCCTGCATTTATTAATCCAACAAAACCGGTTGGACCTTATTATACAAAAGAGGAATCCGAACGCATAACAGCTGAAACCGGTGCAACTTTTGCTGCTGATCCCCGAAACAGGGGATACCGTAAAGTAGTTGCCAGCCCCAAGCCATTGGTTATCAGCAATCAAAAATCGATTGAAACGTTGGCACGTGCAGGTCAGATCGTAATAGCTGTTGGTGGAGGAGGTATTCCCCAGTTTTATGTTAAAGAAAATAAACTGCAGGGGATTGACGCCGTAATTGATAAAGATTTGGCCTCCTCCTTACTTGCCGTTCAAATCAGGGCTGATAAGTTCTTTGTGCTTACCGATGTTCCGAAGGTTTGTGTAAATTATAATACCCCTCAGGAAAAGGCAATTGACCGGATGACCATTTCTGAAGCCAGAAAATACCTGGCAGAAGGTCAGTTCGCAGAAGGAAGTATGGCCCCGAAAATCAGGGCTGCCATCAGCTTTGTTGAAGGTACCGGTAAAGACGCGATTATTACCAGTGCTGACAAACTTGGTGTCGATAACGGAGGAACCAGGATTGTAATTGTTTAACAAAAATAATATTAACCATTAAGTTTTCAATAGTATGGCATTTAATTTAAGAAACCGCAATTTTTTAAAATTGCTTGACTTTACACCTCAGGAAATCAAGTATTTACTTCAACTTTCGGTTGATCTGAAAAAAGCTAAATACGTAGGTACTGAGCAGCAGAAACTCAAAGGAAAAAACATAGCTTTGATCTTTGAAAAAGATTCGACCCGCACCCGTTGTGCTTTTGAAGTTGCTGCACTTGATCAGGGGGCGCATGTAACTTACCTGGGACCTTCCGGTTCTCAGATTGGCAAAAAGGAATCGATGAAAGACACTGCACGCGTTCTCGGACGCATGTATGATGGAATCGAATATCGTGGATATGGTCAACACATAGTTGAAGAACTCGGGAAATATGCAGGTGTACCTGTCTGGAACGGTCTTACAACCGAGTTTCATCCAACCCAGATTCTTGCTGATTTTCTAACCATGATGGAACATTGCGACAAACCTTTACATCAGGTAGCATTCTGTTATCTGGGCGATGCCCGTAACAACATGGGCAACTCTTTGATGGTAGGGGCTGCGAAGATGGGAATGGACTTTCGCGCCGCTGCTCCAAAAGCCTGCTGGCCGAATGAGGATTTGGTTGCACAATGTCGCGAAATAGCCAAAGAAACAGGCGGAAAAATCACCCTGACTGAAAATGTTGAGGAAGGTGTAAAAGGCGTTGACTTTCTCTACACCGATGTTTGGGTTTCTATGGGCGAACCTGCTGAAGTCTGGGCAGAACGCATCAAACTGTTGAGTCCGTATCAGATAAATCTTGATGTTGTAAAAAAGACCGGCAATCCGAAGGTTAAGTTCCTTCATTGTTTACCCGCTTTCCATAACCGTCAGACAACCATTGGTGAAGACATTTTCCAGAAATATGGTCTTGAGGCAATGGAAGTTACCGACGATGTTTTCGAATCGCCTATGTCGGTTGTTTTCGACGAAGCCGAAAATCGCCTGCATACCATCAAAGCAGTGATGGTTGCTACCCTGGGTAGTTAGTGAGAAGTAAAAAGTAAAAAGTCTAAAGTAAAAAGTAAAGCAAAAGAAAGAAGTAAGACAAGTGATCTCCTAGCATGTTTTCTTTCAGTCGTTTAGGTTTGGTATGAGGTTAGAAGTATGAAGAAGGGTCTGAGGTCAGAAGTCTGAAGTGTCTTACCAAATTAAACCAATTAATAAAAAAGCGGCAATTCGCCGCTTTTTTATTTGGATTATCAGGGATTATCTTAATCCCATTGAGGTAATAATTTCCTGCAACTGATCGGCCATTTCATGGTTAACTTTGTCAAAATCTGATTTATCCTGAAGTTTACCCTTGACACCAAAATAGAATTTAATCTTTGGCTCCGTGCCCGAAGGTCTGACGGTTATTTTACTTCCGCTTTCAAGGAAAAACTGCAACACATCCGATTTTGGCAGATCAATGGGTATTTCAGTTCCTGTTAAAAGATTGGTCTCTTTTTGAAATTTATAATCTTTAATCAGAACGACCTTCATTCCATTGATTGTCTTCGGAGGGCTATTCCGGTAGTTCTGCATCATTTGCTGAATTTCTTCTGCCCCTGATTTGCCTTTCTTTGTAATAGAAATCAGGTCCTCGAGGTAAAAACCATATTCCTGATAAATATTAATGAGTAATTCATACATGGTCAATCCCTGGTCTTTAGCCCAGGCGGCAGTTTCGGCCAGCATACAGCATGAAACAACTGCATCTTTATCCCTGACCGCATCTCCTACCAGGTATCCGTAACTTTCTTCGCCACCTCCAATAAAGGTTTTAACCCCTTCAAACAACCTTATTTTTTCTGCGATGTATTTGAATCCGGTCAAAACATCGTATGACTCCACGTTATAGCTGAGGGCTATTTCTTTCAGCAATTCGGATGTTACAATGGTTTTAACAATAAACTCCTTACCTGTAAGTTTTCCTTTGGCTTTCCATTGGTTCATCAGGTAATAAATCAGCAGGGTTGCAGATTGATTACCATTTAACAGAATATAATTGCCATTTTGGTCTTTCACGCCAACACCAACCCTGTCTGCATCCGGGTCGGTTGCCAGGATAAGCTCAGCATTTATCGTTTTGGCTTTTTCAATAGCCATGGTCATGGCCGCCTTTTCCTCTGGGTTTGGTGAATGAACGGTGGGAAAATTACCGTCAGGGATCATTTGTTCATCAACTGTAGTGACTGATGTAAAACCGAATTTCTTCAGGGCCGGTGGTACAAGTATGGCACCGGTTCCATGAATGGGAGAATAGACAATCTTCAAATTGTGTTGACGTTCAATTATTTCAGGAGATAAGGAGAGAGATTTCAGCACTTGTAAATAGGCATCATCAATTTCTTTTCCGATAAAATGGATCAACGCATTGTTTCCACCGAATTTAACCTCGTCAATACTGGTGATTTTGTTAACTTCTGTGATAACATTCTTATCGTGCGGAGGGACGAGCTGTCCTCCATCATTCCAGTATACTTTGTAACCGTTGTATTCTTTTGGATTATGCGACGCCGTAATCACAATCCCACTCTGACATTTCAACTGCCTGACAGCAAAGGATAATTCCGGAACGGGACGGAGATTTTCAAATAAGAATACTTTAATATCATTTGCGGCAAGCACTTCGGCAGTTATCCCTGCAAAAGAGGAACTGTTATTCCTTGAGTCATATGCAATGGCAACACTTATTTCCTTCAAACCGGCGAAGCAGGTTTTGAGGTAATTTGCAAGTCCCTGTGTTGCAGCTCCAACGGTATATTTATTCATGCGGTTGGTGCCTGTGCCCATAATTCCTCTTAATCCGCCGGTACCAAACTCAAGATCGCGGTAGAAACTTTCAACCAGTTCACCTGGATCGTTTTCAATCATGTTTTTAATGGCCTCTTTGGTTTCAGTATCATAGCGGCCGCTTAGCCAGATGTTGGCTTTTTCAATAATCTTAGGGTCAACTTCCTGGATTGTCATAGGTGGTTTATTTTTTATACCTCGAAAATATAAATTTTTTCATTAAGAAACCTAAATTCATGTTTTAAAAAATCAGGGGTTTAGCATTACTTTTCTGTAACCATCTGTTATGCTATGGCAGTTAAATGTTATGATAATGCCGACCCGTCTGCCTGTTGCTTTAAGCTTGGATTGCATTCCGCTGATTCTGAGTGGGTTTATTTCAGTTTCTGATGTGATTTCAACAATAATGTGGTTTTCAACCAGCATTTCTGCTTTTATTTCCTGGGTGGTTTTAATATCTTTATAGAAAACCGGAAAACGTGCGTCCCGTTTGAAAAGCAGGCCATGCAGCCTCAGTTCATGCTGAAAACAAGACCTGTAAATTTCCTCGTCTAAGCCTGGGCCCAGTGCTGAATGTACTTCTGCGGCAGCTTCAAATACTTTGGTGTGTAATCGATTCAGATCAGCTCTGTTCATCCAGCAAAGCTATACATTTTTTCAGGCTGTCGCGCCAGTATGGTATAGATTGTTGGGTTATGGCAATATACTTCGATTTGTCAAAAACGCTGTAAAATGGTCTGGGAGAGGGGAGTGGGTAGCCTGCGGTATCGGTAGGATTAACCTTGCAATGAATGCCTGAAATTTCAATTATTGCTTTCGCAAAATCATACCAACTGCAAATTCCTTCATTGGCAAAATGGTACAGACCAGCCTCAGCGTTTGTTTTTATCAGGGTTAGAATGGCGAATGCAAGATCATTCGCCCATGTCGGAGATCCTATCTGGTCAGCTACAACTTTAAGTTCTCCGCGTTCACTGCCAACTCTTCTGATAGTTTTAACAAAGTTACTGCCAAATGCAGAATAAAGCCAGGAAGTCCTGATAATGATTGAAGAAGCATTATAATTTATTACGTTTTCTTCTCCGGCAGCCTTGCTTTTTGCATAGACACCAAGTGGATTCTTATCATCGGCCTCATTATATGGTTTGAAATTTCTGCCATCAAAAACATAATCGGTAGAAATATGGATCATACGTGCCTTATTCCGATTAGCAGCTTTTGCCAGAATACCGGGAGCAAGCGCATTGATCATCATTGCTTTTTCCGGCTCTTGCTCAGCTTTATCCACGGCTGTATATGCCGCACAATTAATGACCCAGCGTGGGCTGAATTCGGAAAATATTTTATCGACCGAAACTTCACTTGTAATATCAAGCTCATCCAAATCGGTAAATAAAAACTCAAAATCCGGATACGATTGAGACAGAAGTCTCAACTCATTGCCCAATTGACCATTACTACCAGTAATCAATACCTTCATTGCAACTTCTATTTGACAATGGTTTTGAAAAATTCAATTGTCTTGATAAGTCCTTCTTCAAGCTCAACTTTTGGTTCCCACCCTAATTTACTTTTTGCCAGTGAAATATCCGGCTGACGCTGAGTTGGATCATCTGAGGGCAATGGCTTCCACACAATTTTTGAGGATGAACCTGTTAATCTGATAACTTTTTCTGCGAGTTCAAGGATTGTAAATTCGTTTGGGTTTCCAACATTTACAGGTCCTGTAAAATCATCGCCGGTATTCATTAACCGCATCATACCATCCAAAAGGTCGGAATAATAACAGAAACTTCTGCTCTGACTTCCATCTCCGTATACGGTGATGTCTTTCCCCTGAAGTGCCTGAACGATAAAATTGGAAACAACCCTACCATCGTTGGGATGCATTTTGGGCCCGTAGGTATTAAAAATCCTGATTATTTTAATTCTGACATTGTTTTGCCTGTGATAGTTTACAAAAAGGGTTTCTGCGGCACGTTTACCTTCATCATAGCAAGCACGCTCGCCAATAGGATTTACATGACCCCAATAACTTTCTGTTTGTGGATGAATTTGCGGGTCGCCATAAACTTCACTGGTTGAAGCCTGCAGGATTTTAGCTTTGATTCTTTTTGCCAATCCGAGCATGTTAACTGCACCAAGTACCGATGTTTTAACCGTTTTTATAGGATTATACTGGTAATGAACAGGTGAAGCCGGGCAGGCAAGATTGTAAATTTCATCGACTTCTATAAAAAATGGCATGGTGACATCGTGTCTGATCAACTCAAAATATGGATTATCAAGTAGATGAACCACATTTGTTTTTTGACCGGTAAAATAATTGTCAAGGCATACCACTTCATTTCCTTCGTTTAACAGGCGTTCACACAAATGAGAACCAAGAAATCCTGCACCTCCTGTTACCAGTATCTTTTTCATGCTGTTTTGTTTTGTAAATATTTCTGGACTGAAAATAAAAACCGGAATCAGCTTAATATTATTGTTAACAAGCTGATCCAGGATTAATTCAAATGTTATTTAAAGTTTTGTATTTACCCCGATGCAGAAGTAATCGTATCCCTGGCTTTTCAATTCCTTCCGGTCATAAATATTCCTGCCGTCGAATACAACAGGCGTTTTAATGAGCTTCTTGATAACTGTCCAGTTTGGGAAGCGAAATTCTGTCCATTCCGTTAAAAGCATAATGGCATCTGCGTCCATTGCTGCTTCATATTGATCTTTGCTGTATTCAATTTTATCGCCGATTCGCCGGTGAGTTTCTTCAGCAGCTACCGGGTCGTATGCTTTGACTTTGCAACCCTGTGCAAGCAGTTTTTCAATGATAACGAGTGCCGGGGCTTCGCGCATATCATCTGTCTGAGGTTTGAATGAAAGTCCCCAAAGGGCAACCGTTAAACCTTTTACGTTGCCATCGAAATAATTCATGAACTTATTAAACAGAATTGATTTTTGATCATCGTTTACGAACTCAACAGCTTTGAGAATGCGCATCGGATAACCTGCATTATCGGCAGTTTTTATCAATGCTTTTACATCTTTTGGGAAGCATGACCCGCCATACCCAATACCCGGGTATATAAATTTTGTTCCAATTCGTGAGTCACTGCCAATGCCTTTCCGAACCATATTTACATCTGCACCTACTATTTCACAGAGGTTTGCAATGTCGTTAATGAAGCTGATTTTTGTTGCAAGCATGGAATTGGCTGCATATTTTGTCATTTCTGCTGAAGGCACATCCATAAAAATAACAGGATGCCCATTAAGAGTAAAGGGTTTATAAAGCTTTGACATAATGTCTTCTGCTTTTTCTGATTCTACGCCTACCACGATGCGATCGGGCTTCATAAAATCGTTGATGGCATCACCTTCTTTCAGGAATTCCGGGTTGGAAGCAACATCGAAATCAATGCTAAGTCCCCGTTGATTCAATTCTTCCTGTATCGCCAGACGTACTTTCTTCGCCGTCCCAACCGGTACAGTGCTCTTGGTGACAATCATCATATGTTTGTCCATATGTTTACCTACGGTGCGTGCAACATCGAGCACATATTTGAGGTCCGCACTTCCGTCTTCATCAGGTGGTGTTCCAACAGCAATGAAAATTACATCTGATTCATTGACTTCCTCTGGTAGATTTGTCGAAAAATGTAATCTTCCTTTATCAACATTTCTGGCAATCATGCCATCAAGCCCGGGTTCATAAATTGGTGAAATACCTTTCTTAAGGTTTTCGATTTTTTTAACGTCAATGTCAACACACACAACGTCAATACCAACTTCAGCGAAACAGGTCCCGGTTACCAGGCCAACATAGCCTGTTCCTACGATTGTAATTTTCATAAAGTCTGTTTTATTGTTTTAATGACTTAATAAACAAAAGTATTCAATTGTAACTCTTCAGACAAATATTTTTTGTCCGGAGATTTCTTCAGACCTACCATGCCTATTGTAAAAAATTGGAAGAAAAATACGCATGAAAGCACCTTCTGCTGGTAATAATTCATGTGATTATATTTTTTGCTTATTTCACTCGTCAACAATCAGAGCATAATGACGTTTATTACTTACTAATAGAATTTGTTTTGCAATTGTCTGATAGGTGTTTTTAAACAATTGATTAACTGATTGTTGAGTAAGTATATCTTCATTTGAGAGTAAATGAAAATATGCGCTACACGTCCTTTACTAAAAATGAAGGTTCAGACAAGGTTGTCAGTTTTAACGGGTTTCTGCAGCATATTAGGATTGAAGTGAATCATTTCAAGCAAACATGCTAGGGTAGTAGACCCGGGAATAAATCCTGGTCATTGAATTCTGGTTTTTATGTCCAAATACAATCTTTAATCCGGACTGTATCAGTAATGTTTTTAATGACAGGGTTTGTGCTTCATTCTGGCGTTTGACCGGATATATTCTGAGTAAGTTTTAGTTTTAGAATATATCGCTAATAACACGATTTCTATTTTTTCAGTTATTGAATACCTGAGTGCATTATTATAGAATGAATCCTGCAAATGAAAGATAAAGAGACAGAAGTAAAAAACTTGATTTCGGTAAACATTACCCAAATCACTGATATTTCATGCCATATTGATGCTTTTGTTTCATTTAAGAACAGGAGCACAGCAATAGTTTTAGAGTATGGATTTACCAGGCTTTATGGTAAAACAGCCCCAGTTTATGCAGCACAAACGAATAATTCAATACCAGTAAATATTATTGCCAATCTTAAAAATCTCACTCCTTTCAGGCTCTATCATTTCAGATTCCGGTTTGTAAATGATACTGGTGTTACAGATTCTGAGGATTATACTTTTGAAACCGTTTCAACTTTTGAAATATTTGATTTTGCAGCAGGCTATAGCTTCAGAAAGTTAAGTAAACAATATTCGGGGGCGGCAATAAGAGTCAGACGATCATCGGATGATGCTGAGAAAGATATTGGCTTTGTGGGCAGGTTTTTTGATACTGTAGATCTATTAACTTTCGTAGGTTCAGGCAACGGATTTGTTAAAATATGGTACGATCAAAGTAGTAATAACAGACATTTACAAAGAACGATTAACATCAGCCAGCCGATAATTGTAAAAGAAGGGATTATTTGTCTGGATATGGATAATAAGCGGCCGGCTATATATTTTGATTCTATTTACCAATGTATGCAAACAAGCTTATTCTTACCTCCTGTTCCACAGCCTCATATGAAGATAGTTGCCTGTGATTTTGGTGCTACAGTATCTCCGCTTGAATATTTATTTGATGGCAGTTTAGCTGCCAGATGCATTCTGGGAACAGATGAAGGGCTTTCCAGATGGAGAATTGGTGCCGGAGAGACAATCATCGGGACTACCCTCCCTGAAACGAATACAAAATATATTCTCTCGGCTTTATATTTTGGAGAAAATAGCTATTTGAGAGCCAATAAAACCTTAATTGTAAATGGTAATGCGGGCAATTCAATGTTGCATCAAATAACCCTTGCCCAACACCCTGCTTTAAATGTGAGCTATATTCAATTCATTGGCAATGTTTCTGAAATACTGGTGCCTGCCGTTGATTTGGAAATGTACGTTGAAAGAGTTGAAAACGAAGTAAAGGCTTATGTTAATAATGAAGATGCAGTTGGCGTTTTTGTTTCAGGAGTATTTAATGAAAGTGCAGTTTTTAACGATGATGAAATTTTCAACGATGGTAAACAACCTTAAAAATATAAAACGATGAGATTCTCTTTATTTACCGGCGGAAATGGGATAATAGGCCAGTCAGGTCTTGCCCTTAGAAATTGGCTGAATTCTCTTCTTTCAATCATAATGGGCGATAGGGAGTATATTCCTGCCAATTTTAATTTCAATTCAATTCCTTCAGACTTTGCCTATAAAGTTTGGGTTATACAATATTCTCATAATCTTGCAAATGCCAGTATTGTAATACCGGCCGGGGTTATACTTGATTTCAGGGGAGGTAAGTTACTGAACGTTGGGAATCTGGTCGGGAATATGACCAAAATCATAAATAAGCATAATAAAGATTGTTTTAATACAAATGTTAATTTTACAGGAACCTGGACTGAAACCAGGGCTACACCACAATGGTTTGGAGCAGTTTGTATGGCTAACCCCAATATTCTGACGGCACAGAGGGCCATATCAAGCTCAGCAGCCATTCAGAAGTTGTTTGATTCACCTTTTCAACCCATTTTCCCGAATGGTTATTACTTTGTCACTGCGCCTACGATAATTACGCGGCAGGTGTATGTTGATTTTGGAGATCCGATAATGGAAATGATTGATGAAATGGGCTCTTTTGTTTACAGAAATGATCATGTGCGGTTCTATACCGATCAAAACATTCGCTTTTGGGAATATCGCAAGCATTCAATATTTTTAAAAGGAGGAGTGATGGATGTAAGAAATGTTGTTCCTTATAATTCTGCGATTTATTATGCCCATTGCGATTATCGTATACAACGCGGTGAAGCTTCTGGCTGGGCGATTGGGAGTGAGGAGGGAGGCAGGGTTGAGAATGGGGGTGGTAAATATTTTCATTGGGATACAGCAGGAGCAGTAGTACCTTACGGATATATTAGCGGATTTATAATCGATACACGCACTGTTTATATTAACCACGGAATTGTTATCAATACCCCTGCTTCATCTCCTGTTGAAGGAACATGGGCCAATAGCCTGACAATAAATGCATTTATAGATGGAGCGAAACAAGCAGCCAATATAGCTGACGGTGGTGCGGGGGATTTAAAAATAATAATGCAAACAAGAGATGTACTTCATGAAAGTGAAAAAGATACATGGGGTATGATTATTCAATCAGCATCTTCTCTGGAATCATTTGTTTGGGATACAAATTCTTCACCAACGGACGGTTATTACAGAACCAATGCTGATCATTGTATTAAAACACTGGATAGATCCACTACATTTAGCGGTATTTCTTCTTTAGCTTTCAGTGGAAATCAAATAAAAGGTTCTCCTGGGAAGGGCGTTTACCCGGTTTATCCCGAAAGTGACGGAATTATCCTTAGAAATACCGGTGCGCAAAGCTGGTATTTCAGCGAACTACACAATACTTTCCCAATAATAGCTAAAACAGGAACATACTCTATTGGGGTTTATGATGGTGCAACCGTTAATTTTAATTCGGAAACAAGAGATGCAGCTGCCATGGGACTGGCTTCTGCAATGGCGAACTTTACGCTCCTGGAGCCGGATAGTTTGGTTGATTTCCGCAAATCCGGAACTTTTTACCATGTTGGGCCTGGGGCAAACCTGGAAACAGATTTTGTTGAGGTAGTTATCAGTAATTCTACATTTTTTCAGTCAACAAAAATGTTTTTGAATTTGGTTGAAAATGGTTCCTGTGTTAAGAAAATTCAGCTGGTGCTAACTTCAGACACTGATGTTACGACTATTCTGGAGGTTATTCCGGAAGGACATGTAAACTATCGTAAGACATGGTACCCATTTGATCCTCAAAGTGGAGTTTGGTACAAAAAGGTAATACTAAGACTCATTGGACATACTACTTCAGCCGGCCCTATCTATATAGCTGATTTTGCCAATATGGGTATTTCGGCTACCTCGCAGAATTATCTTAACAGGTTCGATGATTTTCAATTCAGGTTTAAAGGAAGGATTTCTCAAAATGGAACCAATGCCCCGGTGGTTAATACTTTGCTTAATACAACCGGCGTCACAATCTCAACTTCCTATATTGGAGTCGGGGATTATTACTTTATCTGCGATTTCAAGCTTCATATAGACAAAACTGATGTACTGGATGAGACATACAGATTATATTCAGGTCCTGCTCACGTAGGAACGATTCAGGTAACCTGGAATAACAGCAGCCGATTCAGGATCCGAAGTTACAACGCATCCGGAACTCTATCCAATGGCATTCTGAATAATTGGGTATTTACATTTAATATTGGATGGTAATCTCATTACAGGGTAACATTGCTAACAAAACTACCAGATCATATTTGAATCGCAAGTAGTCTTATTTCAATTCTTTTTAGAATAATCAAGGAAATTTGTAAAAACAAAATCGTCTGTAAATCAATAATTTACAGACGATTTTGGAGAGTAATTGTGATCCCGCTGGGGCTCGAACCCAGGACCCCATCCTTAAAAGGGATGTGCTCTACCTGCTGAGCTACGGAATCGTTTTGGGACTGCAAAAGTAAAGTTTTATTCGTTACATCCAAACTTTTTACGTGAAATTATGTGATTTTATTGGGTAAAAGAGGGTCATTATACTGATTATCAATCAATAATTCATACTAAAAATTTCCATGTACAGCCAGCCATATACAAGAAGGTGATTCGCTGGTATAGGTTACACGATGTTTTTGATGAGCTGGTATCAACAAGTAACTACCAGCTGATAAGTGTGTTTCACCAATATCTTCTATCAAAAGAACAGCCTGTCCCTGAAGTAAGATTACCCATTCATCAATTTCCTGATCGAACCACTTATTTTCAGGTGTGATCTGGCCATGAGATATAATCCTTTCAATTTTGGCTGAACCTTCAACCAGAGTTTCAAAAACTTCTGCGACTCGACCTTCGATGCCTTTGATGTCAAAAATGTTTGCTGTTTTCATACTTCTATGCTAAAATTCCTTTTCCTTCGCGGACAATTACTATCTCATCCAGAGTACAGTCAATAACTGTTGATGGTTCATTGTCTCCATATCCGCCATCAATTACGATATCGGCAAGATTCTGGAATTTTTCATAAATCAATTCAGGATCAGTGGTATATTCGATTATTTCATCATCGTCATGAACCGAGGTTGACATGATGGGATGCCCAAGTTCCCTCACAATTTCCAGAGGAATATTATTGTCAGGTATCCTGATACCGACTGTTTTCTTTTTACTCTGAATCAGTTTGGGTACATTATTATTTGCATTCAAAATGAAAGTAAACGGACCCGGAAGGTTTTTTCGCATCAGTTTAAAAACATCATTGCTGATAGGCTTGCAAAAGTCTGATAACTGGCTCAGGTCGTTACAAATAAATGAAAAATTAGCTTTTGAAGCGTTGATTCCCTTAATCTGGGCGATCCTTTCAATTGCTTTTGATTTGAAAATATCGCACCCTATACCATAAACAGTATCAGTTGGGTAAATAATTATTCCGCCGTCCATAAGACATTCAATGACCAATCTGATTTGCCTTGGATTTGGATTTTCAGGATAGATTTTGAGTAGCATAGTTTTTGATTTTTTTTTATACTATTCAAATTTTGTTAATAAAAAAAGGGTAAGCTACTTATATCGCACCGCTACAACCATCTACCCTTGCTTCATTCCTGACCTGGGGGAGTTCAATGGGAGCTGGTCGTATAAGACTTACCCGCTGCAAAGATACAAAAAATCCTTATTCAACCAAAAATATGCGCCATTTTTACAGGCAGAACATATTTATTACATTTGCAAAAACAAAAACCAACATCATGGAAAACCTATCAGATAACGTTGTGAAGCAATCCGGCAAGCAAACCACCTTGTTTCAGAATTCACTTTATTATGGACTCCTTACCGGTGTAGCTTACATTGTCGTTACGCTACTTTATTATGCACTCGAGGTTGATAGAACCGGCTGGTTAAATTATCTTACTTTTATCATATTGATTATAGGGATTTTTATTGGGACCAAAGCTTACAGGGATAAACATTCCGGTGGTTTTCTTTCTTATGGTCAAAGTGTCGGTTCTGGTGTAATGATCAGTTTGGCTGTTGGCGTTTTGATGTCGGTTTTTACCTATTTGTTTTATGAATTTTTCGATCCTTCAGAACTTGCTAAAATTGTGGATGTTGCTGAACAAAATATGGCTGATCAGGGGTTGTCAGATGAAGAGATTGAGCAAGCGATGGCCATTAGCTCAAAGTTCATGACCCCACTGGTAATGTCCGTTACCGTAATTTTTGGTATGGCTTTTTGGGGAACAATTTTCTCTTTGATCATTTCACTTTTTATTAAGAAGGAGAATGACAGTTTTGATGCAACTTATTCAGAATCCTGAAAACAATTATCTTTAAATTAATGGATATTTCAATTGTTGTTCCGCTTTACAACGAAGAGGAGTCACTTCCTGAACTTTGTTCATGGATAGAAAAGGTAATGATTGCCAACGGTTATTCTTACGAAGTAATTCTTGTGGATGATGGCAGCAGTGACAATTCATGGATTGTTGTCAAATCACTTCAGGCAAAAAATGCTCATATCCGGGCACTGAAATTCAGAAGAAACTATGGGAAATCTGCTGCACTGAATAAGGGGTTTGAAAAAGCAAAGGGCAATGTCGTCATTACTATGGACGCTGATTTGCAGGATAGTCCGGATGAGATTCCCGAGCTTTATGAGATGATTATCAGTGGAGGATATGATCTGGTTTCTGGTTGGAAAAAGAAGCGGTACGATTCAAAACTAACCAAAAATCTGCCATCAAAGATTTATAATGCAACCACACGTCGTCTGTCAGGTGTAAAGTTACACGATATGAACTGCGGATTGAAAGCTTACAGGAACGAAGTAGTTAAAGCCATTGAAGTTTATGGTGAAATGCATCGTTACATCCCTGTGATTGCAAAGTGGGCTGGTTTTAGAAAGATTGGGGAAAAGGTGGTTGTTCATCGCAAAAGGCAGTATGGAGTTACCAAGTTCGGCTGGGAACGCTTTATAAATGGTTTTCTCGACCTGGTTTCTATCATGTTTGTTTCGCGATTTGGTCGCAAACCCATGCACTTGTTTGGTTCGTTGGGGACTTTGCTTTTTTTGACAGGTTTTTCAATTGCCGGATATCTGGCATATGCAAAGATTTTTTTTGCGAGTTACAAAATGACTGAAAGACCTTTATTCTATCTGGGTCTTTTGGCCATGGTACTGGGAACCCAGTTCTTTCTGGCAGGCTTTTTAGGTGAACTAATAGGCCGCAGTTCGAGCGACAGGAATCATTACCTTGTGGAGGAGGACAACTGATAACGAATAAGTAAAATAATCAGCAGGATGGAGACAAAGACCCGAAAAAAGGTAGTGATTATTGGCTCGGCATATCCTTTGAGAGGGGGACTTTCCAATTTTAATGAACGGTTGGCAGAGGAATTTTTTTGATAGGGGTGACGATGTAAATATCTTTACTTTTTCATTTCAGTACCCTTCTTTTTTTTCCTGGGAAAACTCAGTATTCAAATGAGCCATACAGGTAATCTTAAAATAGAAGTTATAATAAATTCAATTAACCCTTTTAATTGGCTTAAAGTTGGGAATGAACTTAGAAAATTAAAGCCAGATTTAATAATTATAAAATTCTGGATACCTTTTATGGCACCCTGTTTTGGCACTATTTCCAGAATTGCCAGATTGAATAAATATACCAAAGTAATTACAATTATTGACAATATAATTCCCCATGAAAAGCGTCCGGGAGACCGGATATTAGCTAATTTTTTTGTTGGAAGTATTGATGGCTTTGTAACAATGTCAAGGAAGGTATTGGATGAAGTTTCTTTATTTGATAAATTTAAACCCAGAATCTTTAGTCCTCATCCTATCTACGATAATTTTGGCCATGAATTGCAAAAGATGAAGCGAATCAAAAATTAAATCTCGATCCTGGCTATAAGTACATTCTTTTCTTTGGATTTATTCGTGACTACAAAGGACTTGATTATTATTGTAAAGCAATGAATATAGATCAATCAGAAAATTGAAAATTAAACTTTTGGTTGCCGGAGAATTTTATAGTGAATCAAGAAAATACTTTGAAATTATTGAAGAAAGGCTGAAGTTAAATGATTCTGTTGAATTACGAACGAGTTTTATTCCAAATACTGAAGTTTATTTGTATTTTTGTTCGTGCGATGTTGTAGTGCAGCCATACCGGCATGCCAGCCAAAGTGGAGTTACCCAGATTGCTTATCATTTTGATAAGCCAATGATCGTAACAAATGTTGGGGGACTTTCAGAAATGGTACCTGATGGTAAAGTGGGTTATGTGGTTCAGCCTGAACAGTAAATCGGTTGCGAATGCAATTTCATCATTTTACAAAGAAAACAGAGAAGATTATTTCATTTCTAATATGAAGATTATTAAAGAAAAATATTCCTGGAAGTATTTTCTAGGAAATTTAAAATCACTTTTCTATATTTGAAGCTGTTATTTTAATATATTTTTTACGTTGATTACTAGAGTTATATTGAATCTGAATGTTTCATGTTACGCATCAAAGATATATTAACTTAATTAAGTTCTAATTTTATGATAACAATTGGAAAACACAAGTATTTATTGATTCTGGTCTTACTATCAATTTCTAATTTGGTTTTTACACAGGTTGTGATCACATTAAGACCAGGCCCTGAAATTGGGAAAGATGCCTACATTAATACATATTATACTTCAGGAAATGGGACTACACAGAGTTTTATTGCATCCGCCTGGACTTATGGCGGAATAGAAGGAATTGGCCGAAGTTTTATTCAGTTTAATTTGCCAGTCTTGCCTACTGTTTGCCATAATTTTAAAGCTGAATTAAGCCTTTATTACGATTATTCTTCTCTTCATGTAGGTCATGGTGGTGCTAATTTTTCTTATCTACTAAAAGAATAACAGATGTGGGATCAAAATGAAGTTGATTGGTATAATCAACCTTCAGTATCAAATCAAAATAGAGTTTACCTTGCGACTTCCTTAACCACTGATCAGAGTTACCCCGATATCGACGTAACTTCATTAATAAAAGATATGTATAATGATCCTCTGAATAGTCATGGTCTCAGATTAAGTTTGGTTGATGAGTATGTTTATCGAAGTATGATACTGGCTTCAAGTGATCATCCGGATGAAATGATCAGGCCATCGTTGGTTATTCGATATGATACCTGTACACTTCCTGTTGACTCATTTAGCTACTTTATAGATGATAATTTCTGCCAATTTTCATACTCTGACTCTTCAGTAACATCATGGAGGTGGGATTTTGGGAATGGCTATGGTGCTGATTTACAAAATCCATCCTATCATTTTATTGAGGCAGGAGTTTATAATGTTTGTGTTACAGTTGAAAACGAATGTGGCAGTCTTCTTATCTGCGATTCTATAATTGCTTGCGAAGCACTTGAACCGGATTTTAATTTCATAATAGATGGGTTGAATGTTTTGTTTACAAATCTGACTCTAGGAGAAAATACTTATTATTGGGATTTTGGGAATGACTATTTTTCTTACGTAGAAAATCCGGAGTTCCAATTCTTAGAAACAGGAGAATATCAGGTTTGTTTATCGGCTACCAACGACTGCAAAACATCACTTATCTGTAAAACAGTTGAATTGTCAAAAGCTAGTGGAATCAATCCAAGTATTTCAGAGTCTTTAATAAAGTTTTATCCGAATCCAGCTATTGAAGAAGTATTTATACAATCAGATGGTTTAGTAATCTATGAAATTATATTGTATGATTGTCAAGGATTATGCAGGGAAAGAATTAATACTGATTCTATGCTAGATGAATATCGTCTACCTTTGCCGACTGAAGGCCCGGGACTGTATTTTCTAAATTTGATTACCGATCAGGGGACTTTTACTAAGAAGTTATTCATCCTTTGATAATTTTCATTTCATGATAATAAGAAGTAAAGCACCACTTCGTCTTGGACTTGCAGGTGGAGGAACTGATGTGGCTCCCTACTCCGACCTCCATGGAGGTGCCATCCTGAATGCCACTATCAGCTTATATGCATATGCAACGATCGTACCCAGAAATGATGGCAAGATCGTCTTTCATTCTATCGATAAAAATGAAATAGTTGAATTCGACTCAGCTGAATTTCTACCAATTAATGGAATTCTAAACCTGCACAGGGGAGTTTACAATCGGGTTATTAAAGATTTCTGTAAGCAACCACTATCATTTACACTGTCAACCCGCGTTGATGCCCCTGCCGGTTCTGGACTTGGAACCTCTTCGACCTTAGTTGTTGCTATTCTTGGAGCATTTGCTGAATGGCTGAAATTACCCATGGGCGAATATGACCTGGCTAAGCTTGCTTATGATATCGAAAGAGTTGATTTGGGCATGGCAGGTGGTAAGCAGGATCAGTATGCTGCCACTTTCGGAGGTGTAAACTTTATGGAATTTTCAGTCAATGATAAAGTAATTGTGAATCCGTTAAGGATTAAAGATATCTATTTGAATGAGCTGGCACACAACCTGGTGCTTTTTTATACCCAAACCAGCCGTCTCTCATCTAAAATCATCGAAATGCAATCGGCTAATGTTGTGAACAAAAACCAGAAATCGATTGATGCAATGCACCAGCTGAAAATTCAGGCTGTAATGATGAAAGAAGCTTTGCTTAAAGGCGATCTGGATCACATTGGTGAAATTCTCGATTTTGGCTGGAAGAATAAAAAGCTTATGGCCGACAAAATTACAAATCCGCTGCTCGATAAGATATATGATACAGCGCGGAATAGTGGTGCTTCCGGCGGGAAAATTAGTGGTGCCGGAGGCGGTGGATTTATGATTTTTTATTGCCCCGGAGAATCAAGGTCGCATGTAATAGATGCTTTAAAACAGTTTGGCGGAGAATCGAAAAGATACGATTTTACATCCTTTGGCCTTACCACCTGGACCATTTAATCTATAGCCTTTTCAAATGGATGATCATAGCAAGGTGGGTTTTGCCTATTTTTGCAGAAAATAATACGTTGATGCAAGACAGAATCAAAGAAATTATTCAATCTTCAATTTCAGTTAAAGCAGCAGTTTTAGCTGATGATAATCTTCTGAAGAATATTCAGGCTGCTACAGATTTAATTGTTTTTACTTTCAGGAATAAGGGGAAGGTGCTTTTTTGCGGCAATGGGGGAAGTGCTGCCGATGCACAGCACCTTGCTGCTGAATTCTCGGGTAGATTTTATTTTGACAGGGAACCCCTTGATGCGGAAGCTTTACATGTAAATACAAGCTATTTAACAGCGGTTGCGAACGACTATTCCTACAATGAGGTTTACTCACGACTGGTAAAAGCCAAAGGCAGAAAAGGAGATGTATTGGTTGCCCTTTCAACTTCAGGAAACTCTGCAAACATTATTAAAGCAATGGAAGCAGCATCCGCAGCAGGTATGAGAAACATTGCTTTAACCGGTGAAACTGGTGGAAGGATGAAGATGAATGCCGATATACTGCTAAATATACCCTCTACAGATACCCCCCGGATTCAGGAATCCCATATTACTATAGGGCACATCATTTGTGAATTGGTTGAGGCTAAGCTATTTCCCCGTTAATATGTTTATGGATTTTCCCGATATCATAATTCTGGCGGGTGGTTTTGGGACCCGGTTAAAAGAGTCTGTTAAAGATTTGCCCAAAGCAATGGCACCTATAAACGGAAAACCCTTCCTTGAGTACCAGCTTAATTTTATCAACCGATTTGGTTTTCGCCGCATAATTCTTTCAACAGGATACCAAAGTTCTTCCATTGAAAACTATTTCAGGCACAAGTATAAGAACCTTGAATTGATTTATTCAAAAGAGATAGAACCACTAGGTACAGGTGGAGCTGTCAAGCTGGCGTTCAATGAAGTCTATACATCACATGCACTTATTCTCAATGGTGATACATTGTTCAGAATTGATCTCGACCACTTTTTTCAAAGTCATATAGAAAATCTTTCACAGGTTACTATGGCCTTACGTTATGTTGATGATGCTTCACGTTATGGATCGGTTATGTGTGACTCAGAGCAAAATATCATTGCATTCAATGAGAAATCAGATGCGGTTTTCCCTGGATTAATCAATGGAGGAATTTACCTTATTAAGTCAAAATATTTCAAAAAACTTGAATTACCGGATAAATTCTCACTTGAAAAAGACCTTTTTGCCAAAATGCTGGAACCTGAAAAGTATAAAGCAGCCATTTTTAGTGATTATTTTCTTGATATAGGGATTCCATCTGATTATTTACGTGCTCAAATTGAATTCAATGAATTTAATGATTGATAAGACCTGGTCTTTATTTCTTGATCGTGATGGTGTAATTAATGAACGCCTTCCTGATGATTACGTAAAATCATGGGATCAATTCGTCTTTGCAGAAGGAGTGCTGAAAGCAATGGAAACATTTTCTCAGCGTTTTTGCAGAATTATAGTGGTTACCAACCAGCAGGGAATAGGTAAGGGATTAATGTCAGAATCTGAACTGGAGGAAATTCACAGACGAATGCAACTGTCTGTATCAGAAGCTGGTGGAAGGATTGATAAAATTTATTATTCCCCTTTTCTGGCCTCGGTTAACCACTTTTCACGCAAACCCTCAGTGGGTTTAGGATTAATTGCACGACGTGATTTTAATGAGATTTCATTCAGGAAATCTGTAATGGCAGGAGATTCTTTAAGTGATTTAATTTTTGGTAAAAGACTGGGAATGAAAACCGTACTTATTGGTGATCCCCTTCTGGCTCGTAAGAACCCATTTTTTATTGATTTTGTTTTTCCTGATTTGCTTACCTTTGCAAAATCAATCAGGATTTATTAATATCTAACTATTCGAGGTGCAGCCGGTTTTATTCCTGTCAATTTTTATAGCTTATTCAGCGCTACTCTTTATCATAGCAGGGATCACCAGCCGAAAATCCACCAACGAAACCTTCTTCATAGGAAATCACGCATCACCTTGGTATATTGTAGCTTATGGTATGATTGGGGCCTCCCTGTCAGGCGTAACCTTTATGTCAGTTCCTGGTTGGGTTAAAGATACTCAGTTTAGCTATATGGTAGTGGTTCTGGGATATCTGTTCGGCTATTTCGTTATTGCCCTGGTGCTTTTACCGCTTTACTATAAGCTTAAATTAACTTCAATTTATACCTATCTCAACCAGCGCTTTGGATTCTGGTCATATAAAACAGGAGCAGCATTTTTTATATTATCCCGGACTTTGGGTGCCTCTTTGAGAATGTTTCTTGTTGTTAATGTATTACAGGTATTGGTATTTGATGCCTGGAATGTCCCTTTCTACTTAAACGTATTGATATTTATTATATTAATAATAGTCTCAACATTAAAAGGAGGAATCCGTACCATTATCTGGACTGATACTTTGCAAACAACCTTTATGCTTTTAGCAGTGGTTTTATCTATAGTCTATATTAGTAAAGACCTTGGAAAATCCGTATTTAGCCTTATTCCCGTAATTGAAGATGCCGGAACAACAAAAATGTTCTTTACTGACTGGCATCACCAGCGGTTTTTTATAAAACAGTTTTTCAGTGGAATGTTCATAACCATTGTAATGACCGGCCTTGATCAGGAAATGATGCAAAAAAACCTGAGCTGCAAAAATCTTAAGGAAGCTCAGAAAAATATGTTCACTTTTTCCGGAATACTCGTATTTGTAAACTTCATGTTTCTTTTCCTTGGGGCTATTTTGCTGGTCTATGCACAAAACAAAGGCATTTCTGTTACATCTACAGATGACTTGTTTCCAAAAGTCGCAATGAGCTTAGGATCACTTGCAGGTATTGTTTTCTTTATTGGTTTGATATCTGCGGCTTTCCCAAGTGCTGACGGAGCGATGACATCATTGACTACATCTTTCAGTATTGATTTCCTTGGTCTTGATGCAAGAAAGGGGCTAAGCGAAAAACGAAGAATCAGGATAAGGTATATGGTTCACCTGGCAGTTGCGGCTATTTTTTTTATTTTCATAATGATCTTCAGGTCATTAAATGACAGGGCAGTAATTGATAAGCTGTTCACAATTGCAGGTTATACTTATGGTCCGTTATTGGGACTTTATTCATTCGGATTGTTTACCAGCTACAAAGTGAAAGACCGGTTTGTTCCGGTAGTAGCATTGCTTTCGCCGGTAATTTGTTACATTTTGAGTATAAATTCTGTCGAATGGCTATCCGGGTACAAGTTTGGATTTGAGTTACTTATACTTAACGGTGCCTTAACTTTTCTTGGCCTGGTTCTGGTCAGGGAAAAGCAAATTGTTAAATGAGTTTACTAAGTGATAATAATAAATTAACAAACTGTGGGCAACAAAACAACTACAGGTTTGTTTTTATTCCTTGTTTTATTTAAAACCAATAGAGATGAGCAACATCAGATTTAGAACACTTGAAATGGCAATGTCGCGTCCAAGAAGGCAAATGCCCGTTTTCCCTGACAGAATTTCCGACTATTATGGAGAGTTGACTTTCAACCAGGAAGTAATGCGAGAATATCTTTCCAAAGAGGCTTTTAATTCTGTTATCAGAGCTGCTGAACTGGGTGAAAAAATCGATCGTAGAATTGCAGATCAGGTTGCATTGGCCATGAAAGCATGGGCACTAAGCAAAGGAGCTACTCATTTTACCCATTGGTTTCATCCCCTCACCGGGGCTACTGCTGAAAAGCACGATGCTTTCATCTTTCCAACAGGCAATGGTAAGGCTATGGAGGCATTTAATGCCAATGAGCTGATCCAACAGGAACCTGATGCCTCAAGTTTTCCGAGTGGTGGTATTCGTAATACATTTGAGGCACGCGGTTACACTGCCTGGGATCCTACTTCTCCGGCATTCATCATGGACAGGACACTATGCATTCCTACAATTTTTGTATCATATACTGGTGAAGCATTAGATTATAAAACTCCACTATTGAAGGCCTCCAGCGCTCTTGATCATGAGGCTACTGCTGTATGCAGGTATTTTAATAAAAATGTTACCAGGGTTTTTGCAACTTTGGGATGGGAACAGGAGTATTTTTTAGTCGATACTGCCTTATTTAATGCCCGTCCTGATCTGGTTTTATCCGGAAGGACATTATTCGGACATTCGAGTGCCAAAGATCAGCAACTTTCAGATCACTACTTTGGAATCATTCCTGAAAGAGTTATTGATTTCATGCGTGAGTTTGAATACGAAGCTCACAGACTTGGGATTCCTGTAAGGACAAGACACAATGAAGTTGCTCCCAACCAATTTGAATGCGCCCCTGTTTATGAGGAAGTAAATGTTGCTGTCGATCATAACCAGCTTCTAATGCATTTACTCGAAAAAGTTGGGAAACGACATGGTTATACAGTGCTATTGCACGAAAAGCCATATGCTGGTGTGAATGGTTCAGGAAAACATAACAACTGGTCGATGAGCACCAATCTCGGTGATAATTTGCTTTCACCCGGAAAAACACCTCAGGCAAACCTCCAGTTTCTCGTATTTCTGGCCAGCATACTCAAAGCACTCGATTCTCACTCAGAGATTTTGAGGGCTTATATTGCTTCTGCAGGAAACGACCTGCGTTTGGGCGCCCACGAAGCACCACCCGCAATAATATCTGCTTTTATCGGAACTCAATTGTCGGAAACGCTTGATCTTATTGAGAAACTTGATAAAAAATCACTTCATAGAAAATCAGAGGGTAATGGTCTGAATATCAATATTCCGAAAATTCCTGAAATTTTATTGGATAATACCGACCGGAACAGAACTTCTCCGTTCGCTTTCACAGGCAACAAGTTTGAGTTTAGAGCAGTAGGCTCTTCTTCAAGTTGCGCAAAACCAATGATTGCTCTCAATCTTATTGTTGCAGACCAACTTAAAAAATTCAGGCAAGAAGTTGACCAGTTGGTCGCTGATAAAGTTGAACTTGAGGATGCAATTTTCCAGGTGGTTAAAAAATATGTAAAAGAATCGAAACGGATAAGATTTGAAGGCAACAGTTACAGTGAAGAATGGGTAAAAGAAGCAGCTAAACGCGGCCTTCCTAATATACCCGATACACCTCATGCACTGAAAAGCCTTCTGAAAAAAGATGCCATCAGGCTTTTTGAAGAGCATCATGTGCTCACAGAACGCGAAGTCAGGGCTCGTTATGAGATTAAGCTGGAAAATTATACCCGCAAAGTGCAGATTGAATCCCGGGTGATAGGTGATCTGGCTATAAATCACATAGTCCCGATTGCAATTAGATATCAGAACCAATTGATTGAGAATGTAAAAGGATTAAAGGAAGTACTGGATTCCAAAACTTATACAGCTTTATCAAAAAATCAACTCGATACAATTCGCGAAATTTCAGAGCATATTTCAGTAATCCGGAGCCAGGTGCTAAAAATGACAGAAGTCCGTAAAACTGTGAATTCGATAGAAGGAGCAGAGAAACAGGCTATAGCATATCGTGAAAAAGTAGTTCCGTTCTTCGAGCAGATACGTTATCATGTTGATAAACTTGAACTTCTGGTTGATAATGAGCTATGGCCATTACCAAAATACAGAGAGCTCTTATTCGTTAGGTAATAAGTATAATATCATACATTAAAAACCCCGGACCTGATATCCGGGGTTTTTATTTATATGCTAAAAATGAACCATTTAGTGTGTCAATAGACAGAAAATGATTTATTTGTGAGCCTTCCTGTATGCTTTCTTCCATGCTCTGCGGGCCCAGTAATTTTTTTTCCAATATTTACCCCATTTAATGCCTGACCAAAAACGTTCATGAAAATAATAGATAGCGAGTTTAACTGTAAAATCAATAACGCTTATAAGGGTAGCATCACCAAGACTTTCATTTAATGTTCGTTTGGTTGTACTCCTGAAAATTATAAAAAAGACAACAAACATTACCCCTGATGCTAATATCCGGTATGTGAGAGCTTTTATTAAACTTCTTTGCGGACTGTCCCGGAATATGGCTTCCTTTTCTTCTGATGGATCGAAATTTATTCCCTGTTGATTTTGTTTACTCATAAAATAAAGTAGAATTTTCAATTCCAAAAATACAATTATTTTATGCTCCATAAAAAACTATTAAGAAATGCTTCGAATAGAATTATAACTTAATAAATCCTGGTTAAGCATAAAGTTGAATTCTGATTAAAATCTATTTGTATAATCGTCAGTAATGTTTTCAGAATCGCTCTTTTTTGTTTTAGGATAATTACTGAGATAAGTTCCGCGAAACGAATTCTGAAAAATAGACTAACTTTGTTGCGTAAACTTTTCAATATGAAATCTAACCAGCTACGACCAGTTGTAAAGCTCTGTTTTTTATTTTTTTTATTTATTCAGGTTTCTTTTCCAGGCTTTACCCAGATTAATGTAGTTTCTTTTAACAGCAATAGCCCGATAGCTGATAAGGATGGGATTATATACAGTTTGCCGAGAAACATAGTTAAAGTAAAGCTGGAAATTGTAAAGACGGAAAATTTCAGGGGACCTTATGCTGCATTTTCATCAAAACTTCTTGGCGCAACCGGCATTGTTGAGGAAAATTCGGTAAGTTATGAAATTGGTAATGTAGAACTGTCATCTTTGGCGGAGGCTGATCCGGATCAGATTTATTTTGTTGAACTTGATGCAAAATCGAAAGATGCAGGTTCACTTATGATTACTTTATCAGATGAAGGATTTATCAGAGGATACACAGATATAACATCTGTAGAAAAGGAAGTCAGAAATGCCATAAATACCGGTGATTATAACAATGAGAATCTGAAGCCATTTCGTGATCTGCTCAAGCCGGTATTAATTGAAAAAGTAGATACAATAGTCAGGCGTATTAGTATAGATACAACAACGGTCGAAGAAAAGGTACTCAAAAGAAGTATTTCGGAAAAATTGCCCGAACAACAAGCCCGCGAAGTTGCCGATCTGATTTATCGGATACAGGACAGTAAATTTAGCCTTGTCACTGGCTATCAGGAAGTAAACTATTCGCGAGAGAGCCTGGAATTTATGCTGGAACAACTGAATAAGCTTGAAAACGAATACCTGGCGCTGTTTAAAGGAACACAAAAGATATCAAAACAGGTTTATACATATTATGTTACACCTCAATCTTCGAGAGAAGGAACTCTTGAAACAATTTGCCGTTTTTCGAAATCAAAGGGTTTAAGCGATAAATCTACTTCAATAGGCGAATCGGTAAGTCTGGTCATTACACCGCTGAACAGGAATATGAAGTTAGAGGAATTTGTTAAACAACGTGATCAGGTTGCAAAAAAAATGCGGGGTTTTTACTACAGAATACCCGAAAAGTCGCTGGTTACACTTCGTGCGGGAGGGATTGCTGTTGCAGAAAACCAAATGTTAATCAGTCAGATGGGTGTGGTTACTTATCTGCCTGCCACCCATATAAAGGATGTAGGTTTCCATCCTGAAAATGGTGCAATAATCCGGGCTGTTGCAGAATAATTTTATCAATGGTCACAGATAAACAGGCAAATCAGAGCCGAATTAAAAATATTCTTCTCTTTCCCCGTTGGGAGTGGAAAGTGGTTAATCTTGAGAAGCGATCGCTCAGGGAGGTTTTTGTATCCTATGCTTTACCGCTGATTTTAGCAGGAGCTGCATCTCAATTCGTTGGTAGCTTTTTATATGTCAGAAATGAAATGGACATTGATGCTTACCGTTTTTCTCTTCCATTAATTCATGCCGGGTATTTTATCTTTGTTCAGGTTTTAACTTTGATGCTGACTACCGTGTTCGTTTTTGGACTTGCCGGAAAGTTTTTGTCTCAAAAAGACTATTCTAAATCAGGCAAACTTGTTATATATTCATTCACACCGGTTTATTTATTATTCATTTTAGCTAACCTACATGCTTCGTTGGGTATTATTATGATACCAGGTATTTATTCTGTATTTCTCTTCTGGACAGGATTGCCCGTTCTGCTGCATACGGAAACGCGAAAATTACCGGCATTTGTTTTTATAATCGTTATTTCGGTTTTAGGAATCCTGTTTATATCTTCAAGGGTACTCGCCTTACTTACAACTATTATTTTCCCGGGAGTAGTATAAGCTTAAGAATCCTGATTTATGTAGTTTTCAGGTAAGCCTGTCGAATCAGCACCAGGTCAGTCAGCAGTTTTTCGAGCAATACCAAAGGAAGCATATTTGCACCATCTGATTTGGCTGTTGCAGGATCAGGATGTGTTTCAAGAAAAATTCCATCACACCCTGCTGCAATTCCTGCTCTGCCAATCGTAGAAATCATTGCCGGCCTGCCACCACTTATCCCGTCTTTTTGGTTTGGCTGTTGGAGGGAGTGTGTAATGTCAAGGATTACCGGCACATTCAGTTCTTTCATTTCAGGAATGGAACGCATATCAACGATAAGATCCTGATAACCAAACATAGTGCCCCGGTCGGTTACCATAACATTATGGTTGCCACAATCAGTTACCTTTTCAATTGCAAATTTCATTGAATCAGGTGAAAGAAATTGTCCTTTTTTGATGTTGATCCATTTGCCGGTTTCTGCTGCAGCTTCGAGCAAATCAGTTTGCCTGCAAAGGAAAGCCGGAATCTGCAGTGCATCCGTGTATCTGGCTGCAAGTGCTGCTTCTGCAGGTGAATGAATGTCTGTTATTACCGGAATGTCCAGTTGTTTTCTGACTTCTTCAAGGCATTCGAGCGCAATTGTATCTCCTATACTGCTGAATGAGGTTGATTTAGACCTGTTGGCTTTACGGTAAGATGCCTTGAAAATAAAGGGAATTTCAAGGCGGTCGGCTATTTCTTTGATTTTAATGGCGATTTCCATTGGCATTGTTTTATTTTCAACAACACATGGCCCGGCAATCAGAAAGAAATTACCACTCTGGTATTCTTTTAGTCTTTCAATTCTGGGTAGTATTCCTTTATTCATCTAATAGTTGTATTTATTTTTCCAATTCTGCTTTAGCTTCAATCTGAACTCTTGTTCACGCGGATTATTGCCGGGATCGTAAAGTTTAGTCCCGGAAATCTGACCTGGAAGAAATTCCATATCAGCAAAATTATTGTCAAAGTTATGGGCATACTTGTAGTCAGAGCCATAACCCAGGTTCTTCATTAGTTTCGTCGGCGCATTCCTGATCTGAAGAGGCACAGGCAGGTCGCCTTTTTTTCTGACCAAAGAAATTGCCTCTTCGATGGCCATATAGGAAGCATTGCTTTTTGGCGAACAGGCCAGGTAGGTAGCACATTGAGACAGTATAATCCTGCACTCAGGATAGCCGGTTTTGTGAACTGCATCAAAACAGGTGTTTGCAAGCAACAATGCATTGGGGTTGGCATTGCCTATATCTTCTGATGCGAGTATCAGCATTCGCCTCGCAATGAATAAAGGATCCTCGCCCGATTCAATCATTCTGGCAAGCCAGTATACCGTTGCATTGGGATCGCTACCACGCATAGATTTTATAAATGCTGAAATAATATCGTAATGCATTTCTCCCTTTTTATCATACAGTGCCAGATTCTGCTGAATGATATTCATTGTTTTTACATTGTCGATCTCTATTTTTCCGTTTTCGGGTTTTGAGGTTCCGACAATTATTTCGATTGCATTCAGCAATTTTCTGGCATCGCCACCTGAAATCCGCATCAATGCTTCATTTTCTTTCATTACAATTTCTATCCCTGTAATGTCTTTTATTTTTAAGATTGCTTTCAGAATGATTGTCTCAAGGTCTTCTTCTGTAAGTGGTTTCAGGATATACACCTGGCATCGCGACAGCAGAGGCCCGATCACTTCGAATGAAGGATTTTCGGTTGTAGCACCAATAAGCGTCACAATTCCTTTTTCAACAGCTCCAAGCAATGAGTCCTGCTGTGATTTACTGAACCTGTGTATTTCATCTATAAACAGAATGGCGCTGGATGCTGTGGTTCTGGCAGTTTCAATGACTTCCCGTATATCTTTGACACCGGAATTTATTGCACTTAGTGTGAAAAAAGGCCGATCCAGAGATTTGGAGATAATGTAAGCCAGCGTTGTTTTTCCTACACCCGGCGGGCCCCAGAAAATCATAGAGGGCAACTGACCAGATTCAACGGCCAGTTTTAAGACTCCACGATTGCCAATAAGATGCTGCTGGCCTACATAACCTTCGAATGATTCAGGCCTGAGTTGTTCAGCCAGGGGAGGAAGGGTAGTCATTAAAAAGATATTTCAGTGTTTGCCTGACAAAGATAATTTATATTTCACCTGACTTGATATTGTAAAACGGATTAAAATTACATAACCTGAAATTCACTCATTTTTGCCAGAATATTAAAATTAGTGTAAAAAATGACGAAAAAATTAAGGTGATTTTAATCTCAGTGAAGTGGCATGTGTCTCAATATACATATAATAGCATGATAATCAGGTAAGTATATCGATTAAAAAAAGATTAAAATATTTTCAAAAACACTTGCTTTTTAATTTCTGTTTTATCTATCTTTGCAATGTTTTAAAACTAACACTCAAACATGAAAACATTATCACAGATTTTAGTTATCGCAGGTATGGCAACTTTAGTTGCTTGCGGACCAAGTGCAGAACAAAAAGCAGAACAGGCTCGTCTTGATTCAATCAGGGTAGCTGACTCTATCGCAGTTGTTGAAGCTGAAGCAATGAGGGTTCAGGATTCAATCAATGCCGTTGCTGCTGAACAGCAGAGGATCGCCGATTCAATCGCTGCTCTTCCTGTTAAGAAATAATTGGTAAGCGTCTTTTAATGACTCAAAAGAGGAGGTTTTACCTCCTCTTTTGTTTTTAGTCGTATTCTGTGAATTAGATTCTTTTACTTTTTACCTACTTTTGATACCGAAAAAATATATAACGACCCAGCACCATAATTATTCAGAAATGACTTTACATAATCAGGAAAACGATAACAATGGCTTCAGACAGTTTGGTTTCTCTGAAGGTGTAATGGAAGGCCTCGAATCAATTGGGTTTTCAACACCCACTCCAATCCAGACCCAAATCATACCTCATGTTATGGCCGGACATGATGTGGTAGGCTGTGCACAAACCGGCACCGGAAAGACTGCTGCCTACCTGCTTCCGATCCTGCATCGCATTATAGAAAAAAGGGTGGAAGGGATCAACACAATTATTATTGCTCCTACCCGGGAACTTGCCGTTCAAATTGCCCAACAACTCGAAGGATTCAGCTATTTTCTCGATATAAGTTCACTTCCGGTGTATGGTGGTACCGATGGAATGGAATGGGAGCAGCAGCGAAAAGCCCTTACCCAGGGTGTTGACGTGGTTGTTGCTACTCCTGGTAAACTGATTTCATTTTTAAACATGGATATTGTGCCTGTGCAAAACCTGCAGCACCTTGTTCTGGATGAAGCCGACCGGATGCTGGATATGGGCTTTGTTGATGATATAATGCGGATTATCAGTTATTTACCTGAAACCCGCAACACGCTTTTATTCTCCGCAACAATGCCGGTTAGAATCCGGGAATTAACAAAACGTATTCTCAGAAACCCTGTAGAAGTAAATATCGCAATGTCGAAGCCAGCTGAGGGAATCCTGCAGTTGGCTTATATGACCTATGATAAGCAGAAGACCAAACTGTTGTCTGGATTGATAAAAGGGCGCGATCTTCCCAGTGTTCTGATTTTTGCCTCCACTAAAATCAAAGTAAAAGCAATAGCCAGAGAACTGGCTGCTGAAGGCTTTCAGGTGGCTGATATTCAATCCGACTTAGAACAAACAGACAGGGAAAAAGTCTTGCTCCGTTTCCGGAACAGGCAGCTCCAGATGCTGGTTGCCACGGATGTTTTGTCGCGTGGAATTGATATTGAAAATATCAGTCTTGTGGTAAACTATGATGTACCCCGCGATGCGGAAGATTATGTACACAGGGTTGGAAGAACTGCCAGGGCAGAACAAACCGGAATAGCGATTACCTTTATCAATGAGGAAGAACAACAGCAGTTTTCAAAAATTGAGAAGCTGATTGGTTATGAAATCAGAAAACAACAACCACCCGAATCTCTCGGTGCCGGTCCTGTTTACGATCCGGTAATAAACAAACCAAAACCCAGAGGTAGGTTTGGTGCGAAACCCGGACGAAAAAAGCACTAAAAATTAAACATGGAGCTCAACCTGAATGACCGCCTATTTATTGTTACAGGAGCATCTTCCGGATTCGGTGAAGCCATACTCCGGCAATTGATTGCTGAAGGAGCTTGGGTAATTGCAATTGCCCGGCGCGCTGACCGGCTTAATAGATTGTCTGCTGAACTGGGCTCCCGGTGCGAAATACTTGTAGCTGATGTTACCAGTGATGCCTTTACAGATCAGTTACTTGCCTCGCTCAATGGACGCATTCCCGATGGTTTACTCGTAAATTCCGGAGGTCCGCCGGCAGGTAAATTTAATGAAATTGACAGAGATCTGTGGTTAAGATCATTTCATGATATTTTTCTCTGGAAGTTTGATTTAATAAAAAGAATCATCCCGCTTTTTGTTATGAGAAAATATGGCAGAATCCTCCTGATAGAGAGTGTAGCTGTAAAACAACCTGTTGAAAGTTTAATTCTTAGCAATACGTTGAGACCAGCGGTGGTTGGAATGACAAAGTCAATAGCAGGAGAGCTGGCTGCAGATGGAATAACCATTAATATTCTTGCCCCGGGTTATCATGAGACCAGCGCCTTGCAAAGACTTTTTAAAAGAAAAGCCGTTGATTCGGGCATAAATGAATCGGAAGCACGGGAAATGTTTGTCAGCGAAGCCGGAATGAAAAATCTTGGAAACCCGGCCGATTTTGCTAAACTGGCCACCTGGCTGCTTTCGGAAAGTTCGGCTTTTGTTACCGGACAGGTGGTCAGTGTAGCCGGAAATCAGGTTAAAGGGATATTTGGATGATGTTCAGACTGCTTCCTCCTGATCGGTTTTACTGGTAATTCTTCTGAAAACCGGTAAACTGATTTTGAAAAGAATTAAACCAAGAGGAAGTGATACCAATACCCATACAATCAGAGCAATAACCGATGTAAATCCTAATTCATACAGGGTTTGCCATGGAGTTACTTTTAATTTCTCAGTAAAGACTTCAATTGTTCCGGACATAATATGAGTCCCGGTAAAAGCAGCTCCAATTTTAAAAAACGGATAAATCAGGATTAATTGCAAAGGAGCAACCATATAATTGATCAACTGGATGGCCCCGAAATTTAACCTGAACAGAATTGCTGCTGCAGTGCAGGTTAAGGTGGTTCCGGGAAAGGGCATTAATCCCAGGCAAATGCCAATTGCAAACGATTGGGCCAACTTATCCGCGCTAAGACCGGTATTCAGAAATCTGGTAAAAGGTTGAATTAACCACTTATTAAATATACGGTTAATAAATGTCTTCATACCTGCATCGTTGGATCAATTTCCATAGCGTATTGGTAAATTCCTCCTTCCAGAATGCTAAGATCCTGAATCTTGAGTTTATCTTTCAGGTAAATATATACCTGATCGCTTTTCATACCATAAATACAATAAATCACAACTTTACCATCTTTGTTGATCTCATTTAATCTACCCGGAAGTTCAATCTGTGGTATAGAAATTGCCGAATCTATATGACAGGTTTCATATTTTTCAGCGTCGCGTGTATCGACAATCTGAAAAATCTCTTTGGAATCCAGTAATTTCTTTAGTTCTTTAGGTGTGATAAATTTCATAGTCAAAGGAGTTGTAGGTTACAGTTTTACCCGGTAATACCTAGGTCTTCAATTTTATCAGATTCCAGAAGGTTAACTTTCAGATTCTGATTTGCAGCAACAATCATTGCCCTGGCAACTGTTTCGGCATGAATTGGCCTGTATTTTTTCAATTTTCCAGTCATTAGTTTTCCAAGTATTCTGAAAACAACTTTACCGGCTTCTTCCATAGGTCTGCTTTCCGAGCGGATACCAAGAAGCATCGAAGGGCGTAAAATATTCAGATTTTCAAAATCCAGCGATTTTAAAACTTCTTCAGTTAAGCCTTTGGTATTCAGGTAAAAATTTGAAGTTTTGGAGTTTGCACCGATTGAAGAAATTAATGAAAATACTTTCACTCCATTGCTTACAGATGCTTTAGCGATGTTAACAATAAGGTGGTGATCAACCTTAAAGAACTCCTCCTTGCTTCCAGCTTTTTTTATGGTTGAGCCGAGGCAGCAGAATAACTGGTCCCCTGCAATTCTCTCTTTAATATCTTCTATTTTATCAGGATTGAAGACGATCTGTTGTATTTTCCCATGGTAATTACGGGATTCCTTGCGAACAAAAAGGATTACTTTATCGTACCGGGGATCCTTTATTAACAATTCTGTTAGAAATCGGCCGGTAAGCCCTGTGCTGCCGAAAATCAATGCAGTTAATTTTCTGTTTGTTTCAATGTTCAATCCAAAATATTTAATCAATGAAATAATATGAATCCTGTATACCGGTTTTTTAACTTCTTATTTTTCCGCGCTTTAAGGAAAACCATGTGCCTGCAATGCAGAGAATGGCGAAGACAGTAAAGGTAAGTTTTATTCCTGAAAGCAAATTATCAGCATCACTGGCATGGTGCCCATCTTTACCTATTACGAGAGCGAGGATTAAAAGCGTAATGCCCATACTCATGGTTTGACCGGTAAGTCGCATTGTGCCCAAGGTTGCTGAGGCAATCCCGAATTCTGCCGGTTTAACCGAACTCATTACTGCATTGGTATTTGGTGATGAAAATAAAGCAAATCCAAGGCCCAGCATCATAAGTACAACCACAATAAAAAGAATACTACTGTCCTGGTTCAGGAAGGACAAGGACGCTAGTCCGATGACCGTGATTATCATTCCTGCCGATGCAACGATCCGCGGCTCAATTTTATCACTCAACTTTCCTGCAAGAGGGGAGAGGAGCGTCATTATTACCGGCTGCGCAATCAGAATGAGACCGGCCTTTGAAGGCGAATATTTACTCACTTGCTGAAGGTACAGGCTTAAAAGAAAAACAACAGCAAAAGTCGCACTGTAGTTGATAAAAGCAGCAAGATTAGAATACACAAAAACTGTATTTTCCCTGAAAAGGTGGATATTGAGAAGCGGATCGGCCGCTTTTTCCTCAATAAGTGTGAATAGATACAAGCCTGCCATACCTGATGAAACAATCAGAATTCCTGAAATACCCGGGATCAATGGGAATCCATAGATAAAAGCAGCGATACTTAACCCATAAATCAGGCTGCCATTCATGTCAAAGGAAGTAGCTGTGTTTATTTTCTCATCTTTGGGCAATTGATATAAGCCGATAGGAATAACAATCAGACTCAGTAAAAAAGTCAGATAAAAAATACTTTGCCAGCCAAGCATTTGTGTAAGGTAGCCGCCAACTGTGGGACCAAGACTCAGCCCCAGGTAAACAGAGGCAACGTTGATACCTAAAACCCGTCCTCTTTCACTTTTTGGATAGGCAGAGGTAAGAATCGCAAGCGCTGTTGCATATATCATGGCACCACCAACCCCATTGAGCAACCGGGCTGTGATGAGCAGGGTGCTGTTTTCGGCAAGTGCGGTAAGCAACGAGGCCACTCCGAACAATGTAATTCCGAAAATGAAAAGTCTTTTCCTTCCATTTCTGTCGGCAAGCCGTCCAAAAGGCAGCAGAAAAACAGATGCTGCCAGAAGATATGAGGTAGCTACCCAACCCAGCATGATTGTATTCATGTTCAGTTCCCGGCCTATAGCCGGCAATGCGATGTTGATTGCCGATCCCATAAAAGGGGTCAGAAATGAACTTAAAGTAGTAATAAAGAGGATTGATTTTTTCCCCTGCATGGGTATGGCTTATTGCATGATTAACCGGGTGGCTTTAGTGCCTGATAAACGGCTGCAAAGATATGCCGACATCGCGGATAAATGTGCTGTTTTTAAATTAAGAAGTGATGGATTTCTTTATCTTTACTCCAAACAAGGACTGAATCAGATTGTTTAAATTGTTAAATTCAAATTACGATGAACTATTATTTTGCTAAAACACTTACTTGCTCAGTTGATGTAGCCGTAGAAAAAGTAACCGTACTCCTCAAAGATCATGGATTTGGTATTATAACCCGGATTAATGTGAAAGAAACCATGAAGGAGAAACTGGACGTTGATTTCCGCGACTATATTATTTTGGGTGCCTGTAATCCTGGTTTTGCCCTGAATGCCCTGAACTCTGAAGATAAAGTCGGACTGATGCTTCCCTGTAATGTTATTGTTCAGGATAAAGGAGACGGCAAATGCGAAGTTGCGGCCATAAACCCGAAAACTGTTATGCAATCCATTGGAAACCCTTCGCTCACTGACCTTTCATGCAAGGTTACTGAAATAATGGATCTGGTAATCAGGAAACTCGGATAAGCAGGCAATCGCATATGATTTTATGTCGAAATGGCTTCAATCCAATTACTTAAAATTCAATTTTCAATGAAATGTTGAATGTTCGTCCCGGTGACCAAAATCCGGCGAATGTATCCAGGTCGTGAGAAAGGCCATCCTCCCCACGCATGATGGATTCTTTATTGAGGATGTTATAGCAACTGATGGTTGTATTTGCGTTTATTTCCCCGATATTGAAATCGTATCCGAAGTGAAGATCCGCAACATTGTAATCAGGAATCCGGTATGGCTGGCTCCGGTCGTTGGGATCATTGCGTCCGGCAGGATCAAAATTGGCGTACAAGATTCCGTAATACAGCCAGTTGGCATTGATTGAAAATCCTGATGGCAGCCTTAGTTCTCCATAAAAGCCCAGTGTAAACTGAGGTGCATCACCTACTTTTATGTTTTTAACATATACCGCCGTTGAATCTATAAGCTCCTGGTTGTCATTGTATAGTGATGCATTTACATCATTTGTCCAGCGCCAGTCACCAAGGGAAGTTGTTGCCCCAATATTCAGATAGTGCAAAACGTGGGTATTGATTTCCAATTCCAGGCCTTTGTGAAGGGCATTCAAACCACGGATGAGTGCTCTTGTTTCGGTATTGTTCTCAAGTTGAATATTTTCATTTGAGAGCAGGGATTTATCTTCCCATAAAGTGTAATATGCATTTAAATTTATGATTGTGCGGTATTTGTGGAAGTTATACCCGATTTCGGCAAAGGATATTTTTTCATTTACAGAATTTTCAACAACAGCGTTACTAAAATTGGCAAACACAAATTTAAAATAGGGTGCCTTTGAATAATATCCTGCATTGGCGTAAATATTATTATACTTGTCAAGGTTGAAATTAATTCCTGTTTTTATATCTGCGCCAGGTTTGGTAACCAAACTGCTTTCAATATTCTCCAGGTAATTGATCCGGTCGTAACGCCTGTACCAGGTGTTGTTAATTGTGGAAGCAAGAAATACGGAAAGTCTTCCTGTTGAATACTCACCCTGAATAAAGTAACTCACCACATCAACCCTTGAATCATTGTCAACATTGATGATATCCCCGGTTTTCTTAACCTGTGGCCTTTCACCCGGGCCTTCAATCGCCCAACTGTAATTATCAATCCAGGAATTACCCCCAAGCAAATCGCTGATCTCTTCTCTGAGGTTTGATTTAAAATACCTGGCATGCAGGCCTGAAATCAGTTTCAGATTGTCGTTAACCTGGTAGTTGAGGGTGGTCAATCCACCAAACCAGACGTGGCTTGCAAGGTAGTTTGTCTGCACTATTTTTGAAAAGCCTGTTATGTTTTCACCGTTTGAAAGCTGAAAAGTGTCCTTATTGCTTGTGTTTTGCAGATAAATGGCATCCCAGTCAATCTGGTTGTTTTTTCTGAAATTGGCAGCCGGTTCACTCATGAACGACTCGGAATATTTTCCTCCGCCATCCCCGAATGAAAGATAAACTGAAGAAGTAAGCAAAGCTTTGGGATTTATTTCCCAGTAATGGTTAAGTGATAATTGAGGTTTGTGATAAAAATTTTCAGAGAGACTATTTATTTGCCCATTAAACATTCCCCAATTCGGGTTGTATTTGTTGCCATAAAGGTCGTATTGTTCTTTGCTCAGGCCGTAATTTCTCTGACCATGTCGTTCAGGCGAACCCAGGCCGGTAAAAACAATTTTATGCGATTTGTTGATTTCCTTACTGATGGTTAAAAAATAAGCCCAGGCATTCACTGCAGTAGCATCTGTATATCCGGGGCCAATTGTTCTTGATCCAAGAAAGGTAACTGCATAATTGTTTTCAAGCTTGCCACTCGAAAGGCTGATGGTAGTTTTCTGATTCCCAAAATCAGAAACAACATACCGAATACTCCCTCCCTTTATTGCTTCAGTTGATTTGGTAATGATGTTGATGGTTCCTCCGACTGAGTTGAGCGCTACCCTTGAAGCCCCCAATCCTCGCTGCACCTGTATGGTTTGAGTTGCATCTCCCAGGCCGGCCCAGTTCGACCAGTAAACCAGACCATTCTCGACACTGCTGACCGGTACACCATTTAACAGTAAGGCGATGTTTTCCTGCTGAAACCCTCTGATACTTATCCTGGCATCCCCGGTTCCGCCACCAAGTTTTGTTGCGTAAACACCAGGTGTCAGTTTCATAATTTCAGGATAATCCTGGTTACCCATTTCTCTTTCGATGGTGGTTGCTTTTATGGTGGTCACGGCAACCGGGGTTTCACGTTCCCGGGCATAGGCCGCTATGATATTAACTTCTTTTAGTCCAACATTATCGGGTTGCAACTCAAACAACAGAAAACCGTTGCTTTCTTTGCTCTCTATTTGTTTTTCAATTGCTACATAACCCACATGGCTCAATGTGATCAGGGTCAGATCTTGTGAAAAAGCCAGCTGGAAATTTCCATTTTTGTCGGTTATTGTGCCTAAGGTCCGGAGATTGGTTTGTACTGTAACACCTTCAAGTGGCTGACCTCCAATCAGGTCCTTAACTTGTCCCCTGATAATCTCCTGCGCTATGGCTCCGGATGAAACTGATCCTAGGAGTATTCCCAAAAAAATAAGATAATGAATGCTTTTCATTTATTGTCCCGGATTGAGGATTAGAACTTTATTCCGGGAACAACAAGCCCCGGTAATGTTTTCTCCGGGGCAGGACAAATCACAATTCACCAAAACAGGGCCAAAGCCACCGCATGGCGATATGTAGATTCTTCTTCCATCCAGACTTTACTGTCGGTACCGGAATTAAACCGGTTCAGTCTTGCAGCAATCGTTGCCGTTCGAGTCGCGGACTATACCGCCGGTCGGGAATTTCGCCCTGCCCTGAAGAATTAATTTTAGTTGCAAAACTATTTAATTATTCGGTTTGTTAGTTCAATTATTTTTTCGAAACCGCTTAATTATGAACATACTCTCTTTTTGTTCAATTATTCGGAATTCAAGTAGTGAATATATTTAATAGATAAAATATGAATATTATCACAAATCGTTAATCTTTTTGATGCTTTCTGTTGTTAATAGCTCGAACCAGCATCAATGAAAATTTATTTTTCCTATAGAAAACATCGCAAATATGGTAAAAGGAAGCATAAAAACTCCATCAACTAAGGTGAAACGCACCAAATCTAATACCTCTGTGACCGATAAAAAGTCAGAGAAAGTTATTCTGGCCGATCTTACTGAAGTAAAAGAAAACCGGTTAATGTGTGTAGGCATTGGTGCTTCGGCCGGCGGGCTCGAAGCCCTTGAAGTGTTTTTCAGGAATATGCCCGTTGACAGTGGAATGGCTTTTATCGTTATCCAGCATTTATCACCTGACTATAAGAGTCTGATGAGTGAATTGCTCTCGAGGTACACTACGATGGAAATTTTCAAGGCGGAAGAAGGAATGGTGGTTGATCCAAATTCTATTTACCTGATTCCACCCAAAAAAATCTGACTATTTTTCATGGAAAGCTCTTTTTAACCGAGCAGGACAACAACCGTGGACTCAATCTCCCGATCGACATATTCCTCCGTTCGTTGGCTCAGGACAAAGGCAAAGATTCCATCGGGATTATTCTTTCCGGAACCGGATCAGATGGAACCCTTGGAATAAGGGCCATTAAAGAAGCCGGTGGAATGGTTATGGTTCAGGATGACCAGAGTGCAAAATTTGACGGAATGCCGAGGAGTTCAATTGCAACCGGATTGGTTGACTATATACTTCCTCCTGATAAGATGCCTGAGGAACTTGTTAAATATGTAAAACATCCCTACATCAATACTGTCGGCCGGATTGACACCATCATTTCGAAAGATGAGGACATTCTTGCCAAGATTTTGAAAATTGTGAGAGAGAAAGTAGGAGTTGATTTTTCATTTTATAAACCAGCCACCATTATTCGTCGCCTTGAGAAACGCATCAGCATAAATCAGATAAGTAAAATAGAGAACTACATTTCTTACCTGGGGCAATCTCCCAATGAAGCGAGGATACTTTATAAAGAATTACTGATCGGGGTTACACAATTCTTTCGCGATCAGGAAGCATTCAATTTAATGCGCGAAAAGATAATTCCTGAAATATTTAAGTCAAAACAAAGTGGTGGACCAATCAGGGTATGGAGTGTTGGTTGTTCAACCGGCGAGGAAGCCTATTCACTGGCTATTCTTTTCAGGGAATACATGGATGAAAATAAAATCGATCACGATGTAAAGGTATTTGCAACTGACCTTGACAGCGAGTCGATTGAATATGCCAGCACAGGAATTTATCCGGAAAGTATTATTTCCGATGTTTTGCCGGAGCGTTTGAAGAGCTATTTTGTAAAAAGGGAGAATAGTTATATAGTGCATGAACGGATTCGCCGGATGGTGATTTTTGCATCTCACAATATCCTGAAAGACCCTCCATTTACCAAACTTGATCTGGTAGTTTGCCGCAATATGCTGATATACCTGAATGCAGCCATGCAGCGCCGGATTATGGCCATGTTTTATTATGCACTTATACAGTCAGGCCATCTTTTTCTGGGAAGCAGTGAAACCCTGGGAGACATAGCTGAGGGCTATTCAACCATAAGTTCAAAATGGAAGATTTACCGGATAAAACAAGGCTATCGTTTGCCAGCTCAATATACCTTTCATTCTACCATATCTTCATTGAGAGATACCCGGTTTAAAAACAGGACCGAAATTCCCGCCATTGACTTCAACGACAGTTTCAGGGTTGAAAGTGTGTACCAGGAAATCGTGGCTGGCTTTCTCCCACCCGGCGTTTTGCTCGACAATAAGTTTGAAATGATCCATGTCTTTAAAGATGTTAACAGGTTTCTGAGAATTCCTCAGGGTAAGGCCAACCTGAACATTATTAAAATGGTAAATTCTGAGATCACAGTCGTACTCAGTAGCTTATTGCATAAGGTAACAAAGGAAAAGAAAGAGTTGACCTTCAGGGAGGTGCAGGTTAATCTGGATGGTAAACTAAGTTATATTGATCTGGGCTGCAGATACATTGAAGATGGGAAGAGCAAGAATGTCTTTTACCTGGTTACCTTTATTGAAAAACAACCTGATGAAACACAATCGCTCAGGGTTGATAATTTCGATCTAAAGAGCCACTACAATGAGCGATTCAGCGAGTTGGAGCGCGAATTGCAGTTTACAAGAGAGAACCTGCAGGCTACAATAGAAGAATTGGAAACATCGAATGAGGAATTGCAGTCAACCAATGAGGAGCTGATCGCCTCCAACGAAGAGCTCCAAAGTACCAATGAAGAACTTCAGTCGGTAAACGAAGAGTTGTACACAGTCAACTCAGAGTACCAAAATAAAATCGAGGAGCTTACACAGCTTTCGAACGATATGAACAATCTTCTGAAGAACACGAACATCGGAACCATCTTTCTGGATAAGTTTTTAAGGATAAGAAGATATACACCGGCGATTGTAAAAACAATCAATGTGATGGAGATGGATTTGGGGCGGCCTGTTTTTCATATTTCAAATAACCTGATTTATGACGAATTTCAGTCGGATATTGAAAAAATCCTGATTAACCTGATCCCTAAAGAAATTGAAGTTCAGGATAAATCCGGAAACTGGTATCTGATGAGAATGTTGACCTACAGAACAATAGAAAATGCGGTGGATGGTGTTGTTCTTACACTAATAGACATAACAGAAAGGAAGCGGTTGGAAGAACGTATACGCTCGGAGCGAGATTTGCTTTTGCGTTCATTGGATATCAGCCCAATCGGACAGATGATCGTTAACCTTGAGGGATTGATCAGTTATGCAAACAAACCCATGGGAGATTTGCTTGAACTTGATGTTGTAGAAATTGTAGGAAAGCATTTTGACTCAATCAAATGGGTGAACAAAGAAGGTAGGGGATTAAACAGGGGAATTCTGAGGATGCCAATGAAGGAAATACTGGCGGATCCCCGCGATGGTTACCATGGATCATTAAGATATAAATCACGTTTGGGCTACGACAAGTTCCTGAGCCTGAAAGGTGTCCCGATTTACGATATGCAATCGGAAATAGCCGGACTGGTATTTATGTTCACAGATGTTACATCTGATTGTCAGAAGAAAAAAGATAAAAAAATATAACTGATATGCCCACAAGTGAGAAAAGCAGAAGTCTTCGGGATAAGGCTGAAAGAATGCTCAGGCAAAGGCAAATGCCAGGATTTGAGGCTTATGATCCGGGAAATATTGAGCGCCTGATCGAAGAGCTTCAGATTTACCAAATTGAACTGGAAACTCAGAATGAAGAAATGCAGCGGATCTATTCTGATCTTGAGCGATCCACTTCGAGATACACTTCACTGTTTGATTTTGCTCCCATTGGATATCTGACTACAGATGAAAATGATTATATCAGGGAAATTAACCTGACAGGAGCTGAGTTGCTTGGATTGGAGCGATATCAGATCATTGGTCAGCCGATAATCAGATTTATACATCCCGATTATCAGGACACCTATTATTTTCATTCGCGTAGTGTGAAAGAATCAAATGAAAAAGTAACTTCTGAACTTTGTTTGAAAAATCCTTTGATGAACGGCAGTTCAAACCTGATTTATCTTCAATTCATTAGTTCCCTCGACGATTCCGGAAAAGGTGTAAAATCAGCCTTTATTGACATCACCACGAGAACCAGGGTTCAGAACGAATTAAAGGATAACGAAAAGAAGCTGAGCAGCTTGTTTCAGGCTTCACCTGCCGGAATATGGGTGGCAGCTAACCAGGAAATTGTAATGGTTAATGACCGGATGTGTTCGATGCTTGACTATTCTCAGCATGAACTGATTGGTAAAAGCACCAGTTTTTTGCTCCCGGTTGATAACGATAGGGTTCAAACCGGACCAGAATTGTATCCTATACCGGATGATAAGGGTATTGGATTGATGGTTAGCAAATTCAGGCATAAAAATGGCTCTCTTATCGATGTGCTGATCAGTTCCGCACCTATTGAAACCGGAAACCTGGCAAAAGGGATAACCTATGCTGCACTTGACATTACCCGGCAATTGGATACTGAGAAAGCCTTGAGTGAGGCTCAGCTTAAATTTGAGATGATAGCCTCCAACGCCAACGATGGAATTTTGCTGGTGAGACAAGATGGTACGATAGATTACTCAAATGATGCCCTGAAAAAACTATTTGGCTACAACACCGATCAGGCTCAGGCGCTCAACCTGATGGATTTATTTACAAGTGATGAAAATAGTGAAAAACTAAAGTATGCCCTTCGCAAACAGGCTGTAAATCCGGCCAAACCTTCAATTAAACAGAATTATGAATTGATTGGCCTGAAGATTGACGGGGCAACCTTTCCTCTCGAGCTTTCCTTGTCATCTTTTATTTTCGAAGGCAGGTTGATGATGGTCGCAGTGATTCGTGATTTTACCGAACACAAGCTTAACCAGTTCAGATTATTAAAAGCCAAGGACAAAGCTGAAGAATCAGAGAAGCTTAAAACAGCTTTTCTGGCAAATGTATCACACGAGATCCGGACTCCGATGAATGCAATCCTTGGTTTTGTCAGCCTGATGCAGGAATACGAAACCAGCGAAGAAGAAAGAAAGGAGTATTTCGAAATGATCGCATCCAATGGTGAGGTATTACTCAATCTCATCAACGATATCATCGATCTGTCAAAACTTGAAAGCACCTCTCTTGTACTTAATCCACAACCAATTGATCTTTCGGAGTTTTTAAATGAGATTTATCTATACCTGGTAAGCGACCTTCGTTTGAAATTAAAGCACACCGATATAACTCCAAGGCTCGTACTCCCGGATCCCCGTCACATCAGCACCATTGTTGTTGACCGTCTCCGATTAAGGCAGGTGCTAATCAACCTGATCAACAATGCAGTAAAATTTACAGCGAATGGCTCAATTGAACTGGGTGCTGTGCTTTCGCAAGATAAACTGAACGGTGATCCGATGATTATGTTTTACATCAAGGATTCCGGAATAGGGATTCCTGAAGACAAAACTTCAATTATTTTTGAATCCTTTCGCCAGCTTGAAGATCCTTTTACCCGAAAATTTGGAGGAGCAGGTTTAGGCCTTGCCATTGTTAAACGGATTGTAGAAACATCCGGTGGTTATGTTGGCGTAAAATCTCAAATGGGCAAGGGCTCTGAATTCTACATTAACCTCCCGATGATCAAATCAATATCACCGAAATCAAATAATGCTTTGTCATCGTCAAAGTCTGAAGTATTTAACTTTGAAGGGAAGAAGGTATTGATTGTTGAAGACAAAGTGCCCAACACCATTTACCTCAAAACCCTTTTATCAAAGAGCAAAATCGAACTTACTTTTGCCGGTGATGGTGCACAGGCAGTTGAAATTTTTAAAAATTCTCAGGATATTGATCTTGTACTGATGGACATTCAGTTACCGGTGATGGATGGGTTTGAAGCAACAGAAAAGATCAAGGAGATCAATCCCTTGGTTCCGGTAATCGCTCAGACTGCATTTGCATCAGTTGAGGACAGGGATAGGGCGATTCATTCAGGTTTCGATGACTTTGTTTCCAAGCCCATCAATCCGAAAGAGTTGTTGAGGAAGATGGCTATATTGCTGGATGGGGCTGAAAAACAAGGGCAAAGGAACTGAAATATGCAACTGGAGCTGCCAATCAGTGCAAAACAATTATTAGTGTCATCTGTTTATTCGTCTTATAGACTAATGGATGATTTAATTTTACTTATATAGGTTAGATATTTTGCCAATTCTCCGTTACGCATGACCAGGAAAAAGAAAACCGACATAAGTTTGCTAAATTCACCTAAGATCAGTAATGGGGGGGTAAAGGAATCCGCGTTATATATTGATCTTTCTGATCATATGTTTCAAAGGTTTTTTGCAATACTTCCTCAGCCAAGCATCCTGATTGATACTCAGTTTTTCATTGTTGGTCTCAATCCGGCCGTAGAAAAGCTATTGGGTATGCCTTTCGGTGAACTGAAAAATAAATCTGTTCTTACTGTTTTAAAATTCAGATCCGTTGATACTGAAGATGCTTTACGAAACTTGATTCCAGATTCACCTGACCAGGTTCATATATTTGCTCAATTACTTTTTTCAGGACAGAATTATAGAATCGTTATCACACCTTTCAGTTTACAATCAGGATTATTATATCTGCTTCAAATTGAATCTATAAGCAGCATTGAAATTGATCCATCGGTTTTTGACCCAGGTTCATCTTCAGTAAAAAATGAAAAGACTATACTTTTTCATGGAGCTATGGCAGCCTCAGCTTTTGATTCCGAGAATAGTTTTCTCAGAACAATTATTGATTCTTTACCTCACCCGTTTTATGTCGTTGAAGCCCACACCAATAAGGCGTTACTGAAAAATGAAGCGGCCATCAGGTTTGAATCCTCACTTGCTTCAGTTCATTGTTTCATGAATAAGAAACTTGATAATTGCAGTGGTGATCCTTATTCCTGTGCATTGAGAATGGTTAATAAATCAACGTCTCCGATCAGGGTTGAACATGAATTTGTTACCACATCAGGTGAAAAACTTATTCATGAAGTTTACGGTTATCCTGTATTTAATAACAAAGGCAACCTGGAATTTGTTATCCAGTACTCACTTGATATTACAGAACGGAAACAAAACGAAAATGCATTGTTTGATTATCAGGCTATTCTCGACAACCTGATGAATAATTTGCCCGGAATGGCTTTCAGGTGTCTGAATGAAGCCAATTGGACTATGGAGTATGTTAGTCCCGGATGTAAAAAACTAACAGGATACAGCGCTACGGAATTGATCAACAACAAGAAAGTGCATTTTGGCGACCTTATCCTGGAAGAAGATCGTAAAAAGGTTTGGGATAAAGTTCAGAATGCAATAAAATCGCACCGGATATACAGAGTTGAATACAGGATTGTTGCCAAAAATGGAATTTTAAGGTGGGTTCTTGAGCAGGGACGGGGTGTTTATGATAAGTTTGATAAGCTTGTTAGAATTGAAGGACTGCTTACCGATATCACCGACGGTAAAAAAGCTGAGCTCCGGCTTAAAAAGGAACTGGCTGTAAATCAGGGCATTGCTACGATTGGTCTCGAATTGCTGAGTGAGTCAATAAAACCTGCCAGGGTTGCCTATCTGGTTCAATCATATTGTCGCCAGTTGACTGGTAGTTTATTTTCATTGATTATTTCCCCATCCACTGAAGAAGAGGGCTCTTATTTTTACTGTTTTAATGAGAATGATGACAATGAATTTTCAAAACGCATTAAAAGGCGTGAAAAAAATGAGGGTAAACCGGGGGATTTACTATATTCTTTGTTGACTGAACATAAACCAACCGTCGACAACGGATCAGAAATTAAACTAGCAATCCCCTGCGTTGCTCCCGGTGATTATACGCTGAATCGTTTAATGAGTGTACCGGCTTTTATCAACAACCAGTATGCCGGAATCATTCTTTTGGGTAACTCTGATCATGACTTTTCCGAAGAAACAGTTCTTCTGGTTCAACGGTTTATTAACATGTTTGCTCTTGCAGCATATCGCCTTAAAGCAGAAGAATCACTTCAAATTGCACTTGAAAAAGCTGAGGATTCTGACCGTTTAAAAAGCCTGTTTCTTTCCAATATGTCGCATGAGATCAGAACACCGATGAACGCCATTCTCGGATTTGCTGAAATGCTTCAGGATCCGGAGTTGAATATTGAAGAGAAAGACCGCTTTCTGGATGTAATCATTAAGAGCGGTGATAACCTGTTAAGATTGATCAACGATATCATTGATATTTCGAAAATTGAAGCAGGTCAGTTAAGAATCCTTTATTCTGACTGTTATCTTAATGAATTGTTTGCTGATCTGGAGGGATTCTTTAATAAGGAACTTACCCGGTTACGCAAAGATCACCTGACTTTCTACATGCAAACTGGAAAATCTGAACCTGATTTCGCTGTTTATACTGATCCTGTCAGACTCAGACAGATCATAACCAATCTTGTTGGGAATGCCATTAAGTTCACCGATGAAGGTTTTATTGAATTGGGATATCGTGTAAGAGGAAACAAAATTGAGTTTTATATCCGCGATTCCGGCATTGGTATCCCGGTTGATCAGCAAAAGCTGATTTTTGAACGGTTTGGTCAGGTAAAAGAAGTGGCAGCACGAAACATTACCGGGACCGGCCTTGGTCTGACAATTTCAAAAAACCTGGTAGAATTGCTTGGTGGAACCATGTGGCTCGATTCCTTTCCGGGAGAAGGTTCGACTTTCTGGTTCTCCATCCCATTGAAGGTTGGAAATCATCGATCTGAAACACTGTTTGAAATTGAAGTTTCACCTGCCCAACAACTGGATCTGAGCGGTAAAAATATCCTGGTGGTCGAAGATGTTGATACCAATTATTTCTATATCAGTTCTTTACTTGAAAAGTTAAATGGCAATATTTTACGTGCTGGTGACGGACTTGTTGCGATTGATATATGTAAGAAAGACCCCTCCGTTAATCTGGTCCTGATGGATATAGAACTTCCTGTTATGGATGGCTATACCGCAACCAGGGAGATAAAAATAATCAGGCCTGATCTGCCCATTATTGCTCAGACGGCTTTTGCCATGATGGGGGAGAGGGAAAAAAGCCTGGAGGCCGGTTGCGACGATTATATTGCCAAACCGATAAAGAAAGAAATTCTGCTTGAAATAATTTCAAGGTATATATAAACATAGCCCGCTATAGGTATCTTGGGTCACTCAGTAAGGGCAGTTTTGCCATCTTAATGATTTCTACCGAAGGAAATCCGAACTCTTCCACCACCTTGCCCAGCAAAAGGTAAACCCCTCTGCCCCTGAACGGGAATGCCCTGGCGATATCGGGAAAATGCACAGTGTCGAAAAATTCGCCGTCGCAATCGAAAAAGGTGGCAAAATGCATGATTTCATTTTTTATGGTACGCACATACTTGATGGTTACCAGCACACCGGTCATTTTTACGGTCTGGCCTAAAGAAGCACTTAGGTTGCGGGCAACTATCTGGCCCCTGAAATTCGTTTTGAGCATATCGAAATAACTCATGCTGACCGGGAAATCAAGCAGTTCTATTTCATCGTAGGCATCTTCGAGCGGATTGTGCACCAGAACCGGCAGGTTAAACTGCCTTACCGGTTGCCTGAAAAGCGCGATGGCTGGTTCTGGCTGCTTTTTACCTGCCAGCATGTGGGCTTCCCATAAAAGCTGCTGTTTGCCTAGGCCGGTAAATCTCAGTGCTCCGGTCCTTATGAGTATGATCAACTGTTCCATTTCGGGGTGCACCCGCTCCACGAAGTCGTACAGGTCGGTAAAAATCCCGTTTTGTTCCCTTTCAGCAAGTAAGGTACCGGCCAGGCTGCTTTCCAGTCCTGAAATATGCACAAATCCGATGTAGATCGTGTTTCCTGAAAGGGTATTCAGGTAACTGCCCCGGTTCACGCATGGCAGTTCGATACTTGCCCCGCAGCGACGCGCTTCGTTGAAATAAACCCAACTCTGGTAAAACCCTCCGAAGTTATTGATTACGGCTACCATAAACTCTACCGGAAAGTACGATTTAAGGTACAGGCTTTGGTAGCTTTCAACGGCAAACGAAGCTGAATGGGCCTTTGAAAATGAATAACCGGCAAACGATTCGATCTGCCGCCATACTTCGTTGGTGACTTCTTCAGAATATCCCCTGACACGGCAGTTGTCGAAAAATTTATCAATAATCTTCTGGAACTCAATCCTGGAGCGATATTTCCCGCTCATGGCACGCCTCAGCACGTCGGCATCGGCCAGATCGAGGCCGGCAAAATGATGGCAAATCTTCAGCACATCCTCCTGGTAAACCATCACCCCGTAGGTTTCGCTCAATTGCTCCTTCATAACCGGATGTATGTAGTCGAACCCATCCGGATTGTGGAAGCGGCGGATGTACTCGCGCATCATACCCGACCGGGCCACTCCGGGCCTGATAATCGAACTGGCGGCCACCAGGCTGAGGTAATTATCACACCGGAGTTTCTTCAGCAGGCCACGCATAGCAGGGCTTTCAATGTAGAAGCAGCCGTTGGTCTCTCCATCACGGAGCTGTTGCTTTACTTTGGGGTCCTGCTTGAATTTCTCAACCTGGTGTATGTCGATGCTGATGCCATGGTTTGCCTTGATAATGTCTACACAGTCGCGGATATGCCCGATTCCGCGCTGGCTCAGGATGTCAAGTTTTTCGAAGCGGATGTCTTCGGCTACATACATATCCCATTGGGTTACCGGCATCGATTTGGGTGGCAGGTCGAGTGCAGTATAGCAGGTGATGGGTTCTTCCGAGATCAGTACCCCGCCCGCATGTATGCTCCGGATATTGGGAAAATCCGTCATTTGCGTACCGATTCCGATGATTTTCCGGGTAATGTCATCCTGGTTCAGCGGATTGTCCGGGTCGTCTACCAGCCGGTCGAGTTCAGCCTTGGGTAGTCCCATTACCTTTCCAAGTTCACGCAGTATGGATTTTCCCTTAAAAGTGGAGGTTGCACCCAGCAGGGCCGTGTGATCGCGCCCGTACCGCTTGAAGATGTAATCGAGTACATCGTCGCGTTCTTTCCATGAGTAATCAATGTCGAAATCGGGTGGACTGCTGCGTTTCGGGTTCAGGAAACGTTCAAAGTAGAGGTTTAACTCAATGGGGTCAACATCGGTGATCCTGAGACAATAAGCCACAATGCTGTTGGCTCCGCTGCCACGGCCCACGTGGTAGAATCCGCGCGACATGGAATAGCGGATAATGTCCCAGGTAATGAGAAAGTAAGCGCCAAACCCCAGCCTGTCGATGATGTCGAGTTCGTGGCGCACACGTGCAGCGGCTTCGCGGTTGTTCTTGCCGTAGCGGTACGCCAGACCATCGGCAGCCAGTTTTTCAAGCAGCAGGCGGTCGTCGTAAGCGGTACCCGTGAAGGTCTTTTTGTTTTTGATCATCCGGAAATCAAAATCGATGCTGCAACGCCCTGTCAGCCTTTCGGTATTTCTGATCAATTCAGGGTAATTGGCGAAGATTTTCTTCAGGCTGTCCAGGTTCATCATCATCCGTTCACTTCCTGCAATCATGGCCGGTGTGAGGCGGCTCAGTAAAATATTGTTGTCGATGGCGCGCAGGTAGCGGTGCAGTTCATAACCTTTCTCGTCCTTAAAGGTGATGGGTTGATGAATGATGTATTTGCCAGGATATTTCTGATAATCAGACATCTGTAACCTGTTAATATCTGAAGTACAAACTCCGGTAAACTCATTTTCGGCCATTTCACCTGCAAGCCGGCTCCCGAATGGATAAACAACCAGCACGTTTTTAAGGGGCGGAGCCGGCCAGGGCAGGGGAGTCTCCTGCAGGTTGCTCCGGCTCAGCAGATCGTTCAGTTCTTTGAATCCCTGGTTGTTTTCAGCTATCCCCGTATAGAGAAGCCGGTTGCCTTCTCTGAACTCAACCCCGGCTATGGGCCTTATGGATGCTTTGTGGCAGGCTTTCACAAAGTCGACGGTACCTGTGGTGTTGTTGATGTCGGCAAGCAGTGCTACTTCTGCTCCTGCCTCCACGGCAAGGGGAGGAAGCTCGTTGATGGGCAGGGTGCCGTAGCGCAGGCTGTAATATGAGTTGAAGGTCAGGTGCATTGGGGAAGTAAAAAGTAAAAAGTAAAAAGTGATTTCAGGTTTCAGGTTTTCAAAGTTCAAGAATAGGTTCAAGGGTTCAAGAGTTCAAGGTTAAGTTAAAAGGGTTACAAAAAGTTGGAGTTCAAAGGTTAGGGTTTCAGGGCAAAGGTTCAAGGGTTCAAGGGTTCAAGGGTTACAGGGTTACAGAATTCAAAGTTCAGGGTTCCCAAGGTTTTTTCAGAATTTCAGAATTCCTTGTGGGTTCCAGATCAGGTTCAAAGTTTCAGTTTAAAAATCCTTAGCCCTTCGGTATTCCTGTTTCTATTTTTCTTAGTCCTTAGTCTCTCAGTCCCTGTCTCTTAGTCTCTTAGTCTCTCAGTCCCTGTTTCCCAGTCCTGTCTGTAAGTCCCCTTGTCCGTCCCCTTGTCTGCCATCTCCCCCCCTGTGCTCTGTGCCCTGCGCCACTCCTATCTCTCATCCCCCGCAATAGCCCCCAGCGCTGCAGCGTGTGTTACGGCGTGGCTGCCGAAGCGGTTGCGTATGCGGTCCATGGCCTGATACAGGCTGATGGTTTCGGGCGAATCGTCGAACATGCTGATCTGCTGCACCCCGCTCACCAGGTGGCTGAACCTGACCCCGATGAGCCTGATGAGCATACGCCGTTGATAAAGCCTGTCGAAAAGGCTGCGGGTAACCGGCAGCAGCGTATGATCAAAAGCTGTGTAGGGAATGCGGTGCTGAAGTGTATGCGTGTCGAAGTTGGCATAGCGTACCTTTACGGTAACGCAGGAGGTCAGCTTCTGTTTCGTACGCAGCTGGTACGATAGTTTCTCTACCATCTTCAGCAGCAGGTCGTTGATCATGGCAATGTCAATGGTGTCCTGTTCAAAAGTGGTTTCGGTGCTTATTGATTTGCGTTCGGAGTAAGGCTCAACAGGCGTAGGGTCGATGCCATTGGCTTTTTTCCAGATGATGATGCCGTTTTTGCCCAGCACGCGCTCCACCATCTCGATGGGCATACGGCTCAGCGTATCGATCCGGGCAATGCCCATGGAGCGCAACAGCCTGAAGGTTTTATCGCCGATGCCCGGGATTTTGCTGATCGAAAGCGGACTAAGGAAGGGCATGATCCGTTCGCGCGATATTTCGAGTTCGCCGTTGGGTTTGGCCTGGCCCGTAGCTATTTTTGAAACGGTTTTGTTTACCGAGAGACCCAGCGATATGGGCAGGCCCGTTTCGTGTATAATCCGCTGCCTCAGCTCGTGCGACCATTTTACTGCCCCGAAAAAACGGTCAATGCCCGTTATGTCGAGGTAATGCTCATCGATGGAGGCCTTTTCGTAAACGGGCGCCTGTTCGGCAATGATGTTGGTGACCTCGTTTGAGTAGCGCGTATACTGCTCCATGTCGCCCCGGATAACCAGGGCATCGGGACAAAGCGCCCGGGCCATCTTCATCGGCATGGCCGAATGCACCCCAAAAGTACGGGCTTCGTAGCTGCATCCCGCCACCACACCGCGATCCGACATGCCCCCGATAATCACAGGAAGGCCGTTTAACCGGCTGTTGTTCAGGCGCTCAACCGACACGAAAAATGTGTCAAGGTCCATATGTACAATGGTTCTGCTGTCGCCGGACTGTATCATGAAAAAATATTTTTACCGGTTTGTTGAATCGTTGATTTTTTGTTGTAATTTTGATTAAAATCTAACCAAAATTCTGATTACAATATAATCATTATTTTAACAACTGCAACAAAACCATGAATATTTTTGCTTCAAACATCAAACTTTTGCGCAAGAGGCGAGGCCGCACCCAGGACGATGTAGCCTTTGCCCTCGGGATGAAAAGACCCACCCTGAGTGGCTATGAAAATGAGGTTGCCCAGCCCGGCATAGAATCCCTGCTCGCTTTTTCGAAGTACTTCGGTGTTTCAGTGGATACAATGCTCAAGATCGACCTGTCAAAATTATCGCAGAGCGAATTGCTGCAGCTAGAAAAGGGCTATGATGTATTTATAACCGGTAGCAAAATAAGGGTGTTGACAACCACTGTTGACAGCAGCAACACCGAAAACATCGAAGTGGTTAATCAGAAGGCTTCAGCCGGCTACCGCGTTGGCTTTGCAGATCCGGAGTATATTAAGGTATTGCCGACATTTCACATGCCATTTCTCTCGAAAGACCGTAAATACCGTACCTTTCAGATTAGCGGCGACTCCATGCTGCCGATCCCGGATGGTTCGTGGGTAACCGGTGAATTTGTGCAGAACTGGAACCTGATCCGCGATGGCCAACCTTACATCATACTAACCCTCGACGATGGAATTATGTTTAAGGTGGTATCCAATCATATAAAACAGGATGCCAGACTGAGCCTGCATTCGCTCAATCCGTTTTATGAACCGTACGACATCGAAATTAAAGATGTGCGTGAGGTCTGGAAATTCGTTCATTACATCAGCAGTGCCCTGCCCGAACCCAACCTGCCCCGCGAAGACCTGGCAGTTACTGTGGCTACCCTTAAAAAGGATATGGAAAAACTGAAGAAGCAGGTAACAACCGCACAAGTGCTCAAACTGCCGTTTGACGAAGCCTGAGACGAAAGTGAAAAGTGAAGAGTGAAAAGTGAAAAGTGAAGAGTGAAAAGTTGTGAGAAATGAAAATAAACCTAACAGGTTTTCTTCTAACCTGTTAGGTTTTAAGAAGAATGAAATGCGAAGTGTATATTGAAGAGAGTGTAGAGTGAAAAGTGAAGAAAGAGTGAAAAATGAGATGTGAGATATTTCTTTTAACCTGTTAGGTTTCAAGAGGAAAGTGAAGAACAGGTTGGTTTTGAATTTTTGTTGGTAAAGACGCAATGCTTGCGTCTCATTAGCCATTGGTTCATGATTTCCGGAAGCCATCGTTCATATGGAACAAGCTCAAAGTTTAAAGTTCAAAGTCTAAAGGAAAATTGGATTTTAATATTCAGCCTGAAAAATTACGATCAACCAGCAAATACCAACCTGATCAAATGGCCATTTCCCCGTTCCATTTTCCCTTCCATCGTTCCATTCTTCCATCATTCCATTGATCCATCCTTCCATCATGCCACTATTCCAATTTTTTATTCATGACCACCCGTTAATTCAGTAAATTTCCTTACCTTTGCACCTCATTTTCCGAATATAAAGCCAAATTATTACAATGATTAATATTACCCTGCCCGACAATTCAATCCGACAGTATACGGAAGGGATTACCGCACTGGAAATTGCATTAAGCATCAGCGAAGGCCTCGCCCGTAATGTGCTTTCAGCAAGTGTGAACGGCGAAGTGTGGGACGCATCCCGTCCGATAAATACCGATGCCCATGTTAAACTGCTTACCTGGAACGATCAGGAAGGTAAGGCTACCATGTGGCATTCATCAGCGCATCTGATGGCAGAGGCTATTGAAATTCTCTATCCGGGAGTAAAATTTGGTATAGGCCCAGACATAGAAAATGGGTTCTATTACGATATGGATTTTGGCGATCATGAGATTTCAGCAGAAGAACTCAAAGCCATAGAAGATAAAATGCTGGCACTTGCCCGTGAAAAGCAGGTTTATGTCCGCAAAGAAGTTTCAAAAGCTGAGGCGCTCGACTATTTCACCAGAAAAAATGATGAATACAAGCTCGAACTGATCAAAGATCTGGAAGACGGGCAGATAACATTTTATGAATCTGGCGTTTTTACTGATTTGTGCCGTGGGCCGCATATCCCCGATACCGGTTTTATAAAGGCCGTTAAGTTGCTCAACATTGCAGGTGCCTACTGGCGTGGCGATGAAAAGCGCAAACAACTTACCCGCATTTATGGAATAACCTTCCCAAAACAAAAAGAGCTTACAGATTATCTTGAATTGCTTGAGGAAGCAAAAAAACGTGATCACCGGAAACTGGGGAAAGAGCTTGAATTGTTTACCTTTTCACAAAAGGTAGGTTCAGGTCTCCCATTGTGGCTTCCCAAGGGCGCTATGCTTCGCGACCGGTTGGAAAGATTTCTCCGGAATATACAGCAGAAAGCCGGTTATCAACCTGTTATCACACCGCACATTGGGAATATTGAGCTTTACAAAACATCAGGCCATTTTCAGAAATACGGCGCGGATAGTTTTCAGCCGATTTCCACTCCTGTTGAAGGTGAACAGTTTATGCTTAAACCCATGAACTGTCCTCACCATTGTGAAATCTATTCATCCAGGCCAAGATCATACAAAGACCTGCCGATCCGTTATGCAGAATTCGGGACTGTTTATCGTTATGAGCAAAGTGGTGAATTGCATGGTCTTACGCGTGTTCGCGGATTTACCCAGGATGATGCGCACATTTTCTGTACGCCTGATCAGTTGAAAGCCGAATTTATAGCAGTTATTGACATTGTTCTGCATATCTTTAATATTCTTGACTTTAAGAACTTCACCGCACAGATTTCACTGCGCGATAAGGTAAACCGGGACAAATATATTGGAAGTGACGAAAACTGGGAGAAAGCTGAAAGTGCTATTTTAAATGCAGTACAGGAAGCAGGCCTTAATGCAGTTGTAGAATATGGTGAAGCTGCATTTTATGGTCCCAAACTCGACTTCATGGTAAAGGATGCACTTGGCCGTAAATGGCAGCTCGGTACCATACAGGTTGACTACAATCTACCTGAAAGGTTTGAACTTGAATACATTGGCAACGATAACCAAAAGCATCGTCCCATCATGATTCACCGGGCACCTTTTGGTTCAATGGAGCGTTTTGTCGCTGTTCTGATCGAGCATACAGCCGGGAATTTCCCTCTCTGGCTTACACCTGAGCAGGTTATCATATTGCCGATTAGCGAAAAATACCTTGATTATTCGAAAAAACTTTTAAAATTCCTGAATAATTCCGACATTCGCGGCCAAATTGACGAGAGAAGTGAGAAGGCAGGCCGGAAAATCAGGGATGCCGAGATAAGCAAAATACCATTTATGCTGGTTGTCGGGGAAAAGGAAGAAGCTGATGGCACCATTTCCGTGAGAAGGCATGGTGTCGGTGATTTGGGTACTTTTACACCCGAAGCATTTATTGAAATGATTAACAAAGAAATCAGTGCAGCAATGCAATAAACTGCCTGTCAGATTATTCACTAACCTGAGGAGGAAATAGTATAGCAACGCCGTTTAGAAATCCGAGGGGTCCGCGTCCTTTACAAAGGAAGAAAGAAGATCCACACTTTATTAACGAACGAATTAAAGCTCCGGTTGTTCGTGTTGTGGGCGAAAATGTTGAACCTGGTATTTACAATATCAAAGATGCATTGGCCATGGCCCAAAGGCTGGAACTGGACCTGGTGGAGATTTCCCCGACCGCAAATCCCCCGGTTTGTAAATTAACTGATTACAAGAAGTTTCTTTACGAACTCAAAAAGAAACAGAAGGAAATCAAAGCCAAATCTGCTAAAATTGTTGTAAAGGAGATCAGGCTGGGACCGAATACAGATGAGCATGATTTTAATTTCAAATTAAAGCATGCAATGAAATTCCTTGAAGAAGGAGCAAAAGTTAAAGTAGAAGTATTTTTCAGGGGTCGCAGTATTGTATACAAAGACCAGGGCGAAATCAAACTGCTTCAGTTTGCTTCGCTTCTTGAGGATTACGGAAAAGTTGAAAAGCTTCCTTTGCTGGAAGGTAAGCGTATGATCATGATCATCGCACCAAAGAAGTAGAAAGTTTTGAATAAAAACTCAATATAAACCCAATAACAACTATTGTAATGCCAAAAATGAAGTCGAAATCCGCTGCAAAAAAACGGTTTGATGTAACCGGCACCGGTAAACTGAAAAGGAAGCATGCTTACAAAAGCCACATCCTTACGAAAAAATCGACCAAACGTAAACGTAACCTGACTTATTCAGCCATCGTTGACAAGGCCGACGCTAAGAATGTAAGACAAATGCTTGCTTAAATCCGTGTTAATTTATTAACCCTTGCTTTCTGCACCAAAGATTCCTCTTATAAAGGAACGCGAAAGCGAAAAACAAAAACAAAATGCCAAGATCAGTAAATTCAGTGGCCTCAAGGGCACGAAGAAAAAAAATCCTGAAAGCCGTTAAAGGACAGTACGGCCGGAGGAAAAATGTTTGGACGGTTGCTAAAAATGCATACGAAAAAGGCATGGTGTATGCATACCGTGACAGACGCCAGAAAAGACGCAATTTCCGCAGCCTGTGGATAGTCCGTATCAATGCAGGAGTAAGAGAGTACAATATGTCTTATTCGGTATTTATGGGCAAACTCAAGAAAAAGAATATCAACCTTGACCGTAAGGTTTTAGCCGATCTGGCTATGAACCACCCCGTTGCTTTCAAAGCTATTGTGGAAGCGGTTAAAAATTAGAGGAATGCAAATTCTGATAATAAAAAAGCCACCAGTATTGGTGGCTTTTTTATTATTATCCTATTTTATTGGATCCTTTTTGGTTCTGTTCGTGAGAATTCCCATCATTTGTTCGGTTAGTACCCGCTTGGCAATAATGATTTTATTCCTGTCGAGCAGATACATTACAGGAGAGCTGTGCACATCATATACTTCCCTGAAATCGGAAGTCATGCTGTAAAACCCGTTGACATTTATCCATTTAGTTTGGTTTTTCAGTATATAGTTCTTCATTTCCTTCCAGGATGTATCCATGCAAACCGCATAAACTTCCAGATCATACTGAAACCTGTTCTTTTCATAGAAGTCCCTTAAGAGTGGCGTTTCTTTCTTGCAATGACTGCAATCCGGATCCCAGAAATAAATGAGTGTGTATTCTGCATTCACTTTGTGAAGTGAAACAGGTTTCTGCAAAGTATCGTAAAGGATCATCTGCGGTGCAGGCTGGCCGATCAGCAAAGGCCTCAGTACAATTGCCCGCTTTATAAGATTTTCTTTAACCGTAGCATTCATCCAACTCATTTTGGGGTCGGCGTAATAAGTATCAACCAGGTGCACAAAAATGGCATCATACCCCATTATTTCAGAACTTTCATACTTGACAGTCAGGTACCACATCAGATATTTAAAGGTTTCCTGGTTGTTGCCGGCCATTCTGAATAATTTATCTATGGCCACTATCAATGAATCGGGGGTTGGTGGAGTGAGCTTTGTCAGATACTGCTCAACTTTTGAATGAAGGAATGGTGTTCTCACCAGGCGATCGTCGGAAAGGTTGATGTTATCCCAGAAATGGGCCTTGAAGTAACGGTAGTTAAAAGTTGAATCTGGTCTGCCATTTGCTAAAACGGGTGTTGGAGGGATCTCAGGCTCCTTCATTGATTTGAGAAATAACGCAATAAAACTTCCCGGATTGGAATTGATGATATCTGAAATGTAATCCTGAACTTCTTTGTTGAGCAAAGCAATCCGGCCATCTGCCATTTTAGAAGAGTCGGAACCAGGTGCAGCCTTTTTCTTAAGTTCAACCAATTCAGCCTGTTGCTTTTGCTTATCGGAAAGAAATTTAATATAATCGAAAAATAATTGATTTTCAGGACTATTTTTTGATCCGAGACTTGCAGGAAGCTTTTCTTTTGTGGCTGTTAAAGTAAATTCCTGTTTACCGGAAACAATGAAATCGAAGAGCTTGGCTTTATTGGCTCCTGCAACAAAGTACATGCCTTCAGGAAGTGTTTTGCCACCGGTAAAGGAGTATCCGGGACCTTTAACTTTAAAAGCTGTATCAGTAACAAACTGTTTATCACCATTGTAATTTGCCAGTAATATCAGGCTGTCATTCAATCCTTCAACCTGAATGTTGATCCTGTATCCTTTTTGAGCATATATCTGAGATACAGTCAGGAGTGATATCGTCAAAGTTAATTGCAGAAAGAATGGGAATGAGCGTTTCATATTCAGGCATAGAAATATTTGTTATGCAAAATTATTATAAAATTCCAAGCTAACCTGGTAAATTCAATCAGGTTATTCTAAAAACCGGGAGCATGGGCTGATAAACCGGGTAATATGCTTAACTTTGGTAACGATATGTTAAAATTCAAACTGATTCTTTTATTCATCCTCTTCTTCCCGTTTATTCCTTTCACATCTTTAATGGGAAAAGAAGTAAATTCAGACTCTCTTCTCCTGGAAGAAAGGGCATACTATTATAACAAATACAGATCGGTAAGGGATACCATGACAATTAATACCTGGCTGAACCTTAAACGGGTATCTGATAATCTTGAGCAGGTGGTGAAACGCGACCAGCAGGTGATTGATATACTAAAACAAAGAATCCTGTCGGATTCTGCCCTGATAGATGATTTGAAGGTGCTTTCAGTGCAAAATGAAAAATTATTTACTCAAAAGAAAGACATTGAGAATAAGGATATATTGGAAGTGTTTTCTGGTGCCTATCTGAAAGCAGCAGTCGTTGTATTACTCATTATCTGCCTTATTTTAATTTATTTCCTTGTTTCCCGCTACAGTGTAATAAAGAAACTCAGAATAGGGCTTGATCATTATGCAAGCAAAGCTGTAGAAAAAAATCAACAATTGGAATTGGCTGATGCAGAACTCCGGAGAGTGAAACAACGTGAACTCGATTTTCGCGATGAACTAGAAAAGGGAATGCAGCTAAATCAGGAAAGACTTTTATCACTCCAGGATAAGTGCGTACAACTTGAGGATGAAAATAAACAACTCCGGAACAGGAGAAAGACTTCCTCAGAAATTAAGGTGAATTCGCATCCGGATCTTACATTTAGCTCTGAATTACCCGACAATGTGGAGGAACTCAGGCAAATGACAAGATCACTTTTAGATGAACGCAACAGCCTCATAAATCTTGCAGGTAAACTCCGGACTCAGAATGAAGAGGAAACAAAGAAAAACCATGAGATCATCAGAAAGATCAACTTTCTGCTAAATGATTTGTCTGAAAATAAAGAGCAGTAATTACATCAATCAACCTCAATGCTTTCATCCCGGCTTTAAAAACTATCCAGACATCCGAATGAATTCCGGTATGCCTTCTTTTTTATCGGGTTAAAAATATGCGAAAGTCCTATGGATGCAACTGAGTAGCGATCATTTATTCCTGTTGAACCGATTTGTGAATCAAGCAGATCCTGATAGTATAAGCGAAACGAAAACCCTCCTGAAGCTATCCAGTTCTGACTTATGCGATAGCTTAATTCAAAACCAACGGGTATAGTGAGTGATGAGCTGGCTTTGCCAATAGCTTGCTTTTCCTTTGTGTAGCCCTCTGAAGAGAGGTATGTACCATTTGACAAACTGTACTTTATTGACCTGTAATTAATATAACCTATCCCTGCCATAGCTATCAGATCTATTTTCGAAATTCTAAAAGGCAGGATCAACCGGCTCAGACTGATAGTCAAACCTAAGCTTATTTCATCAAAGTTGCTTTTAAAGTTCATGTCAAGTCCCGGATTTGAACCTTTCATTTTGCCATGAATGTAGTTTATCCTTGCATCCATAAGCCGGTTGATCGATTTGCCTGCCATCAATCCCAGCCCGAAATCACTTTCATCAGTCAGCTTTCGGACAGGATCGAAATCATGCACGCTCAAATCTCCGAAAAACGATACCAGGCAAATTTGTGGCCCCATATACCAATTATCGCGAATATCATATGTCTGACCTTTAACTGTATTTGTACACAGGTATAAGGTAAGTATGATCGCAACCACAGCAGTAAGTCTTGAAAATAAATTAGTCAGGTTAGTCATGGCAGTTTATCCCTTTTTTGTAATCAACCCAATGTAGTCTGTTTGAGGTTGTCTGACAGTCAATTGGTTGAAAAGTAATTCTTTAAAATATTGTAACACCTGATTTTAAGGAAAACTCATTTATTTGAATGAACTCCTGAAAATTTTAGGCTGGAAATTATAAAGCAAAATTAAACCTGGAAGTGGTTAAAACCATTACACAACATTATATTTATGTTACAAGATTCACATATCAATTCGTATTCATGTTTGGGGAAGCAACCCTTAAAAATGTTGAGTAAACCTGATTTTACCAATGACCCAGAAGGGCAGGACAGTTATTTTGTTACACCTTGAATGAAGTGCAGGTGTGCGATATGAAAAATTTGTATTCCGGGAACACTCACAGAATCATGCGGCATGCAAAAGAGAAAACATCCGGAATATGCTATTTTTGAAAACAGACCTATCCTGTTTCCTTCGTAAATCTCTAATTACTTTCAACAATTAATCAGAAACTCTCCGGGACTCCGGGAATTTTTTGTTTTGGTTTCTTTTTTTTAGGATTTACGATGTATGAACATCCAATCGATAAAAGAGAGTAGCGGTCGCTAATGCCTGTGGAGCCTATGTGTGAATCCAGAAGATCCTGGTTGTGCATCCGGAAAGAAAAGCCAAGGAGGTACATCCAATTCTTCCCCGGGTGGTAATTTAATTCGAGGCCCAGAGGTACGACCAGGGCAGAACTGGCTTCACCAACCGGATTTTTTTCTTGTGAAAAGCCTTCTGATGAAAGGTAGGAACCATCAGTTATACTGTATTTTATGGATCTGTAGAAGTTCAGCCCCAAACCGGCGGAAGCCGCAATAGTTAGCCTTGAATTGCTGGCTGGTTTTATCAAACGACTGAGATTGAGTGTGGTGCCTAAGCAGAATTCATTGAAATCATTGCTGAAGTACATATCGAGGCCTGCATTGGAGCCTCTCATATGGCCGTGGTTATAGTAGATTCGGGTATCAATCAGCCTGTTGATCGATTTACCGGCAAGAAATCCCCAGGCAAGGTCGCTTTCTTCAGTTAGTTTTCTAACCGGGTCAAAATCGTGAACACTCAAATCTCCAAAAAAAGACACGATGCTTAACTGAGATCCAAAATACCAGTTTTCACGCATTTTGTACGTCTGTGCATTAATATGTCCGTCAAACAGACATACCAAAACAACAACCAAAGATGTATATTTTGAAACCGGTATTATTGCATTGGTCATTACAGTGAAATTCAACAAGGTAATTTTTGCGGGATTAAAACAGTTGAAATCAATAAAATGTTGACTCGTATATTGAATCGTAATTAACTAATGTTTGAAATCCTTTTCTCCTGCAGTAACCAACAATTCCAGGAAATTTTCTGCCGGTGGAACAGGACAACTGTATTTTTTACTGTATACACAATAAGGATTATAAGCCTTGTTGAAATCGATCACAATTGAGTCTCCTTCAACCTCCCTGGCATCAATATACCTGCCCCCGCCATAGCTCTCCTGACCTGATGATTCATCCCTGAAAGGGACAAAAAGGTAATCTTCATATCCCGGTTTACTCATCAATCCGACATTTCGGTAAATGGTGAGCGCAAATTCCTTTCCTTCAACCCAAAAATATGCCTTCCCATAAACAAGATAAAGCGGTAACCTTTCGGTTGTGGTTTTCATTTTTAAAGTGTCCGGATTACTGTATTTTTCCATTCTTGCAGACACCCGCCATTTTGGGTCAACCCCGAAATAGCCCAGTCCCGGGAACTCCTTCTTTTTAATGGAATCGAGTGGTGAATTTTCATCTTCAATGAATTCCCTGTTCTTTTCGGTGCGTTCTTTCTCAACCGATGCAATATATTCTGAATCGATCAGTAAATTCTGGGCATTGCTGACGACAGAAATTACCAGAAGCAATGCAATCAGTGCGGACTTCCTGCAAAATATCATATAAGTTCGGTTTAATATGCAAATGTACCAGAATATTCCGTTATGATAATAATTGAACAGTTTCAATTCTTTAATGTTAATTGAAAAAAAACTATATGAATATCGCTGGAATCAGGAAAGATTATATTAAGCATTCACTCGATGCCGTTGCTGTAGGCAGCAATCCGGTTGCTTTCTTTTCTATGTGGCTCGATGAAGCTGTTAATGCCGGGGCACTTGAGCCAACAGCAATGGCAGTTTCTTCAGTTTCAGAGCATGGAAGACCTTCTTCGCGGATGGTATTGTTAAAAGGCATCGATGACGGAAAGTTTACTTTCTTCACAAATTATAGCAGCAGAAAAGGGAAGGAGATGACTGCAAATTCAGAAATAGCATTGTTGTTCTTTTGGCCGGAACTTGAAAGGCAGGTAAGGGTAGAAGGAACAGCTGCCCGTGTTTCAGATGAGGAATCTGATGCTTATTTCAATTCCCGGCCTTTGGAAAGCAGAATCGGAGCTGTTGCTTCTCCACAAAGCGATGTTATAACCGGGAGAAAAACGCTGGAAGAGTTATACAACAGTATTGCAGAAAAGACAATCTCGGAAGGAATTGTAAGACCAGATAACTGGGGTGGTTTTGCTGTGATTCCCCATACCTTTGAATTCTGGCAGGGGAGGCCGGGTAGGTTGCACGACAGGATCAGGTTCAGGAGCGATGGAAATGAGTGGATCAAAGAACGGCTGGCTCCTTAAATCATACATCATTCTGTAAATAATCGCTTTTTGTTACTCTGTGCGTCGGTGATCTGGCGCAGTTGAGAACAGTCGAAGAGCGTCATTCGAAAAGTAAGTTAGCCTGTCTGGCCGGCAAATGATTGTAATCCGCTACCATTTGGCAAGCCGGGCAGGCAAATGGCAAAATAATGCAATTTTCGTCATTCGTCATTCTACATTCGTCATTCTATTAGCCTTGGATTTGAGTTCTTCAACCAATTCCTGAATCTGTTTTGGAGAAAAGTTTTTATCCCTGGCAAGCTCTTTTAGAGTGCCCCAGACAGGCTCACCACAAATAATGCAATGCAGGTTCCGTTCCGACAAAAAGGAAACTGAGAATGGGTATGTTGCTACAAGATCAGCAATTGCAATATTCTCTGAAATTTCAGGCATCTCAGGCATCTTCATTGATTTATGCAGGCTGGTGTTCCTTGCGTAACAAATCGTTGACTGTTTTAACCGGGTTGAAAGTAATTATCGGTACTTCAACAAAAATGGTAGTCCAGTCTGCCATTGCACCATTCCATAATCCGGGCAGTTCCTGTGCTTTTAGCTCACGGCCATCTTTCGATTTGATTGAAATAAAGCCGGTTGACGGATCCACGAAATCACGCAGATCGAATTGTTCGCTGTTGAAATCACGGACAAAGCAAACCAGGTCAACAGGGTTGAAGTGCGTTGATTTATTGAAGATCTCTTTTTGAGAGGGATTCTCATGATCAATCTGAGATGATTCAACGATCTGGAGTGAAACTTCGCCCTGCGTATTTTTTACCCAGAATGGACCTCCGCCGGGTTCTCCCTCGTTTTTAACCATTCCACAAATCCTGATAGGCCGGTTGAATTTGGTAAACAGATAATCAATCTTCTCAATATGAGACATTTCCTCAAAATCAGGGCCGGGTTGAATGTATAATTTCTCTTTAGCGAAGCTTATAATTTTTTTGATTTCATTCTCATTCAGATTTCCTGCTTCGAGTTTATCGAGGTATTCAAAGATTTTATTCCTCAGTTCGATGAGGTATCCTCCGATGACTCTTTTGTAACGGTAGGTCTGATCTTTGAGCCGGTCGGGAACAATGTTGTCGATATTTTTAATAAAGATGATCTCCCCCTCACGGTCGTTAAGGTTTTCTATGAGTGCTCCATGTCCGCCGGGTCTGAAAACGATGGTTTCATCATCGTTTCTGAATGGTTTGTTTCTGGAATCAACGGCAATGGTGTCGGTTGAAGATTTTTGAATGGAGAATGTCAATTCATAGGTAACATCGAACAGTTCCTCATATTTATCTTTAACCTTATTGATTTCTTCTATAAAACGGTCGGCATGTTCCGGTGAAACGGTAAAGTGGACCGAAACCCTCCCGTCATCATTCTGACCATAATTGGCACCTTCAACCAGGTGTTCTTCCATGGCCATGCGGGCACCATCGTCGTAGCTGTGAAATCTCAGTAAAGCTTTAGGAAGTGCCGCATATCCAAGTCCCTTGTCTTCGAGCAGGAAGTCTATTATGCTCACATAGTCCTTGTCGGCAAGGCAGGTTTCGATATCCAGACCGTTGAGTGACATAACGGTCTTCAGATCATCAAAAAAAGCGAATTTATGAATGTTGGTTATAAAATTGTAGGCAGAATTAAATCCTTTATCTGTTTCCAGGAGTTTACTGTTTTCAGTTGCTCCGGCATAAATATCCCGGAACTCAAACAAGGTTTTAAACATCCGGCTTGCGGCTCCGGAAGCCGGGACAAATTTAAGTACCTCAAAATCGTCGTGGTTTTTATCATAAAACAACATCAATTTATCTGCATCGGTCTCGGAAAATGATTTAATGCCATTGCTGATGGTCGCTTCTGCAATCAACTCAACATATGGGAAGCCGGATTTAAAATTTTCAATCTGCTGCTCTATAACTTTGGGATCAATCCCTTTTGCAAGAAACTGACGAAGGTCGTTATGTGTAAACATAAAATCAATGTTTATATGATTTTGAAAACCATTTATGGTTAGTACTTGCCCAAAAATAAACTTACTGCAACAAAAATAAGCATTTTAAGCCTGAAAACCTATATCATTTGCACGACCAGTATCAGTAACGGACATTTTTAGAAATTCAGAAATTGAAAAAATCCCGATAATCATTTGATTAACAAGAATATAAGATTGACTGGAGTAAACACCGGCTTCTACCCTGAAAAACGGACAAGATAAACAGTATAAGCGACATATAAAATCAAAAAGAAAGTTCCCTCGAGGCGATCAATCTTTCTTCCTTTACCGATAAATACAAACAGAAACATCAGGAGGCTGGCTACTAAAACTGCGATTATATCGAAGTTTGAAGCAATTGAAAAGGGGAGTGGCCTGATAACTGCGCTTGTGCCAAGTATGAAAAAAACATTGAAAATATTCGAGCCAACGACATTACCAATGGCAATATCACTGTTTTTCTTCAGTGCAGCGGTTACGCTGGTTGCGAGTTCCGGTAAGGAGGTGCCGGCTGCAACAACAGTGAGCCCAATTACCGATTCGGTCATGCCAAGGGTACGTGCAATATCAACAGCACCCATAACCAGAAATCGGCCACCAAAAAACAGGCCGACCAGACCGATAATTACATACAATCCGGATTTCGGTACCGACATTTGTACTTTTTCAACCTCCATCAGCGGACCGGATTGTTTAGCCAGAATAAAGGTATATGCCATGAAAATAGAAAAGAAGCCAAGCAAAACCAGTCCGTCAATTCTTGAGATTTCATTTTTCTGTTGTCCGTCAATCAATACATCGTTGGCCATAAATCCAACAATTATAATGGCCAGAATGCTGAAAGGAATCTCTTTCCAGACGGTATTGTTTTTTACTGCTACAGGCAGAAACAAAGCTGTAATACCCAATATAGCCAGTATGTTGAATATATTGCTGCCAAGGATATTCCCAATGGCAATGTCAGTGTTACCGCTGAAGGAGGCGATAAGATTTACCACCAGTTCGGGCGATGAAGTCCCGAATGCAACGACAGTCAGACCGATAACAATGTCAGAAATGTTAAACTTCCTGGCAAGGGATGAGGCCCCATCAACCAGCCAGTTTGATCCGAAAATAAGCAATAATAAGCCACCGGTCAGTAGTAAATAACTCATAAAATTTTTCTTTTTGGTTTAGATTTTTCAAAATTAAGATTTAAATGCAGGTTGATCTGAAAATGTATGGAATGATTAAGCTCGCGGGCCGGATTTCTGACCTGAAGTTGCCAGGCCAAACCACCTTCGATACGATTTTTCTGAGATATCCTGTAACCGGCAAGCGTAGTAACCCAATTTTCGCTGAAAACAGATGGCCTGGGTGCATTCAGGCTTAGGTATACTTCGTTGGAAGCAGTGAAATAAAATTCTCCGATATCAGTTTTTTCTCCCTGCAAAGGGATTTCGATACCTGCCAGATACCGGAACCTCCAACGGACAGGGGCAGTTTTGTTGTTCGCACTGATGAAACGCTGTTCAAGTCTGAAGCGGTTTCGGATGCGAAGGTTATTCACCATCCCGCTTAATGATACCTGCTGCCATAACCTGTTTTCAACAGCTGAATTAACTCTTCCCGGATCGTTGTGTCTGTAATACCAGGCTGCTGCAAACTGAACGATCTGCGTGTATTTGTAAACAGCTCCGGCCTGTAAATCGTAATAATTGACTCCAGCCGGAAAATGAATGTCATTGTATGATTTTTCTGCAATGTTGTATTGTAAAGAAGATGCCGTTATCAAATCAAAACCCCGGGAAACAGGAACTGTTAAAGAAACTCCCGGAAAAGCTGTGAAAAACAATCTGTCCTGAGACTTTGCAATGCCCACACAAAGTATGTTTATGGCAAAGGTACCAGCCAATGAAATTATTATTTTCCTAAAACTCATTCGACATAGTTTCAAAAATGATGATTTCATCCTGCAGGTAATGCCCTTCTGAATCAAAGAGAAACTCATAAAAATCGGGTTTCCCGTTCTTTTTGCCTTTGATTACTGCTTCGTACCGGATGCCGGAAGCAGAAAGTTGCTTTTGCAGTTTTTTAATTTTGCAGGAACTGAATCTTTTGTCAAGATAATTGTTGATATTAACTAATATATTTATATCCAGTCTATTAAAACTAACTACAGATTCTGTATCAAGCCATTCGCCACCTGGATTGAATTCTACACTATACAAGGTTCCGGAATAGTTAAACTTTGCTTCAAAGCTTATATCAGTACTGTTTACTTGTTTATAATACCTGATGTCTTTGCAATCCGGAAAAGAATCCTTCAGAAATTCTGATGAAATGGCCGGGAAATCATTGAGCGAAATGCGTTTCTCAATCTCAACCTTTTGAGCCGGAAGATTCAGAAAACATAAAATGTAAAGGAGTACTAAAAAGTACTTCAGGGTAAATTTCATGACCAACTTTTGTTATTTGATATTAAACACCCTTTTGGACCAATGGTTTAATCAGAATCGGTGAAATTTAAAACGAGATTACCGAATCTTCAGGCGATTGGGATATGGTTAAATTTGCTGATCAGATTGTTGAAGATATTGCATAATAATTTGTAGTTCAAAGTCTTTCTCACCATCGATTATCAGAATATCTTTGATTTGCGATGGTGCTTGACCGTAATTAAGATAACTCTCCCAGATATGATTTATATACCATACCGGTTCCTTTCCCCATCGCATATCTGTCCGTTTCCTCCGGATAAATTCCTGTTTCCCTATATTTATCAGGATGGATTTGTTGTAAAATTCAACGATTGAAGGGTTCTGAAAAGCAAAAAGGCCTTCCACGATGGTAGTTTTTCCGGAAAGAACCGATGACTCAATGGCCGATCTGAAACTTTTCCAATCAATGGCCTCAGGTCTTTCCCAGTCGATGTGGTTTTTAATTTTTGGTATTTCAGTTTTTTTGGGAATGTACATATCCTGATGAATCACTATTGATCCGCGGATTGAGCTGCTGAGCATTCCTGCCAGAAAGGTTTTACCCGACCTGCTGACCCCTCCGATGCCGATACACATTGGATTCTTCAGCCTTATTTCAGATAATTTTATTTGATTTTCTGACATTAATCAACTGCACTTTAAATTGTTATACAAACATAAGGTTTAGCGGCAATTCCATCAACAAAAAAAATGATGAAAGTCTTGTTGGAGAAAGAAAAAAAGATTTACCTTTGCGCACTCAATTGCCCAGGTGGTGAAATTGGTAGACACGCCAGCTTGAGGGGCTGGTGTCCTTAAGGATGTGCAAGTTCGAGTCTTGTCCTGGGCACTTTTAAAATCCGAAAAAGTTCGGTAGCAGTCGGAAGACTGCATTTTTTTGAAATGAGATTTGTTTTCGCCCGGATGGCGGAATTGGTAGACGCGCTAGTTTCAGGGACTAGTATACTTAAGTATGTGCAGGTTCGAGTCCTGTTCCGGGCACTTTAACCCCTTGTTATCATTTTCATAACAAGGGGTTTTCTGTTTTTAACCCGTTCATATTCAAGTTACTGAATGAGAGATATGGATGGATCTTTCCTTGCTTATTTATCAAGCATCCTGATCAGGTACAGATAAGGCCCTGCCATATGATGCATAAAAACCTTTTCCGGATTATCGGGATAGTTTTTATAATATTCTTCATCAGCGTACAACACAATGGTAGTGCCCGTTCTTACATAGTTGTTGTCGTACAGGTATTCAGGGGCCTGGAATTCCGGCAGTGTTTTATTTACAAATTTTCCGGCTGTTTTACCCAGGTATTTTCTGTAATTTTTCACCGCCCGCCGGGTTGGCCTGTCAAGCTTACCATAAGCATAGCCCATGGCGATCCTGGTTGAAAAGCTTTGCTTTCTGATTGTTTTTTTAGCATTGACAAACGGATTAATTGTATTGAAGTCATCGACAGTTTGAATGGATAAAGGTGTTTCGGGAACCCAATCGGCTGTGTTTACCACATTAAAGGCCCATCCGCCGGAAGTAATCGTTTCATAATCATAGGCAAAATAGAGATTTCCGGGTTTAGGTGCAGCGCTGCAATAGGTTTTAAACCGGATATCTTCCGGCAGTGATCCGCTTTTTTGCAAATACAGCAAATAAGCAGTCATGAGATAGGAAATGCCACCACCCTGGCTGTGACCGGTAACAAGAAAATCCCGGAACCCTTTTTGATAACATGAATCGATCTTCACAAGAATCCCTTTTGATAAAAAACCGGTTGCCATTAACCAACCAATATGAACTGAAGAACGTTGATTTTCAGAAAGGTGGTATTCAAAGGTTTGTTCGCTACTTAATTTCATGCTACCCGTTGCCGGTACCATGGCAGCGTAGAAATTTTCGAGCCAGCTTTCCGACTTTGGGGTAGTTCCCTGATGCTGATAACCGCGATGTTATCGCTACCTGTCCACAAATCCCAGCGGTTGTCGAGTCCTGTCACCGGTGAGCGGTAAACCAGTTTAAAATTTTGTGGCACAAGTTTCGGGGTAAGCCAGGGTGTATCGGCTACGCATGCAGCTATTTTCAGCATTTCAGTGTACTCCTCTTTATCAAAACCCGGTTTTAGCTTATGAGTTTGTGCGTTGATTATTAAAGATATAAGCGCAAATCCTGATAGAAGGAGAATTTTATTGAATTTTACAACGAACATAGCAGATCAATTAATAATTCGAAATTGATAGTTAAGGCAAACTTGTTTGGGAAGTTTCAATAAAAGAATAAAGGTAGTAATATTTCCTGCAACCATTTTCTTTTTCAGATTCCATAACTTTGGTACGGCATATTTGTTCATATAATTGCAATTTTTAAACACAGATTACCCAAACCCCGATAAAAACGCTCAGGATGAAGAAGATGTATATTTTCGTGTTGTTTAGCCTGATTTTATCGGGAAGTGTCAGGTCACAGATAAATGGCAGCTTTAACTTTGATGGAATCAACCGGACCTGGATTGTTTATCTGCCTGTTGACTACACCCCCGGTGAAGCCATTCCCCTGGTTTTAGCTTTGCACGGTTATACCCAAAATGGGCAGGAAATGATGCAGTTTTCAGGTTTTAATTCAATAGCTGATACCGGAAATTTTGTAGTTGTTTATCCGGATGGTGTTGCGAATTCATGGAATGTTGGTTTTTCAGGAGGCTCGACTGCCGATGATGTTGGTTTCCTTTCAGCACTGATCGACACCCTGCATCAACGATACAACATCGATCTTAACAGGGTGTATTCCACAGGTTTTTCAAATGGTGGTTTCATGAGTTACCGGCTGGCTTGTGAATTGGGCAATCGAATTGCTGCCATCGCGCCGGTTTCAGGAACAATGACTGATGTTGCCGCAAGTTCATGTACACCCCAGCGGGAAATGCCTGTACTTCATATTCATGGAACCAACGATTTTGTTGTGAGTTACAATGGTGGATTTGGCAATCTGTCGGTCGATCAGGTACTTGAATTCTGGAACAATTACAATGAATGTCCGGCAACTCCGGTTATTGTTAACCTTCCCGACATTGTTGCTGAAGGCTCGACTGTGCAACGTTACTCCTGGGCTCCCTGCACTGATTCAGCAGAAGTTATATTGCTGAAAGTTATCAATGGTGGTCACACCTGGCCGGGATCAGTCGGGACAGCCGGAATAGGCATAACAAACCGTGATATTGTCGCAAGCAGTGAAATCTGGAATTTTGTTAAGAGATTTTCGCTCAATAATGCAACTGGTGTTACCAATTTTGCTTCAGAGCCTTTGAAAATATTTCCGAATCCATCGCCCGCAGGTACTCTTTTAATTGAAACACCAGAGCTACAGACTGGTGCCATATTAAAGATTTCTGGTATCGACGGGAAAACCGTCCTTACGCAGCAATTCTCGCCAGGGTTTGACAGGCTTTCTGTCGATGTTTCGGGGCTCAGTCCGGGGATTTACCTGGTCAGATTATATGGCTTCAATTCAACCATGATTGCCAAACTGGTTATTCAGCCTGAATAGCAATTGCATGGTTTTTTTTTTTTTTTTTTTGGTTTTTTAATTTAAAAAAAAAAAATTTTTTTTTTTCTCCCCCCCCGCTGTTTGGCCCCCCCCCCCCCCTTTTCGCCGGGCCCCCCCAAAACCCCCCCCTTTTTTTTTAATATTATGATAATCAATATTATGCGTAATTTTGCGGCTTGGTGTATTGGTGTCCGATCTTCAGTTTTTATATTTCGGAGTAGGCTCAAAATTGAAATTTCCGTTAATAAATCTGTCAATTAGTCGGCTGATTTACCATGATTTCATCCATGAAAAGCCACGCTTTTTCACCTGCACCGGGATGACCTTCGGGACAAATTCCCCTGTTTTTTGCCACAATCCTTATATACCTGGCAAAAGTATTAATCCTGACATGACTGTAATCAATAGCGACTGGTTCTCGTATGGTCAGCAGTTCAGGTCTCATGCCGCCTGCGGGTTGGTAATTAATTCCATCAGTTGAAAGGGTAATCTCTACATCGGTTGGAAGAAATATCCAGTTTCCAGGGTTATGCAAAAAGCCGATGTTAATGTTCTGAATTTCAATTTCATTACCCAGATCAATCGATACATCGGCATCATTACCCTGAAATCCCAGCCAGTCAGAATTAAGTGCCAAAGCCTGGGCACGGCAACCATCGGTCAGTGTCGCCGGTCCGGCTGCAGCATATCGTTCGCTAAACGATGTTTTCAGAACAGGGATTTTCCCGGCGGCATTGTGAACAATAATATTTCTTTCAGTAATATTCCCTGGCTTTGTTCCATTAACCTCTAGAATAGCAGCCACTTTCAGTGAATTGCTGATTTTAAAAGGGCCTTTGTATTTCGTTTCAGGATTGTGACCGGTGGGATTGAGACTATAAAGAATTTTACTCCCCGGAATTTCAGATTCGAGCACGACGGAAAGATCACCGGTTACGGGGTCGGGCTGTGTTCTGATGCTGACATTAAATGAACTTTTACTGTAGTTCACGCCCCTTTCTTTTAGCCGGTTTGTGTGAATAACAAACCTATCCACGAAATTGTCCCAATTGCGTTTTTCTTTTGCCGACCAGTTTACTTCGGCCAGCGCAATCGCCCGCGGGAAAGCCATATACTCAACATGATCTGAATTGGTTATGTACTCGGTCCAGACATTACCCTGAGAGCCAAGTATGTACCTGGCTTCATCCGGAGTGAGTACAGCCGGGATTGGTTCGTATTCATAAACATTTTTCAGGGTGTTATAACCTCCGAAACCCAAAGGTTCTCCTGCAGGATTCCCCTGATAATGATCGAAGTAGCAGGGTCTTCCCGGAGTCATGATCACATTATGAGCCAACCGGGCAGCCTGAATACCTCCTTCGGTTCCGCGCCACGACATAACCGTTGCACCGGGTGCAAGTCCACCTTCCAGTATTTCGTCCCAGCCTATGATCTGGCGGCCATTCTGGCTCAAGAATTTTTCAATCCTGTGGATAAAGTAACTCTGAAGTTCATGTGAATCTTTTAATCCTTCACTTTTCATTCGATTCTGGCAGCGGGGGCAGGCATCCCAGCGGGTTTTCGGGGCTTCATCACCACCAATATGTATGTAGGTAGAAGGAAATATCCCGATGACTTCGGTCAAAACATTTTCGAGGAAAACGAAGACCTCATCTTTCCCGGCACAATAAATATCATCAGTTACCCCCCATTTGGTATATACCTCAAATGGACCGCCGGTACATGAAAGCTCCGGGTAGGCAGCAAGAGCAGCCACGGCATGTCCGGGTAATTCAATTTCCGGAATCACATTGACGTATCTTTCTGCAGCATACTTTACAATATCCCTGGCTTCTTCCTGGGTATAAAAGCCTCCGTATGGCTGGTTGTCATCGCTGGAATTGCGTCCGATGGGGGAGCTGGACCGCATGGAGCCAATTTCTGTAAGTAAGGGATATTTTTTTATCTCCAGTCGCCAGCCCTGATCTTCGGTAAGGTGCCAGTGGAAATTGTTGATCTTGTACATCGACAATAAGTCAATGTACTTTTTGATAAAATCAACCGGAAACATATGCCTGCAGACATCAAGGTGCATTCCACGGTATCCGAACCTTGGATAATCAAGAATCTTACACACGGGAACCTTCCATTTCTCAACGCCCGCAACAGGGTTTCTGTTTTCAATGTCAGACGGTAACAACTGAAAAAGGGTTTGAATTCCATAAAAGATGCCATTGCCGGTGTTTGCTGATATGGTAATTTCCTTCTTATTGACGGTGAGCTTATAGCCTTCCTTCCCAATCTCTTTGGTGTCTGAGATTTTTAATGTGATGGTATTAACTTTCCGGGAAGATGTTTTACCTGACTCTTCCTGACTTATCATCAGCCTTAATCTCCCCTTTAATAAATCTGCAAGTTTTGAGAGCTCTTTTGATGATGGAGAAATGTTTATCTGCGTCAGGTTCGTAATGGCAAAATGACCTTTTCCTGCTTCATAACTCACCGGCGCTGGAATGATGGTGTGGTCGGTTTTCTGGCTGAAAGCCTGTAATGCCGGCAGTAAAAGTGCCAGAAACATACATTTCCTGAGTAGATTGGCTATACTTCCCATTGTAAAAAGATTTGTTAAAATTTAGATTTATACTTCAGAGAGGTTATCAACAAGCTGGTTTATAATTAGATGCATCTCATTGAGTTGTGATTCCATTTGACTCAAAAGGCTGAATTGTACCCTGGCCCTCACCAGGTTGTGCTCTGCATATTGGGTATGGTAATAAACATCACCATTGAGGTAATCCGTAAGAAAGCGAATACCTATAATATATGTGAGCAGCAAGGCCGATTCCGGGAGATGATTAATCTCAGTTTTATTGAGTATACCCTTTGCTGAATGCGCAAATCCTTTGGAAAAAGCCTTGAAAAATCCGATTTCAAACATCACCTTTGTCAGGTCAGGTTCGTCTTCACAGGCTGAATTTGCGCAGGAACGAATGGCATCGCCGAAATCAAACAAGGCGGACCCCGGCATCACAGTATCCAGATCGATGACTCCTACCGCTTTCCCTTCGTGAGAGAAGATGACATTGCTGAGCTTTGTATCGTTGTGGACTACCCGCAATGGAATTTCACCTTTGGCAATCAGGTCGGGGATAATCTGCATAGACCTGTTCCTCGACTTTACAAACTCAATTTCCTGCGAAATCAAAGAAGCCCGGTTGGCCGGATTTGATTCCATCGCATTCAGGAAGTCGCTGTATCGTTTTTGCAGTGAATGGAAATCAGGTAGAATCACATATAATAACGCCGGATCAATACCGGAGACTCCTGAAAGAAATGAACCAAAAGCAAGACCACCTTCATAGGCTGTGTGGTCATCACGGCGTACTTTGTCAAATTCAATTCCTTCAATATATGTAATCAGTCTCCAGTAATTAATTTGATTGTCAGTATAATAAAGGCTTCCATCCTGTGTTTGAATTATTTCAGGCGTTTTTATTCTGAAATCACCGGATCTGAAAGAAGCATTCAGGCTACTTGTAACCAATTGATAGTTGGCCATCAGGCTGTCAGGATTATTAAAAACCCCAGTGTTTATTTTTTGAAGTATAAACCTGGGTGTACCATTTTCAATTACCCTGAAAGTTTTGTTGATATGACCATGCTGAAGATGTTCAATAGTATAATGGCCTTCAGGAATTCTGAATATCTCCGAAAGTTTTGAAACATCGAAATCCATATTGGAAGATAAGGATAAGTTAATCTTTCCAGAGATTGGAAGGGTAGTGGCCTTTCGCTATCAGATCATTCAGTTTACTGATAACCAATGGTTTGTCTTCTTTGTAAGTTATTCCGAACCATTGCCCTGAATTACTCAGAACTTTCACTTTTTTGAGGTTATTTTTTATCAACTGGTCAACCACTGTTGGAATGTAAAATTCTGATTTCAGGTTGTCGTTGTTGGCTTTTATAAATTCAATGAACTGTTTCTTCAGGTGATCGAAAAAGTCGGGTGTGAAACCCCAGAAATTCATCGAAACAGGCGTGTTGTCTTTGAGCTGAGTTTCACGTCCATCGTTGTCGCGATACACAATTTTTCCGTTAACCCTTTCGATCTGAGTTCTTTCGGTTACACTCAGCAACCAGCCTTCTTCATCAGTGGCGCAGTCACCGCGTGAAACCGTTCCGAAATCGGAGAGGGTATTCTGCAGTTCATAGGCAACCATAGCGTAGTCTGTCGATCCTGTAGCTTCCTGGGAGGAGAAAAAGTCTGTTATTGTTTTAAATGCATCGTATCCGTAAAAGTCATCGGCATTGATAACGGCAAAGGGTTCATTAATTTTACCGGCAGCCATCAATACAGCATGTCCGGTTCCCCAGGGTTTGACCCTGCCCTCGGGCGCGGTGTAGCCCTCGGGCAGAATGCTGGTTTCCTGGAAAACCCAATCTATTTCAATGTGCTTTTGTAAACGGTTGATAAATATTTCTTTGAAGTCGTTTTCTATATCCTTGCGGATGATAAATACAACTTTGCCAAATCCGGCACGGATGGCGTCAAAAACGGAATAATCAAGAATTGTTTCACCGGAAGGACCGATGGGGTCGACCTGTTTTAATCCTCCGTAGCGGCTGCCCATTCCTGCAGCCAGTATCATAAGTGTTGGTTTCATTTTATTAGAATTAATTCTTAGTTAGATTCATCAGATGTAAGCCACATTTTAACGTGTTGTTTGGTCTGGAATAAACAATCAGTTTACCGGATATTCCATTTTTCAAGCCAATCAAGCATTTTCAGGGCCTATTGCATATTATTCAGTTTGCGTTTTTTAATTTATATCCCCAAACCGCGTAATAAATAATGATCAGATAGCTCGGGATAAGAATCCAGTATGCCTGCTGAGAGCCCGCAGCATCGGCCAGTTTTCCCCACACCAGCGGGAGCAGGGCACCTCCGGCAATAGCCATGATTAAAAGAGCTGATCCGGTTTTGATAAAGCTGCCCAGATTGTGGATTGCCAGCGGCCAGATTGCAGGCCAAACCAATGCATTTGCCAGGCCCAGGATGGCAATAAAGAAAACAGAAGTCAGTCCTGAAGTGTAAATCGCGGCTATGGTAAAAAGTATTCCCAGAATACCGGAGTAAAGCAAGGCCATTCGTTGTGAAATGTATTTGGGAATCAGTATGATTCCGATAATATAACCGGCAACCATCGAAATAAGCGTGTAAGAAGTGAATGCCTTGGCCTGGGCAATTTCTATGCCGATAGATATTCCATAGCGAATAATCGTATCACCGGCAATAACTTCGGCACCGACATAGAAAAACAAAGCAATTACACCCATCAGAAGATGAGGGAAAGCAAAAATATTTTTTTTACCAGAAAGCTCATTGTTTTTGCGTTCTTCTTCATTTTCAACTTCAATTTCAGGCAGGGGAGAATACCTGATTCCGATGCCCAGAAGGAACAAGACGATGGTCATGACGATGTAAGGTCCGATTACCCTTTCAGCAAGAATATCCAGTTCGGCCAATCTGGCAGCTTCATTCAACGATTTCAGGTTTTCAACAAAGGCGTCTCCGTCGTGAAGAATATAATAGGCCAGAATAACAGGAGCAATCGCACCCGCCAGTTTGTTGCAGATACCAAGAATACTGATTCGTTTTGCAGCACTTTCGCGCGGTCCCAGAATGGTTGCATATGGGTTTGAAGCTGTTTGCAGAATTGAAAGTCCGGTGCCCATTACAAAAAGGCCGGTCAGGAATAGACCGTAAGTACGAGTCATTGCTGCCGGAATAAAAATAAGGGTTCCAACCGACATCACCCACAGCCCCAGCATCATACCCTTTTTGAATCCGGTCTTTTTTAGTAACCACGACGATGGCAGTGCCATCACAAAATAAGAAATATAGAATGCAAAAGCTACAAAAAGTGCCTGATAATTGGTGAGCTCACAGGCTATTTTCAGGTATGGAATCAGGATTCCATTCAACCAGGTTACAAATCCAAAAATAAAGAACAAAGCACCAATAATGCTGATGGATAGTACGTATGACTTGCGATTGAAATCGGAGGTTGGTGAATTCTGCATTTTTAAGGCGTTTGATCCGGGTTTACTGATGAAATGTGCTCAAAGGTTTTTCAGGGGTATTTTAATTACCGTAAAAAGTTGACATGGAAATAGTTTCCGGATGAGTGTCAGGCGAAAATCCGGTTCATGACGAGAGCGAGCGTTCCCATTAATCTGGCATTATCGCCCAGATTGGATGCAACAATCCGTGCATCTCTGCGGATACGAGAAATGGTATAAACATTCAGGTTGCTCTCGATGGGCGAAATCATGTAATCGGCAGCCCTCGACATTTCACCACCTATTATAATCAGTTCGGGATTAAACAGGTGAATTAAAACAGCCAGACCTTTGCCGAGCGATTCACCTGCTTTGGCAAGCAGATCAATGGCAAACTGATCGCCTTTGCGGGCGGCCCCCATAATGAGTTTAATATTTAATCTGGAAAGGTCACCATCGATCATGCTGTTCAACTGGGTAACAGCTCCTCCGGCCATTTCCTGCCTGGCTCTTACGACCATTGACTTTCCGGAGGCCAGTGTTTCGATACACCCGATCTTGCCGCAATGGCACAATTGTCCGTTCGGTTCAATCTGGATGTGCCCGAACTCTCCTGAATAACCGGAATGGCCCAGATAAATCTTCCCGTTCAGGATCATACTCAGACCAATTCCACTGCCGGCATTCAGGCATAATACATTCTGGTAACCGCGGGCAAGCCCGAAAGCCTGTTCGCCCCATGCCATGGCCCGGGTATCGTGCTCAATAAAAACCGGTAATCCTGTTTTTTCACTCAATACCTCAGCCGCTGGCCTTCCAGTATTCAGGTAAGTATAAGAAAGCCCTGTTTTTATATCAATGAGCCCTGGTAGGGAAATTCCTATTCCCAGCATCTTTTCTTCATCAATGCCATAGGCTTCCATCAATTCACTCACTTTCTCAGAAATAAACTGCAGAATGTCTGGGTGGGTATCAAGCCCTTCATTCAACTCGTGAATTTCAGAAACCGGTTGATTGGCAAAATCAAATATTCCCATTCTGACGAAAGAACGCTCAAGATCAATCCCTAAAACATACCTCGAGGATGGGTTAATCCCGAACAAACTCGGACGCCTGCCGCCGGTCGATTCCCCTATCCCAACTTCCCTGATCAGTTGTTCTTCTATCAACTCTTCAACTGCCCGCGTAATCGTTGGCGTACTCATCTTAATTGTCTGGCTGAGCCTGAAAATGGATAACTCGCCATGCTGATAAAGTTCCTTTACTATGGTTTGTTTTAATGCAATTCTTCTGCGAAAATTATTCTTTACCGGTTCCTCACTTTTATGAACTTTGAAGAGATAAGTGGTTCCTGTCATAAATGGGATTTATTGTTTGAAAGGTAAAGGTAAAAATTAATCAGCAATCAGAAATTAAATTTGAAAAATTATTATTAAGATGCATTTGTTAATAGTTATTTAATATCACAGTGCTTTTAAATAACTGCTAATCATTTATTTAATTTCTAAAAGTAAATAAACACCAAAAGATGACATTGAAATTTGTAACTGTGTATTCAGTGATTCTAAAGTCATGAAATGATTTACGAATACAATATCAGGGTACTAAGGAGATCTATAAAACAGGTAAGTTTGACCAAATCAATCAGGATGGTTTTCAAAGCAACACTAATCGGTACAAATAACCCTTGCAACTGAATTTTGGTTACCGATAGTAACAGTTACAAGGTAAATTCCGGCTTTAATCCGCGAATCATTCATTTTGCCGCGGTTCCAAATATAGTAACCCGAGGTAATATTACGGACATACAATACCTCTCTGCCTTCTATGTCATTGATCCTGATGCTGATATGTCCGATGTTATTTTGCGGGAAAGTAAATTTTAATTCTTCACTGAAAGGGTTGGGGTAGTAGTCAAAAGTAAAATCAGGTCCGGGTATTTTAATTCCTGTTGCTCCCGAAAGGTTCTCGTAAGCTCCAATATCAATCCGGTTGCCGGTAAGCCTGGGATTTCCCGCAAGGTCAACATCCGGCAATATCAGGCCGCTGGTATCAGGATTTCCTGCATTGATGCATGGAGAATCGTCGGCCAGTGACCAGGGGTGAGGCTCAATTTCAGTATATCCGGGAACTGTATCAAGATTGTTCAGATAAGGAGAGTTGAATCCGGTGCCTCCGGTTCCGCCGAAAGCTGCTGGTCCACCTTCAACATTGCAATAATAAAACTCTGGCGCTGAGTAAACGTCCCAGATGTAAACCTGTTCTCCGGAAGGAGCATAGTTACCATAGATTATTGTATTAATTATTACAGGAACTGCGCTGTCGTTGCAATAGAAACCTCCACCATAGGAATCCGACGAATTGCCGGCTATTGTATTATTGATAAAAGTAGGGTTGGCCCTGTTGCAGGATATAGCGCCGCCAAAGAAAATGGATGAGTTGCCCGTGAAGAGGTTTCCGGTTACAGGTCTGCCAGGCGTTGACCTCAGGTATCCGAGCGCTCCTCCCAAACCACTGAAATTGTTATGAAAAATGCAGGATTGAAGTAAAACATCCGAGTATTCGAAAGATACGGCTCCTCCAATTCCGGTTGAGCTGTTATTTGTGAACCGGCAACTCAGGAGTTCTGAGGTTGAGTACCTGAAACAAACGGCCCCTCCATATCCATAGGGAGGGCCGGGTGTTCCGCAGAAATTGCCATCAAAACTGCTGTTATGGATCATGATATTGCCCGACTCGGCAAAAATAGCCCCACCCCAGTAATAAGCCCGGTTGTTATTGAACCCGCAATCTGAAATTCTGATTCGGTTGAAATTCCTGATATTGAAAACGCCACCCATTTTCTCCAGGGAGTCACCATACGCTTTCCCGAATTCAAAAATGCAGTTGCTGAATACCGATGAATCAGATATTGGGTTTGTATTCATGAAGTTGAAACCATTCCAGCCACCACGCCCGTTTTCAGGATTGGAGAATCCTGCAGTGTCCGAAACGGAAAAGATAATTGGTAATCCGGCAGTACCCTGAGCCGAAATGCTCCCAGCAACCTGGAAACCAAAGAACCCCGTCGCAGTTACTCTTGTGCCTGGTAAAAAAGTCAGGATACCGTTTTCAGGGACAAAAACTTCACCCGCAAGCAACACAGTGTCAGCATCCAGAATACCGGTCTGCTCACCCTGTATCTGAATGGTTTGAGCAGATGCTTTTCCGTTAATCAAAAGGCCGGATATTAAAACCAGAAGAAGGATGCATTTTCGTTTCATCATGGGTGCTGATTTTTTTTTTCTTTACTGCGAAAGACCCCGATTATTTCACTAATTGGCAGGTCTGTTCGCTTTAATACGGACAAAGATCAATAAATTAATCTGATTGTCAAAAGACTGAATATCCCAGTCTGTCAATAGAGCAGAAAAAGTAAGTGGACATAAAAAAATGAGGGAAGAGTTGCATCTGAATTAACGGATTCGCACTGTTATTGGTAAAATTGGTAAATAACAATGCGCATTTTCATTTAAAGGTCGGGTCTGCTTCGGTAAGTCAATAATGCCTGTTAGATACCATGTCACCAACCTGTCCGCCCTCCATCGGCGGATAGACCGGCAGGCGGGGACACCAATCCTGACTGCAGCAAGCAGCCTGCCTGACGGCAGTCTGTGTTACACAAAGTATAGTATGTCAATTAATTAAAATTGGTGAATTTCTGCCTGATTGCCTCAGGCTGACAGGTTTGTGATCCAGCCTGCCGGCTGGCAGGTTTGTGTTTTTGTGGCAAAAAAATAGAAATAGGAGTGGACTCAAGGTTATGGTAAATTATGCCTGTAAACACCAGCTTATTTTTTCCTGATTTTCAAAAATGAATTCTAACAATCATTTTGAATTTTAATAAAGACAGTTTCAAGAAAATAAACTATTTTTGTAAAACTATATCCTGATGAAGTAGTTAATGTATTTTTCTAATTCACTGAATACCAGATATCTGTTTTTGTCTTTTTAGTTCTTTCAGCTTTAAACTTCTTTAATTTCGAATTAAACCTTACGGGGAGTTAAATTTTATTGGGGTTTGATCAAAAGAGTGTATATTATTTTATCAGTTAAGTAAAAATATTTTTACATAAGGTAAATCTTTTTTATTTTAAACTGATGATACTAAAAATAGTTGATTGAACAATTGAGTGTTGTCAATGAATCTCATTTGAAGGTAAAAGGGTCATATGCAAAAAATTATATCGGTGAGAGTTACTTTTACAACGAAAATAAATAAATATTTGACAAATGCGAAAATCAGTCTTATAGCCTGAAATTCGAAAAGTTACTGCACTACTAGATGAAACTATCTGAACCTGGTTTTAAACAAACTGATCTGACAACATTATCCAATTGCTCGATTTGTCCGCGCAATTGCCATTCCGACAGGTATTCCGAAGATCGCGGATACTGCAATGCCGGTGCCGGGTTTGAGATTTCATCAATTTGTATTCACAGGGGAGAAGAGCCACCGGTTAGCGGAATTGCAGGTATTTGCAATGTCTTTTTCAGCCGCTGTAATCTGCAATGTATTTATTGTCAAAACTGCCAGATCAGCTCCAACTCGGACCAGATAAACTTTAAAAGCCTGAGCCTGAACGATATTGTTGCCCGGATCAACCACTACATGGATGAAGGTTGCAAAGCATTGGGTTTTGTTTCGCCGTCCCACATGGTGCCCCAAATGGTTGCTATCATCGATGCAATTCATCATACCGGAAGACGTCCCATAATTGTATATAATACAAATGCCTACGAGAAAGTTGAAGTTTTACGAAACCTTGAAGGCCTGATTGACGTTTATATCCCGGATTTCAAATATTCTGATCACGAACTTGCCGGGGGGCTGTCGGATGCTCGGGATTATCCCGAAGTAGCAAAAAGGGCGATTAAAGAAATGTTCAGGCAAAAGGGTGCCCCCCTGATTACCAATGATGAAGGTCAGGCTATCAGTGGCTTGATTGTCAGGCATTTGGTTATTCCAGGACAAGTCGGTAACAGTCTTGATGTACTTCGGTTTATTGCCAATGAGCTTTCTGTAAAAGTTCATGTTTCTCTTATGTCGCAGTACCATCCAATGCCTGCGGTCAGGGACCATTCCTTTTTAGGGCGTACAGTTAATAACAGTGAATACCAGGAAGTATTAAATGAGATGGAACTGCTTGGGCTTGACTATGGTTGGGCTCAGGAACCGGAAAGCAACTCATTTTATCTTCCTGACTTTGATAATGAACACCCGTTCGAAATAAGGTTAAATAATATTACAAAATAGTTATCTTGGTTGACTTTTTAACCACCGGAATGAAATTGATCAGAATGACCCTGATTTTGGGATTCATGACTGTGACGTTGTCGTTGGGCAGCTCCAATTCACAGCAAAAGGCTGACAGCCTCAGGTTATTGCTTGAGAAGTCATCCGATCTTACTGTCAGGGCTACCGCGTTAAAGCAACTTACCAGAATTTCTTTCGAAACAGGTGATTATATTTCAGCCATCCGGTATCTTAACCTGGAAGTTGGCGCTCATATCGGAACCAACGATTCTGTTTCATGGGCAAATGCTCAATACAGTCTGGGGATGGTTTACAGTGTAGTCAGGAATTTTGATGAGGCTGCCAGGCATGGTATTCTGGCTAAAGATTTTTTCGAGAAAAATAAAATGTTCCCCCAGGTCGCAAACAGTTGTATCAATCTCGGGTACATATTTAATGAGCTTAAGAAAACTGACAAAGCGATAGAATTTTATCAGCGGGCACTGATTATACTTGAAGATCAGAAGACCCAGCAGGGAATGGAAGCTTCATACATTAACCTTGGCACCCTGGGTGATAAATCCGGCGATCTTGATAAAGCCAGAAAGAACTTTGAAGAATCCCAGGATATAACCCGGGATATTAACAATACTTCCCTCGTATCAGTTTATACAAATCTTGGCAACCTGTTCCTGAATAAACAGGATATGGTCAGGGCTGAGGAACATCTTGATAAAGCCTATCTGATGGCCCGGGAGACCAATAACCAGGAATACCTGGCGATAACCCAGATTTCACTGGGGTCAGTTTACTTCAGGACCGGCAGAAAACCGGAAGCATACCGGGTTATAGAAAGTGGAATAGGACTGGCCAAAAAGCTAAAACTCCGGAAATTAACCATGGAAGCCTATGCAGAGCTTGCAAGGGTTTCTATGAGTCTGAATCAGCCTGTTTTAGCCTATAACTTTCTTGAATATTATTCCAGGCTTAAAGACAGCCTATACAATGAGCAACTTGCCAGTCAGATGAATTCGGTTCAATCCAATTTTGGGGTTGACCGCAAAGAACTTGACAGCGAACGGCTGCTTCGTGAAAACCTCGAGCAATCCCTTAAACTTGAAAGGGATCAGAATTCGCGTATTGCGATCATCATGGTATTTGTCGTTATTATTGTATTACTGGGATTTTTCTTTAAACGATATTACTTTAAAGCCAGATCGGCCGGTGAACTCAAGGAAACCAACCAGTTGGTGGAGGTTCAGAAAGCCGAACTCGAACAATTGATTCAAACCAAAGACCGTTTCCTTTCGATTATTGCACATGACCTGAAAAATCCTTTTACTTCACTGCTTGGCTTTGCCGACCTTGCCTATACAGAGTTTGACGAGATTACAGATCAGGAAAAAAGATCATACCTCGGAATTATCAGGCAAAGCAGTCAACACATCTATTCATTGCTCGATAACCTGCTCACCTGGTCAAGGGCACAATCCGGACGTATTGATTTTAATCCTGAACCGGTTAATCTGCATGAGGTTGTAGATTCTTCCATTGAGTTGGTCAGGACTGCTGCTGAGAACAAGCACATTGCTCTGTTTGCTGATTTTAACCATGATGTAGTTGTGAAGGCGGATAAAAACATGCTTTCGACTGTACTCAGGAATTTGCTGAGCAATGCCATTAAATTTACTCCGGGCGGCGGCTCTGTAACCGTGAGCTGCAAAAGTTCTAATGGCAGGGCTGTGTTGAGCGTTTCAGATACCGGTGTCGGATTAGACCAGGATGAACTGTCCAGGTTATTCAAAATTGACGGGAATCTTAAAAACCCGGGGACCAACAATGAAACCGGAACCGGGCTTGGCCTGATCTTATGCCAGGAGTTTATGAATATCCACAAATCGAAGATTATTGCCGACAGTACCCCGGGCAAAGGAAGTGTCTTCAGTTTCAGCCTTGACGTAGTTTAAGTCTTGTTTGCATCTGCATACCATGGACATTTCTTCAGACTGATAGAGATAATTTCCCTGATTTTCATAATGGTGAAGAATTCAGATAGCTGATTCAATGTCGTTTAGTTGAGGAAATTGTCTTCGACTCCGCCTGCCTGTTTGCTTGAATAAAGGCATTTTATGTCAAAAGTTACATGCAGACAGGCCCACACTGACAGTCATCCTGAGTCCCGCATTTGCGGGAAAGGATACTTCTTCATTTTATTTTCAGATACGAAACCTTTACTAAACGACATTGATAGCTGATTGCATATTTCATGCTGTTCAGTCTTAAATCCGAACAGCAGCATTCTATTTGTAACCAAGGATCAGTAAGTCTGGAATTAAAATGGAAGATCGTTTGAAGCGTCTTCGGTCAGATCGGGTAGGGAATTGGTTTCCGGCAAGGAAACAGCCGAACCATTTCCTGATTCTGATACTTTTTCAACTTTCCATCCTTCAAGATTGGTAAAGTAACTGACATTGCCATCTTTTTCCCAGCGGCGGCCCCTGAGATTAAAAAATACTTTAATCTCCTGACCGATCGCAAAAGCGTCAATTAGGCTGCAACGATCCTGGGTTAACTGAAACTTGAGCATTTCAGAGAAACTCATGTTTGGGTTATCGCGGTATTCAATTACAAATTCACGTTTCTTAAACTTGTCAGAAACGTTTTGCGTTTCAAATTTCTCAACCAGTTTTCCGATAATTTCAAATGCCATTATTTTCTTTTTTTTAGGTTAGTAAGGTATTTTTTTTTCAGTCATTAACCACTCATCAAACACACTAATTGCTTCACTGCGCATAAACTGTGAAGCAGGAATTGACCGGCCCGCCGGTTTCATTTCAATCTCCCGATAAATAAACTCGTCATCAAAGCCTGCTTTTGCGGCATCTTCTTTGGCTGCAGCATAAAAGATCCGGTCAGGTCTGGACCAGTAGATTGCACCCAGGCACATGGGACAGGGTTCGCAGGAGCAGTATATGTCGCAACCATCCAATTGAAAATTCCCCAGGGTTGCACATGCTTCCCTGATGGCAACAACCTCAGCATGTGCAGTCGGATCGTTCCAGGTGGTTACATGATTGCTCCCTTTGGCAATAATCTTCCCGTTTTTCACAACAACAGCACCAAAAGGGCCGCCATTGCCATTTGAGATGTTATGCCGGGCCAGATTTATTGCCTCAATCATAAATTGTTTCTGATCTTCATTCATAGGCTTTCTATGTTATTCCACTTTCCTTTCATAGTCGGAAAACGCAATGCTTCATGAAGCAACTCCAGATACTCCGCACGGCTCACTGTAAATGCCCCCAGGCTCAACAAATGCGAGGTTTCGTTCTGCGCATCTATAAAACTGAAATTCTGCTTCTGCAGCCAACTGCAAAGATAATGCAATGCAGCCTTCGAGGCATCAGTTACCACATGAAACATTGATTCGCCAAAAAACGCCCTGCCAAGAGATACACCATATAGCCCTCCGGCCAGGGACCCATTGTGCCAGACTTCTACGGAATGGGCATATCCACTTTTATGCAACTGGTTGTATGCATCAATCATATCCGGTAAAATCCAGGTACCAAATTCATCTCTTCTTTTTATTGAAGCACAGGCGTTAATCACACCTGCAAAATCATTGTCTAAAGTTATGGTAAATTCCTGATTTTTCAATTTTAATCTGAGGCTGTGCGATAGTTTAAACTCATCCGGCCTGAAGATACACCTCACCGGTGGCGAATACCAGAGGATAGGGCTATACGCGCTGTACCAGGGAAAAATCCCATGACTGTAAGCTTTCAACAGCCGTTGCTCGCTGAGGTCGCCACCTGCAGCAAGCAACCCGTCATCAAGACTTTCTTCAACAGATGGAAAATCAATGTGATCCAATAAGTAAATAACCCCTTTGTTTCCTGGCATCCTATAAAGCAGTAATATTTATCAAAGATATTGAAATATCATGTGTTAGTTGATCTGAAAAAATTGAAGTTCTGATGACAATACCGCAACTGTTTTCAGGCAAAAAAATAGCCGGCATCACAGGGTGCCGGCTTATTGTATTTATCTGAAAGGAAATCAGGAATTCTGACTTTCGAAATCCTTCATACACTGAATAAGGGCTTCTACACTTTCCTTTGGCAATGCATTGTAGGTTGATGCCCTGAACCCACCAACTGATCGATGGCCTTTGATCCCCACCATTCCATTGTTTTTGGCAAATTCCATAAAAGCATCTTCCTTATCTTTATATTCATCTTTCATTACAAAACAGATGTTCATCAGCGAACGGGATTCCTTTTCTGCAGTGCCGGTAAACATTTTACTGCTGTCAATGGCATTGTAAAGCAGATTTGCCTTAGCAATGTTTATTTTTTGCATTTCAGCTACGCCACCCAATTCCTTGATCCATTTCAGCGTTTCCTTTACGGTAAAAATAGGCAAACAGGGCGGAGTGTTGAACATGGAGCCTTCTTTAATATGGGTGCGGTAATCGAGCATGGTTGGAATCGGGCGCTCAACTTTGCCCAATATGTCTTCGCGTACGATCACAAAGGTAACTCCCGCAGGGCCGAGGTTCTTCTGGGCACCACCATAGATCATTGCATATTTTGAAACATCAACCGGGCGGCTGAGTATATCGGATGACATATCAGCTACCAGATTTACCGGGCTGTCGATATCGGTATGAATCTCAGTACCGTAAATGGTATTGTTGGTCGTGATGTGAAAATAATCGGCATCGGTAGGAATTGCATATCCTTTGGGAATATAGGAGAAGTTCTTGTCGGATGAAGTAGCTACGATGTTGACATCACCAAAGAATTTGGCTTCTTTGGCCGCTTTTTTTGCCCAGACACCGGTTTCCAGGTAAGCAGCTTTTTTATTCAGCATATTGAAGGGGATCATGCAAAACTGCAGGCTGGCTCCGCCACCCAGAAATAGTACCTGGTAGCCTTCCGGAATGTGAAGAAGTTCTTTGAAAAGGGCAACCGCTTCATCCATAATCGCTTGAAAATCCTTACTGCGGTGTGAGATTTCGAGAATTGACATTCCGATTCCGTTCAGGTCAAGCACTGCTTTTGCAGTGTTTTCAATGGCCACTCTTGGCAGGATGGATGGGCCCGCATTAAAATTGTGCTTTTTCATGATGAGGTATGTTTATGAAAATTAATTTAAAAGGTCTTCTATCAGTCTGGCTTGCACTTCAACGAAACAAAGGTATAAAGTTTTGTATAGCTGCAAGAGAATCAGACATCATTTTTTATAAGATTTAAGTATCAGATTAACAGTATGATAGGATTGTAAAAATGCACTATTCTAATTTTTGGGAAGCAAATCAAGCTCTAATTTTTTATCCTTTTTTGAGGGTGGTCCGGGTGCTGATTCATTCCTGGGAGCAATATCTTCGGTTAGGGTCCAGAAACCTTCCCAACAAATGAAAGCATCATAGGTATTTCCGGCCGGAACATAGGCCCATCTTTGTCCGATAAGTTCTTCATTCATTGGGATTAGTCTGTCAAATACAATCATTTCTTCGTTTACATTTCTTTGCGAACGCCTGACTCCCGACAAAGTTGCTTTTTGCCTGTTGTATTGAAGTGTGAAGGAAGCATTGGCCGAATACTCAAATACAATCCGGTTTTTGAAGCCCTCCTTTACCTTAAATACCTTTGCACCAAATACAGCTTTGCCCTGATCATCAAAACCCAGCGCTTCTATTGTTTTTCTATAACTTCTTTTGCTGAAACCATCCCAGGTCAACAGGGTATAATTGATGCCTGAGTTCAATTTGCGCTCTATAATTTTGTAACAGATACCGGCAGGCCAATCGCCGTCACGGTATATCTTATCTTCAGGAAATATCGTTTCCGATTTTTTGAGTTTAAGTGGGATGATCCGGTTTAAAGGCTTGTGAACAATAAATCCGCAATACAGGTTCTCTCCGTTGTTTTGCTGGATATTCCATGATAGAATCCTTACATTGCCATCCCCGGAAACTACATTACCAATTTCTAAAGTATCAAGGATATTTCCATTCGTTATATGTTTTGACAGATATTTATGCACGCTATCGCAGAAATCGTTGTTTAACCGAAGCCGGAGTGTATCGTTTTTTACCTTGCGGATGCTGTCAAGCAATTTAATAAGAGGGGCATTCCCTGAATTTGTAGCCGTTTGCTGGGCTGACAATAAGCAGGTTGTAAAAAGCAACAGCAGCAAAAATGTAATCTTTCGCATTGTTTCGAATTTTAGCAGAATTCCGGTTTATTAACGTTCGAAAGTGAAAATAGTATGGTGTTTTATTTAAAGTAAATTTGCAGCAAATATACAACACTGCAGGATGATTCATAAGCTTTCCCGGATACTGGACATTCAGGACAAAATGCTATCTCAGATCGGGAAACTTACAGACCCTGAATCAGTGACAGGTTTGTTGTCTTCTTCCTCACTGAATATTCAAAGGCTGGTAAGCGGGTATCATCATACAAATCCTTGGTTCACGGATATATACATCAAAAAATCATTAAAAAATATAAGTGCCGGATTGCGATCTGGAATAAATCCTGAACTTATCAGCAGGTTGTATCCCAAAAACAGGACGGTTGCATTTATAATAAACCCGGGAGCTCCGCTCGATGGAATCGGGGAGGTTATTTTCACGGCATTGAACGGCTTCAATTGCCTGGTGAAGTTACCTGCTGATAGCAAATCGCTTTTCGAAGCATTGTTTGGTTACTTGTTTGAAGATTTTCCCGAAATCAATGAAAAAGTAAGATTTTTAAACGAAAGGCTACCCGATTTTGACGGAGTGATTGGACTGAATGCATTCGAAAGGTCGGGCGCTATAAGCTATCTTGAGAAATGGCCGAACCTCCTGATATATCACAAAGGCTGCACTGTCACTTTGGCAGGGAATGAAAATAGTGATCAACTTGGAAAAGTTGCCGGTGGTATCTGTAATTTTTACGGAAGATCTTTTTTCAGTGTTAAATCGCTTCAGGTACCTGAAGGATATGATTTTTCCGGCCTTTTCCTTGCATTACAGCAATATCAGGACAATGCAATCAATCACCGGTACTTTAATCATTATGAATACCACAAGGCATTGATGCTGATCAACAGTACACCGCATCTCGACAATGGTTTTGTGTTATTAACATCCGACCTGGGTCAAACCGGTAAAACAGGAGTTGTAAGTTACACAATTTATCATCCTTATGGTAAGAATCGTGCTCCGGCTCAAACCGGTAATGAATTGCCATTGCCAATGTCAGGTGCAGAATATCAGCACATTATAAACGGACAGCTACAACCGGAGGCAACCTTACTTTACAATTCCAGGAAACTTGCTGATTTTCTTTCAGACCTTTGAGCCCTGTTAATTATGCTGTTAATAAAATATCTGGTTGATTTTTTTGCAAATCCGAAAAATGTTTTTACTTTTGCAGTCCCCAAAAATGATGGGGTAATAATATTTTGAAGATTTTAAGACTCATTCCCGGCAGTTTGAATAAATTCGGGATCAAATACAAACAAACCGACTCATGAAAAAGGACATTCATCCCAAAGATTACAGACTGGTGGTTTTCAAAGACATGTCAAACGATGACACGTTCATGACCAAGTCAACCGTAGCCACTAAAGATTCAATTACCTGGGAAGATGGTAAAGAATATCCACTGATAAAGCTTGAGATTTCAAATACATCGCACCCTTTTTACACAGGTAAGATTAAACTCATTGATACTGCCGGTCGTGTTGATAAATTCAAGACCAAGTATCAGAAGCATTTTGAAAACCGACCCAAAGCCTGACAAGTTATCAGCATTGTGTTGTTAATAAGATTTGACAAGCCCTTTCGTTCGGAGGGGCTTTTTTCTTTACTTTTGAAAATCGATTTCACTTATTAATATTTACGATTATGAACTATGTTCTTTTTGACGAAGCAAGAAGAAATAATCTTTTACCGCTGACATTTCTTCGGCCAGTTGCAGATATCAGATTTGGAATTCTTACAATACGTGAGAAATGGGAAATTTACCTCAAATGTAAAACTTCAACCCTGACCGAAAACTATCTTTCAGCAAAATATCCTCTTGTTAAGGAAAAGGATAACATTATCATCAATGGTGCTATCTGCCCAAACAAAGTACTGATTGCAGAAATTGGAAAGCTCAATCCAGGTCAGGCCCTTGTGAAGGGAGATACGGTAATTGCGATGTATTTGAATGAGAAAGACTTTGAAACTCAATCAGGTGCCATTGAAGAAATTGAAACCGAGGCAGATTATCTTGAGATTTTAAATACCTGGGATGTATTTGCTAAAAACGGTGATGCAATAAAAGCCGACTTTGAGTTAATCACCAAAGGCCGGAAATCAAAACCCCTGCCACCCCATAGTTTCGCAATAGCCCCTGAGAATATTTTTATTGAAGAAGGAGCAGAAATCCTGTTCTCAACGCTCAATGCCTCAAACGGGCCTATTTACATTGGAAAAGATGCCGTTGTTATGGAAGGTTGTAACCTCAGAGGACCCATTGCCCTCTGTGAACACGCCCAAACCAAAATGGCTTCCAAAATATACGGACCTACTACCATTGGTCCTTATTCAAAAGTAGGAGGGGAGGTTACCTCCTCGGTTATCTTCGGCTATTCCAACAAGGCTCACGACGGTTTTATGGGACATTCCGTAATCTCCGAATGGTGCAACCTGGGGGCAGATACCAATACTTCCAACCTCAAAAATACCTACGATACTGTAAAATTGTGGAATTACGCCGATGAGGCATTTATTGAAACCGGACAGCAATTTTGTGGCGTTATCATGGGCGACCATACAAAGTGTGGTATCAATACGATGTTTAATACCGGAACAGTGGTTGGCGTCAGCTCCAACATATTTGGTGCAGGTTACCAGCGTAATTTTATCTCTTCATTCAAATGGGGAGGTGTAGCCGGATTTACCACATTCCTGCCGAAAAAGGCAATAGAAGTAGCAAAAGGAATGTACAAACGCAGAGATCTTGAATTCACCGATATCGATTCACAATTAATTGAGGATGTTTACAATCTGACACATAACTATCGGAGAATGTAAACTTTTTAATAACTGACTTGTTAATCCGGTACCAGAAATGATACCGGTTTTTTTATCCGATTTATGCAACGGCATGGATTTTGACAATACGTGTTTCCCGGTATGCAATTTATTAATATGTCACGCTGACAGAACCTGTCAGGATTAAGAAACTTACTATGACCAATGATGGATTGAGGTTAACAGACCTGATTGAGAATGAAACTGAATTTATCCCGCTCCTTTCTTCTGAAGATGAAGAGCAAATGAATGCTGAAACAGTTCCTGATACACTTCCAATACTGCCTTTACGAAATACCGTACTTTTTCCCGGGGTTGTCATCCCGATTACAGTCGGCCGCGATAAATCTATCCGCCTGATCAAGGATTTTTATAAAGGTAACAGAATAATCGGGGCAGTAGCTCAGAGAGATGTGGAAATAGAAGATCCCGCATTTACCGACCTGAATGAAATAGGCACAATTGCTTACATTATCAAGCTTTTGCAAATGCCTGACGGTTCTACTACGGCTATTATTCAGGGTAAAAAGAGATTCAGAATGCTGGATATGCTTCAGGAAGATCCATATTTTATTGCCAGTGTTCAGCAATTTGGGAGCCAGAAACAAGTGGTGAAGGATAAACGATTCAACGCCCTGATGTCGTCAATCAAAGACCTTGCAATTCAGATTATTAACCTTTCACCAAACCTTCCGTCTGATTCCGTATTTGCAATAAGAAATATTGAGAGCCCGGTTTTTCTGGTAAATTTCATCTCATCCAACCTGAATATCTCACTTGAAGAGAAGCAGATGTTACTTGCCATTGACGATTTACCCGAAAGGGCAAATACCGTTCTGGGGCTACTCACGAAAGAACTGCAGATTATTGAACTCAAGAATCAGATCCAGAATAAGGTGAAGATTGATCTCGACAAGCAACAGCGCGATTACCTGTTAAACCAACAAATCAAGACCATTCAGGAAGAACTGGGCGATAATCCTCATACCCAGGACATTTCCGAACTGAGAGGAAAAGCACAAAAAAAATTATGGCCTCAAAGTGTTTCGGAAGTATTTGAAAAGGAATTGCTCAAGCTTCAGCGGATGAACCCGGCAGCCATGGAGTATTCCATGCAATTAAATTATCTGCAGGTATTGATCGATCTCCCCTGGAATGAAAATACCCTGGATAACTTCGACCTGAAGAGAGCGCAAAAAGTGCTTGACCGTGACCACTTCGGACTCGATACCGTGAAGGACCGTATCATTGAATACCTTGCGGTATTAAAACTTAAAGGCGATATGAAGTCACCGATCCTTTGCCTGTATGGTCCTCCCGGGGTTGGAAAAACATCCCTGGGAAAATCGGTTGCCGAAGCGGTACACCGGAACTATATCCGGATGTCACTGGGTGGTCTGCGCGACGAAGCCGAAATCAGGGGGCACCGCAAGACTTACATTGGTGCCATGCCTGGCCGGATACTTCAGAGTATCCGCAAAGCGAAAGCATCGAACCCTGTTTTTGTTCTTGATGAAATTGATAAGGTAATAGGAGCAAATATCAACGGCGACCCTGCAGCCGCATTGCTCGAAGTGCTTGATCCAGAGCAAAACAGTACATTCTACGACAATTTCATAGAAATGGAATATGATCTGTCGAAGGTGATGTTTATCGCAACAGCCAACAACCTGAATACGATTCACCCGGCATTGCGCGACAGGATGGAGATTATAGAAATCACCGGCTACCTGCTGGAAGAGAAAATTGAGATTGCCCGTCGTCACCTGGTGCCCAAACAGTTGAAAGAACATGGGGTACGTCAGGATCAGCTGGAATTTTCTAAAAAAATCCTGGAAAAGATCGTTGATGGTTTTACCCGTGAGTCAGGTGTTCGTTTGCTCGAAAAGCAGATTGCAAAAATTATCAGGCATCAGGCCCGGTATATCGTTACCGGTGAGAAATACAATATCGTCGTTGATGAAGCTGACCTGAAAAAGATTCTGGGCCCGGTTAAATTTCATCACGAGAACGATGCTGCACCCCACGATGCAGGTGTTGTTACCGGTCTTGCCTAGACCCCCGTCGGAGGCGAAATACTGTATGTTGAAACCAGTCTGAGCCACGGCAAAGGCGCTTTAGGGGTGACAGGCAACCTTGGCGATGTCATGAAGGAATCAGCTACCCTGGCCTATGAATACCTGAAGGCACACTCTCATTTGCTCGATCTCGACCCGACCGTTTTCGAAAAGTGGAATGTTCACCTCCATGTTCCGGAAGGAGCCACTCCCAAAGACGGTCCTTCAGCCGGTATCACTATGTTTACGGCATTGGCTTCGGCTTTTACACAGCGTCTTATCAAACCAAAACTGGCCATGACCGGCGAAATTACCCTCAGGGGCAAAGTGTTGCCGGTAGGAGGGATCAAAGAAAAAATTCTTGCTGCCCGGAGATCGGGAATCAAGGACATCATCCTGCCAAAAGAAAACCAGAAGGATATTGAAGAAATTAAACCGGTTTATCTGAAAGGCCTTAATTTTCATTATGTTGATCAGATGATTGATGTTATCAATATTGCCCTTACAACCACCAAAGGCCGCAATCATCTGAAAATTAATTATTAATAGATGTTACCGGGTTTCCCGGTCGTCTGTACTCAAATCCTGAATGAAGAAAATACTCATCATACTCGGACATCCTGTAAACGACACATTTTCTGACTCCCTGAGAGAATCGTATAAAAAAGGAGCGATGGCTTCGGGTGCCGAAATCAGGGAAATTGTTTTGCGAAAACTTCGGTTCGACCTGAATTTCAGCGAAGGTTACCGGGGAAATCAGGAACTGGAGCCTGACCTCGTCAAAGCCCAGCAAGACATCACCTGGGCCGACCACATTGTACTCATCTACCCCAATTGGTGGTCAACGTTTCCGGCCCTGATGAAAGGATTTATAGACCGGACATTTTTACCTGGATTTGCATTTAAATATCGGAAAGGCAGTCTTTTATGGGATAAACTCCTGAAAGGACGTTCGGCCAGGATTATTGTCACCATGGATACCCCGCCGTGGTACTATTGGCTGGTTTATCGCCGTCCGGGTCACAATGCAATGAAGAGGGGCATACTGGAATTCTGCGGCATCCGGCCGGTGAGGGTTACAACCATCGGATCGCTTAAAATTTCTTCAGAACATAAACGTGAACAATGGATCGCCAAGGCTGAAAGGCTGGGCAGGAAAATGAAATAGACTGATTCGGAAGCTGATAATTTATCCTTTCCGCATTGGTATTCAGGTTAAAATTCTTTTATCCATTGGTCAGACCGGTTTTTGCGAAAGCCATTATTTTGGTTTAATTGGTATCCATATTTCTTCTTCCGAATCGGGATCCCCGTTTTTATAATGGTCGCCCAGTATCTCAAAATGCGGTCTGTCGTCTGTTATATAGCCGGAATCTGGCAACCAGGTTGAAAAGATATACTCAAATATGCTGTTGTCTTTGCCTGAACCTTTGTATGTGAAAACAGCATATTGTCCGCTTTTTAACGTAAATGTTTCAAATCCGGATGGAACATGTTCAAAGTCTGAAACTTCAACCAATGCCCATTTTTCAAACTCTGTTGCCGGATCAAAATTGTCAAAATATGATTTGTCGAATACCTGTAAAGAAAACAAGTCATTTGTCAGGTTGTTCCTGACTTCTCTGCGCCTGGGCATGAAGTTTCCCCAGAGCTCACCGGTTTTATTGCCGGTTAAACTCATTTTCAACCGTTTTCCTACTAATTTCTTCTCTTTCAGGTATTTAATTACTGGTTGCATGCAAGATTTGTTTTTAATTCATGTTTGTCAAAATTATTTAATTCAACAGCTTGATTGTTATAATTTCACCTGAACAGTTTCGCCGTCATTGACAATTATGCTGTAAATTGACTTATTCCCGGATATTATATCGATTTCAATTTTTTCCTTTATTCGTTTAATCTGAATATCGAAGATTGAGGCAAATGCATGGATGTTTTTCAACTTCATGATGTTCCATTCCTTTGGTAATTGCGGAGTAAGGTTAAACGATTTTAATCCGGTAGGCCGGATACCAAACAATCCTTCGGTAAATATGCGGCAGTACAAACCGCTTTCGGCTGATAAATGGCGTTGATTGCCTTCTGGAAATGCTTCCACTGCATAGGGGACATGTTCCCCCAATAACCTGCGATTGGAATAATATTCCAGGAAGTTTAACGCTTTTTCTTTCTCGCCGGCAGCAAAAACGCCTCTAAGAGCATACAAGGTTGCCCGGTCCCAGAATGTTTTTTCGCCGGCCTGGGTTGCCAATCCATCTACTGTCCACAATCCCGGTGAAAAAAGTGCATTGACCGTACCTGGTTTCCGGTCGAATATACCGACCGTGAGAGGCATGCAAATCCATGCGCGAAGCACATCGTTACCCTCATAATACCGGTAGGTGTCAAACCCGCCCACCTTAAATCCAAAATGTTTTTCAATGGCTTGTTTCAACAGATCTGCCCGGTTCAGAAAATCATTCACCTGATGCGCTGGTTTGCCTAATTCATTGCCAAGGTATGCAGCCGAAACCAGTGCATCATAATACAGGGATGAAGTACAAAGATTGGCATCACCGGCTGGAAATCTTCCTTCGAGTTCATCGGTATCGGAAGTTACAACGCCTTTGTCGTTTACTTTCCGGTCAAGGTATTCCAGACACCACTCAATCAAATTCCAGAGCTTCAGGGCGGTCTCCCTGTCACCCAGTGTAAGAGCGAAACGTGAAGCACCATAGGCAATCATAGCCTGGTCACCCCTGTCACCTGCACCATTCCATATATCCAATCCTTCAGCAATAACAGAACTTGGAATGGGTTTATAAGCTTCATTCATGAAACGGGCAAAATGCATATAAGCATTCATAGTAGCCTGATTTCCGGTTTGGTAACCCAAAAATGGGAAAAATGGTCCTATGTATTCTGCCTGGTCATTTGCCCATATAGCGGCGTAATACGCTTCGCCACCAGGGCTGTGCATCAATCCACCCCTGGTTTCAAAAATACTCTCCGAAGCTCTTATTTTTGCGAACGTAAACATGCTGTTCAGGGTTTGGTTCGGGGTTTCCAGAACCAGGTTCTGACTCCATTCCGCTATCAGGGCATTCCGGCCTTCAAGTTCATCATTCAGGTTTATTCCGGGGAACATCTCACCGCTTTTACAGGCATGAAATATTAACCCGAATTGAATGCTATCGCCAATGTCCAGGCTGAAAGTTCCATGATTGATAACTTTTGTTTCAACGGTATAACTTCCATCTACGCCATTGGAAGCATCGCTGAAGTATTTCACATCGACCGATGGAATTTCGATATTTACTTTTTTATTGCCGCGGTTTTTTAAATCATAATATTCGCAAAAAACCGGTAATGTTGCTGAAGGGAATAAAACACGGGTTATCTCTATGTTTTGGTCAATTTTACTTTTTACTGTCATCAAGCCGTTTAAGGAAATTTCCTGAGTTTTTTGCTGTTTTATCTGTTTACCGTTTATGTTGATGTAGTTTAACAGATCCAGGTTGAAGCTGCGGATAAAACTGGCATGGGTATTATTTGGGATTGTACGGAGCATGGGCCATACAATGGTCCTGTTAAGGGAGAAACTGCTGTCACCATTCACCTGATAGCGCAGAACAGCCGAAATTTTGCGTCCGCTCATTTCCAGGTGGTCATTGTGAGGCAGGTTGTCCTTAATTTGCCATACAATTTTCCCTGTTGAGGCCATCTTCCATCTGTTAGCTGATGTGTCTGCTATCTGACAATACGAGCTGATACAGACCAATAATGAAATTTGTATAATCAGTATTTTAAGCATAATGAGATGAATAATTATTGTAAGTAATTGTATTTTGCTAAATTAAGTCTTTCAGTTACGAACCGGATCTGAGACTAATAAATTAATTTATTCACAATGACGTTTACTTACTGGTTACTGGCCACTGGTTAAGTGGTTTGATTGAGCAATCTTTATAACTGGCCTTTCACAAGGATCATGGTTTGAGAGCCATATTTTCAACTTCTGGCTATTGCCTGTTCCCTTGATTAAATCCTTAACCAGATATGGAAAAATAAAAATATGGGCTTAAAACCAGATACTTATAGTGGAATCAGCCAGGCCGCAACGATGTGACATGCCAACCCCAAAAGCACGAATATATGGAATACCGCATGAACAAACTCATGTTTGGCAAGTGCGTAGAAGAAAGATCCGGCAATATAAAATACACCTCCGGCACCCAGCCAATACAAAACACCAGGACAATCTTTTTCCAATGCAACATCCACCAGGGGTTTTATGGCAATGAATACAATCATACCCATCAGCACATAAGAAGCCGTTTTGAGATGGTTATTGGCCTTGAGTGTTCTGAAATTAAAGCCGATGCCAATCAGGGCCGTCAGCCAGATCAGGGTGAAAATCCCCCAGCCCCAGTAACCTTCGTTCCGCAACAATATAAGGGTAAACGGCGAATAAGTTGATGCAATGAGCACATAGATGCTTCCGTGATCTATATGACGCATAAAAGACTTTCGTTTTGGATCCTGTGTAAAATGATATATGGTTGACGAAAGCATGCAGGCCAACATCCCAAACCCGAAGATGGAATACGCAGCCAAAGCCCAACCATTTGCGGCAGAAACAGACCTGCGGAGTAACACGATAGTAGCACCCACAGCCATCAATACGCCGAAGGCATGAGTCATGTAATTCATTTTTTCTTCGCGATCGCTGTAAAACTTAATATTTTGCATACCTGTATCTGACGTAAATTAACCCGGAACAAAGTTATATTGAAAACATTTACCCTATGAGTTCTTTTCAGGTACGAACTTTTCAAATGTTTTACCATTGAATTTATATGCGCCGTTTTCAATGGTTCCAAGCCATAAAACGCCCTGTTTGTCTTTGTACATAGAGACCAGGTTCACGTCTTCCGAACCATTTTTAACCGGATAACGGGTGATGTTTTTTCCGTCGTATTTAAATACGCCCTTATCCCACGTTGTCAACCAGATATCTCCATTGTTGTCTTCTACAATGTGTGAGTAATAAATATACTCATCTCCATCAAAGATTTCCTCGTTTCCAATTCCGTTTGTTTTTTGATACTTCAGTCTGTCGCTTTTGGCTGTTTCTTTCAAATCGAAGATGTATCGGTGCCGGGTATTGCAAAACCAAAAACTGCCTTCCTTGTCTTCATATATGGAGCGAATTCCAAAACTACCGCCATTTGGAACAATCGTTAAATCACTTTCATACATCCACTTTATTGATTGACCATCAAAACGGCAGGCACCAAAAACGGAAGTGCCAAACCAGATAGCTCCTTTACGGTCTTTGTAAATGCAGTATATTTCATAAGGACTAAAAAACGGATTAATGCCCCTTTCATAAAAATCATCGTGGAGGTAGTGTTTTGGAAACTCCAGATTGTATAGTGTTTTCCCATCGTAGCGATAAGGACCATGTTCGTTTCTTTTGCCTAACATATAAAACCACAAATCATTTGTTTCTGATTTCCAGTTATCACTCTTAACCGGCTCTAAAGTGGTAAATTTTTTACCATCATATTTATTGATGCCATTCATTGTAGAGAAGTAAATGTTTCCGGATTCATCTTCCTGTATTTGTCTTATACTATCGCTGCAAAGTCCGTTTTTTGTTGTAAAATTCAGGATGGTTTTCCCATCAAAAAGAAATACACCTTCACCATTGCTTCCAAACCAGTAGTTGTTTTTTGTATCCTGATAAATGTACCATAAACTATCTCCGGTTTCATTTACAGTGTCACCCATTGAAATTTCTGACATTAAATGGTTGCTCTGATTGTGGGTTGTAACCTGGCCATTACACGATGGCAATGAAGCCAATACACTCCAAAGTAAAACTATATTTAAAGTCATTTGTGTCAATTTCATTGAGTTTTTTAAGAGTCTGTTTGAATTCTGTTACCGGATTCAGAGACTGCAATAAAAGGAAAACACTTTTAGGTGAGATTTGTTGATTCCGGGACCCTGGAAGAAAGAATGCGAGTCTAAAGTAATATTGAAATGGACTGAATTTTATTCAATAATCATTTTTTGTCTCCCTTTGCTATCCCAGATAATGACACTTTGTTCTTTACTTGTTGTAACTATTCTGTTCCCTCTCTTATTCCAGGCCACTCCCCATAGATAGTCCTTGGAATTTCCTTCGGAAACAAGTTTTCCATTTGTATCAAGGATCCGTAACGCGTCACTGGCAGTTGCCAATCTGTTTCCTTTTGAGTTCCAGGTTATATTCCTGTATTCACCTTTGCTTATTTGAATTGATCTTAATAAATCACCATTCATTGACCAGAATTGCAACAAAGGCTTGTCATTATTCTGGTTGTCGCCATAATCACCGGTTACAAAAAAATCGCCGGTTTTGTGCCAGGCAACGCTTAATAATAGAACTTCTTCCTGTCGGTGAGCAATTGTTTTTAGCAATTTCCCGCCAACATCGAATATTCTGATTTTATCGCCGACAGTTATGAAGATATTTTTAAATGGATGCCAATCTATGGAGGTTATACTTTTCGTATTGTCATGTTTAATTTTCCTGATAAGTTTACCTTCTGTTTCAAATATTGAAATTTGCCCGTCATTATCTGCAACAGCCAGTAAATCACCTGAATAATTCCAGTCAATTCCCCTGGCACCATCGGGTGAAATCCCTTCTAATTCAATTATCCTGTCGGAATCAAAATTTATAATACGGACCTTATCACTTGATGCTTGTATCCCAACAGCAAGTATGTTTTTGAATGGATGCCATTTTACGCAGGTAATCGTGTTCCTGGTCGGATAGGATTTATACAGTTGAAGGTTTTTTGATGAATAAATTTTAAGCGTATCAATGTTTCCACCGATTGCAATGTATTTCCCATCCGGACTCCAATCGGTTGTCCAGAGGATTTTTTTGTCCGCTGAATTCTGAGCAACTGCCTGATGTCCGGAAAAGGTCAACAAAATAATTATTGTTGTGAAAAAAAAATCTCTTTTTGTCATAAGCTGTTGAATATCAGGGTCGACATTGAAAGTCTGTTTTGTATGCTGACGTGCACTTTTGAAAACGCGTCTTTCCGGCCGGCACAATTATCAATAAATGTACAATCTTTCTCCTGACAACCAAAAGCCCTTTAGCGTTTAGGCTTTGTTAGCAACCAGTTTATTTTATCTATAAATTTAAATCAAGTTTTGCAATTGTATCACTTCTATCGTTTAGCAGGTAATAGTAATTGCCTCCGGAGAAATCTGTTTTGTATTCTTCAATTATAACTCTGGTAATATGTTCTGATTTATAATACATGTCAAACTTACACATTGGAATCATCCCGTAGAGCAAATAAGGTCTTTTAAATACCACAGTATCAATGCGATTATTGCTATATTTTTTGCTTATTATCAGCTCTGTATTATCGTATTCATTATTGCGCATGTCTTCTGGGTCATCATCAATTACTTTGAAGACTTTTTGACCTTTAAAAAAGGGTAGATGTGTCTTTAGGCGTTTCTCAAGTGTAACAATTAGTTCATTTTTTGGGAAGGATATAAATGCACTATCCCATATGATTACTATTTTAGGCTCACTAATTTTGCAAGTGTATAGATTAGAGAATATTGAAACGACATTGAAACTGTCATCAAAGTCATCCTCATTTAATCCTTTCAAATCTATTCTTCTTTGGAACAGAGTATCTCCTTTACGAATATATTCAATTTTTAATGAATCCCCAAATGTTTTAGACCATGTTGAGTCTGTCGGTTTGCAGGATAAGTCTTCATTTATTTTCAGATGGCTGTTGTAATAGAAAAAGCTCAAATAAATAAAGGCAAGAAGTAAAATGACCAGGACTATCTTCATAGTTAAATTTTCGCTTTTAGCGGCTGTTTTTCTCTTCCTTCGCCATACTGCTACTCCAATAAGAAATAATATAATAAAAAGTACTCCGACTAACACAATTGTTATTGTCTTTCCTAACAACATACTAAAAAGTAAAGTATCTACTTTTCCAGTTTGCAAATACACCCAATCACTTGCAATTCTTGTAGCTAAATCTGGATTACCTGTTTCCAAAACTATTATTCCGTCACCAGTAACTGGATTAATTCTTATTGCAGTATTTATTGGAGGAGTGCTTTTTCCGTCATGTCCAAAAATATACTCATTGTTTTCAATCCCAATGTAAAGCATACATCCTAAACCATAAATTTTCGCACCCATCATTTCCCCATGTCCCTCTCTAATGGACAACAGGGTTTCTGGTTCTAGTTGCCCCCTGCCAATTGGTTCACCGTTTTTCCCTTTAAGAAAAATCTGAAAAAATGTTTCTAAATCAGCTAAAGATGTATAAAGTGAAGTCGCTGCTAATGAAGTGTAGTAATAATGAGAAGCTGTTGTCTTATCTGCATTGTAGAACTCACATAATCTGCTATTTAGTGAATCATTTAAAATGTAAGTACTACTGGACATATTCAGTGGAGTGAATAAATTGGAAGTCATAAATTCGTTAAAGGACTGTCCGCTTGTTTCTTCCATTATCAATTGTAAAAGCGTAAAGCCACCACCTGAATATATCCATTTGGAGTTTGGTTCCATACCTACTCGTACTTCACCGCTTATTCCCACATCCGCATCTTTTGCTTTAGTAAGTGAAGCCTCAAGGGATTGAACAGAATCCCGGCTTTCAAAACCGTTATAGCCAAGTCCATCAGTTAAACCAGCTGTGTGACTTAGCAATCTCCGAACGGTGACCTGTTCATTATTAAATTCACTTGCAGGCAATTTCCATCTTTTTAAATAGTTATTTACGGGCGTGTCTAAGTCAACTTTTCCAAGCTCAATCAATTTCATTATTCCTACAGCAGAAACGAGCTTTGATAGGGATGAAACCTGAAATATGGTGTTCCTGTCAACTGGTTTGTTGTGAGACGTGAAAATCTCCCTATCAACTTTGCCGTCTTTCATAATTGCCATCGCAAAGTTTCCTGCAAATTCCTTTTTTGTACTCTGCTTAACGGCGGTAATAAATGCTTCTGTTTCTTTGCTTTCTGTAATAGGGTTGTGCCACCAACCATTTAATAGTCCATGAAAGGCAATGATACCCCAACCAATGGTCAATATTAATATTGCTATTAAGTATTTGATAAATCTCTTCATATTACCATATTCTTTTTTAATGAGTCTGTTATTCTTTGTGGTTGTATGAGTACTGCAAAATTGCTGCTAACGTTTGGCAATATGATCATTGGCGGTTTTCGGGCTACATTCCTATCCACCGTTACAAATCCTAATGCGGGCCAGAATGCTTCAAACCTTCACTTCCTCAGCCTTTAGCTTTATTGCGTGTTGTAGGGTCGTGCTTTATTTGATTCTTTTTATTTCATTTTCAGTTATCTCAAATTTTAAATCTTTTCCGTTAAGTATATTGGGTTCATCAGGCCAATAAATAATCGGAAGGTCCTTGAATATCATTGTCAATTTACCATTTTCACAAAGGAAATCACAATAATCAGAAATTGATTCACCATTATCTTTATTTACTGTATAATCCATGTAACCAAGATAATGAACGTTTTGATTTTTAATCAGAATGATTTCTTGCCCCCAACTATATTCTGCTGCAACTTCAATCATTATTAATATTGTTGACTTATCATAATTACCGAAATAATCAGGTTTTAAAATCATTGCATCAGATAAAGAATCCTTTCGTGTATAAATTATTATACCACTTTTCTTCTGAAGGATTTTGTAAGTCAGATTGTTTTCATATCTGCCGTTATAAAAGTAAAAATCGCCTAAATCATATCGATAGTAATTTTTGAATTCTCCGGTTTCAATCAATAACTTTTCAATGTCTTGCCTGGTAATGCAATTTGATTTTGAGAAAATTATCAATCCGATTGGTATTCCAGTCGTATGGTATTTATTATCGGTGTATTTAACAAGTAGCTGCTTGTCTAAGTGATTTTTAAAAGTCTGATCTATGAAATCTTTGGGGATGTTTATTGATTCTCTCGCAGAACCTTTGTCTTTGAATTCTCCAATTTGTTTGTCATCAAGGTAAAAGTCAATTTTTCGTTCGATATCACCCGAATAGAAATCGTAAAGGAAATCAATCCTTAAATTCTCAAATTTGTATTGTGTGTCAACTGTTGTAATTGGCAACAAAGCACTTTGCATTACTTCATTTCCAGAAAGAATCAACACGCTATCCTTGTATATCTGCCAATTTGTTATCGTATCAGCAGAAACCTGTCCGAATGCAAGATTGGAAATCAAAGTCAAGATGTAAATCAAGTTTAGTCTCATATTACTCAGGTTTTCTTAGCATGCCCTACAACGTTCTGAATTATGCTTGTTTCTTTAGGTTTAGCGAGCAGGGATAAGTTAATCCTGTGTTGAATGCTGTTGTCTTTAGTGTCAGTCTGTAATTATTAATTTCTCTACTGCGATGATTTTATTTTCTTCTGTCAGCCTGATGAAATACAGTCCGCTTGGAAGGTTGTCACGGGATAAAGAAACGGTCTGCCCCGAAATATTATTTACTTGCTTTAAAGTCTGCCCGTATAAGTTGTAAATTGTCAGGGTTGCATTTTTAAGATTGTCAATTGTCTGTATAGTTGTCGAGGAAATGAAAGGATTGGGGACGATAGAAAAAATATTCTTGTTTAAATTTTCATTAATACCTAAGATGGTTTGTCCCGACTGAATACAAGCATTTGGGGTGCTCTCGCAGGCGTAATCTTTTATGGTGAACGATGTGGATGTTGACAGTAAATCTAAGCGTGCCCAGCCATAGTATGTATTTGTTCCCACAATTAGTTTTAGGGCTAAATATTTATTTGTTTCTCCTACCCAGTAACCTATGCTTGTACCCCAAGCCATTGTGCCAGGGTTATTGGAATCATACCATGTTGCAAGTGAGTCACAAATACTATTCGATGCAGATAATGCCCATGGTAAATGTGCACCTCCATCAAAATTCCCCGAATAAGCATTGTTATTTTGAGGTTTACACATCACCCTATCACCCAAATCGAATTGAATTAAAAAATCTACAATAGTGTCATTATTCAAATCTAAAGGATAAGTAGCATTGGGAGTAGCATCAGGTATGTCAGTATAGATAATTTGTGAGTATAATCCACTGTTGAAAGAAAATAACATCAATAAGCAGCCTAAGGATGCCACATTTTTCAGAAATATAATTTTTGTTTTCATTTTTTATCGGTAGTGATTATCGTGTAACCTCATCATTTTTAATTGTAAAGCTAACACTTTTGTGTTGACATTTTAGCATCGAGCATGACTGTTGGAAGATTTGCGATGGGCGCGCTTTTACCATAAATGTTGATGAGAACAAAACTTGGCTACCACAAAACTGTCTTCGACACGAATCCCGCCTATTGCAAATGTGCTTTTATGCAACGATATTTTTTTCTTAGTCAGCATAAATATCCTCAGAAACAAGTCCATTTAAAAATTCGTCAAAGTTGTCTGCAATATGAATGTCTTGGTCACATTCTACGTCAATCCACCTTACAGACGGAATCTCACTTTGTCGGTAATCAAGTGTTATAAACCAGTGGCCATCGCCGGTTAATAAAACTTGCTTTTCAGATAGTCCCCATTCTTCAATCATGTATGCAGATTCAAGAATATTATGTGCTGTTTCAATCGCTTTATCGGTTACGATTCCAAACAACTCAGATAATGGAACATGATTGTCTGCCCAGGTTGTTTTTACAGTCATTGGATAAGCATAACCCTTTGTATATCCTCCGTTTTGAATTTTGAGTAAATCAATGAAAAGTGTTGGGAGTTTTACATTCAACATAGACTTAGCGACTGAAACCATTTTGTCGGTTAATGGTGGGTTGTTATAGAATTGTCGCCCCAAAAGTCTTCTTTTAACCATATTCTATGGGACTGTATTGCAAAACGATGAGCCGGGCTAAACACTGGTGGGCAGTTTTGAAAATATCTCTTTCCGGCCAGCACAATTATCAATAAATGTACAATCTTTCTCCTTACAACCAGGCGTACGATTGCGTTTTAGCCTTTGTTTTGCATAGTGCATTTTTTTGTCTACGGTTTATATGGAATTTCTTTAGCGTTTCCTTCATTAATTTTTTCAATTAACTCAAATTGTTCATCAGTTAATAAAATTGCTCCAAGGTCATTTCCCCCGTACAATAAGTAAAATCGTTCATTTGATTTGCTCTTTTCTAATTCCAGATTTATTGCATTGAAAAATCTGCGAGAACCTATATCCCAGAAACTGAAATCAGCAAGGTTCTTGTCATCATATAAATTGAACCTTCTATTATTAATCATTACCTCATGTAATTTCTCAAAATTCCCCGTGGTAGAAAATGTTATTTCTAATCCTCTTTTTTTAAGAATTTTTGTCAAGTCATTTTTAAAAAAATTAAATGAACCTTCAGCTAACTCCTCAGCATCAATATGAACATACCTGTTAATCTCTGTGCTAAAAATATATCCGTCCTTTATAAAAGATTGTCTTACAGAATCAATTTTTGAAGAATCTGTGAATATTAAAAAGTCATTTTGTACTAATCCATAAACAAGTGAATCTTGATACGGAGTCTGTGCAATCACATTGCTATCTTGTTTGATATTACAAGAACAAAGAATTACAATCAAAAAAATCAAATATCTCATGGTTGCTGTCTTTTATGCATTATGCACTAACGTCCGAGGCTAAACGCAGGCGGGCACTTTTGAAAATTTATCTTTCCGGCCAGCAGAATTTTCAATAAATGTACAATCTTTCTCCTTACAATCATGCGCCCGTTAGCGTTAAGCCTTTGTTGTAGCCAGTGGTTATTCTAATTTAAAGTCTACTAATTCATAGTTTGCGTTTCGTCCTCCTTCGTCAGTTTGTTTCAAAATGCCTTTTTCTACCAGGTCTTTTATGTCACGTAAGGCTGTGTCGGTAGAGGTTTTGACAATTTTAGCCCATTTTGAGGTTTGAAGTTTTCCTTCAAAATCGTCAAAAAGTTTGTTAAGTACTAAGCGTTGGCGTTCGTTGATGGGTGTGTGTTCATTTCCAAAACTCAGCTTTACGTAATATTTTCTGCGTGGTGTTTTCCGTGGAGAGCATCGCATTTTTGAGACAATGCAAAAACCAGTCGATCCATTCGGTAATGTCGCCTGAACTATGTTGCACTTTTTGCAATACTTCGTAATAGAGTCTGCGTTCGGCTAATATTTGGCTAGACATACTGTAAAAACGTTCTCCACTGCCTTCTGCCCAGGCAAGCAGCATGTCGGTTATAGCTCTTCCAATTCTGCCGTTTCCGTCATCAAAGGGGTGAATAATAATAAACCAAAAGTGTGCAATGGCAGCTTTCAAAACAGGGTCAAGGCGGTTTTCATTGTTGAACCAATCTAAAAACTTGTCCATTTCCGTTTTTACTAATTCGGGTTTTACGGCTTCGTAATGCATTTCTTTGCCCTAGCGCCCGAAACAACTTGCATTTCACCTGTTCGGTATCGTCCTACTTCTATTAAATAAGGTCCGCTATACCCAGTGGGGAAAGTGCTGCGTGCCAACCAAACAAACGTTTTTCGGTTAAAGGTAAAGCGTATCGTTGGGTAGCATCCAGCATCATTTCTACAACGCCTTCAATATGGCGACTGCTCGATACAAGTCCTGCCGTGTTTATGCCCAAACGCCTTGCAATGGACGAACGTACTTGGTCATAATTGAGTAATTCGCCTTCAATTTCTGATGATTTTACTACGTCTAAGGTTAAGGCGGTCAGCGTGGCTTCTTCTTTAGCAGAAAAGCCTAAAGCGTTCATTTGCCCTATTATTTTGCCTTGCATATGCCGCACTTCACCAAAAACAACATTTATGGCTTTGTCCTGCCACGAAAAATCTGTCCAGTTTTTGTACTCGTAAATGTATTTTGCCATTACTAATATAATTTTGCGGTAAATATACGAATTAAATGCCGCAATAATGCGGTGATAATTCTATTTATTCACCGCAAGGGAATCGGTTGTCTATACTCGTAATTTTTGTACGGCACAACCATTGGCTATAACGTTTTGCGTGTTGCCGCAGTTGGCGATTTAGGAGCACTTCACTGTCAACCTGCAAAAAAGTATGATAGTAGCACTCAGCTTCAATGTTGCACGTTACAGTCAATTGAAGCACACGCTGTTATGCGCAGTTCATTTTTAGTCTTTAAGATTGTATGGAATGTAATTTTCCCAACGCCAGGGAGTATAAATATCACCAATAGCATACTCTAGTAATTCTTTAAAAATGCTTTCTGCGTTATCACTATTGCTCATGATTATTATGCCTGTTCCTGTTTGTGGGAAAATAATGGAGTAATGTTGAAAGCCATCTCCATGACCTTCCTTGAAAGCACCTATTCCGTATGGTGATTTAAGCAACACCCAGCCAAGCCCATAGCCCAAATCAATATCATCATTTGCATCAGAGTCTTTTAAACGCAACGGACCAAATTGTGCAATTGATCTGATTTTAATTTGCTGGGTAAACATTTCTTTAGTTGTAGACTCTTTTAGCAGTTGATTTGTAAGTACCGCCCTGGTAAAGAGAGTATAATCATCCAGAGTTGTTTCTAAAGTACTTGCAGCTCTTGCATCGTTATCTTTATCTTTTTCATATAATTCTCCAGTTGAGTTATGACCGAAACAATAATCTTTTTCGAATTTGGATTGCCATGTGTATGAGGAATTATTCATTTTTAAAGGTGTAAAGACATTCTCTTGCATCATTTGTTCCAATGACTTATCTAAAAGATGTTCCAGTACAACTTGCAGATAAACCATTCCTTCACCAGAATAGCTATATCTTGAACCCGGAGTAGACTTAACCCTCAATTTTTGATCTGGTTCATCCCATCGCCAGTTTGGGAAACCGGAAGTGTGATCCAGACACATTCTTGCAGTTATTTTTAGATAAGTTGAATCTTCTTTTAAATCCTGATAGTTATCATGCCATTTTTTGGTTGGTTTATATTCATAAATAGGGTTAGGCAAATATTCCTGCAAAGGCTTATCTAAATCAATGATACCTTTCTCAACAAGTTTCATCACCATAACTGTAAACACAGGTTTGCTTAACGAAGCTCCATAAAAATTGGTCTGATTTTTAATTGGCTCTTTTGTGAGTTCATTTTTATAGCCAAAAGTCTTTTTGTAGACAGGTATATTATCGTTAAAAACTGCAATAGCCAATCCTTGTATATTGGCAGCTTTCATAAGCGCACCAATTTTAGTATCTAAATTGGCTGCGGAAATTTTTGTCTTATCAAGCTTTATGATATTCTGTCCAAAACAAATATAAGTAAATTGAAATGTCAGAAAAAGAATAAAACTATATTTTTTTGTTAGCATGATGTGTTTGTTTAATTGCGACCACCCCCCCCCCCACTTCCCCCCCCCCCCCCCAAAAAACCAAACAAAAAACTCCCCCTTCAAACCCCTCTTCCTTTTCAAAAAAAATTTTTAAAATTATTTTTTTAAAAACACACCCCCCAAAGGGGCAAAAAGACGATTTTTCCCTTTATTCCAAAAAAAAATTTACCAAAAAAAAACAAAAAAACCCCTTTTTCCAAATCCCCCCCTTCAATATTTTTTTTATTAAAAGACCCCAAAAGGATAAAAATGGGAAAAAAAAAATTTAAAAAAAAATTTTTATTTTTTTAAAAATGAAAAAACCTTTCCCACAAATGCAAAAATATTTTTCCCCTTTTTTTTTTTCTTCTTCTTACTATTTTTTTTTTCCCCCCCTCAGGAATTTCCCCCCCCCCCTTTTAACCAACAAAAAAAACCCTTTCTTCCTCCCACAAAAAAAAAAATAAAAAAAAAAACAAAAAAACCCCCCCCCCCGAAAAATTTTCTAAAAAAAAAAAAAAAATAACCCTCTTCTTCTCTTCCCCGGAAAAAAAAAATTCCCCTTTCAACCCCCCAAAAAAAACCTTTTTTTATTTTTTTTTTATTATGTGTTGGACCTGGGCCCCCCAATTTTTCCAATTGTTTTTTTCTTCTCCCCCAAAAAAAAAATGTCCAAAAAAAACCAACTAAAAACCCCCCCGGGGCCCCCCCCCAAAACCCCTCCAAAAAAACTTTATTTTTTCTCCCCTTCACCCCCCCCCTGAAACCAATTTTTAATATACAAAATTTCTTTTTTTAAAAAAATTTTCTTCTTTCAAAAAAAAAACATGAAAAAAAAAAAAAAAAAATTTTTAAAATAAAAAACTTTTTTTTCTAAATAATAAAAAAAAACTATTTTTTTACCCCCCCCCCCCCCCCCCAAGGACACCCCCCCCCCAAAAAAAAAAAAAAAAACTCCTAAAAAATCCCCCCTCTACCCTCCCCTTTTTTTTTTTTTTCCCCCCTTCTTCCAATCTTTGTAGGAGGGGGAAAACCCCCCCCTTCTTTTTTCCTCCCTCCCTTATCATTCTCTTCTTCTTTTAAAAAAAAGAAAAAAAACCCCCCCAAAAACAAACTTTTATTTTTTAAAAACCTCCCCAAAAAAATCTTTTTAAAAACCTCCCCACCCCCCCCCCTCTATCCCCCCCCCCCCCCCCCCCCTTTTTTTTTCCATTCATTACCCCCCCAATACCATTAAAGGTTTATTTTTTTTTTTTTTTTTTTCAAAAAAATTTTTCTTTTTTTTTTTTTTCTCCACAAAAAAAAAAAACACCCCCCCCCCCCCCCCCCCCCCCCCCCCCCCCATCGGTTGAGGCTAAGCGCTGGCGGACAGTTTTGAAAACGTCTCTTTCCGGCCATCACAATTTTCAATAAATGTACTATCTTTCTTCATACAACCATGCGCCCGATAGCGTTTAGCCTTTGTTATGCTTAGTTATTTTTTTTATCCAATATCTGTCGTCCACAACTTGATGATAAAACCACAAATCAATTTCTTTATCAAGAATATTACTTTTTTTAAATTCTTTCGCCAGAACTGTGTGTCTATTGGTATTTATTGTCTGCTTCACATGATTTATTACAGAGCCAGCTTCATACTGGTCTATGTGAGCACAAATCATCCAATCCGACATTCCTTTGTCATCAATTAGCATAAACTCAAAAAAATCATTGTCCTTATCTACATTCATTAATTTCGTCAATTTTTTGACAAATCTTGCACCTCCCCAAAATTCATCTTCCTCATTTATTTCTTTAAAAGGTATTAATTTCATATGTGATGTTTTTTTTTATATAATTAAGCCTAATGGTAGAGTATAAGCGTAGTGCGGGGTTTCAAAGCCTACACTTTAAACTTTACCACTATGTTTGTTAATATTTATTCACTTTAATTTTAGCACTTTCGCCCGCATTACGCTTATACAATATTGTGTAAAGTGTTTTTCAAAACCAATTTCGTTTATATTCAAATTCTTTAGTTTCCTCATTTGGAAAGGTTATTATTTCATAATAATATTCTTTGCCTTTTAAATCTTTTTCAAGTTGAAACTTTCCTTTGTTGTCCAATGAGTAAACTCTACTAATAAAATGAATTGGTGTTGCTCCGTGAAAATCACCTTGATATTCAGTTGATATATAATTTAGTTTTTTGTTAATTGGAAAGTTGTAAAAATCCATATTTACCGTTCTAAAGTTTCCAAAGAGATTGACTTGGTTATTTTTAACATCATAAATTAAATAGTCAGAAACACTACAACCAAGACCAGTACAAGGATGAGAAGTGAATTCTAAAAAGATTATTTCATCTTTATTGATGTTATATAATTTAATCTTCTGAATACTATTACAAAACATATTTTCTCTATTGCCATCAACTCTCGGGTTAATTGTTTTTAAATTTTCAACAGTAAGTTTGTTTGAGTTTATTTTTATCCAATCAATATTTAAACTGTCTTTTTTGAAAACTTGGATAATGTTTTTTCCTATTTTATATTTTTCAAGTTGTTTAAAGTCATAATCAATTTCCAATGTGTCAATTGGTTGAATTTTAAATGTTTTAATAGACTCTAAAAACTCATTAAAATCTTTTTCTTGTTGCGAAATTTCAATAGGGTCGTCTGAATTATTGGTTTCAGTCGAAACGATTTGTTCTTTTATTATTCTATTTTCGGATGCACTTTTTTTAGCTTTCTCTGAACAAGAAAAAAACAGCATTGTAATTAGTATGTATAGTGTTTCTTTCATATTGTACTCAACGGTCGAGGCTAAGCGCTGGCGGGCACTTTTGAAAATGGATCTTTCCGGCCAGCAGTATTTTCAATACATGTACAATTTTTCTTCTATCAACCAAGCGCCCGTTAGCGATTAGCCTTTGTTAGCAACTGGCCTTATTCCAGAGTTTCAATGAATTGCCTTGCTGTCATTGTCGGCAGCTTTGAATTTTTATAATCTCTAAGATTCCTGGTAATAATCAATTCTTGTCTGTTTTCAATTGCTGTGAAATATTGAAGACTATCCTCGAAGTCTGAGAAAGTCTCGTCATTTAAAGCTAATCCAACAATTTTATCATCCAATGGTAAAACCTGTACTATCAATCTGAGTTTTCTAAGAATTGATCTTGCTTTATTTGAGTCCATTTGTCTGTACAACACGTAACTTGTATTTGCAATTGTCAGGGATGATACAGCTAATTCAATTTTCTTATTGTCTGCAAGTGAAAAAAGAATTGCTGCTTCTTCATAAAATGGTTCTCTCCGTGACAATAAATCAATCACAATGTTTGTATCGACGAATATTCTTTTCATTTATACTTGTTTTCCATATAGTCACGATAATTTCTTTTATAATCAAAGTCATCAGGCAAATCAATTACACCGCTCAAACTGTCAACCAGCGGAGTAATCGGAATCTTATTCTCCTCTTCCTTCTGTTTTGTTATGCTATCAAGATAAGATTCAATCATTTTTGAAAGACTAATCTTATGACTACGAGCATAATTTTTAGCTCGCTCAATAACATTATCATTTAATCTCAATGTTAATTTCGTTTCCATAACCTTAAAATGAATTACGTACAAAATTAAATATTTCATACGTCAATTGCAAGTTTTTTTTGAAGGCTTGTTGCCAACGGTTGAGGCTAAGCGCTGGCGGGCACTTTTGAAAACTTATCATTCCGGCCAGTACTATTTTCATTAAATGTACAATCTTTCTCCTTACAACCATGCGCCCGATAGCGTTTAGCCTTTGTTAGTAGCAGCCTTACTTGTCGTTTGCATTAGTTATTCAGTTTTAGTTTCATCATTATGTCGGTCTGTTCGTCATTTCCCAATTTGAATATGTGCTTTTCAAACTCAACGAAACCGTTTTTCTTATAAAAGTTTATCGCTCTTGGGTTTTCTTCCCAAACACCCAACCAAACATAGTCTGCATTTTTCTGTCTGGCTATTTGGATTGCCTGATCGTAAAGTAATTGTCCCACCTTTTTCCCGTGAAACTCTGTTAAAACATAAATGCGTTCAATTTCAAGAGCTTTGTCGTCTTGAAGTTCTGTTTGCGATTGGCCAAAATTTAGTTTTAAATATCCAATTACGGTGTCGTCAAGTGTTGCAAAGTAAAATTTAGCATTCTTGTCTGTTAGTTCAGCAGTAAGTTTTTCAATAGAAAATCCTTCGTCTAAATATTTTGTCATATTCTCTTCAGTATTTCCCGTTGAAAATGTTTCAAAGAATGTTTGCCTACCTATAGATCGCAGTTCGTTAATGTCGGATAAAGTAATTTTTTTAATTTCGATTTTATCCATTTTCATATCAGTTTTGTCAATCGAAATAAAGTTGTCACTAACGGTTGAGGCTAAACGCTGGCGGGCACTTTTGAAAATTTATCATTCCGGCCAGCAGAATTACTCTTTAAAAGTACAATCTTTCTCCTTTCATCCATGAGCCCGATAGTGTTTAGCCTTTGTTATGTGCAGAACTTTTTTTCAAATATCGTTCAACCTTCTTTTCAATGGGCTCATCAAGTGTTAATAATGCAATTGAAAAAAAGAGCCTGTCACTAATATTTTTAAAGTCAAAACTGTACTCATGATTAAAAAAACCGGCGTAAAAAACTGGAGAAAGCGTCCCTGAACATATAATCCCTTCATGTACTTTTTTATAATATCTATTGGATTTGCCTAAATTATCAAGTAGTTTAACGTAATCACCATTAGGGTTAAGATCAATTAAATAAAAATTTGCTGGATAGTGAAGAGTAGTGTCTCTGGTCTTGACTCGAGTTGGAATTTGTTTTGACCAAATTTTGTTGAACAATATAGTATCCAGGCTGAAAATGAAATTTTCCACTTCACCGTCATTTGCAGTATATACTTCATGAGAAGAATTTGATAATTTGCAGATTGAATCGTAATAATATTGATATGCCTTATCAATTTCGACAAATCTATTTTGAGATACTACAATGCTATCTAAGAAAGAAACAATCTTGAAGAGTTCAATTCTTTGTTGTTCAGTAAAATGCTTTCTATAGATTTTTGTATCAAATTCGTTTACAGGGTTTTGAGCGAAAACGCTTGCAAATAGAAATATTAATAAGCTGATAACTATGTATTTCATGTTGTCAATTTAGTTTTGAAAATATATCTTTCCGGCCAGCACAATTTACAATAAAGTTACAATCTTTCTCCTTACAACCATGCGCCCGATAGCGTTTAGCCTTTGTTAGTGGCAGCCCTTCTGTCCTCTATGTTAAAATTCGTCCTTGTTTTGTCTAACATATTCGATATTTAATGAATTCAAGTCGTCCACATAAGCAAAAAACTTTTGTTCAAGTTCTTCCCAAATTTTGTTTGCCTTTTCTTCAATTTTCTCCAAAATCTCTTGTCGCTCTTCTCTGTCTTTTGGAACTATCTTGTTAGGAAATTCGTTGATTGCGTTTTGCAAAATATCAGCGGTCTTGTCTGCTCCAATTAATTTTAGTGATAATATAGTCTCGTGAGCAAAGTCTCCCGAGGAGTTGTTAAAATATTGATTAAAACCACCATTATTAATCTCCCGCTCAAATTCCTGGTTATAATAGAATTTCTTTTGTGGCTCTGTCAACTTGTCAAGTTCGTCACCCCAAACACATAGTTTACAAATTGAATTATCAATTTCTATAACACTTTTGTTCTTATCAGCTGACAAAAGAAGTCTTTCGATGTCAAGCTTTTGGTCTCCAGATTTTTTGTCTGAGTTGTCAGAACCTCCAAATATTTTCTTGAATATGCTCATTGACTAATGTCGATTTTTGGGTTGCCGCTAACGGTCGAGGCTAAACGCTGGCGGGCACATTTGAATATATATCATTCCGGCCAGTACAATTTTCAATAAATGTACAATCTTTCTCCTTACAACCTTGCGCCTCCCGCATGTGCGGGATTTAGCCTTTGTTAGCGTGAGTTGCTTATTTATCAATATTTTCAATAAGTGATTTGAGAAAGGGAATATCTTCATTGACTGTTTTCCATACAACGTCGACATCAACTCCAAAATAATCATGTATCAGCTTATCTCTCATTCCAGACATCTCTTTCCATGGAATTTCCAGATATTGGGATTTTAAATCCTTTGAAATTTTCTTTGTGGCCTCTCCAATTATTTCAATGTTCCGAATAACTGCGTCTTGAATAAGTTCACTATTATTGAAGTCTTGAGCAGTCAGGTTTTTCGTGTATTCCTGAATTTTATCAATACAAAGCAAAATATGTTCTATAAAAGCTATATCATCCTTCATGCCTGAAAGATTATTTGAAGATCATTTGAAATATTGTCTTTTATGCGCTTGTTTTTAATCGCTCCTTCAGTAATCAGATCAACCTTGCGTCCAAGCCTCAAGGACAGTTCATCCTCTAATCGAATAAGTCCAAGTAAAGAAATTCCGTTTTGAAAAGAAACAAGAATGTCAATGTCGCTTTTAACGGTCTGTTCGTTTCTTGCATACGAACCAAACAAACCTATAAACAGTGGATTATACTGTTTTAAAGATTCCAGGATAATATTTTTCATCTCGACACCGGACATAATACAAATATAGGAAATTTTCAATTAAGTAGATGAATATCTTTTCTTTGCAATTCACGCTAACGTATGGCGGTATGAAATCGTTGGGGATTGCGGGCTACTTTCCTGTCCAGTTACACCGAACTTGATGCGGGGCAGAATGTTTGAATAACCACCTAAACCCCAATGTTATATACCGCTTGTTGGCGGTAGTTTTTATTCTCTAACAATGATATATTTTCTCAAATCCGAACTGAGAATATCGTATAATTCCTTTTTATTTTTTTTGTCAGTTTTTGTAAAAACAAAACCAAAAAGAGGATATGTGTTAATATCTAAGGCTCTTATCAAAACAGGGTTTTAAAATCATCAGCAAGTGCTTTATAATCAAACTCTGCAATATCAGCAGGCTTAATACCTGAATTATTATCTAAAACGATGATGCTAAATATTTTGTTTTCGTTGCCTTCGTAAATTTTATCCCAATTGGGGTAAGTGTTTTCAAAATAGTATTTGTAGGAATTAAGCCCCACTGTAATTCCCGATAAATCGGCCGTAGTACACCAACCTCCAAAACGAAGTGGGTTGATTTCGATAGGAATTATTTTGCCATTCTTATCTATTCTTACTTCTGCATGAGCCGGAAAATTCTTTAAATGAAGTTTATTGCCAATTGTGCTTAAAAACTGCTCCAATTCAGATTTATATTGCTCGATAATTGCTTTAGAAGTCGAATATACTCTGTCACTTGTATCTGTTCCCGATGAAAAAAGGTGGTGTAAAACATTTAACAGAACCACCTCACCCTTATCGTTATGATAATAATCTACGGCGTACTCTTCACCTTGAATAAAATCCTCAAGAATAAAGTGCGAAGTATCGAGTACATTTTTTGGGAAAATACTTTTAAGATTGTGCGGCGTTATTTCCTCTTTTGCCTTAATCCAGTCGTTTTCATCATTTATGATATAAACGCCAATACTTAAAAACCCGATGGATGGTTTAATGACAAATGGAAATGACAATTCCCCGGCAGTAATATTCTGAATGTTTTCTAACTTGATTTTTTGGAATTTAAATGCTGGAAACAGGGATTTAATTTGCTCTCTGAATTTTACCTTGTCTTTGAGGATATTTATTTGTTTTGACAATTCACTTTCCCCAAAGTGTTTATCTATCCAAATGAGAGCATTTTCCGAATTTGAATATATCCGCTGAGAAGGGTTATTTTTTAGAGTCGCTATAGCCTCTTCTTCGCTAATCCAATTGATGGAAGCGTCGGTCACTAATTCTTTAGCCACTTTTGTTGCAATAACCTGATAGTGATTTTCTTTTATCGTATCGATAAGAAAATCTGAAATATATGGTTTGTCTATTAGGTACATTTTTAATTTCTATATATAGTTTCATCCAAATTACCGCCAACGGTTGAGGCTAAACGCTGGCGGGCAGTTTTGAAAATATATCTTTCCGGCCAGCACAAATTCTCATTAAATGTACAATCTTTCTCCTTACAACCATACGCCTCCCGCATGTGCGGGATTTAGCCTTTGTTGGCAGCAGTATTTCTTTTCAATTATACCAACTTTTCAATTTCATTGTCGCTTTTCTATATTTCAAAGCACTTGATTTCTTAAAATAGTGCCTGGCCCAACGATTAGATTGTTTAACACCGTCTCCAAATTCATAGCATAGTCCAATGTTATATAATGCTTTTCTGTCATCCTTTTCTGCTGCCTTTTTATACCAATGAAAAGCTTTTTCGCTGTCTTGTTTTACACCTTCTCCATAAAAATAGCAATATCCTAAATCTCTTTGCGCTTCAGTGTCACCTTTTTTCGCTGCAAGTGTGTACCAATGGACAGCCTTTTTATAATCTTGATCTACTAATTCTCCATTTTTATAAAAAAATCCAATATTATATTGGGCTTCCATTTTTCCTTTCTTGGCCGCTTTCATGTACCAATCAAAAGCTTTTTGTAAGTCTTTAACAACGCCTAAGCCATGATCATAACATACACCTAAATAAAACTGGGCTCTAATATGTCCAGCTTTAGATGCTTTAAACCATAAGTCAAAAATTTCATCCCAAGGTTTTATTTTCGTTTTTGATTCATAGGCTAATATATACGCCTTTTTAAATAAATCATGAGCTTGGGTTTTATTAATCTTGTTATTTTCCATCTTATCTATCGAAGCGATGTCCTTTTTAAATATTGCTGCCAACGGTTGAGGCTAAACGCTGGCGGCAGTTTTAAAAATATATCTTTCCGGCCAGCACAATTTTCAATAAATGTACAATCTTTCTCCTAACAACCATGTGCCTCCCGCATGTGCGGGATTTAGCCTTTGTTATGCCTTCGTGCTTTTTCTTTCCTGGAATTCCAGACTCAATTTGAGATGTCCCCCAAGCCCTTCCCGTATTATTCTCATAAGTGTCGAAAGGCGAATATCACTGGCGTTGTTTTCAATTCTTGATATATAGTTTTTAGTGGTGCCACATTTTAATGCAAGTTCCTCCTGTGTCAGATTCTGTTGTTTTCTCGCTTCCTGAATAAGAACTCCAATTTTGAAATTCTCAAAACCTTCTTCATATTTGTCTCTGGATGGAGAGCCTGCTTTTCCATACTTATTGTCCAGATGGTCATCCCAGGAAACAAGATTATTTTCTTGATTTGTCTTCATAGTAGTTCTTTTTTAAAACGTTCTGCTTTCTCAATTTCTCTTCTTGGGGTTTTGGCAGACTTTTTCTGAAAGCCATTCAGCAGAATTATAAGATTCCCTTCATCAAAGAAACAGATTATCCTGAAAATGTCGCTTCCTGCTTTAATTCTGATTTCAAAAAGTCCATCTGATCCTTCAAGATGTTTGAAAAATTTCTCAGGAATCATTCTTAATGTCCGAACCAGACCTATGATCCAATCAATTTTATCTTGAACCGCTGGCCTTTGTTTGTAATAGAAATCCCAAAACTCGGTTCCATATACATAAGTAGTCCGCATAAATTTTTCAATTTCGAAGCAAAGTTACCTATTTAGACAACTAATTCCAAATTGTTAATCAATTATTCATCAAAGTAATATTGACTTAAGCATGAGGCATAACGGTTAGTATATGAAAAGTAGGCGATTTCGAAGCACGAAACTTTCGGTTAAAAACAAAGTTTGATACGAGCTATAAACCTTGATTTTATTATTGTTTCGACTATTTTTTATATACATTGTTGTGCTTTCGTTATTTTTTATCGTATGTTTTTGTTTCTCCTGCTTGAGTTAATTCCAACTGATTGTCCTTGATTTTTATTTCAAAATTCATATAATCGTTTTTGTAAATTCCATCAGTTGTTTTCTTTAATTCTAAAGGTTCTTGATTCGGGTAAACGAGTAATAATTTTCCATTAACATAGTCCAATTTATATTCGCCATAAGCTCCTATGTGTTTTAATATTGATTCGTCAATAGTCTCAAATTTAGTTTCTTTAGGTAGATAATCAGGCCATTCATATTCTTTTGCCACAGAATTCACTATTTCATCGATAATGCCTTGTCCTTCATTGGAATTAAGCATAATCACAACTCCTTTTCCAACATTTTTGTGACCTCTAAATTCACTTAAAAAACCTTCGTTCCATCCACTGTGCTTAAATCTGGCGGATTCCTTGTCGCCTTCCAGCATAAATCCAATTCCAATCCATTTTGCAACTTCTTGAGGTGTTAGCATTTCTTCTAAAGTTTCTTTTTTGATAAAATCAGATTTACCTTGTAGCCCTTTTTGAATTTCAATCATTATAGTCGCAAGTTCAGTCGGTGTAGTCCACAACCCCGCAGGTCCCATTTCAGGGTATATATGATATTTTCCGCTAATTGGTTGATTTTTATAAGGGTATGCCGTTGCGGTTTTGTATTTAAACTCTTTTGGCAAAGGCTGACTAAACGTACTTTGTTTAAGGTTTAAAGGCTGAAAAAGTTCTTCTTCAATAATTTCAGGAAATGGCTTTTTTATTAAGTCAGTTACAGCTAGTTGAGCAACCACAGTTCCTCCTCCAGAATATCTATATTTAGTTCCTGGTAAAATGTCAACCATCACTTTTGCTGAATTTGCAGGCTCTTCACCATTTAACATTTGCTGAATTGTTGGTAACGTTTCACTGCTTGTATATCCTAAAAATCCGTGTACAGTTAAACCTGCTGTATGACTTAACAAATGACGTATAGTTATTTTTGGTTGCCAATCTCCGTTTTTAGGTATTTGCCAAGAAGTTAGATATGTGTTTACATCTTTGTCTAAATCAATAATACCTTTTTCCTTTAATTTCATAATAGCCAATGCAAAAATCGGTTTACTAACAGATGCTGCTTGAAACATTGTTTCAATATCAGCTGACGTATTGTTTTCTATATCTGATTTACCAAATCCGCGAGCCCATTCAATTTTACCATTGTTCACTACCGCAATACTTACAGCTGGTGTATGGTAAAAAGCCATTCTTTCCTCCAATGTTTTAGATTCAAAATTTCCATCAACTTCAGTCGCTACTTGTAAATTATTCAAAACCCTTTCTATTCTATCTTCAACTTCTGAAGTATATTTAGGATTATTCGGTTTGGTTTCGACTTCTACATTTGAATTACAATTTAATAGAAGTAATGATGTCAGTATTATAAAGGTTAAATTTTTCATTTGATTGTTTTTTTTATAATGAAGCACACGAGCGCCCGGGGCTAAACACTGGCGGGCAGTTTTGAAAATATCTCTTTCCGGCCAGCACAATTTTCATTAAATGTACAATCTTTCTCATTGCAACCATGCGCCCGATGGCGTTTAGCCTTTGTTAGCAACTGTTTTATTCTATTTCAGTCGTAATGAAATCTGCATTTTGCAATTAGTATTTCATCGTCTTTCACTCTGTATATCAATCTGTGTTCGCCATCAATTCTGCGCGACCAATATCCTTTATATTTATGCTTCAGCGGTTCAGGTTTTCCTAAACCAGAAAAAGGAGTTCGTGAAATATCTTTCAACAAGTCATTTATTTTGGACAAGATTTTCTTATCGGTCTTTTGCCAATACAAATAATCTTCCCAGGACTCATCAACAAATATGTACCTCATTGTTCTAAAAGGTCTTTCTGAAAGGATGAGCCTTTGCCAAGTTTTTCAATAGCTGAATCTAATCTTTTTCATTTGACTTGGATGACAACTCATGATAGGTAGCATTCAGCGAATTATATTCGTCCAACGACATAATCACCACACCACTGTCTTTGCCTCTGTTAATTATCAAGGTTTCAAAGTTTTCAGTCACACGATCAAGATACCGTTTGATATCTTTTCTGAAATCGGAAATTGTTGTTGTTAACATGGTATTGTATATTATGTACATAATGGAGTACAAATATAAGTACAAATGTTTGAATTTTGATATTTACATCAGATTTTTCTTAAAAATAGTTGCCAACGGTTGAGGCTAAACGCTGGCGGGCACTTTTGAAAATATATCATTCCGGCCAGCAGGATTTTCAATAAATGTACAATCTTTCCTTTATTAACCATCTGCCGGTAGCGTTTAGCCTTTGTTATGGTGCGTAATTGATCGCATTTCACACTTCAATTGATATCTTCACCTTTCCCCCAAACCCTTTTTCTACTATATCGAAAAGTGTGCTGAGCGTTATATTACTCCCATTATTTTCTACCCTGGAAATGTATTCTCGCTTTTTGTCTACGAGTTGTCCTAATTCTTCCTGGGTCATATTTCTGGATTCACGGGCTTTCTTTAACAAAAGTCCTATTCTAAAAGATTCAGCTTCTCTCTCAAGGTTATCCCGTCTTTCAGTTCCTGTTTTTCCATAAACACGGTCCTTTATCTCAGACCAGGATGATATTTCGTTAATGTTTTCTTTTGCTTTCATAATACTGCTTCATTAGTTTACTTGCTTTCAGAATCTCCTGCCCGGGTGTTTTCTGCGTCTTTTTTTGGAACCCATTTAGTAGTATTACCAGTTTACCACTATCAAAGAAACAGAAAACACGCCAAATGTCCGTTCCTAATTGGATTCTGGCCTCATAAAGACCATTTGTTCCGGCAATGAGTTTTAAATAATTCGTTGGAATCCTTTCAAGAGTCTCAATAGCCTCTAAAATCTTGAAGATTTTGTTTTGAACTTTAATTGGTTGTTCAATTAAAAAATCCTCGAAGTAATTTTTATAAGCTATTATTTCCCGGATCTTCTCCATAAGAATATATTATAACGCAAAAGTAACTTAAAAGTTACAATTTCTCAACTTTATTTGATTTTTTAATTTTTATTATGCACCATAACGGTTGAGGCTAAGCGCTGGCGGCCACTTTTGAAAATATCTCGTTCCGGCCAGTACAATTTTCAATAAATGTACAATCTTTCTTCTTACAACCATGCGCCCGATAGCGTTTAGCCTTTGTTAGGGCCAGTGGTTATTCGGGTTGGCTGTCTGCCTTAGAATTCAAAATTACAGATTCAATTTGTTCAATAAGATTATCTAAATCATTTTCGATTATTGTCCAAACAATTTCATAGTCTATCCCGAAATAGTCATGCACAATTCTATTTCTGAAACCCCTAATTCTGTTCCATTCAATTTCTGAATTCACTATTCTAAAATCTGGGTCTATTCTGTTGGCTGCTTCACCAATAATTTCAAAATTTCTTACAACCGCGTCAATTGTTTTATCGTCGTTCAAGAATGAATCATAGTCAAAATTTGTTGTGTATCGCTTGATTTTCAATGCTTAATCAAGCATATCCTCAAGAAGTAATATAAGATCCCGATTAGACATAAGTTAAATCTGATTGAATCTTTTGGTAGTATTTATCTTTAATCCCTTTGCGTGAAACCAGCTCAACTTTAAATCCAATTAGTTTTTCAAGTTCATCGGCCAAGTCTATAAAACGCAATCCTATCTTGTCGTTAAATTCAACTAATAAATCAAGATCGCTTTCTTCTTTCTGCTCTCTTCTGGCATATGAACCGAAAATTGCTAATGATTTAATCGGATATTCGGAAAACAGATGCTGTTTATGCTTACCTAATGTTAGTTCTATATCGTGCAGTGTTTTCATAAGTCAAAAGTACAATTTATTTGTTAGAAACCAAAGATGTCTTTTCCTGATTTCGGTGTTTTGGCATACCATTGGCCCTAACGGTTGATGCTAAACGCTGGCGGGCATCTTTGTATTCGCTTCATTCCGGCCAGCACAATTTTCAATAAATGTACAATCTTTCTCCTTACAACCATGCGCCCGATAGCGTTTAGCCTTTGTTAGCAACTGTTTTTATTTTGGCATTTCCTCTATTTCGATTTCATTTTTTAAAAGATCATATATAAAATTGTAATTAAGAGCTGTCGAAATGACTGTGAATTCTTTTTGTTCAGAATTTTCGCAATAAATCCTGAAAGTACAAATATCAGTTGCTGTAATAAAAGGTACAGCTTCCAGATGTGCATGCATTGAACTTACTAATTTTAATCCATGAAAGTTCTTCGTGATGGGCGTGGGTAAAAGAATTGAATGAAATTTTTCATAAAAGGTAACATTGCCATTCTTATCCGAAATAAAAAGATAATCATTGCCAAAAGGAATGACATTTTTATCTTTTGATGCCGTTATGATATAGAGTTTATAACCATTAAATGAAGGAATTAGTATACTATGCAAATCATAACCTTCAATCCCTTTAATTACATAACCATTATTATTAATATCGTTATAAATCAATTGTCTAACAGTTAATAATCTCAATTCTTTTTCAGATAGATTACGTGTTTTTAAACTCAGAGTTTTCGGTTTATTGAAATCAGAAAAAAATGATAATTCCGAAAGGCTTATTTTTCTGTCTTTGCTAAGAATTATCGCTTTAACTGTATCACCATCTATATATGTGAAAACTTCAGAGAATCTTTTACGCATTTTCTTATCACTTTCTGCAAATTTTATTGCAGAAAGTGCGGTTTTTTCGTATTTATAAAGTATTTCTGATTCAAAAAGTATAGAATCCAATTTCGTTTTCATATCTATTTGAGTCATTGAATTTTGTGCAAGTCCAAATAAGGGGAAAAATAGGAATAACAGTGCTGTCTTTTTCATGTATATGTTTGTTTTTAAAATAGTTGCTAACCGCGTGTTACCAACTGTAATTTAGTATAACACCTTGAACATTTTTAATGATTCCTTGACATTATTGAGGTGTATTTCCTTTAAAATTTGAATTATACTTTCAATTTCATTTTCACCAAAACTTGATTGTTTCATTTTTAATTCAAATGGCAAATAATCAGCACTTGCTTGTGTATATTGACCTGATTTTATAATTTTCCCAGTGTTAATATCTATTATTGAAATTTCGAATCCGCAATAAACGAAACTCTTATTTTTAACCAATTTATGATAATAAATTCCTTTGGGAGCAAGTCTCACAGCTGTTCCATAAAAAAAATCAGGCAATTCAACCTCTTTAATAAAAATTATTGCGTCAATGTTACTTTTATAAGAATTTAACAAGCTGAGAGCATCTGGATTCTTCCACATCCGTCCTAAATTAATAAATGAAAGCAGATTATTTTTTTCTTCAGTATTTAATTTATGATGAATTAAAGTTGAGCTATTTTCAATTAAATTTACAAATAGAGAATCAAGAAAATTCTCTGGTAAATATTTTGAAAATGACAAAGAAATTCATATTTCCATTTATAGTAATACCAATATTTTGAATTTTAACACCATCATGAGTATCTGTCAGAACAGCAACTCTTCTAATACCTCTTTCTGTTAAAGCAGGGGTTCTTGTAATTGCACTGGTAATCATAGTGCCACTAATATTAGCTCTAACTTTAATATTTTCACCATAATATCCTCTAATAGGTTCTTTACTATTTTGGGAAATGGCTATAATCGAATTTAGAAAAAGAATTGAGATTAAAACTGTCTTCATTTATATTTACATTTATTGTTAATAATAGTTGCTCACGGTTGAGGCTAAGCGCTGGCGGGCACTTTTGAAAATATATCTTTCCGGCCAGCAGAATTTTCAATAAATGTACAATCTTTCTCCTTACAACCATGCGCCCGATAGCGTTTAGCCTTTGTTACAGCCAGGTTTTCTTTCTGTCAGGCAAGTTTTACTGTCTGGTTAAGTAATTCAACATCAAAACTAACCTTAGCATTCAATGCTTTAAAAACTTTCATAATAGTCTCAAAACGAGCATCTGTAAGGCTGTTCTCGATTTTAGAAATTTGGGCTTTCTTTACCCCAACCAGCTGCCCAAGTTCTTCTTGCGTTAAATTCCGTTCTTTTCTTGCTTGCTTAATTGCTTCTCCAAGCAAGTCAAGCCGTAATTCATTATCAAATGCTTCACGTTTTGGAGTGCCAGGTTCTCCGATGTGTTTATCTATGATTTCGTCCAGGCTGACTGTTTTTAATGGTTTATCTTTCATTTTTCTTCCTTTCAAAATAAAGTTTCCTGATTTTCTCTGCTTTTTCCAGTTCAGCAACTGGAGTTTTGTCTGTCTTTTTAATAAATCCGTGGGTTGAGATAACAACTGTTTCTTTCTTGCCGGTTTTGTCCCAGAACGCCAAAAGTCTGAAATGAGTTCTGTTAAACAAAGTCCTGAACTCCCAGATTTCATTCTTCAACTTTCTGAAAAGCTCTTTGTCATTCGAAAATCTTGCCTTTTGAATGTTGTAGATTACTTTATCTCTTGCTTTTTCTTCAAGGCTGTCTAAAAACTCAGATGCTTCTTCCAGCAACCTAACTTGAAATTTTTCAGTCATATGGTAAACGCTTATGCAAAGATAAATGTTTCTTTATTAGGAAACAATATTATTTTTCGGGTCTTATAAACTTGGCGGTAACGGTTGAGGCTAAACGCTGGCGGGCAGTTTTGAAAATATATCTTTCCGGCCAGCACAATTTTCAATAAATGTACAATCTTTCTCCTTACAACCATGCGCCCGATAGCGTTTAGCCTTTGTTAGTGACTGCCATTCCTGGATTTCGACCGTTTATTGATTCCAATATTTGTTTCTTGCATAGTAAAATTCCGTCAAGTCACCTTGTAAAAATCCTTTTCCATATTTAATCAAGTCGTCTTTTGTTTGAATTAAGCTCGGCTTTATGTCAGCACCAATCGGAAATGGAGTGTCATTTACTGTTTCTATATTCTCCTGAATTTCTTTTAGTCGCCAAAGTCCAACGCAGTCAAGGTCTGCATAGTGATAATAATTCCCTTAAATTCACCTAATGCTATTCCAAAATAACCTGGGGAGTCATGCGGATGTGTATTGCCTTGAAGATCCACATAACATTTACCTTTTATCCAAATTATTGTCGTGCCATATTCTGTAATTTTTAGTTTTAAAAGTTTAAAGTCAAACTGTCTCAACACAGGATTAAATATTTCTATTGCTGCGTTAGCAAAATCAATTTGTTCTTCAGATGTCACTTCATAAATTACCTTATTCTCAGAATTAACTTTATTCTCAGAATTAACTTTTGAGTCCTTTTCTGTAGCCAGAATTTTTTTGAAAATATTCATATTCTGTAATTTTTTATGGTTGCCACTAACGGTTGAG
>JADJEQ010000002.1 GCA_016709025.1 Bacteroidales bacterium | reverse complement strand
GAACAAACTTGCCAGAATTAATGATCATGACGGATATACAATGTTCGGAGCGGCCAAGGTGTTGATTTTCCGGTTATTACGACACTAGGCAAAGATGATCTGTTTTACTGCGAAAAGATAGATTCTGGAATGGCTGAAAATCATTGCGTTAAAATGGATTGACAGTAAACAAATTGAAGGTTTTTGTTCACAGAAGCAAAGTTCAGTTTATTGATTATCTTGACAATAAAACAGGCAAGAATTATTAAAAATAACTCTTTTAAAGCAAACGAAACTCATGCAGACTTCTATAACGCCTGAAAGTAAAGACAGTGCTGCTTACAAAAGGACAGTTAAAGAATTGGAAGAGCATGGAGAGCTTAAATATTCATCAATAATTGAGATACTTCTGGTTATTACTGCGAAACAAGATTCTGCCATTTGGAGCTTTTCATTTCAGCAATAATATTGATGCTGGTTCAGCAAATGAAATGCCCTCACTTGTCATCGGGGGAATGTTATATCTGCAAACTAAACCTGGTTTTGACTCAGGTTAATAACTTAAAGTCATGGAACAGCGAAAACTTATTTATGACAATATTGAATGGGGGTTGATAAATTATTACGGAGCTAATGAAAATGAGAAATCAGAGAACAAAGATTTTAACCGACTCAAAAAACTTCTCGAAACAGAGAGAAAAAAAGCCTGCCCATAAACCAAACGCTTTAACAAATCCGGGTATACATGTTCGATTAAAAATTTGAAATCTTTACATGCATTTTCCAAAAATCGGGTCAGGTTGTGCTGGCAGATAATTGAGCAACAATTTATTCCCGCACTTGTCATAGGATCAGCCATTACACCCAATTTAAGAAACCACACGATGATAAAATGTCAAAGGTGCGACGGCACCACTATTAAAGCTCAAAACCATTATGAATTTTATGATATTTATGAGTGTGTTCATTGTGGCTACTGGACTTATCTCAAAAGTGAAGATTGTTGCAGAAATCCAAATTATATTGTAGTGGTAGAACATGTTGATCATTTTACCAGTCCTATTTTATCAATGTACTTCTTGTATAAACAGAGCTAAATGTTTTAAATTCAAAAAGTATTCTGAACTAATAGAAGCAGAATTTGACGAGCATCATTCTTCCGACAGAAAGAAAAAAAGATGAAGAATATAATTCATTACATCGTCAATTCAAAAGCAGATTCTGAATCTGAAAATCATTTTAAATGATTACAGTATACAAATTGAAGTTTGTGAGAGCAAAGCAGGATTAGTTCTTCAAAGAGCCAACAAGTTATTAAAAACTTTTCAAAGAATCGCAACTTGCCAGCCTGCTATGATGCTTCACAATAAAGACAGTCTGTACAAAGACAGTTAAGAATTGGACGACCATGGCGCTTGTAGACATTGTCATCATTGAGATACATCAAGGTTTTTCTGGAAACAAAAGCCAGAGTCACTTAAACAAATACTTAAGGGTTTACAATGGAATATTTTCACTTGTAATCGGGTAAAAAATATCTGAAGCAAACTGGTTTTGAGTCCAGCGACTAACTTAATTGTTACATTTTAAAATGACTGACATTGAATGGGGTTGATAATTATTACGGAGTTGATAATAAATGAGAAATCAGGAACAAAGTTAATACGACTCAATAAACTTGAAACAGAGACAAAATAAGCCTGATGATTTATGAAATGAGGATCCTGAACCAACTATCGATAGATGCCACTGGAACAATTTATAGCTCTGAAAAGCAAGATGCAGCATATATTCCCGCAAAAGAATTCTGCCATAAATCTCATGACTTTCCTTCATTCAACAAAATGTATGCTGAATGTTATATTTTTGAATTCTTAAAGCCGCAGGGAGTGTCGCAATCGACAGGATGTCTTCCAGCCGATAAGAATAGTCTATGGAAAAGCAAGCAGTTCATTCTGTTTTAAAGGTAAGTTCATTAAACAAAAAGTTTATGAACCTGCAGGCAGTGAGCAATATTTCCTTCTCGCTGGAGCAGGGTGATATTTTTCGCATTCTCTGGGCCCAACGGTGCAGGAAAAACCACCACCTGCGCATACTGCTCGATATTATCAAAGCCGACAGCGGCCGTATAGAGTGGAACCTGAACGGTAAGCGTGGCGAACTGCCTCCCGCTGAACACATTGGTTACCTGCCTGAGGAACGCGGGCTTTACACCGATATCCCCATTATCCGGTCGCTGGTGTACCTGGCCACCATCAGGGGCATGAATCCTGCCGAAGCAAAGACTGCGGCAATGGATTGGCTCGAACGGCTGGATCTTGCCGGCAGGGCAAAAGAGAAACTCCAGGCTTTATCAAAAGGCAACCAGCAGAAAATTCAGTTTGTTGCCTCTATCCTTCACAAACCTTCTTTCGCGATTCTCGATGAGCCTTTTTCGGGCCTTGATCCGCTGAACCAGGAAAAGTTTATTGAATACATCCGTGAAATCAACCAGCAGGGAACAACCATTCTGCTGAGTGCTCACCAGATGTCGCTGGTGGAGAAGATCGCCGGTAAGATTTTCCTGATCAACCAGGGCAGGGAGGTGTACAATGGCTCATTGTCAGGTATTTATGATGCTTTCGGAAAGAATCACATCATCGACCTTCAGTTCAGGTCGTCTGTGAACGAAAGTGCATTTCTCAACCTTCCTGGTGTTGAGCAGGTAAATAACCCGGATGAGTGTACAGTAGAGCTGACTTTCAGCGCAGGAAACCGACCTGAACAAGGCCTTGTCGGAGCTTTCTGCCATCGAAGGCATCAGCAACATAAGCAGTCATAAGCCCGGTTTGCATGAAATTTTTCTGAAACTTGTAAAAACGCACCAATGAAATATATTAATCAGGTTGTGACAGTCACACGATGGGAATTCAGGCGTTTCTTCAAGCCAAAGAATGAAGTCATGGGGATTGTGATTATGCTTTTAATGTCCATGATTTTTTTTGTCGCAGGCCGGTTTGCGTTTTCTGATTCAGGCGAAAAACCGCAGTTAACCTTGCTTCAACAGACCGACAGTGCCCTGGTTAAGCGGCTTTCAGTTGATTTTAAAACGGAGATGATCCCCGAAGCTCAAAAACCGTTGGTGCTTGGTCGCATCACGAAAGAAAAGGAGGGTATTTTGCTGGTGGAGGAAGGCAATACCTTTATTATTCATGCTTACAAGAAAACCAGGGTTCTGAAAAAGCTGAAGACTGCACTCGATGAGCATCACAAAACGCATGCTGCAGGTGAAGGGATTGAGGTGAGGCCGATTTGTCAGTAGTTCTTTCACCTGCCCCGGTTAAGGAGTCGTTTATATATGCCGACAACTCAAATAGCAGGATTATCCTTGCTTTTTCTTTGCCGGTCTTATGATTCTGGCGGTGTTTCTGAGCTTCGCTTACCAGTTTACTGCCATTACCGGTGAAAAGCAATTGAAAATAACCGAACAGATTGTATCGGCCATCAGCCCTCAGGTATGGATGGATGGCAAAATTTTCGGTATCACGCTAACCGGATTGTCATCTATGTTAACCTATTCGGTATTGGGCATCATCGGCGGCGTGTTGTTTTTCAGTTCACCGGTGTGCCGGTTTCCACCATCACGGCTTATCTGCACCTGCCATCCATATTATTGTTCCTCCCTTTTGCCCTTACCGGTATCCTCATCTGGAATGCCCTGCTGGCGGCCATCGCTTCGGTGATTACTGACCCCAACAATTCAGGCAAAAGCGCACTCATGATGCTGCCGTTGTTATTTGTGTTGGCTTCATTTCTGGTAACCCGCGATCCCGACAGCCGCCTCGCTGTTTTTCTGTCGTGGTTTCCGCTGACCTCAGCAACTGCCATGCCGATGCGGTGGGCTGTTACTGAGGTAGATTTCTGGCAGCCTGCCGGTTCATTTAGTCTGCTGGTGCTGACCTTTACCTGCTCTCGCAAACTGGCTGCAAAAATTTTCAGGGTCTCTATTCTTATGAGTGGAAAGGAACCCTCGTGGGGTGAAATATTCAAATTGGTCAGGAGCCACAGTTAACAAGCATCCGCCCGGGGCAGTTTTAATGCCTGATCACGAATTTCTTTGAATTCTTTCACCGGAAGTTACAATATTCAGCAAATACATCCCTTCGGTATAAGCGGAAGTGTTGATTGATAGAGCCTGCCCTGCAAACACATCAGTGTATTCAGCGGAATAAATAATCCTGCCGGTAACATCGGTGATGGTCAGTTTGATAATTCCCTTTGTATTGTCCCCATACTGAATGTTGATCTGATCGTTGGCCGGAACCGGATAAATGCTGAAACCGGTTTTGCCGATGCCACCTGCCGATACAAGGCTAGCAGATGCCTGATTTGAATATACATCTGTATAGGCAGCATCACGCAGGCCTGTACTACAACCTTCCGGATTCACGATTTTAACCATGTAGGCGATGTCACCTGAAGGTGCATCAAAATCGGTAAAGGAGGTAAAGCTTGCTGAAATGCTGGCAATTTGCTCAAAAGGACCATTGCCCGATTTCCGCATTATTTTGTATGAAGTGTAGTCAAATCCTGCGTAAGGCGTCCAGATCAGGTTCCAGTTGCCATTGATACCCTGACTGATGGTCAGGTGAATCGTCTGATGGAAATCGCTGGCCGGAAAAACTCTGTTTTCGCTGTCCATGAAACCAAGTTTGTAACGGTAAGGTCTTATTGCAGGGTTGGATTCAAAATCAGTGGCCATGGGCACATCCTGGTAGCTAACCGTATCAATCACTTCATAAACATCGAATTCATCTGTTTCCTTGTAAACCAGAAAATCAGTGATAAGATCTGAAGCTGGCTTTTCCCAGATGATCATGTTCTGATTTGTGAGGCTGTCCACCGTCACCATACAGATAGGGGTTTCGGGGTAAGGCATGATGGTAAAAACATCGCTTACATCAATGGATGACAAAGAATAAGAATCGTTGATCCGGATAAGGCATTCATCGGAACTCACGTTTGGAGTATACCAAACAACACTCCCTGAAGTGCCCTGACTCATTCCGTAAGCGATAACTTCCCAGGTTTCACCATTATCCGGGGAGAATTCGATGTAGTTTTCCGCTTCGTAGAGGTTCTGCACATTCCAGCTGATGGTAAGTAAGCTGTTAACATTTACAATCTGGCCTTCGACGGGTGAGGTAATGGTGTACACAGGTGCAGGAATGACCTGAAAAACCTGGCTCAGGGAAAAGGTTGATGGGTCGGCAGCATCGTATAGTTTCAGGATGCAGGCATTCGCAGGCGTTTCGCTTAAGTTAAGGTATGTATAACCCAGAAATGCATCGAGGTTTTGTGCTAAGGGAGAATATGTCAGTCCGTTATCGGTTGATATTTCTGCATTGAGCAGAGTAATGCCTTGTTGATACAGAGCCCAGTTCACATAAGTAAGGGTGTTTGCAAAGACCGGATAGTTGGAAGATGGCTCATAAATGCTAATTGGCGGATATGAAACCGTGAATGTTGCATCACTGATATCGCTGACAGCGGGGTTGCTTATGTCGGTGATTTTGAGCAATGCATTTTGGCTAAGGAAGGGGGGAACAAAAACCATTGCGCTGCCTCCGTTCGGTGCCGAATTAACCTCTCCAAAGTACCACCAGTCGACTCCACCGTCGGGGGAGAATTCAAGCTTCAATACGTTACCAAGGCCCTGGCCGGTCCAACTGACATCTTCATAGCTATCAACAAGCCAGGCTTCACCTCCATTCGGAGCTAACAGGGTGATGGACTGTGCCTGTAAAGTGATTGATGTTGCTGCAAAAAACACTGCAATGGCAAGGAATCTGGCATATTTCGGAATGCTGGTGTATCTCTGTTTCATTGTTTTATATTTTTATGAAAAGATTAAACGAAATTAATTGGAAAAAGTTCAAAACGCACAAGCCAAATTTAGAGACTGTTTAAATATTGTTAAACCCGATGAATGGGCGGGTTCCGAATATAGTATCACAGGCTATGGTAAAATCCCGAAAAATTTGTAAATTAATAATTAATTTTTCAGGATTTTGCCCCTGGTTTTTCTGTTTATTATTCCCGCCCAAAAGGAAGGGCTTATTGAAAATGGAATCAAAAACTTAAACAGTCTCTTGGAATTCTGATTTTTTTTTATTCAACTTTAAAAGTGCCTTCAACTATATTAAACATAAGTGGAAGATTTCTTTTCAAACCGCTCAATTTGGCTATTGTTTAATTGAAAGAGATTTTTTCTGAGATTGTAGGCCAAAGTTTATGTTGACCTAAATACAGGAAGAAAAAAGCAAAAAGCATCCTGATTGCTTTTCCAGGAAAATTAAATTCAAATACCGCTAATTGCCAGGCTTGATAAAACAGACAATCACGGCATAGCCATGGTTGTCTGTTTGAAACCTTATCGATCAGGCAGGCACAGTGCGGATTGGATTTTGTTAAGGATTAATGTTGAATAATAAATTTCCTGGTAATCCTGTCGCTTGATGAAATCGCATGCAGCAGATACAATCCTTCAGCAAAGGCAGTGCTGTTAATGGTATACACCTGCCCTGACTGACATCGCTATATCCGGCTGAATAAATAATCCTGCCGGCTACATCGGTGATGGTGAGGTTAATATTTCCTTTGGCATTGTTTCCGAACTGAATGTTGATTTGATCATTGGCCGGAACGGGATAGATGCTGAAACCGGTTTTACCGATGCCACCCACCGATACCAGGCTTGCCGATGCCTGATTTGAATATACATCGGTATAGACAGCATTGCGCAGGCCTGTATTACAACCGTCCGGGTTCACAATTTTAACCATGTAGGCGATATCGCCTGCAGGGCATCAAAATCAGTGTAGGAGTTAAAACTTGCTGAAACTGTTGCAATCTGTTCAAAAGCACCCTCTCCCGATTTGCGCATTATTTTATACGAAATTGTAGTCGAATCCTGTGTAGGGTGTCCAGATCAGATTCCAGTTGCCGTTGACTCCCTGATTGATGGTCAGGTGGATGGTCTGATGGAAATCGCTGGATGGAAATACCCTGTTTTCGTTGTCCCTGAATCCGATTTTGTAACGGTAAGGTCTTATGGCAGGGTTGAGCCAAAGTCAGTAACCATAGGTACCTCTTCATAACTTACTGTGTCAATTACCTCATAAACATTGGCTTCATCCGTTTCTTTGTAGATCAGGAAGTCGGCGATAAGGTCTGATACCGGTTTTCCCAGATGATGACATTCTGGTTGGTCAGGCTGTCTACTGTTACCATGCAAACCGGTGTTTCAGGGTAAGCCAGAATTGTGAAAGCTGCACTGGTATCACTGGATGTATATGCGTAAGAATCGGTGATCCGGATCAGGCATTCCTCGGAATTTACATTTGGCGTAGTCCATTCATAGCTTCCTGAAGTCCCCTGACTAACACCATTGGCGATGACTTCCAGGTTTCACCATTATCACTGGAAAATTCAAGATAGTTATAGGCTGTATAAGGATTTTCAACATCCCAGGCAATTGTGAATGAACTGTAGTATTGACGATTTCGCCCCGGACGGTGAAGTCAGAGTGTAAACCGGGTTGGGACTGATCTGAAAAACTTCGCTCAGGCCAAACTGAGATGGATTTTCGGCATTGTAGAGTTTAAGGATACATGAATCGGCTGGTGTGTCTGATAATTCAATATACGTATAACTCATCTGTGCATTCAGGTTTTGGGCAACAGGTGTGAAGGTCTGTCCGTTATCGGTTGAAATTTCAGCATTGAGCAGTGTAATTCCGGGTACGTTCAGTATCCAGTATACCTGGGCCAGGCTATTGGCAAAAACTGCCGAAATACCTGATGGTTCCCAAATGTATATCGCCGGAACGTAAACAGTAAAAGGTGCATCGCTGACATCGGTGGCTTCCGGGTTGAGATAATCAGTAATCCTCAGTATCGCATTTGATGTTGAAGTGTTTGGTGGGCCGATCGAAGCATTTCCTCCGTTTGGTCCCGAAGGAACCTGGCCTAAGTACCACCAGTTGTTCCCGCCATCGTAGGAGAATTCGATGTTTACCACGCTGCTCAGGTTCTGTCCTGTCCAGGAAGCAGTTTCAGCCACTCCATAGGTCCATACTTCCCCACCATTTGGAGTTTGTATGGTAAGCGTCTGGGCAAAGACCGGGGTGCTGATAAAAGTTGAAAAAATGAACAGACTGAAAATGAAAGTTTTCAGATTATTTGAAATTCGGCTGTAATTTTGTTTCATTGTTTTAGGTTTTTCTTAAACATTAAACGAAAATAAAGGAAAAAAGTTCAAAACGCACCGGCTAAACTGAGCATGGTAAAAAAATACTCTGGTGAATTACCGGAAAGGTCAACAATCTCAAATTTAGATTAAACAATTTTCATTTCAAATCTTTCAACATGGTTGTGGTTTATAACCGGACTATTTGTTTAGAGATTTAGAGACTGTTTAAAATTTTTAATTCATTTTCTAATAGGCCCGTCCTTTAGGCGGTGTAGCAATAAACAGGAAAACGGGGCAAAATCCTGAAAAATTTATTGTAAAATTTACAAATTTTTCAGGATTTTGCAATTGTCTGTGATATTTTATTCGTAACCCGCCCTAAAGGACGGGCCTGTTCACAGGGTTTAGTAAAATTTAAACAGTCTCTGAAAATCAATGGTTGTTTTGATTAAAATAAGAGATCAAAGTAACAAAGTCATCCTGATTGCCTGCTTAAAAAAATCAAAATCCTGGTACCTTCCAAACATGTGAAAACGGAGAATCCGGACATTCCTGAATTCTCCGTTTAAACCCTTTATTTATGCGGCCTGCACAATGCAGACCGGATACCTGAAGGATTTAATGCCTTACCACGATTTTCTTTATGCTTCTGTTTCCGGCTGAAATTAAATTCAGCAAATACAATCCTTCAGTATATTCTGAAGTACTGATCGAGTAAACCTGTCCCGGACGCACATCGCTGTATTCCCCGGAATATATGATCCGGCCGGTAACATCGGTAATGGTCAGGTTGATGGATCCCATGGCATTATCACCGAACTGAATGCTGATCCGGTCGTTGGCCGGAACCGGATATACGCTGAAATTGACTTCTTTACTTCCGGCAACCGAAGCCAGGTTCAATGAAGCTTCATTGGAACGCACCTGTGTATATCCGTTCTCGCGTAAACCGGTATTGCAAACGCCCGGCCGGTCGATTGCCACAATATACGCAACATCTCCTGAGGGTGCGTCGAAATCGGTATATGAGCTGAAGCTGGATGAAATAGTGGCTATTTGTTCGAAATCTCCGGATCCCGTTTTGCGCAGAATGTTGTAGGATGAAAAGTCAAATCCGGTATAGGGAGTCCAGATCAGGTTCCGGTTGCCGCCTATCCCCTGGCTGATCGTCAGGTGAATGGTCTGATGGTAATCGCCGGCAGGGAAAACCCGGTTCTCACTGTCCATAAATCCGACTTTGTAACGGTATGGTCGCAAAGCCGGGTTGGATCCAAAGTCGGTGACCACAGGTTCTTCGTTGTACCCAACCGTATCTATGACCTCATAAACATTGGCCTGGGATGTTTCCCTGTAAACCAGGAAATCTTCGATCAGGCCGGAAGCAGGCTTCTCCCAAACAATCACATTGTAGTTGGTCAGGCTGTCGGCAGTAACCATGCATAACGGGGTTTCAGGAAAGGGCATAATGGTAAACGCAGCAGAGGTATCCATGGATGTAAAGGCATATATATCCCGGATACGGATGACACATTCTTCTGAATTTAGGTTTGGAGTGGTCCACACGTAACTTCCGTAATTTCCGGTGCTTGTAGCATTATTAAGAAACGCCCATGTCTCACCATTGTCAGTTGAAAACTCGAGATCGCAATTGTCGGAATATGAATTTTCAACGGTCCAGCTAATGGTCAGAGGGCTGTAAACATTCACGATTTCTCCGCCGGAGGGAGGTAAGGGTATAAACAGGAACCTGACTGATGGTAAAAGGAGTACTCAGGCAAAACTCCGAAGGATCCTGGGCATTGTACAATTTGAGAATAGCTGTTTCGGCTGGTGTATCAGCTAAAACAAGGTATGTATACCCCATTAGCGCATTGAGGTTTTGAGCTACGGGTAAAAAAGTCAGTCCGTTGTCGGTCGAAATTTCTGCATTGAGCAGGCTGAAACCTGGTGCATAGACAATCCAGTTTACATACGTAAGAGTATTGGCAAAAACGACAGATCCGGTAGCTGGCTGATAAATATTGATTGACGGGACAATAACGGTGAAAGGCGCATCGCTGATATCGTTTACTGAGGGGTCGCTGAAGTCGGTGATTCTCAGCAGCGCATTCGTACTGTTATAAAGGGCGGAAAACGGGAAAATGCCGCCATCCGGTGAGGAAGGGACCTCGGCAAAGTACCCCCAGGTATTACCCCATCCGGTGAAAATTCAAGCCTTAACATACTGCTTAAGCTATCTCCCACCCAACTGACCTCTTCATAGGTTCCGGCATTCCAGGCTTCTCCGCCATTCGGAGAAAGGAGAGTGATGGTTTGTGCCTGTCCGTTGAAGGGAACCAGGCCTGCCAGCAGAAATACTGCTGCCAGTTTCTTAAATAATACCGGGATAGTGGAGTATAACTGTTTCATTGTTTAGTGTTTTATGTTTAACATTAAACATAGTATTAATAAAATGGTTCATTTGAATTACCGGATTTTTACATAGTTTGCAGGAATTATCAAAATTGTTGTTCCTTAATTCTTCCAGGCGATTTTACTGAATCTCTGTTGAGTTTTGCCCGGACCTTTTTGAAATCACTGTAAATTCATGCTAATCGTTTTAGAAAAACATAAGCATCGTTTTGAGAGGATTTTATTTTCAGGTGAAAAGTGTTAAGCTTGTAATGGTAATAGCGAATTAGCAGAAGTTAAAGAGACTGTTTAAATTTTGTTCAATTCTATGAGTAGGCGGGTTTCGAAAAAAAACTGCAGATAATGGCAAAATCCTGGAAATATTTGTAAATTCATAATAACTTTTTCAGGATTTTGCATACTGTTTTTGTTGTTTATCGCTAAACCCGCCCTAAAGGACGGGCCTGGTGAAAAATGGAAATCTAATTTTAAACAGCCTATAAATTAACATAACATTCAATGAAACACTTAAACAAACCTATGGAATCTGAAAACCTGACAGAATTAAGCGACCAGGAACTTTTACAGAAAATTAAAAAAATACAAACCAATAAAATAATTGATGCTACATTTATTGGATTTACCATCGGTATTGTAATTTATAGCGCAGTAGAAAATGGCTTTGGATTTTTTACTTTCTTTCCGTTAATACTGGCATATTTAATCGCAAGAAATTCTACCAACAATAAAATTCTGGAAAAAGAGATGCAAAAAGAGTTAAAATCCAGGCACTTAAAATAGAAATGCTGAGAAGTTGCCGATATTGAAGCGGTCAGCTCATAAACTTGCATGGGTCGAAAGTGAAAATACCTTTACTGACTTCGTTTTCAGATCGAAATTAACTTGGGATGATATAGTAAAAGTGTTATATTTGAATGGGAATTGGGTCTGTTAGGGCGAGTTTTAAATTGGCTATTACTCTTTGCAGGTGAGATAAATTTTTAACATCAAATATTGAGACCACTCTGAAAACTAATTTTTGACACCAAAACACTAAGACACCAAACTTTTTTAATTACAATATATTGATATACAATACTTTGTGAATCATACCTGCCGCATGCAGCCTGCCTGACTGCGTCAAGCAGACAGGGATTAGTGACTTGGTCCCGATAGCTATCGGGATGGTGGCAAATCTTTTCTTTTTGAAATTTCGGAGCTGGCTCCATATTTTTTCAAAAATTGTGGTTCATTGATACTTAAATTCTTTTGCCATGATAAGAACATTATTACTTTTATTTTTTCAATGCTTTACTTAACATCCTTTTCTCAATGGTCAGTAATAGCGCAAGATTATCCTAACAGCATATTATCATCAATTTGCTTTCCGGATGATAGTATCGGATACGCAGCCGGAAGAGTATTAAGTGAAGGTATTCTGCTAAAGACTACCGATGGCGGTGAATCATGGACGTCTCTAAACTGCAATACAGCTAAACCATTGAACTCATTGTTTTTTTGGGATGCCAATACAGGTTATGTGGTAGCCGCAGATCCGAATGGTACACAAATTTTAAAGACACATGATGGAGGATCAACTTGGAATTCGGTCTATTCAAACAACGGGGGGGGCTGGTACCTTTCTATTCATTTTGCCGACGTCAATACGGGATATGTAGTTGGCGATTTTCCCGAAGGGTCAGCGAGAATAATACTTAAAACTACTGACGGAGGAGCAAGTTGGAATTCTATTTCCTATCCTGCCAATTGGGGTTTAACTTCATGCTTTTTTCATGATTCCTTAACAGGCTATGCAGTGGGAGAACATGGTACTATTTTAAAAACTGAAAATGGAGGAAACAGCTGGACATATACAGAACAAGGGTTTTTTAATTTACATGAAGTCTTTTTTACCAGCTTAACCACCGGTTATATTGTTGGATCAGGCGGTACCATCCTTAAAACCAATAACTCCGGGGATACATGGACAGTTTTACATTCTTCAGGCCCGGATTTATACTCAGTTTTTTTTACTTCTGATTCCAGAGGATATAGTACCGGGGAAAATGGAACGATCTTAATGACGAATGATGGAGGCTCAAGCTGGGATCAGTCAGACACTGGAACTGACAAACATCTGCGTTCGGTGTTTTTTACCAATAGTAATACAGGTTATGCTGCAGGTGACTCAGGTGTGATAATAAAAACTACGAATGGTGGGGCACTTCACATCAATGAAAATAAGTTCTCTGCCTCTCATTTTAAAGTATATCCCAACCCGGTAGTAAACAGCCAAACAATTAAAGTCAATATTCCATTTCCTGTAACGACGAATATCAGCATATTCAGTATTAACAGTGAGTTGCTTTTTAATAAAACTTATCAATATCAAAATTTGATTGAGTTGAATGTAAAATTCTTACCTAAAGGAATTTACTTATTGAAAATACAGACTCAAAATATAATTGAAGTAAAGAAGATCGTAATACAATAGATTTTGTGAGAATGCTGAAATTACCTTCTTGTAATAAACAGAAATACAAGTGGACTTCTATTATCTGTCAATGGTAAAAATGAATATACCTTTGCTGAATTCGTTTTCTGGTGAAAAGTGATAAATCTGTGTAAGAATATCTCATCTATTGAATTTTATATCAAACAGTATGAAAAAGATAACGTCAACCACCCTGGCTATTGCGATCCTGGTAATTGCTTCAGCGTTCAACCTGGCTTTCAACCTGGAAAGCAAATTACTGCTCGATGGCAAAATAGAGTTGAAAATTCCGGAGGACTTTGAACTGATGAAAGAAGATATGCTGAAAGTCAAATATCCTATGGAAAGCAGGCCAACGCTGGTATATACAAACGAATCTGGCGGAATAAATGTAGCGCTGAATCATACACAGAACAAGGCTGATCAGGATATGATAACTGCTTATAAGGACAATCTTGTTCAGACTTTCAAAAGCGTTTATCCTTCTACAAAATGGAAAGAACTCGGGGTAAAGGAAATCAACGGACGAAAAGTCGGCTATATGGAGCTGGTGACCCCTGCAATGGATACCGAAATCTATAATCTCCTGTTTTTACCGATCTTGAAGGCAGGCTGCTTATTTGCACATTTAATTGTACAAAAAGATATGAAAGATTGGACTCCGGTAGGGAAAGAGATAATGAATTCATTGATTGTAAAGTAGAAGGGGCGACAAAATCATTGTAAACGCCAGCCACACTTTGGCTAAAGGATTAAAGGTGAAGGATTCAAATCTTCCAATTATAGATTAGCCCTGTCACTTTGTATTATGCGCAAAATCCTAAACCTTAACTATACGAAATTAAATCCAACCCCCAAAATTCCTATTTTTATTCCCCGGGTTCCAACCCTTTGGGAATATCCCTGTCATTAAGTAAAAAATAACCCTGGGCCGGCAGCTTGAATCACCCGCACAACGACATACACCAGCACCTGGTCGAGGCCTGCAAAGCCGGAAACCGCAAGGCTTCAATGAGCTTTACAACTCATTTTCAAAAGCCATGTACAACATCTGTGTGCGATGATGGGTGATGCTGAGGAAGCAAAGGATATGCTGCAGGAGGGATTCGTGGAGGCATTCCGTCGGTTGGATTCATTCAGGGGTGAGTCAACATTCGGGGCCTGGCTGAAGCGGATTATGGTGAACCGCTGCATCAACGAACTGGAAAAAGGCGGATTGTAGGTGAGCGACGAAATACCGGAAACATTGGGCATTGCAGATGAAAAGGATGGACCCGATGAAGAGGAACTGAGGCTGAGTGTTGAAAGGGTAAAACGGGCTATGGAATTGCTGCCCGGAGGGCGCCAGGGTGATCTTCCTGCTCTACCTGATTGAAGGTTACGACCACACGGAAATTGCGGAAATATTGAAAATATCCGAATCAACTTCAAAACGCAGTTTATGCGGGCCCGCCAGCTGGTGAAGGAAAAGCTGATTGCCATGCCCGGATTTGTTGCATGAGGAGAAAAGATATGAAAAAGATAACCTGGAACATTTTGTTCGGGAAAATGCCGGAGGGTTCGAGCCCTTGAGCCGCCGGTGATGGCCTGGGATGCCATCGAAAGGAATTGCCGCTTGCCCGGAAGTCAACCGTCAGGAAGCTGTGGCCGTACGCCTGGAAGGTGGCTGCTGCGGTGCTCATTTTTGCTTCGGCATGGATGCTGAACGACTTCAACGATATGAACGGTAAAAACAGACTGCCGGTGATAGAAGGGAATCTTCATCGAATCCGGCCCTGAACGAGCTCTGGATGCGGAAGCATATTATACTCCACAGATTAGAGCCGGTAAACAGGCAGAGCTGCAGGCTTTCGCTTCCGGAACACCCTGAAATCATTAAGGATCTGAAGAAGGAATTCAGGGAAATGGATAAAAAGAAGGCAGCGCTGAAAAACGATCTTGAAGAGAGCAATGCCGATGAAAAGGTTATTGAAGCCATCATCCTTTCCTACAGGGTGAAAATTGAAATTCTGGATGAAATGCTGCAGGAACTCCGCCGATCCGAAGGAAGCCAGATGGAACGGCAAACGGTTGATACCGAACTTTAGCATTACATATTTTTTGCCAATTAATGAACTATGAAAACTAAGATCAACATATTCAGGCCTATCATTGCTTGTACTGGTTGCATGCCTGCGATGCTGCTGGCCGCCCAAACCTATTCGGAGAAGCGTGAAGAGAGTAAAACATACAGGGTGAAGCCGGGCACCCTGGTCCAGGTTTCCAATAAATACGGGAATGCGAATATCATGAACTGGGAAAAGGATTCGGTCCGTTTCGAGGTGAGTATATCGGTGCAGTCGAAACAGCCGTCGAAGCTGAATAAAAATTCTCACTTCCATCGATTGCGAGATGGTTTCAACGGCCAGTGTTATCAGTGCCGCACGGTTTTCACGACAACAGCGCCACTTTCTGGAAGATGTGGTATCGTATGCCGGAAAATGGTGAATACCAGCAACAACCTGCAGATCCACTATACGGTTTATATGCCGGAAGCCAATCCTGTGAAGATTGAGAACAAGTTCGGTATTATTTACCTTGACAGCCGGAAAGGAAAACAGGACATTATCCTCTCGAACGGTGATTTGCAGGCCAGGGATTTTACGGAAACCTGAAGCTGAACCTTGAATTTGGTTCAGGAAGCATTCAGGAAGCCGGCGACTCAGATCAGTATCAATTACTCGGATCTTTATCTGCAGAAAGTGACCAGGCTGAACCTGGTCAGCCGGTCATCAACACTGAACTCGACGAGCCACCACCATTGAAATGGAATCGGTGCGCGATAAAATGACGATTCCCCGCACATCTCTGAGCGGAGATGTATCTTTCTCCCGCATCCGCGTCAATGAGTTGAAAACGGTTTGTTCACTCACCACCAAGTACGGCGAATTGAAAATCAATGGTATACCGAAAGAGTTTGTTAATGTATTTATCAAATCGGAATATACCGATGTAATATTGGGCATTAGTCCGGTAGCTTCGTATTCACTGGATATGATTTACGATGCCAAACCATCGTCAATTCCGCCCCATCCATTGATAATCAATTGAAAAAGGAGACCATCAATGCAAAATACAGCACCATTAAGGCCAATGGCATCATTGGCAAATCCGATGCATCGCAGATTACCATAACCGCAAAGGCAGGCTCAATAGCGCTGATGAATAAATAAGACTTGTTGAAAAACTCCGTCAGGAGTTTCCCTTGAATAACCCCATGTTGTCAGGCGGTGGCT
>JADJEQ010000001.1 GCA_016709025.1 Bacteroidales bacterium | reverse complement strand
GGGGACGATCACTTCTTAGTTTCATAGACACATTGACGCTCTGTTAGCAGGTTCTCCCCGGTGCCTGAGTCCCGATAGCTATCGGGATCGAAGGCTTAGGGGGAGTCAGAGGGGGTACTCTTCGAATTGAGGAAATTATTCCGGAAATTTCACTCAGATTTAATACAGGAATGAGTTTTACTATGGGGTAATTCGTTAATTGAGGTGCTGAATAAATTATAAGCATTAATCATTACCATGTTGGAAAGCTGGCAATGTTACCTGAAATTGATTATATAGCGTTATTCACTAAAATTTTAACGCATAACATCAGATTTCTCTCCTTCGTCGAAAATACATTCCAAGTACTTATAAATGAGCTCTTTTATGCTTTCTGTACCTTTTGCTTGAACAAAAGGTACCCAAAATTCAAGGCTTCGGAATAATGGCTAAAATCAGGCGCGCAATTATGGTAAAAAGAAATGAGGTTGTACCATTCCTCACTCAACTTGACTTTCTTGTACACTAATTTTCAGAGCTCCGCTAAACCTCATCGGTTGCATTTCTTTCTTCTTTTATGCGGCCTGATTTCTTAACGCCATTATTCCAAGGCCGGTCCTTCTTCAATTTATTTAACAGCATTTACTTGTGTAATCGTTTTCATCCTGGATTTTCAATGAAGACAGTCAATGTATAATTCGAAACAGCTATCATTATGGTGTTAACAAATTAATGGTTAAACAAAACTGCTACAAAATTGGATAAAGTTTTAGAGCTTTGAAATATGGTGATTGCAGAAAACTACACTTCCGTTAAACAGGCGGAGCCACAGAGTGGCGGAACATTGGTAGTAAATCATAGACTAGTCTGATTTTAAGGTGCAGAGCACCGAAACGTAAAAAGGCTACTGATTTTATTGAAATCTTTGGCAAGCCTTATTAATAAGAAAAGAACTTTGTCTGGCATTTTCTATCAAATAGTATTTTAAATATAATCCCAGCACATCAAATACTGAATAGCCCTTACTATGCCTTATCCCTGGAGGAAAGCGTAATATTTTAAATTTTCAAACCATTTATTCACTTTCTTTATTATTTTTACAGATTCAACGAAGGGTATCAGGCAATGGACGATTTTCTGTATATTATAATAGGTGTAGTCTGGGTTGCTTATTCGCTTTACAACAATAAGCAGAAGCAGGATCGGAAGAAGGCTGCCCGTGAAGCAGGAGGAAATACTCCCCCGGAGGCTTCGCCGCGGAAGGCGAGATCCATTCTTGAGGAAATTCTGATGGGTGAAATGAGGCCGGAACCCATTCCTGCTGAGATTGAAGAGGTTGAGTATGAGCGGGAGACCAGAGCCGTGCCTGTTGATAAACCCGTTAAAAAATTCAAAACTGAGGCTGAGTCACTCGAAGTAATTACGGAGGAGGTACCGGCAAACTATTTTGAGCATGAGTACGCCACCAGGAAAGATGAGAAGGGAAATATTTCGGAGATAAAGGCTGAGTTAAAAGAAGAGGAAGAATCTGAAGAATCCGACCTGAGAATTGCCGGGGAATTTGATCTTAAAACGGCTGTAATATACGCTGAGATTCTTAATCCACGGTATATTTAGCAATTCTTAAAATTTGTTCATTCAGGCTCTAAAAAGTTTTGGAGCTTAAATATTTTTATTACTACCTTTACCCGCTTTTAAAGGTACACGCGACACACAAGTATATCTAACATAAAATTTCATTGGTATGATCAGAAATCTACTACTAACTATTGGGTTGGTGCTGATTGCAAGCCTTTCGGTATTCTCACAATCCGGGACTCTCCGAGGTAAAGTGATCGATAAAACAACAAAGGAACCCATTCCTTTTGTAAATATTATCGTTGAACTCGGTGGCACACAAGCTGGTGGTACAACATCGGATTTTGACGGGAACTACACTATAAAACCGATTACTCCGGGAAAGTATGACCTTAAAGCTACTTTTGTTGGATATAAGCCTGTCCAGATTAAAGGTGTCATTGTCAAATCAGACCAGATTTCCTTCTCAAGTGTCGAAATGGAATCGACTATGATAGAAATTCAGGCATTTGAGGTGGTTGACTATAAGGTTCCCCTGATTGATAAAGATAAGACTTCAGTTGGTGCTACCATGACTTCTGAAGAAATTGCCAAAATGCCAAACCGCTCTGCCAATGCCATTGCAACCACTGTGGGAGGTGTGTTCTCGGCCGACGGAGAGCGTGGTAGTGTCCGCGGTCAGCGTTCCGAAGGTACTGTTATGTACATCGACGGTATCAGGGTGCGTGGCTCTTCTTCGCTACCTGAATCAGCCATTGAGCAGGTATCTGTTATTCTGTCCGGGGTCCCGGCACAATACGGCGATGCCACCGGCGGTATTATCAATGTTACTACAAAAGGCCCAAGCCGTGAATTTGGTGCCGGTATTGAACTTCAGACTTCGCAGTATCTTGATGCCTATGGTTACAACAGGCTTGGACTGAATATGCAAGGGCCGCTGCTCTGGAAGAAAAATGAGAATAATGAGAAAGTAAGTGCTATCCTGGGCTACTTTATAGCTGGTGAAATGACCTTCAATCAGGACAGCAGGCCCACGGCTACCGGTATTTATAAAGTAAAGGATGACGTGTTACGCGAACTTGAACTGAACCCACTCCGCTTATCAGGTACAGGTGTTGGAACATACTACAACAGCAATTTTATCACTAAAGACGAACTTGAGTATGTTAAAGCAACTCCAAATACAAAAAGTATTGATGTAAACGCTTCCGGTAAAATTGATATTAAAACAGGTCCGAACATCAATCTGTCAGTGGGAGGTTCAATCAATTACAGCGATGGCCGTAACTTTAGCTACGCCAATTCGATGTTTAACTATAATAAAAACACACAGGTAATTGACAATACCTGGAGGGTTTTCGGAAGATTTACACAACGGTTCCCTGCAGCCAAAGACAGTAAATCGCTGGTTAAGAATGTTTATTATTCTATTCAGGCCGACTATACCAAATACAATCAGACCGTGCAGGACCCTGATCATAAGGACAACCTTTTCAATTATGGCTATCTTGGGAAATATGAAACAACCAAAATAAAGTCATACGAATTTGGCCTGGACACCGTTTCCGGACTCAGCGGATATATTCACAACGGTTTTGAGGACGTGAATGTAGCTTTTACCCCATCGGAAGTTAACGGGATTACCGCTAATTACACCAGGCAATACTATGAATTATATCCTGATGGATTCTATCACAGAAACCTGAATGACATTATTTCAGGGGGTGGCCTTCTCAATGGTATGGGTGCAGATGCTGTTTACGGTATATGGGGCAGTCCGGGAGGAAACCAGTCCAACTACACCGTTTCTGATAATGAGCAATATGCCATCAATGCCAATGCATCTGCCGACATTGGTAACCATGCGCTGCAATTCGGTTTTATCTATGAACAGCGCATCGACAGGTTTTATACCTATGCTCCTTCAGGTCTCTGGAGTCTGATGCGTGGATTAACCAATGCACATATTGAACAGCTTGATGTTCAAAACCCGCAATTCGTTACCCTCGACGGTGTTTTCCTTGATACCATCTATTTCGACCGTAAATACGATGCCCTGTCACAACGGAATTTTGACATCAGCCTTCGCCAGAAACTGGGGTTGCCTGTTGACGGGACCGATTGGATCGATATTGATTCATACGACATCAACAGTTTTACTGTGAATTATTACGACGCTGCAGGGAAGCGCCAAACTGTTGCGCTAAGTGAAGCACTTTCTATTGATATGTTCAGCCCCGATGAATTATATAATAACGGTAACCTGCTCACCAATTACAGCGGATATACCTATACCGGAGAAAAGACAAAATTGAGTGACAGTCCCAGTTTCGATGATTTCTTTAACAAGCGCGACGACAATGGAATGTACACCAGGGAAATTGCTCCTTTTACACCTATATACATGGCAGGTTTTATTCAGGACAAATTCGCCTTTGACGATCTTATCTTTAACATAGGGGTCCGCGTTGACCGTTTTGATGCCAATCAAAAGGTGTTGACAGATCCTTACACTTTATACCCGGCTAAAACCAAAGCTGAGGTTAATGATTTGGGTAACCACCCGGCAAATATGGGTGATGAATATGTTGTTTATGTTGACAACCTCCGCACGCCCACCGCAATTATGGGTTACCGCGATGGTGACACCTGGTACAATGCCGAAGGACTTATTGTAACTGACCCGTCAGTTTCTCTCGATGCCGGTAACGGAGTAACTCCATATCTTCAGGATGCAAATAATGTAGCCGTTTCATCAAAAGCGTTTAGTGATTATGAACCACAGGTATCGGTTATGCCCCGTATTTCATTTTCATTCCCGATTTCTGACGAAGCCTTATTCTTTGCCCATTACGATGTACTCACACAGAGGCCTACTTATGCTTTGCGTATGAGCCCGCTTGATTACTACCTGATTCCCTTTACCGGAAGTCCCGATATTAACAATCCAAACCTGAAACCTGAGAAGACCATTGACTATGAACTTGGTTTTCAACAAAGGTTGTCGTTGAGTTCTTCGATAACATTATCAGCCTATTACCGTGAAATCCGTGATCAGATTCAGGCATACCGTTACACGGCTGCATATCCTAAAACCTATTACTCCTATAACAACATCGACTTTTCGACAGTAAAAGGATTGACGGTTACCTACGACCTGAGACGCACCAGCAACGCAAGGGTCAGGGCCAGCTATACCCTGCAGTTTGCCAATGGTACCGGTTCAAATCCGGAGTTTGCCAAGGGATTGATCCAGACTGGTCAGCCTAACCTTCGTACCTTGTTCCCGTTGAGTTTCGACCGTCGCCACGCCATCAACCTCATGCTGGATTATCGTTTTGCTGAAGGGAAAGAGTACAATGGTCCGGTTATCAAACGTAAGAAAACAGATGCTGCCGGTGCTGAAGTCATTAAGACAACGCAACTGCTTAAAAATACCGGGGTTAACTTTACCATCTTTGGTGGTTCAGGTACTCCTTACACCCGCTCAAGCAAGATTGTCCCGATTGGACAGTCAGGCATTATTGAAGGCTCCATCAACGGTTCCCGTCTTCCCTGGCAGTTCAGGATCGATGGAAGGATTGACAAGGACATCAACGTTCAGTGGAGTGAAAAGCGTTCTTCCTACCTGAATATTTACGTGCAGGTTCTTAATATTTTTGATGCACAGAATATTATGAACGTTTACTCTGCAACCGGCAATCCTGATGACGACGGATACCTGGCTGCTGCAGAATACCAAAACCTGATAAATACCCAACTTGATCCACAGGCTTACCGCGATCTTTACAGCATTCGTGTAAATACTCCGGAAAATTACAGTTCTCCGAGACAGATCAGGCTTGGTGTTGTTCTTAACTTTTAATCATTGATCATGTTCATCAGGGCTCATTCAACTGAAAAGATCTCAGAAAATAATCAAACTATGAAAAATATATTCCGTATACCCATTGTTGTTTTGATCGGTATTGTTTTGTCGCTTCCCGGTTATGCCGACTATTATAAAGGGGCCGTCAATAAATCGGAAGCAATTGTAAAGGCCACTGCAGCAGGCTGTTTGCCGGGTGCAGGCTTCAAATACCTTGAAGTTAACAATGTCCGCACCCGAATCAATACCGGAGGCGATATGTGGTGGGATTTTGAGGTTGCTCAATATGAAATTCCAAAAGGATCGCGGAAGACTTCCATGTTTTCTGCCGCACTCTGGATTGGTGGTATTGACGTCAACGACCAGTTGAAACTTGCTGCTTTAAAATTCCGACAGGGACCAAATGCAGGAAGCCCCGGATCGGGTAACGATTTCTGGCCTGGTCCACTGACCATTGACGGAACCGCTGCTATCAGTGATGCAGAGTGTGCTGCACGGGATAAATTATATCCGATCAACAGAGCTGAGATAGATGAATACCTCGCATGGTGGGAAAACAAAGCAGCCTACCCCGGGTATCAGATTCCCTCGAATATCATTAACTGGCCTGCTCATGGTGATGTATCCCAGAAACAAAGCTATTATCTGGCACCGTTTTTTGACAGGATGGGTGATGGTAATTATGATCCGGAAGATGGGGACTACCCATACTATGACATAGCCAATGAACTTTGTCATTCAAGCACTCCTACAAAAGAGGATGAGGAAGGCATTGTTGTTGGTGGACTTTTAGCCGACCAGGTTATAAAAGGAGATGCTACCCTCTGGTGGGTTTTCAACGATAAGGGAAATATTCATACCGAAACCCAGGGAACACCCATCGGTATTGAAATTCGTGCCCAGGCCTTTGGTTTTGCCACGAACGATGAAATCAACAACATGACTTTTTACAGTTATGAAATTATTAACCGCTCAACCTATCGCCTGACAGGAACCTATTTTAGTCAATGGGTAGATACAGACCTTGGTTTTGCAACTGATGATTATGTAGGTTGCGATGTTGACCGTGGATTGGGATACTCATACAATGGTAAACCAAAAGATGGTGATGGTCAGTTCTGGGCATACGGTGATCAGCCTCCGGCAATCGGCGTTGACTTTTTCCAGGGTCCTTATATGGATCCAGATGGTTCAGACAATCCTTCGTTTAAAGGCGAAGGTATCCTCGGACCTTCGTTCCTTGGAGATTGCAGCATTGTCGGACTTGATGGTTCAAGCATGACCATGGAATATGGTACAGAAGGCAATCTGCAGAGCGGAAACTTCATCGTTAAGTCTGAAGCAATCAATGGCGTTAACTTTGGTAATGGTATCAGGGACGATGAACGTTTTGGTATGCGCCGCTTTGTTTATCATAACAATTCTGATGCTCCCGGCCCCTATATGCAGGACCCCCGATACGCGCCCGAGTATTATAATTACCTGAAAGGTATATGGCTCGACAACACCAAGATGATCTATGGTGGTAATGGACACATTTCCACTGGTGCTTACGGCCCTGAATGTGATTTTATGTTTCCTGGCGATACTGATGTTTGTGACTGGGGAACAGGTGGACTTCCTCCCAATGGTGCAAAATACTGGACTGAAGAAGTTGCCAAAAATAAAGAAGGCGACCGTCGTTTTATGCAATCAGCCGGACCATTTATACTGGAACCGGGTGCTGTTAACTATATTACCGTTGGTATTCCCTGGGCACGCGCTGCTTCGGGCGGCCCATGGGCTTCAGTTAAACTGCTGCAGGTGGTGGATGACAAATGCCAGTTACTTTTCGATAACTGTTTTGCAGTGGTAAGTGGTCCCAACGCACCTGACCTTACCATCAGGGAACTGGACAAAGAGTTAATTTTCTACGTTTCCAACCGCAAAACAAATGATGCCGGAAATAACTTCAATGAATCATACACCGAATTGGATCCGGCCATCCAGGCTGTTGCCAACAGTACCGGTTATGACTTTGATCCTTATTACCGTTTTGAAGGTTACCAGGTATTTCAGTTGAAGGATGCTACAGTTTCTGTGGCTGATATACGTGATCAGAAACTCGCAAGGCTTGTATATCAATGTGATGTTAAAAACGGGGTCACCCAACTGGTGAATCATAATTTCGACCAGGCGCTGAATGCAAATGTGCCGATTGAAGAAGTTTACGGTTCCGATCTGGGGGTTTCCCATACATTCAAACTATCTGAAGATGCCTTTACCGGTCAGAGCCTGGTAAACCACAAGCAGTATTATTATCTTGCCCTTGCCTACGGCTATAATGAATACATGAAGTACAGCGCCGACCCGGGCTCACAGGAAGCCGGCATCATCGGCCTGACTGGTCAGAAGAAGGTTTACCTGGCAGGTCGTAAGAATATTAAGGTTTACCCTACTATTCCCCATAAAATTGTGGGTACCATTGATCCAACATCCGCATATGGTGATGGGGTTGAAATTATGAGACTTCAGGGACAAGGCAATGGTGGTAATTTCCTTGAATTTTCTGATGAAACAGTTACTGAAATCCTGTCAAAAGATCCTGTTGATTCACTCAACCAGCTGGGCAGCCCCAATTATCCGATTGCCTATAATCCTAAGTACAAACAAGGCAATGGTCCGATTGATGTCAGGGTTATTGACCCCCTAAGTGTTAAAAATACTGAATATTCACTGGCCTTTGACTCATTGGTACCTTATTACCTGCTAATAGGCGCGGACAGTACACTGACATACAAAGCCAGTTGGAAATTAACCGATCTTGGGACCAACCAGGTGTATGTTTCTGACACCACCATTTCCTATAAAAATGAGCAGTTGTTTCCTGAACTGGGGATATCTGTTACCATAGGGCAAGTGGTTGATCCGGGGCCTTATCAGGTCGGTATCAATGCCGATGATGCAGCTATTTATGAGGTCATTTCCGAGAACAATGGTTTATTGGGCTCAAGTTTAACTTTTGTGGACAGTTCAAGGGTTTGGGTTTTCGGAGTTCCGGATATAGATGGTGTTCCTGCGCTTAACTGGATACGTTCCGGTGTGGTTACCGACATCGCCAATCCGGCCAACAATGACTACAGTATGCCTTCAAAACCTTACGATCCGGGTGGAAATTACGAAAAGGTGATTCAAGCTACCTGGGGACCTTACATTATGACTGCCTCCACTGAACAGGATGCAATATTTGGTCCGGCATTCCGGAATATCTCGAAAGTGGCATCCAGTTTCTCTGATGTGGCAAGTATTGATTTTGTGATGACTGCCGACAAGAGTAAATGGACCCGTTGCCCGGTTGTCGAAATGTGTGCCGACCGGACATTGTCTGATGGAAATGTGGAAAGGTTCAACGTAAGGTCAGGTCAGTCTGTTGATAAAGACGGAAATCCGGCACCTGTTGGAAGTGGTGTCAGCGAAAATCCTGAAGATGCCAACTATATCGCTGAAACTGGCATGGGTTGGTTCCCGGGCTACGCCATCAACATTGAAACCGGTGAGCGTTTGAATATTCTCTTTGGGGAAAACTCCTGGTTAGTAGGTGAGAACGGCAGAGATATGATGTTTAATCCAACCAGCAATTTTAATACAGCCAACGAGCTTGTCCTGGGCGGAATGCATTATGTATATGTATTTGCTCATACCCAGGGTAAGTCAGTAGCTATTGCCAATGTACCTGCATACGATGCCGGCAGAACCCTGCGAACGAATATTCCGGTTACCCTAGGTGGCGGTACACAGCGTGCGCTCGTTTATTCAAGTGCAATGTGGGTGACTATCCCAATGGCATTGCCTGGCCAGGAATGGCTTTCAAATGATGTAAAAGCCAGTATCAGGATATCCAAACCATACAGAAGATATTACAGTACAGAGCATGACAGTATCCTTAAACTTACGGATACCGAAAACGGCAATTACCCGATGTATAAGTTCTCTACATCTAATATTGCGACTGCTGATAACAACATTGAAAAAGCCAAGTCAGAGCTTGACCTGATCACTGTAGTACCCAATCCGTATTATGCTTATTCTACCTATGAAACCAATCAGCTGGACAACCGGGTGAAAATTATTAACCTGCCGCGTAAGTGTGTGGTAAGCATATATTCTACCAACGGTTCACTCATAAGGCAATTCACCAAGGACGAATCTGGTACTGCCATTGAATGGGATCTGAAGAACTATGCCGGAATCCCGATTGCGGGAGGCGTTTATCTGATTCATGTAAAAGCCGATGGCGTGGGTGAGAAGATCGTGAAATGGTTCGGATCACTGCGACCAATTGACCTTAATGCATTCTGATGCAAAGAAGTAAAGTATCTTAAAATTTTTAACACTCAAATAATTGAATATGAACAAGATCTTTAAATACTTCACTGCTTTATTACTGACCGGTATTCTCATTACACCTTTTGGTCAGGCGACAGCCGGTAACAAAGACAGAACCGGTCAGGCAGGTGCTTCAGAATTGCTGATCAATCCCTGGGCACGCAGTTCAGGATGGGGTGGAGTAAATAATTCCAGTGTAAAAGGACTCGAGGGCTTATTTAGTAATGTTGCAGGAACTGCACATACCAAAGGCACTGAGCTCATTTTCTCACACACCCAGTGGCTGAAAGGCAGTGAAATCGGAATCAATACTTTTGGACTGACCCAGAAAATTGGTAAAGGCGGTGTGATCGGGCTCGGTATTATGTCGATGAGCTTCGGAGATATTCCTATTACCACAGAGGATTTGCCTGAAGGGGGAATTGGGAACTTCTCACCGACCTACATGAATATTAATATTTCTTATGCTAAGGCATTTTCAAGTAGTATCTATGGTGGTATAAACATCAAGATCATCTCCGAGGTTATTTCTGATGTGAGCGCTCAGGGTATTGCCCTGGATGCAGGTATCCAGTATGTAACCGGTCCGCGTGAAAATGTAAGATTTGGTATTACCCTTCGCAATGTCGGACCGACCATGCGTTTCAACGGTGATGGTCTTTCCATTCGCAGTCTTCTTCCGGGTCAGGAAAGCTACTTTACCCTTGAACAACGTTCTGCCGATTTCGAATTACCTACCCAGCTTGCCATTGGGGCATCATACGACTTCAAAATTGGCGAAATACATCGTTTAACACTGGCTGGTAACTTTATTTCCAATTCCTTCACCAAAGATCAATATGTTATTGGTGCAGAATATGAACTAAAAACTTACCTGATGCTCAGGGGTGGTTATTCCTATGAAGAAGGAATTACCAACGATGCTGATCGCACGACTGCCTATACCGGACCCAGCGCGGGGTTCACCGTAGCTGTTCCGCTCGACAAGGAGAAAGGTTCGAATATCGCTATAGACTACTCATACAGGGCTACTGACCCCTTTAGCGGCACCCATAGCATCGGAGCAAGAATCAACCTGTAAGTTTACATTTTTTTCGCAGGTTAATTTTATCCTGAAAAGTCATTTTGAAAGGACCCTTTAATCAAGGGTCTTTTCTTCTTATTATCCAAATGCGAATAACCAAAGTTTTTAATTATGTATTACACTCTGGAAGGACTTAATAAGTTAAAGGCCGAATTGGATCAGTTGATCAGTGTCGAAAGGCCCTCTATTTCTCAACAGATTGCTGAGGCAAGGGATAAAGGCGACCTGTCGGAAAACGCAGAATATGATGCGGCTAAAAACGCACAGGGAATGCTTGAACTTAAAATATCCAAGCTACAGGAAACCATCCGTAATGCAAAAATTATCGATGAATCCAAACTTGATATTTCGAAAGTTCTCATCCTTACCAAGGTAAAAATCAGAAATACCAGGAACGATGCGACCATGATCTATTCGCTGGTACCTGAAAATGAGGCCGATCTCAAGCAGGGTAAGATATCTGTGAATTCCCCGATTGCAAAAGGACTATTGGGTAAATCGGTTGGCGACAGTGTGGATATTCAGGTGCCTGCAGGTAAAATGACCTTTCAGATAGTTGAAATCATGCGATAACCTTTAAAATCCAATATCATGGCCAGTATTTTTTCACGGATTGTCAGTGGTGAGATTCCATCCTATAAAGTTGCCGAAAACGACGACTTTTTGGCTTTTCTCGATATAAACCCGCTGGCGGAGGGTCATACCCTGGTTATTCCTAAAAAAGAGATCGACTATATTTTTGATATGGACGATGCTTTGTATGGCGAATTCTTTGTTTTTGCAAAGAAGGTTGCTAAAGCGATTAAAACTGTGGTTCCATGCACCAAGGTTGGTATTGCCGTAATAGGTCTTGAAGTTGCCCATGCACATATCCACCTTGTTCCGATTAATTCGGTTTACGATATTGATTTCAGTAAACCAAAGCTTAAGTTAAGTCCTGAAAAGCTGAATATGGTCGCAGCATCTATTGCGGCTGAAGTAAAATAAATGTAATTGTATTGTTTTATAAAGCCGGAAGACAGGTTTTGTCCTCCGGCTTTTTTCTGGTTCATGATTCTGGTTTTTTATTGATCCTTCTAAAAATGCGTTTTGTGACCAACTGCCTGGCCTTAAAAGATCTTATGTTAAGCTATGGATGATATCAACGAGATCTTCTCACGGTTTCCTAAATCCAGATCACTACTGTCAGCTGGATTTCTGGAAATTTATGAGCGTCATTACCGGCAAAACAGAACAGGTGAAACCCCTGCATCTTCACTTTCCCGGAAAATGGAAACCTGGCTGCACAAAAAGGTAGCTGCTGATGTGGTGAATGATCATCATAAATCCACGCTTGAACTAGGTGCCGGTACTCTGAATCAGTTGAAGTATGAAAGCACCGGCCCTTATGATGTCGTTGAACCTTTTACAGAACTTTACAGCAAATCGGCTGACTTAAACCGGGTCCGCAAAATATACACCGATATAGATGAAATCGGGGCTTCAGAGAAGTACGACAGAATCACAGCCATTGCAACTTTTGAGCATTTAACCGACCTGCCCCGGGTGGTGGCAAAAACCTGCCTGCTGCTGGATGAGCTGGGGTGTCTCCGGATTTCCATTCCAAACGAAGGAACATTTTTGTGGAAACTTGGGTGGAAACTGACAACAGGTTTGGAATTCAGGCTCAGTTACGGGCTGGACTACGGCTTACTGATGGCCCATGAACATGTGAATACGGCCTATGAAATTGACAGGATACTCAGGCATTTCTACGAAAAAGTAGAATGCTCCTGTTTTGGAATCAATAAAAGCATCGCTTTTTATCGCTTCTATTTATGTACCGGACCAATGAAGGGAAAGGCCTCAGAATATTTGAAGAGCGTATAATTTCTGAACAATCAGGCTTGAATCAATTGGTTTTCATGCCGGTGGAAATACTGATGATAAAAGACGATTATCAGGCATTTTTACGTTATCTTAGAGGGTCAAAAAAACAGATTTCCTGCATTTTACTATTAAAATAAATCTATAAAATAGAATACTATGTCGTACTCAGCAGAAGATTCACGTTACATCAACATGCCATACAACCGCTGTGGGAATAGCGGACTGAAACTACCGGCCATTTCGCTGGGATTGTGGCATAATTTCGGAGGGGTTGATATTTTTCAACTAAGCCGGGATATGATCCTTCATGCCTTTGACAAGGGCATTACCCATTTTGACCTGGCCAACAATTATGGACCGCCTCCCGGGAGTGCTGAAGAAACTTTCGGGCAGGTGATGAAAGAAGACCTGCACCGGTATCGCGATGAACTCGTGATTTCTACCAAGGCAGGATATCAGATGTGGCCCGGCCCATACGGTGAATGGGGTTCAAAGAAATACCTGGTTTCCAGCCTCGATCAGAGTCTGAAGCGTATGGGAGTCGATTATGTGGATATCTTCTATTCGCATCGTCCCGATCCTGAAACCCCTTTCGACGAGACCATGGGCGCATTGGAACAGATTGTCAGGCAAGGCAAAGCACTCTATATTGGACTCTCGAATTATTCAGCATCTCAAACCCGCGAGGCCGTCGAAATATTGAAAAGTATGGGTGTCCATTGTCTTATTCACCAGCCGAGGTATTCCATGTTCGACCGCTGGGTTGAAGGTGGGCTGCTCGACCTGCTGCAGGCTGAAGGCATGGGCTGTATCGCTTATTCACCCCTTGCCCAGGGACTGTTGTCTGACAAATACCTTGAAGGGATACCTGCCGGATCAAGGGCAGCGAAAGAACATGGATTCCTGCAGGAAAGTCAGGTTACTCGGGAGAAAGTTGAAAAAGCCAGGCAGTTAAATGAAATCGCCCATGCAAGGGAACAAAGCCTTTCACAGATGGCCATTGCCTGGCTGCTGAAAGATAGTAGAATTTCCTCCGTACTGGTTGGTGCCAGCAGCGTGGAGCAATTGGAAGATTCGCTTAAATCGCTTACAAATGTTACTTTTTCAAAAGAAGAGCTGAATGCGATAGAAGCGTTTCTCAAACAAGAATAAGCATGTTATAAGAATTCTTTGAATCGTCAAATAATTCACCCTTAATACCGTTTTTGTATCTTTGGCACCCAAAGTCAGAGGGAAGATGAAAATTACCGGCAATTTTATGCAAAACAAATACTTTCGATTACTGAGTTACCCGTTTTTGCTGATTATTCCTGTTATTCTCTTTCTCACGTCACTCGATACAATTCAATCCAGGAACAAATCCTGGTATGCCGGCGGTTACGACCCTGAGTATGCCTATCTTTTCAATTCACTCAACATGGCCACCTTCAAACTGGCCGGCCACATCGATCATCCGGGAACTACCATGCAGGTGGCCGGTGGTATTGTACTGAAAGTAGCCTGGAATTTAGATCCCAGGGGGGAGGATATGGCAACAGCAGTGCTTTCAGATCCTGAGCACTATATAAGAATTCTGAACATCGCAACCGCCGTAATCGGATCGCTGGCCTTGCTGTTGTTGGGGTGGTTCCTGACCTACGCTACCGGTATTCTCTGGATAGGGATAATACTTCAGTTAACTCCTTTTATTTCAGGATTTTTACTTTTCAATGGCTTTACCCGTGTAACCCAGGAAGTTATGCAGATGTCGGCAGCCTTCGCCATGGCTGCCATGGCGTTGCACTGGTATTTCAATGAGAACAGGGATGCTAAAACCAACTACACCCTCTGGTTTGCGATTATTGCGGGCTTTGGACTGGCCTCTAAAATAATTTTCTTTCCATTGCTGATTATCCCGTTTATCCTGGTGAAAGGATGGAAAAAGAAAGTCGTTTTTATCCTCTTATCAATTTTGTTTTTTGTTGTTTTCACCCTCCCTGTAGTGAAGATGTACCCGGCTATGTACAAATGGATTTATAATCTTTTTGTTCATTCAGGGCAATATGGTTCAGGAAGCGAAGGGGTGATTGATTCTTCAAAATACGTTGGGGAACTCTTCAACCTTTTTAAAGTTAATCCATACCTGTTCGGTGTATTTTTGCTGAGTATTGCTGTAGCTTTGGTATTTCCTTTTATCCGTATAGTAAAAAAGCACTGCCCGGATCCCCCGGCGGTACAACTTCTATTAGCGGTTATTGCCGCTGAGGCTTTTGGTTACCTGTTGATTGCCAAGCAACCAAAAGCAGCCTACCTGTTGCCTTATGAGAGTGTGGCTGCTGTGAATGTCATTTTAATTCTTCACCTGGGCTTGTCGTTGATTCGCGGGAGAAGTTTAAGGTATTGGATTTTTGGACTTATTACCCTGGTTTTGGCTTTTGCCGGAATTAAATCGGGTATTGCCCGAAAGGAGCAACTCTATGGCACCGATTTCAATTGGGAGTTTGAGGAAGCCTGGGGCGCCGCAACCGGTTCAAACCAAAAGCAGGCTGTTGTCTTCACCAATCCCGGAGCATCTCCAATGGCTGGTTTGTTTTTTGGCAATGCATACAGCCATAACCGCTATTTGTCACGGTTGCAAAATATTTACCCCGATTACTATATTCTGGATGCCTACAACAACCGGATTATCCATTGGGGAGGTGATCCAATAACCACGGATGAACTCTTTAGAAAATACAGCGGTAATTTGCTGATCCTGCATACTCCCGGATGGGTTGAGCCGGATGCCGGGTTGCTCGATCTTTCCGCTGCCACTGGCTGGAAAATGACAGAGGTCTATAGCGGTCGCGCAAAATTACTGGCTCCGGTAAGTATTGTATCCGATTCCGCTGTTGCATTCAGGAAAATAATTTATAATGGAGCAGAAACCCCAAACAGATATCAGACAGAAATTCGCACCCTGAGCAATACCAGGTTAGGAGATGCAGGAATACTGTCGTATGATCATGCTCACACGGGTCTGAGCTGTGTGATGACTAATGTTGAAAAGCCGTATGCATTTGGTATTGAGGAGAATGGAGTGAAACAGGGTGAGAAATTCTCTGTTGGGGTTTGGGTATTGGGTGAACTGAAGGACGTAGTTCTGGTGGGCTCGGGAACCGAGAGCGGGGAATTCTACATTTCGTCAAATGCACTGATTGCTGAAGAGAAAGAATCGGGCTGGAAGAAAATAGCCCTCGAGTTTATGGTTGACAAAGAGATAACCGGTGGCATAATAAAAGTTTATGTCTGGAATAACAGCAAAGAACCTGTTTTCTTTGACGATTTCCGTTGTGACAGAATTTCGCCGGTAAACAATGATAATGAGCATAATGACTAATATTTCGAATAACAAACAACGGGTGCTTGAGGTGGTTGAGCAGGTAGCTCCCCGCCGTGAAAAGTTTATCAGGCAAAACAGTGCTTACTACAAAAATCTGGTCAGGTTTTTTCGGTTCAATATTCCGGCACGATCAAAAGTGCTCGAAATTGGTTGTGGAACAGGTTATCTGCTGAACGCGACTGAACCATCCTATGGAATGGGAATTGATTTTTCACCAGCCATGATCCGCATCGCTGCTGAAAAATATCCGCAACTCCATTTCCAGGTCATGGATGCCGAGAATCTGACATTAGACGAAAAGTTTGATTACATCATTCTTTCCGATACACTTGGATATCTTGAAGACATCCAGAAAGCATTTAATGAACTCAAAAAGGTTATCCACCCGGGGACCAGGGTGCTGATTTCCTACCATAGCTTCCTTTGGGAACCAATGCTCTGGCTGGCGCAGAAACTTGGGCTGAAGATGCCTCACCAACGGCTTAACTGGTTGAACAGGGGTGATGTTATCAACCTGTTGCAGCTTGAAGGGTTCGACGTGGTGAAGTCTGGACGTCGATACCTTTTCCCGGTTTTTATCCCGGTTTTATCCTGGTTCATGAATAAATATGTGGCTTACCTTCCTCTCTTCAATAGTCTATGCCTAACCGGATTCATCATTGCACGCCTGCCTGAAAACAGGCCCCAGGATAACAAAGAATTCAGCGTAAGCGTGATCATCCCGGCAAGGAATGAAAAAGGCAACATTGAAGATGCCGTTATCCGGACCCCGGCTATGGGAAAACACACCGAGATTATTTTTGTAGAGGGTAATTCCACCGATGATACACTCGATGAGATCAAACGGGTTTGTGAAGCCTATAAGGACAAACGCGATGTAAAGTGGCTGGTGCAGGAAGGAAAGGGCAAGGGCGATGCCGTTAGAAAAGGTTATGATCACGCCAGTGGTGATATCCTGATGATCCTCGATGCCGACCTGACCGTTCCGCCCGAAGACCTGCCCAAGTTCTACGACGCCATTGCAACCGGAAAGGGAGAGTACATCAACGGAACACGCCTGGTTTATCCGATGGAGGATGAAGCCATGCGCACCCTCAACATGATGGGAAACAAGTTTTTTTCGGTCATGTTTTCATGGCTGCTTGGACAAAGAATCAAGGATACGCTCTGTGGTACCAAGGTACTTACGGCCGAAAATTATCGCAAACTGGCTGCCAACCGTTCCTATTTCGGTGATTTTGATCCGTTTGGTGATTTTGACCTGATTTTCGGATCGTCGAAACTAAACCTGAAACTGGTGGAAGTTCCCATCCGCTACCGTGCCCGCAAATACGGCGATACCAACATCTCCCGGTTCAAGCATGGCTGGCTGCTGCTCAAAATGGTTGCCTATGCCATGAACAAGATCAAGTTTGTGAAGTAAAGCCGGCAATTAGGGTCTGCTGAAAAATAGCTAAATCTTTAAAAATCAAACTTCTAAAAGGTATAATTATGTTTTAGGTGCACGGCTTGAGGGTAATAGTATGAAAAAACCTTGCACCTAATTTGCGGATTGCACCCCTTTTTGAACGGGAATAGCCACAGAGTGGCGAAACGTTGGTAGTAAATCAGTGACTACAAGAATTATAAGGTGCAGAGCACCGCAACGTAAAAAGGGCTGCGATTTGATTCCCGGTTAAATCCGTGTCGATTATTAGCATGGGTAAATGACCACGTTACGCCTCTCTGAGGCTCGGAATTTTACTGCTGGGCTTTTCTACCAACATTGCGCCTCTCTGAGGCTGACCTCACTCTTCCAGTTTTGGTAGTTTGGAGAAATCATTAACTCAAGGATATGGATGTCATAATCAGAAATTCTTCTGACGGATAATGTAATTTGGCCTCTTTTTATTCTCTATAAACAATTTGCCGAGGTATATCCCGATGATGCCCAGCATAATCAGCTGGATTCCTCCGATAAAAAGTACACTGGCCGTGATGGAGGTCCATCCCGGTAAGGCATCCTCAGTGAAAAGATGCACATATACCGCGTAAATGCCGTAAAGGAACGCCAGTCCGGCAATCACCGAGCCGATGGCAATAGAGAGGTACAAGGGCCGGCTACTGAACGAGGTGATGCCATCCAGAGCAAGACGCAACATGCGGATAAACGAATATTTGGTTTGTCCTGAAAGTCTTTCGGCAGGTTCAAAATGCACGGAAGTCTGTTTGAAACCCATCCAGGGAATGAGCCCACGCAGAAAAATATAGTTTTCGTTGAATTGTTTCAGGGCGTCAACCACTTTGCGGTCGAGCAGGCGGAAGTCGGCCACACCGGGTTTTATTTCCACCGAAGAAAGCTTGTTAACCAGGTTGTAAAAAAGGCCGGAAGTGATTTTCTTTGATATCGAAAGCGATTTCTGCTCCCCCCTGATGGTATTCACTACCTCAAAACCCTGCTGCCATTGCTCAATCATTACCGGAATCAAGGTTGGCGGGTGCTGCATATCGGCATCCAGGCTGATCACACAATCTCCGGTGGCATGATCAAGCCCTGCTTTGAGTGCGTGCTGATGGCCAAAATTCCGCGAAAGCGAGATAAAACGAACTTTCGGATCAGCTGCAGCGATCGAGCGGATGGTTTCAAGTGTTGCGTCGGTACTTCCATCGTCCACAAAAAGCAGCTCATAAGTTTCGTAAGGCTTCAATACCTTGGTTAGGCTCCCGTACATGGCTCTGATGTTGTCCTGTTCGTTGAAACAGGGGAGTACGGCTGAAACTGAAAATTTCATCGGGGATGCTTTGCTTTGTCAGTGGCTAAGATAGGAATATTTTGCCCTCACAGGTTCACGATTTTCTCCTTACATTCGCTTCAGTAAAACGTTAGTTAAGGTTTCGATTTGAAAATAGTAATAATGAGATATCCTTCGACTCTGCACAAGGTGACAGTCAATCTGAGGTGTAATTTATTTCATAAAAGCAATATTTAATGACGCTCTATTCCATAAATGCCCCACCACTGTCATCCTGAGCGAGTCGAAGGATAATCGTGCGCTTGACTCGCCACGTGACATTCATTTAAAATTAAGAAAATCAGCTACTTACTGAAACACATCAATGGTAGCGAAGTTCTAAACAGAGTTTCTTAACTAAACCACTTTGAAATGTGATTCTATTTGGAAACATTTTGAAAAAAAATGGTGTCTTATTAGTGTCTTTGGGCCCCGATAGCTATCGGGATGGTGACAAAAAACATATCAGCGTATTGAAAAACGATTAAGCGGTCTTTAAAGGATGTTTCAGAAAAAACCAAACACATTCTACGTCTATCTTGCATTCGTCGCCCTGGCGATGGCTGCTTACTGGCAGGTTGCTTTTCTGCAGAACAGCCTTAAGTGGGATCTGATCGATTGCTACCTCCCGTGGCGTTTCCATGTGGGTGAGTGCCTGCAAAACGGTATATTTCCATACTGGAATCCATATACACACTGCGGTTATCCCATCCATGCCGACCTGCGCTCCGTATGGTACCCTGAAACCTTTCTGGTCGGGCTCACCACCGGTTATACCAACCTGACCCTGCATTTACTCTTTATCATTCATATTTCCCTTGCCGGATTGGGCATGTACCTGCTCAGTACCCATTTTACCAACGACTGGCGTGCGTCTCTTGTGGCGGGAATCGCCTACCTGTTGTCGGGCTTCTTTACGGGCCATGGTCAGGAAATGTTCGGCATTATAGCCGCGACCTGGATTCCTTTTGTGCTTTTTTACTACATCCGGCTGCTGATTCACCGGCAAACAGCCGATGTTTTGCGTACCGCATTGTTTGCTTTTCTGCTGATAACCGGCGGTTACCAGGCCATGTGGGCCATCATGCTTTACCTGATGCTCACGTTGTTCATCGTTTATTTTATCAGGGACCTTAGAACCAGTCATAAAAAAGAAGCCTGGCAACTCGTTAAAATGAACGGACTGCTGGCGCTGATCACCGGCTTAAGCCTGACCATTATAGCTGTTACCTATTTCCAGGTTTCGCCCCATCTTGGCAGATTGGGAGGTGTAGCGTTGGCGGATGCCTGGTTTATGCCTTTCTCCCCCAGATCGGCCCTGTCGTTTCTGATTCCTTTTGCTACCGTAAAGGATGCCGCCTGGTACGACACCGATATCTCGATGAACAACGCTTATGCAGGATTGATTGTATTGCTGTTTTTCATACTGTCGCTGTTCTCAAAACGAGGTTTTTTGCTCAATGTTTTCCTTCTTTTCGGGCTGATTGCCCTGCTGGCTTCCTTTGGGAAATACACCCCGGTGAGGGCGATTCTGTATTATGTTTTTCCTTTACTCGACCTGTTCAGGCATTCGAGTTTCTTCAGCTACTTTGCCCTGATGGCCATTGTTCTGGCGGCATCTTCCGGCCTGGGAAATTACCTTGCTTCCGCGGGGCTATACCGAAAAAAACTGCTTTGGATTACCTTCGCAACGGGCATGGTCATCATCGTTCTTTTGGTTTGGGCACTGACGAAAACTGATATGGCCTCCTTTTCCTTTACCAAACCGGCTGATGACATAGCCGTGTGGCTGATGGCACCTTCTCGCTTTGAGCATATCATCGTCCATTCGCTGTTGCAGCTTATTTTCATGACAGTCTTTATGGTTGTTGTCTGCAGAAGGCCTTCGGTGAAGTTTACTGCGCTGACAGCAATTGTGGTAGTTGAAATGCTGGTGGCGGTGCAGTTGAACATTTATTACACGGTGGTTTCCTCCGGAATAGATCCGCTTGAACTTTCCGAAAACATCCGGCAAAGGGCTCCGGGATTCCCGTTGCCTCAGCCCGGTGTGCCGGTTTCACTGAATACTGAGGTAAATTCTGCCCATTCGGTACTCTGGAAAAACACCAATATTTTCAACAAAACGGTTTCCTTCGAGGGGTTTAATTCGTTCAGGCTCAAAGGTTGCGAAAGCCTGGCCGATTCATTTCCGCAGCTGGCAGCAAAAGTTCTGCAAAATGAGGTGGTGTTCCTTTCGGATACCATTCAGTTGGTTGATCAGGGGCTGGAAGGCGGATTCAACGGCGATAAATCAGTGCTTTATGTGAATCCGGAGGACTTTACGGATGGATTTCCTGGTCTGAAACGTTCACCGGAGGATTCAGTCAGGATCACTGAATTTTACCCCGGGCATGCCATCGCAAGGGTGAATGCTGCGCATCCGGTTGCGGTTACCCTGCTTCAGGGCTGGTATCCGGGCTGGAAAGTGACCATTGATGGAAAAGAGGCACCGGTTTTTGTTTCCAACCGGATGTTCATCAGCACCATTTGTCCGGCCGGCAGTCATGAGATCAGTTTCACCTACTCCAATTTCCCTGTGTTGATTGGGTTTGCAATATCGTACCTGGTTGTGCTGATCGTGTTGTCGTGGCTGATCCTGATTTCCTTCAGGGAAAGAAAACGCAGTTTCAGGCTGATCTTCATTATCCTGCTCTGGCTGGCGGTAGCTTTACCGGCACTGGCCAGGTTTAGCCCATTTTCTTCTTATCAGCAAAATAAGGAAAAGGAATATCAAAGAATTGCAAAAGAAGCAACCAAATCAGGTCTGAGTACCGGCGTATTCAATGTGGATGACCGGGAATTAATGCAGCAGGCATTGAAACAGGCCGGGTACCAGGGCAGCGCTTTTTATTACAATCTGACTTATCAGAGTGAATTGAGCAGACTGCTCGACCGGCTCGATACCCTTTCCAACCATTCAACCACTGAGCTTGTTCATGCCAGGATGTTTGCGCCTTCGACACCTGAGGAAATAGCTGCTTTCAGCCGATGGGCTGCTTATACAAAGAAAACCGTCACGGCTAACGGAGAGTTGTTTATTCGCAGTGATAGTCCTCCTTTTTATGGAATTCTATCGGTGAATGATTTTGAGCAGGCGGTGGATGGCTGGAATGGCAATGCAGCCGCGCTGGACAGTCTTCACAGAGTGAGCGGGAAGTACTCCAACCGGATTGACAGTATCAACCATGGGAGTTATGCCTTTAAGTGGATGCCTGTAGCAGGGGAGCCCGGGCAGGGGACACCCATGGAAATGAAATTCAGGGTATTTGCCAGGGCCAGGGTGAAGGGTGATTTTTCGGGAGCCTCACTGATCATGCAGCAGCGCAGGCAAAACAAGATTGTCGGATCATTTTCCACGGGATCCGGCACCTGGCAGGTTACAGGCGAAAAATGGACCAATGTTGCTAAAGCAGGAATTTTCCCCAAAGGATTTAAGCCCGGCGATGAATTGGTTGTCTTTTTCTGGGGAAACGGGAAATCGGTTTTCTACATCGATGATTTCAGTGTGGATGTGAGGTTTTTCGAGGTACGGGACTGGGTTCTTTGTTCGCTTCTTCCTGTCCCTACTTCTTATAGACTCCCTTATCAAAAATATTATACTTCAAAATACAGTATATCGCCCTGAATCCATCTCTGGCACCGATTTTCTTGCCTTCATCGTAGGTGCGCCCATAATAGGAAATCCCGACTTCATAAATCCGGATTCCCGGAACCCTTGAAATGCGGGCGGTAACCTCAGGCTCAAAGCCGAACCTGGTTTCAGTCAGCTTTAGTTTTTTGAGAATATCTGACCTGAACATCTTGTAGCAGGTTTCCATGTCGGTGAGGTTCAGGTTGGTGAACATATTCGACAGAAAAGTGAGGAAACTGTTGCCGATGGAGTGCCAGAAAAACAGGATCCGGTGTGGCCCGATACCCATAAAGCGCGAACCGTAAACCACATCGGCAACCCCTTCCATAAAGGGTTTTAACAGGAGGTTGTACTCAGCGGGATCATATTCAAGGTCGGCATCCTGAATCACAATTAAATCACCGGTTGCGATTTCGATTCCCTTATGAATGGCAGCTCCTTTTCCCTGGTTGGTTTGCTGGTTGTATATAACCATGTCAAGGTCGGGATGATTGTCTTTATATTTTACCAGCGCTTCTGCTGTCCCGTCTTTAGAGCAATCATTGACAACGATTAATTCAAAATGAATATCATAAATGAATTTAACCTTTATAATCTTGTTTAAGATCAGGTGAATGGTGGCTGCTTCGTTGTATGCAGGGATTACGATGGATAGTTTGGTCATATGGAAAATCAGTGATTTATGGGCAAATGTAATGATTTCATTGAGGTGTTATTCCTGAAAATACACCCGCTTAACCCTCCGTGAAATTGCTGTCAATATTTCATAAGGAATGGTATCCATGGCCTTTGCCAGACCGGCAATTGGTAATTCTTCACCAAAAACAGTTACCTCGTCGCCTTCTGCTGCGTCAATGCCTGTAATGTCGAGCATCGTCATATCCATGCAGATATTCCCGGCTACCGGTGCCAGTTGGCCATTGACCAGCATTTTACCTTTCCCGTTTCCCAAACGCCGGCTCAGGCCATCGGCATATCCGATCGGAATGGTAGCAATGGTGGTTGTCTTGCCTGCTGTCCAGGCCCTGCTATATCCAACGGTTTCACCCGGCTGAATGGTTTTAATCTGTGATATGCTGGTTTTGAGGCTGGTGACCGTTTCGAGCATTTTTTGTTCTTCCGGGTCTGTGGAGATTCCATACAGCGAAATGCCGAGCCTTACCATGCTGAACTGTGCTTCAGGAAACCTGGCTATGCCTGCCGAATTGAGAATATGCCTCAGAAATCCATACCCCAGTTTCTTTTCAAGCTTTTCTGTCATTTGCGAAAAGAGGGAAATCTGATGCCTGGTGAATGCATCCAATCCGGGGTCATCGCTGCCGACCAGGTGAGAGAAAACGGACTGAACCCTGATCTTAGGGGATTCCTGTAGTATTTTACACAGATCTTCGAGATCACTTTCTTCAAATCCCAGACGGTGCATCCCGGTGTCTAATTTGAGGTGTATCAGGATTTCACTTTCAGAAGGATTTCCGAATGATCCCATTGCTTTCCGGAGCATTTGCAGGCTGCGGAAATTGTATATTTCAGGTTCAAGACTGTAGTGGAGCATAGCCTCCATACCGCTTTCCTCCGGATTCATCACCATCACCGGCAGGCTGATACCTGCTTTGCGAAGTTCAACACCCTCATCGGCATAGGCGACTGCCAGGTAACCGGCCCGGTGAAACTGCAATGCATTGGCGATTTCAAAACTGCCACTGCCATATGAAAAAGCCTTGACCATCGCCATCAGTTTCGTTCCCGGGTTCAGCAATGTCCTGTAATAATTCAGGTTATGAACCAGGGCATTCAGGTTGACTTCCAGTATGGTTTCGTGCGACTTTTGCTGTAGAAGCTGATTTATCCGTTCAAACTCAAAAATCCGGGCACCTTTCAGCAGTATGGTTTCATTTCTGAAAGAAATTGATTTAAACCCGGATATAAATGCTTCTGTCGATGGGTAGAAGCTTTTCTCCATCGTGAACAGCTCTCTGTGTCGCATCAATGCCGGTCCTATCCCTATCAGTTTATTTACTCCCTTGTCGGAAAGCAAACCGGCGATAACCTTATACAATCCGGCTTCATCAGGGCTTCCCTGCATCATATCACTGAGAATCACCGTTCGCTTGTGGTGCTGATTCTGCTGAACCATAAAATCGAGTGCGATGGCCAGGGAATCGGGATCGGAACTGTAAGCATCGTCAATGACCGAGCACCCGTTGATACCTTCCTTCATTTCCAGGCGCATGGCCACGCGGGTAAGCTTTTTCATGCGGCTGGCCGTAACGTCGGGGCCGTAACCAAAAGTGAGCATGATTGCCCAGCAGTGTATGGCATTTTCGATCGAAGCCTCATCTGAAAAAGGAATCTCAATCGATAAATTCTTTCCTGAATAAATACTGTTGATTGTCGTGACGGTTTTTTCAACCTCAATGCCGGTAATTCTCAGCCGGGCATGTTCGCTTCTGCCCCAGTCGAAGAGACTTTCTTTTTTCAGTCCCGATTTATTGATGCAATCGGAAATCAGGGTGTCATCGCTGTTATAGACCAGCAGTTCAACTCCGGGGAAAAGTTTTAATTTCTCGTTCGTCTTCTGCTCCTGAGAACTGAAGTACTGATCGTGGGCGTGACCTATGTTTGTTAAGATGCCGATGGTTGGCCTGATAATCCGGTGGAGATGTTCCATTTCTCCGGGCTGTGAAATTCCGGCTTCGAAGATGGCCAGGTTGTGCAGGCTTTTCATCTGCCACACCGATAAAGGAACCCCGATTTGAGAATTGTAACTTTTGGGGCTCCTGACAATGGTTTTCTCCGGTGATATCAGTTGCCACAGCCATTCCTTGATGATGGTTTTTCCGTTGCTGCCGGTAATGCCGATTACAGGAACAGAAAAAGAAGCCCGGTGCGCTGCGGCCAGTTGCTGAAGGGCTTCGAGTGTATCTGAAACTTCAATAAAGACTGCATCGGGCAGGGAGATTCCAGGCAACTTTGAAACGCAAAAACAGCGGAGGCCTTTTCTGTAAAGTTCCCCGATGTATTGATGGCCATCGTTTCGCGGGGTAACAATCGCAAAAAAGAGGGTACGTTCCGGTGAGGTGAGCTTACGGCTATCGGTCAGCAATTCCTCAATCATTGTATTGCCCGGTTCGCCGGTGAGTTTTCCACCGGTCATACGCGCTATAATCTCAAGGGGATACCCTTGTTGCAACATCTTCCTGCAGATATTAGTGTTCGGTTTCCTGTTTCACAGCCTTAAGCGGGTTGGCTGTCAGCAATTCATATTCCCGCCTGTTGTGGAAAATATCGCAGGCAAGGTAAACTGCAGCCCTGAATGAGTTGGGCGAAGCAATGTCTTTTCCGGCTATCTCGTAAGCAGTGCCATGGGCAGGGGAGGTTCTGATTATCGGAAGACCGGCGGTAAAGTTCACACCCGATTCGAATGAGAGTGTTTTAAAGGGCAGCATCCCCTGGTCGTGGTACATGGCCAGAATGCCATCGAACTGTGTAAACGTGGAAGAGCCGAAAAATCCATCCGCAGGGAACGGACCAAAAGCCCTGATCCCCATTTCATTGGCTTTGTCGATGGCAGGCTTTATAATTTGTGCTTCCTCTTTTCCAAGCAGTCCTTCATCGCCTGCATGCGGATTCAGTCCGAGAATGGCTATGCGTGGGCTCTGTATTCCGAAATCCTTCAACAACGACTGGTTCAGGATTTTTATCTTTCTGAGTATCAATTCCTCGCTCAACTCATTGATCACTTCCCGCAAAGGAATATGCCCGGTAATCACACCAATCCTCAATGAATTGCTGACCATCAGCATCAGGTAATCGGTTACACCGAACTTGTTTGCCAGGTACTCGGTATGTCCCGGAAAATGAAAGTCCTTCGACTGAATGTTCTTTTTGTTGATCGGAGCTGTAACCAGTACATCCAGATAATTTTTTTTCAGGTCTTCAATGGCTGTTTCCAGCGACAAAAGTGCCAGTTCTCCTGCCAATGGGGTTGATTTTCCCAGATCAATCTTTACCTCCTGATCGTTGATATTTACGATGTTGGCTCGCTTTGGATTGGCCGTATCGGCCCTTTTTATCAGGTTAAAAGTGAAGTCGCTGACATTGATCGTTTTGCGGTGATAGGAAGCAACCTTAGACGAGCCATATATAACCGGTGTCAAAAGCTCAAAAATCCTGTTATCAATAAATGTTTTAACGATGATTTCATAGCTGATACTGTTGATATCGCCGTGTGTAATCCCGACGACCGGTTTGGTGTCAAGTTCTGGTGTTCTGTTCATATTAATTTTAATTTAAGGCAAAGATAAGATTTTGCTACTTTAGCGCTATGGTTCAGCCATTATTAACTGCCGGAACCTGATTATTCATTTTTTACCGGAAATCCGCTATGATCGGGCAGTTCAGGTTTAATGAATAAAATACTCCGGTATAATCCGAAAATAAACCAGGCTTTTACTGCTGTTATTCCGGTAATTATTAAAAAACCAAGATTCTCTATGATAGATAACCTAGTTCTTCAGCGATTGAAGGAACGTGAAAAAGAGCTGAATACACTCTATCGCATAAATGAATTGCTGTCGGTCCGCGATTTATCTTTAGATGCACTTTTCAATGGAATTATTGAACTGATACCCGGCGGATGGCAGTATGGTGCTATTTGCGAGGTAAAGTTTTTATTTGAAAACCATGGTTGGTCAAGCGAAGACTTTCGCGAAACAGAATGGATGCAAAGGGCCGATATTGTGATTGACAACAACATAAGTGGTGAAATTATAATTTCATACCTGCAGTTAATCAGGGAATTTAATGGTAGCCAGTTTCTGCCTGAAGAACAGAAGCTACTGAATACAATTGCCGATAAGGTGGGCAATTACATTTTTCACCAACGATTGCGTAATTCGCTCAAGGCATTGGAAGCCGGCAAAGAGAATGAAAGTGAGAATGGTAATGGTAACGGGCAGGTTTTGTCTCTGGCCGGTTCCGACCAGCATTGGAAATGGCGTTTCAGAATGGCTGAACGCATCAGCCAACTGATGGATTTCACCAAATTCGGGGTCAGCGAAGTTTACCTGATAGGCAGTGTAAAAAATGCTACCGAAGGTCCATCCAGCGATATTGACCTGCTTGTACATCACAGAGCCAACGGGCAACAATTAAACTGCCTGAAGTCATGGATTGAAGGCTGGAGCCTGTGCCTCGCCGAGGAAAACTACCAGCACACCGGTTATCTGACAGGAGGCCTGATTGACCTTCATTTATTAACAGATGAAGATATAAAAGCACAAACAAGTTTCGCGGTGATGATTGGTGCCGTGGACGACCCGGCCAGATTGCTCAGAAGGGAAGGGGAAGACTAAAATTGAGATTATGACAACCAGTTTTGTCAAGTTAAGGTTATGATTTGGGAATGGGATATAACTATGGACTGGTTGTTTGCGCTTCGACTCCGCTCAGCGTGACATGGATTTTTAATACAAGGTGTTTATCTAATATTTCTTGTTCACCATTAAAATGTCACCGGCCGACACAACGTTCACACACTCCTCAACACCTGCCTCAAAAGCAATCATACAGTTACCCCCCGCAGCCCTTCAAATTTTGTATGACACCAGTTTTTCAGACCGACCTTCCGGGAAATCATCAAAAGGAAACCTTCGTTTGTATTTCTGGGAGGAGATCTGTTGCCTCATGTCAGGAAATCGGAGAAGATCGGCAATAAACCGATTGCTGATTTTATAACGGATTACCTGATTCCGGGTTTCCGCATGGTTCAGAAACAGCTGGGCTGCAATTACCCTGATGTTTTTGTGATCATGGGCAACGATGACCATCGTGATGAAGAGGCAAAACTGATGGAAGGGGAGAAAAAAGAGCTGTGGAAGTACCTGAATAACTCAAAGTATAAGTTTGGGCCGTACATGTTTTACGGTTATCCGTTCGTACCGCCAACACCATTTCAGTTGAAGGACTGGGAGAAGTATGATGTTTCGCGCTATGTAGATCCCGGCAGCATTCCACCTGATGAGGGTTACCGGTCGGTTGAACCGGATTATGATACCGGTTATTCAACCATACAATCCGACCTGGAATCCCTTACGAAGGATGCATCCATGGAGAAGGCTGTTTTCCTGTTTCATTCACCACCATACCAGTCGCACCTCGACCGGGCAGGGCTCGACGGCCGGATGATTGACCATGTGCCACTGGATGTGCATGTCGGAAGTATTGCCATACAGCGGTTTATCGAACAAAAACAGCCTTATATTACCCTTCACGGGCATATTCACGAGTCTGCCTCTATTACCGGATTCTGGAAGCAGGAGTTCGGGCGGACCCGGTCATTTTCGGCTGCGCACAATGGCCCGGAGTTGGCGTTGGTTGTATTCAAACTCGACGATCCCACCCAGGTGGAGCGGGAGTTGATATAGAGACGTGGCGAATAACGAATGACGAATGACGAATGATGAATGACGAATGACGAATGATGAATGACGAATGACGATGACGAATGACGAATGATGAATTACGAATAAATAATCTAAGTTAAGTATAGGCTCCCCTCTCTTTTAGGAGAGGAGTATGGGGGTGAGGTTACGATTGCGACTTTTTACTTTTCTCAATGCAGTTTGCGCGCGTCTTATCTTCTGACGCGTGCTAACGGTTTTGGTTTAGGACTGACGCCCTTCGGCTCCGCTCAGGGTAAAAATGACGAATGACGAATGTAGAATGCCGAATGTTAAACCGGATGCTTTGCCAACTGCCTGCCCGGCTGGCCAATATGAAGTTACGATAAGCAAGCTATAGCCGGTCAGACGGGCTTATTGCCAACTGCTATTTATACGCGGAATCTTACTGAATCTGCCCGCTGTGAATCTGCCGGCTGAGCTCGTCGATGATGATCCTGGTAGCACCGGTTTTTGATAATACATATTCACCGGCTTTGTGCGATACTTCTTCAAGATGAGACTGATTTGAGAGCAGTCCGATGATTCCGAGGGTCAGTTCCGCTGAATTCTGTACACTGATGGCGATTCCGGCTTCTGTCATTTCCCGTGCTTCTCTGAAACGGTGATAATTCGGACCAAAAAATATGGGAACACCATAAGCCGCAGCTTCAAGTGTATTGTGTATTCCGACGCCAAAACCACCTCCGATGTAAGCGATGCTCGCATATCGGTATAGTTGCGAAAGAATTCCAACGGAATCGATGATCAGAAATTGTTTTTTACCCAGGTCAGTTCCGGGCGCGTCGCTGTATAGAACCGCCTTATTCCCCAGTTTGTCATTCAATTCGTGTATATGGGTCAGGTTGATTTCATGAGGTGCGATGATAAATTTTATCTGATCGCCGGTCTTCTCGTGCAACGACAACAGTAACTGATCGTCGGTCGGCCAGGTGCTGCCGGCAACTACAACATGTTTTCCACCGGTAAAACGGTCGATATGTGGAAAAGGCTGTTGTTTGGCTTTTATTGCTGTAACCCTGTCGAAACGGGTATCCCCGCTGATGGTGACATTTTTGACATCAATCATGGCAAGTAGTTCCGCAGATTCTTCGTCCTGGACGAAAACCCTGTTGATCTTCCGGAGATGGGTTCTGAACCAGCCACCATACCACTTGAAGAAATGCTGATTGGGTCTGAATATTGCAGAAACTGTAAAAACAGGAATATGGTGACTAAAAAGCTCATTCAGGTAGTTAAACCAGAACTCATATTTAATAAAAACCGCAAACTGTGGTTTTGTAATCGCCACAAATTTCCGGGCATTGTACATGGTATCAATGGGAAGGTAGAATATATGGTCGGCACCCTGGTATTGTTGTTTATGGATATAACCGGAAGGTGAGAAAAAGGTGAGCAGGATGCTGTGTCCCGGAAATCTGGCCCGGAACGCTTCGATCACAGGACGGCCTTGTTCAAATTCACCCAGAGAGGCACAGTGGAACCACGCAACCGGTGCAGGATCTTCTCCGGCATAATGAGCCGTAAAAACTTCTTCAAGCTTATCGAATAACTCTTTCCGACCATAGTGCCAGGCCCTGGCCTTCACACTGAACAGCCCGGCAATTCTCAGGAACAGGTAATAAAAAGAGATACCGGCGCTGTATATTAGCCTCATGCCATTGGGTTTGAAGTGCTTTTAAAGATTCGAAGTTATTAAAAAAATCAATAGAAATAAAACTCTTTTGGAGAACGCCTGTAAACCGGTATGATCCAGCCAACTTTTATTCCGGTGAGGATATCGGAGAAACGTCCGCTGTTATAGCTTATCTGGTTGAATGAGTAAGGCCTGACATAACCGGTAAAACCCATGGTAACATCGAGCCCGGCAAAGAAATTTACTTTATTGTAATTTCCCAGGTAAAGATAACCAAGAAAAATATTCGTAGCAAATCCACGTTTCAGTTCGTCGTATCCTTTGAGGTAGTCATCGGTAATCTGGGGGGCAGTTTTGTCTCTGTGTTCTATATAGATTTTGTGCTGCAGATAACCCGCTCCGAGGGTGAATAAGATTCCGGAATTCTTGTTTGGTCCCCAAACAGGAATAAGTTTACCAGTCTTAAAAAACCATGAGAAGCCACGCTCATTGAAACTGTAATTTGCATAGATACCCTGCATATCGATCAGGTTCCCGTCAGAAGTTTCTATCAGACTCAGAATATTGCCTTCACTTTTCACCTGGTCGCCAAACATAAAGTTGCCTTCAATCCCAAAAACCCAGTTGGTATTGGTTTTCAGCAGATAGCCGGCCCCCAGTTGAGAATTCATGCCAAAACGTTCTCCAAGATCACCTCCCGGAAATTGCATCGCATAATTTGCGTAAATGAGGTTGGCAAATATTACAGAATCTTTGATGCTTTTCTGGGCAACAAGGCTTGTAAACGGGAGCAGGGCGAGGAGGATAAAGCTGAATAGGGTTTTCATGCAGACAGACCACTTGATCGGGCAGCCTTTTTTAAAAGCCGGGCCCTGTTTTTTATCGTGGCAAATATATGAAATTGAGCAACCCGCACGGGGATTCAATTTGCTAAATATGGTTAATTCGGTTAATAATATTCTGATGGCCATTGAACTTAGAACGTTATTCCCTCTTCATTTCACAGTCACCCTAAAATGGCTATCTTTGCACCCGATACATGAAAACCAGTCAAAATCGAAGTAATCGGTATTACTACACCATGATAATCCCATCCGGGTGGTATTTCGCGGTACGCCTTACCTGAGTTGCCATATCGCACCCCTTGTTGTTATGTTGAACATGAGAAGCAAACTGTTTGCTCCTCAGCTATTAATCAGTTTGTAAATGGGAAATGAAATTGAAAAAAGAAGAACCTTTGGCATCATCAGTCACCCTGATGCGGGTAAAACCACGCTAACGGAAAAGTTGCTTTTGTATGGAGGTGCCATTCAAACGGCAGGTGCGGTAAAAAGTAATAAAATAAGAAAAACCGCTACTTCGGATTTTATGGAGATCGAGAAACAGCGCGGTATTTCCGTGGCTACTTCCGTTATGGGATTTGATTACGACGGTTATAAAGTCAATATACTTGATACACCGGGCCATAAAGATTTTGCCGAAGATACCTACCGGACACTGACTGCGGTTGACAGTGTTATCCTGGTGATTGATTGTGTTAAAGGCGTTGAAGAACAAACCCGGAAACTGATGGATGTTTGCCGGTTGAGGCACACTCCGGTTATTATTTTCATCAACAAAATGGACAGGGAAGGTCACGATCCTTATTACCTGCTCGACGAAATTGAAAAATCACTGAATATTCATACACGACCGCTTACCTGGCCAATCGGCATAGGGTCAGACTTTCAGGGAGTCTACAATTTGTTCAGTAAACAGCTTCAGTTCTACCTACCCAATAAAACCAGGATATCCGATGATATTGATTTGTATATAGAGAATCTCGGTGATTCCGAGCTCGACAACCACATTGGGGAAACCGCAGCAAACAAGCTCAGAGATGATGTGGAACTGATTGAACATGTTTATGAACCTTTTGACACAGGTTTGTATAAAGAAGGCTACCTGGCGCCTGTTTTCTTCGGGAGTGCAATCAACAATTTCGGGATCAAGGAATTGCTCGATACCTTTGTTCGTATAGCGCCCTCGCCTTTGCCAAGGGCAACGGAACAGCGACCGGTGAATCCGGATGAAAAGGAGTTTACAGGTTTTGTTTTTAAAATTCATGCCAACCTCGATCCCAACCACCGCGATAGAATTGCTTTTTGCAGAATCGTTTCAGGGAAATTCGAACGGAATAAATTTTACTACCATACCCGGCTCGACAAAAAACTAAGATTCTCCAGTCCAACCAGCTTCATGGCCAATGAACAAAGTGTTGTAGAGGAGGCATATCCCGGTGATGTTGTGGGACTGTACGATACCGGAAACTTTAAAATCGGCGATACGCTTACCGAAGGAGAACTTTTGCAGTTCAAAGGCATACCAAGCTTTTCTCCTGAAATTTTCAAGGAACTGATCAACAACGACCCGATGAAAACCAAACGGCTGGAAAAAGGAATCCGTCAGCTTACAGACGAAGGGGTAGCACAGTTGTTTATCAGGCAGCCGGGAAATGTTAAAATTGTCGGGACATTGGGCGAACTTCAGTTTGAAGTCATCCAGTTCAGGTTGTTGCAGGAATATGGAGCCGCCTGTTCTTTTCAGCCCATCAGTTACTACAAGGCTTTCTGGTTTACCTCGGCCAATAAAAATCTGCTGAAACAATTCATTATAACCAAAGCTCAACACATTACATGGGATAAGGATGAGCGGCCGGTTTTTATGGCCAGGAATGAATGGACACTCAAATCGGTGAATGAGGATTACCCTGAAATCAAGTTTCATTATACCTCTGAATTTGAATCTGACCAAAGAAAATCATTGGTATCTGCTGATTAAAGCCATATATTAAGCCGGAGCCAGATCATATCCCAGGCTGTTTTCTTTTTGTGGCCTTAAAATAATTGCACTTTACTTTTGTTATTGTTCAAAGTCAAAACGAACAAAACGAATAATTGTATCTTTGACGGCCCATAGACTGGTTTGACTGGCGGGCCTCACTTTTTCTAATCAAATTCAATAAAATCTATTGCAGATGAACAAAATTGCAATGGTTGACCTGAAAAGTCAATACGAAAAAATTAAGCCTGAAATCGATCAGGCCATCCACGAAGTGATCAACTCAACCGCCTTTATCAACGGACCGGCTGTTAAAGGATTTCAGGAGGATCTTGAGAAGTATCTTGGGGTAAAACATGTAATTCCGTGTGCCAATGGCACCGATGCGTTGCAGGTGGCCATGATGGCCCTGGGGATTCAACCGGGTGATGAAGTGATCACGACCAATTTCACTTTTATCGCAACGGCTGAAGTGATTGCTCTGCTTGGATATACTCCGGTGGTAGTAGATGTTGACCCCGACACCTTCAACATCGACCCTGACTCGGTTCGCCGGGCAATCACCCCGAAAACCAAAGCCATTGTGCCTGTTCATCTTTTTGGCCAGTGTGCTGATATGGATGCCATGATGGAAATTGCCGGAGAACACAATCTTTTCATCATCGAAGATGCCTGCCAGGCAATCGGTGCCGATTACATCTTTGCTGACGGAACCCGCAAAAAAGCAGGAACCATCGGTCATGTGGGTTGTACCTCTTTTTTCCCCAGCAAAAACCTCGGGTGCTACGGTGATGGTGGTGCTATTTTTACCAACGACGACGAGCTTGCTAAACAGCTTCGGGTGGTCGTAAACCACGGCATGACCGTTCGTTACTACCACGATTTCATTGGTGTAAACAGCAGGCTCGACAGCATTCAGGCCGCTGTACTTAAAGTGAAGCTTGCCAGGCTCGATGAATATGCCGCTGCCCGCAACAAGGCTGCCGAATATTACGACAATGCTTTCAGGAATCATCCGAATCTTAAAATCCCGGCAAGGTTCGGGCGTTCAACCCATGTTTTTCATCAGTATACCCTGGTAACCAGTGATACCGACCGCAATGCATTGATTGAGTTTCTCACGAAAAAGGAGGTTCCTGCAATGATTTATTACCCGGTTCCACTTCATATGCAAAAAGCCTATCTCGATCCACGTTATAAAGAAGGTGATTTCCCGGTAACCGAGCATCTTTGCAAAACTGTAATCTCCCTGCCGATGCACACGGAACTTGATGATGAGCAACTGGCCTGCATCACCGACTCGGTATTGGAATTTTTTAAAATATAGCCTTAAGGAATGTTTAATCATAAAGCCGAAATCAGTTTCGGCTTTTTTTTTGTGAAATGGAGTAACAATTCGTTACATTTGAATATAAATAAGCAGTCGGAAAAAAACTTTACACTTTGGCCCGGTTGTAAACAACAGGATTCTATTCATTTTTTAAAATCACGAAAATGACAAAAGAATATTTTGCACACGAAACCGCCTTTATCGATGAGGGCTGTGAAATCGGGAAAGGCTCTAAAATATGGCATTTCTCGCATATTATGGGTGATAGTAAACTCGGGGAGAACTGCAATCTCGGGCAGAATGTCGTCGTGTCAACCGGTGTTGTTTTAGGGAACAATGTGAAAGTGCAGAACAATGTTTCAATCTACACCGGCGTTGTATGTGAGGATGATGTGTTTCTGGGTCCGTCAATGGTTTTTACCAACATTACAAATCCCAGAAGTGCCGTAGTCAGGCGGGGCCAATATTCCCGGACTATCGTGAAGAAAGGGGCATCGATCGGAGCCAATGCAACCATTGTTTGTGGTCACGATATTGGTGAGTTTGCATTTATAGGGGCAGGTGCCGTAGTTACCCGTTCTGTTCCGGCTTATGCACTGGTAGTTGGCAATCCGGCAAAGCAGGTTGGATGGATGAGTGAATATGGTCATCGTCTTAACTTTGATGTTTCAGGATTTGCTGCTTGCCCCGAGAGTCAGGAGCGTTATCAGATTCAGGATGGGATTGTCAGAAAAATAACAGATTAATCATTAAACAGACACTATGAAGATTTTAGTTACCGGAGGAACCGGTTATATTGGCTCGCACACTGCAGTTGAACTTCAGTTGCAGGGTTTTGAAGTTGTTATTGTGGATAACCTTTCCAATTCCCACGCCGATGTGGTTGACCGGATCGAAGAAATAACGAACATCAGACCCGAATTTCACCAGTTCGACCTGATTGACAGGGAAAAAACAAAATCTTTCTTCGCCGGACATCCCGACCTGGATGGGATCATACATTTTGCAGCCTTTAAAGCGGTTGGCGAATCAATGGCCGATCCTTTGATGTATTATCGCAATAACCTTGATTCCCTGATCAATATTCTGCAGGGAATGAAGGACAATGGATTGAAGAACCTGGTGTTCTCATCCTCCTGTACCGTATACGGGCAACCCGACGAACTTCCTGTTAAGGAAACATCTCCCATAAAAGAGGCCTGGTCGCCATATGGCAATACCAAACAGATGTCGGAACAGATCATTCGTTTTGCTGTAGAAGCATATGGCTTGAAGACCATTGCTTTGCGTTATTTCAATCCCATAGGCTCGCACGATTCGGCCCTGATCGGTGAATTGCCTCTGGGTGTTCCGAACAACCTCGTTCCGTTTATTACACAGACCGCCATAGGTTTACGGCAGTCGTTAAACGTCTTCGGGTCAGATTACGATACCCCTGATGGCACTGCCGTGCGCGACTACATACATGTTGTTGATCTTGCAATGGCACATGTGGTTGCTGTTAACAGAATGATCAGCGCAAGCGGTAAATCGGATTTTGAGATATTTAACCTTGGAACCGGGAATGGTTTCAGTGTGCTGGAAGTCATCAAATCTTTTGAAAAGGTAAGTGGTGAATCCTTAAATTATAAAATTGTCGGGCGCCGTCCGGGAGATGTGGAAAAGGTATGGGCCGATACCTCTTTCGCCAATCAGGAACTGGGCTGGAAAGCACAGAAAAGCCTGGATGAAATGATGGGTTCTGCCTGGAAATGGGAGCAGGCCCTGGCCGATAAGAAATCAAGTAATAAACATTAAACCGAAATTATGAAAACGCTGGTTATTACCGGAGGAGCCGGTTTTATTGGTTCACATGTTGTCAGATTGTTTGTAAAAAAGTATCCTGAGTATAGGATTGTCAACCTTGATAATCTGACTTATGCCGGCAACCTGGCCAACCTGACGGATATTGAGAAACTACCCAACTATATTTTTGAAAAGGCTGATATTACCGATGGTCCTGCCATGCTGCAGCTTTTTGAAAAGTACCGGTTTGACGGAGTAATACACCTCGCTGCCGAATCACATGTTGACAGGTCTATTGCCAACCCGATGGAATTTATCATGACCAACATTGTTGGAACGGTCAACCTTTTAAATGCGGCCAGGGCAATCTGGAAAGACGATTTTGACGGCAAACGTTTCTACCACATTTCAACCGATGAGGTTTACGGCTCGTTGGGCGAAGAGGGCAAATTTGTTGAAACCACCCCTTACGATCCCCGCAGTCCTTACTCAGCCAGTAAAGCCAGCAGCGATCACCTGGTCAGGGCTTATTTTCATACCTTTCACCTACCGGTTGTTTTGTCAAACTGCTCCAACAATTACGGCCCTTTCCAGTTTCCTGAAAAGCTGGTTCCACTGTTTATTCACAACATCCGCAACAACAAACCCCTGCCGGTTTACGGAAAAGGGGAGAATGTCCGCGACTGGCTGTATGTTGAAGATCATGCGAAAGCCATCGACCTTATTTTTCACAAAGGGGCGGCTGGTGAAACCTATAACATAGGCGGAAACAACGAATGGCAGAACATTCAGCTGATTCAGAAACTTTGCGAGATTATGGACGGTAAACTCGGACGTTTACCCGGTGAGTCGGCAAAGCTGATTACCTATGTAAAAGACCGTGTATGGGTTTATTTTTACTTGTAGGGACACGACATGTCGTGTCCCTACAAGTAAAAATACAAGTGCTGTTTTGCAGGGCACAGGGCACAGGGCATGGAGCATGGAGCATGGACTTATTCGGGAAAATTACGTCTTCAAATTGGCAGACAAGCCTGACCGCCGAAACAGCGTGCAGGCGGGGAGAAAAGAAGACAAATCCATAAGCAGTTCACTTTTCACTCTTTAACTCTTCACTTTTCACTGTCATTCCCCTTGTCCCCCATTCTCCCATTCCCCTTGTCTGATAAATCGTGGCAGGGGTTATCAGATCTTTTTCGCATCTATTTTCCCCATCGCATACTCACTCAAAGCGAGGATGGTCAGGCTGGGATTTACGCCCGGATTGCAGGGAATTACCGAACTGTCGAGAATAAACATGTTTTCATAGCCATGCACCCTGAAGTTTTCGTCAACCACACCATCTGATCCTGTTTTTCCCATCGGGCACCCGCCGATGATATGAGCGGTGGTTGACATGTTAAACAGCGACTCTGTGAGGCTGTTGAGCGGGGTTCCGTTAACTTTTTCAGCATATCTGTGGAGTACTTTCTGACCGGCCGGAATAAAGGCGGGTACTTTCCCGCTGTTGCGGTTAAACCTGAGCCGCGTGCCGGACAATCCTTTTTTCAACTCCATTTTCATCGCACTGTCGTGCGTCTGCATTACGAGCATGACAATGCTTCGTTTACCCCACCTGAATGAAAAAAGCAGCTTCAACAACCTGAGCGGGTGTCGCAAGGATCTGGCTATAACATGGCCGGCTCTTTTCTTCGGGTTGGGATGGTCGGCACTGAAACCTCCGATGTGGGTGATTGCACCGCTACGGTCGTTGAATTTGACCATCTCTATGTGCGTGCCCGGCTCAGGACTAAAAATGGAGGTGATGGCTACCCCGTTGTTTAATTTCCGGTCAGCCTGAACCATCCCGCTTATGCTTTGCGAGTTGGTGCGCACATTGCTGCCAAGGGTGCCGGAGAGATTGGGCAGTGTTTTATAAATGAACTTCTGCTTCAGCAGCAATTCAAGCGTGCCTGTTGTACCGGCACTGATCACAAGGCCCCGGCTTTCAAAAAGGCCACTGATCCCATCGCGACCGGATTTCCGGGTGTGAATGCGGTAAATTCCTTCGTTTACCTCAATCTTGCCGGCCTTAGTGCCTGGAAAGATCCTGGCGCCATGCTTTTCAGCAAACCACAGGTAGTTTTTATCCAGCGTATTTTTGGCATTTTCACGGCATCCGGTCATACAACCGGCGCAACCGGTGCAGCCTTTTCTGAGAGGCCCTTCTCCGTTAAAATAGGGGTCGGTTTCCTTCTCCGGATCGCCATAATATACACCGGTTTCAACGAGGCTGAAGGTTTCCTCTCTTTTCATTTCAGCGGCTATGTCTTTCAATACCAGGTCTTCGGCATTCTCTAGACCCGGGAAGCGCGCAGCTCCCAACATCTTGCAGGCAGTTTCATAATGAACGGACAGTTGCTCTTTCCAGTTGTTGCCAGTCAGCCATGCCGGGTTATTAAAAAAATCATCACCAGGCTTCATCAGGGTATTGGCATATACCAGACTGCCGCCACCTACACCTGTGCCGGTGAGAACAAAAACTTCTTTGAAAAAATGACATCTGAGAATCCCATGCCATCCAATGGAAGGCGCCCAAAGGAATTTTCTGAGGTTCCAGTCTGACTTTGGAAAGCCGGCCGGTGAAAAACGTTGCCCCTGCTCAAGCACTGCAACGCTATAGCCCTTTTCAGCAAGGCGCAATGCAGCCACACTTCCGCCAAAGCCTGATCCTATGATGATGTAATCAAAGGTTTCCGGATGTAACATCTTCTATAGCCTGAAAACGCATAAAGTTACACAAACAATATTTCAACCGGGGTCAGATGATTTAAATATTTTTGATAAATCCGGATTTTGATTGTGATAGATGAATGTTTTGTTATTTTGACTATTGCTTGGATAGCCAAAACCTGAAATCACCCGATCTTTTGATTCAATTAATTCCAGATTCTATTTGGTATATCGGAAGCATTTTTTTATAAAATATGACACAATATAATTATCAAAACATGCAAAATGTGAAAGTTTTGATAATTTAATTTGTATCTTCGCCTGATGGATAAATACACGAATCGTAAGGAATACATCGACAAACTAAATTCGTACAAAGATAAAGACCTCATAAAAGTCGTTACCGGCTTGCGTAGGTCGGGTAAAAGCACATTGCTGGAAATTTACCATGAGCATTTGTTAAAACAGGGCATCGGTAAACGACAAATACAGTTTTACAATTTTGAATTACCTGAAAATTACTTGGACAAAACGTGGAGCGATATTTACTTTGAGATAAAGAAAAAATTTCAATCCAATAAAACCAATTATATTTTTTTGGACGAAGTACAAAACATACCGCTTTTTGAAAAGTTAGTGGACAGGCTTTTTGCAACCGAAAATTCAGATGTTTACATTACAGGATCCAATGCATTTTTGTTGAGTAGCGAATTAGCAACTTTGCTCAGCGGCCGATATATAGAAATCTCTATGTTACCCTTTTCGTTCAAAGAATACTTGATGGCACGAAAGATTGACACGAGCAACAAATATCTCAATTACGAAGCCTTTTTTTTTGATTACGTAAACGAAACCTCATTACCCAAAGGTGTGGAACTGCGTGAAAACGGTTTTGATAAAATTTACGAATATCTGGAAGCCATTTACACCACAATAATAGAAAAAGACATAACTCAACGGCACCAGATAAACGATAAACGTGCTTTTGCTAATATTGTAAAATTTGTGGCTTCCAATATTGGTAACGCGCTTTCCCCAGGCAATATTTCCAAAACTCTCAGGCAGGATGAACAAAACATACATCACACTACTGTAGAAAAATATCTGGATTATTTGGTGGAGAGTTTTGTGTTTTACAAAGTAAATCGCTTCGATTTGAAAGGCAAAAAACAATTGGCAACCCAGGAAAAATATTATATAGTGGACGCAGGGTTACTGAATATTCTGGCTGGTAAAGAGCGAATAACTGACAGAGGACATATTTTAGAAAATATTGTCTACCTGGAACTTGTGCGCAGAGGCAACAAAGTATGGACAGGCAAAGCCCGAAACACAGAAGTGGACTTTGTATGTAAAAACCCAAAAGGTGAAATAGAGTATTACCAGGTAGCATGGCAAATGACAATTGAAAGTACCGTAGAAAGAGAGTTTGGGGCATTAGAAAAAATCAAAGACAACTACCCAAAGTATTTGCTCACAACTGATTCGTTTACACAAAGCCGAAACGGGGTAATGCACTTAAATGTTTTTAATTGGCTGCTTGAAACAATCTAAAAACTGGAATCGCCACTGCTCACAAAAATGGCTAAACGAAATCGGGCTCATGTTTGAAATAAAAAGATTGTACTTTTATTGAATAATTCTGCCGGCCGAAATGATCTGTTTTCAATTGTAGTAGTCAGTTTAGCCTAAAACGTTTTGGCGAATTAATAAGTACCTGAATTTATTGATTTAAGTGAAACAAAATATGCATTTTTAGAACAAATTTGGGTTGTAATTATTTAATTTGTAATTCATTGTATAATCCGATTATCAGAATATAGGATTTGAAAAACCTGATCTGTTTTAAGCTTATTGGATGACTTCATTACACTGTGAACATATTTTATTAACATGAAGTATCGCATTGATTCAGGATTCCTGATTTTCTGGTTTTTTTATTTTCTGATATCGTTGAGTTTTGGTCGGGTAACTGTTGCCATGGTCAGCAGTGCTGAGCTGATTTATACTTCCAGGGAAATAGAAGTGGATAACAGGAAAATGGTTACCAAATATGCTTACGATCTCCTGATTAACGACAGGTCGGCAGATTACCTGAGCAGAATCAGGATTCCTTATTCGGGGATCGATAAACTTGTTTCACTTGAAGCTTCGCTTCACACGGCAGATGGTACGCTGGTGCGGAAGCTTTCGCGGAGTGAAATCACCAGTCAGCACGATATCTCTGATTATTCACTTTACGAGGATCAGTATGTTAAGAAATTTACCCTCCGTAACTCTGTCTATCCTTACCGGATAAAATGGTCGTATACCATTGAAAGCTCTGCTTTTGTGAATATCTGTAACTGGATACCGGTCATGATGACTGAAATCCCGACACGACGGGCCACACTCACATTCATTGCACCGGAATCTTACAAGGTCAGAATTGACTCAGCTGGTTTGCTGAATTGCACTTACAGGAAAGGAAAGGACTATCTGATACGTGAATATGAATGTTCATTTACAGATAATTACAAAGAGGAAGTGTTTCAGGCCAATGATACTGAGCATCTTCCATTTGTGAGAATTATGCCGCTTCTGCTTCATTTTGAAACAGATGGCAGTGCCGGCAACTGGAAAGAGTTCGGGATTTGGATCGATAATCTCAACAAAGGATTGGACGTGTTGCCTCAGAGTGAAAAAGATCTCATCAGGGCACTGAAAAGCGAAGGACTTGCCGGAGAAGCACTTATCAGAAAATTATACAATTACGTGCAGGACAGAACCCGGTATGTGAATGTTACCCTTGAAACCGGTGGTTTTAAACCATATCCGGCTACCTATGTATCAAACAATGCCTATGGCGACTGTAAAGCGCTCTCAGTTTACTTCAAGGCACTGCTTACTGAAGCCGGAATCCCGGCAAATTACGTTCTGGTAAAAGCCGGCGATCAGCAAAAGGATATAAACACTTCATTTGTATCCAACCAGTTTAATCATGCCATTGTTCTGGTTCCTTTTGAAGGCGATTCAATCTGGCTTGATTGCACTTCTGAAAACCCATTTGGCTATACCGGCACTTTTATCCAGGGGCGTCATGCATTGGTAACAGGGAAAGAGGGAGGTTTCCTGGTGAGGATTCCTGCACTAACGAAAGACCAGGTTTGCATGACCAGAAAGGGAACGATCAGGCTGCTGGCCAACATGCCTTCATTGATTGACTTAAAAATTGAAACAGGAGGCCGGCAGGCAGAATATCTCCGGTCTGTAAATTCGAATCTCGATGATGCTGAGCGTGTAAGGGTGATCGAAAAAATTATCAGCATTCCTTCCTTTATGCCGGATAGCATCACGTTGATACCGATTGACAGGCAATACCAAAAAGTAAGCATGAATTATAAAGGAACTTCTAATAGTCTGCTGAAATCATTTGGAAATACACTGATATGCCATATGATCCCTGTCGATCTTCCCAACTTTGAATCGTCCGGTGAACGGATGACCAGCATGAAAATTCCCTATCCGCAAAACTTGTCTGATTCACTGTGGCTTACCATTCCACCGGGGTATAAAATTGAAGGTTTGACAAAAGACAAAGAAATAGTATCAGAATTTGGCAGTTATCAATTTTCTTATTCCGTCTCTGAAACCGGAATCCTGTTTAAAAGGAAATTTATCCTGAACGCCGGGACGGTTACCAGGGGAAATACCCTGATTTTTATTCATTTATAAAACAAATCGGCAAAATTGAGGCTGCCGGCGCTATCTCTTTCATCAAACTGTAAAAACTTATGAAAACAAAATTCTTTTATCTTTTATTATTGATCTTTCTTTTTCATTTCTTATACTTCTGTAAATGCCCAGACAGATCCCTATAAGTTTGGCAAAATATCGGCCGAAGAAATCAGTTTAACATCCTGCAGCTACGATAAGGATGCAGATGCCGTTGTTTTGTTCGATATCGGTAAAGCAAGGTTCGATTTGACAGATGAAGGATTTGAATTGATCTATGAAAGAACCAGAAGGATAAAAATTCTGAAAGAGTCCGGTGTTAACTATGCAAACATCGAAATCCCCTTGTATCGTCATGGTAGTATTGAAGAAAAGATTACCGATCTGGAGGCAGGTTCATGGAATATGAAGGATGGGAAACTGGTTCAGACAGCTTTGAGTAAATCTAACTATTATGAAGTCAGGGAAAACGAATACTGGATGAATTACAAAATAGCCATGCCTGATGTGAAGCCCGGTACTATTATAGAGTACCATTATACACTCCGGTCGGATTATCTGATGAACTTCAGGGATTGGAAATTTCAGTGCGGTATCCCGACTTTATTCAGCAGTTTCGAAGTTAAAATGATTCCATTTTATGAATACATGTACCTGTTGATGGGGAATGTGAAATCGATCGAAAAGAAGGAATTTGTGTCTTCAGGACTTGAAAGGCAAATCGGACAAGTCAAATTTAAGGATATGGTGTATCAGTTTTCGGCAAAAGATATCCCCGCATTCCGGGAAGTTGATTTTATAGCTTCTGAAGAGGATTATATTTCGAAAATAGATTTTCAGCTTTCAAAGTATACCATGATTACCGGCGGCTCCGTTGAGATACTTACAACCTGGCCAAAATTGATCAAAGAGCTGCTTACCGATGATTCATTCGGAAAATATGTAAAACGTGCTGAATCCCAGGCGGAAAAAATTATAAATCTTGATTCCATTGCATTGATGGAAGATGCAGGTAAAATCAATGCGGTAATCGAAATCATTAAGGAAAGATATCAATGGAACGGAATAACAAGCAGATATGCCTCTGGATCTGTTCAGGACCTGATAAAGAAGAAAACCGGAACTTCGGGTGATCTCAATTTACTGGGCGTAGGATTGATGAGGGCCGCCGGATTGGATGCTTTCCCTGTTATTATGAGCACACGTAGCAATGGCAGGATTAAATACAATTATCCTTACAGTCATTTTTTCAATTATTCTGTAATTGGGATAAGGTCAAACGGGAAAATTTACCTTGCCGACGGTACGGACCCCCTGCTGGCATCCTATAAATTGCCGGCCAAATGCATCAACGACAAGGGCCTTGTTATAAAGGAAGACGAGGTAACCTGGCTTGATTTGTCGCAGAGTGAACCTTCGGAAGTCCGGACTACTTTCGATATGGAGGTTTCACCCGATGGCATGGAGTCAAAAGGTCTTGTTGTGATAACATCCAATGGCTATGAAGCCAGGAAACTGAAGTCAAGGTACGGAGAAGATCTGAAGGAAATTCTTTCGGATCTGAGAGCCAGGAAATATACCCTGAATGAAAGTGACCTTCGGTGCCTGAATTATAAAAGTTACCAGGCACCTTATATTGTGAGTTTTTCTGCGGCTACCGATAACAATTATTCAGGCAACAAGATCTTTATTTCTCCGTTCCTGAACCAGCCGATCACCGATAATCCGATGAAGAATGCCGTCAGAACCATTCCGGTGGATTTTAATTATCCATACGGATATTCCTATGAAAGTAAGGTTAAAATTCCTGAAGGGTACACAATTTCGTATCTTCCTGCTGAAATGAACCTGGACAATGAAGATTTTTCGGTTTCGTACACAATCGCAGTTGAAAGCAATATCATCACTGCAAAGGCATCCTATGCTTTTAAAAAGGTGATTTACCCGGCAACACTGTACACAACCTTAAAGTCGTATCATGATACAATTATTAAGGTTTTGAACGATAAAATTGTGATTAGCAAACTCTGAGCCGCTCCGATAAGTCAAAAAATAAGATATGACACCAAACCTTCCTGTCATAGGCAGCCTGCCTGACGGCAGTCAGTGTTTCACAAACTATTGCATATCAATAAATTAATATTGGTGAGTTTTAGTGTTTTGGTGTCCCGATAGCTATCGGGATGGTGTCAAATAATTAGTTTTCGGAGTGGACCCGACCCTGAATCTTTCAATTTATCCCGTTTGCTTACCAGCTAATGTTTTTCATCTGAAAAATATTCACAACAATCAACATCTGCCATGAATAAGTGTTTATTAGCTATAAGAACAATGTTATGAAAATCAGCGCGCGCAATCAGATCAAAGGCACCATCGTAGAAGTTAAACCCGGTGTGGTAACCGCTAAAGTGATCATCGATATCGGAGGTGGAAACCGCCTGAGTTCGGTCATTACCATGGATAGTGTAGAAGACCTGAACCTGCAACCGGGCGATGAGGTGGTAGCGTTTATCAAGTCTACCGAAGTAATGATCGGGAAGGAATAAAATCCAAATTGAGCGATTTTATTCTTAAAATCGCTCAACCTGGTAAAAAAAAGAGCTATCTCAAAAGCCAGATATTGTTCATATTTAGACTACGCTCAATATGACAATACATTAATTATCAGATGTCAGGCTGAGCGGAGTCGAAGCCTAACGCAACTTTTGTGACAGCCACTTTTGATCAATTTTACTTTTTATTTCATGCACTTGCGGCTTCCACCTCAGGGGCAATCTTTTTCACAAGGCCCTGTAAAACAGTTCCCGGGCCGACTTCCACGAAAACATTTCCACCATCGGCTACCATGTTCTGCACACTCTGGGTCCAGCGGACAGGAGCGGTTAACTGCGCCACCAGATTTTCACGGATTTGTGCAGGATCGGTATAAGGCTTCCCTGTAACATTCTGATAAACCGGGCAAACAGGCACATTGAAAGCGGTTGCATTGATGGCTGCGGCGAGTTCAACACGGGCCGGTTCCATCAGGGGTGAATGGAATGCACCACCGACTTTCAGGGGCAATGCCCGCTTAGCGCCTGCTGCTTTCAGCTGTTCGCAGGCCACTTCAATGCCTTTCATCGAGCCGCTGATCACCAGCTGGCCGGGGCTGTTGTAGTTGGCGGGTACCACCACTTCATCAATGCCTGCAAGCACTTCTTCAACTTTTGCATCGTCAAGACCAATGATGGCGGCCATCGTCGATGGTTCGGCCTCACAGGCTTTTTGCATGGCCATAGCACGGGCGTAAACAAGCTTTAACCCGTCTTCAAACGATAAAGCGCCTGCGGCAACAAGGGCTGAAAATTCACCCAGCGAGTGACCGGCGGTCATTTCGGGTTGGAACCCTTCGCCAAGGGTTTTGGCCAGGATCACCGAATGCAGGAAAATCGCAGGCTGGGTTACACGGGTTTGTCTGAGATCTTCATCGGTGCCGGCAAACATCAGGTCGGTAATGCGAAATCCAAGGATATCATTGGCTTTTTCAAACATTTCTTTTGCCATGGCATTGCCATCGTAGAGGTCCTTGCCCATTCCGACAAACTGGGCACCCTGCCCCGGGAATACGTATGCTTTCATGCTTTTTCTGATTTTGTGAATAGTGGCACAAAGGTACAAAATACCTGACAGAAGGTTAAGGTTGAGGATAAGGTTAAGAACCTACTAAATCAATTTCTGCAAGTTTATATTAGTCTCAATCTCAACCTGATTTACATAAGAGAAATTAGAAATTGGAATTCAATGTCGTTTAGTTAAGGTTTCATATCTAAAAATAAAATGAAAAAGTATCCTTCGACTCCGCTCAGGATGACTGTCAGTCTGAGCGGAGTCGAAGACATTTCACTTAACTAACAACATTGAATTGGAAATTAGAAATTAGAAATTAGAAATTTGATATTAAGCCTTCCTCTATTCCTCTATAATGATCATGTTTGCCGGTTTATCGGCAGGGGAAACAAAGACGTTGTCCTGAATAAAGAAATGATGCAGCAACTGGGTTGAAATGATCCCGGCAAGAGCCATATTCTCCATTTCGGTAACCTGACCGTTCTGCCCGATTTTCTCCACCAGTTTATCAACTTTGGCAGGATTAAAATAGCCGAAACTATTGATGGTAGACTCATTCAGCAATTCCTTAACATAAGCCGGAGCACCGGGCCCGATAAAACTGGTGTGAACCGGGGCACGGTAAGCCTGCTTGTGTCGCTTAAGAATTGACTCCGGAATCTTTCCTTTCATCATTTTTTGAGAATAAACTTCTCATTCAGTGAATTGAGCTTAAAGCTTTCGGGAAGTTGCGCAGCATATTCAATCACTCTGTGATCGAGGAATGGGTAGCGCCCCTCAACCGAGTTGGCCATGGCCATGCGGTCACCCTGCGATGACAGCAGGTAACCCGACATAAAGATGGTCGATTCGAGGTACTGTGATTTGGCCAGGTCGCCCCATTTACTGAAATTGCCGGCCAGCGATTTACTGATGCCGTCGAGCGGATCATATCCGTCGAGTCCGGCCAGCACGGGGTCAGCAAAATAATTCTGAATCCGTGAAGTGTTGTGCCAGCGAAGCAGGTGAGAATAAAAAGGACTATCGGTTTCTCCGAGCTTATAGCCGAAAAACATCTTGAGAACGGATGTTTTGGCGTCCTTCATCATGGGAAGGTAAGGATACAACTTTTTCAACAGAAGCGGCCTGATATCAGACTGCGGGTTGCGGGCCCAGAAACGGCGGATTTTCGCCTCTTTAAAGATGTTATAACCTGCCAGCATCTCATCGGCACCTTCGCCGGTGATTACAACCTTGATGTTTTGCTCCCTTACTTTTTTCGAAAGCATATACATGGGCGTCGGTGCAGTCCTCAGAATCGGGAACTCGGTATGCCTGATTGTATCGTAGAAGTATTTACCGATCTCTTCTGATGTGCAGGAAAAGGCGGTGTGATTGGTATTGAAATACTTAGCTGCTTCCAGCTGAAAAGAGGTTTCGTCGAATGCTTTATCTTTGAAGCCGATGGAAAAGGTGTTTAAAACGCCAGGTTCAACTTCGTGAATAAAGGCAGTCGTAACGCTCGAATCAATGCCTCCACTGAGGTAGGCAGCAACCTCCACATCGGCCCTGAGCCTGATTTTAACGGCATCTCTGAAAAGGTCGCGGAGTCCCTCTGTAGCCTCTTCAATTTTCTTTTTACTGTAATCCTTTGGCTCGGGAAAGCTCAGGTTCCAGTATTGCTGGCTGCGAACAGAATGCTCATTCACAATCATATAATGGCCCGGCGATACCTCGAACACATCTTCGAAAGGTGTTTCAGGGGTAATGGTTGTCCAGAAAGTGAATATCTGTGAAAGCCCTTTATGGTTAACAGCCCTCCTGACCGTCGGTATCTGGAACAGGCCTTTGATTTCTGAACAGAAGATAAACTGATTCCCGGAACGTGTATAAAAAAGCGGTCTGATTCCGACACGATCACGGGCCAGGAACAATTCTTCTTTTTCCTTATCCCAGATGGCGATGGCAAATTGCCCCACAAACTGCTGCAGACAGGCCGGACCCCATTGGGCATAAGCCTGAAGTACTACCTCGGTATCAGTTTGCGTGGTAAAACGGATGCCCAGTTTTTCCAGGTCGCGTTTGATTTCAATATAATTGAAAAGTTCACCATTGTAAACGATCCAGTATTTTTTATCACGGATTGAAATCGGTTGCTGCCCCGAGGAAAGGCCAATGATGCTCAAGCGCACATTGCCCAAACCAATCTTCTTACCAAGGTAAATACCGCTTTCGTCGGGCCCCCTGTAACGAATGGCCGTGAGCATGGCGGTTAGCTGTTGCCCGGTAGGAGAGTTTTCGGCAGCCGGGAAATTAAATATTCCTGCTATACCACACATTTTGTCAGGCTTAGTTCAGTTTCCGGTCAATAAAACCGGCAATGGCATTCACGGATTCAAAATTACCTTCAAGTAATTCTGAATCAGCAGCTTTAATCTTGAAATTTTCCTCAATGAAGTTGATCAGGGAAAGAAATCCCATTGAATCGAAGATGCCTTCTATAAAAATAAGGGTGTCGTCTTTAACTTTATCAGCAGGAACAAACGATGTTTCAACTATGAATTTTTTTAATTGGTCTTTAACCACAGCAATATCAGTCATTTGAGTCGGTGATTTTTTTGTTAGAAATTGAAAAACTATAAATAAGCAGTTAAATTATTTTGGCTCACCAGTTAAACCGGTTTTTTGTCCGTTTGTTTCGATCACATCCACAATTCTCTGGCAGAATAAAGGCGCAACCTTATTGGCAAATGTACCATTGGGATGTGAATCGTTTTCCCCTACGGCATATTCAGGTTTCAAATATTGGCCACCTTCTGTCTCCAGGCTATAAAAGTCCCAAAGGTAAATATTATCCCCTTCTGCATCCCACTCGTTAACTACCCAATCAACGAATTCCCTGGTTCTGGCCGTTTCCCCGGGAGTGGTTTGCGATTCAACAAGTGAAGCTGCAGTCCAGACCAGGAACTTCGTTTCAGGAAAACTGAGCAGCTTTTCTTTTAATGCCAGATATTGCAATTTGTAATTCTGCAATGTTTTTTTGTCGGAATCCAGGTCGGCAGAGTCGGTGCTTTCCAGGATGTTTCCAACCGGGAAACAATGCTTGAAAACGATCATATTGTAATCTTTGGTAAGCATTTCAAGGGTAGGTTCTTCCATGTACGGACTTTCACCTGCATTTTTGACCCAAATGTTGTAATAGTCGTAAGGATAGTTATTCCATCCGTAAGGTTTTGCCTTCGGGAAATTCTGCTCTGTAATGAAATAGTTTTTGGAGTTTGTCTTATTGTAATCGGAAAACCATTCGGGAACAGCCTCATTTTTGTTGAAGATAGAGGTTATTTTTTTTATCCCGGTTGGTTTTCCGCTCCAGATAACGTTTCCGGTGCTATGGTGCAGAAAACCGATTTTATAGGAATTTTCAGGGGGTGTCATCTTTTTTTCATTTTTGCATCCTGAAATAAAAAAAAGTGTGGTGGCAAAAGCAGCGACCACTAAAATTGGTACATTTGTCTTAAACATAGTGATTGATATTTAGTTTATTGTTCCTGAATTAATAATTGAATCACATAATATATCAGAAGTGTTATTTAATACTTTTCACTTTTTAGTGTTTTTAACTGTTTCAGTTCTGTTGTATTACGGATTGGGCCAGAAATTCAGGTCAACGGTTCTGTTGGCCGCGAGCATCTTTTTTATTGCAATGCTCTCACCAAATTTAGTGCTTTTTACCTTTGCGTTCATCATTCTCAATTATTTTTTAGGAAGGGCGCTTGAAAATCAGATAGATACTAAATGGCGCCTCAGAATTTTCTGGTTCGCTATTTATGCCAATATAGGAATACTTGCGTTTTACAAATACATAAATTTCCTGTTCGAGAACATCAATGCGTTGTTGAATGTTATCTCAGCAAGCAATCAGATTCCCTATCTTTCACTGATAGTTCCAGTCGGGATTTCTTATTATACGTTTCAGGCCCTTGGATATATTATCAGGATAAACAGGCGGGCTGAGAAAGCGGAACGGAATTTTATAAATTTTGCCAACTACCTGGCTTTTTTTCCAAAGTTTCTGGCCGGGCCAGTTGAACGCTCGAACCATTTCTTTCCCCAGGTTAATTCTGCCATTGTTTTTAAAGAGGAAAATATCACTGCAGGCCTGAGATTATTCCTCTGGGGGATGTTCAAAAAAGTAGTCATAGGCAATAACCTGGCTGCCCCCGTTGGATTGGTGTATGGCAATGTTGAACACTATTCAGGTCTTCCGCTATTGCTCGTTTTCCTTCTTCAGGCAATTCATCTGTACTGCGACTTTTCAGGTTATACAGATATGGCTTTGGGTGTCGCAAGGATATTTGGTATAAGACTTGTCGATAATTTCAACCGGCCTTTCTTTGCAAAAAATGTAGGTGAATTCTGGCGAAAGTGGCATATTTCACTTTCCTCATGGTGCAACGACTTTATTTTCTCACCGTTTATTGTTAAGTACCGTCGTTTTGGAAACAGAGCAGCCATTGCAGGGATTTTCATCAGCTTTTTTGTAATAGGAATCTGGCATGGCGCAAACTGGACTTTTGTCGCAGTTGGTATTCTCCAGGGGATTGCCATCAGTTATGAATTTATCACAAAAAGAAAGAGGCTTCAGATAGCTTCAAAGATGAATCCACGCGTTGTTGCATTCGTCAGTCGCACAATCACCTACCTGTTTTTTTCATTTACGCTGGTTTTTTTTAATGCACACTCCATTGATGATGCATTTTATTTCTTATCCCACATTTTTTCTAAATTCGATATGAATTTGTCGGGGAATAAACTGATATACGATGCAAACGGTTTCATGATTGCTATTGCTGCTTTCGGTGTGCTCTTTCTGTCCGAAATTTTTCAGGAGAGAGGAGAGGATGCGGTAAAGTACTTTCTTCAAATGCCACTTCCCGTCAGGTGGGCAGGTTACTATCTTCTGATCATTGCTGTATTTTATTACAGCGGAGCTGGCGATACATTCGTTTATCTTAAGTTTTAAGTATATTGGTCCGACGACATGAAAAAGTATATCCTCCGTGCTCTGATATTTGGTTCTCCGATTGTGATTTGTTTTCTGATTGTGCTTGTGGTAGATCCCTACAATTTTTTCAACTTGTTTCATGTCATCAGCGACAAGGATAAATTTGCTGTAGTTCAACGCACCGATGAGAGTAGTCCGCGGGGTAATATTTTATGGAAGACCATTAAATTCAGGAGAAATCCAACTAAAACAGTAATTATCGGAGATTCTCAGGGTAAGGATATCAGAACTGACCTTATTCAGCAGCTAACCGGCGAAGAGGTTTCTAATTTGTGCTTCCCTGGCGCCAGTTTCCAAACGATGTTTGAAACCTTCTGGTTTGCTGCAGGAGAAGCTGAACTCAAAAAAGTATATTTCCAGGTAGCCTTTATGAATTATAACAATGCCAGGGAGTATGACCTTTTTCATTTTGCCTCAAATTATTTCAAAAGGCCTTACGAGTATTTTACAACCAAAGAAATCTATTTTGATTCCTTTGTTAACATCGCCTATGCCATAACCCATGAACCCTGGCTTGTTGAGCGGTCGTATGAATTTCTTTCCGATTCTGATATGGAAAAACTCGTACAGTTCAGGCTGGACCTTTTTTTCAAAAAATACATATACCCGGAAGATTTAAAAATTGATTTTTTAAAGATCATTCAATACTGTAGAGAAAATGAAATTGAGGTCAATTTTATTATATTCCCGGTTTATGAAGGAGTGGACAAACATCTTCAGGAAATTGGCCTGACCAATATGAAAAACAGGTTCAAGTCGGATATTAGTTCTTATGGGAATACCTATGATTTGGATACACTCACTGAAATAAAAAGCAGACGGGAGAATTTTTTCGATTATTTCCATCCCAGGCAAGTGATTATAGACTCACTCACCAGAATGGTCTGGAAGAAAAAACAGGAATCAATACTTTGATTTTTTGCCTGCCGAATTGAAAGCTAGTTTGGTGTCAAATATGACCGTTTGCGGTATTTTGAAGGCTGCCAGGTTTTCAGCACAATACTGCCTGACGGCCTCTTCACTGAATTGAGGAAGGTCTGCCTCATTCACAATTACGGTAGCTTTGATGGATTCTCCTGTAATATCGTCATGTTCCGCAGAGATTGTGCAATCAATCACCCCCGGAAATTTAACAATTACCGCCTCAATTTCCTTAGGGCTTATCCTGATTCCCCTTACTTTAATGATCTCTTTGGCGCGCGACTGCATGAAAATATATCCTTCGTCATCAACGGTGGCCATATCGCCGGTGTAAAGCCAGCCGTTCCTGATAGTTGCCGCTGTCGTTTCCGGATCCTTGAAATAACCGGCCATGATGTTGTCGCCCTTCGCAATTATTTCACCGGTTTCGCCCGGCTTAACAGGAATGCCGTTTTCATCCACAACCTTTAAAGTTACATTGGGGATACCCCGTCCGAGTGATCCCAGCTTGCGGCGGAGCTCTTCAGGAGGAAGATAGGAAAGTCGGGCAGTGGCCTCAGTCTGACCATACATAACGTAGAAGCTGATGTCGGGAAAGGCATCGATAAATTCTTCAATAAAAGCAGTGTGTAGTTTACCCCCTGCCTGGGTAACATACCTCAGCGAATGGAATTTTGTGGTCTTAAAGTCCCTGGTTTTTCTCAGAAGTATCTGAAAATGACTGGGAACCCCTGCAAAACCGGTACAATTGTATTTATTGAGGTCATCGATTACACTGCCTATAAAAATGAAGGAGTTGTTCATGTGAACTGCCCCGCCAACCCTCAGATGCGTATGCAGCAACGACAAACCATAGCAGTAATAGAAAGGCATAACCACTTCAATGATATCGGTCGATGTCAGCTTCAGGTATTCAATAATAGAATTGGTATTGGCAATGATGTTTTTATGGCTAATCATCGCGCCCTTTTGCTCGCCGGTTGATCCGGAAGTAAAGATAATTTCAGCCAGGCGGTTTTCATCAAAAGAATGGTCTTTGTCTGAAGTCTCGTCAACCTGAGGCAGACTACACCACGATTTAACCGACTCATCATCGTAAACTGTAAACCCATAGCCGGAAAACCTTTGCTGATACTTCCTGCTGATAAAAGCCAGGGAAGCGCCCGTTTTTTCGAGCACCTTGTCGAGATTCTCCATTTCAATGGCCGGATTCAGCGGTACACAGATGTTGCCCGATTTCATCAGTGCCAGGTATACAGTGATAAAGAACACGGAGTTCTCGCTCAGTATGAGCACGTAATTGTTCTCTCCGTGTGCTTTACCGAAATGTTGCGCCGTTTTTAATGCGTTGCTGCTTAACTCAGCGTAGGCAATACTTTCACGCCCTACAACAGCTTCTTTGCCAAGCTTGCCTGTCGATTCGAAAAAGTAGTCAAACACATTCATGGTTCAAAGGCTAAATAAGCGGGAAGTAGTATGGATTTGCACGCAGATAATCAGTTGTTTTAATTTTCCTGGCAAAATTGTCAAATATCACCTGCACTTCATCTGCCGACATCCCCATTACTTCGCCCACCTCGGCGGTTGAGTATCCGTTCTCGAAACCATACCACATCGGATCCATGACATCAAAAGGAAGCTGGTAGAAGAATTCTTCCTGGGTTTGCTCAGCACTATAGGTATCGGTTGTGGGCGTACGGTCAATAATTTCCTGGGTAACACCGAGGTAAGCAGCCAATTGGTAAACCTGTGTTTTGTAAAGGTTCGCCTGCGGGTAGAAGTCGGCACCACCATCACCGAATTTTACAAAGAATCCCTGGTCAATCTCATGTTTGTTGGCAGTGCCGATAACACAATAGTGCATTTTTTCAGCATAATAGTATACCATGGCCATACGGCAGCGTTGTTTCAGATTGGAGGCTGAAACGATTTGAAGGTATTCCTTAACGGGAATAATTCTGCTTTGCTGGTTTCCGGCTGCATCAATCACGGTAAGGTGGAAAACCGGCGGGAGTTTCTGGTCGAGACCTGTTTTGTTGATACCGATTTTCGACTTGTCGGTGAGAGGATTGAAATCCGGGAAAACTCTTTTTATGGCTTCGTCGCGCCTTTCATAACATTTGAAACCCTCAAGGGCGGGCCGGATGTTTTCAACCACCGCTTCCACACCGAATTTTTTAGCCAGCTTGCTTGCCATGCTCTCACTGTCGGGGCTTGAATCTTTTTCGGGCATCATCACCCCAAAAACCCTTTCCGGACCCAGGTATTTTGCGGCCAGGGCCATCGAAACTGAGGAGTCAATTCCCCCGCTGATCCCGATTACAGCCCCTTTGCGTTTGTATTTGAAGAAAATCTCTTCCTTGAGCATATTGCCGAGATGATTGGCAAGCGCTTCTATGTCCTTGATTTTCAATATGTCCTTTGAAAATGGTATTCTTGTCATAATTGTTTCTAATTGGTTTTGGTTATATTTTAACAAAAGTAAACAGATTCTGTTAAAAAAGGATTAAAAGAGATGAAAAATGCCTCAGGAACCGGGCAGTTTTATTGAAGATTTTTATTTAAAACCAAAATAGTGGATTAGACATCAGGGCACAACAACAATATCTTTACTCACAATTCATTGCTCATTACTCACTTCTTAAACTCTCGAACTCTCGGAACCATTTTACTTTTTATCATGGCTATTTCTTCTACTGTCGATTGCGCCTTGCCTGCCAGAAGAGTGTCAGGCAGGCTTAACCCACGGCTGTTGGATTTCGCCCTTTCAGGGCTACACTTGGTGAATCCTGCAATGCGCATCTTTACTCAAAACTCATAACTGATTTTTTCGCCACCAAGGCACAAAGACACCTTTACTCACAAAGCTCTTTGAATGACGAATCTGCAAAGATTGAAAACTACTTACTATTTACTAATTGCTTTTTTTGCCAACTGCCTTTTGCCAACTGCCAACTAAACCTTTGAACTCTTGAACCCTTGAACCCCCTTGAACTTTTGATTAACAATTGCTCACTACTGAACTCTCAAACTCTGAAGTATTTCTAACTTCGAACTTTTAACTTTGAGCTTTACTTTTTACTTTTTTTACTTTGAGCTTTGAACTTTTAACTTTGAGCTTTACTTTTTACTTTAGACTTTTTACTTCTAACTTACCTCCCCACCCACTCTTTGTAAAACTCCTCCAGGTAAGTCAGCATGAAATTATGCCGCCTCATGGCCATTTCCTTACCGGTTTTGGTGTTCATCCGGTCTTTCAGCAGCAGCAGTTTTTCGTAAAAGTGATTCAGGGTGGGGGCGGTGCTGTTTTTATAGGCATCCTTATTCATGTTCATGTCAGGCTTTATTTCAGGATTGTAAATTTCCCGGTTCCTGTGACCTCCGTAATTGAAAGTCCGGGCAATGCCAATGGCCCCCAGCGCATCCAAACGGTCGGCATCCTGAACCACATCCAGCTCAGGTGATTTAAACTGCTGTGTCTCTTTCCCTCCCTTAAAGGAGATGTGCCTGATGATCTCCTGAACATGAACAATGGTTTCTTCCGGCAAATTCAGGGTTTTCAGAAATTCCCCTGCCATTTGGGGACCAATACTTTCATCACCGCCATGAAATTTTGAATCGGCAATATCATGCATCAACGCTCCCAATTCAACAACCAATAGATCCACCTCTTCTGTTTCAGCTATTTTCCGGGCTGTTTTCCAAACCCTGTAAATATGCCACCAGTCGTGACCCCCTTCTGCTCCGTGAAGCGTTTTCCGCACAAAGTCAGTGGTAAATTCAATAACCTCCACATGATTCATAGGGTTCATGGTTTTCGGGGTAATGGCATTTATTTAAAAGTCTCCTTATATACAGTAACCTTTTCCAGCATTTTCATATTTACTTCAACCCCGATCCCCGGCTTTACAGGAACATCCATAGTGCCATCGGGATTAACCACGAATTCAGGTTCCACGATGTCTTCCTTATAATAGCGTTTACTGGCCGAGATGTCGCCCGGCAGGGTAAAGTTTGACAGCGATGCCAGCGCAACATTGCCTGCCCGGCCAATGCCTGATTCGAGCATGCCGCCATGCCAAACCGGAATGTTCATCGAAGCACAATAATCATGTATCAGTTTTGATTCGGTGTAACCACCCACACGACCTGGCTTGATGTTGATGATGCGGCAACTGCCAAGTTCGATGGCCGCGCGGGTATCATCCAGCGAATGAATGCTCTCATCAAGACAAATGGGCGTTTTGATCTCCCGCTGCAGTTTGGAGTGGTCGAAAATATCTTCGTAACCCAATGGTTGCTCAATCAAAGAAAGGTTATACTCATCCATCTTCTTAAAGAGGCCGATATCATCGAGGGTATAGGCTGAATTGGCATCAACCTGCAACAGCAGGCCCGGAAATTCTTTTCTCAGGGCTTCCACAAACTGGAGGTCGAAACCCGGCGATATCTTTATTTTAATTCGCTTATATCCTTCAGCCAGGTAACCTTCTACTTTTTTTATCAGTCCACTGACCGAAGATTGTATGCCAATGCTTACCCCGACATCAATCTTCTTCCGGGTGCCACCCAGCATATTGGAAAGCGAAATATTCTGAGATTTGGCAAAAGCATCCCACAGGGCCGCTTCCAACCCTGCCTTGGCCATCATGTGACCACGCACCTTGGCGTTCAGCGCAATGGCTTCGGCAACATCTTTCAGATCTTTCCCCAGTACTGATGGAATCAGGAAGTCTTTGAGAATGTGCCAGGCTGTCTGAACTGTTTCGTAAGAATAGAATGGCGTGCCCTCGGCTACACTTTCACCCCAGCCGGTAACCCCCTCGCCATCAACCCTCACAATAATATGTTCTTCATCGTATTCGGTTCCCATTGAAGTAACAAATGGACTGACCAGTTCCATTTTGATGTGGCGGAGTTCAATACTGTCTATACGCATTGCTTTTGATTTTTATGGATTTACGGTTTCGTTATTCTCAGAATAGGGTAGGTTTCGCCGGCTTTCAGGAGGTGGCGGTATTTTTCATAGGTAACCAGTCCAAGCATCGATTTGGGTTCCAGGGCAATGACAGCCAGGGTTCCTTTGAGCTGGGCTGTCGGAATCAGGATGTATTTTCCCCTTAGCCGGCCAGTTTCAAGTGTTTTCAGTTTCAGAAGTGGGTTGATGATGGTGTCACCTTCAAAATCTATGAATTCAGTGCTGCTGATAAAGTACTGTTCAATTAAATCCTCCGGATTCGATTGATAAGGCAATTGAAACAAGTCCTGCCTTCCGGCCCAATCGGTAATTTCTGTCAGATCAGCCGGAACAAGATATCCAAAAGGCTTTTTTACATCGGCTATTGAACTTACTACCGGCCGGTAGTCGGTAATTTCAACAATTGAATCCTTATAGGTACTGTAACTGTAAACAGGAAGCCTGAGTATCTGACCATTAGGGATATGTTCCGATTGGATGGTGACAGAATTGGTTGAACCCGGGGCTACCAATTTTTTCCTTTCAGATTTGACCATTCTGGCGATGTTATTCCTGTTGAGGCACACAAATTCAAGTAACCCACGCATTCCGGTCATCTGGCTGGTGGCGCGGGTTTCCAGGTTTTCGGTGTAGTCATCGGTACCATTCATACCTTCCTGAATAAATGACAGGGTATTTTGAATTCCGAAACTCTGCCGGCCATCGTTGATGTCGAAAGTACTGTGGCGTGTGTAACCTGTTCCGGGAGGATCGCCCGGACAATAGACAAACGAAGAAAAATTGCGGTCGTTCAGGTAGTTATGCAGAAAGGGCAGTGCCTTTCTGGTGGAAAAATCCCTGATGGTTTCTGAAACATTGATATTGGTGGTTGTGCCGATGGTGACCTGTGAATTTTTGCGGAAACCGGCTTTTTTCCAGTTTTCGCCATAGGGAGAATATTCATGCACATCCATGGTTACTTCGAAAAGGTATTTGTCGAAGAACCGATGCAATGCCATGGTTTCAGGCTCTGTAAGTGTAAGGTGGTTGCGGTTGAGGTCTGCCTGGTTACCGTTGCGCCTTTTGTTGATTTCCGAACCGTCAGGATTTACCTGGGGAACCAGGGCCAGGTCAAATTTGTCGAACAGATACAGGTTCTCAGGTTTGATAAGCTCCCGTGCCAGTAAAAGTGCCCCTTCCTTGCCCGATTGCTCGTTGCCATGCTGTTGCGCGAAGATCAGTACCCTGATTTTAGATGGATTGCTCCCGAATTTATCTTTAGAAAACTTCATTGCATAAAGGTTGCGTCCCTGAACAGATTGGCCGATAATCTCCACCTCCAGCAAATTACTTTCATTATCCAATTGATTGATGAATCCACCTAACTCATCGTAACTTGATGTTTTACTGAATTGTTGTTTTTCGGATGGGGTAAGATTCGTTTGGGCGAACAGGCAAGACGAAATGAACAGTGGCAGGAAGAGTAGAAGCTTGTGCATATTAACTGACGGATTAAGCATTGAATAGCCTGAAAAGCCATAGCCATATGCAAATATAGACTAATGAAGGCAAAAAAAACAGAAGTTTCTGATTTTGCAGAAACTTCTGTTCCAAAAAATTCTATTGTCAAACAATTATCCGTGCAATCTTGACCCGATCAGATGAATAAATTCAGCCCTGGTTTTGTCAACCAGAAATGCGCCGGTAAAATCGGAAGTAGTGGTTACCGAATTCTGTTTCTGAATGCCGCGCATACTCATGCACATATGCTGCGCTTCAATAACAACAGCAACTCCAAGCGGTTTAAGAGTGTTTTGAATGCATTCCTTAATCTGGGTAGTGAGCCTTTCCTGTACCTGAAGCCGGCGGGCATAGGCATCCACCACACGGGGAATCTTGCTCAGGCCAACGATGTGACCATTGGGGATATAGGCAACGTGTGCCCTGCCAAAGAAGGGGATCATGTGATGCTCGCACATGGAATAGACTTCGATGTCCTTCACCAGCACCATCTGCCGGTAATCTTCCTTAAACATGGCCGAACGGAGAATTTCCTCGGGCTTCAGGTCGTAACCATGGGTGAGAAACTGCATAGCCTTGGCAACCCGTTCGGGCGTTTTCTGCAAGCCTTCGCGATCGGGGTCTTCACCGATCAGTTTCAGGATTTCATGATAATGGGTAGCAAGTTTCTTTATGGTTTTGACATTATAAAGATCCCGTTTCTGATATCCGTCTCTTATTTCGTAATCATCCATCATATTTTCGATGATCATATCTTTTACTATTTCACTGCTCATAATTCAGGTTTTAAATGGGTTTTGTATTCCCGAAGTATTCCACAAAATTTCGTTCTGTTTCAAAGAGCTTAACGCTATGCATCTCAGCTCCTGCTTCAAAAACCGGCTTTTCAAGCTGCTCCCAGATGGCAATCGCCAGGTTCTCCGCCGAAGCCAGTTTACCTGCCATAAAGTCAACTTCCAGATTCACATTTTTATGGTCGAGTTTATTCACCACCAGTTCGTTGATGATCCTGCTCAGCTCTTTCAGATTGATCAGAAAGCCGGTTTCAGGATTTACTTCGCCCTTCACGGTAACGAATAATTCATAATTGTGGCCATGCCAGTTGGGATTCGAACACTTGCCGAACACCTCAAGGTTTTTCTCATCGCTGTATTCTGGCCTGAACAGCCTGTGGGCAGCATTGAAATGTTCCTTCCGGGTTATGTAAATCATATGGGTTGAAATTATAACAAAAGTAAACTTAAATACTTTTGGTTTCCTTCGGTTGTATTTTTTATTTGTTTAATAAAAAATAACAAACATTAAACAAGATTAAAGGATATTAGTTTTTGGAAGTGCCGTATATTCTAAAAATAATTCGATTCTGCAGTTTACGCGCATCTTTCGATGCGTGCCACCTCTGCTCACCGCCCTGTCCCCTACCGATGATAAAATTTTTACTCCTTTTTCTTCTTCAAAAAGTAATAAACTTCAAAGGTTGTAAATATCAGATACAGGATGAAAAAGCTGATGATAAAGTTAACCGCATCGTATTTGTGGGTAAAGGCGTACACCACGATAATCACCAGGTACAACAAAAGCCTGATAATTGAATTGGCCATAAAAGCGGTTACAAAACCGGAGGGGGAGGCTTCAATTTTTTTCTGGATAAAATAATAGGAGATCAGTGTGGCAGCAGTAAAGAAAACCAGCAGATAGGGTAGAGTGGGACTGATGTACGTGGGTGGGATTAACAGGAAAAGCGCAATAAAAACCAGGCCGGTAATTGTGGCAAGGATCAGAAGCTGCTTTGTAAAAGTTCTTAATATTTGATTCATTCTTTGGTTTTTGTATTGTTCAGTTCTTTGATCATCAGCCAGATAGCACCTGCTACCGCAGCAAGAGAAAGTACAATGGTAAATACCGGGAATCTGATCTTCAGTAAATGATCGAGTTGGTATCCACCAAAAACTCCAATGGCAATCAGAATTCCCATCTGGAAAGCCATGGAAGAATATCTGCCATAGGAGGAAAGCGGGTTTTGTCCGGGTTTACCGGGCTTGTTCTTCAGCATACATTACCGGTGCTTCTTCTGAAACATTATCCATACGGCAGGTTCCGGTGAACCTTGCTCCGGGTTCAATGGCCAGTTTACCGGTATAAATGTCTCCCGTAACAATGGCGGTCGCTTTGAATGAGAGCAGTTCTTTTACCTTGATGATGCCGTTAACCCTGCCTTCAATATCGGCATTGATGCACTTGATTTCACCCTCTACCGAACCGGTAGAACCCAGGATTACCTTGCCACCGGCATTCACCGTACCGTTAAGTGTGCCATCAATGCGGATGTTGCCATTTGACTGAATATCACCGGTAATGAAGGTTCCCGATTGAATCAGGTTGGCCGATGAAGGGGGTTCAGGTATCGTATTTTTTGCCATAATGTTGAGATAAGAATTTTTAAGTAGCGCGTTTCAGATTCAGCGACTGTAAAATTTTAATTCCATTTTCAATAGGCCCGTCCTTTAGGTCGGGCTTAATTTAAACCAACAATCGCATCCTGAAAAATTTGTAAATTAATAATAAATTTTTCAGGATTTTGCCTTCTTCTGTGATATATTATCCGGAACCCGCCCTAAAGGACGGGCTATTCATCAGGTTTAACAAACCTTATGCAATCCCTCACTTCTTGAAATAATTCTTCGAAAAGAACTCCAGATAGGCTTTGGTATTTTTCTCCTTAAAAAACACCGGATAGTTCTCAGATGAAATCAAAAACTGCTCGTAGGTGCCTTCACGCATGCCGGAAAATATATACTGATCACCTTTTATCCCCTCAAAATAACGGAGTGCCTTGTCAAGTTCGGCAAAACTGCTAACGGTGATCATTTGCCGGTTATTGTCGAGCAACACACTGTTAACCTGAAGGTTTTCGACACTGTAATCCCTGGTGTTGAAGTCAGTTATCCTCACCTTGGCCCCGTAAACATTCACAGCCGTTCCATCCACCACAAGCGCATAAAAATGCGAGGCTGTTGGGTTGAATTTGTACATAGAGAAATCAACCGGTTTTGCAACAGCCATGGTGGTATCCGATTTTGCATCACCGGCAACGGCAACTGTCTGTGCTTCCTGTCCAAGCAGTTTGCGGGCAATGGGTACGACATCGCTTTTAGGGTATTTTTCAATCAGTTGTGCCAATTCCACTTTCATGGTATCTAGGCTCTCGGTTTTACCCCTGGAAACAGCCTTTAGGTAAGCGAAACGGGGCATCAGGGTTTCATCATCGTAATTCGCCAGCGCATCCTTACAATAAATAATGGCAGTCCGGTATTGACCACGCTCAAAGGCCACGTAGGTTTCTTCGTAGAGGGTTCTCACCCGGTTAAGAGCTGCTTCCAGCTCAAGTTTATAATTCGGATCTTTGAGGATTTTGGCATAATCGCTGTCGGGAAAACCATCTATGATTTTGTTTTTATAGAGATTCATATTGGTGGAATCGCCCTGATCGCGGTAAGCCCGGTAAAGATGGTAACTCGCCTGCAAAACATTGGTATCCTGCGGAAACCGGTTGATGAGTTGGGTAAAAGTCTGAATGGCTTTGGGTTTGTCGAACAATTCCTCAAGGAAGATCATCCCTGCATTAAAGAGCCCGTCGGCAATCATCACATTGCTCGATTCGATCTTTGCCGGGGTGAATGGAAGATTTTTCAGATAGGTATCCCGGCTTTTCAAATCATCTCCTTTGCCTCCGCCTTTGCCGCCGTTGGTGGTGTCGGAAGGGTTGCCCTCGGTGTCTTCAACCACTTCCTCAATCGTTGTCTGGCGCTTGTTGCTGAGCCTCCAGTTGTCTTCAAGCCGCCTTCTTCCCCATTTGCGCACAAATTCAGAGAAGCCCATGCTGATAGCAGATGGGTTGTAAAAATACCAGCCTCCTCCACCAATGGAAGCCATTCCCTGGGTCTGGTCAACAATCTGCCTGCCCTGTAATCCGGCTCCGGCCATCATCGCCAGCTGTTCTTCCTCAGCCTTTCGTTTGGCTTCTTCCTCTTTACGGATAAATTCGGCAATGGCCGCATCGATGATCTTATTCCTTTCGGCTTCAGGCATGGCGGCCAGATTTTGAAGGCTGTCCTGAACATGCACGGTTTGCAGGTAGCCAACCAGGCGGGTGAGAATATCGGTTTTGTTGTAAATATTCTCGTAGTCTGGAAAATCCTTCGGCAGAAACATAATGGTACTGTCGTAATAGGCCTGTGCCTGGCCGTAATCGGGCCTTTTAAAGTAAATGTCGGCCAAACGCAATGCGGAAATTGACTTCTGATAATCATTGCTGACGCTGGTGGCTACTGAATTTCTCAGGTATCGTACACCAAGCGTGTCATTCTTGTCTTTAAAGGCAATATCGGCGAGGGCATAGTAGATCTGGTCCTGGAAATCCTTGTTTTTTATGTCTTTCAGCATTTTCTCCAGTTCCTTCACGATCATCTTCTTGTCGCTGCTGTTGGCATTGTAAACCCTGGCCAGGTTAATACGGGCATTGAAAGCCATTTCGAATGAAGCACTTCCCTTGATTACTTTGGTGAAGTATTCACCCGAACGGACGTCTTTTTTCTCCAGCTGGTAAATTTGTGCAAGAATGAAGTAAATGCGGGTGCGTAGCCTTGCATTCCGGTTCAATGGAATGGCTTTTTCAAGAAATTTTGCTGCCTGGCTGTAATTCCCCTGTGCAATATACATATCGGCATAAGCCAGCGGTAGGTCTTTTCTGACAATCCACGGCAACTCCAGTTCTTTGTTCTCCGATTTAATCGCATCGTAGGTAACGATGGCCTTGTCGTATTGCTTCAGCTGTTTCTGACAGCGGCCTGTCCAGAGCTCGGCTTCAGTCTTTACCGGGTCTTCGCTGTATTGTTTGCTAACGTATTCAAAAGCACGCCGTGCTGCATTGTAATCCTGCTTGTAGAAATTGGCTTTTCCGATCAACATGTAGCTTTGAATCACCCATTTCACATGTTCCTTTTTGTCAAAGTACATCGAATGCTTTTGAATCACCTTCGATGCTTTTTCGATGGCCCGGTCCATGTTGGGGTTGATGGCCTGGGAGTTGCTTTGCGTGCCGTAATTGTAAACCGGTAAAACGGAGGTGTAATTATCGCGGGCGCTCTTAGCCAGTTCTGCGATGCCTTCTTTCAGACTTTCGTTACCGTTCCAGTAGGCATTGTAATGAGCAGTAACATTGTGGTATGTTCTGCGGGTAAAGGTATTTTTTTTGGTGGAACAGCCTGTTGATAGCAGGAGCAGCGCTATGAACCAGGGATAGACCGAACGAAGTGTTAAAAATTTTGAAGTCAAGGATATGCAGGTTTACAGTACAACTGAATAACTGATAATTTGCAAAAATATTTTATTTTTTTGAATCAGGGCTGACTATAATCAAATATATGTATTCCAATGGTATCAGAAATGCCTGTGGCATTACCCGGATCGTCATGATTAACCCTGTTGTTCGCTGCCAAAGGTGTTATTGTGATAAACAATCTGTAGGGACTCGACATTTTCCAACTTCAGATCTCTAATTCCGGATTTCGCATTGCAGATTCTTACTTCCTAACTTACTTCATACATCTTACCTCTTACCTCTTACCTCTTACCTCATACTTCTTACCTCTTAATTCCTACTTCTGACTTCTTGTTGCTGGTTGCTGGTTGCTGGTTTCTGGTCTCTGGTTTCTGGTTTCTGGTTTTTGGCAACTGGTTTTTCGCTTCAATTCCTAAGACCCACTAAATGTTATAGACTCTCTTTCTCCCTTTCTCTCATTCACATCTTCTCCATTGCTCTGTCTCATGGTCTCTTAGTCTACTTGTTACTATTGCTACTACTTATTACTTGCTCAAAGCACTTCTGACTTCTGACCTCTGACCTCAATCTCCTCGTCTCTTCGTCTCTCAGTCACTTCGTCTCCACTTGCCACCTCATCTGTCCTTCGGACATCTTCTCCTCAAGGAGAAGAAACTTCTTAAACAGGCTTTTTCTCCCTTTCTCCCATTCACATCTTCTCCCACTCTCTCTGTCACTTCGTCTCTCAGTCTCTTTGTCTCTCAGTCTTCTTCTTCCCTCCGACTTCACTTCTGACTCTCAGTCTCTTCTTCGTCTCTCAGTCTCTTTGTCTCTCAGTCTCTTCGTCTCTCAGTCTCTTCGTCTCTCAGTCTTCTTCTTACCTCTTACCTCTTACTTCTGACTTCCGACTTCCGACTTCCGACCTCCGACCTCCGACTTCTGAATCCTGAAATGACATTTCACTTTTTCACTCTTCACTTTTCACTTTTCACTCTTCACTCTCAGAAAGTTCCCAATAAATCATAAAATCCCCCCGAAACGCTTTTTTTCCGATATTTGCAGGCTCAAAGTAATTTGCATATATTCCAACATGGCCTCCCGTAAAGCGAACGCTGATCCTGCTGAAGAAAACAGAATACGCTGGTACCACAAGCTCAGGGACAAATACCGCCTGATCATCCTCGATGAGGATACGTTTGAGGAGAAACTGTCTTTCCGTCTGTCGAGGCTCAATGTTTTTATTGTAACCGGCATGCTGGCCATTATCCTGGTTTTTCTCACCAGCTACATCATTGCTTTCACCCCGCTGCGCGAATATATTCCCGGATACAAGGATACCAATATACAGGGAGAGCTATATGAACTGCAGCTGAGGGCCGATTCTATTGAAGAAGCAGTTAAAAGCAAGGACTTGTTTATTGCCAATATGAAAAGGGTTTTGTCGGGGGAAGATCCGGATGAAGTTGCTAACCCATCCACCGGTCCCGATTCAGCTGCAAGGGCAAAGTATGCCAACATCAACATCAACCGGAGCCGGGAAGATTCAATGCTGCGCAATGAATACGAAGCACAAAACAGGTACAATATCAGGGTTGGTGATAAAACATCTGCCCCAAAAGCCCTGACATTGAGCAGGCTGAGTTTTTTTACACCCATCAAGGGAATGATCACCAACCGGTTTAACCCTTCTCAGCAACATTTCGGTGTCGATGTGGCTTCTGCCCGGAACGAGGCCATAAAAGCAGCTTACGATGGTACGGTAATTTTTTCCGAGTGGACCGCCGAAACCGGCCATGTGATTGCCATTCAGCATACAGGTAATGTTGTTTCGGTTTACAAGCACAATTCCGTACTTTTGCGAAAACAGGGCTCTTTTGTCAGGGCCGGCGAAACCATTGCGATTGTAGGTGAATCCGGGGAGTATTCAACCGGGCCGCATTTGCATTTTGAACTGTGGATCAGCGGCAAGGCTGTGAACCCCGAAGACTACATTATATTCTGATTAACCCTGTTAACTCTTGAAAAAACGCATCGCCATACTCGGATCAACAGGCTCAATCGGCACCCAGGCCCTTGAAGTCATCAGGCAACAGCCTGATTTTTTCGAGGTAGAAGTTCTGTCGGCCAACAACAATGCCGGCCTGCTGATCAGTCAGGCGATTGAATTCAGGCCCAATGCAGTCGTTATCGGGGCTGAACATCTCTACCCTAAGGTTGCTTCAGCCCTTGAACCGCACAACATCAAGGTGTATGCCGGTGAAGATGCCCTTTGTCAGATCATTGAAATGGAAACCATTGATATGGTGCTGGTTGCATTGGTCGGTTACGCCGGATTAAGGCCTACACTGAGCGCTATAGCAGCCGGGCGGAAGATTGCCATCGCCAACAAGGAGACTTTTGTCGTTGCCGGCGAACTCGTTACAAGGCTTGCATCACAAAAAGGGGTCAACCTGCTGCCGGTTGATTCGGAACACTCAGCGATTTTTCAATGCCTGGTTGGGGAATACAAGAATCCTGTCGAAAAAATATACCTGACTGCCTCCGGAGGGCCATTCAGGGGTAAGGACCGGGAGTTCCTCGGCAATGCCAATAAATCGGAAGCCCTGAAACACCCGAACTGGAACATGGGCTGCAAGGTAACCATCGACTCGGCAACCCTGATGAATAAAGGGCTTGAGGTGATAGAGGCAAAATGGCTTTTTGGCCTGTCGGCCGGTCAGATTGAGGTGGTAGTGCATCCCCAGTCCGTTATTCACAGCATGGTTCAGTTTGAAGATGGTTCCATCAAGGCACAAATGGGGTTGGCCGATATGAAACTGCCGATTCAATATGCATTTTCATATCCCGACAGGTTGAAAACACCCGGGCCACGGTTTAATTTTACCGATCATCCGGAATTAACCTTCGAAAAGCCCGACATTCAAAATTTCAGGTGTCTGAACCTGGCATACGATGCGCTCCGGACCGGGGGAAACATGCCATGTATTATGAATGCTGCCAACGAAGTTGCGGTAAATGCCTATCTGAAAGATAAAATAGGGTTTCTCGATATCCCCGGAATTATCGAAACGTGTATGGGAAATGTTGAATTCTCGGTACAGCCTGAATACAAGGTTTACGCTGAGACCGACCGCATGACCAGGGAAATGGCCACGACCATCACCGGTTGAGTTATCCGGGTACTGCGAAACCTTCCCGATGAATTATTGTTAAGTAAGTTCAATTAAAATAGTAGGATAACAAAAATGGAAATTCTGATCAAAGCTGCCCAGTTGCTGTTGAGTTTGTCGATACTGGTAATATTTCATGAATTCGGGCATTTTATTACAGCCAAAATCTTTAAAACCCGCGTAGAGAAATTCTATCTCTTCTTTAACCCCTGGTTTTCATTGTTTAAGTTTAAAAAAGGAGAAACCGAATATGGCCTGGGCTGGTTGCCTTTGGGCGGATACGTCAAAATATCCGGTATGATCGATGAGTCGATGGACAAGGAGCAAATGCAGCTTCCGCCGCAGCCATACGAATTCAGGAGCAAACCATCGTGGCAGCGTCTGATCATCATGCTGGGTGGTGTAACAGTCAATATTCTGCTGGCGATTGCGATTTACATCGGGATGCTTTGGGTTTGGGGGGAACAATATCTTCCAACTTCCGAAGTAAAATATGGTATCGTGGCCGATTCGGTTGCACAGGATATGGGTCTGAGGACTGGTGATAAGATACTGACTGTCGACAACGAGCCGGTAGAGGATTTCTTTAAAATTCCCGGAAGGATTATTCTCGACAATGCCAAAACCATACAGGTAATCCGCGATGGAGAGCCTTATACAGTCAACATTCCTGAAGGGTTCCTTGCAAAATTGCTTAAGCACCAGTCACCTGATTTTATAAATGCCCGGATGCAATTCGTGGTTGAGGGTTTCTCGAAAGAATCGGTGGCCGAAAAGGCTGGTCTGAAAAAGGGCGATCGCATCATTGGTATCAACGATTCGGTGGTGGAGTATTTCGACCAATTCAGGGCATTGCTGCCACTGTATAAGTCAAAAGAGGTCAGTCTAAAGGCTCTCCGGGATTCAGATACACTATCATTCAAAGTTACAATCCCTGAAAGCGGCTTGATCGGTGCTCGCACTAATCCTGCTGATCAGTTTAAATTCAGTGAGAAGGAATATTCATTTTTTGCTGCTATTCCTGCAGGATTCACCAAAACCTGGAAAGGGGTCGGAAATTACCTGAAACAACTCAAGCTGTTGTTCTCTCCTGAAGTGAAGGCCTATGAGTCGGTGGGTGGTTTTATCACCATCGGCAATATTTTCCCTTCAACCTGGGACTGGGCTGCATTCTGGGGGCTGACTGCCTTTCTGTCCATTATGCTGGCAATTCTGAACGTGCTGCCAATTCCGGCCCTCGACGGCGGACATGTGATGTTCCTGCTCTACGAAATGATCACCGGCCGCAAACCTTCCGATAAATTCCTCGAAAACGCGCAGATCGTCGGTATGATTCTGCTGTTCGGCCTGCTCATCTTCGCCAATGGAAACGATATTGTGAAACTTTTCAGATAGATTTCGGATTTCGGATTGCTGATTTCGGATTTAACATTTAGTGTCCTTCGCTTCGCTACGGTTCGGCTTGGCTATTAGCCAATTAGCTGATTAGTTGATTATTAGATTAGTAGTTTGATTTTGACCTTCGCTCTGGCTTCCTAGATTGCGGGACTGGATGGAATGATGGAAGATTGGAATGATGGATTACAAGCCTGGCCAATTAAATAAATGTAGGGACACGACTTGTCGTGTCCCTACATTTATTTAATTCACGATGCTCTGTGCTCTGTGCTCCATGCCCCTGGCTGGTTCGCTATTATCAACAATCCTGCTCCCGCCCGCTCCGTGCTCCATGCCCAGCCCTAGCCCTGCGCCCGTGCCCGCCCTGTGCCCTTAGTCTTCGAGTTTATCCTTCAGCGACTTAAATCCCTGTCCGAGGATCTCATTGGCATCCATTACCGTGAGGAAGGCTTTCGGATCTATTATATTGATGAACTCCTCGAGCATGGCCAGTTCGCGTCGGTTGACGACGGTAAAAATTACTTTCTTGCTGCTGCCATTGTACATCCCTTCCCCATTCAGGAAAGTACCGCCACGGTTCAGGTCGTTAATGATTTTATCGCGGATGGCCTCATGCTGATCCGACACAATCAGGATGGTCTTTTCGTAGGAAATACCCGACAATACAGCATCGATCACCTTACCCATGACAAAAATGGTAATCCATGAATAAAGGGGTATCCGCCAGTCGCCGAAAGCTACAAAACCAACCAGCACGATCACCGAATCAACACCCATCATCAACTGGCCCAGCGGAAGGCGGGTATACCGGGCGATGATCATGGCAATAACATCCGAACCACCGGAAGTGGCTTTTGATTTAAAAATCAATCCTACGCCGGCTCCGATCAGGACTCCGCCGAAAATGGAAGAGAGTAACGGGTCGCTGTCAACCAGGGGTTTCAAACCTGAGTAAAAAGACAGCAGATCTACAAAAACTGAGGTCAGAATAAATCCGGCAACGGTTTTTGCCCCGAAACGTGGTCCCAACACCCGGGTTCCGATAATGGTAAGCGGAATGTTGAATGCCAGTGCAGTTAAACCTACCGGCAGACCAAACAGGTAATGCAATACGATGGAAATACCATAAATACCACCTGGTACTATTTTATAAGGTATAATGAAATAGACATAGCCGACCGACACCAGGAAAGTTCCCAATACGATAAGGGTGTATGAAATAAACCATTTTCGTGTAAACAGCTTCTCTTTTTGCAGGAATGCCATCGTTTTTCAGCAGTTAGGGCATTGGTGAAATGAAAGATTTAGTCCACTCTGAAACAAATTTTTGACCTTGGCAGCCAACAACCCCCCCCCCCCCGCCCGCGCCGGGGGAAAAAAAAAATTTTTTTTTTTTTATAAAAAATATATTTTTTTGTTGCCCGGGGCCGGCGGCGGGGGGGGGGGGGCCTGGCCCCCGGGGGGTGGGGGGGGGGGGGGATTTTTTTTTTTTTTTTTTGGGGGGCGGGCCGAGGGAAAAATTTTTTTTTTAAAATTTTTTTTTTTTTTTTGGGTTTTGGGGGCTGGGGGGAAAATCTTTCCCTTTACCTTTTCGGAGCAGCCTAAATCTTGTTTACTCAGTTATTTTATCGTGCAGCGACTTAAAACCTTCACCCAGTATTTCATTTGCATCCATCACGGTCACGAAAGCCCTGGGATCAACCTGGTGAATGTATTCCTCAAGAATAGCCAGTTCGCGCCGGTTTAATACGGTAAAGATAATGGTCTTGTCCGAATTGTTGAACATTCCTTTTCCGGGGATAAAAGTACCTCCGCGGTTTAGATCGTTGATGATCTTGTCCCTGATCAGTTCAAACTCGGTAGATACAATAAATAGGGTTTTATCATAACTTACTCCCTGCATGGTGATGTCGATTACCTTCCCGGTGACAAAAATTACGATCCACGAATAGAGCGGTATATGCCAGTCTCTGAACACCACCAGGCCCAAAAGAACAATCACGGAGTCAACATAAATCATCAGCTGACCCAGCGGAAGCCGGGTATATTTGGCAATGATCATGGCTACAATATCAGATCCGCCTGAGGTTGCTTTGGATTTAAATATCAGACCAAGTCCAAAACCTATCAGTACCCCGCCGAAAACACTGGCCATCAGCACGTCGTTTGCAAGGCCCAGCGGGTCCTTTTCACCAACGAAAAGAGTCAGCATATCCATAAAAACAGAAGTCAGGATGAAACCTACCACGGTTTTAACGCCAAAACGGGGACCCAGAATCTTCACGCCGATGATCGTCAGCGGGATATTCAGCACCAGCCCGAACAAACCGATCGGAATACCGGTGGGCCAGAAGGCGAATAGCCCTTTGGTCAGCTGGTGAACCACAATTCCTATCCCATACACTCCTCCGGGTACTATGTTGTAGGGATTGATAAAAAAAACGAATCCGGCTGCCAGAATAAAAGAACCAATGATGATCAGTATGTAGGAAATAAACCATTTCTTCGAAAAAAGCCGTTCATTTTGCAGGAAAGCCATGTTATATTATTGTTAATGAGGTAAATAAGGTTTCAGTTGTAGAACTGCAAAGCTATGGAGATTTTCAGAAAAACAGCCCGGCTCTTGAATATTTTATAACTTGCCTAACCTGTCAGGGTTGGCCGGACAAAAGATTACTTGTTTTTTCATTTATTTTTAAGACATTGTATATCAATAATATAAAGCAATATTTAGATGCTGATAACTACCTTATTTGCATGAGATGTTCAACAAAAATACCCCGAACCTGTTATTTAGCAGGCACATTACATATTTATGCACTTTTTTATTCCAAGTTCATGTGAAACTAATGTAAAATATTACCTTTGCGATTGAAATGGATAAATAATCCGGCAGTGACAAAATAAATCAGGAATTTCAGGGTTAATAGATTTGATCTGTCCTGTTTTATAAACATAAAGATTCGGAATCATTAAGCAAAAGTTCTGCGAGAGCGGGCTTATTGAGACTTTAATTTGATGCCAGGTTTTCAGTCGGAACCAGAAAATGAAACGAGTATTTATATTCCGCTATTAATGTTGGAAAGATTTTACCGCTCTGCGCTTTTACTCATTATCCCAATCCTGCTGCCAGTTATTGTCAGCGGGCAACAGGAGCCACAGGTTACATTCAATATGTTCAATCATATGGCTGTAAATCCGGGCTATGCCGGTTTACGTGATGCCATTTGTGTAACAGGTATTGTAAGGGAGCAGTGGTTTGGAATAGAGGATACAGAGGGAAACAAGGTTTCGCCACAAACGTTTATTTTTTCCGGTGACACACCGGTAAGGATTTTGCGGGGTGGCGTTTCGGCAACTGTGATGCAGGATAAAATCGGGTATTTTAAAGATGTTTATGTGAAACTTGGTTATGCATACAATCGTCCGGTTGCCAATGGTGAACTGGGCATTGGGTTCAATGTCGGGTTTCTGAATAAATCTCTGGACTTTGCCAAGCTAAAACCGGTTGACGGTGGTGACCCATTGCTTAATGGGGGCAATGAAAGTACGATGTTTACGGATCTGTCGTTGGGAGCTTTCTATCTGGAACCCGACGGTTTATATCTTGGTTTGTCGGCTACCCAGTTGCTGGAAGGAACACGACAGTTGGGCACAAGTAGCGGTAGCCCTGAATTTAAATTGCGCAGGCACTATTATGCAACTGCCGGTTACGAAATTTCATGGATCAGAAATCCGGCATACGTTTTTATTCCCAGTGTTTTTGCAAAATTCGACGGCACAACTTTGCAGTTCGACCTGAATACAAGAGTTGAATACAATCGCAAATTCTGGGGAGGGCTTACCTATCGCCTTCAGGAAACAGTGGCATTGATGGTTGGCTTTTACATGAAAGATATTAGTTTCGCATACGCTTACGACATTCCTCTTTCAAAAATTGGTGGCTCCGGTAGCCACGAAATAATGCTCCGGTATTGCTTCAAACTTGAACTTGAAAAAGCAAAAAGGAGTTTCAGAAATACCCGGTTCTTGTAAAAGAAATTTGGATGGAATAATTATATTGCTATTTTTGTCGGTTCAAAAAATCGGGTGAACCTATAATAAAGCTTCGGTCAAACCGTTATTTGCATTAAAATCAGTTACAAACATGAAAAAACTATTTAACTACATTATCGCTGCCCTTATCCTGAGTAGCTGTGGAAATTCAGGGAATGGTGAACTTGTAGGTGTTTCAAAGCGTGAGAAGTTTTATCAGCCCGATCCGTTTGGCATGGCTTACATCCCTATGGGAAGTTTTACCATGGGTGTCGGTGATCAGGATGTGCCCTATGCACATATCAACGATCCCCGGACGGTTTCAGTAAGCGCTTTCTACATGGATGAAACCGAAATTACCAACAATGAATATCGTCAGTTCGTATTCTGGGTGCGTGATTCCATTGCCCGCAGAAAACTGGGCGATGTTAAACCGGAAGATTTCCTGGTTGAGGAAAACAAGAAAACCGGCGAAACTTATGATCCTCCTTTCCTTAACTGGAAAACCGAACTGAACTGGAACGGTGAGGAAGAACGTGAAGCACTCTCCGACATGTTCCTGCCCGAACATGAGCGTTATTTCCGCCGTAAAGAGATCGATACCAGAAAACTTTTCTACGAATACTACTGGGTTGATTTCAAGGCTGCAGCAGGAAAAGATTTTTCAGCCGGTGATCCCATCAATGCCGGTCTCGCAAACCGTCCGCAGGGATTGAAAGACCGTTCACTCTATGTCCGGAAAGAAGTCATAAACGTTTATCCCGATACCCTTGCATGGATTCATGATTATGCATACTCATACAACGATCCGATGACTGAGCGTTATTTCTGGCATCCTGCTTACGACAACTATCCTGTGGTAGGTGTTAGCTGGAAACAGGCCAAGGCTTTCAGCATCTGGCGTACTGAATTGTTGAGGTCATTCCTCAACAGTAAAGGCAATGCTGTTGTCAACGAATTCAGGCTTCCGACCGAAGCCGAGTGGGAATGGGCTGCACGTGGTGGCAATTCCTTCAGTCCGTATCCATGGGGAGGCCCTTATACACGCAACGAAAAAGGTTGTTTCCTTGCCAATTTCAAACCACTCCGTGGTAATTATGTTGACGATGGCGGACTCACACCGGTTATTGTAGCACACTATCCTGCAAATGATTTCGGTTTGTATGATATGGCCGGCAATGTTGCTGAATGGACCAACGATGCCTTCGACGAATCGTCGTATAACTTTACCTGGGACATGAATCCCGCATACAGTTACAATGCCAAAGACAGTGATCCGCCTGCACTCAAAAGAAAAGTGGTTCGCGGAGGATCATGGAAAGATATCTCTTATTACCTTCAGGTAAATTCACGTGCTTACGAGTTTCAGGACACCGCCAAGTCATATATAGGCTTCCGTTGTGTCCAGAATTACATGGGTCGTCAGAAAGATGATAATCCTGCACGTGCTTCCAAAATTTATAATTAATCCGGTATTACTTTCCTGATATTCCAGGATCAACTTTTTGAAAACAGAATTTAAACAAACAAAAATCAACAAATTAAATCGCAACAATCATGGGATTGAATAATTTAGTCAGAGGACGAGGGTTTAGAAACTTCATGGCAAAGCTTTATGGATGGGGAGCTGCCGTTGTTATTTTAGGAGCACTTTTCAAAATTAATCACTACACCGGTGCAAATGAAATGCTGATCGTTGGTCTGGGCACCGAAGCCCTGATCTTCTTTTTCTCAGCTTTTGAACCGCCACACGTTGAACCCGACTGGAGTCTCGTTTATCCTGAATTTGCCGGACTTTATCATGGTGGTGAAACCAAAGCCAAAGGAAAAACTCCTACCCAGGAATTGGACGGAATGCTGGAGAAGGCTAAAATAGGACCTGAGTTAATGCAAAGTCTCGGGAATGGCCTGCGAACATTAAGTGATAACGCCAGCAAAATGGCCGACATGTCAAACGCTGCCGTGGCTACCAACGATTATACCCGCAACCTTACCAATGCTTCTAAATCTGTGAACGATTTGTCATTGAATGTTGCCAAAGCTGCTGAGTCAACTGCACAGCTCACCGGTACCTACCAGCAATCGGCCCAGGCATTGGCCAAATCGATCGAGAAATTTGATTTTTCAGGTCTCGATAACAAAGCTTACAGCGATCAGCTGCAAAAAATATCCAGTAATCTGGCTGCTCTGAATGCAGTTTATGAACTTCAGTTAAAGAGTTCCAGTACCCATGTTGAAGATACCAACAAGATGCACAACACCATCAACCAGTATCTCACCAACATCAGCGATTCGAGCCAGGAAATGAACCGGTACAAACAGGAGCTTGACAACCTGACAAAGAAGGTTTCTGCTCTTAACAATGTTTATGGCAATATGCTTGCCGCCATGAATGTTAATTTGAAATAAGGCTGGTTTATTCACGGATTTTTTAACAAAACACATTAAATATAGATTATGGCTGGATACAAGGAGACACCGCGACAAAAAATGATCGCGATGATGTACCTGGTGTTGACTGCGCTGCTGGCTTTGAACGTTTCTGTAGAAATCATTGAGGCTTTTGTGATAGTAAACAAAAGTATTGAGGGAACCAACGTGAACCTCAAATCGAAAAATGATGAAACATATGCACGTTTTGAGCAACAGAACCAGTTAAATCAAGCAAAAGTTGGCCCTTTCTGGGATAAAGCACAAAATGCCAAAAAGCTTTCAGATGACCTCATTACTTTTATCGAACAGGTAAAATTTGAAGCCATTGCAAAATCTGAAGGAATAACTACCGATCTGGCTCGCACAACAGAACTCAGGGATATACAGGCCAAAGATAAATATGACGTTACGACCAATTATTTTATTGGTAATTCACAGGATGGATCCAAAGGAAAGTCCCGCGAGCTGAAAGACCGGATTGAACTTTTCAAAAAGGACATTGTAAACCTTCTCGATGAGAAAGACCGCACTTCAATCCAACTCGGACTTGACACCAAAGGCCCGTTCCGCGATGCAAGCGGAGCCAAGCAAAATTGGGAGATGCATAATTTCTACCATATTATCCTGGCGGCAAATGTTACTTTTCTGAATAAACTTATCGCCGATGTCCGCTCAGTTGAAGGAGATGTTGTTACAAAACTTCTAAACTCCGTTACATCTAAGGACTTTAAGTTCGATGTTCTGAATGCCAAGGTTATTCCTAGTTCAAAACTCGTTTTCAAAGGTGATACCTACGAAGCGGAAATTATGGTTGCAGCCGTGGATTCTAAACAGGATCCGGAAGTAATCATCGGTGGACGCAGACTCCCGACGGAAAATGGCGTGGCAAAATACACGGTATCAGCAGGAGCTACCGGGTTGCAAAGCTACAAGGGCAGTATTAAAGTCAAAGACCCGGAAGGGAACCTGAAAAATTACGACTTTGAAGAAAGTTATTTTGTAATGTCCCCGTCCCTGACGGTGGCCCCGACAAAAATGAACGTTTTTTATGCCAATGTTGATAATCCTGTTTCAATATCTGCTTCAGGTATTCCTGAATCACAAATTTCGGCAGATATTACCACTGGTACCATTAAACGTGCATCTGACGGTAAAACATGGGTTGTCAGAGTTCCTCTCGGACAAAAAGCAGTGATTACGGTTAAGCACAACGATGGTAAAGCTACGCGCAACATGGGAAATGCTGAATTTCGTATCAAGCGCGTTCCAGATCCAAAGGCCTACATAGCTAATACCGATGGAGGTCCCGTTCAGAAGAGCATGTTACTCGCTTCGAGGGCCCTTATTCCTAAAATGCCTGAGGACTTCGACTTCGACCTTAATTTCGAGATTGTTTCCTTCACTTTCGTGGGTGTCCGCGGTGGAGATACCTACGAGCGTCCGGGAACCGGCAACAGGCTGACGGATGAAATGCAAACCTTTATTTCCAACAGTAAACGCGGACAGCGTATCTGGCTGGAGAATATCATGGCCAAAGGTCCTGACGGCAACCGTAAACTGGGTACCATCAGTCTTATTGTACAATAATTGTTCTTTAAATAGCGTTCTTTAAACTCCATGCCGGAAATCCTTCAACAGGAAGTCCGGTATGGGAAAGTTTTAAATTGACTCTGTCCGGATTACCGGAGCTTACAAAGTGAAAACTCAGAAACCTGTTGAAGGTTTCTGGAAATAATAAAATATAACGGATGAAAAAAGTATTTGGTTTTCTGGCTTTAGTATTCTTGTTGGCCGGGTTTGCAAAAACAAGTATTTCACAGGTGCTCGACAGCCCTCCGCGCGATGGTATCTACGATAAAAAAGTAACCATCGAGAAAAAACCCATCACCTATCCATGGGTCAGGGAAGCCGATGTTGTCTGGAGCAAGCGTATCTGGCGCGTGATTGACCTGCGTGAGAAAATGAACCAGGCTTTCTATTACCCGGAACAACCGCACAACGATCTGCGCAGTTTGATGCAGGTGATGATGGATGCACTTAAAGAAGGCACCATTACAGCCTACGACGCGTCTTCAACTACCGATGAATTCCTGGTACCTATTACTTATCAGGAGATGATGAACCGTCTGGAACGGGTCGATTCGGTACCTATGCAACGCCCTTATCCTCCCTACGACTGGTACGACACGGTAATTTCCGTTAAGTTCAATCCATCGGATGTTAAAAGATTCAGGATTAAAGAAGACTGGTTCTTTGATAAACAGCGGTCTGTTATGGAAGTCCGTATTCTGGGTATTTGCCCGGTTCGCGATAACTTTGACGAAAAAGGCCTCTTCAGGGCTTATGATCCTCTCTTCTGGATTTACTTCCCCGAAGCACGTCCGGTTCTTGCAAAAGCCGAAGTCTTTAACAGGAACAACAGCGCTGCACGTAAAACTTACGACGATATCTTCTGGAAACGGATGTTTACAAGCTATGTATATAAGGAAGACAACGTTTACGACCGCCGTATTTCCGATTATGCAACCGGTATCGATGCCCTTATGGAAGCCGAACGTGTGAAATCGGACCTGTTTACCTTCGAGCAAAACCTCTGGGAATTTTAAAAATACCCGAAACTGTTACAAAACGCCTGGTCCAACCGACCGGGCTTTTTTTTTAACGTCACGGTCAGCGCGCATCATAACTCCCCCCTGCAGTTGCGCGTCTTATCCCGCCTTCATTGCATTGTGGCGGGCAGGCTTCTGACGCGTGCCCCCAACCTCAAAACTTCGGCTGGCGCGCGTCTTATTTCTGACGCGTGCCCCGCCCCATAACATAATTAATTGCTAAACCCGGAAAGTTTACAAGCCCTAAATTGTATCTTTGCCTTATAGGTCACTTATCCTGAAATGACAAAGCACATCCTAGAAACGCCCGTTGAATACCTGAAAGGCATTGGCCCCGTCCGGGCTGAGATGTTGCGCAAAGAAACTGAGGTTAGTACTTTCGGCGAACTGCTCCATTATTATCCTTTCCGTTACGTCGACAGGAGTAAGTTCTATACTGTAAGCGATATAGATTCGGAATCGGCCTGGCTGCAGCTGAAAGGGAAGATTACCGCCATGCAGACCATCGGCGCAGGCCGCACATCCAGACTGGTAATGACCTTCAGGGATAAAACCGGCGAAACCGAGCTGGTTTGGTTCCAGGGGGCCAAGTGGATCAGGGAAAAGGTTACTGTCGGTAAGGAGTATGTAATTTTTGGTAAGCCTAACCTCTTTAACGGCCGCTACAACTTTACGCATCCTGATATAGAACCTGCGGGTGACGAAATGCAGGTGCCAAATGAGCCGCTGCAACCATACTATTCTACCTCAGAGAAATTGAAAAGCCGTGGATTTACCCCGGCCAACTTTGTCAGGATCATGCGGACACTGATTGCCCAGGTGCAGTATTCCATTCCGGAAACCCTCAGCCAAACGCTTATCCTGGCGATTAAACTGATGCCCAGGTCGGAGGCTCTGGTGAATATCCATTTCCCCCGCGACCCTTACGCGCTTGCAAAAGCCCAGGAGCGTCTCAAATTCGACGAACTCTTCTTCATTCAGTTGCAACTGCTACGCCTGAAATATGTCAGGATGGAGAAAGTGAAAGGACGGGTATTCGGATTGATTGGTAATCATTTCAACGACTTTTACCATCAGAACCTTCCTTTCGAGCTAACCGGAGCCCAGAAAAAAGTGGTAAAGGAAATCAGGGCCGATTTGGGAAGTGGTAAACAGATGAACCGGCTGTTGCAGGGCGATGTCGGGAGTGGAAAAACCCTGGTCGCGCTGATGGCAATGCTGATAGCGCTGGATAATGGCTGCCAGGCCTGTCTGATGGCGCCCACTGAAATCCTTGCTAACCAGCATTTTAAAACAATCACCAAGATGCTTGACGGTTTGCCGGTGGAGGTTGCCCTGCTTACCGGTTCCACAAAAAAGGCTGCGAGGAAGGGGCTTCATGAAAATCTTCAGAAGGGAAGCCTTCATATTTTAATCGGTACCCATGCCCTGATTGAAGATGCGGTTCAGTTTGGCAATCTCGGGCTGGTAGTGATCGACGAGCAGCACCGGTTTGGTGTAGCCCAGCGGGCGCGACTATGGGAGAAGAGCGAAATTCCACCGCACATCCTGGTGATGACTGCCACACCCATTCCACGAACGTTGGCCATGACGCTTTATGGTGACCTCGATGTTTCGGTGATCGATGAACTTCCTCCCGGAAGAAAACCTGTAAAGACCTACCATTTTTACGAAAAAGACCGGCTGAAGGTTTTCAGGTTTATGAAAGAGCAGATCGCGCTTGGACGGCAGATCTATGTGGTTTATCCCATCATCAATGAATCGGATAAGCTGGAATTGCAGGACCTGATGGATGGGTTGGATACTGTATCGCGCTATTTCCCCTTGCCGGAATATCATATCAGCATTGTTCACGGGCAGTTGAAAGCCGGTGAGAAAGAGAGTGAAATGAAGCGCTTTCTTGAGAAGCTAACTCAGATCATGGTCGCAACCACTGTAATAGAGGTTGGGGTAGATGTGCCGAATGCTTCTGTGATGGTGATTGAGAATGCGGAGCGCTTCGGCCTGTCGCAGCTTCACCAGTTACGCGGCAGGGTAGGGCGGGGCGCCGATCAGTCACACTGTATTCTGATGAGTAGTTACAAACTCACTTCTGATGGCCGCAAACGGCTTGATACCATGGTTCGCACCACCGATGGTTTCGAAATAGCCGAAGTTGACCTTCACCTGCGCGGCCCCGGCGACCTGCAGGGTACTCAGCAAAGTGGTCTGGTTGGACTGAAGTTGGCCAGCCTGGTAAAGGATGAGAAATTGCTGAAAATTGCCCGCGAGTTTGCCCACAGAACCCTCACCGATGATCCCCGGCTCGAGAAACCCGAAAACCAACCCATGGTCATTCATCTGCAGCGGAGTGAGTTCGATTGGGGGAAGATCAGTTGATTTCGATTTCGGATTTCGGATTTCGGATTTCGGATTTCTGGTTTCTGGTTACTGGTTACTGGTTACTGGTTACTGGTTACTCACTACTTACCACTTACTACATACTATCTCTTCAAATCTCTCCCTCACCCCCTCTCTCCCTATTAGTCTCTTCGTCTCTCAGTCCCTTCGTCTCTCAGTCTCTCAGTCCCTTGATCACTGAATATCTCAGTCAACTTCATACTTCAGGCTTCCGACCTCTGACTTCTGACCTCTGACTTCGGATTGGATTGCAGATTTACCTTCGGTGAACTCCGCTTCGCTCCGGTTCGGATTGTGGATTAGCCAATTAGCTGATTAGCCAATTAGCCAATTCATTGATTAGCAGATTTTTTGATTTCGTTTTGCCACTTTTCACATTCACTCACTACTCACTGCTCACTACTTACTATTTCTTCTAATCTCTCCCTCACTCACTTTCACGCTTTCAGCCCCATCTCTTCTTCCTTCGTCTCTTCGTCTCTCAGCCCTTGCGCTCCGCCCCCTCACCTTTCCCAACTTCATACTTCAGGCTTCCGACCTCTGACTTCTGACCTCTGACTTGGATTTTGATTGCCCTTTGCCCCTCCTCACTACTCACTGCTCACTACTTACTATTTCTTCTAATCTCTCCCTCTCTCACTTTCACGCTTTCAGCCCCATCGTCTATTCGTCTCTCAGTCCCTCAGTCTCTCAGTCTCTCAGTCTCTTCGTCTCTTCGTCTCTAAGTCTCTTCGTCTCTCAGTCCCTTCGTCTCTCAGTCTCTCAGTCTCTTGATCACTGAATATCTCAGTCAACTTCATACTTCTTACCTCTTACTTCCTACATCAGGCTTCCGACCTCTGACTTCTGACCTCAGACTTCGGATTTCGGATTGCAGATTTACCTTCGGTGAACTCCGCTTCGCTTCGGTTCGGATTGTGGATTAGCCAATTAGCTGATTAGCCAATTAGCCAATTCATTGATTAGAAGATTTTTTGATTTCGTTTTGCCACTTTTACTCACTGCTCACTACTTACTATTTCTTCTAATCTCTCCCTCACCCCCTCTCTCCCTCTCTCACTTTCACGCTCTCAGCCCCATCGTCTCTTCGTCTCTCAGTCCCTCAGTCTCTTCGTCTCTCAGTCCCTTCGTCTCTCAGTCTCTCAGTCCCTTGATCACTGAATATCTCAGTCAACTTCATACTTCAGGCTTCCGACCTCTGACATCTGACCTCTGACTTCCCGGTTTGCGCAGTTCCCCCGACGCCCACCCCGGACCTTGATTCAATCCTGATTCCGGCAGTTCCGGTGCCTGCTTTCTAATCCTTCACACACCGGCACGACATATGCAGGTTCGGAGGAGCAGCGTAAAACAGGACCAAAGGAAATTGATTGCCATTTACAACATACTGATTACGACCCGGAATAGCAATATCGGCTGTTGATGTCCACCAGTAAGCCGTCTCGCCAATCATTGAAAAAATACCTTCACCGTTTTCAAAGCCACCGGGCTTAGCTGTAAAACCCGAACTGTTGGTCGCTCCAATGTTTGGAGGATTCCAGCCAGCAGTATCTCTGAGTGCGCCACCGGCATATACTTCGCCTCCTAAATAGTTGATCAGAATATTCCATTCATCATGGCTTGGCACATGCCATCCCTCCGGACATATTCCCCTCACACCACTCGGTACCTGATCGCTTGATGCTTCGCCATTCATTATCATATCCCATTTATACAGTCGTCCATAAATGGCACCATTTGTTGATTCGTTGTCGTAAAACAAGCTGCCGGAAGCATTAAAATTAAGGTTTTCGGCCATCCAGGTCTGGTTGCCAATACACACGGTTTTGTATTTCCTGCCGTCGCGTGAATCAGTGAAATCATCTCCGCAGGTACCGTAACAATATGTTTTATCATTGAATTGTTTCAGCCACAATTTCGGGCTCTGCGTCCGCAAAAAATCATAATACTCAGTATTGTTGGAACGTAAAAAGGCATTTCCGGTGCTGTCACCATCGACTACAAAAGCCCTCGCCAACGAATCTTCCATCATTTTTGAAAAATCATCTGACACAGGTGCCGATCTTTTATTATCAAAAGCAAACCCAAAATAGCTGATCAGGTTCCTGTTAATGAATGCCTTCCCAATGAAAGGGGAATAATAATCTGTATTACCGGTATTCTCAAAAGTAGTAGCCGAATAACACATATTACCAAAAATCATGGTTTTATTCCACTCGGGTAATGAATTGATATATTTTGAAGTTACATATAGTTCTTTTGGAAACGAACTGCCCGGCTTTACATACCAATCTGATTGCTCTGATTTAATGTAATGTCCCTTCATGTAGCTGATTTCTTCTCTTAGAATCATATCCCAAAGTTGTTGACCACCGGCATCTGTGACGAGAGCTTTCATTTCTTCTTCAGTTTCAACATCTTCATCACTATAAATATTCGTACCTATCTTAAATCCGTCGGGAAGGCCATGCGTATCAATAATAACGAATCCATAATCTCCAAATGTCTTTATGATATCAACCGTGCATTCACTACCTCTTAACAATGTAACTTCGTAATCTTCTCCCGCATCCGTAAAAATCTTTACAATTTTTTCTATCTCGCCATCTTTATAAAAGTCATTCCATGCAGGAACGTAGATCAACACTTTCTTATTCTCAATTTTGTTAGAACACCCGGTTTTTAACGTTCTTTTTACCAGATTTCCTGATCCCCCTGCGCTACTCCCGCGGAATTTTGCCATTCCTTCAAGATTTGTATCTATGAAATATAAAACAGTCCGCAAACCTGATTTCAATTGAATTCTCAGGTAGGTGCTGTCATCTACAAAAGCATCCTCAACCGTTTCCTGAGTCAGAATCCAGTCTTTCGTCAGGTAAATTGCAGCACGCGGATCACCATTTGTCAGGGCGGCAAATTCAAGGAACTTTGTGCTTGCTTCATCCAGAATGTTGTTGATTTCCAATACTGAAGGCTGATTACCGGAAGTGTCAGAAGAATCTTTTTTGCAAAAGAGAAATATAAATGCAAAGCAGACCAAACAAGCAAAATAGAGTTTTTTAGTCATGGCGGTAAGTTTAAAGGGGACTTGAAATCTTTGACGTGTATTACATTTTCATTATTCTGGTCATTCTGATTGAAAAATGATCATTCGGATATTTTCACAATGGGATGTTCCAACTCAAAAATCTGACCCAATTAACTGATATTCCGGTTTTGTATTATCAGCCTGAAAATCCCGGTTTTTTCAACCAACTTTCTGCGGCCTCATTCATTACATGAACCGGGTATTCAAGCCAGATAACAGAATAAATAATCAATAACACAAATTAGTTAAAACGGTTCATAAATAAGTGTTAAAGAACTGTTAACTATTTGGCAGGCATATAAATGGCAGCATTAATTTCCCGATTTGCATTTATCAATCGACGTGTGCCGGGCTATTCAGTATTTGATGTGCTGGGATTATCATTATAAAAACTGCATAGAAAAGCCAGACAAAAGTTCTTTGCTTAAACGTGCTGACTAAGTCTCAATAATCAATGTTTTAGTAGGTGCTCTGCACTTAAAATCCGCATGGTCTTTGATTTACTACCAACGTTTCGCCACTCTGTGGCTATAGATATTCAATTGAGGTGAAACTCATGCAGAAATATTTTTTTTGATATTGTCACAATATTCTTCTATACTTTAAATTCCTTTAATCTTTTAATATTCTTATTTTCAAAGTGAATGGGTGCTTTTCAGGTAATCCTAATCAAACTTACGATGAACAACTGCAGAAGGACCGGCCTTGGAAGAATGGCGTTAAGAAATCAGGCCGCATAAAAGAAGGAAGAAATGCAACGATGATGTGTAGCGGAGCTCTGAAAATTAGTGTACAAGAAAGTTAAGTGAGCGAGGTATGGTTCAACCTCATTTCTTTCTGCCAAAATTGCGCGCCTGATTTTAGCCATTCTTCCGAAGCCTTGATTTTGGGTACCTTTTGATCAAGTATATTTATTTTTTTGGTTTTGGCAGAGGGGAAGGGTAGTTTTTTTTTGGGTTCCTGGTGTTTATTAATCGGGCGGTTAGTTAGGTTTTGGGGCTCCTCAAACTTTTTTTTTTTTAGGGGCAAAAGGTACAGAAAGCAAAAAAGTGCTCTTTAATAAATACTTGGGGGGTATTTTCAACGAAGCGGAGAGATTAATTCCAGCACGGTTGTAACCATAGTGCATTTTCCTTCAGTACATCAATTACTGAACAACCCTGTGTGCCCCGGCCTGAAATCAATTCCTCTGCCTTTCACTTGTCAACTCAGCATAGATTTATTATCTTTGTTTTTGAGATTTCAGGGTTGGCTTATCTTACAAAAACATGATTATACCCCCAGACATTCTTTAAAATGTACACATACAAAATACATCTGCATCAGGAAGAAGAGGGAGGCTTTACTGTGACTGTCCCTGCATTGCCAGGTTGCATTACTTACGGGACCGATCTCAATGAGGCTAAAAGCATGGCCAGAGAAGCCATTGAGCTTTATATAGAAGAATTAAAGGAGAGGGGAGAACCCATACCCGATGATAGCAATACACTTGAATATTCGATCAATCTTGCTTCTGAATGAATCTATCCCCAAAACACCTGATAGAGATTCTTGAATTAAACGGATTTATTTTTAAGAGAGCTAAAGGATCACATTGGTTATTTTATAATGTAATTTCTGGCAAAACAGTCATTGTGCCTTACCACGGAGGTCGGGATCTTAAAAAAGGTACTTTTCTGGCCATTCTTAAACAGGCAGGTATAGATAAAGAATCAATCGGTTAATCCCAGGCCGGTGCAACCGCTTATGCGTGCCCAGACCCAGGTTATATTCCTATGGCTTGAGCGCAACTCCCACCGCGTGCCCCGGACCTGAATTCAATCCTACGACTGATAATTCACCCTTTGGCGCGTTTGTCAATGCATGCACCGGACATGTCTGCCCCCGTATTGTCAACTGTCGCTCGAAAACTTTAAATTGTCTTCTACTGTAATTTGTCATTTTCAGGTTACTGGCCGGCCTTTCACGATTTATCCTTAAATTTGCCCTTCCTAAAATCAAACCGATGAAGATTTCATACAACTGGCTCCGCGATTACATAACTACGAATCTCAGCGTGGAAGAGATTTCACATTTACTCACCGATATTGGCCTGGAAGTAGAAGCGGTGGAGGAATTCGAATCCCTGAAAGGCGGTTTGAAAGGGGTGGTCACCGGTGAGGTGAAGACCTGCGAACGCCACCCGAATGCCGATAAACTCAGCATTACCACGGTGGATGTGGGCGGTCCGGAATTGCTGAACATCGTATGCGGTGCCCCCAACGTAGCCGCCGGCCAGAAAGTAGTGGTTGCCACCATCGGAACCGTGATTTATCATGGAGACGAATCGTTTGAAATCAAAAAATCGAAGATACGCGGTGAATTGTCCGAAGGAATGATCTGCGCCGAAGATGAACTCGGGCTGGGCAATTCCCATGCGGGCATTATGGTGCTTCCGGAAGATGTTAAGATCGGAATACCTGCTGCCGAATACTTTGGCATTACCACCGATGTGGTTTTTGAAATTGGCCTCACCCCCAACCATGCCGATGCCGCCTCGCACCTGGGTGTGGCACGTGACCTGGCTGCCGCCATTACTGCCCGTGGACTGGAAAACAACCCTGCCGCGGTAAGAAAACCTGATGTCGGTGGTTTTAAGCCCGACAACATGGTTTTGCCGGTCAATGTCGTAGTTGAAGATTCTGAAGCCTGTCCGCGGTATTCCGGGGTTACCGTTTCCGGGATCAAAGTTGGTTCTTCGCCCGCCTGGCTGGCCGACCGTTTGAAAGCCATTGGTGTAAGGCCGATCAACAATGTGGTTGATATCACCAATTACGTGTTGTTTGAATATGGGCAATTCTTGCATGTTTTTGATGCATTGGCCATTACCGGCAATACGATTGTTGTTAAAAAACTGCCGGAAGGCACGCAGTTTATCACCCTCGACAACATAGAGCGTAAGCTTGGCGCCGGTGATCTGATGATCTGCAATACCACCGAACCCATGTGCATTGCCGGGGTATTTGGCGGTACAAAATCGGGCGTCAGTCAAGCCACAACGGCCGTTTTCCTCGAAAGCGCTTACTTTAACCCGGTTTCGGTTCGTAAGACCTCGAAACTGCATACCCTCAAAACCGATGCTTCCTTCCGCTTCGAGCGGGGAACCGATCCTGAAATCACCGTGGAAGCCGTGAAAAGGGCCGCATTGCTGATAAAGGAAATTTGTGGTGGTGAAATATCATCAGAAGTAGTGGATGTTTATCCTGCTCCGGTTCAGCATAAAAGGATCAGCCTTGATTATGCTTATGTTAACCGTTTCGTGGGCCAGGATATCCCTGCCGAAGATATCAAAATCATCCTGAAAGGACTGGAAATAAAGGTACTGGAAGAATCGGCCTCGGGACTTGAACTTGAGATTCCGCCGTTTAGGGTGGATGTGACCGGCATAGCCGATGTGATTGAAGAGGTGCTGCGCATATACGGGTACAACAGGATTGATGCGGGTGATAAGCTGAATTCGAGCCTTTCGTATCATTCACGTCCCGATCGCGAGAAACTTCAGAACCTGGTGGCCGATTACCTCAGCAGCAACGGGTTCAATGAAATGCTCACCAATTCGCTCAGCAGTTCTGCTTATTACGAAGGCGGGGAATGGTTTGATCCGGAAAAATGCGTGAAAATGCTCAATCCGCTTTCCAGGGAACTGGATGTGATGCGGCAGACCCTGCTTTTCAGCGGGCTCGAATCGGTAGCCCATAACCTGAACCGCAGGCAGCTGAACCTGAAGCTATATGAGTTTGGTTTTGTGTATGAATTGAGCGGGGCCAATGTGAAGGGCAATGTTGACAAAAATTACAAAGAGCAGAAGATCCTGGCCCTGTTTGTAACCGGACAGGCAGCCCCGGAAAGCTGGCACAGCAGCGGAAGCAAGTCGGATTTTTACCAGTTGCGTTCCTTTGTTACCGGAGCCCTGAAAAAGACCGGTCTCGACCTCAACCGCCTGCAGACTGCCGACACCTTGCCTCCCTTTTTTGCCGATGGCGCTGTGTACCAGTTAAACGGGAAGGCCATCTATTGCATCGGCCGCCTGAGCGATAAGCTATTGAAGCAGTCCGGAATCAACCAGCAGGTATTTTATTCAGGCATTCACTGGGATAACCTGGTTCAGGCCATAAAGAACCATACCGTTACCTATGTTGAGGTGTCAAAATTCCCCGAAGTCCGCCGCGACCTGGCACTTGTGCTCGATCAGGCCGTAAAATATGCCGATCTGGAGGCCATTGCATTTAAAGCCGGAAAGCAGTTGCTGAAAAAAGTTAACCTTTTCGATGTTTACGAAGGCGACAAGATCGAAGCCGGCAAGAAATCCTATGCTATGAGTTTTATCCTGCAGGATGAAAATAAAACTCTGACTGACAAGGAGATAGATAAGTTTATGGATCGTTTGGCGGAAGTATTTGAGAAGGAAGCAGGCGCCAGGATAAGGCGTTGATTCAGAATTTGGAGCCGACTTTATTTTATCATGTAAATCGGGGCAAAAGATGTCGAACAACATCACATTCAGAAAGTCCGCTGGCCCCGGTCTGTTAATGAACAACAGCCTGACGGCGGTTTTTATAGATGTTCTGTGCCTTTCCGGCGGAAAGCTGGCTGAGAGTGATTTCCAGAAGGAAATAATGGTCAGGCTGGCCGGGATGGATGCCAGCATCCGTGGTAGTGGATTTACCGGCTTTGATCCGGAAGATCTTTTTAACGGCATTGATCCACAGGAAGGTAGCCGTTTTCTTCAACTTGTGTGTGAAAATGCATCTGCAGAGCCTGAATGGAAAGGGTTATCCTACAATCCTGACAGGAAAATGCTCAGGGATGCAATCGGAAGATTCTCCTTTATACTTTCAGAGGTTGGAAAAATCAGTGGGAATATTGTATTAATGGATTTCAGTAAGAACAGTTACTTCCAATGCCCGGTGCATGGCGCTTACATGCATGAATCCGGATGTGTTATCTGCAATAACAGTTAAAATTTTTGTCTCATACTTTTCTTTAATTTTTACCTGGTTTTAGGACTGGCCAGGCCGGGTTCCCAAACTTCTGTGCCTGCGCTTTGTTTATTTTTCTTCATAGAAATCAATACCTAAACCCCCAAATCAAAAATTATGGAAACAAAATTTGGATTTCAGTTAATGGATATTACCGAATTTGGTAGCTGGCTCGCCAATCAGCAGGTGAGCCGGGTTATTTCACTCATTCAGAACCACCATACCTTTTTGCCCGACTACACGCACTTTACCGGCAATAATCATTTTGCCAGGCTAAAATCGATGAAAGAGTATCATATGGTAAAAAACCACTGGAGCAATATAGCCCAGACATTCACCACATTCCCGGACGGTAAGATTGCGGTTTGCCGGTCGTTAAACGACATTCCGGTCGGGATCAAGGGACACAATTCGAAAGGTATCTGTATTGAGCATTTCGGGAATTTTGACAGGGACAAGGATCAGATGACACCTGAACATCGCGATGCCATTCTGAAAATGAATGCCATGCTGTGCAAAAAGTTTAATCTGCCCGCCGATACCGATCACATTGTATACCATCATTGGTACGATCTTAAAAGTGGTCAGCGGCTGAATGGAAAGGGTATAACCAAATCATGCCCCGGTACTGCTTTCTTTGGCGGTAACAAAGTAGAAGATGCCATAGCTGGTTTTATTCCACTGGTTCAGGCAGAATTGACAAAAATGGGTGGAATTCAGCCAACGCCTCAGCCTGAAGTATCCACGGCGACAACATATTCAGGGATTGTATCAGCACCCACACTCAACGTGCGCAAGGGTGCCGGTACTTCCTTCCCGCTCACAGCCACGCTTAGTGCCGGATCTACTGTAAATATTTTCGAGATAGCCAACGGCTGGTTGCGTATCAGTAATAATGGTGAATGGGTAGCTGAAAAGTTTGTCATTAAAGTGAAAAAGGCCAGGGTTTTACCCAATTCATTGAATGTACGTTCCGGACCTGGTGCAACATACGGAAAGCTAGGCACGCTTGCAAAAGACGAAGAGGTGATGGTGTATGAAACCCGCGATGGCTTTTGCCGGATTGATATCAATGAGAAATGGGTGGCAGCGCAGTTTCTGGCATAGCTATCAGAATTCCATATTGGTTTTGTTTTTTTGGGGAATGTTGGGAGCGGAAACAGTGAATTCAAATGCCTGCGAGCCCAAAGCCAGGAGTGAGTCGGAAATCTCAAAAACCAAGGATTGCATGAATTCAATTCCAGGATAATGATAAGGGCAAGTTGAGGAGAATAACCTCAGTTTGCCTGTTTTTTATTTTTCATGTTGCTTTCGCTTGACATTAAACGTATCTTTGTATATAGATATATTCGATAAAAATCAAAAACAAAGCATTATGAAAAAGAGGTGGCCTTTGGTTTTCGTGATCATGTTTTTCCCCTTTCTTTTTGCCGGGGATGGAACAGAAGAATACATTGTAATAAGTTGGAATGATCTTGGTATGCATTGCTCCAACAAGGATTTCTCCAAAATCACTGTATTACCGCCATACAATAACCTCAGGGCACAGGTAATCAGGAAGGGCTCAGCGACTGAACTGCCCCAGGTAGTTACAGCCGGGTTTAATGTGCAGTATTCAATTCCCGGGAATACTTATTCTGTCGGTAAGACCAATTTCTGGGATTACGCCCAACAGTTGTTCGGGGTTACGCTTGCTCCCAATATCGGTCTCACTGGTGTTGGTCTCACCGGTAGCATGGTTGCTGCAGACGATCATTTTTATGTTGATGGCATTCCCATCACACCTTATCAGGATAACAATCTTGTAACTGAATCTCCCTTTCAGCTTGCACTGGTTGAGCTGCGGGATAATAGCAATACATTGCTTTTCAGCACTCAGCCCGTTATTCCTGTTTCCAATGAAATGAGTTGTGTGAGCAGCGGCTGCCACAGCAGTGAGCAGGATATTCTTGATGAACACGATAACGAAGGGGGATTTGATCCGAACAATACACCCATTCTTTGTGCTACATGCCATGCTGATAATGCACTCGGAATGCCGGGTCAACCGGGAATTGAGTCTTTTTCCTTTGTTATGCATGATAAACACAAGGATAAAACCAACGATTGCTATAAATGCCATCCGGGAGCCAATACCCAATGCTTCCGCGATGTTATGCATACAGCCGGGATGGTTTGTCAGGATTGCCATGGAAATATGGCACAGGTAGCACTGTCGATTGAAAATGGACGTCAGCCCTGGCTACAGGAACCATCCTGTGGATCGGCAAACTGTCATGGCCCCAACTATGCAGAAGAGCCCGGAAAACTTTTCAAAGAATCGCGCGGACATGGAGGTTTATTCTGCAGTGCCTGTCATGGTTCTCCTCATGCGATACAACCAACGGTTCATCCAAACGATAATGTTCAGAATATTGCCCTGCAGGAATATCCGGGAACGTTGCGCAGATGTGAGGTATGTCACACTGTTGTGCCAACAGCTCCGGGCCCTCATGGTTTTCTTCCGGCAACTTTAAATGTCACCGTTTTGCTGGAGGGATTGTTTAATGGAACAGAGATGAATAAGGTAAGTGGAACAACAGGATATAGGTTTCCCGGATCTATTGCTGATCAGATTGTTGTGGAATTGCATAATTCAACTTACCCTTATTCAATAGCTGCTGGCCCATTCACAGTTGCCGTGAATACCAATGGTACTTCCGCACTAACACTACCTGTTTCTATGGGAGCCAGTTATTTTATTGTTGTTAAACATCGCAACAGTATTGAAACATGGAATGGAAGTCCTGTTCCATTTGGATCCGGAACGGTAAGCTACAATTTCACTTCAGCAGCTGGCCAGGCTTATGGCAATAATCTTAAACTCATCTCCGGTAAATATGTAATTTATGGCGGTGATGTCAATCAGGACGGAATCATTGATACGGCAGATATTTCTCCGATTGACAATGATTCATACAACTTTATGACAGGATATCTGAGTACCGATATTAACGGTGACGGAATTGTTGATACCGGTGACATGACGGTTGTGGATAACAATGCCGCCCTGTTTATTGGTAAGATTGTTCCATAGGATATTTGGCAGTGTAATCTATAATTGTTAGCTGGTTCCTATCTCTTTCCGTTACCTGATTTTATATCGGGATTCAATGTCGCTTAGTTAAGAAAATTTGTCTTCGTTCCGATAGCTATCGGAACCGCTCAGACTGACAGTAATCCTGAGTTGGTACTCAAAAAAAATGAGCAAAATACGGAGATGACAGGCATACTCCTGAGCTTCAGCGTCTAAAACACTGCCGCCAGTGTGACATTCGGATATGTCAGAACTAATTCTTTTATACGTTCACAATCAATTATATACAATGTCATTAGCGGGGGGGGATAAAAAGCACTGTCATTGGTAGCGGAGTCGAAGGATATTTATTCATTTTTTTCTGTTCAGAATCTTGAACTAAACGACAATGGATCGGGAATCCTTTTTATTTTTTTTAACTGTTGTCAAAGTTTCTGACACAACAGGTAACGGATGTTATGCGTTATCATTGTGATTTCTGATGCTATTGACAAAATGTCAGTTTTTTATCGCAAATCCGGCCTTGCCACTGCCTGAATTATTAACTTTGCAGAAGAAATAAATCTATAGGATTTTTAATGGATATTCAAGCGATCAAACAACGGTTTGGCATTATTGGTCATTCCCCTTTTCTCGACCGGGCAATTGATATTGCACGTCAGGTCGCTCCCACCGATATTACAGTGCTTATCAATGGTGAAAGCGGTGTGGGAAAGGAAGCGTTTCCACAGATCATCCACAACCTGAGCGCCCGAAAGCATGGCCCTTACATTGCAGTCAACTGCGGTGCCATCCCGGAAGGAACCATTGACTCAGAATTATTCGGGCATGAAAAGGGCTCCTTTACGGGTGCACACGAATCACGCAAAGGATACTTTGAAGTGGTTAACGGAGGAACTATTTTTCTGGATGAGGTGGCTGAATTACCGCTATCTACTCAGGTAAGACTGCTACGTGTGCTCGAAACTGGCGAATTTATGCGGGTTGGCTCATCGAAGGTAATTAAAACCGATGTACGGGTAGTGGCTGCAACCAATGTTGACATCCCGGAAGCCATCAACAGGGGGAAGTTCAGGCAGGACCTGTATTACCGGTTGAACACCGTGCCAATTTATATTCCTCCTCTGCGTGAGCGAAAGGAGGATATTGTGCTGCTTTTCAGGAAGTTTGCCAGTGATTTTGCTGAAAAATACCGGATGCCGCAACTCGAACTTGACGAATCGGCACGCCAGATGCTGATGAGTTACCGGTGGCAGGGTAATGTCAGGCAACTTAAAAACATTACGGAGCAGATTTCAATCATTGAGGAAAGCCGCATGATCACCTCGGCCAACCTCCAGCGTTACCTGCCTTCTGAAAACCGCGCACTTCCGGTATTGTTTCAGAAAGAACAGAGTGGGGGCGAGTTTTCGGAACGGGAAATTCTGTACAAAGTACTGTTTGATATGAAACGCGACATCGGTGAGTTGAAAAAGCTGGTGGTGGCCATCATTGATCAGGGAGGCGTAAGCCACGATCTGCAGCGTGAACACCAGCCTATAATAGCACAGCTTTATAAGGATTTCGCTGAGCCTCATCAGGGAATGCCAAGGGTTGAGGTTCAACCCAGGGCGGATAACCAGGAAATAGAAGCATTTTATACACCCGAAGTACTCGATGATTCACTCTCTATTCAGAAAAAAGAGATCGATCTTATAAAGCGGGCCATTGAAAAACATGGCGGTAAGAGAAAAAATGCCGCCCATGAACTGGGAATTTCAGAACGCACCCTTTACCGGAAAATCAAAGAATATGGGCTTACTTAAGATCATTTCCGGCAAGCATATGTCTGCTTCTGACAGATTGGTTTTTCTGCTACTGGTAGCAATGTTTTCTGCAACTTTAAGTGGTTGCGGGGTTTACTCTTTTACCGGGGCCTCCACTCCACCAGAAGCAAAAACCGTATCCGTACTGTTATTCCCCAACAAAGCTGAGTTGGTTCAACCATCCCTTAGTCAGCTGTTTACCGAAGCCCTTCGCGAAAAATTCTCATCACAGACCAGCCTGATACTGGTTCCCCGCAATGGAGATCTGCATTTTGAGGGTGAAATTACCGGTTATTCCACAGAACCTGTCGCCATCACCGGCGAACAACAGGCAGCACTTATCAGGTTGAAAATAACGGTTAATGTAAGGTATGTAAGTAAATTCAGTCCAAAGGATAATTTTGAAACATCCTTTTCGCGTTATGAAGATTATAGCAGCAGCCTTAACCTGTCATCCGTGGAGCTTGATCTGGTTAACAAAATCAATGAAGCACTGGTTGATGACATTTTTAACAAATCTGTCGTAAACTGGTAATCCACAATGAAACCCTCACAGTTTGAGTCATACCTTAATCATCCTGAAAGCCTGGGGGCCTCCAGTCTCCCGTTACTTGAGCAGGTTGCGCAGGAAATGCCCTATTGTCAGACTGTTCAAATGTTGTTGGCGCTGAACTACAAGAAGGTTAACGATATAAAATATAACAATCAGCTTAAACTTGCAGCCGCTTATTCCGGCGACCGTGGTCGTCTGCGTCGTCTGCTCGAGGAGGAATCATCCGGAATTATCAGCCGGAAGGTGGAGGATATGGTCAGGGCAGAGGCAACTGAACCGTTGATTCACGCTGAAACAAACACTTTCATCGATCCTGTTCATGTGGAAGACCGGGATGAAGATAATCTGACTGTATCGAAAGAACCGGTTTCAGCACTAACCGGTGATCCGGTATATGAAACTGACCAGGTGCAATTATTTGATAATACGATTGATAAGTCGGCAATAAATCCAATAAATGATTTGGCTGAGCAGTCAGCTACGGAACCACCAAACAGGAATATCCTGCTGGAAAACGAAGATGAAGTGGCCAACCTGCTCAGGCTGCAGGAAATTGTAGCCCGACGCCTGGCTGAAATCAGGAGCGGGTCGGTTGAATCAGGGAGCAATATAACGAAGGCAGTAACAGAGCCATCCATGCCAGATGAGCCTGAGTATATACCGGCTGAAGTATCACCTGAAATACCGGCAGAGATCGGACAACCCGTTATTCCTGAGATAGGTACTCCTGAAAATCCTGCAGAACCTGACCGGGAAGAAGCTTATCCCGATGATTTACTGGCTGCATTCAATCAAATGTCGTCTTACAGCCTGACCCGGTTAATGGGTGAGGATTCTTCGGAACAAGAAATAGAAACACGCAGCCAGTCTGAAGAGCATCCTGAAGAAGTCAGGGAAAAGACTGAAAGTGAGAAGAAAGCAGAAATAATCAACCGGTTTATACTGAACGAGCCCCGGATCAGCCAGCCTAAACGGGAATTCTTCAACCCGGTTGATCAGGCACGCTACAGCAATATCGACCATGATGATATTGTAACTGAGACACTTGCCCGTATTCATTTAAAGCATGGCAACCCGGAAAAGGCAATAAAAATTTATGAGAAATTAAGTTTGAATAATCCGGAAAAAAGCAGTTACTTTGCAGCCCTGATTTTAGATATACAAGAAAGCCGCGACAGCGGTTGATTTTAACAAAAAAAACACATTTTCAAATGGGAGCTTATATTTTAGTATCAGTACTTATCCTGATAGCCTGTGTATTACTTAGCCTCGTAGTGCTGGTTCAGAACTCAAAAGGTGGTGGTCTTGCCTCTAATTTCTCATCATCCAATCAGTTTATGGGTGTTCGCAAAACCGCAGATTTTCTGGAGAAAACGACCTGGACCCTTGCTATAGTGCTGCTGGTACTCAGCTTGTTCTCTATTTTTGTAATTCCACGCAATGCCAATGTTGCCCGATCAACCGACACCGAATTGCGCCAGATGATCAATGATCAGTCAGCCCCTGTTCAGGATTTTCAGGCTCCTCCGGCAGATCAGGATGCTGCTCCAGCACCTGCACGCAAGGCGCATCGCCTGCCCCCGCTGAAAAAAAATAATAAATACTGTATTTTAAAGGAATGTCAGATTGTCACGGCAATCTGACATTTTTTTATTTCCGGGTGCTGGTAGATTTTGCCATCCATCAGGAAATTTCGTGGTTATTTAATTTTAGAATATGATTATCAGGTAATTACAAATATTTTTTCTATGAATTGATTTGGGTTTTTATAGTTTTCCTGTTTTTTGGCACAGAATATGACAAATGCCCGTTACGTTCTGAAAAGTATTAATAAACCATAAAAACAATAGCAATGACACAAGTGAATGTAAAACCATTAGCTGATCGTGTATTAATTGAGCCAGCCGCAGCAGAGCAAAAAACTGCCGGTGGTATCATTATCCCTGACACTGCAAAAGAAAAACCACAACGCGGAACTGTTGTTGCAGTTGGCCCGGGTAAAAAGGATGAACCTGTTACCGTTAAAGTCGGAGACCTGGTTCTTTACGGAAAGTACGCTGGAACCGAGATCAGCGTTGAAGGTAAAGATTATCTCATCATGCGCGAATCGGATATCGTTGCTGTCATCTGATGATTAAAGAGATTGTTAAATTTTAAAATGAAGTTGAAATGGCAAAACAAATTGTTTTCAATATTGAAGCCCGCGAAGAGCTGAAAAAAGGAGTTGATGCTTTGGCCAATGCGGTTAAAGTAACGCTTGGTCCCAAAGGCCGCAATGTAATTATTGACAAGACTTATGGCGCACCTGTAGTTACCAAGGATGGTGTTACTGTAGCCAAGGAAATTGAATTGAAAGATGCTATCCAGAATATGGGTGCACAGATGGTGAAAGAAGTTGCTTCAAAAACCTCTGACGTAGCCGGTGACGGAACCACTACTGCGACCGTATTGGCTCAGGCCATCGTAACAACCGGAATGAAGAACGTTACAGCAGGTGCAAATCCCATGGACCTGAAACGTGGTATCGAAAAAGCAGTCGCTAAAGTTGTGGAATACCTGAAAATACAGTCGATCAAGATTGAAGAAGGCAGCGAAAAAATTACCCAGGTTGCTACCATTTCTGCAAACAACGACAGCTTTATTGGCGAGAAGATTGCCGAAGCCATGAATAAAGTAAAGAAAGAAGGCGTTATCACCATTGAAGAAGCCAAAGGCATCGAAACAACCGTTAAAGTGGTTGAAGGTATGCAGTTTGACCGTGGATACATCTCACCTTACTTCGTAACCGATACCGAGAAAATGGAAGCCGTTTATGAAAATCCGTTCATTCTGATCTACGATAAGAAGATCTCCGTGATGAAGGATTTCCTTCCCGTTCTTGAAAAAACCGTGCAAACCGGACGTCCATTGCTGATTATTGCTGAAGATGTTGACGGCGAAGCGCTGGCAACACTGGTAGTTAACAAAATCCGTGGTTCACTCAAGATTGCAGCTGTAAAAGCTCCGGGTTTTGGCGACCGTCGCAAGGAAATTCTTGAGGATGTTGCTGTACTTACCGGTGGTACTGTTATTTCTGAAGAAAAAGGCTACCGGCTCGAAGATGTTGACCTTTCATACCTGGGTCAGGCTGAGAAAATTTCAGTCGACAAGGAAAATACAACCATCGTCAGCGGCCGTGGCACCAAAGAAGCCATTGCAGCCCGCGTGAACATGATTAAAGCTCAGATTGAAACCACAACCTCAGATTACGACCGTGAAAAACTGCAGGAACGCCTTGCTAAACTTGCCGGTGGAGTTGCCGTTATTTATGTTGGCGCAGCCAGTGAAGTTGAAATGAAAGAGAAAAAAGACCGTTTCGATGATGCATTGCACGCAACCCGTGCTGCGATTGAAGAAGGGATTATTCCTGGTGGTGGCGTTGCTTATATCAGGGCTATCAAGGGTCTCGAAGATCTCAAAGGTGAAAATGAAGACGAAGATACCGGTATTGCCATTATCAAACGTGCACTCGAGGAGCCTCTCAGGCAGATCGTCGCAAATGCAGGCCTCGAAGGCTCTGTAATTGTTCAGAAAGTGCGTGAAGGCAAAGATGACTTTGGTTTCAATGCCCGCACCGAAGTTTATGAAAACCTTATGCAGGCCGGTGTTATCGATCCTACCAAGGTTGCACGTGTAGCCCTTGAAAACGCAGCTTCTATTGCTGGTATGTTACTCACAACCGAGTGCGTGCTTGCCGATATTAAAGAAGAGAAAGAAGCTGCAATGCCCAACCCCGGTATGGGTGGTATGGGTGGAATGTACTAAAACATTTTTTCCTGTTTTATTTAAAGACCCCGCTTGTCGGGGTTTTTTTTTGCTTTTTGGGGTGGAGGAGTATTTCCTGAATTATAATGGAGTCGTTGTTTACATCAGAAAAACCTTAAACTCAATTCCTATTATATTCTAAAATTATGAGGATTCTCAAACCCGATTTATTAGCCCCGGCTTCAGCCGGGGGTAATAAGGCGCAAACAAACTCAGGGGCTTTTGCCCAAAAGACGGCGAAAGATTAACCGTAGTTAAAACCGGCAAGCCTGAAAATTGCCCTGGTTTGGTTTTTCCCGACTTTTCGGCTAAAGCCGGTTGGTGCGGGGTGCTGCTTTTTCCCCGGGCTGAAGCCTGGGGTCAGGCAAACCCCTTCCCCCCCCCCCCCGCGGGGGTCTTTTTTTTTTTGGGGGGGTTTCCCCCTGTTTTGCGCGCTCTGCCTCGGTTTTTCCCCCCTTTTTTTTTTTTTTTTTTCCCCCCCCTGGTTTCCCCCCCCTAAGAAACCCCCCCCCTGGATACCAGCTCTTCAATTACAAAATGATGTTTAGCACAATTATTGCTATCAAGCGATGCTGATATTTCAGTAATTTTGTTTTTCGTGTTTAAGCAAATTTAACTCTAACCAATTTTGTATGAAAACATATCCGGTTTACCTGTTATTTTTAGTTTTTTTTGTTTCCGGGTTGGTTGTCAGCGCCCAGGATGAAAACAAGATCAGCTTTCCATTCGACAAGGATACCGGTTTGATCTCTTACCAGGAAGTGGTGCAGGAGCCGGGTACTGCCGATGAATTGTACATCCGTTGTATCGAATGGATCAATACATCCTATAAAAATCCTGCCGATGCCTGCCGGATTCGTAACCGGGAGAGCGCTGTGATTGAAATTCTTCACCGTTTTGAGCTGGTGAATATGGATGGTGAGGCCAAGGTCCAGGCCGGAATCGTCAACTATCTGCTCAAACTTGAATTTAAGCCCGGACGTTACCGTTATACTGTTACTGATCTCACCCTGAAACAGGCTTCACGCTTTCCGATTGAACGGTGGTTCGATAAATCCGACAGTTTGTATTCACCGCTCTGGGACAGCTACCTTGAACAGGTGGATACCCAGGTAAAGCAACTGATCAGCAATCTTAAAGGTGGCATGGCCCCTGTTGCTGTTAAACAGGAAGAAAAGTGGTGATATAAATAATTCAGATTGGAGAATTATTGTGGCGCGGGTTCTGTAAAGGTCCGTTTTACCCCTGAATAGTCAAATTCCTTTTGTTCCCTGATGTAATTGATCAACGCCTGGGCAGTTATTGTGTAGAGCGTTTTTCCGGCATCGCTGTGTTTAAAATCATAACTGCTGACGATGTAGCTGCTTAAACCGGTAGCAAATATCCTGTTCTCATCCACTTTCGAGCCATCCGGCATGTGAAGCTTTACATCCACGCCCGATCCATCCTTGCCGGTGAGTACGGTGTAGGTCAGTCCCGAAACCTGCAGGTCGATCAGTTTTTCACGGTTAAATGAAGTGAGGATCAGCGATTTTATTTCCGGAACACTCATATTAAGTAGTACGATTTCATTTCCGAAAGGGTCGAGTTTGTAAACATCTTTAATGGTAATGTTTCCCTGCGGCAGATTGTCAATCCGGATGCCTCCGTTATTCTGAAAAGCAATTTCGACTGCCTCAAGCGAATTCATGCCGTCAGTCATAAAACTTCCCAGCTCATCTTTTTCTGAAATGTCTTTCAATGCAATGCCGATCACCTGGTTCAGCTCCTTGTTGTCGTTGAAACGATCTACCATTTTCAATACTGCGGTGTCTGCTCTCGGATAATTTACAACACTCAGGGTCTCTGCTTTTTTAGATACAACCTTTCCATCAACCAGCTTCAGGGTAATTTTAGCCGCGCTTTTGAGCCCGGATCCGGCCTGCATTACCAGCACATGGTTATATTCCACCGGGTTGGTAACTATGGTGTGAGAGTGCCCGCCAAGGATAACGTCGAATTGGCCGGTTTTACCAGCGAGTTCAACATCCGTTTCGAAGCCCAGATGGGTAAGGCCAACGAAGATATTACAGCTATCGCGGAGGTGAAGATTTTCTGTGATTTTCCGGATGCCATCGCTAAACACTATCCCCTGGAGTTTTGAAGGATGCGAATCTGGCATCCCCGACTCGTTAAGTTGGATAACCCCGGTAAATGCGATTCTCAAGCCGTTTTTAAGGCTTATGATCTTATAAGGAGCCGGATTCACCCCATTCGGGTCATTCGATTTTATGTTGGCACTGATCAGGGGGAAATGAGCCTGATCTATCCTTTTTTTTAGTGTTTCCTGACCATAATCAAATTCATGATTCCCGATTGCTCCGATACTGAATCCAACCGTATTCATAAGTTCTATCATCGGATATCCTTTATCCGGGTATTGGTCAACCACCGGATTACCGGTAAACATATCACCCGCCGAAACTACCAGCACCTCATCATTCTGCTGCCTGATATCATCTACCAATGCTTTAAATTTTGGGAAATTATCAATTTTAGCGTGCATATCATTCACGGAAATAATGATAACGGTCGTTGTGTCAGCATCGTTTATAGCAGAAACATTGCTGAAAATCATCACAAAGAAAAGTAGCAGCAGAGCGTAAAGTCTATTCATGATTTAAATTATTTTCAGGATTAAAAATAAATATATGATTGTTTGGTGATAATGCACCATCCCTTTCAACCTGGTTTCCAAACCGGTCAAAGATAAGAGGCAATGGATCGGGCGTATTCCCGTGCATCAATCTGTAAAAGGCCAGAATCGCATCGGCGGCCGTTGCACCGGAGAAAACATTTATTTCAGTATGATTAACAAAAACCCTCATTGAAGAGTAATAATAGGTTTGTCAATATTACAAATTTTATTCATGCAGCTGCCGGCTCCTTTAAAATTGAGAAGTTTTGTTTAATTATTATCTCAATAAATTGAACAATATTTTCGATTGGGGGTTTAACTCTGGTCGTTCAAAAATGTTGAATAAAGTTGTTCACAATTATTTTTAAAGAACGGGCACTGAACCTTTTGAATTCCATAATTTTGCATCTCTCTGCTTTGCCATTATGCATTTCTGGCAGAAAGCTGTGTAAATCGCTATATAATGAATGAAACCAAATTATTATCCGGGTTTTCAAAACTAACGAAAGAACAGAAAATTCAATTGATTGCTTCATTTTCAGACCATCCGGAGGCAGTTGAAGCTGAATTAAAACTTTTTTGGAACAATGATCCTCTGGTTCAGAAGCAATTCGATGAATTCAGTGAAAATACACTCACCAACTATTATTTTCCTTACGGCATTGTTCCCAATGTACTGATTAATGGTAAAATGTACATGGTTCCCATGGTGATTGAAGAAAGCTCGGTAATAGCAGCTGCTTCCAAGAGTGCCAAATATTGGGCCGGTAAAGGTGGTTTCCATAGTGAAGTAATCTCCACAACCAAGGTTGGACAGGTTCATTTTATCTGGGATGGTAATTACAGGGACCTCAAAACGCATTTTCCTCAATTGAAGCTGTTATTGCTGGCCAGAACCAGCGTATTAACGGCGAATATGGAAGCCCGCGGGGGTGGGGTACTGGATATGGAACTCGTTGATATGACAAGCGAACTTGCTGATTATTACCAGCTTAAAGTTACTTTTGATACCAGGGATTCGATGGGTGCGAATTTTATCAATTCTTGCCTGGAGGAATATGCCATCGGTCTGCGCGAGTTCGTCAAAGAGAGCGGAATTTTTGATTCGACCACCCTGAGAGTGATCATGTCGATACTATCGAATTATACACCGGAATGCCTGGTTAAAACCTGGGTTGAATGTGATGTGGCGGAGTTTGACGATGTTGATGACGCACTGACAGCCGAAGAGTTTGTCTGGAAATTTGAGAAAGCCGTAAGCATTGCCAATGTGGATGTACACAGGGCAGCCACCCACAACAAAGGGATCTTTAATGGGATTGACTCTGTGGCTCTGGCTACCGGCAATGATTTCAGGGCAATTGAAGCCTGCGGGCACGCCTGGGCCTCACGCAGTGGCAAATACCGCAGCCTGAGTGAGGTTAAAATTGAAAACGGACGTTTTTATTTCAGCCTGACCATACCAATGGCCATCGGGACTGTAGGAGGGTTGACTTCCCTGCATCCTATGGCCAGATTTTCCCTGCAGTTATTACACAATCCGGGAGCTCCGGAATTAATGCAGATAGCTTCCACCATGGGCCTGGCAAACAACTTCAGTGCCATCAAATCGTTGACAACCAAAGGAATCCAGTTGGGCCATATGAAAATGCACCTGCTCAATATTTTAAATGTCTACAAGGCCACTGAAGAAGAAAAAGCCAGAGCTGTTGAGTTTTTTAAAATTCACAAGGTGTCGCACAATGTGGTGGCCTCTTTTATGCAATCCATCAGAAACGGTAAACCGATAAACTAAGTATGCGACCTCCGCTCTCAGTTCATGCCAATGGGAAAATCCTTATATCAGGCGAATACCTGGTTATGTTGGGTGCTACTGCGCTGGCTGTGCCGCTTAAGCCGGGACAGGAACTGCACCTCGAAGAAACAGGAGAACCCGGTGTTCTTATGTGGGAGGCATTCGATACAACTGGTCTGTGGTTCAGGGGAACATTTACATTGCCTGAGCCTCAGGTTATTTCATCAACCGATCCTGAAATTGCTCAACGACTCGTAAAATTACTTCAGGCAGCCTGTAAACTGAACGAAAGTTACCTTTCCTGTGAAAAAGGATTAAAAGTAACAACACAGCTGGAGTTTAACCGTAACTGGGGCTTTGGAAGCAGTTCAACCCTTATCTCGCTGATTGCCCGATGGGCAGGTATTCAACCTCTGGAACTTCACCGGCTTGTATCGAAAGGATCGGGTTATGATGTTGCCTGCAGTGTAGCTGAATCGCCTATACTTTATCAGATGCAGAATAACATGCCACGGATAGCCAGCGTTGATTTTAATCCTCCGTATGTTGACAGTATGTTCCTGGTATATCTTGGAACCAAACAAAGTTCAGATCCTGAAGTGGAGAAGTTCAGACAGCACGGAGGGAATTTTAAACAGGAAATCAAAAGAATAAGCCACATATCTCTTTTGATGACAAGCGAAGACAGCCGGGGAGGATTTATAGACTTACTGACTGAACACGAAGCCATAATGGAAAGCACTCTTGGGCGGAAATCCGTTAAGAAATTATTGTTCCCTGATTTTGAAGGAGCTGTTAAGTCGCTCGGTGCATGGGGCGGTGATTTTGTTCTTGCAGTAACCGGCTCTGGTCCGGCTTACGTAACTGAGTATTTCAAAAGTAAAAAGCTGGATACCATATTGCCGTATACAAGTATTACATTTAAGGCAGATAAAAAGCAAATAACCATTGGTTAAAAAAAGGAATCTCATGGAAGCAGAGGATGCACTTAATAGTGGGATTATTACATGCTGGCAAAGTCCTTCCAACATTGCCCTCGTTAAATATTGGGGTAAAAAGGGAAACCAGATTCCTGCGAATGCTTCTTTGAGTATTACACTCAGTGTGGCTTATACCTTAACACGCATCAAAGCTTCAAAGGCTCCTTCAGGTAAAGGTCCTGCTGTCATATTCAGGTTCGAAGGAGTCCTGAATGAAACATTCGGTGTACGGATTGAGTCATTTATCAAGTCAGTATTGCCTCATTTTACTTTTCCCAAAGATATTATCTTTGACATTGAAAGTGGTAACAACTTCCCTCATTCAGCCGGCATAGCTTCATCAGCTTCAGCCATGAGTGCGCTTGCTCTTTGTCTTTGTTCACTTGAAAACAAGTTGGCAGGTATAGATGGAATTTCGGAATCATTCCTTCAAAAAGCATCATTTATTTCAAGAATAGGATCGGGAAGTGCCTGCCGTTCTGTGTTCGGGGGTATATCGGTGTGGGGTAAACATCCGGCCATTGATGGCTCTGACGATGAATTTGCTGTACCATTGCCGTTTGAACTTCACCCCCTGTTCGCCGGAATCAGAGATACCATTCTGATCGTTGACCCGGGACAGAAGAGAGTTTCGAGCAGTGTCGGCCATAACCTGATGAAAGGGCATGCTTATGCTGCCGCCAGGTTCAGTCAGGCCACCACCAACCTCACGGCAATGTTGCTTGCTTTAAAGCAGGGCGATTGGGAAACCTTTTCCCTGATAACGGAAAATGAAGCCCTGAGCCTTCACGCCATGATGATGACCTCCAGGCCCGGTTACCTGCTAATGCATTCCAACTCTTTGAAAATCATTGATAAAGTAGCTGAATTCAGGAAACAAACAGGTTCAGCCGTTTGTTATACACTCGATGCAGGGCCAAATGTTCATATCCTTTATCCCGAAAGTGATTCTGATAAGATAAAACCATTGATTGAAGAGTTGAAGGAATATTGCCATCAAGGGACCGCTATTGAAGATAAGATGGGAAGCGGACCGGAAAAACTTAATTGTAGATAAGATGAAAAACAGATCAGGGATTTTTTATGCCAAAATCCTTCTTTTTGGAGAATACAGTATATTATGTGATTCGATGGGGCTTACCATACCATACACACATTTCAGGGGCGAACTGAGTTTCATCAGGGACGATAAATACACCGATTATGATTTTGCCGTCAGTTCGAACAGGTTGCTTCGTGAGTATGCTGCCTACATCAGGAAATTGAAGGATGATGGAACACTTCTCTGCGATTTCAACATCGATGCATTTGAAAATGACATCAATCACTCCCTCTATTTTGAATCAACCATTCCGCAGGGTTACGGAATTGGCAGTTCCGGAGCATTGGTTGCCGCGCTTTACGAAAAATATGTTGTCGGGCACATTTCCCAGTCAAAAAGAATCCCAAAAGAGGAAATACTGAAACTCAAACATATCTTTTCGCAGCTGGAATCATACTTTCACGGAACAAGCTCAGGCATGGATCCGTTGAACTGTTATGTGAAACATCCCCTGTTGATCCACAACAAGAAGGACATCTGCATGGTTGGTATTCCCCGCAACAAGCACGATGACAATGGAGCAATATTCCTGATCAACACCGGTAACCCGGGCAAAACCGGCCCACTGGTGAACCTTTTTCTTGATAATTGCAAGATCGACGACTATATGAGCCGTGTAAGGGAACAGATGATCCCGTTAAACGATGCATGTATCAAGAGCCTCATAAAAGGAGAAACCAAAAAGTTTTTCTCCAGCCTTCGCGAGCTTTCAGGATTTCTATATGAGAACCTCTCTCCGATGATTCCTGAAACCTTCAAGAAAATATGGCGTTACGGACTCGAAAGCCAGACCTTCTACCTCAAACTTTGCGGATCGGGCGGTGGTGGATTTCTGCTGGGATTTACCGATGATTTTGAAAAGGCAAAAGCGGAACTTCGGACCCTTGATGTGGAAATTATTCCGGTTTACAAAACCCTTAAGGAAACGCTTTAAGAGAGGATATAAAATTAGTTTTTTCAACAGGCCTGCCCTTTGTGGGCAGGCCTGTTGAATTGGTTTAAATGGATTTGTCGGCCCTGAATCATTTATGTTTCTGGTGCTGAAAACCCTTCAGGAATTGATATTTCCTGACATCAAGGTGTTTTCAGCTAACCGTTGTGCAGTATTTTAAAAAGAGACTAAAGAATGAACGACTTCTATAAACAACCAAAGTTATTGCTATGGGTTGAAGCTATATTACTTTTACCAATAGGCTTTTTGCCAGCACTTTTTATTATTGAAAAAGGGTACTTACAACCTTTGTTTTATTTGCTATTCTTGATTTACGTTCCCATTGGGCAATTTGCAAGCACCCCTTTTTTTAAACTTGTCGGTATTTACAAATATTATTCGCCAATGCTTCTTGGTTTTATGGCAAACGACCGTCAGATAGATCTGCACAGTGGTGGTAGTTTTGATTACTTATTTGTAATGAGGAAGTATAAGTCAGGAATTGGAATGAGAAACAGGTTATTGATTTATCACCTGGAAGGATTGTTATACATAATCAGACTAATCGAAAATAAAACTTTATCTGAGACAGTTAATATTATGGGAACATCATATTTTTTTAACAACAAGACATTGTACAAAATGGGTTTTGAGATTGAAACTCCATCATTGTTTTACAGATTAAATTTATTTGTAAATTTCATTGACTTATTTTGGATGTATTCCCTTTCACAAGGAAAACTATCCATTCCCAGGATATGGAATGCAAAAAAAGCAAAAATATCGGGTGTTAAATTAAGTGAAAGTAAAAAAGTGATTCAAGAGCTTTATGACAAAATGAAAACAAAAACGACCATATAACATCGGTTTTGCAAAATGGGGACTGAGGTGTTTTCTATGATCCCGATAGCGATCGGGATTGTGCAAAGGTTCAACATTTGTTGGTTTATTCCCGATAGCGTTATTTTATTATCTTAGTAACCCGATTGTTTTTTATAAACAATCCGCGTCTGTTCAGGTTGGGTGAAAGAGCAATCTGCCTGATATTTCGGTACATATGTCAATTTTAATCAAATAAAACATATCTGATGAATAAAGAATCAGAAACATTTTCAATTACAGGCCAGGTTGTTGACGTTGTCAGTGGCCATATTTTTCCCGGAAGGGTTGATGTTTCGGATGGAATTATCATTTCCGTTATCAGGCTGGATAAATCCGACGGTCCGTATATCATACCAGGCCTGATCGATGCCCATGTTCACATTGAAAGCTCCATGCTGCTGCCCTCGGAATTTGCCCGTCTTGCTGTGGTTCATGGTACAACTTCCACGGTGTCTGACCCTCACGAAATCGCCAATGTACTTGGCAGGGAGGGTATAAAGTTCATGATCCGCAACGGGAAAAAAGTTCCTTTCCGGTTTTTCTTCGGAGCTCCGTCCTGCGTGCCTGCCACCCCTTTTGAAACTTCAGGTGCAGTGATTGACGCGGCAGATGTGGATGAAATTCTTGCCTGGCCTGAAATCAAATACCTTTCTGAGATGATGAATTTTCCGGGGGTACTCAACGGGAACAGGGAGGTGATGGAGAAGCTGGCTTCAGCAAAGAAATATGGCAAACCGGTTGATGGACATGCGCCGGGGCTCGACGGACCTGAAGCTCTGGCCTATGCTCAGGCGGGTATTTCAACCGACCATGAATGTTTTACCATTGATGAGGCGATGGATAAGATCAACGCCGGTATGAAAATACTGATCAGGGAAGGAAGTGCTGCCCGGAATTTTGATGAACTCATCCCGCTGATTGTTGATTACCCCGAAATGATCATGTTTTGCTCCGACGATAAGCATCCCGACGACCTTGTTAAGGGTCACATTAATCTCCTGGTCAGACGGGCCTTGAAATCCGGCTATCGTTTTATGGATATAATCAGAGCCTGCACACTCAATCCTGTGCGCCATTATAACCTCGACTCCGGCCTGCTCCAGTTGGGCGACAAAGCCGATTTTATCCTGACCGATCATCCCGATGAGTTTAATATACTTGCAACCTATGTGAATGGCATCCAGGTAGCTGCGGAAGGTAAAACACTGATTGAACATGTTGTTGAGCAGCCGGTGAATGTTTTTAATGCGCGTAAGATAACACCTTCTGATCTTGAAGTCGTTGCCTTATCGGAAGGAATTAAAGTACAACAGGCTCTTGAAGGTCAGTTGATTACGTTGAAAAAGCTTGCCAAAGCGAAAGTGGAAAACGGCAGGGTTGTCAGCGATACCACGAATGACGTATTGAAAATGATGGTGATGAACCGGTATAATCCATCTGATCCTGCCATTGATTTTGTAAGTGGTTTCGGTTTTAAAAGAGGCGCCATTGCTTCAACCGTCGCGCACGACAGTCACAACATCATCGCAGTAGGGGTGGATGATGAATCCATATCAAAGGCGGTGAACTTACTGGTCGATGTAAAGGGCGGAATTTCGTTTGTGGATGGTGATGAATCGGTGGTGCTGCCCTTACCTGTGGCAGGTCTTATGTCGGACGTCGACGGTTATGAGGTTGCAAAACGCTACAGTGAAATTAATGAAAAGGTTATGCAGGTCGGTTCAGCACTTGAAGCTCCGTTTATGACCCTCTCCTTTATGGCGTTGCTTGTTATTCCGGCCCTGAAATTAAGTGACAAGGGAATTTTTGACGGAACAACCTTCAGCTTTACCACTTTGTTTGAATAAATAAACTTACATTCCAAAGTTCAAATATATAACGCAAAGTGGCTGGCGCAAGTCTGTGACTTGTGCCAATTCACTACTTTCGGTTTTAATAGCTGGCGTAAATCTTTGACTTGTGCCAATTCATTTTCGACGGCACTACTTTCAGCTTTTCTATTTTGTTTGATAAATAAACTTACATTCCAAAGTTTCAATATATAACCCAGAATGGCTGGCGCAAGTCTGTGACTTGTGCCAATTCACTACTTTCGGTTTTAATAGCTGGCATAAATCTGTGACTTGTGCCAATTCATTTTTGACAGTACCACTTTGAGCTTTACCTCTTTTTTGAATAATTAAATAAATTTACATACCAAAGTTTCAATATATAACCCAGAATGGCTGGCGCAAGTCTGTGACTTGTGCCAATTCATAACAATTCATTATAGTTAATGAGCACAAAATATAAGATCAAAGATCAGAATGCAGCTCATTTCGTTACAATGACCATTGTTGGTTGGATCGATATTTTCACCCGGAAGATATACCGCGAAATAGTTCTCGATTCATTCAAATATTGTCAAAAAGAAAAAGGCCTTGAAATTTTTGGATACGTTATAATGAGTAATCATATTCATCTTATTGCCAGGGCAAAGGAAAAGAATTCATTATCAGATGTTCTTCGTGATTTTAAAAAGTTTACTAGTAAACAGATGATACTTGCTATTCAAGAGGAACCTGAAAGCCGCAGGGAATGGATGTTGAAACTATTTGCTGTTGCCGGGAAATCAAATAGTAACAACAAGGACTTTCAAATATGGCAACAGGATAATCACGCGGTTGTGTTGTATTCAAATGGATTTATTATTGAAAAGTTAGATTATATACATAACAATCCGGTTCGTTCAGGAATTGTCGAAAATCCAAAAGATTATCTGTTTTCAAGTGCAAGAAATTATGAAGACTTAGAGGGCTTGTTAGAAGTGATCAGATTAACGCGGCCTTTAAACAGGTGATATATTAAATGCGGTTTAAACATATATAATAGATGGGGCACAAGTCACAGACTTGCGCCAGCGCAGCATTTGGATAGGTGAAATTGTAATAACGGTTTAAACTTGATGAATAGATGGGGCACAAGTCACAGACTTGCGCCAGCGCAGCATTTGGATAGGTGAAATTGTAATTATGGTTTAAACTTGATGAATAGATTGGGCACAAGTCACAGACTTGCGCCAGCGCAGCATTTGGATAGGTGAAATTGTAATAACGGTTTAGACTTAATGAATAGATTGGGCACAAGTCACAGACTTGCGCCAGCGCAGCATTTGGATAGGTGAAATTGTAATTATGGTTTAAACTTGATGAATAGATGGGGCACAAGTCACAGACTTGCGCCAGCGCAGCATTTGGATAGGTGAAATTGTAATAACGGTTTAGACTTAATGAATAGATTGGGCACAAGTCACAGACTTGCGCCAGCACTATAATGTAATAATAATCAAAGACATGCGCCAATTCAGTACGGCAATAAAAATAAGTGATAGTGAAATTTTTGATAGCCCACATTCAGCTTTATATTGCTGGCGCAAGTCTGTGACTTGTGCCAATTCATTGCTCCGGCACTAAAAATAAGTGATAAAGAAATTTTCGACGGCACTACTTTCAGCTTTACTACATTGTTTGAATAAATAAACTTACATACGTTATATATATTGATACAAATTATTATGTAACTTTGCACGAAATACTTAAAACAACCTCCGTCATGGCAAAAGAAATTGTGTTAGACATAGTTAAACTCGAGGCAGCCGCCAGCAAATTACGTGCAATTGCTCATCCGATGAGGATCGCCATCATCGATCTGCTCAACGAGAAGAAAAAACTCAGTGTTACGGATATTTACGAATACCTGAAGATTGAACAGGCTGCAGCTTCACATCACCTGAATATTCTGAAGAGTAAAGGTGTCCTGATCTCAAAAAGAGAAGGCAAACAGATTCACTATTCGGTAAAATCGTCTTCAATCATCGAGATCATTACCTGTATCGATAAATGTAACGGATAGTGTTCTGATTCAGATTATTTTTTGTGTTCAAAAATCCGGTTCTGATCCGGAAGAATGGCCTGCAGGCTGTACTTCCGGATTGTCTGCTTCAGAGGTTCAATGAAACTGTTGTATTAGAAATTTACTTATTCCCGGGAGCAGGTATTGTCCAGTCTTCTTCAAGCGTCCAGTTAGCCCTCAGTTCGAACTCTTTGGGATGATAATTCACGTATTCAGGCTGTCTTTTCTTCAGGTAGTTGCCTGTGTCCCATAAACCGTTTCGGTTCTCATCGTAAATTACCTTTATTCTGTATTTTCCTGGTCTCAGGTACCTGAAGTCAAGCGTTGTATTTTCACTGATGACTTGCTGTTCCAGCACTTTCTCTTTATCACCCAGCAACTGAATTACATAATTGTTACCTTGTTCAGGTAAAGTAGTCAGGATCTTCAGATAAGAGGTTTCGGCTTCTGTATATGCAGAAACCTTGATTCCTGTGCTATCGTTGTAATGGCTGAAAGCTCCGTAAAAGGCACTGTCGTAAATCGTTAGCTGGTAGTTTATTCCTTCTTTCCATGGATATTTAATAAGCAACTTTGTTTTAATTGAATCGTCGAACACAAGGTCTGGTTTCAGAAGGGTTGAATCTGTTTTTAAAATTACCCTGTTAAAGTCGTGGCTGATCACCGGCTCAGAAAAGGTAAGTACTACCGGCTTATCAGGCCTGGTTTTGGAAGAAATCAGATTGTGCTTCATAACAAGTGAAGGGGTGTTTTCTTTCTCCTTCGATTTTCCCCTGCCAATGCTGATTTCCCTGGGTTTAAGCGATAGTTCGATGGTGTCGTTTGTAAAGCCTGAATCGGCCACGATCATTTTCAGGCTGTCACTCCCGGGTGAAGGTATCCATAGGGTAAGGGTATCGCGGGTTCTGTTGTAACCTATGGTATTCCAGTCGCCGGAGAGGGCAGGCTGCAGGGGGGTAAATATTGGTTTACTTACCGGGAACCTGAAGACAACCGATAGTACGTTTTCACGTGCCAGTGATACCTTCGAAAGTTTCTGTACCGAGTCGGTTTCCCTGAAGTGGCGAAGCGTATTGGTGACTGACTGGTTAATGGTTATTTTTAACGAATCGTGGGCAGTACTGTCGGCTTCCTTCGGTTTTTTAACCGCAATCAGCGGGCGCACCAGGGTATCGTAAAATGCAATTTCTTCGTTGGGCAGGTTGTAGATGTAGTCGGAGTTGATGTCGGTAAGGGCAAACATCAGGTACCTTCCATCGCGCAGGTTGTTCAGGTTAAACTCACCCGTTTCACCCGAACGTGCCAGGTAATAGGGCCTGGTTTTATAGGGGACTGAATCGTAAACTGAATCAAACAACATCACAAAAGCCCCTTTAACCGGTTGATTTGTGAATGCATTCATTAATTTCCCGCTTAGAGTGAGCGAGTCGAGCACAGGACCTGTTGAAAAAGTAAACTGGTACCCTGCAAGGGGATTGCTTTCGGTTAGATCAACAATGGAATTCGCAAAAAAGAAATTATAGGTGGTATTGTCGCGAAGAGGTTCCTGTAACTTCATTATCAGGTTTTTGCCCCTGGTAACAAATTCGGGTTGTTCCGACAGCGGAGGCGAAACCACCAATTGGGTAGTGATCTCTTTGAGCGAGACAAATTCATTGAAAGTGAGCACCACCTTGTCGGAATGGAAGTTTACACTCTGGTTGGCAGGCTCCGATTTTATGACAGAAGGAGGGGTTGTGTCTTTTGGCCCGCCACTGGGCGAAACCGGGTTGGCACAAGCTGCCAGAATCAGTAAGCCGGCAAAAAGAAGCCTGTAGCGTATATACTGCAATAGGTTTAAATAGTGCATAGTCAAAATTGCTGTTGCAAAGATGGGAATTTTTTATGGTAACGGGTCCAATGGCTTTGAAATTGCCCCGGAAATAGGGTTTGTTTTGTCCCCCGTTCATACTAAAGCAAAATCTTATCATCGCTGTTCAAAAATAAAAGAGGCTGCCCTTCAGCAGCCTCTTTAAACGGACCATTATGAGAACTTACTCCGTTTTGATCAGTATTCGAGCTTTGATGAGTAATTAAAGTTAATTTTTAATAAGTTTTCTGGTGATGCCGGCTCCATTGTCATCACGCATTTGCAACCAATAGATTCCATTCCGGAGGTTGTCGAGAGGTATGGTTACCTCGTTTACACCTGTATTCAGGCTGTGGTCAGCAATCATAACAGGTTGTCCAAATGCATTGAATACCTCAAACCGCATTTTTACCGGTTGCACCAGGTTTAATGATATGGTAGTCTGGCTCACCGCCGGATTTGGATAAAGTGAACCGACAGATTTAACACCTGCAGGAAGGTTATCACCAATGCCGTACAGTACATCCGAAGCATAGATAAACAGGTTATTGGCTTCTGAATTTTCATTCGATTGGGTAAGGGTAATATTTCTAAATTCGGAATTCTTGCCAAAAAGTTCTGCAAACATCGTGTAGGTGCCATAATCGAGTTTTTTAAACTCAAAATACCCATCATTGTCCGACATGGTCATGGCATGGTTGTTTCCCTGTTTGATGAAAATCTGAACATCAGGAGCAGGCACTTCAGAACTACCCGATTTTGTTTCGCCTGATTGGTAAATGTATCCGGAAATTTTTCCCGGTCCGTTTGAATTGTTAAGGGTAGCGGCAACCAGATGGATATCGGCATTAAAAACATTCTGAGTAAGGTTGATCACCTGTGCATCGGCCCAATGTACTACGTCTCCGTAATAGGTAGGCAGATATTCGCCTTCAAACTCAGAACCAAATGCCGGTTCGGCCTTGATGCGGTATTCGCCGAAAGTAAGTGACGGGAAGTTGTAGTAGCCCAGGGTATCAATCAGGTCAGCAAATATATCCACTACCTGACCACCGGCAGTCTTAAAAGCATTCACATAGCCCATGTCAAGCTGGTAAATCCCGGCAAAGGTAGTTCCACCCAGCATAAAATCATCGTCAAGGGTAAGGGCCAGTGTAACTTCAATGGTCTGATCCAGATCAATGGTAAATCCGGTCCGGGTTTCGGTATCGTATCCCAACAGTTCGAAGGAAAGGTCGTATATTCCTGGTGTAACCACCAATTCATATTGTCCTTGTGGTCCGGTGGTGGCAGTGTATTGACCCGCAGTAACGGTAACACCTTCAAGTGCAGCTCCGTTTTCCGAGTCGGTAATGGTGCCAAAGAAAACAGGCTGTTCCGAAACAACCAGCAGGTTGTAAACCGGGATGGTATCCCAGTCAGGATTGCTGGTTGTACAATTAACCGTCTGCTGATAACTACCGGGCTCGTAACCTTCGGCGCTGTAAGTAAGGGTAATTTCAACCTGTGAAAAAGCCGGTACAGTTCCCGTTGCGGGGCTCACGGCAACAACAAAATCCCCGTTTTCTACCGATGAGTTGATCAGAACTGATAGTTCATTGTGGATATAGGGTTCATTCAGGGAAACCTGCAGTCCGACGCTGGGTTCTGCTGATTGTGTGCCGATTGTATTCGTATTGATAACAAATCCTTCGGATATCTCCTTATAACTGAACATGATGGATCCATTGTAATACAGGGTAACCTGAAAGGTTGCAGAGTCATTGGGATTTCCAAACCGCCTTACATTTTCGAACTGTACAACCATTCGATCATTGAATTGCTGATGAAATGCCTTGCTGCCAGTGTTCATAAAGTTCAGGTCATCCCAGAGCACAGCAATAAAATCAGTGGTTCCGCTTACTCCTGTAGGTATCGGCATGTTGGCAAATTGTAAATTGATATCACTGAACTGGATAACCCCGTTGGAATTAACCCAATACTGAGTGCGGCTTTGTCCATAATACGGAAAATCGAATCCGATGTCAAACGGTCCGACCCTGTTATCATCTGAAAGACCGATAATTTCGGTGCCGGTGGCAGAAATCTCTGTCCATGAGTAATCAAAGCCAGGTTCATCACTGTCGATCCATAAATAGCCGAAGTTATCCGGGCCACCGCTTCCACGGGTGGTGAAATCCGGAAAACTGTAAGTAATCTCCTCTGCTGAATTGTTAATCAGCTGTGTGGTCACTGTCGTATCGTTGCCGGGAAGAACCCTGCCTGTAAGGTAAGAGGGATTGATGGTTATCCCTGTGGATTGTGCTGAAACGTAAGCGCAGAAGAGAAGAGCACTTGCTAGGGTGAGTAATATTTTTTTCATGTTGATGAATTTAGGATTTGATTCGGTTGCTTGATTGATGTTGTGTATAAGGGGTTATTTTTTGCCTGATTGGTTTCAGGGATCTCCGGTTATTTTGTAAAAAATACCAAAATTGATCCCATAACTGATGAATCCTTTGTCGGTACTTCCTTTTACAGGAAGCGAATTGTACTTTATCCGCGGTGTCAGACTTACCCCTAACCTGTTTCCGGCCTGATATGCCACCATCAGCCCTGCGCCTGCACTCCAGTAGTCGGAATCAATTTTCTTTTCTTCCATGGTAGTCGAAACCAGGCGGGAAGAGGCCTCGTGGAACGGATCATAATTCCGGTAATCGTCCTGCAAAAGATGATAGGTGCCGGTTAATTGAAGGTTCAGCGAGAGTTTATTAAAACCCGCCAGTTCGTAACTTATAGAAAGAGGTATCTGCAGGTAAGAATAGCGGTCGGTAACCTGTTCTGTCGTGGTATGGTCGATGGAATCATACACATCTACCTTCACCGTGAAATAATAGGTTTCGTGGGTTACAGGGTCAACATAAACTGAATCCACATAATCGTATGAATACACCAGTTCGTTTGTTCTGTAGGCATAGCTTAGTTCAGAAGTGCCCGTGATCCTGGTAAAACCGGCACCGAGTGTGATGCCGAGCCGGTTGTGCCGGTAACCCGAACTAACACTGAAATTGTGTACCGGAACGTTAAAAACCTTGTCTCCGAACAATTCAGGTTCATAGTCAGCCACCATAAAAACAGCGGTATTCACTTCGCGAAATGTGGCACATTCTGCGTATCTGGGATCATTCCGCCAACGAATTGTTTTTTGAAGATCCGGTAAGAATGTCGGAATACTTTGTCCGTCTTTAGGTGAAACAGGATGAACCATCATTCCCTGGTTTTCATTCGGGATGATGATTGATACCATGGTTGCAGTGTTTTCTGATTCTGGTTTTTCTGCAGGTGGAGCCTGATAATAACGCTGACGAACTGTTTTTTGACCGGCGGGTGCAGTTATTCCGGACTGGTTTTCACGAGAAGTTGCAATACCGGAAATCTTTGAAGGGGTTGTGTTGCGACTAACCGACATCTCCGGTTCTGTATACTGATCCGTTACATCAAATAAAACAGGGTACAGCACGATTGAGCAGCACAGAAGGATGAGGCTGGCGATGGCTGAAATTCTGATGACATTCGTTTTGCCTGAAGCAACCGATGCTGCCCGGATGCTTTGCCAACTGCCAACCGGAGCAATATGCAACGGTAGTTCTGCTGAAAGGGGCTTATCAAGCTGCCAGCGGACTTCTTCCCAAACGAAGTTGCCTGCCTTGTGGCGTGGCAATTGCTGTATGGCCTTTTGCAGACTATTTTCGTTCAGCTCCTTCATCTGTTTAATTATATCCTGACAGTAATTTCCTGAGTTGTTGTTTTGCCCTGAATAATTTGATTTTTGATGTTCCTACCGGGATGTCAAGCATCTCAGCCACTTCTTTGTGCGAATAGCCTTCAACCTCGATCAGCAGAAAAACAATCCTGTAACCGTCGGTGAGGGAAAGGATGGCTTTTTCAAGATCGTCTGAATTGATCCATCCGGGCCAGACCACCGGTTCGTTGTCTTCGAATTCCGGTGTACTTAAATAGTCTTTCCTGTTGTTCTCCCTGATCAGCTTCAGGCTTGATCTCACCACGATGGTTTTGATCCAGGCCCCGAGTGTCGATTCACGCCTGAATTTAGCTATATCCCGAAAAACCTGTATAAATGCCTCCTGCAGTACATCATTGGCTTCCTCCGAATCGTTCAGCATGCGGTAAGCAATGGTGTACATGGCATCCTTGTACAAATCAAAGAGCTGCTTCTGAGCATAATAATCCTTCCGGATACAACCTTCTATCAGGTCGTTTTCTCCCATAGTCCGCGGCGCTCTTTCTGTTCTGAAGGTTAGTTTCAAGGCTGTTCTGAAGCTTAAATATAAAGGGTAAAGAAAGAGTGAAAAGGTTTCACTTCACTTGATTTTTTTTGCATCATACAAAACTAACCATTTGTCCTGCTGTTTGGTTCATATCAGGATGAATTGGTTATCCCTGATTGCTATTCTGTATTTTTTTGATTAGCAACTCTGTTTGACTGAAAATCATTAATTTTATCTTTCTGAAAACTGCTGACCTGTTAACCGATGAAAAAGAGCGCCACCGTACTTGTTATACTCCTGCAACTTGCTGCCGGATTGAATTGTTTTGCGCAGGTAAACATAGGTTCGGGTATTGAGCAATGTTCACACAGGTCAGGTCAGCACCGCGTTTTGAGGAATGCGGGGTCTGAAGAATCTTCAAATTACGATGTAAAATACCTGAGATTCGACCTCAATATTGATCCGGCACAGGAATTTATTTCGGGTTCAGTTTATACCCGGTTTTTAGTGACAGGAGATTTATCAGGAGGTCTCAGAATGGAGCTTTCGACCGACCTGACGGTTGATTCAGTTAAAAGCCTTGGAATGCCGGTTGATTTTACCCAGTCGGGTGATTTTGCCTTATCGGTGGATATTCCCGGGCCTCCGGCAGTTGGAACGATCACCGGCGTTGAGATATTTTATCATGGCATTCCCATATCCGGAGCCGGTTTTGGCTCTGTGGGCTGGAAAGAACATGAAGGGGTACCAGGCATGTGGACCCTTTCGGAACCTTATGGTTGCCGGGATTGGTGGCCGGGGAAAAACGACCTCACTGATAAGGCCGATTCTGTGGATATCATCGTTCACTCACCAGAGCTTTACCGGACGGCATCCAACGGGATTCTGGTCAGAGACGAAGTAAACGGCGGCATCCGAACCTGTCACTGGAAACACAGATATCCGGTTGTTCCTTACCTGATTGCGATTGCTGTAACCAATTATGAGGTTTATTCCGATTTTGCCTCTTCCGGAGGAATTCCGGTTGAGGTATTGAATTATGTTTACCCGGAAGATAAGGCGGATATCATGCCGCGTACCACCCAAACCGTTCCGTTGATTGAGATTTTCAGTGACCTGTTTACGCCATATCCTTTTATCAATGAAAAATACGGCCATGCCCAGTTCGGGTGGGGTGGAGGCATGGAGCACCAGACCATGTCGTTTATGGGCCGCTTCGATTTTGAAATCATCGCACATGAGCTGGCCCACCAGTGGTTTGGCGATATGATCACACTCAATTCATGGAAGGACATCTGGCTGAACGAGGGCTTTGCCACCTACCTTGCCGGGATGTCGTACGAGCATATGTTCGACGGTTATTACTGGCCTTTCTGGAAGTCGCAGAACATCAGCTATGTAACCTCTGAACCGGGCGGTTCTGTTTATGTTGACGACACAACGAGTGTTAGCCGGATATTCAGTGGCAGGCTGTCCTACAGTAAAGGTGCTTTGTTGTTGCATATGCTCAGGTGGGTAATGGGAGATGAAGCCTTTTTTGGCGCCTGCCGGAATTACCTGAACGATGCGCGGCTGAAATATGGGTTTGCCGGCACTTCCGATCTTATCGCACACCTTGAGGCTGCTTCCGGTAAGGACCTTACGGAATTCATGAACGACTGGTATTACGGGCAGGGCTATCCATCTTACAATATTATATGCAAACAGATTGCCGCCGGTGATTATGAGGTTGAAATCCGGCAAACCCAGTCGCATGCTTCGGTGCAGTTTTTCGAAATGCCCGTTCCGGTGATGTTCTATGGTTCCGGGAAGGATACAACGATTGTTTTCGATCATAGCTCCAATGCGCAACTGTACAGAGTTTATCCTGAGTTTGAAATCGATTCGGTTAAATTTGATCCGGAGCAGTGGATAATTTCTGCTGATAACAGGGCTACCTTTTCTAAAAAACCTGACGTTTCAGAGGTTTACCCCAACCCTGTCGTGGATTTTCTGCGGATTTCACTTTCTGAGAGTAAACTGATTGGTCTCATCATCACAGATTTCAGCGGCAGGGAAATGAATGCTGTTTATGCGATACAGGGTACCGGAATTTCAATTGATGCCCGGGAACTCTCATCCGGGATGTACATTGCACGGATTACAACAAATTCAGGCACCCGGGTTGTAAAGTTCATCAGGCAATAGCCTAAAACGGGATTGAATGCTTACACTTCAGTAATCGGTGCTCCAACCAATAATCGATTTGAAAAGGAATGCCGGGAATATGATTGCTTTCCGGTCATTGAAAATCCATTTCCGGGAATCTTACTCTGCGGGGTCATGAACCTGTCCCCAAACCGTCTTATTTACCTGTGAAACATTACAATTCCCTTTTAAAAGTATTAACTTTGCGGACATTTCTGATATATACTCCCACTGCTAATACATCCACAAGTGAAAAACATAGGAATTGCTTTTTTATGGCTGACGATTTTGCTGTCTCTGGCATCCACCAAGGCAATCAGCCAGACTTACGACACCCTTTCCAACTGGGATGGCATCGCACAGGAGTGGTATACTTCAAACGGCATTTCCGAAATAGTTACCAATCCCGCTCCTGACGCGGTTAATTCCTCTCAACATTGCTTCAGGGTTGTTACCACCGACGGAATGTACGAGTATATGATCACCGATCTGGTTGAACCGGTCAATTTTGATCTGTTCCCCCTTTACCGGATTAAAGTGCTTTCACCTCCAACGGGCGGGGATGTTACCCTGAAATTTGAGAATTACAACAATACCGCTTCGCATGAAATTGTGATGAGCACCACGCCCGGTCAATGGTGCGACCTGGAGTACAATTTCGCAGGAATGGATTTCGATAACCTGACCCGCATGGTGATCTTCTGGGATTTTCTAGGAACTGAACCGGGCATTGACTGGTTTATTGACGATATTTTAAAGGGGAGCCCGCCACCTCTTGAACTCGAATCAAATCTTCCGATCGTGGTGATCAATACTTTCGGTGTTTCAATTCCCGATGAACCCAAGATTGACGCTGTTATGGGTATCATCGACAATGGCCCCGGCGAAATGAATAACCTGAACGATCCTTTCAACGACTTCGATGGTAATATTGGCATTGAAACCAGGGGGCAATCCACGCAGATGTTTCCCAAAAAATCCTATGCTTTTGAAACCCGCGATAATACTGGTGAAAACCTCGATGTTTCATTGCTGGGCATGCCTGAAGAAAATGACTGGATTCTTTATGCTCCATACACCGATAAATCGTTGATGCGCAACGTGGTTACTTTCGATATGGGACATAAAATGGGGAATTACTGCACCCGCACCATCTACTGCGAAGTGGTGATCAACAACGATTACAAAGGGATTTACGTGCTTGAAGAGAAGATCAAAAAGGATGAAGGCCGCGTTGACATTGCCACTTTAAAACCCGATGAAATTTCGGGCGATGATCTGACAGGCGGTTATATCATAAAAGTAGATAAACTCGATTATGATTTTACTTTTGGTACCGATGGCTGGCGGTCGGCCCCATCACCTTCCTACCCAAACGCGATGGATATCATTTTTCAGTATTACTATCCTGAGCCGGAAGAGATTGTGCTCCCACAAAAAAACTACATCAGTTTATTTATAACAAACGCTGAAAAGGCACTTATCGGCACTTCATTTGCCGACCCCGATTATGGTTATCAGAAGTATTTTGATGCACCCTCTTTTGTCGATTTTATGCTGCTGTGCGAAATTTCAAAAGAGGTTGACAAATACAGGTTCAGCACCTATTTCTTTAAAGAAAAAGACAGCGATGGTGGAAAGTTTTTCGCCGGGCCGGCCTGGGATTTTAACCTCGGATACGGGAATGTGGATTACTGGGATCCCGGAATCAACACTACCGGCTGGATTTATACCGATGTTCAGGCCGGAGACTGGAGCATTATGTTTTGGTGGAAAAGACTTATGGAAGACAATTACTTCCGGAACCTAGTAAAAACCCGTTGGACCCTGTTACGGGAGCAGGTGCTTACAGATAATGAAATTCAATCGGTGATCGATTCAGTTCAGCTACATACAGAAGCGGCAAAAGACCGGAATTTCGAACGCTGGCCGGTATTGGGGCAGTATGTATGGCCAAATTACGACTGGCAGGGTAATACCTACGGGGATGAAGTGGATTACTTTGAGGACTTTCTCTTCAGCCGTCTTCACTGGATGGACGGGAACATAACAGGAACTGTTCTTCAGCCCTGGGTAGGCATTTCGGCTGTAACCAATAAAATCAATGTAAAACTTTTCGGTGATTATTTTTGCCGGCCGGTTTTGAAAAATTCCGACTTTAAACTGAACGATGCCCCGGGCGGTCTTTATATACAAAGCGTCGAATACCTGAGTGCTTCAGAATGTATATTGACTGTATCATCCGATGTAGCATCTTCACCCGGGATTTCTGTCACTATTTCTGAAAAAGCGATCAATACCTGGGCTGACGTTAGCAGCAATAAACTGGAGTCGGCAGGTTTTGGTGATTCTCCGTCAGCTTTGGCTGAAATCAATGTTTTTGCCACTGACAACCAGATTATTCTCCGCTGTAGCCAGCCTGAAATATTACCTGAATATGCAGAGATTGTGAGCATAACCGGCCAAAGGATTGGTTCATTCCGGCTTGGAAAAAATCCGGAGAACACCTTCAATCATCATCTTAAGCCCGGAGTTTATCTGGTCGTGTTGAATATGAAATTTAAACCCGGGGTTCACCGCATTGTGGTCATGTAAGCTTGCAAATGGTTGACAGGATGATTTTTATAACCTGATATTCCCTGTTACATTCGTGTCATCCGGAAGAGGGCTGAACCTGTATCCCTTTTCAGAGAAGTGCTCCAGGAACCTGGGTAGGGCATAAAACATCCTGTCGGCCGCTTTAATGCTGTCGTGAAAAACCACGATGCTGCCATCGGTGGTGTGTTGCAGGGCATTTTCAAGTACCTTCTCAGGTGTGCTTTCCTGGTCGAAATCTCCGGTAAGTACCGACCACATAATGATCCGGTAGGTTGGCCTGATGGATTGAATATACGACGGTCTTATGCGGCCATAGGGTGGGCGGAAGAGACTGCTATTAACCAGCTGGCTGCACTTTTCAATGTTTTCAAGGTATTCCGGCAGCGGGGTTTTCCATCCACTCAGGTGATGAAAGGTATGGTTACCTGTAGCATGACCTCCATCCAACACCTGCTGATACACTTCCGGATATTTCTGCACATTGTCGCCCACACAAAAAAAAGTGGCGCGGGCCTGGTATTTCTCCAGAATCTGAAGCACAAGGGGGGTAATTTCAGGAATTGGTCCGTCGTCAAACGTCAGGAAAATCTCTCCCGGCCGGTCATGAATTTCCCAGGTCAGGTTTTTACGCGTAAGGCTGCGGAGTATGCCGGGAGATTTGGAAATAAACATGAAAGAATTACAAAATTACAGGATTTCAGAATTTCAGGATTCAAGAATTCAAGGGTTTTAGGGTTACATGGTTACAAGGTTTCAGGGTTTCAAAGAGTTCAAAAGTTCAAAAGTTTAAAAATTAGAAATTGGATATTGGACATTAGAAATTCTTTTCTCCCTTTGTCTCCCATTCGCCTGGTCCCCTTGTCTCCTTGTCTGTTCTTAATAAACTCGCAACAAGATTTATCGTTTCCCCGTAACCTGCACATACATTTCATACTGTTTCTCAAGTTCTGTTCTGGCCTTCTCTGCAAGGGTAGTGTTGCTGTTCTGCCCTGCTACCTGGCTGATGCGGTTTAAGATTGCCAACGATTGTTGCATTTCATAATCAAACTGAGCAATCCGGTCGCCGGGGAAACGGAAATAATAATTCAGGTTCTGAGAGTAAAGCTGGTAGAGGCGTTCAAGCAACATATTGCCTTTGGCTGCAGATCCGGCTTTCAGATAAACCTCGGCAACCGGAAGCATAAAGTAATCGAACCTGACCGACTGGTCTGGTGCAATTTCAACACAACGGTCGCAAACGGCAATGGCTTCTTTATTTTTACCTTCGGCAACGAGCTGTTCAGCCAGACGGCCAAAATTGGTGCGTAGGTTGGTAACCATCCGCCGGTTGGTTTCATCAAGATAAACACCGGGTTTTTCCATGTTGCCATAAGCAAAGGTATTCATGAGCCGGTCGTAGAGGATGCCTGTGTTAATATGTCCGATGGTATTCTGGTCAGGGGTTTTCTTAACCGGAACCAGTCTGAAAGCCATTCCTTCAAGCCGCAGATAGTCATTCAGCCCGATGTAGGAACTTTCGCCGGCAGTGGTAGAGAAGTATACCGGGCGTTCCCAGTTGTTATGAGCCAGAAGATCGAGTACCATGAGATAGCTCTTGCTGAGCATTCCCCGTTTGATGGTCCACGAAAGTGTGTCGACAATGTAGGCTGCATCATCGGGTGGCACAGTACCGTTATTGATTACCTTAGCTGAATCAACCGGGATGCTGAAACGGTTGGCCGGAATATAATCGACAAGGCCAATAGAGCTGTTTACCTGTAGTGCCGAAGGATTGCCGTGTATGATATCGAAAAGCTCCTTCAGGTCAACCGGATCTTTGAGCCTTTTATCGTCTGAGAGATAGACCACTTCGCGGGTTCCCGATTTAAACTGATCATAAGTAAGGCTAAATGGAACCGCTTCCGAATCATAAACCCTGCGTTTCATCTGGCTGATATACCAGTCGGCACTCAGCAGGCTCAGGTTTACCACCCTGACATCGGTTCGTATTCCTTCAACATCCTGGGCATACCACAGCGGGAAGGTGTCGTTATCGCCCATGGTAAAAAGAATGGCATTCGGTGCACAGGACTCGAGGTAGTTGCGGGCCATTTCGCGGGCGGTGTAGCGGTCCGACCTGTCGTGGTCATCCCAGCCTTCTGCCGCCATCAGAACGGGTACTGCCAGTAAGCAAACCGTCGTAGTGAGGACAGCTGCTGTTTTGATGCTCAGGTATTTTTTCAGTCCCTGCACAATTGCAGCAACACCCAGCCCAATCCAGATGGAGAAGGCATAAAATGAGGCGGCATAGGCATAATCGCGTTCACGGGGTTGATAGGCATATTGATTCAGGTAAACCACAATAGCCAGCCCGGTCATGATAAAGAGCATGGCAACGACCAATGCATCTTTATAGTTTTTGTTGATATGCCAGATCAAACCGGCCAATCCCAGGAGCAACGGAAGCAGGTAAAATGTATTTCTGGCTTTACTGTCAAGGCTCTCGGGCAGGTTATCCTGAGGACCAAGCCTCATTTCATCGAACCAGCCGATACCGCTGATCCAGTTGCCATCCTGATCGTTGCCATAACCCTGGGAATCATTTTGTTTTCCGGCGAAATTCCACATGAAGTAACGCATGTACATAAACTGGAGCTGATAGCTGAAGAAAAACCGCAGGTTTTCACTGAAAGTCGGCTTGAAGATGGTTTCGGTTTCCCCTTCAGGACCCGTTACCGTCACCGGCACTCCTTTAATTTTTCCCCATTTCTTGTACGCATCTGCGTGTGAATCTTCAATTCCGCTCCACATGCGGGGAAATATCGTTGAAAAGGCAGGATCGTAAACCGGTTCCATATCTTTTTTGGAGTCGATGATTACATATTTGCCCGCAGCATCATCTCTCCTGTAAACAGGATTCCCGTCTTCACGGTCAACAACCGGTGCGTTGTAATATGGCCCTTTGAGTATCGGCCAGTCGCCGTATTGTTCGCGGTTGAGGTACGAAAGCAGGCTGATGGCGTTGGAAGGCTGATTCTCATTGATGGGGGTGTTTGCGTTCGATCTGATTATCAGCATAAAAAAACTCGAATAACCGATCAGGATAAATGTGAACGACAGTACAATGGTATTCCACAGGACTTTCTTTTTCTTACGGGTAAAATACAATCCCCATACAAGGCCTGAACCCAGCACGATAAAGTAAATGAATGTTCCTACATTAAAAGGCAATCCGGTTGAGTTCACAAAAAACAGTTCGAAAAGGCCGGCCAGCTTTACGATCCATGGAACAATCAGGTTCATGATCAGTCCGATAAGCACAACCGATGCGATCAATGCCAGTACAATGCCTTTGGTGGTAGGTTTGTATTTTTTGAAATAGAAGATCAGGGTAATGGCGGGAATAGCCAGCAGGTTGAGCAGATGCACCCCAATGCTCAGGCCAACCATAAAGGCGATCAGCACAATCCACCGGATGGAATGAGCTTCTCCGGCATTGTCTTCCCATTTTAGCATAGCCCAGAAAACAAAGGCAGTAAAGAAAGATGACATGGCATAAACTTCGCCTTCAACAGCCGAAAACCAGAAGGAGTCGCTGAATGTATAAGCCAGTGCCCCAACCAGCCCGCTACCGGCAATGGTGAGGATTTCACCTAATTGAGGATTGACTTCATTGGTGATGAGTTTGCGGGTAAGGTGGGTGATGCTCCAGAAAAGAAACAGGATGGTAAAGCCGCTGCTGATGGCTGACATCAGGTTTACCATAAAAGCTACATTGGCTGTGTTGCCAAATGCAAACAGGGAGAAAAACCGTCCAAGCATCTGAAAGAGCGGGGCTCCCGGCGGATGCCCTACCTGAAGTTTAAAAGCGGTAGCAATGTACTCGCCGCAATCCCAGAAACTGGTGGTTGGTTCAGCTGTCAGGATGTAAACCACGCTGGCAATGGCAAATACCAGCCAGCCTGTAATGTTGTTAATCCGCTTGTAGAGGTTCATAGGTAAGCGCTTTTATCCGGCAAGTCCTGTTTTTGGATTGCGTCGCGAAGGTAGTAATTTTTTTGGCGGCCAGATTAAGCCAAACAGCCTGTTAAGATGGAAGATTTAGAATATCTGACCGGTTAAATTCCGGTTTTTGACTCTTGCGTTAATTGAACCCAAAACTCCCTTTCCCCGGTGGTTTTAATCCCCGTCCGTCTAAATTTCGAAGTTAACAATTTTGTATCTTTGCACGGTCATACAGAAAGATCTTAATTACGTCAAATATCTGCATTTTATGAAAAAACTTGTATTATTACGTCATGGTGAAAGTGAATGGAATATGTCGAACCGTTTTACCGGATGGACCGATGTTGATCTCACTGAAAAGGGAGTAAAAGAAGCTCACGAAGCAGGAAAAGTTCTAAAAGAAAACGGATTTTTTTTCGATCTGGCTTATACCTCATTCCTGAAAAGGGCCATTAAAACCCTGAACCTGGCGCTGGAAGAAATGGATCAGCTATGGATTCCTGTTCTGAAAAGCTGGAGACTGAACGAAAAGCATTATGGCAATCTACAGGGACTTAATAAAGCCGAAACAGCCGCCAAATACGGCGATGATCAGGTATTGATCTGGCGCCGCAGTTACGATGTTCCGCCGGCACCTTTAGCAGAAACCGACGAACGAAATCCACGCCTCGACCCCAGGTACAAAAATGAGAAATCTGAATTAATCCCGCTTACCGAGTCTCTGAAGGATACAGTAGATCGCATGGTTCCTTATTGGGAAGGCGAAATCCGTGAATCGCTCAAAGTACATAATCAGGTTTTGGTTGCTGCCCATGGCAACAGCCTGAGGGCAGTTATCAAGTACCTCAAGAACATCAGCGATAACGACATTGTCAGTCTCAACCTCCCGACCGGTATTCCCTATGTATTTGAATTTGACGATGACCTCAATCTGCTGAAAGATTACTTCCTCGGGGATCCGGAGGTTATAAAACAATTGATGGAAGCTGTTGCCAATCAGGGAAAAGCTCAAAAGTAGCCTGCATGTCAAAACAATGGGTCATTCCCGATATCCATGGCTGTAACCGCAGTTTAAGGTCCCTGATTGAGACGCAGATCGTTCCATCAAAAGACGACCGGATTTTTTTTCTCGGCGATTTTGTCGATCGCGGCCCCGATTCAAAGGGCGTGCTTGATTATGTTATGGGGCTGCAGCAACAGGGTTACCAGGTTGTGGCGCTGAAGGGAAACCACGAGGAGTTTTTTGTAAAAGCATGGGACGAAGAAAAGGAGTTAAAAAGCTTCATGGGCTTCAGGCAGGCCAACCGGTCAAAGCAGCAGTGGCTTAAACATGGCGGGATACAGGCCATGGAAAGTTTTAAAACCGATAACCTGCTTTCTGTGCCTGAGCATTATATAGAATGGATGCGTAACCTGCCGCTCTACTTTGAACTTGATAAATTTGTTCTGGTGCATGCAGGTCTGAATTTTGAAGTTGAAGACCCGTTTTCAGATGAAGAAACCATGTTGTGGGTCAGGGAATTCAAAGTCAGGCCGCACAAAATTGCTTTCCGACGGCTCATTCATGGTCATGTACCCGTGAGCCTCGATTTTATCGACCTCACCGTTAAATCTGCCATGTATCCTTTTATTGACCTCGATAACGGATGTTACATGAACAACCGCTCCGGTTTCGGCAACCTGCTGGGCCTGGAACTTGAAGCGATGGATCTCAGGGTTCAGCCGAATATTGACATGGATTAGCTTTACGTATTAAATAAAAAGAGAACGGCAACCCAATGAAAGGTTGCCGTTCTCTTTTTATCCGCGTGATCGGTTTCCTCATGCGGATTGTTCTTTCCGGTATCACTTTTTGTATCCGATTGGCCTGCGCTGCTCTCCCTGCTCATTGGCAGGAATGATGGAAGTGGAGTTTTTAATTGCCAGTGCAATGTCTTGAGCAACGAATGTGGCCATCTCCTGCCTGTTTGCTTCCGGCATTGTTGCAATTCTATTGGAATGAGCTTTAACCAGCTTTTCATAGAAATTCCTGACCATGCGTCCATTGCCGAAACTCTTGGTTTTATTGTTGAAGAGTTCCGCGAAATATTGAGAAACCAGTTCCACTGCATCAGCGGTTATTTCAAATTTCTTCCGGTTTACCTTTCCGGTGAAAATTTCGAGTAGTTCGGCCGGAGAGTAGTCGCTGAAATAGAAATAGTTGCTGAACCTCGATTCCAGGCCTGAGTTCGACCGGATCAACTCCTGCATTTCTTCGGTGTAGCCGGCCACTATTACAGCGAGTTTATCCCGTTCATCGTCCATTCTCTTGAGCAGGGCAGTTACAGCTTCGCTGCCGAAATCGTTGCTCCCTTTTGCCGATGTGAGCGAGTATGCTTCGTCAATGAACAGTACACCATACATGGCTGAGTCGATTATTTCATTGGTTTTAATGGCTGTCTGACCCACAAACTCAGCTACGAGATCGGCACGGGTAGCCTCAACCAGGTGGCCTTTGGCCAGAAGATCAAGTGCTTTATAAATTCTACCGATCAGCCTTGCAACAGTCGTCTTGCCGGTTCCCGGCGGGCCAAAAAACACACTATGCAGGGTAATTTCGTCAGCTTCATGTCCATTGGCAATCAATCGCTTCTGGGTCATGATGAAATTGATCAGGGTAATTACATTCTGCTTGATTTCTTCGAGTCCGACCATTTGATTCAGTTCAGCCATGATCTCCTCTACGGTTTCTACATGCTGATCTTCAAATTCATCCTTTACAGCAGCGGTTACATCATCAACTTTGATGGTGAGCAATTCTTCATCCGACAGGTTGTCTACATCATTAACTCCCAGGCGGGCACTCTGGTAGCGAACCACCTCTTCGAACAGGTTGTGTGCCGTGCGGGCATTGCCAAATTGCTTGTCTTTCGATTCGTAAAGGAATTGAAAGTAACGCGTCACCTTCGATTCGGCAGGTAATTCAAGTGTAAATCTCTTCTCGCTGCAAATTGCATCGAAAATGGTGGTCAGTTGCTCAGGGTTGTAATCACGGAAATAAAAGTACCGGGTAAAACGATGCTTCAGGCCAGGGTTTGAATTGATGAAACGCTTCATCTCTTTTTCGTACCCGGCCACGATCACAACCAGGTTGTGCTTGTGGTCTTCCATGCGCTTTACCAGTGTGTTAACTGCCTCCTCCCCGAAATCGTTGCGCGAATCGGAAGGGGTCAGGCTGTAGGCCTCGTCGATAAAAAGAATGCCATCCAATGCAGAGTCAATCACTTTACTGGTCTTGATGGCAGTTTGCCCGATAAACTCTCCAACAAGTGCTGAGCGGTCGACTTCAATTACATGCCCTTTTTTAAGAATGCCGAGGGCTTTGAAAAATCGCCCCATCAGCCTGGCAAGGGTAGTCTTGCCTGTTCCAGGAGGTCCTGCAAATACTGTATGAAGGGTGGTGCTGCCAATGGCAATGCCTCTTTCCTTGCGTTTTTTCTCAACTTTGATAAACTTGATCAATGCATCTACATCCTGTTTAATCTCGTCGAGTCCGGTTAATTTATTCAGCTCTTTCAGGAGAAAGTCCAGTGATTCAGGAGCGGCAACTCCGGTTGGGTCATTTTCCGGAACAGGTGGTGAGTAATGACCGATATGGCTGTCGGATTCTGCCTTCACCACCTCTTCCATATTTTCTTTAATTACTTCATTGTCAGGATCGTAAATCAATGCTTTTTTATAATATCCAATGGCGGTTTCATTTCTACCGGCTTCCCCATAGGCATAAGCAATGTTATTCAGCACGACTGCGGTATCCACTTTATTGATGGTCTCTTCTCCGGCCTTTTCAGCTGCATTGATGATTTCAACGGTGGGAAGTTGGTTTGAGATCACCTGGTTTACCAGGTTTCCCAGGATAATTTCATCGGTCGGGCATAGTTCAAAAGCCTTTCTGAAGCAATCCATGGCTTCCTCCTTCTCACCTACTATATCAAGAGATACACCCAGCGAATTGTGGGCTGTATAGTATTCCGGATCAAGTTTCAATGATTTTTTGAAACATTCTATGGCTTTCATATGTTCCTGCCGGTTTGCAAGTTCTCTGCCTTTTTCGAGCAGTGCAATGGCATCAGAACCGGTATCGGGTTTCGGATCGTTGACGGAAGAGGAAAGCGTTTCATGCCTGTTTCCGGCTCCATCAACTATTTCAGCGTTGGCTGTTGCTTTGAAAGTTGTAAAAACATACACCCACATCTCCCCGCCATAAAACAATCTGCTGAGTTCATTGCCCGTGTTGGCTTTTTCTTTAATCAATTCCGGTTCAAAGTCATTCCGGGTAGCCCAGCTTTGTGTTATGAAACCGGTGTTTTCCGACATCACAAGCCCCCACTGACCGTCGCCATATGCCAGGGCAGTTATGTCGCGGTTGCTGTTCCAGCCTTCCGTAATGGCTGTTTCCGGGAAGTCGGAAAAGGTTGCAAAAGTCTGGTTTCTGAACGAGGTTCCTTTCGACATAACCACCGCCCAACGGTCCACTCCATATGAAAGACCAGTAATGACATATCCGTCTTTGATTCCCTGTTTTATTTCCTTTTCCGGAAAGCGGCTGCTCGTTCTCCAGATCTGATCGCTGAACCCGGTTCCCTGCTCCAGGAATACAACCCAGCGGTCTTTAACATAATCCATGAAAAGGATATCATAACCTTCGTCCCAGGCATCTTTGATTTCTTTGGATGGGAATTCCGCATTCGTGGCCCAACGCTGTAACCCGTTTGATTTAATTCCTGTAGAGAGTAAAATCCAGGAAGAATTATCTGCGGCAATGCCCTGGATGTATTCGTCATTGTCCCATGCCTTCTTGATTTCCTTTTCGGGGAAATCCTTTACAATCATGTATTTTTCAGCCCGCATTCAGTCAGTTTTTAATGTTTATAACAGAAGCAAACATTGGTTCTCAGTACCTTCTTCTTCCGATCAGTGATATTGCAGCAAAAAAGAAAAGGATAAAACCAATGATGGCTATAAGCAGTCCGGCAGAGAGGTAAAACGCTACGATAACAGCCAGCAGATTGAGAATAGCCAGCATTGCTATCCTCACCAAGCCGGCCCATGGACCTGCAATGGCAAGGCTTTCAAAAACCAGCGCCAAAATCAGGAGTATAACCAGGATCGAAACCGTCCACAAGACCCAATGGATTGGAAGGGTAAAGCCTTGTGGAATCACAGAGGCTCCTTCATTGAAGTACCATTCCATTTCATGGCCATCCCAGATGGATGCAACAACCAGCAACAGCCCAAAAATGACGCCCGGTGAAATAATCCACCATTTAGGTTTTTCGACTGGGAAATATTTTTCGAATTTCGGGAAGTTCAAGGAGGAATGGACTTTTTCATTCTTAGAACCTCCGGCCTCTCTTGGGTCTCTTTGTCCCAGGCGCTGAAACCAGTTGTTCAACTCAAACCTGAACCGGATGGCCATGATCAGGATAACGGTGAAGAAGGCTACAAATAACCAGTTGCGAAACTTGTTGAACTGGAACAGCTGGCTAAGCCAGTTAAAGAACCTGAAAGTGATTTTATTCTTTCCGATTTTATAGCAATTGGATTCTAAGGTGCTTCCACGGATCATACCCTGTTGATTCTGCTGATTCCGGACTACAAACCATTCATTCCTTAATGCGCTAATAACATTTACTGTATCCCCTCCTTTAAAAACGAACTGGGTATTGGGGCTGTTGATGCTGTCGCGGATAATCAGTTCGTCATACCCGACGATGTAACGGTCACCGGGTTTAACCCTCGATTTCCTTTCATCTTCCATGCGTTTGCGGTACCCGCTGCGGTCCTCAATGGCAAATCCATCAACATTCACTGTAACGGGAATCCCGGAAATACTTTCAATTTCCCGCAGGCTGAGTGCCCGGTCGAATATCAGGAGGTCGTCCATTGTGCCGTTGAAGTTACCGAGCGTAATACCGGCAGTGCCTTTTCTCATTCTGGCTCTTCCTCCAAACACCTCGTTGTTTACAATCAGGCGGGCCTGTTCGTTTGGGGAATCGTAAATTACTGCTATAAATGCCCATTGATCTTTAAGCACTGCAGGTCCGCCAATCAGCCCATCCTTTCCGGCCGATGCAGACCAGCGTTGGGCACCGTTTTCGTAGTCAGTGAGAATACCCCGGCTTTTTTCTTCTCCGGTAAATAGCGGAACCATCTTCTGATAAGTTTCGCCGGCTTTTATCCAAAAACAAACAGTTGCAACCGGAAGCCCGGCAGGTGACAAATCAACCGGAAACCTGATGTAACCGTAAGCGGATTTTTTTGTTCCCGCAAAAAGAGTAGCCCCGCCCTTGTTACCGGCTCTGTCGGTTTCAGGCTGAATTCCTGTTGCTTTGCCTTCAAGACTGTCGGAGCTTGTTTCAAGGGCATTGCCATTGAGCTTGTATTGTGCAACAGCACCTGAAATGCTGTTTTGAGCGGAGGTAAATCCTGCATAAAATCCTGCCAGGATGAAAATCAATGGAAGTAGTTTACGCAATTGCATGATCTGTTTTTTATTAAGTAGGATCTTTTTTATTACTCAGGAATGACCGTTATAACATAACATGATATTAATGGCAAATTCCGGGAAATGTTACGTAATTAATTATCGTATCACAAATATATTGAATTGGGAATGATAGAAATCAACTAATATAATTTAGAATAATTCTATTCTGTTGTCAGAAGCAAATAAATTAAACTTCCCTGTCAATACCGGGATTATTCATTTCAGGGTATAGAAAATAGCAATAGTTATCCCAATGGTTATAGTTTATTTGCCTGTTTTTCAGCAACCTCAGCGTTCCGGGAACCTATTACCCTGCAGCAAGAGCTTCAAGTTTGGCAGCGGTCTGAATTTCGTGGGTGATGAAACGACCATCCTTAAACAAACTATAGGTTGACCAGGCTGCCGGGTGGGTACGTACTTTTTCCATTGTATCAAGGTGGTGAACCCTGATGCTGATTCCTCTTTCATCCGCAAGTTTACGGGCAATTTCTGCATAATCAGGTGAAAACGGGCATTGGGAAGTATAAAACAGATCAAGTCCGGGACCGGAATCAATCACGGGATTTCTAACCATATCAAGGAATCGGGGATCGGGCGCATCGGGGTTAAGTTTCAGCACCATCAATTCAAAATACGGTTCAGCGGTATCGCACACTTTAAACCCGGATCTTCTCAGAAATTTTCCATCTGATAAAAACGGTCTTTTCTTTTCTGAACTTAAAGCCACAATGCCTGAGGTGCCTCGTGCATCGTTTATGCATGATTCCATAAGACTGATACCATGGCCTTTACCTTTAAAGCTACCCGATACCCAAAGGCAGTTGATGTAAAGATATCCGGGGGCATCAATGGGGGCCCAGGCATTCCCGGCCGGGATGTATTCAATAAAGACCTTACCTCTTTTATCCAGTTTCCTGAACACCAGGCCTTCTTCAATTCTTTCTTTAAGCCATGATTTTTTCAGGGCCAGACCGGAATCCTGCTTTTTTTCAGAAATCGCACAACATATATGTTCTTTTGACAGATTCTCACCGGTAAGCTGGACAAAACTCATACAAATAATTGAAATGGTTATTTCTTTGCTTTGAACAAGGCGGAGACGTTGAAATACATCCCGTTTATGCCGTAGTCATTGGTTTCCACCTTTAAGAAGTCACATTCCCCTTTGGTCAGGCTTTGTTCACCGCCAAATCCAAAACCAAGAGCACGGATGAGGTCATATTCGTGTGAAACCGAAATCACATGAAAAGCTGATTTTTCGGTAAGCCCGTCGCCCGAATTAAAGATCGTTTCGATGATTCTACCCAGCTTAAACTCAAGTTTTTCAACCATTTCCTTGTTCCCCTGCATCTGCAGAACGTAAATCATCGGGTCGAGGTAACGCATATCGAACGGGCTTTTATCAAGAACTGCGGTCCCATACTTAAGAATCAGATTATATTGATCCGGGCTGATCCTCTCCTTTCGCACAATGGCCATCAGACTGTCGGCAAAGGGCTGATGGGCATAGGGTGCATATTCCTGCTGAAGGCTGTATCCGTAGTAAAGCAGGTGATAATCAGCTGGGCTCAGGGTGGTATCATGAGCCTTGTATCTTTCCATCAGTTTTGGGTAAAAGGTCGGTGAATCTTTAACGGATAAAGCCTTTTTGATTTTCTTGTAATCTGGGGTGATAAATGTAGTTTTCTGCGCTACCAGTGTTAAAGAGCTGATAATGATCATCACACCGATAAAGTACCTTTTCATAAGCGGTAGAATATGAGATTTTTAATTAGATGGCTTAGAGGTTTGCGTCCCTTATCAACTCCAGGATTCATCCTCGCTGAGGCTCATGTCCTCATCGGTAAAACTGATCCATGTGTACATGATCGAATCAATTACGTCTTCGTCAGGTAAGCTGTTGTCAGCAAAATTGGACAGACCCCTGGTTAATTCAATGACTCTTTGTTCGCTGATGGAGAGCAGGTTTTCATCGGGGTATTGCTGATTCAGCAGGATAGCGATTGAGCCGTAGTTATTCCATGTAAGCGGTACAATGGCGGCCAGTGAGAGTTCCACCCGCTGCATAATATCCGGGATGTCGTTCTTCTCAGTTACTATGTCGGCCTTGGCAAGGGCATCCCTGAGCATGGCAAGATTTAACGGAATGTCGGGGTAGGTTGAGGGGAACAGGAAACTATGGTCCCTGAGAATCGTTCCGGCTATCGCATTTATCTCAGTATCGTTCAGCAACATGAAGAAATCACTTATCAACCTACAAAGGTAAGAAACATTACAAAACAGTGTGAGTAGTTTGGATACTGCACCTGCATTTATTTTCAATTTATCAGTTATCATGCCGGAAATGAATACAGTATGAGGTCAGACCCATGCTTATTTATAATGAAATTATATTACTGGAAAATCTTCATGGATAATCCGATAAAATATTTATAATCAATGTGATAATAAAATTTACCATTTTATGGGTGCAGGATAAAAATATTGATTCAGGTTTTCTGTTGCGGCTCTTTATTATATTTGTTGTGTATTTCTTAACCGATGCATTTATTTTTCCCAATATATTAAACAGGGGTATAAACATGGGTTTACTTTTTGACAGGCTTTACCAGGATATCAGGTTTATTGAAGGAATGAGTGCCTGCATCAATTGCGGTACCTGCACAGCCATTTGCCCGGCAGCCGAGGTGTATAATTACCAGCCTCGCACCATTGCAGATATTGTCCAGTCAAGGAATGAGGACGACCTGAAGGAACTTCTGGCAAGCGATTCGATCTGGTATTGCGGTGAGTGCATGAGTTGCAAGACCCGTTGCCCGAGGCAGAACGCACCCGGGATGATCATCCAGGCCCTGAGAAGCCTCTCTATTGAAACAGGCCTTTTCGTTGAATCTGAAAAGGGACGTCAGCAACTTGCCATCAAAAGGATGGTCGGTGAATCAATCCTTGAAACCGGATATTGTATCTACTTTGATCACATGAACACTGATTCCTTTCCGGAACAGGGTCCACTCTGGGATTGGGAAAGGGCCAATGCCGAAAAAATACTCCCGAAAGTAGGTGCGAATTATAAAGGGGAAGGCCCGGGTGCCCTCCGAAAGGTTCCGCAGGAAGATCTCGATGAGCTGAAACGAATTTTTGAAGTTACCGGCGGAATGGAGTGGTTCCGTAAAATTGAAGAGCATTCATCCCGGAAGGCGGAAGAAATGGGACTTGAAAGTGGTACCGGAAAAGACAGCGAGTATTTCAAAGAGATTTTTACTCAAAATGACAATGCCAGACATACAAAAAAATGAAGCAGGAGGGGAAGAGATCAATCTGGAACGATTACCAGAAGGAAATAGCAGATGATAAATTCTACTATGTCAGAAGTTGCATCCGGCAAAACTTTTTTCCCGGATCTGAAACCGCTTTTCTGAAAATTCTCCGGGAAGTGCTGGAGAAAGATGTATTTGACGACCGGCACCATACCACCTGCACCGGAATAGGTTACCATGCCGAAGTTGTCCCTCTTGAAACCACAATGACTGTTGTAGGAAGGAATTTTGCCCTGATGAAAGAAGCCGGTTATCAGAATTATGTGCCTTCCTGCGTAACCTCTTTTGGTATTTATACCGAAATTCTTGATTCATGGCATCATTTCCCGGAGGTTGAAGCGAGGGCCAGGGAAAACCTGGATAAAGCAACCGGGCGAACGTTTGAAATACCCGGCAATCTTGCCCACACCAGCGATATTATTTTTAAGTTCAGAAATGAGATTGCTGCGAAGGCGAAATACATGCTGGTGAATAAAACAACCGGCAAGCCCCTGCGGGTGGTCGACCACATCGGATGTCACTATGCCAAGATGTTTCCCCAAAAGGGTATCGGCGGTGCCGAGTATCCATATGTGCTGGCAGGAATGGTTGAAGCCTGGGGTGGTGAGGTGATTGACTATCCTGAACGCCGCCATTGCTGCGGATTTGGCTTCCGTCAGTATCTTGTTAAAGCAAACCGGGGGTATTCAATATCCTGCTCAAAAAAGAAATTCGAATCCATGGAGCCTGAGAAACCGGACTTTATCATAGCAAACTGTCCCGGGTGCGCCTATTTTCTGGATCGCTGGCAATATGCCCTGGCTGAAATGGAAGGGAAAACTTACGGAGAAGACGGGCATGGGATTCCTTCACTGACGTATGAGGAGGTGGCCGGTCTGGTGTTGGGGTTCGACCCCTGGGAACTGGGTTTGCAATTACACCAGGTGCCGGTTGAAAGTCTGCTTAAGAAAATGGGGGTTGCTTATGATCCGGAATCTAAATTCAGGGGGGCAAATGGTGAAGATCTGGGGCAACCCGAATCGCCTTTAAACCTGAAATTTTATGAATAGCAATTTACGCTCAATAGTAATATATGGATAAAACAGTCGCCGTAGTGGGAGGTGGAGTCGCCGGACTGGCAGCAGCAGCGGCGTTGAATCAACTCGGCTATCGTGTGTTGTTGTATGAAAAAGAAGCCTTCACCGGCGGCAATGTGCGCAACTGGGACCGTTTGTTTCCTAAAGCCCGCAATGCACGTGAAGTGGTTGATGAACTCGCCTCATCCTTAACCGGCCTAACTGAAATTGCTACAGGTACTTTTGTTAATTCAGTAAAGTCAACTGATGGCCTGTTTGAGATTGAGTCCTCAGGCAGACCCGCGTATGCTGATGCGGTGCTTCTGACCACGGGTTTCGAATTGTTTGATGCCAGGAAAAAGGAAGAATACGGATATGGAATCTTCGAGAATGTTATTACCTCGGCCGATCTGGAGAAAATGTTTGCTTCATCAGGTAAACCGTTAATGGCAGATGGATCTGAGCCAAAAAAAGTTGCTTTTATCCATTGTGTTGGATCGCGCGACGAAAAGGTCAATAAGCCATACTGCTCAAAGGTTTGCTGTGTGACTGCCGTAAAACAGGCTGTGGAAGTCAGGGAGGCACTTCCGGAATGCGAAGTTTATAATTTTTATATGGATTTGCGCATGTTCGGAACCGGGTATGAGCAGTTGTACAAGGAAGCCCAGGTGAAAGGTGTGAATTTTATCCGCGGAAGGCTGTCGGAAGCCAACGAAACCCGTACCCATCAGGTTATGATAAAGGCTGAAGATACATTGGTTTCCAGGCCTTTGCAGATAACTGTAGATCTGGTAGTTCTCATGGTTGGGATGTCACCTGCAGGAAGTACCATGACAATTCTGAAATCACTGGGTTTGCTTGGGAATGAAGATGGATTTGCCGGTATTGCCAATGCGCATACAGGCAGTACACTGACTCTGAAAAAGGGTGTGTTTGTTGCCGGAGCCTGTTCAGGTCCGGCTAATATTACCGACTCGGTAAATGAAGCCAGGGCTGCCGCCCTGCGGATTCATCAGTACCTTGGTGGTGTCTGATTCAGCATTGAATTTGATTAATCAATAATGATCTGAAAAAGATGGCCGACTTTGGATATTCATTGGTAAAATCGGGTAAAACCGATCTGGATACGGCAGGCAATGCACTGGCCAGGTCTGTTTCGGAGGCTGAACCTGGCTTTAACCTCTGTATTGCCTGCGGGTGCTGTGTTGCCACCTGTTCTGCCGGCCGGTTCACCAACTTTGGATTCAGAGAACTGATACACAGGATTAAGCGTGGAGAGGAAAAGCTGATGATCGCGGAAGCTGAGAAATGTATGCTCTGCGGGAAATGCACGCTGGTTTGTCCGAGGAATATCAATACCCGTAATATTGTGCTTCTGATTCGTAAACACGCTATAATCAAAGGCCTATGAAGTATGATCCATTTGTATTGCCCTTTATAAGTGGCATGGCCTTCGTGCTCATCGTTGTTATAGGAAAATGGACAATTTGGTTCAAGGGACTTCCATTTAGTGACAAGAAAAAGTTCCTGAATGGACTTTTCAGCAGGAAGTTCATTTATGCATCCCGTGAAGTTGTTTCGGAAAGCATGTTGCACCGGAAGGTATTCCGGTCAAATTTCTGGTTGGGTTACATGCACATGAGCCTGGCATTCGGCTGGTTTCTTCTGATTGTGGCCGGGAACCTTGAAACCAGGTGGTATAGCCACGGAACCATCAACCCGCCCTGGTACCCGATATTTTTCGAATTTTTTGTTCACGATCTCAAAGAATTGCCTTATCGCAGGTTTTTTGTGTTTGCGATGGATTTTCTCCTGCTCTTTGTGCTCTCCGGGTTGTTTATTGCGATTTACAAACGATACAGAAGTGGCTTCGTTGGCATGAAAAAAACAACCCGTCAGAAAACCATCGATAAGCTTGCCCTGACTTCACTCTGGATGATTTTCCCATTGAGACTGCTGGCTGAAAGTTTTAATGCCGGCCTTTACGATACCGGCGGATTTCTCACCAATACCCTCGGACACTATTTTGCCCGCTTCCTCCCCCTTGAATTACTCAGATACCCGGCCTGGCTTGCCTATTCCATCGCACTAGGCACTTTTTTCGTCAGTATGCCTTTTACCCGATACATGCATATTCTGACAGAGATATTCCTGATTTTCCTCAGGAGATTCGGCATCCGTGAAAAACAGGCTCATTCCACTTTTACAGATGTAGAACTCAATGCCTGTTCGCGTTGCGGTATCTGCATTGATAAATGCCAGCTTAGCAGCGATCTCGAAATAAACAATATTCAGCCCGCCTATTTTCTGAGGGATCTGAGGGACAGGAAACCTGACCTCTTTAAAACGGAAACCTGTCTGATATGCGGGCGCTGCAATACAAGTTGCCCTGTCGGGATTGAAAATACCAACATCCGCCTGAACGAGCGGAGCATTCATCAGTTTTTTTCCGCAAACGCCTATGAATACATCGGTAAACAGGAGGTAAAAAATGGTAAAGTAGCATTTTTTGCAGGCTGTATGGGTCATCTCAACCCATTAACCATTAAGGCAATGCTCACCTTGTTTGAGAAAGCGGGGGTCGAATTTACATTTGTAGATGAAAATGGAAGTATTTGTTGCGGGAGGCCTCTAAAACTTTCAGGCAATTTTATGGCTGCCGGAAACCTGGTTGCAAAAAACAAGGATCTTATCCGCGAAAGCAAGGCTGAAATCCTGGTCACCACCTGTCCTATTTGCTACAAAATGTTCAGGGATGATTACCGGCTCGATATCCCGGTTTACCATCACAGTGAATACCTGTTGAAACTTGTGGAGGAAAATAAACTGGATCCCGGGTTTTCACCCTCAACGGTTGTATTCCACGATCCCTGTGATCTGGGACGGGGAAGTGGCATCTACGAGCAGCCACGCCGCCTTATAGCCCGCAGTTATTCACTGGTTGAGGCGGATCATAAGAAAAAGGATTCACTTTGTTGCGGTGGAAGTCTTGGGATTACTGCATTATCCGGCGAAAACCGTAAAACTTTAACAGAGGCCACGATCGCCTCTCTTACCTTAAATCACCCTGAGATCATCGCAACGGCTTGTCCGCTTTGCAAAAAGACCTTTGCAGGTCAGGCAGACGTTCGTGTGGCAGATATTGCCGAATTGTTGCTTGAAGCAGTTGATCACAAACCGGCTGACCATAAAGCAACCAGTGTTGCGATGCATAAACCTGCAGATTGCCTGGAAGAGGTTGAAATATAGAGTTTAGCGGATTTTCATGATCATTAGCCGTCTCCGGAAAATGAGGGTTGATTCACCTTCATCGAAGGCGGTCAATCATAATCCTGTGAGTTGATCATGTACACGAAGTCTTCAATCCGTTACGCGGAATTTTGCTGCCATCTGGAAAAACCGCTGAAGACACAGCATGGTCAGCTGTGAATCCTCGAGGGCATTGTGGGTGGTTCCTTCCCGCTCAAAACCAAAGTATGCGGATATTGCTTTCAGGCTGAGTGAACGTGGAACGGTTTTGCCGTTGGCCTCCAGAATTTTAAAGGTGTAAAATGCAATGGTGTGCAGGTCGATCAGCTTGTTACTGAATGGCCACTCTATATTTTCACCGCTGTAGGCGAACTTTAAAAAATTTACGTCAAAGATCACGCTCTGTCCGCAAATAACCAGGTCTCTGAGGTCACCCGATTGCCTTTTCAGCATTTTGCGAATCCACTTTTCAAAATCTTCCAGCACATCGTAGATCATCGGTGCTTCCTGAAGTTCATCCCACGAAAGGCCATGCACTTTTTCAGCGGATGCTGTAAAAGCCTCTTCGTTTTCGGGGTAAACATTGGTGAGGAAAGTGCCGAGTTCCACCCAGTTATCGTTCAGCAAAACTGCTCCGATCTGAATGATTTCGTGGTAGCCAGGCTCTGGGCCGCTCATTTCAAGGTCAACAACAAGGTAGGGCATAGTTTTAAGGAAAAAGTAAAAAGTTTAAAGTAAAAAGTAAAGTAAAAAGTTTAAAGTTGAGTCCACTCCGAAAACTAGTTTTTCGACACCAAACCACAAAAACACAAAAATTCACCAATTTAATTTAATGAAATACAATACTTTGTGTAGATTGGTGTCCTGGTGACTTGGTGTCAAATCTTCTTTTTTTGACTTTTCGGAGCAGGCTCAAAGTTTAAAGTAAAAAGTAAAGTAAAAGGTAAATAGTAAAGCAAAAGGCAAAAGTAAAAAGAGCTAACAGGTAAACAGAATGTTAATTCCGGCAATGATTACCGATGACTGATTTTACAAAGATCAGAAATTTTTGGCTGGTTGATATGATAATGAAAGTATTCCGGCTGATTTTTAGGAAGTCAGGCATTTTCTTTATCTTTACTCTGTAATGGTAACCAAACCCGGATGAATATGAAAAACATGTTGAAGGATCCAAAAATAATCGTTAAACCTGGGAAGAAGGTCAAAGTAGCAGATTTTGATCCTTCATATAAAGGAGTACTTAATGGCAAAGATGAAGGTGTAAAATTGCTTGAAGAGAATGTTTCCGCGATGATTGAACTTCAGGACAAGCTTTACGCAGACAACCGGAATGCTGTTTTGATAATTTTCCAGGCGATGGATGCCGCCGGGAAGGATGGTACCATCAAACATGTGATGTCCGGATTAAATCCCCAGGGATGTCAGGTATACAGTTTCAAAACGCCTTCGCATATTGAGCTGGACCACGACTACATTTGGCGTACATACAGTTGCCTGCCCGAGCGGGGGCGGTTTGGAATTTTCAACCGTTCATATTATGAAGAAGTGCTGGTGGTGAAGGTACATCCGGAGTATTTACTGGCGCAGAATCTCCCATCCGTAAGATCAGTTGAAAAAGTTAATAATGAATTCTGGGAAAATAGGTATAACCAGATCAACAACCTTGAAATGCATCTGGTTGAAAATGGTACCATGGTGTTGAAATTCTTTCTGAATGTTTCAAAGGATGAGCAAAAGAAACGTTTTCTTGACCGCATCGAGGATCCAGCCCGCAACTGGAAATTTTCATCCGCAGATGTTAAAGAGCGGCAGCACTGGGACGAATATATGGAAGCCTACAGCGATATGTTGTCGGCAACCTCCACAGAATATGCTCCATGGTATGTGATTCCAGCCGACCGGAAATGGTTTATGCGTTACGCGGTAAGCAACATCATCATCAACCGCCTGAAAGAACTCAACATAGATTACCCTGAGCTCGCTGAAAATGAGAAAGCAAGGCTGGAAGAGGCTAAAAGGATGTTGGAAGGGGAATGAACTCAAAAACCTGAAGCATTCTTTGGCAGGTCGTGGAAGCACGCGTCCGGAGACGCGCGCCAACTCTTGGAAAAAATTTGGAGTAGATCATTTTTTGATAAACATAGCTCTTATCTTCTCTTTAACTCTTTCAATATCTTTTACTTCTTCATTTTTAATTCTTAAAATTCGAAGATCTTTTTCTTCAAGAATAATGCTTCTTTGATCGTCATATTCCAGCTTAAATTCATGGATTCCACCATCAACTTCCAGAATCAGACTTTCTTCGGCGCAATAAAAATCAACCACAAAGAATTGATATTTACCCATTGTCGAGCCGTAGTAAAAGACATGCTGACGCAGGAACTTCTTTCCATCCAGTCGTCTGTTCCGAACTAATTCCCAGATTACTGCCTCAGCAGAAGTCATATTTTTGCGGTTTTCCCTGGAAAGCTGTATTATATGTTTTTTCCTTGAAGAACTTGTCATATACAAAAATACGAAAAACTACAAAAACTAACCACCGGCCCCCGCTCTTTCCTTCAAAGAGAGGGGGCCGGTGGTGAGTTTAGGGTTGTAGCACTTCAATCGCCCTGATCGATTCCCTTATGCTTGCGTCGCTCACCTGCTTCTCTCCGTTCAGTTTACCTGACATGAACATCTCATAGGCAGCCATATCGAAATAGCCATGTCCGCAAAGGTTGAAAAGGATGGTCTTTTCTGTTCCTTCTTCCCGGCAACGGTTGGCCTCGTCGATAACGGTAGCAATGGCATGAGTAGCTTCCGGGGCTGGAATGATGCCTTCGGTTTTAATGAATTGCATGCCGGCTTCAAAACAACGCGCCTGGTTTTGTGAAACGGCTTCGATCAGCCCGTCCTTCAGCAACTGGCTTACAATTACGCCGGCACCGTGATATCTGAGACCACCTGCATGAATGGGTGAAGGCATGAAATCGTGACCAAGCGTGTACATGGGCAACAGCGGTGTCAATCCGATGGTATCACCGAAATCGTACCTGAATTCACCCCGGGTCAGCTTGGGACAGGATTCAGGTTCAACGGCAATACACCGGATTTTTTGGTTTTCTGTTAGATTCAGTTTCAAAAACGGGAAGGCAATACCGGCAAAATTGCTTCCACCACCAAATGGAGCCACCACGATATCAGGCATAAATCCTGCTTTCTCCATCTGTATCATCGCCTCCTGGCCAATGATGGTCTGGTGCAGCAAAACATGATTCAGAACAGAGCCCAGCGCATAGTGTGCTGATGGGTCGGAGGCTGCTCGTTCAATGGCTTCTGAAATTGCAATACCCAGGCTTCCCGATGACAATGGGTCAGCCTCCAGGATGCTGCGTCCGGCCGATGTCAGATTTGAAGGAGAAGAATATACCTTCCCTCCGAAAGTATTCATCATAATCTTACGGTAAGGTTTCTGATCATAGCTTACTTTAACCATGAAAACTTCACATTCCATATCAAACATCTGACAGGCATAAGAGAGGGCGGTTCCCCATTGTCCGGCGCCGGTTTCTGTGGTAATTTTTTTGATGCCTTCAATCTTATTGTAGAATGCCTGGGCTACAGCGGTATTCGGTTTGTGCGAGCCGGCCGGGCTTACACCTTCGTATTTATAGTAAATCCGGGCCGGGGTGTTCAGCGCTTTTTCAAGGTTAATCGCCCTGAAAAGTGGAGTAGGCCTCCATTGGGAATATATTTTCCTGACCTCTTCCGGGATTTCAATGTAACGCTCGGACGATACTTCCTGCCGGATCAACTCCTTTGCAAAAAGCGGCTCCAGCATATCGGGCGTAATGGGTTGCCTCGTGCCCGGATGAAGAGGTGGTAATGGTTTGTTTGGCATATCAGCCACGATGTTGTAATAAAAACGGGGGATTTCCTGTTCGGTAAGATTTATTTTTCGTTCCATTTTTTTGGGTTTTTAAAGTTTGGGATTTTTTGATGATTTGGTTTGTTGCGAAGGATAGTTGACAGCTTTTCAATCCGGTTTAATGACCGGAAGGTGGAGGTCGGAAGGTGGAGGTCGGAAGTCAGAAGTCAGTGGTCGGAAGTCGGAAGTTGTCCGTTAACCAGTAACAAGCAACCAGTAACCAGAAACCAGCTTTTCGCAATCAGAAATCCGAAATCAGAAATCCGCAATCCGAAATGAGTTTCGAAAAGGAGCATACGCTCCCACAGGGGTAGAAATTAAGTTAGGAGGCCTGGTTTGGCCACCACCATGACCATGATGTGAAAAGAGAGGAATTAAAAACAGCAGTTGCTGAATTCATGGTGGTTTGTTTGAAATGCAAAAATAGGAAAGAACTATACAGTAAAAACAAACAATATGTGAATTAACGGATTTTTAACAAATAGTTGATGAAACAGGGTACTGGAAGCACGCGTCTGGAGACGCGCGCCAACGGGAAAATAGGAAAGAACTATACAGTAAAAACAAACAATATGTGAATTAACGTTTTAACAAATAGTTGATGGGGCGCTGGACGCCGGGAGATGCGCGCCAACGGGGTATTATGCAAACTCGCGTGAAGATCATAAATCATTAATAATCATTTCTTTGCGTCTTTGCGTCTTTGCGTGATTCTTAATCTTTTCGGACTATTGTAATGAGAAATCGTTTTTTATCAATCGGGTACAAAAGATTGATTTTAGCAGTTTTACTCCACCACCAGCTCATCCACAAAAATCCATGCCGGCTGCCCGGCTCCCCGGTGCCAGTCGGGGCAGGTTTTTTTGCTTATGGCGGTTATTTTCAGATACCGGGCAGTGGTTTCCGGAAAATCAAACGTAAATTGAACCGGGCGCTGTCCGTGATTGCGTTCCTGCTCAGGAATCGGCTGAGTGAGTACCTGCCTGAAAGTCTGGCCATCGTCAGAAACCTCAATCCTGACTTCCAGCGGCAGGAAAATCCAACTCACCAGGTCGAGGAAGAAATTGGTCTCCACCATGCTGAATTTTTCAGGATTGATGAAATCAACCAGCAATTCCATATCGTTCCCCTGGTAACCCAGCCAGTTGAGCCTGAAATGCTGTCCTCCGAAAAGGCCGTCGGTGAGGGCTTTTTCACCACCTACATTGTAGAGCGGACTATAGGGTGTTAGCGAAGTGATGGTTTTGCCTGCCGCCTTATTGGACTTAATGGCCATGGATGAGATGTTCATCGCCTGGGCGCGGTATTGTTCAGGTGTATAACCGTTTTCATCAATGGTGAGGATGCCGGTTTTGTCGCAGTTTTCTACAAAGCGGTCAAGCAGGCCGGTCATCACGGGGTTGATCTCCTTTCTGCCATGTTTCATTTGATAGAAAGAAAGATCCGGATCGTTCAGGTTCAAAGCAACATCCAGGTATGCGAAATCAACGCTGCAACGCTGGCGAAGTACCCTCAAAAACCTGACGGAATCGCTTGCAACCATTGCCTCCGCCTTGTCCATCATGGCTTTGTATTCATTCAGTAGCGCCGGTTTCAGAAACCAGCAGGCATACATAACCGGGTAACCATAGATATCCAGGTTCTTCTGGTCTGCCATCGCATTCAATTCAAATTGTACCCTTCCAAAGTATTCAAGCATGACCGGTGCCGCAGCTCCATAAAAAGCCTGGAAGAATTGCTGACGGAAGGCCGGCTCATCCAGATCTGCATCCCACAGCAGCCGGGCAATCAATGCCTGCTTATACTCACTGAAATCGGACCATGACCCGCCGCTGCCCTGTTGAAACTTCATGGGAATGCCGTATTTCCTGAAAAGCAGGATGTTCTGCTGCAATACGTCAAAATTCGGGAAAGGGCAGGTGTAGGTTTTGAACTGCACCACATAATCCCACATAAAGATATTGTGCGTAAGGTTAGTCCAGTCCTGCAGGTCTTTCACAAAATCATGGCTCCGGGCATCGGTTTCCAATGGCTGGCTGCGGTTGCATTCGATGGAACAGAACATAATGTTCACGTTGGGATCGGGTACAATGCCGGTGGGCGCAGAACGTGTAAACTGGTAGGCGAGCGTGGAAATCTGCTTTTCAGGAAACTGCCTTCCAATCTGGTTGGCCATGTTCACATAGGCGCCGGAAATGCTGCCATACTTACTATATAAATCCTGACAATGCTCACACTCACAATAGTTGATACAGTCGTTCTGCGACACTGACCAGTAGTTGCATTCCGGTTTTTTGGCCATTTCCTGCCGGAGGTTTTCGGCCAAAAGTGAAATAACTGCAGGATTGCTCAGGCACAACTGCCCGTCGCGGATACGGCGTCCGTTTACCAGCGAAAAGTATTCAGGATGCTGATCAAAATAGACACCAGGTGGGCATAGTTTCTGGAAGGTATGCACAAACAGCCCCCAGTCATCCATGGGGTGGGTACGGGTGGGAAGGTAGTATGCAGGGTTGTTTTTATCGGGAAAGTGCGGATGCCGGAAGGTAAAGTCGGGCTGAAACCCCTGCCTGATCTCCTCCATTACCAGTTTATCAGTTTGTGGATAAAAGGCTTCAGTGGCGCTGAATTGAAGAAAACCGCATGTTTCGAGCAAGCTATAAACCGCATAAATGTCGCCGGTAGGTTGATTGCCAGCCAGGTAGTAGTCGTCTTTTTCACTGTAAAGGTAGAATCCTTCCCCGTTAAGGGATTGAAGCTCCCTGTAGACGGGCTTTCCCTTCATCCAGCTGCTCCCGATAAAGAATGATTTCAGTTTTTTGACAGGCTGATGCTGAATCTGCAGACTACACCCGGTCATCCGGAAGATGGATTCCTGAAGTATACCTGCGGCTAAAAGGGTAAGTGAATCGGCCGTTTCAGCCACTACGATGGAATAATAAGAGCGCAAACCATCGGTGATAACCTGCTGTCGCGCGAAGACCCGGCCTGAATGCAACGCCGGAATCAGGCAAAAAAAGAGAATTAATTTCTTCATGTAACCGGGATTGAAAAACCCAAAGTTCAGGATTTTTTTTATTGGATTGGCTGGTTAAATAATAAGGAAGGAAAGCTGGACCAGATTCTTTCATTTTCCTTTTTATTTACTTTTGTAAATGGGCTTATGCAATACACTTTCGGAGCCTGATAACAAACGGACCCCAAAATAGCCTACAATTAAACCTCAAAACCGAAGAATAATGACAGCAACGGATATCCTCACAGAACTCGAAAAATATGGTGATCCACAAACAAAAAAGACCCTGATGCGGCACGGAGCCAGGGAGCCATTTTTTGGAGTGAAAGTGGAGGATCTGAAAAAGATACTCAAAAAAACAAAGAAGAACCATGAACTGTCGCTGGAGCTATTCAAAACCGGGAATTCAGATGCAATGTATCTTGCCGGGCTGATGGCCGATGAAAAGAAGATTACAGAAGCTCAACTCGATGAGTGGGTTGGCATGGCTTACTGGTCCTACCTGAATGAGTTCGCTGTACCCTGGGTGGCTGCGGAAACGGATTTCGGCTTCGGGCTCGGGTTGAAGTGGATAAAGTCAGCAGATGAGCTGGTTGCTTCTGCCGGCTGGGCTACGCTGGCATATTATGCTGCGGTGAACGAGGATCAGAAACTCGATATAGAAGCTTACAGCCGGCTGCTCGACCATGTTGAAAAGGAGATTCATCTTGCGCCGAACAGGCTGCGCTATGTGATGAACGGGTTTATCATCGCTGTTGGAACTTACATCCGTGCATTGACGGATAAATCACTGCTGGTTGCTTCCAACACCGGAAAGGTGGAGGTTGATATGAATGGAACCGCCTGCAAAGTGCCCCTGGCAAAGGATTATATTAAAAAATCAATTGAAAAGGGCCAAACCGGCAAAAAGCGGAAAACAGCACGATGCTGATAATGAGGCGGTTCCTGGCTGGTTTGTTGAGACAAAAGAGATAAATAGTAAGGTTGTGGAAGCACACGTTTGGAAACGCGCGCCAACTCTATTCACCTGAGTGTAATATTTGTTCCGAATTCCAGGCTGATCACATGTTCATAGGCATTGGGCAATTCTGATCTGAAAAATCCGGGCTTGTATGTCAGCGCTGTCCAGGTATGCCTTCCCAGTTGCCAGCCGACCGAAAGCAGGGGGCCTGTTGTCCAGTGCGAAACACTCACGGTCGGACGGGTAGGCGGCGGTGCGTCTCCGAAACTACTGTAGTTATAATTCCAGAACTGGTGAGAGGCATGGATGCCCATCCCGGCATTAAACCTTTTATAGTAATGCTTGTATGCGAGACTGATATATGCCGTCGACGACGATTCCCATTCGCCGCTGTAATCCACTGCAGCAATGACAGGCAAAAAGAAATCAATTGCCCCGCCAATGGATAGCGAAACCGACCGGTTGCGGATGTGGAAATATTCAAAGGAGGTGGCAATGCCCCAGAATCCGGTACTGTTTTGAACGCCTTCATTCAAAGGTTGCAAATGAAAGTTGTTTAAGTATGGAATGCTGAAATGCCAGTAAAAACTTCCTTCAGGAACAAATGGATTGAACCGGGGGGGAACAATGTCTTCAGGTTTTGTTGAAATTACCACGCTTCGCGGATAGCCATAACGAATAGGTTTCTTTTTATCGACCAGCATCCCCAGACCATAGTTGGTAAAAATATTGGCAACCCAGGCAAAGGAGTTGATTCTGTCGACAGTAACCGTTTTATCGACTGAATCGGTCTGGTAGCGGATGACCAGGGGTTTGTCCTGCCGTTCAACCGGTAAATCGATGCCCTCCGGCCGCGTTTTCAGCGTCAGCCCGTTTACTTCAATCTTACCAGGTTCTTCCGTAACAATTCTTACACTGGTGTATTTCCTGTTGAGAATACTAGCACAGGATGAAAACAGGAATGATGATATCAGGCCCCAAAGGAAGATTCGCACATACATACGGTTGGAATCAGTTAACGAGCAAAGGTAATAAATCGCGATGTTGAAAAAGGAGATTTAGTTCAGTTGGTAAAATGAATGGTTCATCTTTATTTTTATACAACTTATCGGATTGTAATTTGTCTTTCAGTTTTCCCTTCTGATTTTTGCAGAACAAATAAAAACAAAAAATTATGAAACGGATATTTCTCATTTCAACTATTCTTATTCTCTCCTTTACAGGGATAGCCCAGCCCACCCAAACCATCAGGGGACGGGTGATTGATAAAGAATCAAAATCTCCACTCCCGGGGGCTACCATTGTTTTACTTAACAGCAATCCCCTTATCGGTACAGTAACCGATGTTGACGGTAATTTCCGGCTGAGTGGCATTCCTGTCGGACGACAAAGCATCAGCATCAGCTTTATGGGCTACAGGGCGGTTGCTTTTGAAGGGCTGATCGTAAATTCAGCGAAAGAAATTGTGATTGAAGCCGAAATGGAAGAGCAGGTAATACAGGGCGCAGAGGTTGAAATAAAAGCCTATTCCATTCGGGATGAAACCATTAACCGCATGGCTGCCGTGAGTGCACGGTCATTTTCGGTGGAAGAAACCGAGAAATATGCCGGAAGCCGCGGCGACGTAGCCCGGATGGCCATGAACTATGCCGGGGTGTCGGCTGCCAACGACCAGCGCAACGACATCATCATCCGCGGAAATTCACCTGGTGGCTTACTCTGGCGGCTTGAAGATGTGGATATCCCCAATCCCAATCACTTCGCCGAGAATGGTACCACCGGCGGACCAGTCGGTATGCTGAACAACAACCTCTTGGTCAACAGCGATTTTTCACAGGTGCTTTCCCTGCCGAATACGGCAACGCCCTTAGCGGTGTGTTCGACCTGAAGATGCGCAATGGCAACAACGAGCATCATGAATTTCTTTTCCAGGTAGGGTTCAATGGTTTTGAACTGGGGGCAGAAGGTCCGTTCAGCAAGAACAGCAAAGCTTCCTATCTCGCTAATTTCCGCTATTCCACCCTCGAACTGATGGACGATATAATTGATGTAGGTACCACCGGCGTTCCCAAATACAAGGACCTTTCATTCAAGCTCAATTTTCCCATGAAGAAAGGTCGTATTTCGGTATTTGCCCTTGCAGGTGACAGCGAAATAGCCATGCTCGACAGCAAGGATGGCAATGAACAGGATCTCTATACCGACGAAGGCCAGGACCTTACCAACCGTTCCCGCATGGCAGCATCGGGCATTTCCTATACCGGCTATCTGAATGAGCATAGCTACTTTAAACTTAACCTTTCGGGTGTTTACCAGGATGGCGGAACCCTGATAGATACACTGGACGTGGCCGGTGTGCCACACCCCAACATCGATCACAACTACACCGATTATAAGGCAAGTCTCAGCGGATACCTGCATACCAAATACAGCAGCCATCTGTCGGCAAGGTTTGGCTTTGTGGCTGACCGTCTGGGTTTCGACCTGCTTTCGCAGGAATTCAATACGGCCGACAACGATTTCAGGCCATTCATTGATTTCAGTAAGGGCCTTGGTGATGGCGTAAGTCTTTACCAAACCTATGCCCAGGCTACCTGGCACCTCAACGACCAATTGAGCATAATTCCCGGTATTCATTTCAGTTACCTGGATGTGAACAGCTCAGCCAGCCTTGAACCACGTCTGGGTTTGAGCTGGCAGATAGCCGGAAATCAAAAACTGAGCCTGGGCTATGGTTTGCATTCCAAAACTCAGACTTTACCCACTTATTTCATCGGTACCTGGCAGCCCGATGGTACATTAACAGAAACCAACAAAGAGCTGGGATTCACCCGTTCGCACCAGATGGTACTTGGTTACGACCGTTACCTCTCGGCCAATACCCGACTGAAAACTGAAGTGTATTACCAGTCGGTTTTCGATGTACCCGTTGAGATACCTGAAACTTCATTCAGCATGCTGAACACCGGGGCCAGCTGGGGTGTGGGCGCGCAGGATAGCCTGGTTAACACCGGAACAGGAACCAATTATGGACTTGAGTTTACCCTCGAGCGCTTCTTCAGCAGGAATATTTATTATCTTGCCACGGTTTCGTTGTTTGAGTCGAAATATAAGGGGAGTGATGGCGTTGAACGAAACACCGCCTTTAACGGAAATTATGTGGTGAATACATTGGTGGGTAAAGAGTTTACCATCAACAGCCGCTCGGCCTTTAACATCGACCTGAAGTTGAGCATTGCCGGTGGCAAACGTTACACTCCGGTTGACCTGGAAGCTTCTATGGCTGCAGGCGAGACCAAATATGATGATTCGAAGGCTTTCAGTGAGCAATTTGATCCGTTTTTTAAGGCAGATATCAAATTCGGCTACCGCCTGAATGGCAAAAACAAGAGAGTCTCGCAGGAATGGCAGTTCTATGTTGAGAATTTTACCAATCACGAAAATGTGCTGGCGCAGGTGTACAGCAAATCGGAGAATAAAGTGAATGAAGTTTACCAGCTTGGATTCTTCCCGATGATGCAGTATCGCATACATTTCTAAAAGGAAAAACTATAAAACCGGAGAAGGTGAAAGAACCAAAGGAATTCAGGTTTGAGCACAACCACATGGCTCAGTTCAATGGGCGGGAGATCCTGGTGAGGATTGTCGGAATTGTTGTAATCAGCATATTGTTTCCGGTAATCAGCTACAATCAGCTGGTTTCCGGTTCCGGTATCGCCGGGGTGATTCTGGTGTCGCTGGCCCGGACCACCATTTTATGGCATGGCAGCATGTGGATCATCAATTTTCTGGTAATGCGATATTCGGTTTTTAAACAACCTTTGAAGCTTATCGGATTTCAGGTGGTTTCCCTGGTTACTTTTGTAATACTGGTCGAACTGGGCGAAATCTTCGTTATCGAACGCATTCTGAATCTGCCGATGAGTCGCATAGAGAAATCAAATATATTGACCATTTCTGTCCTCGTTACTTTTACCATTAGTTCCATTTACGCTTCTGTTTCCTTTTTTATTCAATGGAAATCGAACCTGCAGCGGGCCCAGGCTCTGGAGAAAGCCAATATGGAAGCCCGGTACGAAACTTTGCGTAACCAGGTAAACCCTCATTTCCTGTTCAACAGCCTGAACACGCTGCTGATGCTGGTCGGCGATAATCCGGTGGCTTCCCGATACGTGGAAAGCGTTTCTGAATTTATGCGCTATATGCTGAATTCAAGGGAGAAAGAGGCCGTTCTGTTACGTGATGAGCTGAAAATGGCCCGTGAATATGTTTTTATCCAGCAAAACAGGTTCGGAGGCAAACTTACGGTTGATTTTGAAGTAGGGGAGGCCTTTTATCATTTTGCTATTCCTCCGCTGGCACTTCAGATGCTGATTGAAAATGCACTGAAGCACAATGTGATCTCACGCGAACACCCCCTGCAGGTAAAAGTATATATATTGGATTCTGATTTCCTGGTGGTAGAAAACAATATTCAGCCGAAGCTCGAAAAGGAGCCTTCAACGGGTGTGGGACTGGAGAACATCCGCAATCGGTATCTTTATCTTTCCGGCAAGGAAGTTATTGTAAAACAAGAGGAAGGACTGTTTACCGTTATGCTGCCATTGTTCGAAAAACAGTTCTCACAGGGGAGTAGTTCTGATTTTCCGACAACGGGGCACGATCCCGATAGCGATCGGGACAGAAGAATATGCTGAATTTTCGATTGTATTATTTTAAATCTACTTATCACAACATCAAATGAAGATTTTAATAATTGAAGATGAGGAGCTTGCAGCAGTGAGGATGAAACAGCTTCTGGAAGAACTGGAGCCCGGCTGTGAACTGGCAGGACCATTTGATACGGTGATCTCCTCCATCGCCCACCTGAAGGAAGTGCGCGATTACGACCTGATCTTCCTCGATATTCAGCTGGCCGATGGCAAGAGCTTTGCCATTTTCGATGCCATTCAGGTTGATACTCCGGTGATCTTTACCACAGCTTTTGATGAGTATGCCCTGCAGGCCTTCGACCTCAACAGCATTGATTACCTTTTGAAGCCCATCAACAAGGATAAACTAAAGCTAAGCCTGGAGAAGTTCCGGAAAATGAAAAGCTACTTTGGCGCCGGAACCGGAATAGGAGGCCCGAATAAAAAGCTGTATGAAATGATTGATTCGTTAAAGGAAAAACAATCAGTTCAATACAAGGACCGTTTCCTGGTAAACAAGGGTGATTCTCTGGTTCCGGTAAAAATCAATGAAATAGCCTGTTTTTATGCAGAAGATAAAGTAGTATTTCTGCTGACGATAGACAAAAGGCGATTTATTATCCCCCAAACCCTCGAAGAACTCGAATCACGGCTTGATCCCCACCTTTTCTTCAGGGTAAACCGGCAGTTTATACTTTCCGGCGAAGCCATCCAAAAGGTTCACAATTATTTCAATTTTAAACTGAAAGTTGAACTGGTTCCGGATCCTGGCATTGAAATTATTGTAAGCCGTTCACGGGGCGCTGATTTTAAGGCCTGGATGAACGGGGAGTGAGGGCACAGGCAGCTCGCAGCATTTGCATTCCCTAGCAGGGGGCCGACCGCCAGGGGACACGCGCCCTTTCCCCTTGTCTCCTTGTCTGATGAATCATGTCAGGATTTACATTAGAATGGCACAGGGCACAGGGCACAGGGCACGTCCAGAAATATTAGCATTCGATTCCATAGCAGCCGACAAGGGGACACGGAGAAATGGGGACAAGGAGAGGCTCGCTGAAGTCGGCTCTTTTATCCCCTTGTCTCCCGCTCCCCTTGTCTCCTTGTCTGATGAATCATGTCAGGATTTACATTAGAATGGCACAGGGCACAGGGCACGTCCAGAATCGGGAATTTTCCGTCTTCGAATTGGCAGACAAGGAGACCAGGGGAAATGGGGACAAGGAGAAAAATAAGACTGAGAGACGAAGAGTTAGTGGGTGACAAAAGGATCGAGAAATTGAAGTCAGAAATCATTGATTGAAATAGAAGGTTCTTCTCCTTGAGGAGAAGATGCCAAAGGCAGATGAGGTGGCACAGGGCACAGGGCTTAGGGCAAGGATTATTGGATATTGGTAATTAGACATAAGAAACCTGCCAGCCGGCAGGCTGGTTAGATATTTGATTTTATTCTATATAGTCAGCATAAGAATGCGGTTCTTTGTGTTTCTTACTTCTCTTGATGCTTTTATGATTAATTATTCATAAGAGGTTATTACCACTTAATCAGGTAAGAACGCATTGATTTCCCTGAATTATATGCGGGCAAAAGATATATTGATAACAACTTGATAATAAATATATTAAAAGAGCGTAATAGGAACGGTAATCACTGACGACAATAAAATGAAAAAGTTTACAATTATTCTGGGAATCTTAATTGCTACAGTTTCTGTGGCCAATGCCCAATGGCAACCAACCAATGGCCCAACAGGTGGATATGTAAGCCATATAGCCATCAATGGACCGAACATTTTTGCAGTCTCATTTAAAAATATGTTTTTATCAACCAACAATGGTTCAGATTGGACATCGGTTGATAATGGTTTGGCAGGTGCTCAGGTCGCTTCAATTGCTGTAAGCGGAACTGGTGTTTTTGCAGGGAGCATTAATGGTTATGGATTATTATCCTCAACCAACAATGGTACAGATTGGTTTCCTGTTAATACCGGAATTCCATCATCTGATGGGATTTATGCGTTGGGCGCAAGTGGATCGGACATTTATGCGGGAACCTGGTCAAATGGTATTTATTCATCATCCGATAATGGTATTCATTGGACAGATCTTAATAGTGGTATCAACTTACCGGTAAATACTTTTGCCATAAATGGTATGATTATTCTTGCAGGAACCCGAAATGGTGGCGGAGTATTTTTATCAACCAACCACGGCACCACCTGGAAGGCAGTGAATACAGGTCTGCCCTCGCCATTTACTTACTATTCTATTAATGCATTGGCTATTAAAGGTGACACACTTTATGCAGGTACTGATCAGGGCGTATATCTATCAACCAATAATGGAAGCAACTGGACTGCGGTTAATACCGGTTTGACAACACCGTATATCTTGTCATTCGCTTTAAGCGGGACAAACATTTTTGCGGGAACAGAGCATGGCGTGTTTTTATCAACCAATAATGGCAACAACTGGACTCCGGTGAATACCGGTTTGACAAACAAGAGTGTTCACTCATTGGCCCTAAGCGGGACAAATATTTTTGCGGGTACTTTTGGTGGAATATTTTTATCGACCAATAATGGAAGCAACTGGACCGGGGTAAATACCGGTTTGTCAAATACGAAAGTTTGGTCATTGGCCACAAGCGGAAGCAATATTTTTGGTGGAAGTGAAACCGGTGTTTATTTATCAACTGATAGCGGTACCAACTGGACTGAAATGAGCAATGGTCTTACAAATACATATGTTAATGCATTGGCCATTAACGGTTCAGATATTTTTGCCGGAACCTGGGGCGGCGTGTTCAGATCAACCAATAATGGGATTAGTTGGACCGCAGTAAATTCGGGTATCACATATTCTAACGGTTCCTGCGTCTCTTCATTTGCAATAAGCGGAACAAATATCTATGCAGGGACATATGATGGCATTTTTTTATCAACAGATAATGGAACCAATTGGGTTGGCCTTGGAACAACCGGTTTAACGAATACCGTTATTTCAGCAATAGCCATAAGTGGAACAAAAATCTTCGCAGGGACCACAGATGGTATGTTTTTATCAACAAATAGCGGGAGCAGTTGGACAGCAATAAACACAGGCTTGACAGATTCATACATTACTTCAGTAAAAATACTTGGTTCTACAATTTTAGCAACAACAGCCGGTGGTATATTCAGATCAACCAGCGATGGTAGCAACTGGTCGCGAACTGGTTATGGTTGGGGATTTTCATTATCTTTAAACGGCACAGTTATTTATGCAGGAATGCAGGATGGAGTTTATCTTTCCGTAGACGATGGAAGTAGTTGGGAGCCTGTTAATTACGGTTTGATAAATTATAATGTTCTTTCAACCGCCATAATCGGAACAAACTTTTTTGCCGGGACTGCTGGTTCCGGAGTCTGGGTAAGACCCCTGGCTGAAATAACAGGCATTGAAACCAACAGCGATAATCCGGGCTTTGGTATTTTCCCCAACCCGGCAACCGATGAAGTAACATTAAGTACGAGCAGAACCAGCAATGAAAAATTGATATTGAATATTTACAGTATTACCGGGGCATTAGTCAGGTCAGAAGTATTGGAACAAAATCAGCAACAAATTAGTATTTGTGATCTGAGCAATGGAATTTACGTAGTTGAAATCAAATCCAACGGACTGACAAGTAGACAAAAACTAATTATTCAAAGATAAGGTGGGTTGCTTATTACAAGAGACTTAATCACAATATATCGGGAAAGAAAAATCCGGCTTTATACCTGAATGCGACAGCTACCATAAAAATGGCGGTAAAATGACCTGAGTTGATATTGAACGTCACCGGACTGTTCAAAAATTACTCCAATCATAGATTTACTGTGTATTTCAGCCTCCAGTCCCGTGCCAGTTTGGCCAGTGTTTCCACATACAAATTATTGCATTTGGTAAAGTTCCAGATCATAACCCAGGTGCCAGAAAATAAAACTTCCCGGCTTCTTTTTAACTTTAAATTTATCATCTCCATCATATCAAACTTAATAGTCAATTTTATTTTCACTTTCCGGCTTTGATCTGAAATTTGTTTTTACGAGCTTTGTTGTGTTGGCACATATGGAGTAGCCTTTCCCTGTTCTTTTAATGCGATGTATATTTAATGAATCAATACATAGAAAGTGCTTACAGGCAATCGCAAGCTGGCTGAATATTCTTATATCGCCTTGTAATATGGAAAATGAGTTAAGACCATTCTGGCAAAAGTTTTTTGCATTCAACTGGAAATTCGGACTTTTTTTAATTGTTATCGTTTGTATTCCCCGTTTTATCCTGGTAATGAATGCAAATGCAACGGCAAATTACAAATACATTGGTTTGATTATGCTTGTTTCGGCACTCGCTCCTTTCCTTTTTTTAAGTAAATATGGCAGGAAAAGAATCGGATTAACAAAACCTGAAAATTTAAAATGGCTTTTGATCGCATTTATGGCAGGACTGATTTTCAGCTTCCTGCTTTATTTAACCGGAGAAGCACTATTTGGAAACACTTATGAAAACTGGTATCAGTATATCGGAAAATCATATAATATTCCGGCGCAGATAAACCAGGCTGACAAAGCTGTTTTATTCACCGTTATGGCATTGACCGGTATGACTTTCAGCCCGGTCGGTGAAGAATTATTTTTCAGGGGAATTGTTCATTCAGGCTTTGCAAAATCGTTGGGTGAGCGCAACGCAGCAATCATCGATGGTTCAGCATTTGCTTTAACGCATATTTCGCACTTCGGACTGGTGTTTGTCAATCTTCAATGGAAATTTTTGCCCTTTCCATCGCTGATATGGGTGTTAAGTATGTTTTTGGTGAGCATGTTGTTTATCGAAGTCAAAAAACGATCGGGCTCGGTTTTGGGCGCAATCATCTGTCATTCAGCATTTAATCTTGGAATGATTTACTGTATATTTTATCTGATGTAACACCACAAAATACCATAAGGTCAATGAATCCGTCACTTATTTTACCTCTACCTCAACTAAAAGTATAGACCCGTATCGCTCAGACTATGAAACAAATCCTGACTGTATTGATTTTGCTGTTGTTTTCAGCCTGCAATGTGAATTATCCTGTGACAAGTTTTTATGTTAAAAATACCTCGGAAAAGACCATCAACTTTAAAGCAAGTATCCTTAAACACAGTTCCATGGGGCAATTTGAAATGACGCTTCCTTTTGCAGTAGCCCCCCACGACAGCACGCTGGCGCGAAGGGTCGGGTTCCATAAAGATACGGCCCCTACTGCATGGTTCACGAAGTTTGTTATTTTCCCTACCGATAGTGTTTTGCTGAATGACCCGAACGATGACGGAAATTGGATAAAATCATCAGACGAAAAGGGCAAACCCGTATATAGTTTCACTTTGACAAAATGAAGATAAAAATCACACTGCTTGGGTTACTTGGCTTTCTGGCCATTTCAGTATACGGACAAACAAACGATGACCTGTTTTACAGACTTCAGGCCATTTCGAACCATGGTATTGACTTCTTTAACGTTGACGGAATTGAAATAACCAGTCAGAAAATTGACTGCGAATTTTCAGCCAGGAACATCCAACGGAAGTTCAAACAGCTGGCCATCAGGGAAAATGAGCTGAATTATCCGGACAGCCTGCTGAATTTCAAAAACTTTTATGTGTTTAAATCAGCGGAGGAACCTGCCGGACTGGTCAACAACATATCCTATTACTTTATCGAAAGTAAAGACAGCAAAACAATAGGATTCACCTTCGCCATGGTAAACAAAACTGACAGGGAATTTGAAAGGGATTTTGTAAGACTCATCTACCAGGAAGCCATTCCGGAATCTGTTTATAATTCAATAGATGTTGACAGTATAAACTTTGCCGGAAGAAAAATACCCATGGGTAGCAGTTGCCACTGGATGGGGATAAACAATCTGCAATGTCCTTCGTATGGACAGATGAACTGGAGTGTTCACAAGGATGGCGGTGATGCTGCAAAAACCGTCGACAATCAGTTTCTTGCAATCATAGCCATGAAAAAGGGGAAAATTGTTGCCGACACAACAGTGAATGTTACTTTTGAAGGAACAGCAACCACTGCAAGGAGAGTAATATATGACTTTACAGGCGTAACTTCGGCACTGGTGGGCATGAGTGGGGGTAAGACATTGACGATCTATTTTGTAGCTGCACCCATTAGAGGGCATTATGTTAGTTGTGTTATGAGTTTCTGGAACAACGACCAGATTAACCCTGGCGGACTTTCACCCCTGCTGGAACAAGTGATGAAACTGAATTGAGGTCTGAAGCAGGGCCGAATCCTGGTGTTGTAGGAATAAACAAAAGTGATAGAATTGAAATAGGGAATCAGAATTCAATATATTACAATTAACGTGGTTTTAAATAGGTATCCCCACACATGTTATAATTACTTTTTGTGACTGCCTGCTTTTTGCTTCAAAACCGGAAATTGCAGGTACTGTCTCCGGAATTGGGAAATACATTTGAACTTCATTCAGATTCCAGGGATAACCCGGACATTGCCGCTTTAAAAGGATATCCAGGCCGGACTGGGATTGGTCAAATTCGGGTTTTGAATTGAAATTTATTATAGCGAATTTTGTTGTGAACGCCAGCCATGATATTTTATCTTTCCTTTTCTATAAATTCAATGTATGTTTCAGCGGACATAACCCGGCAGGTTCAGGGGAAAATTCACTGAAGGGAATGGGTTGCAAAAAATAATCTGTAATTACCAGGAAAAAACGAATATGACAGACAAAAAGGATGATTATCTCGCACCTCACTTCGTGCAACGCAGTAACTGGCTTCGGGCGGCAGTACTTGGTGCCAACGATGGTATTTTATCAACCGCCAGCCTTGCCATCGGTATCGCAGCGGCAAGCCAGCTCAGGGAACCTGTGGTTTTGGCAACAGTTGCAGGTTTGGTAGCCGGAGCATTGTCAATGGCTGCCGGAGAGTATGTTTCGGTGAGCTCGCAGACTGATGTGGAAACGGCAGATATCAGGCGTGAAAAGCAGGAACTGGAGGATATGCCAGAACTTGAATTGGAACGCCTGGCTGAAATTTATGAAAAACGAGGGTTGAAAAAGGAAACTGCAATCACCGTTGCGAAGGAATTATCGGAGCACGATGCTTTAGGTGCCCATATGAGAGATGAACTGGGTATGAACGAGATATCACAGGCAAATCCAATTCAGGCAGCTTTAGCTTCCGGTGCCTCTTTTACCGTGGGTGGAATTCTTCCGCTTCTGGTTACACTCTTCCTGCCCTTAAAACATATGGAATATTCCCTATATGGTTTTGCCATCATTTTCCTTATTTTACTGGGAGCGCTGGCGGCTAAAACAGGAGGCTCAAGCATCAGCAGGGCAGTCATCAGGATTACATTCTGGGGAACCGTTGCTATGGGCTTAACGGCATTTGTGGGTTACCTTTTTGGCGTTAGTCTGGCATAAGCCAATTCCTGGCTGGTGTGCAGGCACGCCCGAATTAAGCCTGGTGCGCCGGACATCCTTTTATAGTAGATCTGCGGGAAATGGATTTTTTCTATAAGCTCCTTTCCACGAAAAAAAAACATTTTATTTCCACGCTCAGGTTTTGATTTGACCTTTATTATTCAGAGTTTTGCTGCGATTGATGCAGCAAGAAGATTAACGCATATTTTACAGTGCAGTCTGATTTCAGGAGGACTTCACTTATTCATAAAACCTGTTATTTTATGCATGACTATTGAACGGTTTCTCTACATCTGAAATATTAAAAATAAAAGATATTTGAAGTTTAAGCGTCAGGAAAAATTAAAATATAGCGTTATGAAACTCATTAACTATTTAATACTGTTCCTGATAATTACAGGGTGCTCGCACAGGATTATAAGAACAGGGTATCAGATGGATAAATCTGATTACAGGGAATGTGATATTGCGATTCAAAAGTTTATTCCGGTTACTGACTCCATGAAAAAAGTCGGAGAAATAAAACTCGGTGAAACCGGATTCTCAGTTTCCTGTAGTGAGGCTCATGCAATAGAAATTCTAAGAAATGAAGGCTGCGCTTTAGATGCTAACCTTGTTATCATCACAGAAGAGACCCGGCCTGATCTTATGAGTTCATGTTACCGTTGCAAAGCAGAATTTTATCAGCTAAAAGGCAAATCAGACATTCAAACAGACAGGCAGTATGAACCGGAAAATATTCAGGCCAGGGTGTCGCACGACAGGGGGAAAAACGGAGCCATCCTGATAGGTAGTATTGCAGCCGGAGTTTTAGTCGGATTGTTATTATTTCATTGAACCTTCTTTTGAATCTCAGGCAGATATTTACGGAAAAGACAGTATGCTTTTCATCCCGTTAAGGCAATACCGGAACCCTGTGAATCGTTGTGTTGATGAGGAATGAAGTAGCTACCAGCCTGCATTTAACTGAATCTGATCAAAATCATGGATTTTTCAAACATTACAAACAGAATTTTAAGTTTAACCCATACCTGGGAGCAAATTCTGCTGGAGCTGCCGACGAATACCATTACAGAAAAACGGAACAAACAGAACAGAACGATCCTGCAGATTTTGGGACACCTGGTTGATTCTGCTTCAAACAACCATCAGCGTATGGTAAGACTTCAGTATAACAAGGTACTTGTGTTTCCCGACTACCAGCAGGACAACGATTTATGGATCGCCCTGCAGGATTATCAGCATACCGGCTGGTACAACCTGGTTCAGCTCTGGAAATATTATAACCTCCATATGGTGCACCTTATTCAAACCATTGATCAAACAAAACTGGAGAACACCTGGCAGAATTTTGAGAACAGAACAGTAACACTCCGTCAGATGATCGAATACTACCCGGCTCATATGGAGCTTCATTTTGCAGAGATTCAGGAACTTATTGATAAATAGGTATTTATATGATAGCAAATACCCCTGGTCCACCCTATTATGCGGTGATTTTCAGTTCGGTAAGAACGGAAGGAGACAACGGTTATTCAGCCATGGCCGATAAAATGGCAGAACTCGCCAAAAGCCAGGAAGGCTTTTTAGGAATGGAGTCGGTGAGGGAAGAATTGGGAATCACAATCTCTTACTGGCTTGATCTTGAATCTGTTAGAAAATGGAGGGAGAACCTGGAGCATACTTTTGCAAGAAGCCAGGGCAGGGCACAGTGGTATAAAGCATTTAAAGTCAGGATCTCCAGGGTGGAGGTGGATTATGATTTCATTAAAGGAAGTCATTTGAAATAAAAATGAATATAGTGAGTGGAAAGTAAAAGTGATTTTGTACGGATCAGAATTATCTTACTCTGAAATAAATTGCCCCGAAAACTGTCACATACCCGATCACCCCTTCAATACTATTCAAAGAGAACAAACCAGTTAATACGATACATGAAGAAATTATTACTGCTTTTAACAGGAATCCTGGTAATTGTGAAACTAAACGGACAGATAGCTTATCGGGAAGGATTTATCGTTTTGAATAACCATGATACCTTGCATGGATATATTGAAAACAACCCTTATTATAAGTTAACAAAAAGCGTTTCATTCAGGCTTAATGATCAAAGCCCTCCGGTTGCATACTTACCGGATTCTATTATTTCATTTGGATTCAGTGATCACAAGTATTTTGAATCTCATTTATTGATAGAAAAGGATATTCCGGTCCGCAAAAACCTGCAGTGTCTGGTCAAAGGCTATATCAGCCTCTATTTATTAAATGAACAAAGTAAAAACAGATACTTTGTAAGAGACAGCATTCAGAACTTTCATGAGCTTCTTGAAACATTCAAAAAGGTTGCTAAGGGTAAAATGAGTAACTATGAGTATGTTTTTACTATGCAAAAGATCATGAATGACCGGATTTTCATTTATCCGCAAATAGAGAAATCCAGACTTAAAACCGGGAGCCTGACCGAACTTATAACACATTATAATTCAACTAAAAATGATGATAAAAGTATTGTTTACCGGAGTAAAGATAAAATTGAAGTTACGCCCATCATTCATTCCGGAGTTAATTACCGGTTTTCAAATGTTGGAGAATTGGGTTACACAGGAGGCATCACTTTTGATTTTTATAATTCCGTGAAAAATGATATTCTTTCATTTAACTGCGGAATATTTTATAGTTCAGTCACTTATTCAGCAAAAGAGAAGGGTGATTTCGATCTGGTTTTTCCGATCAACCTGGCTTTCAGGATGGGTTCAAAAAAAGCGGCTCCTAATTTCTACGCGGGAATTTCTCCTGTTTTTTCGACCGGCATAAAATATTATAGTGATGACAAGTACTATCTTTTTTCCCCGTTCGTGTTTGATTTGGGGATAAATAAGTCATTTTATATCAAAGACAGGAGGAAAATTTATACTGACTTCAGGATTTACAATAATTTTATTGGGCTTTCACTGGGCTATTGTTTTTAATCCATAGCAGGTTCAATAGTATAAAGCATTTAAAGACAGGTTATCCTGGGGTGAGATGGATTATCATTTTGTCAAGTGTGAAGATAAAGGGATATAAGAGGAACAGAATTTTAGACAAACACAAAAACAAATAACCAATGATATATAGAAAAATTATCATCACCATCGTGCCCGCAATGATTCTTTCGGGCAGTTGCATGGTTTCCTGTTCCGGCAGAGACAACGGGCAGGCAGAAGAACAAATAACCATTGGTTCTGACGATGATACCACGATTATAGGCGACAGCACCTGGAGTTCGGTCGAAGGAAACCTGACGATGAAGCAGGTATCAACATTCCCCAATAAGGTTATTTTAACCGGGCTTGATGATCACCGGCTGGTCAGTATCTACAAATCCCGGCCTGAATCAGAAACGCCCGGGAGTAAAAAACAATCGTGGTATTCAGGCGACAGTGACGAAGGAGAAGATGAAAACATAAGGCACTTTATGCCGGGAATTGATATTTTATTCGGCTATAATCTCTTAAATATAGCCCACTATGACCTGAAATCAGAAAAGAACAACTTTATGTTCAGCCACCCGGTTTTAGTTAAAACACTCTATTATCCTTCCTTTTATCAGGACTCAATTGATAAAGAACCCATAAACAGAAACTTTTTCCTGGTTTCAGTTTACGACGAGGATACCAACAATGATAGCCTGATCAATAAAATGGACCTGAGGCGGTTTTATCAGTTTGATGCCGGTTGCAGTGTCAGAACTCAGCTTATTCCACCCGATTATTCTGCCATCCGTTCTCAATACGATGCCGGAAACGACATCATGTACGTTTTTGCCGGACACGACGAAAACAAGAACGGAACCCACGAAAAACCGGAACCGGTCAGGATATTCTGGTTCAGCTTAAAGACACCCGGTGTAGCTAAGCTATTGTATTGAAATGCTTTCCGGCCAGCTTAATTGATAGGGCCAGGCAAATTTTTGCAAAAATCATCCAGAAATACTTCACTCAAATTGCATCAATATGAAAATGGGATTCACACTGATTATGGTTTTCTGTTTAACAGGATTTGCATCCGTTATTTCAACAGATCTCAATGCTCAATCCGCTGTTAACAGGGATACTATTATTTCCGCAGCCCGCGAAATCATCGCCGAAACAACCTATTGCGGCCTGGTTACCGTCGATTCCACGGGTCAGCCACAGGTTCGTACCATGAATCCATTCCCTCCCGGCGATGATTTGATTATCTGGTTCGCGACTTCACGCAACAGCCGGAAAGTAAAGGAAATCAGAGACAACCCCAAAGTAAGTGTTTATTTTGCCGACCATGTCAATGCAAAGGGATATGTGAATATTGCCGGTACGGCAGAAATTCTGGATGACAAAGAACTGCTGATCAAAATGAAGCGTGGCTATTGGGAGGGCCTGCCTGACTGGCAGAACATTTTCGTCCTGATAAAGATACAGCCGGTAACACTGGAAGTCGTCAACTATAAGCATGGTTTGAACAACGATCCGGTAACTTCCAAAGCACCTTCGGTTAGTTTTTAATTTGATCAGGAATTATGAATGACGAATGACGAATGACGAATGACGAATGACGAATGACGAATGACGAATGACGAATGACGAATGACGAATGACGAATGACGAATGACGAATGACGAATGACGAATGATGAATGATGAATGACGAATGTAGAATGTAGAATGAATCTTTACTTTAAGCTTTGATCTTTCGACTTTGAGCCTGAGTATATGAAAACAACCGCCGCACTTATCTCCATGATCTTCATGCTGGAAGCCCTGACTTTCAGGACGGACTTTTTAACTGAACAGAAAAAGTATGAGAAGGTGCGAACTGCCTTCAGGGAAAAGGAAATGATCGTAGGGCAGAAGTTGAGTGAAAATAACCTGGAAAAGAACAACCTGAATATTCTGATCGTCGTTTACAAAGACAGCGATGAACTCGAAATTTATGCAAAGAAAAAGACAGAGACCAGCTACAGGATTATAAGTTCAGTTGAGGTATGTGCGCGTTCAGGTCAATTGGGGCCGAAAAGGAAACAGGGAGACTTACAGGTTCCCGAAGGATTTTATAAGATTAACCAGTTTAATCCGGTAAGTAACTTTTACCTGTCGCTTGGGATTAATTATCCAAATCAGGCTGACCGGAAAAAGAGTAAGGCTGCTGACCCGGGGAATAACATATTTATTCACGGATCATGTGTTACCATCGGTTGTTTGCCCTTGACAGATGATAAAATCAAGGAATTGTATGTATATGCGGTGCTGGCTAAAAACAACGGACAATCCGATATTCCGGTTTACATCTTCCCCTTCAGGATGACAGATCAGAATTTCAGCAGTTATAAGGAAAAGTGCAACAACAACAAAGAACTGATTGATTTCTGGACAAATCTGAAAACAGGTTACGACAGATTTACTGCGGAGAAAAATGAACTGAAAATCACCATTGACGCCAAAGGGGACTACAAATTCTGAGGATATATTTAATGCAAATGCATGCAATCCTTGCATCGTTGAAGTTAAACATAGATGCAACGAATATTTGTTCATTTCATTGGGTTCAACCCGCAGGCTTTTTACTTTTTACTTTAGACTTTTTACTTGAAAAAGAATTCACATTTTAACTGGTACTTTGTTCTGGCAGGCGCACTGATACTGTATTTCGGGATTACGTCATACAACCGGTCAGAGGGTGTACATTCAATCAACCTGCTCAGTGTTGAACTTTCAACGGATATGATGAGGGTAGGGGGAAGGAGGGCATTCAGAGATTATAAATTCTTCACCAAAGAATATAAATGTCAGTTTATCTTTTTAAGTGGCAGTATTTCGCGCAACCGTCATAAAGATATTTCTGAATTAAAAAGCGGTCAAAAAGCTGAAATAACCATTGAAAGCTCCGATCTTGACAACCTGAATTCACAGGAGGCTGAAGTAACGGTTTTGGGAATATCGGCAAACGGGATTTCATTGCTTACATCAGGTGATTGGAAACTTAACCGTGGAAAATATAAAACCAGGATTCTGATATTACAAGTATTTTCCGGAGCTTTACTTCTTTTAAATGGTTTGATATCCATTCCATCGAAGGTAAATTATGTGCTTGTGGGATTATTTGCAGGGACATTTATTTTTTTGCGGGTTTTTGACCTGTTGCTTTATTGAATAGTCCAGCGACGCTAAACTCTGAAACCCTGAAATCCTGAAACCCTGAAACGCTTGAACCTTTGAACTTTTGAACCTTTGAACTCTGTAACCCTGAACCGAAGGTCAGCGAAGCTAAACCCTTGTACCTTTGAACTCATGAAGCCTTGAACCTTTGAAGTTTCTTTTGCCAACTGCCTATTGCCTATTGCCAACTTCTAGTTTGAACCTTTTGAACCCTTGAACCTTGAACCTGAAACCCTGTAATTCTGTAACCCCGTATCCGGATGGTTTCGACTTCGCTCAACCACCGGACCGAATTAATCTGTAACTCTGAACCGAAGGTCAGCGAAGCTAAACCCTGAAATTCTGAAACCCTGAAACCGGAAACCCTGAAACCTGAAACTTGAAATTCTGTAACCCCGTATCCGGATGGTTTCGACTTCGCTCAACCACCGGACCGAATTAATCTGTAACTCTGAACCGAAGGTCAGCGAAGCTAAACCCTGATCTGAAGCTGCTTAACCCTTGCCCGGGTGACTGCTAACCACCACTGAACTTGAACCATAAACCCTGAAATTCTGAAACCCTGAAATTCTGTAACCCTGTAACCCTGAAACCCTGAAACCTGAAATTCTGTAATTCTATATCCGAATAACATAAATATTAACCTTAAATCAACCTGATTATGAAAAAAGCATTTGGATTTCTGATGTTTACGATTATTGCTGTTGGTGTTTACGCCCAGGAGTTTGAAGTGCCTGAGGATTATGCATTTTCAACAAATGAAGATTATGCAAAATATGAAACGGATATTTTAAATGGCATTGACTGGTTGATTGGCACACCCATTAAAGACCAGCCTGTGAAGCGGAAGGAAGTTAATTCTTTCGTAATCCTGTGGTTGACTGGATGTCCAAATGTTTCGGTTGAAGTAAATACAGACATAGTAAATTTCTTTGACTCCAACCCTGAGTTGCTGATGATTTTTATGTGTGGCTGGACAAAGTATTCGCTTGAGACAAAAGATTACAAAAATAAAATCATGGGTAACGTGAAAGGAATAGAAACTGTTATTGATTTCTACACCAGGAACAGGGAAAATATGGAAAAAGACAAAAATGTGGAGAAGTATATAAAAATGAAAGAGAAGGGAACCCTTCAAGAATTTATAACGAACAGTATTTAGAGGAAGTTTCCACTGACAATTGCAACTGCTTTGGAACTAAATACCAGGGAGAGCAGGTTCATGCATCTGTTGTCCGGATTTTTTTGAGTAGTTATATTTTGGTGAAGGGTAACAAATTACTTAGGACATAAACATTGAAATTTAATTATGAAACAAACAGTTTACTTACTTCTGCTCTTTATTTTTGGTTTTACCTGTCCTGACAAAGAAATAAGTGAAGCAGAAATAAAGGAAACAATGAGGGATGGCGGGACAACTTATATACATATTGATAAACTATCTGTTACAGGTGACTTTGACGGAGATGGAAAGACGGACACACTCGTTCAAAACAACATAAGCAAAATTACGGGGCAATCAATCGACAGTATCCCGTACTTTAACGACTGGGACTCATTGGTACAATTTATCGACAGTATAGGATCAGATGTGGTTCTGACAATGTTAAACGGAAAAAGTGAACCGTTGCATTTAGGCAGCGCTTTCGGGCTTTATTGTTTGATAAACATCGGCGACAACAACAAAGATAAAAAGGATGAAGTAGCCCTGGTGGTTGATTATTGCGATTTCAGCAGTTGTAACATATGTTTCATTTATACGCTTTGTGAAAATAAATGGGTAACCCTTAAGTCTTTTGGCATTCATGAAAGTGCATTTGATTATGAAGGAGAAACACAGCTAAATGGAACAGAAATAGAAGGCTTTCTTGAGTTCAGGGAAAAACAATGGATGTATATCGATTATTACAAGTGGTTTGAAGCAAAAAAAGCGAAGGACACAACAATGAATCCCCTGAGAATAAAAAAAGGTTGCTGAGCAACTTTTTCAGTTTGTCTTATTTGACACACTTGAAGCGACGGGAACTGCTGAACAATTAATCTTTGAACGACGAAGCCATTTAATCCATTTTCAAGAGATGACTTCTACGATTAACATTTGTTTAATCAACGGCTGGCAAGTCATATAGATTTCGGCTTTAGAGATCACATTAAAGCTGTTATTTTGAAAGATATGACATAAATCACGATCGTCAGATAGACAGAATTACCTCGTTTTATTATTTTTAAATCAACAGAATATCATGTAACTTTGATTCATGCATAAGCAGAGTGAAAATAGAATCAAATATCAGGGAAACACAGTATTCGTGTTTCTTATCTTTCTGTTTTTATTTGCATTTGCTGAAGAAACTGGTAAAGGTCAGGATACCTGTTCTGATTATCAGGTGACTTCTGAATTGCATTCAGATGCTGCAGTCGTCGTTGAAGCTCAGCAGATTGATTTTCTGAATAGCCAGCTCCCGTCTGTTGAAAATTTCAGATTTAAGATGGTTAATGATGTGCACGGTCTTATTTTCATTAATAATGCAATCCGTTCTAAGATCATTTTCCTTGAAAGAATCAGTCTGCTGGTAAAGCCGGCTAAACTGCTCTGGTTTTATAATCAGTACCACTCGTCAGACACTGAAGACCCTCCTCATTTAAGTTAAACTATTTCATTTAATTCATTTCAATTCGCCCTTCCGCAAGGAAGTGGCGTGGTTTTAACTTAAATCTTTTACAACAATGAAATCAATTATAAATTCATTTTTTGCAGTTTTTATCCTTGGGGTAATTGCAACGGGCTTTACTTTTAAGCCGGATAATACAGTTCAGATAATTGTGCAGTCAACCAACAGCAGGATATCTGCCGCTGATCTTTCCCGGTCGGCTGAAATTATCTCCAACAGGCTGAAAAGCTTCAGTGATGAGAAGTTTTCAGTGGCAACCGTCGCAGATAAAAACCAGATTCTGGTGAATGTGAATGAAAACCTGGATATAAAACTGGCAGAAAGCCTGATTACACAAAAGGGGACGTTCGGATTCTATGAAACCTATAATTTCAAAGAGGTTACGGAACTATTAAAGGACGATGGCAACCTGTTATCTTTTTTTCAGAATAAAGCTCCTGCCGGAACATCGGCGCAAATCGGCTGTACCACTGCTTCAGGTGTTGCCCGGATGGATGAGTACCTGAACTCCCTTGACCTTGGCCGGAAATGCAGGTTTGCATGGAGTAACCTGTTCTGGGATTCTGAAATTTGCCTTTACGCTTTGAAACTTGACAACGGACAAGGTGTAATCATCGGGGGCGCTGACATCGAAAGTTTCGGGTCAGGCCGCGATTCAGCTTCGCAGCAGGATTACATTTCATTCAGTTTTAAAAAATCCGCTGTGCAATTATGGGCCGAAACTACTAAACGCAATACCGGCAGGGCAGTAGCGATGGTTCTTGACGGGAAAGTGATTTTTGCACCCGTGGTACAGGATGAAATATCCAACGGAAATTGCACTTTAACCGGAGGATTTACTTCAGACCAGGTAAAATTCATTGCCGCGATGGGCGCAAATGGAGAATTACCTGTCAGTTTTAAAGTGGTGAACTGATCATCATAAGCTAATACAGTGATAAAGAGACTGTCAGAAAAGTGCTTTTTCGACAGTCTCTTTATCTTTTTGGTGGCAAAATATCCACCGGGTTCTGTTGGTTTTCCCGGGAAATGAAAAACAATCGGTAAATTTGCAAAGCCAAATACACACTTCAGGATATTCAGGAGCAGCACTTCAGAATTATAGAGAATAGGCTTAAATGACATGTTTGGTTGCAATCCGTTCCCGGATTTTGCATCCTGAATATTTAAACCAATTAAAATGGAAAGATCGTTGACAAAACGAAAATTGGGTAACAGCAACCTCGAAGTTTCGGCCATCGGACTGGGCTGCATGGGAATGAGTTTTTCCTATGGTCCGCCCCCCGATAAAAAGGAGATGATTTCCTTACTCCGTGGGGCTGTTGAACAAGGTGTTACTTTTTTCGATACGGCTGAGGTATACGGACCCTTCACCAACGAGGAGCTGTTAGGGGAGGCACTTGCCCCCATCCGCAAAGAAATTGTCATCGCCACCAAGTTCGGCTTCCGACCCGAACCAGAGGGCAGCGCCAAATGGGCCGGCCTCAATAGCCGTCCGGAACACATCCGCAAAGCAGTAGAAGGCTCTCTCAAACGGCTCCGAACCGACTTCATCGACCTGTTGTACCAACACCGGGTTGACCCGGAAGTGCCCATAGAAGATGTTGCAGGTACGGTGCAGGACCTGATCCGGGAAGGAAAAGTAAAACATTTCGGTTTGTCGGAAGCAGGTGAAAAGACCATCCGGCGGGCACATGCCGTTCATCCGGTTACTGCGGTTCAGAGTGAATATTCGCTCTGGTGGAGGGAACCTGAAACCAGCGTACTGCCAACCATCGAAGAACTCGGAATCGGTTTTGTGCCTTTCAGCCCGTTGGGTCGGGGATTCCTTACCGGAAAAATAGACGAAAACACTGCTTTCGATACAACGGATTTCCGAAATACTGTACCACGTTTTACCCCTGAAAACCGGAAGGCGAATCAGGCTATGGTTGATATACTTAAGCATATTGCGCAACGGAACAATTGCACCCCGGCGCAGATAGCACTCGCGTGGATTCTGGCAAGGAAACCATGGATTGTTCCCATTCCCGGCACCACAAAGTCCACTCGGTTATCTGAGAATCTCGGCGCCATAAAAGTGGAACTCTCAGCGGAAGAAATGCTTGAAATAGAAACAGCCGCATCCGGAATCACGATACAGGGCGATCGTTACCAGGAAAGTGGTCAGAAGATGATTGACCGGTGAAATATAAACGAGCGATAAAGTAGTTTATGGGACATATATTGAGTCCGGTTGCCAACGGATAAATTGCCACTTTTACCGATGACTTGTTCCGGCATTGGTAGGAGAGCCGAAAGATAAACGGTATATAGCGCTTCGACTTCGCTCAGCGTGACATAGTGTTATTTTGTGCGGCATTTGAATGCAACACAAATGACACTACTTGCGAATTGTCATCCTGAGCGGAGTCGAAGGATAGACAAATTATTGTGCTTCATCAGAGCCTGTCTGAAAGAATGTCAGGCAAATTCAGCGTAACAAGTTCTTTTTTTGCTTATCATTTAATGTAAGCTTCTTAGACGGTTCTCCCCCGGTGCCTGAGCGCAGTCGAAGGCTTAGGGGGAGTCAGTGGGGGTAGAATTTTTCAGCTTTATTTAAGCACACCTTAAAACAAATTTAACTAACAAACAAACTCTTAAACATGTACAATTTTAATTTTTACAACCCTACCCGGATTTTCTTCGGGAAGGACAGGCTTGACGAAATTGATAAGAATATTCCATCCGGAGCCAGGGTTTTGATTACCTATGGTGGCGGCAGTGCAGTCAGGAGTGGTCTGATCGCAAAGGTGAAAACCGTGCTGGGTGACCGTAAGGTTTTCGAATTCGGCGGCATTGAACCGAATCCCCGGTTTGAAACCCTGATGAAAGCTGCGGAAATCGTCCGCAATGAAGGCATTGATTTCATTATGGCGATTGGTGGTGGTTCGGTCATCGACGGAACCAAATTTATTTGCCTGGCATCCCACTATCAGGGCGATGCGCGCAACCTGCTGAAGTTCGGCTTTGCCAGGGTTACCTCAAAGGTAGTAGAGAAAGTGGTTCCTTTTGGTGCTGTACTGACTTTGCCTGCCACCGGATCTGAGATGAACGATGGAGCAGTCATCAGTTATGACCATGGTAAATTCCCGGTTATGAGTGAAATGACATTTCCAAAATTCTCCATCCTCGACCCGGTCATCACCTATACTCTCCCTGAAATCCAGGTGGCCAATGGTGTCATCGATGCATTTGTGCATATTACGGAACAATACATCACGTTTCCGGTGGAAGCGAGGGTGCAGGACCGCTTTGCCGAAGGGCTGCTTCAAACGCTGATCGAAATTGGTGAAACCACCGTGGCTGAACCTGAAAACTATGATGCCCGTGCCAACCTTGTATGGAGTGCAACCATGGCGCTGAATGGTATGATAGGTACAGGCGTTCCACAGGACTGGACCACCCACATGATCGGGCATGAACTAACAGCCATGTTTGGCATTGACCATGGTCAGACCCTGGCCATTGTGTATCCGGCGGTACTCGAAGTCAGGCGGGAACAGAAACGGGCGAAACTCATACAGTATGCAGAAAGGGTATGGAAGATTGAGTCCGGAAGTGAAGACGAAAAGATCAGTTCAGCCATCCTGAAAACGAGGGAATTCTTTGAAAGCCTCGGTGTTAAAACCCGCCTTTCCGAATATGGAGTAACGGCCGATAAAATCCCGGCCCTGGTAGAACAACTGAAAGCCCATGGCCTGACAGCACTCTCCGAAACCCGGGATATCACCCCGGAAGTAAGCCAAAAGATACTTGAAACTGCCTTTTAAATCAGGGGTAACATAAAACAAAACAAAAGCGGGGTCCGGTAGTTCCGGGGCTCCGTTTTTGTTTTACTCAGCGTCTGATCCATAATCCTGCCTACCCGGGATGACGGAATGATGTTCGTGGTTCGTTGGTTATTGATCCTGGAATTGTCTATGATTTAAAAGAAAGTCCCTTATCCTTTAATGCCTTTTTTAGTTTGGGCAGGGTGCCAGGTCCCATTCCGTGCAGGTTCAAAATTCCCTTTTCGGTCCATTTTGCCAGGTCTTCCAAAGTCTGAATACTTTCCCTTTCGAGGGCCCGCCTGGCGGGCGCACTTATTAAAGCCAGAAAACTGTCATGAGGTTTCCGCTCCTCTTCACAAACCGGGCAAGTCGGACAGTCACTGCTTTTGTAAAATTGATGTCCGTTTTTACAAATCTTCAATGTTCCTTTTGATGTCATATTTTTCGTTGTGAAGTTACTTATACTGTTAGTGGTTCGTTGTCTCTTCGTTTGCCGGTTCATAATAAAGCAGTATTGCACCAGCGTTAAAGGTTTTAGTCTTTGAGAGTTTAAGAAGAGTTCTGTCGTTTAAATTTTCAAACAATGGCAAACCGCTGCCTGCAACAACCGGATGAACGCAGAGTTGTAATTCATCTATCAAATTAAGTTTCAGCAGCTGTATAATTAAACTCCGGCTGCCAACCAAAATATCCCTGCCTGGTTGATGTTTAAGCTCCATAACCATTTCTCCGGGAGATTTATCCGACAATCCGGCACTCTCCCAATCTGTATTTTTCAGCGTATGTGAGAAGACAATTTTTGGTATTTTGTCCATGGAAACAGCAAAGTCGTCCATTGATTTTTCTCCTGAAGGATTTTGTATCAGTGTTTGCCAATACTGCATCAGTTGGTAAGTAATTCTTCCATAAAGAATAACATCTGCGGTATACAACAGTTCAGCGTAATGCTGATGTATTTCCTCATCCGGGACTATTGCTGTATGATCACAAAATCCGTCAAGTGTCATATTGATCCCTGCAACTACTTTTCTCATAATATGTTTTCTTTAATTGTCCGACGTTTGAATACATGTGTTTTGTCATCCTGCAATGAAAGCGACCATGTATTTAATAACACTTTTGACAATGTTTTGATGGAGGTACCGGATGGTTTCGACTTGGTTCGACAAAGAGCTCACCAACCACCGCTCAACCACCGGACCGAATAACTCTCAAACTCTGAAATTCTGAAACTCTGAAACCCTGAAATTCTGAAACTCTTAGACCTCACCCCCCAAACCCCCTCTCCACCTCATCCGCCATTCGGGCACCTTCTCCACAAGGAGAAGGAAATCGGACTTTTTACTTTATTGGCGAGGGGGAGCCGGAAGCGTAGCGGAACCCTGTAATTCTGTAACTCTGAAATTCTGTAACCCCAAATCGGATGGTTTCGACTTCGCTCAACCACCGGACCTGATAGCCCTGAACCAAAGGTCAACGAAGCTAAACTCTGAACCCCTGTAACTCTGTAACTCTGAACCGAAGGTCAGCGAAGCTAAACCCTGAAACCCTGAAATTCTGAAACTCTTAGACCTCACCCCCAAACCCCTTCCCTCTCCACAAGGAGAGTGGCGAGGGGGAGCCGGAAGCGTAGCGGAACCCTGTAATTCTGTAACTCTGAAACCCTGAAACTCTGAAATTCTGAAACCTTTGAAACTTTGAACTTTGAAAGTGATATTTGAAATGTTACTACTTTTGAGGCAGGTAGTCTGATCTGTCTTTCGTTGTTGTATGTGAATGCGCTGTTGAAATACATGAAAGTAAATCCTGAATCAATAAACAGAAAAATTTGGCGAAAATAAATTTACTTCTCTTGTTCACATTTCTGATGAATTCCTGTAATTCTCAGGTAAATTCTGATTTAAATTGTTCGGGAGATATCTCAGTCCATAATACCGGTCAAAATGAGGAGTTAAACGGAATCATCTATTTTTCCTTTGACAACGGGAATAATTGGGTTAACTCCGGCAAGGGATTACCCGAAAATATAAGTATTGGTATAGGAGGAGTTGCTGTTTCAAATCAAAACCTTGGCGTTGCAACAAAAGAAAAAGGGATTTACATATACAATTTCAAAACAAGCCAATGGGAAAATGTACCCACAGAAAAACAAATTATTGAAAGTAACATCGGGGCGTTGGCATTGTTTGACAACATTATTTTTATAGGCACACAGTTCAGGGGTGTATTCTCCTCAAAAGATTCCGGTAAAACCTGGACAAATTTCAATACTGGTCTTACCAATATGACCATCAGACGTTTTTGTGAATTTAACCATAAACTGTATTTGTGTACAAATGATGGATTTTATGCTTTAAACAATGATAAATCGGAGTGGCAACTGTTGTTTGGACAAAATTCGTTACAGGTAAATGGAGCGACTTTATTTGGCGGGAAATTTTATTTGGCTACAAATAAAGGAATTTATACTCAACAGAATGACAATACCTGGCTAAATTCAGCCCCTCAATTTAGTATGCACAATATAAGTTCTGACAAAGACCAGATTTATTCGATGACTTATAATGAGTTATTGTTATCGTCAAAAGACGGAAAATCCTGGCAAAGCCAACAAAACGGATTACCCAGAAGTTTATACACTTTCAATGTGCTGAATCATAACAATATACTTTTTGCAGGACATTGGGACGGAATATACAGAAAAGGCCCTAACAGCCCTGTATGGAAATTGTCAGGTAAAGGTTTGCCGGCAAATTTTGCAGTAACAAATTTGAAAACATTTAAAAATATTTTAGTGATAAGCACTTCTGAAAGAAAACTAAAGGATGGTGTATCAACAGAAAAATAGGCAGCACCTGACATCGGTTTGTTAACAGGGCGGATGTGGAGCTTCTTTGAAACATTTTTACGAGGTAAAATTTTTGGAATTCTGTTATACTGGTTTACTGAAATCCACCAAATCGCAACGCCCGAAATTGTTGGCAGTAATTTAACAGCGAAATATCATGACAAAAAGAACTATACTCTTACTTGCATTCATCATTGCAAAGTTTGCATTACATTATATTTCGGTGAACCCGATCTATGAATTACATAGAGACGAATTTTTACACCTGGATCAGGCGAAGCATCTGGCCTGGGGATTTATATCGGTTCCACCTGTCACTTCCTGGATTTCATGGATCATTCTTTTTCTTGGTAATTCACTTTTTTGGGTGCGGTTTTTTCCGGCATTATTCGGTGCGTTGACCATAGTGGTTGTCTGGAAAGCCATTGAAGAGCTGAAGGGAAATATATTTGCATTGGTATTGGGCGCTACCGCTGTATTATTTTCAGCCCTGTTGCGATTAAATATTCTGTATCAACCCAACTCATTGGATGTCCTTTGCTGGACTACATTTTTATATATTCTGATTAAGTATTGTAATTCAGAGAATAACAAATGGTTTTATGCAGGGATGGTTGTTCTGGCATTGGGTTTTTTGAATAAATACAATATTGTTTTTCTGGTTGCCGGACTTCTCCCTGCACTTTTACTCACAAGGCGCTCCGTTTTTAAAAACCGGCATTTTTACTATTCTGTACTATTGTTCCTGCTCCTCATTTTGCCAAATCTTATCTGGCAATACAACAACAATTTCCCTGTTTATCACCATATGCAACAATTGGCGGAAACGCAACTGGTAAATGTTAACCGTTGGGATTTCTTTAAAGACCAGTTGTTCTTTTATATTGGTTCCTTGTTTGTAATTCTTGCCGGCTTTTATGCCTTACTTTTTTATCCGCCTTTTAAGAAATACGGTTTTTTCTTCTGGACCCTGTGTTTTACTTTGATGATTTTCACCTGGCTGAAGGCTAAAAGTTATTATGCCATGGGTTTGTATCCTGTTTACATCGCCTTTGGTGCTGTTTATCTGGAAATACTGTTAAAATCCGGCTGGAAAAGATATCTTCAACCCGTCGCAATCGTACTTCCTGTTCTGTTTTTTATTCCGATGTATCAAATTATGATGCCCGTTAAAAGTCCTGATTATATTCTTCATCATGATGAACGCTATAAGAAGTATGGCTTACTGCGCTGGGAAGATGGTAAAGACCATGACTTACCACAGGATTTTGCCGATATGCTTGGGTGGAAGGAAATGGCACACAAAACAGATTCAATTTATGCAACGTTGCAGAATCAGGAACAAACGCTTATACTTTGCGATAACTACGGTCAGGCAGGTGCAATCAATTATTATACTAAAAATAAAAATCTAACCGCTGTCACCTTTAATGCGGATTATATTGACTGGTTTCGATTGGATATAAAATATGTGAATTTAATCCGCATCAAAACGTTGGGAAGCGAAGGCACTGAAATGAAAGAAACGGGCCCCTACTTCGAAAAATCCTATATAGCCGGAACTGTAACGAATGCGTTCGCAAGAGAATTCGGGACTACCATTTTTGTTTTTGAAAAAGCCAGCGTCGATATCAACAAAAGAATAAAAGAGGAGATTGATGATATAAAAAGCTACCGGTGATCATTGGTTAAATGCCTTTCGGAGTTCATTTGCTGCGCTGTTTATATAGATGTTTGGCGTTGGAAGTTTGAAATTGGAAGTTGGATGTTTGAAGTGGACATTCAAAAAGTTCAATCGCTTCGCTGTTCAAAGAGTTCAATTACTTTCGGATGCATTATAGCCCTGAAAGGGCGAAATAAAGCAAGTGACGGACCAGCCCCGATAGGTGATAAATGCAGGAAGTAAAAGCCTTAGGTGTTAGAAGTTGGATGTTTGACGATAGATGTTGGTAAGAAACTGAAATTTAGAAAGTCCCTTGGATAGTTCAGATATCTGGAAAGTCATTATATTTGATGTGAAGCATGGATTTGTCGTTCAATGTAAAAGATGAAAACAAGTCAGAAGTGTAAACAACGATGTGTACTTATTAACTAATACTCGACAAACAATTGAAAGATAATATTTTAGAAGAAATAAAAGGAAGTGGAATGCAAATAATTTACAGGAAAGTAGTGATTATCTTAATAAGTTAAGCATTTCAGCTACCACCGGGAGTGAAATTATTGAACTTATTGGAGTATTTCTAATGTCTTTAAAACGGGATAATAAAGTTGAGTACAAAGTGGCCAAACATCAAATTGATCAGTATTTTAGAAATTATTGATGATTAGATCAAAATAGCCCTCGAATGACAACCAATCTGAAGTAAGGATTAAATAGTGAAACTTCCAGCGCCCAAAATATGGACACTTAGACCAGCAACCTTACAGGACAAGTGAAAAGATATTTCAGTGGTACGAATTCCAACTTGGAGATTTCCTCCCTGCGGTCGGAATGACTACCGTATGAAATTGATCCAGAGAGTTTGAATGGAAACGATTTCTGTTGTATTTTGACCAGTTCGTTTCAGGCTCAAACTCGACCATTAATCCACTCCAAAGAAATGGGTCATTTCGATCCTGAATTTTCGGGAGAAATCTGTTGTTTTGAAACAAAGCCATACGAGAGTTACATAAGAGACATTGAGCATTATAAATTCTAACAGTCCTACTTTCTCGCTCCAATCAAATTCGTTCAGCATGTCAATCGCAACCTCCCGAATCACCGATACCGGGCAAAAGATGACCGCTGCCCCGGCTTTGTAAAGGCAGTCGGGTAGTCCTGATGGAGGGATTACACCGCCCACGATCACATCCACATAATATCCTCGCGGCCCAATTTTTCAGCTCCTCAATCACCTAGGGAACCAGGGTTTTGGCTGGCGGCAAGACCCGAAAAAATACCAAGGGACCATTATATACAAACAGCGCTAAAGTGATTTCACTCCCAATGGCTCCACTTAAAAAATGTTTTAAGGAAAGCGTTGTATATTCCAAATTTCTTTCGTGTTAAGTATTTTAGTTGCCACAGTATTAATATTTAGACTTGCCTTCAAATCAAAGTAGCTCGGGGTTTAAGCGCTGCCTAAATTCAATCATCATCTAATAATTTGATCAGGCTTCCACCTGAGAAAAGTACTTCAAATGATCCATAGCCACACGGAACTCTAATTGCAGCTAACACTATTAGTATCATCATAGTTTTTTATTTAAAGTTACCTGATTTTTTTATCATAAAGGCATTTAATGTCTCATCTTACTACTTTATCTCTTCAATTTTGACACCGCAAAGTTTGCAAATAACGGATTAGTTGATACCAGTTCCTATTGTGGGGGGTTGGTAAAAGAGGTAGTGTTCTGAGGAACATTTTAGATAAATGATCGCTACGAAATTTGTCATTATGCCTGATAAAGCCCAATATCCCTACGAGTACTTGAAATTAAAGTGGGTAATTTTGAAGAATAGATTATATAAATAGTTATCCCAATGAAAATGAAATTATAAAAAGGCACACAAAACACCGACAATAAATATGGGAATTGTTTTTGTTTTATGACAAAATCTTATATCTCTTTAAGTCAATTTCGTGGGATTAAAAGTCTTTCAGCTCTTTCATCACTGCATAGACCAGTTCCGTTAACTTTAAAGATTATCACTTTGTAATGAATCAATTTCAAGATTTATTGACTTACAAATCAGTTTTAAGGGATACACAATGGCAATTGTGGGAAAAGACCTCAACTATTTCCAGGACCCAAGGGTATTTTATGGTCAAAGTAAAAAATAGATGGCTCCTAAAACTATAAAGAAAACGTAATCCTGTAATTTGCACTGTTTTTTTTTGTCATAAACAACTTTTTCGCTTAGACTCAATTTCTTGCCTTAATTTGTCACCTCTGGATTTAAGTTAAGTCATTTTCATTTCTAAATCCATGGTATTTTGTTTTTATTATTGAAAGTTAATTGATCTTAACTTTGTTTAGTAACAATACTTGTATACAAACGAAGACTTATGTTAAGAATCAATCACTGCCACATATAAATGACGGTAAAAAATTTATTTTAACACATTGAATACGCACTAGGCAATGTATGTCATTTTTCCGTGAAATACGAGAATACTAATCCTTAATTTTCAAATGCTTCCCTTGGGATTTAACAACAATTGTGACGATAAAAGTTCAAACCCGATTTCAAATCCAATTTTAAAGGATCTCGGCATATTTCACTACAATTGATTAAATAAAAATATGTTTCTAGAATGTGGCAAGTATGGGAGTTGAACACAAAAAGGAACCCTCTCAGATCCCCCTTCTTATTTCTAAAATCGATTACCTGCTAAGACAAGGCCTGCTTACTAAAACAACTTTTCATCTCAGCCTCAACCTCAACCTCAACCTAAGCCTTACTTTCTCTTAGCTTTGGTTTTACTTCCTGGCTCCAATCAAAATCTCCAGCATCTTAATCGCAGCATCCGGAATCACCGTACCCGGGCCAAAGATGGCCATGGCGCCGGCTTTGTAAAGGAAGTCATAGTCCTGGTGGGGGATTACGCCACCCACGATGACCATAATATCCTCGCGGCCCAGTTTTTTCAGTTCCTCAATCACCTGTGGAACCAGGGTTTTGTGGCCGGCGGCAAGACTGGAAACACCCAGCACATGCACATCGTTTTCCACTGCCTGGCGGGCAGCTTCGGCCGGTGTCTGGAACAGCGGTCCGATGTCGACATCAAATCCGATGTCGGCATAGCCGGTGGCGACTACCTTGGCACCGCGGTCGTGTCCGTCCTGGCCCATTTTGGCAATCATAATGCGGGGGCGGCGGCCTTCCATGGCGGCAAACTTGTCGGCCAGTTCGCAGGCTTTCTTATAGCTGCTGCTGTCGGCCGATTCTGAGGAGTAAACTCCTGAAATTGAACGTATCACGGCTTTGTACCTTCCATAAACTTTTTCGAGTGCCATTGAGATCTCACCGAGGGAGGCGCGTTTGCGGGCGGCGTCGATCGCCAGGGCCAGCAGGTTGCCTTCGCCCGTTTGGGCAGAAGTGGTCAGGGCATCCAGTGCAAGCTGAACTTCTTCGTTGTTGCGGTTGGCGCGCAGAACAGCCAGGCGTTTGAGCTGGGCTTCGCGCACGGCGGTATTGTCAACCTCCAGGGTGTCCATGGGGTCTTCTTTGGCCAGGCGGTATTTGTTGATGCCCACGATGGTGTCGCGACCCGAGTCGATGCGCGCCTGTTTGCGGGCAGCGGCTTCCTCGATGCGCATCTTGGGAATTCCGGTTTCGATGGCTTTGGCCATACCGCCGAGCTGTTCCACCTCTTCGATCAGTGTCCAGGCCTTGTGCATCAGCTCATGGGTGAGCGACTCCACATAGTAGGAACCTGCCCAGGGGTCAACCACTTTACAAATGTTGGTTTCTTCCTGCAGGTAGATCTGGGTGTTGCGGGCGATGCGGGCCGAGAAATCGGTGGGCAGGGCGATGGCTTCGTCGAGGGCGTTGGTATGCAGGCTCTGGGTGTGGCCCAGGGCGGCGGCCAGCGCTTCCACGGCGGTGCGGGTAACGTTGTTGTAAGGATCCTGTTCGGTAAGACTCCAGCCCGAGGTTTGACAGTGGGTGCGCAGGGCCATCGATTTGTTGTCCTTCGGTTCGAACTGCTTCACGATCTTCGCCCAGAGCAGGCGGGCAGCGCGCATCTTGGCGATTTCCATAAAGTGGTTCATGCCGATGCCCCAGAAGAAGGAGAGGCGTGGTGCGAACGCATCGATGTTGATCCCGGCTTTGATCCCGGCACGGATGTATTCCAGTCCGTCGGCCAGGGTGTAAGCCAGTTCGATGTCGGCAGTGGCGCCGGCTTCCTGCATATGGTAACCGCTGATGGAGATCGAGTTGAATTTCTTCATGTTCTTCGAGGTAAATTCGAAGATATCGGCGATGATCTTCATCGAAGGGGTAGGCGGGTAGATGTAGGTGTTGCGCACCATAAACTCCTTCAGGATATCGTTCTGGATGGTACCACTGAGCTTGTCCATTGAAACACCCTGTTCTTCAGCTGCTACGATGTAGAAGGCGAGCACGGGCAGTACGGCGCCGTTCATGGTCATGGAAACCGACATCTTGTCGAGCGGGATCTGGTCGAACAGGATCTTCATGTCGAGGATGGAGTCGATGGCCACGCCGGCTTTGCCCACGTCGCCCACCACGCGCTCGTGGTCGGAGTCGTAGCCGCGGTGTGTAGCCAGGTCGAAAGCGACCGAGAGGCCCATCTGACCGGCGGCCAGGTTGCGGCGGTAGAACGCGTTTGACTCTTCAGCCGTGGAGAATCCGGCATACTGACGGATGGTCCAGGGTTTCATCACATACATGGTGCTGTATGGGCCACGCAGAAATGGCGCAATACCGGCAGCATAATTCAGATGCTCCATCTTGTCCAGGTCGGCAGCCGTGAAAACCGGTTTCACCGGGATCTGTTCGGTGGTCATCCAGTCGCTTCCTTTTGGAAGGGCGGCGCTGTTTCCTTTTCCGAACGACCGGAGGTTTACATTTTTAAAATCGGGACGCATATCTTTTTGTTTGTAGTTCAGATTCAATTAATCTTTGATTCAAACTCATTTTTCTTTTTTCTTTAACAGGCGGAAAATTAGCAGATTAGCAGATTAGCGTATTAGCTGATTTTCCGGGTTCCATTGCTAAATTCCAATTTCCAATTTCCAATTTCCAATTTCCAAAATTTCAGAGTTTCAGAGTTTCAATGTTTCAGAGTTCCAGTGTTTCAGAATTTCAATGTTTCAGAATTTCAGAGTTACAGAATTCCAGAGTTTCAATTTACCATCGTTCCATCATTCCAATGTCATCCCGAATCCCGGAAGCCAACCTTTAATCTCAGATGGCCAATTTGCAAATCAGCTCATCTGCAAATCAGCTAATTGCAAATCAGCTAATTTGCTAATCTGCTAATCTGCTAATCATAAGTTATAACATAACACCAAGCTTTTGCTGAAAAACGTACAAAGTATCAAGCACGTTAGCCCTGGCATGGATAAACTCATCCACTCCGGCGGCTTTCAGTGTTTCAACGATTTCTTTCGGATAACCGGCGACCACCACCTGGATTTCATATCTGGCGGTTTTCAGCTGGCTGGCAGCGGCAGGGGCGAGGGTGGCGTACTCTTCGTCGCTGCTACAGATGACCACGATGTCGGCTTCGGCTTCCAGCGCGGCTTTTACACCGTCTTCCACGGTTTCAAATCCGGCATTGTCGGTTACTTTGTATCCGGCGCAACCGAAAAAACTGGTGCTGAATCCGGCCCTTGCCTTGCGCATGGCCAGGTTGCCGATGGTAAGCAGGAAAACATGCGGGCGTTTGTTGCCTTCGTTTTCCCAGATTTCAGTGGCAAGCCTCAGGTCTTCAAAGCCGTCGGCACCGCGGAATACCTCAATGGTCTTGTATTTTGGCGGCAGGCCGGGGAGTTCGTCATCTTCATCCTCAACCTCTGCCTGGATTTTCTCCAGCATGGCTTCACCTGTGTTGGGATGCTGATTGGTTCCGAGAACGATGGTTTTGCGGGATGCGATTTCTGCAACGCGCTGTTTTGCACTTTCATTCACGAGGTCCTGCACAAAGCCGGCCTTGATGGCGGCGATCATGCCTCCTTTATCCTCCACGGCAAGGAAGAGTTTCCAGGCGGCATCGGCAAAAGCGGCGGTAAGCGATTCAATATAATACGATCCGGCAGCGGGGTCAACCACTTTTTCGAGGCTTGACTCCTCTTTGAGGATAATCTGCTGGTTACGGGCGATACGCAGTGAGAAGTCGTCGGGTTCCCTGTAGTCGAGATCGAACGGCAGCACGGTGATCAGGTCGGCACCCCCGATGGCAGCCGACATGGCTTCGGTGGTGGTGCGCAACAGGTTCACAAAGGGATCGTAAATGGTCTTGTTCCAGTTGGCGGTGGTGACATGGATGCTCATCCTGGCCGATTCCGGAGATACAGGCTTGAATTGTTCGACGATGCGGGCCCACAGCATGCGGGCGGCCCTCAGTTTGGCAATCTCCGGAAAGTAGTTGGATCCGGTGGCAAAAGCAAAAACAATGCGCGAAGCGGCCTGGTCAACGCTCAGCCCTTTCCCGGTAAGGAAAGCAAGGTATTCGGTTCCCGAGGCAAGGGCAAAAGCGAGCTCCTGCACCAGGGTGGATCCGGAATTGTGGAAGTACTGTCCGTTCACGGTAATCACTCTGAACCCGGGCAGTTCTTTTTCAGCCAGATCGATCAGTTCGATGGCTTCCAGCAGGTCTTCTTCCTGTGAATAGTGGAAATTTCCTTTCAGGAGCAGGTAGCTGATAGGATCGAAATCGATGCTTCCCTTCACTTTAGTGGCGTCGCTGCCCATTGCGGTCAGGCCTTCCTTCAGGCCGGCCACAAAGCGGATGTATGATCGGGAGGAATTGAAATGAAGGCTGTTTTTTACGACATCAATGCCTTTGAGCATTGCGGCAATTTCCGATGGACCAGCCAGGGATTTTGCATTCAGCGAAAGCGCAGTAGCACCACGAGTCACGGCGTCGGTGGCCTGTGCATTGGCAGTTTCGATGTTGCTGGTTTCAATATCCTGGCAGATTTCCCAATCGTTTTTATCGGAGTCGCCACACCGGGAAATTCTGAAAGAAGTCCTTCGGCTTTGTTTGTATTTTCCGTATTATCGATCATGCGGTTATGGTATTGGGTTTAATAAAACCTTTTACATTCCTTATTTGTTGTCGCTTAGGCTAAAAGCGGTGCAAAGGTATAGGTTTTTTTATCCTGCAAACGTTTTTTAGCTTATTTTGACAGTTCATTACAGCAGGATTTGCACTTTAAAGATACATGTAAAAAACTCAATATGAATATATTAATCAGTGGTTCAACCGGTTTGGTCGGGCAGAAGCTAAAAGAAGACCTGATTAGGGCAGGGCACAAGGTCACAGGCATTGGCCGGGCCGACTTTTCGGGACCGGAGGATGCGCTTAACACAAAGGTTGGTCAGTCCGATGTGGTGATCAACCTTTCGGGCGCGCCCATTGTGGCCCGGTGGACGGAGTCGTATAAAAAGGAGATCATGGACAGCCGGGTTCTGACAACCAGGCGGCTGGTGAAAGCTATGAAAAGCGCTCCCTTATGGCGGGGTCTGTTTATTTCAACTTCGGCTGTGGGGATTTATCCTGAAGGAGAGATATTCACCGAAAGCAATGAACGGGTTGGGCATGATTTTCTGGCGGAAGTCTGCAAGGCGTGGGAAGCAGAGGCTATGAAAGCCAGGCCCCAGGCAAAAGTGGCGATTTTCAGGCTGGGGGTAGTGCTTGACAGGAAGGGCGGTGCATTGCAGAAGATGCTCCCTGCTTTCAGGCTTGGTTTGGGCGGACCGATCGCAGGAGGCAAACAGGGTTTTTCATGGATTCATATGGACGACCTGATCAACGCCTATCTTTTTGTAATTGAAAAGCAGTTGGACGGCATTTTTAACCTGTCGGCACCACAGACAACCGACAATGCCGGTTATACCATGGCGTTAGGGAAAGTCTTGCACCGGCCGGTGTTCTTTCCCATTCCTGCCTTTGGATTACGCCTGGTATATGGCGAAGGGGCCACAGCCCTCACTTCGGGCCAGAAGGCTATACCGGAGCACCTGCTGAATGAGGGTTTCGTTTTTAAGTTTCCGGAAATTGGAGGGGCATTGAGCGATTTATTAAAGTAAGTAATGGGTTAAGGAGTTCACTGAATAACACGATACGATTGACAAAACCGCGCAAATGTTCATAACAAGGTACTACAATTTACGTGTTGTGCGATTACAAAAATAACATCTTGATAGTGTGGATGAAGTCAAAGTCTGTTTCGAAGCTCAACATGACATCGACTTCAAAAATACTTATTATCAGTGCTTTGAAAATTTAACCTTACAGAACGTTACAATTTCCTGTTTCAGGCAATTTTTGAAAGTAGTTGGCTTAAAAGCAAATAAAAGGGAAAAGTGGTATGTTTGTGATGATAGATTAAAGTTGTACCACGTACTAAAAAACTTGAAATCTGAGAAATAAAATGGACAAAATTCAGAAAATAAAGAAAAGTATCGAGCCAATAATTTCTTTAACTGATGATGAATTATCAGCTTTCTGTCATGCTTTTGAATATAAGAGCTTAAAAAAGAATGAGTTTTTCTTAAAGGAAGGTCAGGTTTGCGACTTTATTGGTTTGGTTAGTTATGGGGTTGTTATATATTTCAAAACCCTGGAAAATGGGGATGAAGTCACAATTCACTTTGCTTTTGAAGGTGACTGGGTTAATAATAATCTGAGCCGCCTGAGTAACACTCCATCAACTATAAATATTAAAGCAATAGAGGATTCAGAGATGCTCGTTATTAAACAAAAAGACATAGCTGATTTATATCTTCAAATTCCAAAAATAGAAAGACTGGGGCGTATATTAACTGAAAGAGCATTTATAAAGTTTGTGGAGCAAACAATAGATTTTCAAACGCTTACAGCAAAAGAACGCTATGAAAATTTACTTAAAAACTATCCTGAAATATTCCAAAAAGTTCAATTGTATCATGTTGCCAATTACCTCGGAATTGCCCCAAAGTCTTTAAGCCGCATCCGAAAAGAATTATTCGACTAAAATAATTTGGTAACATTTGTGGAGCAATCAGTCTGATTCTCCGACCGACTTTTGTATCATAAATTTTAAAAACATTTTATGATATGAAAGCAAAATTCTTTTTGGTTGCAGCATTCATAATGATTGCAACATCAGTTCACGCACAGTCCGATTCAATCAAGGGTACATTTTTTAAACCAATCCCCCGTAACTACGAAGCAAAACAAGCATTCGAAGTTGAAAGCCTTTTCCCGATGTTTATCACTGGTGGTTACCATTTGGGACTGGGTTATCGCTACAACAAATTCAGGTTTAGAGTGAGCGTGATCAACGGAGGCACTTACGATGCCGAACCAGCCGGAACAAATAATTCATCACCGGAATTCAAACGTTACTACAAAACCTCTCCCGGCTTTTTCCTTGGATATAATATATGGCGAAATCTGGAAGTTTATTCCTTTTTGGAGCTGCACACTTTCGAAATTGAACAGGCAAGTACTGGTTTAAAAGAGATATTCACAGTACCGATTTCGGTGGAGGTATCAGCTACCAGTTTTCTTTGGCCGCCACATTTATCTTCAACCTGGCTTTCATATTTATCTGCGTGGCGATCATAGTGCCGATTTCAATGGTACTATTTATAATATTCCCAATGTTGACCTTGCCCCTGTTATTCGGATAGGATACCGTTTTTGGAGCAATTACTAAAAAACTTTCCCAACTTTTAAAAATAGACTAATGAAAAAAATAGTTCTGTTAACAATACCAGCATTAACGGCAATGATAATAGTATCATGTGCTTGTTGTACGAGCAAAGAGACAAATAATCCCATGAAGGACAAAAACGAAACTTATAAAATCCTGCATTATGCCTCACTTGCAGGTAGTTCGCACAACTCTCAGCCATGGAAAGCAGAAGTTTACCCAAACGACTCCATACTTGTATATTCTGATACTTCAAGTTTGCTTGATGTTGTTGACCCGAAAGGCATTGAACTATATATTTCTATGGGGGCATTTATCGAAAATCTTGATATCGCAGCAAAAGCTTTTGGTTACAGCACTAAAATTAAACTTTTTGAAACCGGAATAAATTTGTCGCTTCCGGTAGCAAGCATCAAACTGACAAAAACCGGTTTACCTCAAAACCTCGAATATCTGAAAGAATTGGAGCTTCGCACCACACTGCGAATTCCTTTCGATACCATGGCTATAAAAAAGATTGACAGGGAAATATTAGTTTCGGTTGCTCCTGGAAACCTGGTTTTTGTACCATCCAACTCACCCAACGGCCGTTTTATAGCGAAAAAGGAATTGGAAGGATACACCATACAGGCATACCAGAAAGATGCACAAGATGAACTTGCTTTATGGATGCGGTTTTCGACCAAGGATGTAAACTCCAAACGCGATGGATTAACTCCGGCCGGAATGGGTATTAAAGGAATCGGCGGTTTTGTGGTACTTAATTTCATGAAACCCGAAGATTCAAAAAAGGAATCATTCGTAAAGTCCGGCGTAGAAAAAACTCAGAAACAAGTCGAAAACTGTGGTGGCTGGATTATCATTTCCACTGACAGGGAAGTTGCAAGTGAATGGATAAATACAGGTCGGATATATGAACGCATGAACATTCAATGCCTTTCATTGAATCTGGGTTTTCATCCGATGAACCAGATTATTGAGGTGCCGCCTGTTTATCAGGAAGTTAATGATAAGGTGGTGCCGGGTCGGAAAATCAGGTTTGTTGCACGAATCGGATATGTGAATGAGTATCCGGCACCGGTAAGTAAACGCAGACCTGTGGAGAATTTTACCATCTTTAAATAATCCGGCACAAACAATTAATCAACAAATCTCATGAATCAATTTTTGAAAAGAAACAGTAACATACTAATTTTAATACTGGTCATGACAACACTCACATCGTGTACATCTTCAAAAAAGATGTTTCAACTCAGGAAATCAGAAGAATTTGCTACACAGCCTCTGAAGGCTGAAAATACACTTAGCAATGAGGAAACCGCTCATTTGCCTGCCTGTGTGCAAAAATATCTGGAATATACCGGAGCGATAGGCAAAAGCAAACCCCAGAATGTGTGCATCGGATTTGATGCTGAGATGTATAGAAAACCGGGCGACAAACCCATGAAATCTCATTCTTTACAGTATAACTTTTATGGAAATTACGCCCGCTTGTTTCTGATGAAAGCAAGTAAAATGGGCATCCCTTTTCGCGCACTGCATATTTACAAAAATGAGCAGGCAAGTTTTCAGGTAAAGGTGGCAGAGATGTTTAAAGTGGTTGATCTTTCAGGAGAAGAACTTACAACGGCCGAAACTGTAACCCTGTTAAACGACATGTGTATTTTTGCCCCCGGATGTCTTGTTGATAAGCGATTGGTATGGAGTGAGATAGATTCGCTGTCAACAAAAGTTACCCTTACCAACGGAAAGTATATTGTTTCGGCAATACTATACTTTAATGAATCGGGCGAATTAATCAATTTTATGTCCGACGACAGGTCTGCCTTGCAGGATGATGGCACAGTGAAAAAATTCCGATGGACAACCCCGGTTTCAAATTATAAGGAATTTGATGGAAGGAAAATTCCAACTGAAGGTAAAACAATATGGCATTATCCCGAAGGTGAATTTACTTACGGAGTTTTCACATTAAAGAGTATTAAGTATAATGTTTCAAATTAAAGATTTTTAAAATGGATATCGCAGATACGCTTGCTGATAAAGCATATAAAAAAATCATCATCTACTATTTTTCGGGAACCGGAAATTCCGCAAATGTGGCAAAATGGATGGCTTCGGTGTCGCAGGAATACCAGGTAGAATGTCAGCCTTTGAATATCGCTCAAATCGATAGGAAAGCATTGGCAGCGCCCGAACTCGATAAGCTCATTATCTTTTTGTCTCCCATACACGGATTCAATTACCCACCTATAATGCTTAATTTCATAACGCATTTCCCCAAAGGGAAAAACAAGGTGGTACTGATGAACACCCGCGCCGGTATGCTGATTGGCAAATTTATCACTCCCGGACTTACAGGCATTGCTTTTTACCTTTCGGCTTTGATTTTGTTCCTGAAAGGGTTCACGATAAAGGCTATTCTGGCAGTCGATATGCCCTCGAACTGGATTTCGGTTCACCCCGGACTTAACGATCGGACAGTGAAATTTCTGCACGAAAAGAACAAAGAGCGTGTGGAGAAATTCGCACATAAAATTATGCAGGGTAAAAGTCATTTTAAACATTTGATTGAAGTGTACGACATCCTTTTAGCTCCCATAGCACTTGGATACTATTTGGCTGGCAGGTTTTTCCTTGCCAAAACATATTATGCATCAGCCGATTGCGACAATTGCGGTTTGTGTATCAAAGCTTGTCCGGTGAAAGGAGTTGAATTGGTTGGAAACCGCCCGTTCTGGACCTTCAACTGCGAAAGTTGCATGAAATGTATGAGCAATTGCCCCAAAAAAGCCATCGAAACCGGTCATGGATATATTTTCGCCGGTGTCCATGTTTTCCTCTCAGTTATTTTGGTGTTGTTCTACGAATATTTCAATGCCTGGTTTTTCCCGATTGAAAATGCAATGATGAAAAATGTTGTTGAATCAGCCCTGTTGGTTGGCTTTATCGGTATTTGGTACAGATTGGTTCACTGGCTGTTACGGTTTAAAGTACTGGAACGGTTAACCGTTTATACATCGCTCACGAAATATAAATGGTGGGGACGCCGGTATAAAGCTCTGAAAGCTGATTTTAGTATAAAAAGTGATTTTGATAAAACCAAAATGTAGTAAATGAGTCATGAAAACAATAAATATTTCGGCATTATTCTTTCTTTTCCTTTTAACAATGAATGCAACAGCCCAGGAATCGGCCCCGGCAATAGAGAAAACCTCTGAATCCATCATTTTTAATGGTTCTATAGGCATGGGTACTTTTGCTGCCGGTGAAAATGTTGGCGGTTCTGTTTTTTTGGGTAGTTCACTATCGGCAGATTGGATTCCTAATGGCAAGGCAGGTCTGTCATACGGTCTTGAATCGGGCTTACTTGGCGGAGAAACTAAGGGCAGTATCATTTATGGTATTCCGGCAATTTTCCGCCTTGGCTGGTATCCCGGGTTTAGCAAAAATGGTAGGATTGACTATTTTGTTTTGTTGAAGACCGGATGGGCATTTGGAATATGGGATTCCCAATTGGAAAAAGAATCAAGTCCTAATGGGATAGTAGGCGGTCTTAATTTTGGGGGCAGATATTATTTAACTCCATTGTTGGATGTTTACGGTGAGCTTGGATATACATATTATGGACTGGCCAGAAGCAGCAATCATCCTGAATATCCATTAGGTTATGGAAGCGGCAAATTGTATGCTTCAATTGGCTTGTCATTAAAATTTGGTAAGCATTCATTTCACAAAGATTATCTCAGCTACAATTAATTTTAAACCAAATGAATAACCAATTTATAAATAGTGCTGAATCACAAACATCTTCCAATAGAGATTTAGTCTCTGCTTGCGGGTTGTATTGTGGTGCATGCGGAATATATCTGGCAACTCAGGAAAACGACAGTGAAAAAATACTTCAATATGCAGTTGTTCTAAACCAAACTTTCGATGAAACCTTGTGTGATGGATGTGGTGCTATGAGGAAGTCAATTCATTGCCTGAAAATGTGCACTATTATTGACTGTAAACTTAAAATGGATGTCATCTATTGTTTTGAGTGTAACGAATTCCCATGTCAGGCATTGATTGAATTCAAATTGAAAATGCCACATCGTATTGAGATTATTGATTCACTATACAGAATGCAGGAAACCGGTATAGAAAACTGGTTAATCGAAATGAAAGATTACTTTTCTTGCCCACAATGTAAAACTGTGAACAGTGCTTATCATCCGGCTTGTCGTAAGTGCGGGAACACAATAAGTTGCAAGTTCGTTTCGCAACATAAAGATGCAATTGAACAATACTTATCAAAATAAACCATGAAATTGTTCTATTTTTATCATTGAGAAATCTGAATTCTGAATCAAATTAAAAAAGTATAGGATTTTGAATTTTATAAAAAGAACGAAAAAACCAACGGCAAAACAAAGTGTATGTGCTATAAGGGTTTCAGTTAAGTTCAGTTATTCAGATTATTTCTACTTTAGCAAATCTGTTTTCAACTAACCAAACTTATTCATTATGATCAGAAAATGTTTACTTATGATGCTGGCAGTCAGCCTGTCGGCAGGTGTGAGCGCTATTGACGATGCCCGGTTACTCCGTTTTCCTGACATCAATAAAAACCTGATCGCCTTTGCATATGCAGGCGATATCTGGACGGTGGAAGCCACCGGCGGCAATGCGCGGCGTTTAACCTCGCACGAAGGGATTGAACTGTTCCCGAAGATTTCACCCGATGGCAAATGGATCGCTTTTTCGGCTGAATACTCTGGTAGTCGCCAGGTTTATGTGATGCCTTCCGAAGGAGGTTCGCCAAAACAACTTACCTATTATAATTCTGTAGGCGTTATGCCTCCGCGCGGCGGGTGGGACAATGTGGTGCTCGACTGGACACCCGACAGCAAACAGGTGATGTTCCGCAGTGCAAGAACTGAGTTTGGCGAGCGCAACGGGAAGTATTTTCTTGCAAGTCTGGAGGGTGGTCTTGAGAAACCGCTGCAGATCGTGAATGGAGGATTTGCAGTTTTGTCGCCCGATGCAAAAAAAGTCTGTTTCACCCCGGTCGACCGCGAATTCCGCACCTGGAAAAGGTACAAGGGAGGTCGCGCATCCAACCTGTGGATATACGATCTTGTGAACAATACCTCGGAGCAGATCACCGATTTCGCAGGCACCGATCAATGCCCTACCTGGTTCGGCGACAACATTTATTTTGCTTCCGACCGCGACCTGAGGCTCAACATCTACCGTTACAATACGAAATCAAAGCAAACCGAACAGCTCACCTTTCACAAGGATTTTGATGTGATGTGGCCTTCCGGCGAAAATGGTCAGCTGGTTTATGAGAACGGCGGCTTTATTTACAAACTGAACCTGGCAACCGGTGTTTCTGAAAAAATCACCGTGAACATCAATTTCGATAATCCCAATCTGGTGGCTTATTTCAAGAATGTTAAGGAGGATATCAACAGCTTTAATGTTTCTCCATCCGGCAAACGCGCTTTGTTTGATGCACGCGGAGATATCTTTTCTGTTCCAGCCGAGAACGGGATGATTGAGAACCTGACCCAAACTCAGGGTGTGCGTGAAATATTCCCTGCCTGGTCGCCCGATGGGAAGTATATTTCCTATTATTCCGATGCTTCAGGCGAATATGAGATTTACCTGCTGGAGAATAAAAAGGGAGCTACCGCTAAAAAGCTGACCAGTAATTCTGCTTCATGGAAATACGAGGCAGAATGGTCTCCCGACAGCAAATACCTGCTTTATTCCGACCGTACCCTGAAACTCTGGCTGCTTGATGCCCAAACCGGGGTCCAGAAAGAGGTAACGACCGCTGCCAACAATGAGATCAGGGCTTACAGTTTTTCACCCGATTCAAAATGGATAACCTATCAGAAGGAAGGCAGCAACGAACAGGCCGCTATATGGGTATACAACATCGCGGAAGCGAAAAATTACCAGGTTACCGACAATACATTCGACGATGTTTCCCCGGTATTCTCGAAGGACGGCAATTACCTCTTTTTTGCCTCAAACCGTGACTTCAACCTGGCATTTTCGAGTTTTGAATTCAATTACCTGTACAACAAGGCAACGCGTTTATACGCCATTGTCCTGAAAGCCGACGGCCCTAAACTTCTGAAGGATAAGAACGACACAGAAGAGGTAAAGGAAACGCCAAAAACTGAAGAACCAAAGAAAGGTGCAAAAGCGAAAACAGACACTGCTGAGCCAAAAAAAGAAGATGGCGTGAAGGTGACCATTGATCTGGAAGGGATTTCAACACGCATCATCGCTTTGCCGGTGGAAGCAGGGGATTACTTCGGACTGGCAGCTGTTGATGGCGGTTTGCTATACGTAACCGGTGGAAAACTGATGCGTTACAACATTGAAGATGAAAAATCGGAAGAGGTGATGGATAGGGTTGGTGGTTATGTGGTATCAGCCGATGGTAAGATGATGCTTTACAATGCCGGTGGTGAATATGGCATTACGAAGATCGCTCCGGGCGTGAAACCCGGTACCGGAAAGCTCGACCTGGCGCAGTTGGAGATGAAAATAGATCCCCGCAAGGAGTGGGATCAGATTTATACCGATGGCTGGAGAATCTTCAGGGATTATTTCTATGTCAGCAACATGCATGGGGTTGACTGGGCCGGGCTTAAAGCACGCTATGGTGCCATCGTTCCTTTTGTCAGCCATCGTGCCGATCTCGACTATATTCTGAGTGAAATCGTTTCTGAAACCAATACCGGGCATGCTTATGTTGACTGGGGTGATTTTAAAAAGGTGAAAAGGGTGGATGGTGGATTGCTGGGCGCTGAACTGGTTGCCGATGAAGCTTCCGGCCGCTACCGGATTGCTAAAATCTACGACAATGAAAACTGGAACAGCGACCGCCGCTCACCACTCACTGAACAGGGCGTAAATGTAAAAGAGGGAGATTATCTGATCAGCATCAATAACCATGACATTACGACCAGGGACAACCCTTACTTATTCCTTGAAAACCTGGCTGACCGCAAGGTTGAGATATCGGTAAATGCAAAAGCTGAAGTCGCCGGGGCAAAAACCTTCCTGATCACACCCATCAAGAGTGAACTTGAAATCATGTACCTCGATTGGGTGAATGAGCGCCGTGCCCTGGTTGATAAATTATCGGGTGGCCGTATCGGTTACATTCACGTTCCCAACACGGCTGTTGACGGAAACCGGGAACTCCACCGTGGTTTGTATGCCTATCACGACAAGGAAGCCCTGATCATCGATGATCGCTACAATGGGGGTGGATTTATCCCCGATCGTATGGCCGATCTGCTCGACAGGAAAACACTCAGCTACTGGCACCAGAATGGCCTGCTTCCCGGAAGGGCTCCTGCAATGGCCCATGATGGACCGAAGGCAATGCTGATCAATGGTTATTCCTCATCGGGAGGAGATGCTTTCCCCTATTATTTCAAAAAACTCGGATTGGGCAAACTGATCGGAACCCGCACCTGGGGTGGCCTCGTTGGTATTTCAGGAAATGCGGGCCTGGTTGACGGAGGGTACATTTCAGTTCCCCGATTTGGTATCTTTAATGAAAACAGCGAGTGGATCATTGAAGGAATCGGGGTATATCCTGATATTGAAGTGGTTGACCGTCCGGAACAACTCGTAAAAGGGACAGATCCCTGCATTGAAAAAGCTGTGGAAGAACTCCTGAAAGAACTCGAAGCAAAGCCTGTTAAAAAGGTAAATCCGCCCACTCCTCCCGACCGATCGGGCTGGAATGAGAAAGAAATTAAATAAACGGGCATCCGTATATCCATTTATTTTGCTGATCCGGTCAGGGAGATTTTCCTGGCCGGATTTGTTTTTTGCCGGTTTCCGGGGAACAATACTCCGTTAATATTTTTTAAACCGCTGATTTTCAAAACATTAAATAACGAAATGTTTAATTTTTAACATAATGATAATCAACACTTTGCTGCCTGCCCCGCCACTTTTGCGGGGTCCTAGCGTCCCTGCCTGCCTGTTTGCAACACGCAGACAGGCCTACCTGAATGCTCAGGCAGACAGGCGTGATTCTTAAAATTACCGGACTATTGGCGAAAAGCTTTTGTTTTAAAATTATAGAATCCTTTGTGTATTTTGGTTTCTCATTTCGGATTCATTCCGCTCATATAAATGATGGTGACCGGTCGGTTTCCTGTCATAAATGTGCTTATTTTAATACTTAAGTTGTTCTGCAAGAGGCTGATGTTTGTTAATCTTTTGTTAAATATTGCCTGATGACTCTGTTTACAACCGAGCGATTTAAGGAAGGCCGCCATTCTAATACATTAATAATGAGAATAATAGCTAAGACGGTTAATGTTGCTGAATTTAATTCTGATCATATTTTGAAATTTTTATTCCCGGTACCTGTTGATTTTCTATGAAATTAAAGTATCTTTGGAATGCTGGGGGGTGGTTTTAGATAGTTAAAATAGATTATTACTATAAAGTTAAAAACCAATTTATTTGTGTTGATTTTGATGTCCTTTTATCCGGACATAAATTGTCATCAGATAAAGTGACCCCGGTAGGATAATAATTGTTTCCTGGTAGTAAATAATTTGACTTTTTAATGATTTAATTATCAGCTTATGAAAACAACAATATACCTTTTTTTACTTCTATTGATCCCATTTCTGGTCAACTCACAGACGCTTTTCCGCAGCGGGAAGTTTTTGCATCATTCAACAGGGGGTAACATCTGGGGCCCAAATGGTTCTTCAACAAGCATTCCTGAGGAAATAGGCAATTACAATGCTGCACATGGTTATACCGGGAGCAATGCGGTATCAATGACCGAACAGTGGTGGCCGGGCGCTCCGATATCCAATGACAATGAGTGGGAGCGCTGGCATCGTATTTTTGATAATGAGGATCCCGATGCGGATATATTACCCATACTTGCGGCCAATAAAATAGTGGTGGTCAAGTCCTGTTACCCGTCATCAGCTATGACCAATATGGGAGGGCCATGGGATACATTGGTTTATACAAGAAAATCAATGTACAACCATAAATGGCATTTGAGAAGCATTGTAAGGGTAATGGCAGAGCATCCTGAAAATTTCTTTGCCCTCTGGACCAATGCCCCTTTGGTTGCTGCCAATACCAATGCCAATGCTGCATTTTTATCAAAAAAATTCACTACCTGGATGAAAGACACCCTGGCCCAGGGGCTTGATCCCGAGATAGGTGCATTTCCATCCAATATATATGTATTCCATTATTTTGAAAAAATGTCAGATGAAAATGGATATAAAAACCCAATATACGCTGTCAGCACAACCGATAGTCACCCCAATGCAGCGGCAACTGAATTGGTCGCTCCACAGTTTGTAAACGAAATCTTCAGTGCAGCCATTGCCTACGAGCAGGGAGCCAGGGTACTCAATCTGGAAGCATTGCTTGAAGGCCTCTATGTCGGTGGAGGAGCTATGAAGCAGGCATACGACGAAAACGGACCGCGGTACAGTGCTGGAATTGCAGACCATATTATACTCGAATTGCACAATGCGGTCAATTATAACAATATTGTTTACAGTGTCGCTGAAGTGCCCATAAGTATTTACGGCATAGCTTCTGTTGAGATACCCTATGAATTAAACGGAGATTATTACATTACCATCAGGCATCGCAATTCCATTCAAACCACCTCTGCCTATCCTGTTTCCTTTGCAAATGCGGTTGTTGATTATGTCTTCGACATGCCATCCAGTGCATTTGGCAGCAACCTTCTTGAAATGCCCGATGGCTGGTTTACTATATACAGCAGTGATGTTGATCAGAACGGGACTGTTGATACCGGAGATATCACCCCGGTTGAAAATCTTTCAAATCAGTTCTATTCCGGATATTCACCCGAAGATGTTAATGGAGACGGCCTCGTAGATACTGCTGACCAAACATTTCTGGATAACAACCAGGCGGAATTCGTCAGTACTATCCACCCTTAAGAAGGCTGTCTGAAATCATCTGAAATCAATCAGATTTTCTGTAGTCGACCTTCTATTCTGTTTGTAAAAGAGAATTTTCAGAGCAAGGCGTTTCTGAACTAACAGTTCTATGTGGCGATTTTTCATCCATAGAAAGATTTTAATTTTGCCTGTCGCAAAGCCTTTCCCGCCTTTGTGGAAGAACGAGCCAGCCAGCCTGAAACCGTTAGTCATGAAGGACCATATATTAGAAATTATTTACATACCTGACTGCCTGAGAAAGCTTTCGGGCAAAATAGTACAGTCAGTTCATGTGGGGATCATGACATTTTATACATAAAACGTTGTATCTTTGAAACTTCGTGCGATTTATTTTGTTATTAACCCCTGCATATTAACACTTTATTGATCCCCCCATAAACGAACCTATAAGCAATGAGAAAAAGCCAAACCCTGTTTCTTGTCCTTATTCTTCTGATTCCATTCACTTCAGTTTCACAGAATCTTTACAGGAGTGGTAAGTTTCTACACCACTCCACCGGAGGTAATATCTGGGGACAAACTGGTTCTTCAACCACCATCCCGATTGAAATAGCAAATTACAATGCTGCACATGGGTACACCGGAACCAATGCTGTTTCCATGACCGAGCAATGGTGGCCGGGAGCACCGATATCCAATGACAATGAATGGGAACGCTGGCATCGTATTTTTGATAATGAGGATCCCAATGCGGACATTTTGCCTATTCTGGCAGCCAATAAAATAGTTGTCGTCAAGTCGTGTTACCCTTCTTCCGCTATGACCGGCATGGGAGGGCCATCTGATACCTTGTATTATACAAGAAAAACGATGTACAATCACAAATGGCATATGAGAAACATTGTAAGTGTAATGGCCCAGCATCCTGAGAATTTCTTTGCCCTCTGGACCAATGCCCCGCTGGTTGTTGCAAATACCAATGCCAATGCTGCCTTATTGTCAAAAAGATTTACTACCTGGATGAAAGACACACTGGCTCAGGGTCTTGATCCCGAAATAGGGGCATTCCCGTCCAATATCTATGTGTTTCATTATTTTGCCAAGCTTACGGATGCAAATGGATACGAATTGCCGCAATATGCCGTCAGCACAACCGATAGTCATCCGAATGCTGCGGCTACAGCGCTGGTTGCTCCGCAATTTGTCAATGAGATCTTTAATGCTGCCATAGCCTATGAGCAAGGCGGATCCACGCTCAATGTTACACCGAACAGCAGAAGTGTTGCAGCCACAGCGGGCAGTACCACCTTTACGGTCAGCTCCAACACCAACTGGACGGCTCAGAGCAATGCCGGATGGTGTACAATCACCCCATCGGGCAACGGAAATGGAACGATCACGGCAACTTATACAGCAAATACACTGACCACCTCCCGAACAGCCACCATCACCGTTTCGGCCACGGGTGCGGCCACCCAGACCGTTACCGTTGTTCAGGCGGGAGCAGCCGCCACCTTATCGGTTACGCCCTCTTCACAAAGTGTAGCGGCCACAGCTGGCAATACCAGCTTTACGGTAACCTCGAACACCAACTGGGCTGCACAGAGCGATGCCGGCTGGTGCACCGTCACCGCATCAGGCAATGGAAATGGCACGATCACGGCAACTTATACAGCAAATACACTGACCACCTCCCGAACAGCCACCATCACTGTTTCGGCCACGGGTGCGGCAACCCAGACCGTTACCGTTGTTCAGGCGGGAGCAGCCGCCACCTTATCGGTTACGCCCTCCTCACAAAGTGTAGCTGCCACAGCTGGCAATACCAGCTTTACGGTAACCTCGAACACCAACTGGGCTGCACAGAGCGATGCCGGGTGGTGTACCGTCACCGCATCAGGCAATGGAAATGGCACGATCACGGCAACATATACAGCCAATACACTGACCACCTCCCGAACAGCCACCATCACCGTTTCGGCCACGGGTGCGGCAACCCAGACCGTTACCGTTGTACAGGCGGGAGCAGCCGCTACCTTATCGGTTACGCCATCTTCACAAAGTGTGGCTGCCACAGCTGGCAATACCAGCTTTACGGTAACCTCGAACACCAACTGGGCTGCACAGAGCGATGCCGGCTGGTGCACCATTACCGCATCAGGCAATGGAAATGGCACGATCACGGCAACATATACAGCCAATACACTGACCACCTCCCGAACGGCCACCATCACCGTTTCGGCCACGGGTGCGGCCACCCAGACCGTTACCGTGGTACAGGCGGGAGCAGCCGCTACCTTATCGGTTACGCCATCTTCACAAAGTGTAGCGGCCACAGCTGGCAATACCAGCTTTACAGTAAACTCGAACACCAACTGGGCGGCACAGAGCGAAGCCGGCTGGTGCACCGTCACCGCATCAGGCAATGGAAATGGCACGATCACGGCAACATATACAGCCAATACACTGACCACCTCCCGAACGGCCACCATCACCGTTTCGGCCACGGGTGCGGCCACCCAGACCGTTACCGTGGTACAGGCGGGAGCAGCCGCTACCTTATCGGTTACGCCATCTTCACAAAGTGTGGCTGCCACAGCTGGCAATACCAGCTTTACGGTATCCTCGAATACCAACTGGGCGGCACAGAGCGATGCCGGCTGGTGCACCGTCACCGCATCAGGCAATGGAAATGGCACGATCACGGCAACTTATACAGCAAATACACTGACCACCTCCCGAACGGCCACCATCACCGTTTCGGCCACGGGTGCGGCAACCCAGACCGTTACCGTTGTACAGGCGGGAGTCGCCGCCACCTTATCGGTTACGCCCTCCTCACAAAGTGTAGCGGCCACCGCTGGCAATACCAGCTTTACGGTCACTTCCAACACCAACTGGACGGCGCAGAGCGATGCCGGGTGGTGTACCGTCACCGCATCAGGCAATGGAAATGGCACGATCACGGCAACTTATACAGCAAATACACTGACCACCTCCCGAACAGCCACCATCACCGTTTCGGCCACGGGTGCGGCAACACAGACCGTTACCGTTGTACAGGCGGGAGCAGCCGCTACCTTATCGGTTACACCCTCCTCACAAAGTGTAGCGGCCACCGCTGGCAATACCAGCTTTACGGTAGCCTCGAACACCAACTGGACGGCACAGAGCGATGCCGGGTGGTGCACCGTCACCGCATCAGGCAATGGAAATGGCACGATCACGGCAACTTATACAGCAAATACACTGACTACCTCCCGAACGGCCACCATTACCGTTTCGGCCACGGGTGCGGCAACTCAGACTGTTACCGTTGTTCAGGCGGGAGCAGCCGCCACCTTATCGGTTACGCCCTCCTCACAAAGTGTGGCTGCCATCGCTGGCAATACCAGCTTTACGGTAACTTCGAACACCAACTGGGCTGCACAGAGTGATGCCGGCTGGTGCACCGTTACAGCATCAGGCAATGGAAATGGCACGATCACGGCAACTTATACAGCCAATACACTGACCACCTCCCGAACGGCCACCATCACCGTTTCGGCCACGGGTGCGGCAACCCAGACCGTTACCGTTGTACAGGCGGGAGCAGGAGTCACCTTATCGGTTACACCCTCTTCACAAAGTGTGGCTGCCACCGCTGGCAATACCAGCTTTACAGTCACTTCCAACACCAACTGGACTGCCCAGAGCGATGCCGGCTGGTGCACCGTCACCGCTTCAGGTAATGGAAATGGCACGATCACGGCAACTTATACAGCAAATACACTGACCACCTCCCGAACAGCCACCATCACTGTTTCGGCCACGGGTGCGGCAACTCAGACCGTTACCGTGGTTCAGGCGGGAGCAGCCGCCACCTTATCGGTTACGCCCTCCTCACAAAGTGTGGCTGCCACCGCTGGCAATACCAGCTTTACGGTCACTTCCAACACCAACTGGACGGCGCAGAGCGATGCCGGGTGGTGCACCGTCACCGCTTCAGGCAATGGAAATGGCACGATCACAGCAACTTATACAGCAAATACACTGACTACCTCCCGAACGGCCACCATTACCGTTTCGGCCACGGGTGCGGCAACCCAGACCGTTACCGTTGTTCAGGCGGGAGCAGCCGCCTCCTTATCGGTTACGCCCTCCTCACAAAGTGTAGCTTCCACAGCTGGTAATACCAGCTTTACGGTAACCTCGAACACCAACTGGGCTGCACAGAGTGACGCCGGGTGGTGCACCGTCACTTCCACCGGCAGCGGTAATGGAACAATTTCGGTAGATTTCACGGCCAACCCGGAGACCACCTCCCGGACGGCCACCATCACTGTTTCGGCCGCGGGTGCGTCAGCCCAGACAGTTACCGTTTTTCAGGCGGGAGCAGCCGCCACCTTATCTGTCACACCTTCTTCTCAGAGTGTACCCGCCACTGCTGGTAGTACCACCTTCACAGTCACTTCCAACACCAACTGGACGGCGCAGAGCGATGCCGGGTGGTGTACAGTGACCTCCACCGGCAATGGTAACGGGACAATCACAGCAAGTTACACGACCAACCCTGAAACTTCTTCACGTACGGCAACCATTATCGTTTCGGCAACGGACGCAACAAGCCATGCTGTCACAGTGGTTCAGGCAGGGGCCGCAGCTACTTTAACGGTTTCGCCCTCTTCACAGAGTGTATCTTCTGCAGCCGGAAGTACTTCATTTGTGGTGACATCGAACACAATATGGACCGCACAAAGCAATTCAGAATGGTGCCTGGTAACACCAACCGGAAACGGCAATGAAATTATCAATGTAACTTATTCAGAGAATACTGGTACAACTTCCCGTACGGCTATGATAACTGTTTCAGCAGAAGGCGTGAATGATCAATTTGTGACCGTTACACAGGTTGGGACAGACCCGGTTTTAGCTGTTACACCTTCAAATCAGGATGTATTGTCCAATGCCGGAACAACTACTTTTTCCGTTGCTTCAAACCTTGACTGGAATGCACTTAGTGATGCTGTCTGGTGTGTGGTTACAGCTTCAGGCTCCGGAAATGGCGTATTGCTGGCCGAGTATGCTGAGAATACCGGAGATATTGACAGAATTGCGACCATTACGATTTCAGCAAATGGGGTAAGCAGCCAGGTTGTTACGGTAACTCAGGCCAGTATGGATGTTATACTAAACCTGACTCCTCAGACTCAGAATGTTTCTTCATCGGCAGGAAGTACAACCTTTTCAGTATTCTCCAACACCTCCTGGACAGCATACAGCGATTCAGATTGGTGTACTGTTACGCCATCCGGAACCGGAAATGGCATTCTGGTTGCAGATTATGCCGAAAATTTGGCCACAACGGAACGAATCGCCCTCATTATAATATCAGCCACAGGAAGCAGCGACCAGGTTGCAACCATTATTCAGGCCGGGGCAGAGGCAATCCTTTCGGTTGAACCTCCTGCTGTGATTGTTTCAGCTGAAGCTGGATTCACAACCTTTACAGTAGCTTCCAATACCGATTGGATTGTTGAGAGTAATGCAGAATGGTGCAAAACAAATTCTTCAGGAACCGGCTATGGAAATATCCTGGCAGTTTATGACGCAAATGAATCGACCGAAGACCGTGTTGCAAATCTTTTGGTCAGTGTTATTGGCCTGAGCCCGCAAATTGTCACCGTTACACAGTCAGGCCTGGTAACCGGTACCAATGATCTGAAGACCAGCAACATCCGGATTTATCCTAACCCTTCGGATGGCAGGTTCACGATTTCAGGTTTAACAAAGAGTACTGACCCTGTTTATGTTACAATCAGTGATGTTTGTGGCAGAATCGTTTATTCCGGGAAATTCAACGGTGAGAATGCTGAAACCATAGACCTGGGATGGGCCGGGGAGGGAATTTACGTCGTGAACATCGCAATGGGAAACCTGATTTTGCAGAGAAAGATCGTTCTGCAATAGCATCTATTGTTGTTGTGAAGATCAGGGAAACGGTTGTACGACAAGTCGGATTTAGGTAATATTTCAGCAAAAAGCATTTTTATTTCGTCTGTTTGTTTTTCTGAATCCTTCTGACTAATTTTATAACATACAGATAATGAAATAGATATATCTATTTCTGAGTTTACCAGGTTTGGTAATAATCCAGGCTAATGATCCAATCCTGGCTTTAAAACACGATTTATTTTACATTTGTAATTGGTCTGCATATTATATCTATCTTTGCAGCACATTTAAAGTAGCTGTTTCTCATTTATAGGTTTATATCCTTTCCTGCCCATCGAACCTTCGTTAATTCCCGATTCTTTCAGAACTTAACTCAGGACTATCCGAAAAGCCACGGTTGTTTACCGGCTGCGATCACTCTTATTTATATTACATGACATTCGAAGAATTGAACATCATTGCGCCCATTACCCAGGCGCTGAAACAAAAGGGTTATGTTGAACCAACACCCATTCAGGCAAAAGCAATTCCGCATCTTTTAAAAGGCTCCGATGTATTCGGTACGGCCCAGACCGGAACCGGCAAGACTGCCGCCTTTGCCATTCCCATTCTGCAAAAACTCTATGCCGGCCAGGCCGACCGTAAAACCACCGGCATCCGGGCATTGGTGCTTGCACCCACCCGAGAGCTTGCCATACAGATCAGTGAAAGCTTTTCCGATTACAGCAAAGGTCTTAAATTAAGGCATACCGTTGTTTACGGAGGCGTTTCACAAAATCCTCAAACAACTACCCTGCGCAAAGGCGTGGATATTCTGATTGCTACCCCGGGCCGATTGCTCGACCTGATGAACCAGGGTTTTATTCACCTTGATAACATTGAATTTTTTATTCTTGATGAAGCCGACCGCATGCTTGACATGGGTTTTGCACCGGATATCAAACGAATTATTGCCAAACTGCCTGCCCGCAGGCAAACAGGCTTCTTCACAGCAACCATCCCCAACGAAATCAGGGCACTGGCCGACAGCCTGCTCCGCAATCCGGTGATGGTACATGTGGCTGCGCTTTCTGCCCCGGCCGAAAGTGTTAACCAGTCGGTTTACTATGTGGAGAAGGCCGACAAACGCGCCATGCTTCAGCAGGTATTCGAGTCTGAAGATATTGAAACAGCGCTGATCTTTACCAGAACCAAGCACGGTGCCGATAAGGTAACCCGCGAACTGATCAAACTGGGTATTTCTGCTGTTGCCATCCATGGTAATAAATCGCAGATGGCCCGCCAAAAGGCTTTACAGGGATTTAAAGACCGCTCCATCAAGGTTTTGGTTGCCACCGATATCGCTTCACGCGGAATTGATGTGGATAAACTATCACATGTGATCAACTTTGAATTGCCTGAAGTTGCTGAAACCTATGTTCACCGCATTGGCCGTACAGCCAGGGCAGGTGAATCGGGAACCGCCATTTCGTTTTGTGCGGCCGAAGAACGCGGAAGCCTGAAAGACATCAACAAGTTACTACCTCAATCCATTGAAGTTAAACGGATGCCTGGTTTTATTGCCAGTATGCCTTCTGCAGCAGCCGAAGTTGAGGATAGGCCGCGCCGTTCTTCGGGACAGGGTCGTCCAACTTCACGTCCTGCAGGTCAGAACAGGCAGGCCCGCCCGGCCGCTTCGGGTAATAGCCCCTTTCATAGAAAGCGCTGGTAAAACAACCCGGTTTGCCGGAAATTGAAACAGAAAGCATCCGACATTGGTTGGGTGCTTTTTTTAGTTATCAGATGGATTGATGGAATATTGGAATAATGGAATAATGGCCCTTCGATTTGGTTCGACAAATGCTCACCAACCACCGCTATCATTGACGTATTTAGGGAAGTAATTGATTATCGGTTTATTACAATATTAGTTTGGTTAGAAGAAGTATCATTAATGATACCTTTATATTTAAATGAATGTCACGCTGAGCGGAGTCGAAGCGCATCGCACTGTCTATCCTTCGACTCCGCTCAGGATGACATTGGTGTGGGGCATTTTGGATTATAACGTCATTGAATATTAATTTTTATGAAATAAATTACACTTCAGGGTGACAAAAATGGAATGATGGATTGTTGGAATAGTGGATCGATGGAATGATGGAATGATGAAATGATGGCCCTTCGTCTTCGCTCAGGGTGACCAGGTCTTACACCTTACCATTCTTACCTCATACCTATGACTTCCGACCTCTGTCCGCCATGACCTCCGACCTCTGGTTTCCGACCTCAAGCCTCTCCGGTTATACCTCTGTCACCTGTCCCTCTGTCTCCAAGTCTCTAAGTCTCTAAGTCTTACTTCTTACATCTGACTTCCGACCTCCGACTTCCGACCTCAAGCCTCTCCGGTTATACCTCTGTCACCTGTCCCTCTGTCTCTAAGTCTCTAAGTCTCTAAGTCTCTAAGTCATACTTCTTACCTCTTACCTCTTACTTCTTACATCTGACTTCCGACTTCCGACCTCCGACTTCTGACTTCTGTCTTCCGACTTCTGCCCTCAGGCATTCATAAAGAAATATGAAAACTGAGCATTACCTCTAAATTCCAGTCAGGATTTGTTAATTTAGCTGTTTCATAAATCCATCCGGAAGCTGTTTATGCCCCTTGTTATTGATAACATCTCACTCGATGAGAACAATCCTGAATTCAGTTATGCCGCTGAATTTGTGACGCATACGAACCGGATGTTATACCTTACCGGGAAGGCCGGCACGGGCAAAACGACTTTTCTGAAGTACCTGAAGGCCACCTGCAATAAAAATATGGTGGTACTGGCCCCGACCGGGGTGGCCGCGGTAAATGCAGGAGGGCAGACGATTCACTCTTTCTTCAACATTAAACCAAGTGTTTATGTGCCTGGCGATAAGCGATTGAGGGTGAGGGCTCCGGAAGGAGATCCGGATAAGAGTGTGATCAACGATCATTTTCGTTACCATCGTGACAAGCTGGAAATTATCCGTGGGCTTGAACTTTTGGTGATCGATGAAATATCCATGGTGCGCTGCGACCTGCTCGATGTGATCGACCGGCTGCTCAGGGTGTTCCGTAAAAGAGAGTTTACCCCGTTTGGCGGGGTTCAGGTGGTGCTGATCGGCGATACATTTCAGCTTCCTCCCATTGTGAACCATGATGACTGGAATATCCTCGGGAATTTCTATACCAGTCCGTTTTTCTTTAGTTCGCGGGCGCTTCAGGCGCAGAAACCGGTGTACATCGAATTGAAGAAAATCTACCGGCAGAAGGATCAGGATTTCATCGATCTTTTAAACAGGATCAGAATCAACAGCCTGATGGCCGGCGATATTGAAATGCTGAACCACCGGTATATGCACGGATTTACTCCTGAACAGGAGGAGGATTATATCATCCTTGCTACCCACAATCGCCTGGTTGAAGAAACCAACGAGAAGCGGTTGCGTGAAATAGACGAGCCGCTGTTCCATTTTGAAGCAACGGTAGAAGGCATCTTTTCTGAAAGCAGTTTTCCGACTGACAGAGATCTGAGACTTAAGGAGGGCGCCCAGGTGATGTTCCTGAAAAACGATCGCAACAGGAGGTTCTACAACGGAAAAATCGGGCATATTGTCGAAATATCAGAGGACGGGTTGTTTGTGGACGTTGATGAAGGCGATATCATCGAAGTTAAACGCGAGGAATGGGCCAACATCCGGTATGCATGGGACCCGAAAGGAAGCAGGGTTGTTGAAGAGACCATCGGCAGTTTTATTCAATACCCGTTGAAACTGGCCTGGGCCATTACCGTGCACAAGAGCCAGGGACTCACTTTTGAGAAGATCATTGCAGACCTGGAAGAAGCCTTTGCCCCGGGGCAGGTATATGTGGCCCTGAGCCGTTGTACCACTTTTTCGGGAGTTTTACTTAAAACACCTCTTAACCCGCGGGCTATTAAAACCGATCCTGTTGTACTGGAGTTTGCCGGCAACGAAACCCCTGAAACCTTATTAATCAGTGAATTGGAGTCGGGTAAAGCCAATAATTATCTTAAAAGGGCGCTTTCTGCCTATTTAAGCCGCGATTACAGCAAAGTTATGTTAATGATGTTATCGGCAGTTGAGCAGCTGAATGGCACAAGCCGGTCACGCGCTTTATCTTTGGCAGGGTTTGCGGTTGTTCGTGCCCTTGTAAGAGGAAAATCCCTGCTGAACAGAGCAGAAACAGAAATCAGGGCTTTTGGTGAAGAGTTCAGGAACGACAGGCAACTTAAACGAACCCACGACAATCTTGAACAACGCAAAGGGATGCGAAAATTAGAGAACCGGATTAAAGAGCAGGTAAAAATGCTGGAAGCTTTCCGCGATCTGACCATTCGTTTGTTGGAAAAATTTGACCTGAAACTCTTCGAAAATGACAAAGTTCCAGAATTTAACCAGTTAATTGAAAAGCTAAATTCATTAACAACCGATATCAAAGAAAGCAAAAAGAAATTCAGCAGGAAAAAGTAACTATAAGTTTTTTTTCAGTTTTCTTGATGTCCTTTTGGTTGAGCCAAAATTTAAGTGGAGAGAATTGATTTATAGGTTTAAGACATGCTATACAGGTTTTCAACCTCCATTTAGTCTGACTTGCTTATTAAATTCACTTAAGAAACTGAATTATCAGGCAACCTCAACCTTAACCTCAACCTAAAAAAGTGACTGCGCTATGAGAAGTTCTATCATATTTTTATTGATGATTGCGCAATTATCCCTTATTGCGCAGGATAGGGTAACCGGCAAATCTTTTGCAACCCGCTCGGAGGTGATCGGGCAACATGGCATGGTGGCTACCAGTCATCCTCTGGCAACCCAAATCGGGCTGGATATCCTGAAAAAGGGCGGAACAGCCGTTGATGCTGCGATTGCTGCGAATGCTGCGCTGGGTTTGATGGAACCGACGGGCTGTGGTGTCGGTGGCGATCTGTTTGCCATTGTTTGGGATGCCAAAACCGGTAAACTATACGGGCTGAATGCTTCGGGGCGATCACCTGCTTCCCTTACCCTGGATTACTTCAGGCAACAGAAACTGGAAAAAATTCCTTCTTTCGGACCTTTGCCGGTGAGTGTACCGGGGTGTGTGGATGGCTGGTTCGAACTGCACAAACGCTTTGGTAAACTTCCTGTAACCGACCTGTTGATGCCGGCTGTTGAATATGCTGAAAAGGGGTTTCCGGTGACCGAACTGGTTGCTTACTACCTGGGGCGTTCTGTTCCCAATCTTGGCAGCCGCTTTCCCAATGTTATGGAGACATATACCCTTGATGGGAAAACAGTTCCTGTAAAGGGAGATATCTTCCGCAATCCCGGCCTGGCCAAAACCTACAGACAACTGATTGCCGGTGGCCGCGATGCATTTTATAAGGGAGAAATAGCCACGACCATTGCTGCTTTTATGAAAGAGCAGGGTGGATTCCTGTCCTACGATGATCTGGCTACCCATCATTCGGAATGGGTAGAGCCTGTTTCTGTGAATTACCGGGGTTATGACGTCTGGGAGCTACCCCCGAACGGGCAAGGTATAGCAGCCCTGCAGATGCTCAACATCCTCGAAGGATATGATTTTTCACAAATTCCCTATGGTTCAGCCCGGCACATTCACCTGTTTGCTGAGGCCAAGAAACTGGCATTTGAAGACAGAGCAAAATATTATGCCGATATGGAATTCGCGAAAGTGCCTGTAAATGAATTAATTTCAAAGTCGTATGCGGCTGAACGCAGAAAGCTCATCAATGAAAATAGGGCAGGTGTTTTTGAAGCCGGTGATCCAATGGAGGGCGGTACCATTTACCTGACTGTTGCAGATAAGGACGGAAATATGGTTTCTTTGATACAAAGCAATTACCGGGGCCTGGGTTCTGGTATGGTTCCTCCGGGACTTGGCTTTATGCTGCAGGACCGGGGCGAACTATTCAGCCTCGAAGCAGGTCATCCCAATGTCTACGAACCTGGCAAACGTCCTTTTCATACAATCATTCCATGCTTTATTACTAAAAACGGATTGCCTTTTATAAGTTTTGGCGTGATGGGCGGCGATTTCCAGCCCATGGGCCATGTGCAGATTGTGATGAACCTGGTTGATTTTGGAATGAATCTGCAGGAAGCCGGCGATGCGCCCCGCATCAGTCACAGTGGTTCCACAGATCCCACCGGTGGAGTTAATCCCGGTAAGGGGGAAATTCAACTGGAGAGCGGTTTCAGCTATGAGGTGGTGCGTGAATTAATGAATATGGGCCACAAAATAAGCTGGTCTTTTGGCGACTATGGCGGTTATCAGGCAATCATGTTTGACTCTGTCAGGAAAGTATATTTCGGTGCTTCCGAATCAAGAAAAGACGGACAGGCCGCTGGCTACTGATTTGTTTGAAGTGAATTTTCCAAAAAACAGATCAGGGGAACGGGAGAGTGAGAGAAGGGGAGAATAAGAGACTAAGAGACGAAGGGACTAAGAGACTGAGAGAAAGGGAGAGTGAGAGTGAGAGAAGGGGAGAGAGGGAGTGAGAGAAGGGGAGAGTGAAAGAAGGGGAGAGAGGGAGAAGGGGACTGAGAGACTTAGTGACTGTGACGAAGAGACTGAGAGACGGAAAGATTGAGTGACGAAGAGATTGAGTGACGAAGAGATTGAGATAATAGGGTAAGCCCTGAAAGGGCGCAACATCATACCCGTGGGTGAAGCGAAGCGAAGCCCACGGATACTCAAACCAAAAAGGAAATTAAGCCCCGAAGGGGCGCAACCCCATGCCCATGGGTGAAGCGAACTCCACGATACTTAACCACCGAATATTCCCTTGATTTTTCCGGGAATATTGCCACCAATTTTCCCGGTAAGGGAACCAATAACGCCTTCGAGGTCGATGCTGCTGTCGTTGGGGTCGTTCGTCTTTTTCTTCAACTGATTCATTACCACAGGAACAATCTGGTTTACAATATTGCCGGCTGCCCCGCTGTCGAGACCGAATTTTTTCATCAGATCACCTGCAACACCTGTGGTGAGGTTATTTACCACCGGACTGGCAGAAGCCTGACCGCTCCCTTTAAAAATATCCAGGATGGAATCGAGGTTTCCGCTGCCTGCCTGACCTTTCAGACTGTTCATAATGGAGCCGGCTGCCGTTTCAATGGCCTCGTCGTTTCTTTCATTGGGGATGGCAGGATTTTTAATGATGGCATCTCCTGCATTCTCTTTTACCAACCGGAGTAATTGTTCGAACATGATACTGATTGATTTTTGAATATGAAATGAAAATATTGAAAAGGGAAATATTTGAAATCTTATTAAAAAGAGCTGATTGGTGATTTTGAAGTTTCAAAGCAGTCATCAATTTTCTGGCATGTAACAACAAAGTTTGTGAAAATGTTTTTTTCAAAGGCCTGTCTGGGTGGATATTTGACCAATGGAATTCAAGTATATTTTATTTTCATCACTGAAAGTAAGACTGACAGATCGTGTTCTGCTTTTCTGTTAATTCAATGCAACTGTAGAACACCGGTAATCTTCAAAAAGACCAATTTGCAAAGCTTTTTGACCTAATGTTTGCGAATTTTATATAAATTTGTCGGATTAGGGAGTTAAGTAATTATTAAATAACTGTGAAATATTTGAGATCATTTCTGCTGATACTTTTAATGAGTATCTTTTTCATTTCCTGTTCAAAGGAAGCCGGTGAAGGTGGTAATTCGTCCATTTACGGAAAAGTAATCGTACATAACTACAACAGTAGTTTTACTGAGTTAAATGATATCTACGACGGAGCTGACGAAGAAGTATATATCATTTATGGTGATGACCTGAGCTACTCGGAACGGATCAGGACCAGCTACAACGGCGTATTTGAATTCAAATATCTTCGTCAGGGAAATTACACTGTGTTTGTTTATTCTGAAGATTCAACGCTAACCCTGCCTTCAGGAAAATATGCAGTTACCAGGGAGGTTAAAATTACCAGTAACCGCCAGACTGTGAAAGCTGATGATATCATCATATTCAAATAATCAGTTACCGGGAACAGTGGTTACTATCCGGGATATTCCTGATTAACTTCTTAAACACACATTTGGGCAAGCTTATTTCCTGATGAATGACCTTCTGAACGTACTGCAACATTTTACAACAATTAGCCTTGATCAGATGGATCAGGTTCAGTTGCTGAATCGCATTGATACAAAATACGTCCTCAAACAGGTACAATTGACATCGTTGCTCAGCCAGTTGACCGAAGACTATTTTGTTTTATCAATTGACGGAGAGTTACTTCACCCGTATGAAACCCTTTATTTTGATACACCTGCATATGACTTGTATCTTATGCACCACAACGGGCACCAGAACAGGTATAAACTCCGGTTCCGGAAATACGTCAACTCAGGCATATCTTTTTTTGAAGTCAAATTAAAAACAAATACACACAGGACGATTAAAAGGCGTGTTTCTGTTAGTGGTATTGCTGAAAGCCTTACCATGAAGCAACAGGAATTTGTGCAGGAATGCACCCACGATGGGTTAAAAAACTATTTACCCTCACTAAGGGTAAAATTTAACAGAATAACACTGGTTAGCCTCAAGGCCGGAGAACGGCTTACCATTGACACGAACCTGCGCTATGAAGATGAAAGTGCTGAAAAGGGTATCGGTGAAATTGCCATTGTTGAAGTGAAACAACAAAAGAATGCCTTTTCTCCTTTTCGAAAACTGATGCTCGAGAAACGACTTCATGAGTTCTACCTGAGCAAATATTGTCTCGGCATTACCTGTCTTCATGAGGATTTGAAGAAAAACCGGTTCAAACGAAAATTATTGGCTCTAAACAAACTTGGTTATGATGTATCTTAAGCAGACTGTTGTATCGTTGATCTTCCTTAGTCTTTTGTTTTTTGTTTTTGGAGCTTCTGGTCAGACAGGCGCTCAGCAGAAACCGGGAATTGTTGCTTCTGTTGAAACCATCCCGGCGACCAATATGCAGCAAGTAGTTGAAATAGTTGATGAGCCCGTTACCCTGAATGTTAAATTTGCCTACAGCATTCTGATCGATATTATTTCAATGCTGATTATTTTCGGACTGATCTATTTCCCAAATTACAGGAATAAGGAGTTCATGTTCACCTTTTTTATCTTTAACATCATCATCTTCATAATAACTTTTGTTCTGAATAAGACAAGTATTTCCATGGGAGCGGCGTTTGGTTTATTTGCCGTTTTTTCGATGTTACGATACCGCACTGAAGGTATTTCGATGAAAGAGATGACTTACCTCTTGCTTGCGATTGCCCTGGGACTAATCAATGCGATAGGGCTGAATTTGCTTCCAATCTTTGTTTTCAACCTCATTCTTGTATTGTTCATTTTTGTGCTTGATCATCCGATGATTTTTAAGCAGGAGCAGTCAAAGGCTATTTCATATGAGAATATAGAGATGATAAAACCCGAAAATCATCAGCTTTTATTGGATGACCTTCGCAAACGAACCGGATTGAATATCCACCGGTTTTCAATCTCGTCCATCGATTTTCTTAAAGATGCCACTTCAATCATTGTCTATTATTATAAAAGGTAGACAAATAACATGAAGCATTATTTTCTTGTCAGACCGGGAATTGCATTAATTCTTAATTTTCTGCTTTTCAGTTCCGCTACCTTTGGCCAGATGAACGATGCAGGTCTGTGGACCAGCCTTACTTTTGAAGCAAAACTTATTAAAAAACTTTCCGCTTCGATTTCACAGGAATATAGATTTAATGAAAATGTGACAGAACTTGGCTCATGGATCAGTGAAGCCGGTCTGGAGTATAAACTAAATAAATATATTAAGGCCTCTGTCAATTACCGTTTTACACTGAAGCGAATGAAAAACAATCTCTACAGTCCCCGGCAGCGGTTCTTTGTGGATATTAAAGCAGAAAAAAAGATCAAGCCTTTAATTTTTCAGTTTCGTACCCGTTTTCAGGAGGAGTATGCCGATGTCAGCCGTACCCCGGAATGGGGTTTCGCCGGTTTCTATTCAAGAAATAAATTCACTTTCAAATTTGACCTTGATAAGAAATGGGAGCCCTACACCTCGTTTGAGTTATTTTCTCCCATCGGACACGATCAGCCATATATATTTGATGATATTCGCTGCGCTGCGGGAGTTGAACTAGCTTTGTCAAAACACCATAAACTGGATCTCTATTATATGATTCAGCGTGAATTATATGTGAATATGCCGGTAACAGATTTTATCGGAGGGATCGGTTACCAGTATAAATTGTAATATGAAAAGCGCGTTGTGACTCACACAGGGTGATTTATAAATATTGAATATCAATACCTGAATTGTTCTCAGATTAATCGGGCTTTATATCCGGAAAGCTTTTATAATGCGATGAATGAGGTTAGATCCTCAGAATTAATTTTGCCCGGGTACCTTCCGCAAATTAAATCGATTAGCTACACCGACGACGACCGCCTGCCCGTTACCATTCTAACAGGATTCCTGGGGGCAGGGAAAACCACGTTGCTCAATACCCTGATTAAAAAGTATCCCGATAACAAATTCGCGGTGATTGAAAATGAATTTGGTGAAATCGCGATCGATAACGACCTGATTGTAGGCGTGGAGAGTGAAAATATATTTGAAATGTCGAATGGATGCATCTGCTGTTCCCTCAACGGTGAACTTTCAGAGCTGCTTTTCGACCTGCTGAATATCCGTCACAAGCTCACCCACCTGATTGTTGAAACAACCGGGATTGCTGATCCTTCCACAGTGGTTCAGGCATTTATGTCGTCAGATCAGGTAGAGATGTTTTACCGCATCGACAGTGTGGTTTGCCTGGTAGATGCAAGGAATATTCAACTCATCGCATCCGATACCGCTATGGCCGCCAAACAGATCAGTTATGCCGACACCATCATCCTGAACAAGACCGACCTGGTGAATGAAACGGAACTGGCCGGTGCTGAAGCCCTTGTCAGGTCTTTTAACCCGTTTGCCAATTTGCATTTCACCAGTTTTGGCGATCTCGACGGAATAAATGTGCTGGATACCTATGCATACGCGCCGCAGATCATAGAATCATTTTCAATTGATGCAGGTAAAATGAAACTCAGCTCCGGTCCTCTGAAGCCGGCCGGATTTGCAATGGTTCAGAAGCAGCAGACACCTTTGGCTCATGAAATTGAGTCGCACAGTTACACTTTTACCCGCAATTTCGATCCGCATAAGTTCAATTTCTGGCTCGACCACCTCGTTGAGTATTACGGGGAAGGCATTTACAGAATCAAAGGCATTGTAAGCTTCGACAAAGTAGCCCAGAAGGTTGTGGTTCAATCCGTGCGCGATCACATCATGATTTCAGCCGGCGAATTCTGGCAGGAAGGGGAGGAGCGCATCAGCAGAATCATCTTTATCGGGAAGAACCTCAGTAAATTACGACTCGAAGAAAGTCTCATCGAACTCCTGGGCGGTGAGCTGCAGGAGAGTGTGGCCATGCTGCAACGCAATCTGTAGGGCTAAAGGCACAGGGCTCAGGGCACAGAGCACAGAGCACATGGAGCGAAGCGGAATCCCGACCTCTTCGTCGGGAGGGCATGGGGCATGGAGCATGGGGCATGGGTTAATTACGAATTAGAAATGACGAATGACGAATGACGAATGGGCATCCGATTGCTTAGGAGGGTTCCACAGGGTTCTTTGTGAAAAAGATATGGGGCACTGGGCATGGAGTAAAATTCGGGAGTCTGTCCCTCGTCCCTGGCGTCCCTCGTCCCTTTTTTGCACAGGGCACAGGGCGCAGAGCACATGGAGCGAAGCGGAATCCCGACCTCTTCGTCGGGAGGGCATGGGGCATGGAGCTAAATTGCGGAATTTCGTCTCTTTAGCAACAGACATGGGGACAAGCCTGCCCGCCGAAACAGCGTGCAGGCGGGGAGAAATGGGGACAAGGAGGCATGGACAGAATGATGCTTTTCTTTCACTCTTGTTCCTGCTTCGTTATTCCTTAACCTTGACCTGGCGCTCTGAAAAGCTTACCTGACCTATTATAGTAAATTAGTCAAAAAGTCATTCGTGACGTCCAGCTAAAGAGGATTTATACTTTCACGAATACTAAGATCAGTGTAATTTCCGAAATCCGAAATCCGCAATCCGCAGTTCAGAACACTGACTCTGCAATCTTCCGGATATTGTCGCTTTTCCCCATCGTGTAAAAGTGTAAAACAGGCACTCCGGAAAGGATAAGTTCACGGCTCTGGGCAATGGCCCATTCTGCACCCAGTTCCCTTATCTGCTGATTGGAAGTGCATTTCTCGGCTTCCTTAAACAGGGCTTCAGGCAGGTCGATTGAAAATGTTTTGGGTAAGGCCGAAAGTTGAGATTTTGTTGATAAAGGCTTCAAACCAGGAATAATCGGAACATGGATCCCGGCTTCACGGCAGGCTTTCTCAAACCGGAAGAAAGCCGAATTGTCGAAGAACATTTGCGTTACAATGTATTCGGCTCCTGCCTCAACTTTTTCTTTCAGGTGGGCGATGTCGGCAGCCATATTGGGCGATTCGGCATGCTTTTCAGGATAGCCGGCCACCCCGATGCAAAAACCGGTAGGGTTCGCATTGATAATGTCCTCTTCAAGGTAAATTCCATGGTTCATGTTTACAGCCTGCTTCACCAGATCAATTGCATAATGATTGCCACCCGGTTCGGGCCGGAATACTTTTTCACCGGCGGGATTGTCGCCACGGATAAGCAGCAGGTTGTGGATGCCCAGAAAGTAGAGGTCAATCAGTGCATTCTCGGTTTCTTCGCGCGTAAAGCCCCCGCAGATAATGTGTGGTACAACATCAATGTTGTATTTGAACTTTATGGCTGCAGAAATGCCTACCGTCCCCGGCCGTTTTCGTACAGTGCGTCTTTCCAGAAGTCCATCCCCACGTTCCTTGTAAACGATTTCCTCGCGGTGGTAGGTAACATCTATGGATGTAGGTTTAAATTCAATCAAAGGGTCGATCGTTTGACTGATCGATTCAAAATTCTCCCCTTTGAGCGGCGGTAGCAACTCGAAGCTGAAGAGTGTTTTGCCGTTCCGGCGGGCAATGTGTTCGGTTAGTCTCATTATTTTGTATTTTCAGATAAACAGCAATTTATTAAAGTTGGCAAATGGCAGTTGGCAAATGGTACCAGATAATGAAAATAATTAAAGAGAAAATGTATTGTCTTTTTTTCTAAGGGTTAAGCTTTTTCGGATATTCTATCAAAAGGCTCAGATGAAAGCCAGAATCTTCTGATCTTTCGTGAATTTCATGATATTCTTCATCAATGTTTAAAGGCATTTTGGAAGATCGTCAGAACTGATTCGGTATCCAACCGGAATTTTTGCCATTTTCTTCTTGCCAACTGCTCTCGTCAGAAATTAGTAGACCCTCTTGCCAATTTTTAATAATGTGTAACTTCAGGTATTTCCAATTGCCCTTTGCGTCTTGCCAACTTATAACAATTGATTACTCAGGTTTTGCCAACTGCCTTTTACCTATTGCCAACTTTTAATATTTCGTAATTAATGTTTTGCCAACTGCCCTTTGCCTCTTGCCAACTTTTAACAATTGAATACTCGGGTTTTGCCAACTGCCTTTTACCTCTTGCCAACTTTTATTATTTCGTAATTAATGTTTTGCCAACTGCCCTTTGCCTCTTGCCAACTTTTAACAATTGAATACTCGGGTTTTGCCAACTGCCTTTTGCCAACTGCCAACTTTTAATATTTCGTAATTAATGTTTTGCCAACTGCCCTTTGCCTCTTGCCAACTTTTAACAATTGAATACTCGGGTTTTGCCAACTGCCCTTTGCCTCTTGCCAACTGCCTTTTGCCAACTGCCAACTTTTAATAATCAGTAATTCAGATTCTGGGCCAGCAGTTTTTCAACTTCAGCCGTGCTCAGCCCTTTGCGGGATGCATAGTATGCAACCTGGTCGCGGCTGATGCGGCTCACATTAAAATACTGCGAACCAGGATGGGTAAAATAATATCCGCATACCGCTGCAGCAGGATACATGGCGTAGTTTTCAGTGAGATGAATGCCTGAATCTTCAACTTTCAGCAAATCGAACAGCTTTTGCTTTTCACTGTGTTCCGGACAGGCAGGGTAGCCCGGGGCCGGTCGTGTGCCCTGGTATTCCTCGCTCAGGATACGCTCGAGCGGCAGGTTCTCATCCGGGGCATACCCCCAGAACTCCTTCCGGACATAAAAGTGCAGCACTTCGGCAAACGCTTCGGCCAGCCGGTCGGCCAGAATTTTTACCATGATGGCATTGTAGTCGTCGTTTTCGGCTATGAACTTTTCTGCATGTTTCTCTACCCCCAGTCCGGCAGTAACGGCGAAAAATCCAATGTAATCTTTTATGCCGGTTTCTGCCGGGGCTATAAAATCGGCCAGGCAGAGGTTGTGAACACCGGGTTCCTTCTCTTCCTGGTTGCGCAAAAAGTGGAAGGTGTCGAGGTGTTCTCCGGTAGTATCATTGAAAACTTCAACGCTTTCGTTTACCGAGCGGGCCGGGAAGAGTCCGATCACCCCGTCGGCCTGGACCATTTTCTCATCTATCATTCTGCGAAGGATGACCTGCGCATCATCGAAGAGTTTACGGGCCTCAACTCCTTTAGCCGGATCATCAAATATTTCCGGGTATTTGGCACCTATTTTCCAGGCATAGAAGAAGTAAGTCCAGTCGATAAATTTGCTGATCTCCTCCAATGGCCATTCCTTGAAACGGATAATTCCGGTTTTTTTCGGAACCGGAGGCGAATAGGATTTCCATCCTGGATTGAACCGGTTTGCACGGGCTGTTTCAAGGGGTATATAAGTTACGCCTGCGCGTGTGTTCAGATGTTTTGTGCGCAAATCGGCATAACGCGTTTGCAAAGAAGCGGTAAACCCGGGTTTCTGATCAGCCGAAAGCAGGCTGGCAACTACCGAAGTAGCCCGGCTGGCATCGCGTACATGCACTACGGGCGAAGAGTACCCCGGTGCTATTTTTACGGCCGTATGCATTTCGCTGGTGGTAGCCCCGCCGATCAACAGCGGTATCTTCAGCCCGGCCTTTTCCATTTCGCTGGCAACATGCGCCATCTCTTCAAGCGAAGGGGTGATCAGTCCGCTCAATCCGATGATGTCCACTTTGTGAAGCACGGCCTGCTCCAGGATTCTGGCAGCAGGCACCATCACCCCCAGATCGATTACTTCGTAATTGTTGCATCCCAGCACTACTCCGACAATGTTTTTGCCGATATCGTGTACATCTCCTTTAACAGTTGCCATTAGGATTCTGCCGGCCGACCGGCTTTCGCCTTCCTGCTTTTCTGCTTCGAGGTAAGGGAGGAGCACCGCAACTGCCTTTTTCATTACCCTGGCGCTTTTTACCACCTGTGGCAGGAACATTTTCCCCGCACCAAACAGATCACCCACGATGTTCATGCCTTTCATCAGCGGTCCTTCGATTACATCGAGCGATTTGCTGTAAAGCTGCCTCACTTCTTCCACATCACCGGCAATATAGGCATCCAGCCCATGAACCAGCGCGTGTGAAAGCCTTTCTTCGAGCGGAAGGCTACGCCAGGCTTCGGTTTTTTCTTCCCTGGCTTCTTCTTTCCCCATCTGGGCAGCATAGGCAGTGAGCCTTTCAGTGGCATCGTGCCTGCGGTTAAACATAACATCTTCAATGAGCTCAAGTTCTTTGGGATCGATGTCATCGTAAACAGGCAGGTTGCCGGCATTCACAATGCCCATGTCCATCCCGGCTTTCACAGCATAGAAAAGGAAAATGGAATGCATGGTTTCGCGCAGAATTTCGTTTCCACGAAAGGAGAAGGAGAGGTTACTGATACCACCGCTGACCCTGGCAAAAGGCAGGTTTTCTTTAATCCAGGTGGTAGCCTTTAGAAAATCCATGGCATAGTTGTTATGCTCTTCAATACCAGTGGCGATGGTAAGAATATTGGGGTCGAAAATGATGTCTTCAGGTGGGAAACCAACTTCATTTACCAGGATGTTATATGCGCGCTGACATATCTCAATCCTGCGCTCGTAGTTGGCGGCCTGGCCCTGTTCGTCGAAGGCCATCACCACGGTGGCTGCTCCGTAATTGCGGATCAGACGGGCATGCTCTTTAAAGACTTCTACGCCTTCCTTGAGGCTGATGGAATTTACAATGGCCTTCCCCTGCAGGCATTTTAACCCGGCTTCAATCACATTCCAGCGCGATGAATCGATCATTACCGGTACTTTGGCAATTTCAGGCTCAGCCATAACCAGGTGAAGAAATCGAACCATGGCCTTTTCAGCATCGAGCATGGCATCGTCCATGTTGATGTCGATCACCTGGGCACCATTTTCAACCTGCTGACGGGCTATAGCAAGAGCTTCATCGAATTTCTCTTCGCGGATGAGCCGGGCGAACTTTTTGGAGCCTGAGACATTGGTCCGTTCACCAATATTGATAAAATTACTGCCTTCGAAGGTTTGTAAAGGCTCCAATCCGCTCAGTTTAAGATTTTTAGGAATAACCGGGCGCTTACGGACAACGGCTTTTTCAGCCAGCAGGCTTAATTCATGTATGTGTTCAGGCGTAGTTCCGCAGCAACCCCCGATGATGTTGACAGCCTGGCTTTTGAGAATGGGAGTGACATGACCGGCCATTTCTACCGGAGTTTCGTCGTATTCACCGAATTGATTGGGTAGTCCTGCATTGGGATATGCACTCACATAAAACGGAGCCTTGGTGGACAATTCTTCAATAAAAGGCCTGAGCTGTTCAGCGCCCAGTGAGCAGTTAAACCCAATACTCAGCAGGTCGATGTGTGAAACCGAATTGAGGAATGCTTCAAGGGTTTGTCCCGACAAGGTGCGGCCGCTGAGATCGGTAATGGTACCTGAAACCATCACCGGAAGCCGGATGCCACGTGCACGTAGTACTTCATTTACTGCGAAAAGGGCTGCTTTGGCATTGAGGGTGTCGAAAATGGTTTCTACCAGCAACAGATCTGCACCGCCGTCGATCAGGCCGTTTACCTGCTCGGTGTACGATTTTACAAGGTCATCATAATGTACCGCCCTGAATCCCGGGTCGTTCACATCGGGCGACATGGAGGCTGTTTTATTGGTAGGCCCAATAGCTCCGGCAACAAAGCGCGGCCTGGCAGGATTCCGGAGGGTGTATTCACCGGCAATGCTGCAGGCAATCTCTGCGGCGGCTTTGTTTATTTCATACACCAGGAATTCCATATGGTAGTCGGCCATCGAAATACTGGTACTGTTGAAGGTGTTGGTTTCAATGATGTCGGCTCCGGCTTCGAGATAAGCCTTATGAATTTCACGGATAATATCGGGACGGGTCAGACACAACAAATCGTTGTTGCCTTTAACATCCACCGGATGGTTTTTGAAACGTTCGCCCCGGTAATCCGACTCCCCGAGTTTGTAACGTTGAATCATCGTCCCCATGGCTCCGTCGAGAACCAGGACACGCTTCTCAATCTCCTGATAAATATTTTTTTCAATGGTCATATCAATCTGGTTATTTCTGCCAGGTTTGAAACACAATAAAGTTGTCCCGTTCCAGGCTGAAAATTGAACAATAGAAAACACAATCAGGAAGGCCGGAAAGCGCTACGCACTTGTGTTTCAATTATAAGTTTCCCTTTAACGGGAACAGGTATTGGCACCGTTTCTACCGGTTGGCAGATGGTTGCCAGAGGTTCGTTGAGCCTGGTCTCTCCCCTCTTCTTTATAACTCAAACATTTTTCCCGGAAAGGAATAAATCCGTTTGAAGGAACAAATTTAATCAAAATTGCTGCAACATAACAGTTGAAGGATGATTATTGTTTGCTGAGGAAGTGATCAGACTCATTTCTATCAGTCTATTCATGCTTAAATCGTTGATAAATCTTTGCTTTATTGAATTTTCTATCTGGTAGAAAACTCCTGAAGAAACAAATTTAAAAAATTGTTGTTTAATTTTTTAAATTTCCACACCAAAGGATGGCTGTGGATTTTATGATTTTTTAAATTATTTTTGTTATCGGATTATGAAAACGCTTTTGGACTATACCATTATAATGTAAGTAAGAACTTTAATTTTATGATTATCAAGATGAAGACTTTGAGATTTTTTCTCTTCCCTCTATTATCAGGATTCCTTGTTTTAAATCCTTCAGCCCTGTTTTCCCAGATTGTTGCTGATCATACGGTGGTAGATGAATATGACAAAATCCCACAGGAATACATTGATGAGGTGAAAAAAATGTGGGTCATTGTGGCTGGTGAATCCCACTCAAAAGGTTATAGAATCGGCTGCCAGTTACTTGAAAATATTGATCCCAGATTTCAGGTAAACATCAGGGAATCTGGCACTCCCGATGGCTATACGGATCAAAACCTACGACTAAGCCGGGCAACCTGGGGTGATTATGGGAATGCAAGTGGCTGGATATACAATTACGGGGAAGAAGAATGGTTTACAAATGCTACTGCCATCAGCCGGACCAAAGCACATCTGACTTATTGCAATACCAACAATCTTCAGATTGCCGCGATGGGTTTTGGCTGGTGCTGGGATATGACCGGTAATAACTGGCCGGCAGGAACGCCCGATCCTGTTTACCATGTGAGATGGGCAGGCAGGTCAGAATACGGTCCTGAAGGCAGCAGGCGCTGGGGACTTGATGCAGGAGATTTTGACCTTACGGGAAATTCAGTCAGTATGGATACCTACCTGAATGCTACCAACGATTATAGTAATTATTGCCTGGCGAACGGTTATCCGACCAAAATATTCTATACCACCGGCCCGGTGGATGCCAACGAAAATCTGGGCGAAAACGGCTATCAGCGCCATCTAAAACACAATTATATCCGTCAGTTTGTGGCCGCTGACGAAGAAAGGATTCTTTTCGATTACGACGATATTCTGTGCTGGAACGGAAACGGGGAACGGAGAGAGGTGACCTGGACTGATTATGGTGGCTTCCTGCAGACTTTTCAGGCAATTCATGCCGATAATCTTTTGGATATGGATGGCACTTATACCGAGGATGGAGATCATATAGGTCAGCGGGGTGCCCTGCGCCTGGCCAAAGCCATGTGGTGGATGCTTGCCCGGATGGCCGGCTGGGATGGTGAACCCCTCGGACTTAACCAACCTGAAGGCGACAAATTTATCAGGATTCAACCTAACCCGGTCAACGATTTTCTGACTATTCAGATTGATAATTCAAGCCAGGCGGGTAACATTTCGGTTACCGATCTCAGTGGAAGGGAACTTCTGTCAAAGGAGCTTTTTGAGGCCACTACTGAAATAGATATGAGGGGTTTCCCCGACGGGATTTACATTGTAAAGCTTCAGCAGAAGGACAACATTGAGTTGCGGAAGATTGTAAAAAACTAATCGTCTGAAGTTGTAATATCTTCTAAAATCCGATCTCTTTGACTGGGTCCCAGAAAATATCCCTGAAATTTTTGATCTGGTCACCTTCAATGACTATTCCTTCACTTTCAAGCAGTTGTTGCATTAAATCCGGACCTCCGAAGTGGTGTTTGCCACTCAGCATCCCATTGCGGTTAACCACCCGGTGGGCAGGAATGGCTTCAGGCAGGTGATGTGATGCATTCATAGCCCAGCCAACCATACGCGCCGATCCACGGCTCCCCAGATAATTGGCAATGGCACCATAAGAAGTAGCCCTGCCATGTGGAATCAATTTCACAACTTCATACACATTTTCAAAAAAGGAAAAATTACGCCTGGAAGCCGGCTTTTCCATAACTTATTTCAGTTTGAAGCGAAGATATTTGATCGGGACCCCCTGGGCGAGGAATATTTTTTCATAATGTGTTTGGGTAAGCATCACATCTTCCTGCAGGTTGCTGTTATACAAGTCGGAAGTGTGCATCAGCAGATGATGGCCCTCAGAAGCAATGGTAGAAAGGGTATATTGGAAAAACCCGGTATTGTCTGTCTTGAGGTGGATGGTGCTGTCAGGCTTTAAAAGTTTTTTGTAACGTTCAAGAAACATGGGAGAGGTAAGCCTTTTGCGGGCTTTGTGCGGTTGTGGATCGGGAAAAGTGATCCAGATTCCTGAAATTTCCTGATGCTCAAAGGCGCAAAGGATCATGTCGATGCGCATCCTGAGAAAGGCAACATTCGGATAATTGTTGAGCACTGTTGTTTTTGCCCCCCGCCATAAGCGCGCACCTTTTATATCAATACCAATGTAGTTGTTTTCAGGGTGTTGGGCAGCAAGTGCAGTGGTATATTCCCCTTTGCCACAGCCCAGTTCAAGAACAATAGGATTGTTGTTTCCGAAAAAACCATGCCATTGGCCTTTTTGTCTGTAGCCTGTCTGAAGTTCATCGTAAGTAGGCTGAAACAGGTGAGGAAAAGTTGCGTTTTCAGCGAATCGTTCTAGTTTTCTCTTGGCCACGGAGTATCGTAAATAGACGGTTGTAACTATATTGCTTTATGTGATTTCAACGCGCAAAAATAACCAAACGATTAATTCAGGAAGATTATTATCATCATCCTCAGGTTAACCAACTAATCTGATTTAATGGAAATTATTCCCGGTTAAGCAACCATGCATTCGGAAATCCACCGGCACGGAACTCATTCATTTTCTGCATTGCAAGTTGTTTGTCGCTGAAGCCCTCGATGCTGACCATGAACAGGCCTCGTCTGTTCTGACCGGCGATGAAAGAATCAAATCCCTTCGACCTTAGGTCAAGAACGTAATTTTCAGCATTCTGTTGAACCCCGAAAGCACCGGCAATCACGAAAAAGACATCAGGATTTACTGGTTCGGCAACGATTGTTTCTTCACTTACCGCAGCAGTAGTTGTTTCAACAGGTATTTCATCCGGTATGGAAGCAACGACCTTTGTCTTTTCTATTGGTTTAGGTGCTGGTTTGTAGGGTATTTCTGCAGAACTCCATCCTGCTGGCATGAATGAGGCCGGATTGTTATAAAAAGAGGTGACTTTATCGGTATTGTAGGTAGCCCAGATTCCCATGCTGATAAATGGCAGGAAAACTGCAGCCCATTTCAGGGTTGCGGGTAAGCGGCGAGCCGACCTCACAGCTTGTGGTGATTTTAGCCTGCGGCTAAGTTTTTCGTGCAGGGCTTCCCGTTTGATGGCCGGGGAGGTGAAGTTGGTGAGACCAAAGGAATCACTATGGTAATTCACTGAAGAGTCGGGATTGAACTGCAGGTTCTTCTCCCTGTCATAGAAAAGGATTCCTATCTGTGATAAAGAAAATTGTTCCCCTTTGTTGAGCTTCTCCCGCATCAGGGCGACTTCTTCTGCAATCAGGCTGATTGCTTCGGCAAATGTTATTCCCAGTTCCGTTCGGATGGCATCGGCCAACAACCCATCGTTGTTTTTAAGGCTTGCATTGAAAACAAGGGTTCTTGAAGGCGGCGTAAAAGTATGCAACACAGGATGTATACCAGCCGGGTTGTAATTGGCAATAAATCCGCCCAGATCAGGCACGATCACACAATCGTGCTGATAGAGTAACTTGCTGATGTGTTGTTCGGTAATCATGACATGAATTTTACAATGCTGAAGACCTGAGGTGCCATTTCCTTGCCGGTGCCTGGCATTAAAGCACTTATCAGGTAGGGGGGCTTCGATCTCTGAACCTGCTAAAATAGTCCGAAAGCCTTTAAGAATCAAATAATGTTGGTAAGTTTTGATAAATCATCGGGCGTATCGATGCCTGTGGTTTCAAACTCAGTTACTTCCGTGAAAATCTGGTACCCATTCCATAACCACCTCAGCTGCTCCAGCGATTCTGTCTCTTCAAGCGATGCTGAACTGAGTTGAACCAGTTCTTCCAGGGTGCCGGTTCTGTATGCGTATATGCCAATGTGCTTGTAGTAAGGGTAATGGCCGGTCCATTGGTCTTCCGGCAGCCCGCGAAAGTGGGGAATGGGCGAACGGCTGAATAGCAGTGCTTTACCGGAAGCATCAGTAACTACTTTAACAACATTTGAATTAAACAGGTCAGAACCGGACTCAATTTTTTTAATCAGCGTAGCAATCGCTATTTCAGGCTTTCTGAAAAGGCTGATCACCGCCGAAATCTGTTCAGGTTTTATAAAGGGCTCATCGCCTTGTATGTTGACGGCGATTTCGTATGAACTGCCTTCCTCTGAAAGAATTTTAATGGTTTCTCCCAGGCGGTCGGTTCCGCTGCGATGCGATACCGCTGTCATCACCACCATGCCCCCGAAACCGGTAACATGATCGAAAATACGCTGATCATCGGTAGCTACCACCACTGAAGTAAGCTCTTTACATGCAGAAGCCTGTTGGTAAACCCTTTCAATCATACTGATGCCGTTGATCAGGGCCAAAGGCTTTCCCGGGAAACGGGTTGAAGCGAACCTTGCCGGAATAATGCCAACTACCCTCATCTGGTTCTCAGAAAAGACCATGAATCTCAGCGTTTATTTTTTCAATTACCCCTGCCAGGTCTTCGGGTTTCTCCGAAAAGTTGATGTTATCAACCTCAACAATCAACAATTTGCCAAGGTTATATTTACCAATCCACGCTTCATAACGGTCGTTCAGGCTTTTCAGATAGTCGATCCTGATCGAGTTCTCGTAATCCCTTCCACGTTTCTGAATCTGGCTAACAAGGGTTGGAACACTGGCCCGCAGATAGATAAGCAGATCGGGTGGTTTCACGAAAGTGCTCATCAACTCGAACAACGAGGAGTAATTGTCAAAATCCCTGGTTGTCATCAGATTCATGGCATGCAGGTTTGGAGCGAAAATATAGGCATCCTCGTAGATAGTACGATCCTGCACCACCGTTTTCCCGCTGCTGCGGATCTCGATAATTTGCCGGAAACGGCTATTCAGAAAATAAACCTGCAGGTTGAACGACCAGCGTTGCATATCTTCATAAAAACTTGGCAGATATGGATTTGTTTCCACATCCTCATAATGGGGTTGCCATCCGAAATGCTTGGCCAGCAGTCCGGAAAGGGTGGTTTTGCCGGAACCGATGTTGCCTGCTATTGCAATATGCATGATTATTTTGGGTAATATGGGTTAAAAATCTAAGGTTTTCAGTTAATTGTCAAAAGTAAGAAGTAATAGTGTATTGTAGGGAGCTTTTTCCTGCAATTTGGTCAAACAATACCGGTTTTTTACCGGTTAAGTTGATAAACAGGATATTACATCTGATAAATAAGTAAAGGTTTCCGGCAGGTGAATACCGGCAGTTTATTTATTCTTTCGCAAGTGCCAGAATCTCATCCACATAAACCCTGTTGTTTGAGAGTCTCGGTACTTTATATTGTCCCCCCAGTTTATCACGTTTTTTCAGCCAGTTGTAAAAGGAGCCATAAGGCATCGGCCTTACTACCGGTTTACCCAACACCATGTTGTGATATCGTTTTGCTTCATAATCTGAGTTGAGCGCTTTCAGCGCATTATCCAGCATTTCAGTAAAGTAGGCAAGATCTTCAGGCTCCTTTTCAAACTCGATCAGCCACTCGTGTGCTCCACTGCTTTTTTCGCTGAAATAGACAGGAGCTGCAGTAAATTCATTGATCATGGCACCAGTCTTTTCGCAGGCGCTGTGCAACGCCTTCAGGGCATTATCTATTATGAGTTCTTCGCCGAAAGCATTGATAAAGTTTCGTGTGCGTCCGGTTATCTTTATCCTGTAAGGGTCAACCGAAGTGAATGTTACTGTATCGCCGATCTGGTAACGCCACAGGCCTGCATTGGTACTGATGACCATGGCATAGTTTACGCCGGTTTTCACGGCTGAAAGCGGAATCGTTACAGGTTCTGCCTGCCCGGGATCGTCCACAGGAATAAATTCATAGAAAATTCCATAATCGAGCATAAGCAACATGTCATCGGCCTCATTGCGGTCCTGAATTCCGAAAAAGCCTTCAGAGGCGTTATAGGTTTCGAGATAATTCATATTTCCGGGAATCAGTTGCCTGAACTGGTTCTGGTATGGTGAAAAACTCACTCCTCCATGAATGAAAAGCTCAAGGTTTGGCCAGACCTCCCTGACATCCTTTTTCCCGGTAATTTCGAGTACCCTTTTCAGTAAAACCATGGTCCAGGAAGGAACCCCTGTAATATTGGTGACATTTTCATAGCGGGTAATCTGGGCAATCTTTTCGATTTTACTCTCCCATTCCGACATCAGGGCGATCGACAGTTCGGGCGTTCGGATCAGTTCCACCCAGGTTGGCAGATTTTCCATGATGATGGCCGAAACATCACCCACAACCGTGCCTGCTTCAGGGTTGTCAGGGAAATGAGATCCTCCCATGCCCAAAAGCTTTCCGGTGAATATTTTTGTATCTGGATTGTTGGTACAATAAATCGACAGCAAATCTTTTCCCCCTTTAAAATGGCATTCATCAAGTGCTTCCTGGCTTACAGGTATAAATTTGCTCTTGTCGCTTGTAGTCCCTGATGATTTAGCAAACCACTTAATTTCAGAGTTCCATAGCAGATTCTGCTCCCCGTTTCGGAGCCTGTCGATGTAAGGCTTCAGATCGTTGTATTCATTCAGTGGCACCCGGTTAACGAAATCAGTGTAATTGCCGATTGATGAGTAGTCGTACTTTTTACCCCATTCAGTAAACCTGCCGGCAAGAATAAGCTTCTTAAACCACTCATCCTGAACATCAAGAGGGTATTTCATAAACAATTCGATCTGGTGCATACGCTTTTTCATGAACCAGGAAATAACAGAATTGATGATTGGCATAAGAACCTTTATTTTAAGCAAATTTACTCTTTAAAAGGGAATAAAACCGGCGTATGAATGCAAAAGGTCAATCCGACGAACTATTTTAGCTATTTTTTATCCGGTATATGTTTAAAGCCCTTTAGCTTGTATATTTGCATAAACGCTGAAGAAAGGCTATAATTGCCATTATATGATTGTTTTCCCCAATGCAAAGATCAACATCGGATTGCGTGTAACCTCACAGAGGTCCGATGGTTATCATAACATCGAAACCCTGATGGTTCCGGTGAAACTGGCTGATGCACTTGAAGTTACACCTTCGGCTGACGGTCAGTTCGGATTCTCATCATCCGGTATTCCAATTGATGGCACCATTGATAACAATCTTTGTGTCAGGGCTTTCAGGTTGATGCAAACACGTTATGGATTACCTGAGGTTAAAATTCACCTGCACAAAGTGATTCCGATAGGGGCCGGGTTGGGTGGTGGTTCATCAGATGCAGCTTACACGATGAAGCTCCTCAACAGGGTTTTTTCACTCAGGCTTTGCAACAATGACCTGAAAGCGATGGCTGATGAGTTGGGCAGCGATTGCGCATTTTTTCTGGAAAACAGACCTTGCTTTGCTTCAGGAAGAGGTGAAATACTCACGCCAATTCATCCCGCCTTAAGCGGATTATATATACTAATCGTAAAACCCGGTATTGCGGTTTCTACTGCCTGGGCTTATGACCATGTAAAAATGTCGGGCTTACATTTGCCTGAACCCGCTGAGTTCCCATATGATCCGGAGCGTTGGCAGGCTTTGTTTGAAAATGACTTTGAAAAAATAGTTTTTGAAACCTGGCCTGAAATTGCAACGATCAAAACGCAAATGCTGAATCTCGGGGCGGTTTACGCTTCCATGAGTGGCAGTGGCTCTGCAGTGTTCGGATTATTTAATCACAAACCAGAATATACTGGACTGTTTGAGGGATATTTTATTTGGGAAGGAATAGCAGGCTGAGAAATTCTACTTTTTACTTTTTACTTGCAGTTTTCTACTTAGGTGCAATCCGCAGCAGATAAATTCCCAGTATTCCGAAAATAAAATTCGGTATCCACACTGCAATAACCGGCGGCAGGTTGCCAAAAGTCGCGAATACAGTTGTTACCTGCATAAACAGGATAAACGCAAAACAGATGGTAATCCCCACCCCGAGGTGAAATCCTATACCTCCCCTGACTTTCCTGCTTGAGAGTGCCATGCCGATGATGGTGAGCACAATGGTCGCAAAAGGGAATGCAATGCGCTTGTGTTTTTCAATTTGAAATTTAAGCAGATTCCCCGATCCCCGTATTTTCTCCTGTGCAATAAAGTCACGTAATTCACGATAATTCATGTAAACTGCATCGTCAAGATCAATTGAGAAATCGCCGGGTTTCAGGTTAAGCAGGGTGTCTTTGGTCGAGCCCTGGGTCATGATTTCCCCCTTTTCCTGTATCTGCCTTTTTACCCAGTTTTCGAGTTTCCAGGTTCCAGCTACACTGTCCCAGCGGATATTGTCACTGGTAATTTTATACTCCATTCCTTTCTCATCAAAACCTTCGAGCGAAAACCTGAAGCCGGTGTTGGTTTGTTTGTTGAAGCTTTCCACATACGCAAAAACGCCCGGGCTGATCTGCATGTGTATGTTGCTGTCGCTCCCTTTCTTCTCTTTCTTCAGATATTTCTTCTGAAATTCCTGCATGTTTTTACTGGTTTCAGGAATTACAAAATTGGTGAGTACAAAGGACATGATTGCCAGGGTAAAAGCAGATATAAGATATGGCCTGAGCAACCTTTTAAAACTGATACCACTGTTCAGTATGGCAACGATCTCAGTGTTGGATGCAAGTTTGGAAGTAAAGAAAATAACGGCGATAAAGGTAAAAAGTGCGCTGAACTGATTAATAAAGAATGGGATGAAGTTGGCATAATACTGAAAGATAATCGCTTGTACCGGTGGTTTGCGTTCCAGAAAATCATCGATTTTTTCGGAAATATCGAAAATAATGATGACCACAGCCAGTAAGGCGATCGCATAAAAAAAGGTACCCAGAAATTTGCGGATGATGTAGATATCAAGTTTTTTCATGCGCTTCCGGTTTTTGCCGGTTCGTGTAAACGGGTTTCTATCAGCTTTATTGTCAGATTCGTTGGGCCAGTTTAACCACCATCTGCGATTTCCAATCGGCAAAGGAGCCATCGGTGATTCTTCTCCGGGCTTCGTCAACAAGCCAAAGGTAGAAAGCAAGGTTATGCTGACTTGCAATCATTGGGCCAAGCATTTCACCGGCAACGAATAAATGCCGGGCATAAGCCCGGCTGTATGCGCTGTCAACAAAAGATGTACCTTCGGGATCGAGGGGTGAAAAATCGGATTTCCATTTTTCGTTTCTCAGATTGATGATTCCGTTCGAAGTAAAAATCATGCCGTTACGCCCGTTCCGGGTGGGCATTACGCAGTCGAACATGTCAATCCCCTGCGAAATCCCTTCCAGGATGTTTACCGGTGTTCCAACGCCCATAAGATACCGCGGTTTGTCCTTTGGAAGTATGCTGCAAACCATTTCGGTAAATTCATACATAATTTCAACAGGCTCACCAACAGCCAGGCCACCAATGGCATTTCCTTCCGCACCGCAGGAGGCAATCTTTTCAGCCGACTGAATGCGCAGATCGCGGTAAACGCTTCCCTGCACAATCGGAAACAGTGCCTGGCGATAGCCATACAGGTTTTCGGTTTCATTAAACCTTGCAATACACCGGTCGAGCCAACGATGGGTCAGTTCCATCGATTTCTTTGCATAATCGTATTCGCAGGGATAGGGTGTACATTCATCAAAAGCCATCATGATATCGGCTCCGATAATCCGCTGAATGTCCATGACCCCTTCGGGGCTGAACATATGTCGTGAACCATCAATGTGTGACTGAAATATTACTCCCTCCTCTTTCATTTTGCGGCGTGCAGCCAGAGAATATACCTGGTAACCGCCACTGTCGGTAAGTATGGGTTTGCTCCAGCCATTGAATTTATGCAGGCCACCCACTTGCCTGAGTGCATCAAGGCCGGGCCTGAGATAAAGGTGATAGGTATTCCCCAATATGATCCTGGCCTTTATATCCTGATCAACATCGCGAATGTGTATCGCCTTCACTGTACCGGCTGTTCCAACCGGCATAAATACCGGCGTAGCTATTTCGCCATGATCGGTGGTGATTATCCCTGCGCGGGCATTGGAACGGCTGTCGGTGGTGATGAGTTTAAATTCCATTAAAACCTCTTGAAATCTGGTTGTCTGATTCGGAGGGCAAAGTTAGCAATCTTCCGGGTTCATCATATGATAAATCAGCAGGGACACCACATGTCTTGTCCCTGCTGATTTATCAGAGAGTTGACATGATTTTGCCAGCTCAGTTTAGGGAATACCGGTACATTAAGAGGGCTTTGTGCAGGAAGCTTATTTTGCCGGGTCAACACGGTATAACCTGACATAGTCGATTTCCATTGTTGCTTCGGAAAGGCCGGGATCTATTCCTTTTGAACCACCCCAGTTTCCCCCGACCGCTATATTCAGGATAAGGTGAAATCGCTTGTCGAAAGGCCAGGAGGCGAGGTTGCCGGTTTTGTCATTGTTGAAAGTGAAATACTTTTTATCATCCAGATAAAAAACCAATCTATCTTCATTCCATTCCATTCCATAAGTGTGAAAAGTGGTGGCAAAATCCGGCACCATGATACTGTCACCAACCTGGGTGCCAAGAGACCCGTTAAAGGCCTCGGTATGAACCGTAGCGTGCACATTGCCAGGGTCATAACCAACATGTTCCATAATATCAATTTCGCCACTGGAAGGCCAGCCTCCATATTCCCAGTCAGTTGACATCATCCAGATGGCTGGCCAGGTTCCTCGTCCGGCAGGCAGTTTAGCCCTGATTTCAATTCGTCCGTAAAGAAAATCAACACTATTTTTGGTCACCAGCCTGGCTGATTTCCATTTACCATCGTGTTTTATTGCTTTGATGATTAGTTTGCCATCCTGAACGATTGAATTTTCCCTTGAATTGGTATATTCCTGCAGTTCATTGTTGCCCCAGCCATGATCGCCCTGATCGTAATCCCAGTATTCAGGGGCCGGGGCTCCTGAATAATCAAACTCATCTGACCAGATCAGTTGATAACTTTCCTGGCCGAATAATAACCTGCCAAAAATCAGATTGAAACCCAGGATTGTATACAGTAATAGTTTCATAACTATTGTTACAAATGGTTAAATGAAAACCGGGGGTAGGATAGAGAACGTTTAAGCCGATAAAAACCAACCATTACCAATTACCAGTGTCCTCACGGAATTTCTTCCGTTATATATCCATCCCCGGTTTCATCATTCACACATCACCAACCAACCAAGGTTATATTAATGTTATTCAATGAATTGCCATTTTACAAGCCTTTAGACCTGATATTTTTTATCATCCGGGAAATACCTGGCAAATGATTCTGATGGCCCTATCCTCAAGTTAATTTTGCTTCCTTTCGAAGGATTTCAGTCCTTATAAATCAAACAGGGATGAGTCACATCTTCATCCGGTTAGAATTTCAGAAAACAGGGCCGGGAAGTTTCAGCCTGAAATCATGTTAAACGCAAAAATTTCGAAAGAATCTGAAAATAATAACACTCAGGATTATTGTTTATACCTGACCAATCAGGTTTCACAGGTGTCAGATGATTTTGTGATTGCAATATCTGCGGATAGCCAGGACTGCAGGTAAGTTAAAAGCCTGAATGGACAAACTTTCCCCATTACCTGGCTATCCGCCGATAGCTGTAGTATTAGTAACCGGTATTCTGAACAAATTTACCGGCAGAAAGGTCGATCTCAGTCTGTGGAATTGGGAGAAAACCTTTGGTTGCAGCATTAAAAGTTACGTCAAAGATTTGCTGGTCACCAACGTAATTTGGACCTCTGATTCCGGAATAGGTCAGCGCCTGATTCGCAAAAGAGGTACCTTTACGCAACAAATCAAAATATCGTATACCTTCAAGCGACAATTCCAGCCTTCTTTCATTATAGATATTTTCAGGTGTTGCAGGAATGCTTCCGAGACCAACACGTGCACGTACTTTATCCAGATACTGCTGTGCGTTGGGGCTACCGAGCTCAGCAGCCATCAGTAATACATCTGAAAAACGGATAACTCTGTGGTTACAGGTCCTGTTTAATTCAAATTGTCCGTCAGAACCCCAGTGCTCAGCATCAGAGCTGTATTTTCTGGAGAAATATCCGGTGTGCTGATACCCTTTCGAAAGGGTACCGTCCAATTGTTCCTGGGTTACAACCGTATATTCATACCTTGGGTCGTTTTTGATGTCATTCACAAGTTTTTGACTCACCGTCCCAAAACTCCATCCCCTGTTCCAGTTGTCAGAGCCTGCAACCCTGGGACCCTGCATCTGGGCTGAGAGATTGCCTTCGCCACCTCTTACATAGCCCCAATCCCACCAGGGCGGAGTATCCCCATAGGCAATTTCAAACACCGATTCTATTCCGTTCTCACCGGATAGTTTGAAGTTTTCAGCATAATCTTCCAACAAATCGTGGCCACTGGTAGCGATCAGATTATCAAGATACCCTACAACAACCGTACGGTTTACGGCTGTGGTGCCAGCCTGTAATTCCTTGTTGTAAACGCCATTGTAGAATAAATAGACTCTTGCCAACAATGCCTGGGCGGCCCATTTGGTTACCCTGCCTGCTTCTGCACCCGGAACTGTTTCCGGCAAATCTGCCATAGCCTCGGTAAGGTCAAGGGCAATCTGGTTGTATACCTGCTCAGGAGTGGCTTGTGGTTGGTTGTATTCTGAAGGTCCACTCAGGGTTCGGTTAAGTAAAGGGATGTTTTCGAAATAAGCAACCTGCTCAAAATTGAAGTAAGCCCTCAGGAATTTGCATTCAGCAATCAACCTGTTTTTGAATTCTTCAGAAGCGTCTACGCCACCGATCTTCTCCATCAGCGTGTTTGCCCTGTAAATGCCAATGAAATTTTTAATCCAGATGGCTCGGACTATATTGCTGGTTGTAGGAATGTTAAAATTATTCAACTCATCCTCATCCTGACCGTCGTTGGCATCTCCGCCACCCGCATAAGCATCGTCGGAAAGGATATCGGAAATCACAATAAACGGAGCCCAGGATACGCCCGGCGTTTCCTGGTAGCCAAGCACGTCGTAAACAGAAACCAAAGCCTGGATGGCCTGTTCCTCAGTTTTATAGAAAGTAGTGGTAACTTCCTGGTCCAATGGTTTTAAGTCAAGAAAATCTTCACTGCAGGCTGTCATTAAGATTATCAGAAGAAAAGCCTTGGCTGATTGATATATATTTTTTTTCATGTTCTCAGTTTTTTTGAGTTAGAATGTAATGGTTGTTCCCAAACGCCAGGTTCTTGCCTGTGGGTAAATACCCCGGTCAATACCTATGTCGAACGAACTTCTTGCTCCGATTTCAGGATCAGCTCCGGTGTATTTGGTGATGGTGGCCAGGTTTTCAGCTGAAACATAGAACCTCCAGGTTGAAGCGCCTATCTTTTTAAGAATGTTCCCCGGTAAGGTGTATCCCAATTGCAGGTTCTTGATTCTTAAGTAAGATCCATCCTCTATATAGAGATCAGATACCCGGTAGTTGTTGTTGACATCAATCCAGGTGTACCTGGGTATTTCATTTGAAGTCCCCTCGGCAGTCCAGCGGTCCAGTGCAGCAGTCGTCCTGTTTGTATATCTGAGGTCCTGACGCTGACTACCGTTAAAGATATCATTGCCATAGGTTCCGATCATCAGTATCGAAAAATCGAATTGCTTATATTCAGCCGAAGCATTAAAACCAAATGTCCAGTCAGGAGTCGGATTCCCAATATTTGTCCGGTCATCAGCATCCAGAACGCCATCGCCGTTTACATCGACAAAACGTACATCTCCGGGTACGGCATTTGGCTGAAGCGGTAGACCGGTGCTTCCGATGTGCTGAAAAATTTCGGTCTGATTCTGGAAAACGCCTTTGGTCTTATAACCCCAGAAGTAGCCAATCGGCAGGCCTTCTTCAGCGCGTGTTACCATTCCTGCAATTGCCCATGATGCTCCTGGAAGTACCTTGTCCTCGTTCCCGATGTAGGTCATTTTATTCTGATTGTACGATCCGTTTATCCCAACAGAATATTTGAATTCTTTAATCATGTGACGCCAGTTTAAAGAAATCTCAACGCCTTTGTTCTGAACGCTTCCGACATTGGCATAAGGTGGGTCGTTTCCAACATGACCCGGAATGGGTATTCTTTCCAGCAGGCCTTCGGTTGTTTTAACATAATAATCAACGGTTGCAAGCAGCCGGTTGTTAAATGCCCCCATATCGAGTGCAATGTCTGTCTGTTTGGATTCTTCCCAACGGATATCAGCATTTTCTATATAAGATGGGGAAGCTCCGGTAATCCGGCCTCCTCCAAAAATATAGCCCCTGCTTTTATTGATTGTGGAGATAAACTGATAGTTCCCGATTTCCTGGTTGCCATTGATACCCCACGAAGCCCTGAACTTAACCAGATCGAGCCAGGTAAGTTTTGGGAAGAAAGATTCGTCACTGGCTACCCACGATACTCCTAAGGATGGAAAAATTCCGTAGCGGTTGTTGGCCCCGAATTTTGAAGAACCATCCCTCCTGATAATCCCGGTAAAGGCATACCTGTTTTTATAATCGTAAGTGACCCGGCCGAAGATTGAAGCCAGCGCTGAATGGTCTGCACCACCACCTGCAACCCAAACGGTATCGGTCGCCATGCTGAGATATACATTGTCAGGATCGAAGAGCGGTACTTTTGCATTGAATCCGGTCAGGTTCTCATAGTTGTATTTACTGGCAGTGGTACCTGCAAGCACGGAAAAGTTATGATCGTTTATTTTTCTGGTATATGAAATGGTGTTTTCCCATTGCCAGGTATAATACCGGTCAATCTGTTTGCTGACAGAGGTTTTATCGACATTTAACTGGGCATCATTCAGGTAATATAGAGGCCTGTAACTATCGTTCAGCACGTAAGCCAGATCTATACCAAGGCTGGTGTTAATTTTCAGCCCTTTAATAATTTCAGCTTCACCGAAAATACTACCAACCAATTTGTCAACGCGTGTTTCATTGGTCTGGATTTCAAGCAAAGCCAGCGGATTTACGACTTCGGCACCAATGTAATTGGATATTCCATACACCTGGCCTGAGTTACTGCTGAGAACGGGCTCTGTAGAGTATGGAGCCTGGGAAAGAATATCGGCATCTGTTTCATAGAGTGGAGTCAGCGGGTCAAGATTTAACGCACTGCTATAGGCTCCGTTAAATGATTCATTGCTTCCGATTCCACGTCTGATAATATGTGAATAGGCAAGGTTATTACCGAAACTAAATACCTTGTTAACCTGGCTTTTGGTATTCAGCCTGGCGGTAATACGGTCAAACTGTGACTTGTCGCCACCGATAATTCCCTGCTGGGTAAAATAAGACAGGGAAGATACGTAAGTTGTTTTTTCATTGCCACCTGAGATTGACAGCTCATGGTTCTGAATGGGGGCATTTTTTACAAAAAGTTCGTCCTGCCAGTTGGTATTGTGAAGTGGAATTTCATTCAGGTCGAAAGGTTCTGTTAAGCCGGCATTTCTGGCGCCTTCATTCATCAACATTCTGTACTCCTCTGCATCGAGCATATCAAGTTTAGATGCAACATTCTGAATACCGGTGTAACCGGAATAGGTAACATTCATTTTACCGGCTTTACCTCCTTTTGTGGTGATCAGAACTACACCATTGGCTGCCCTTGCTCCGTAAATAGCAGCTGAAGCAGCATCTTTCAGTACATCAATTGATTCGATATCACCCGGGTTAAGGTAATCAATTCCTCCAACCGCGATTCCATCAACGATGTAAAGCGGATTTGAATTACCGGTAGTTCCTGCACCCCTGATGCGTACCGTTGGGGCTTCTCCTGGTTGCCCTGAGAGGTTGGTTACCTGAACACCTGCAGTTCTGCCTTGCATAGCCTGGTCAACACGAAGTATGGGCGTAGAGGTAATGTCTTCAGAACTCACACTTGAGATGGCTCCGGTGACTACCTTCTTCTTCTGTGTTCCATAACCGATTACTACAAGTTCGCTCAGATTTGTTGCTTCCGGAACAAGAACGAGATTGATTGCAGCTTGTTTGTTGACTAGTATTTTCTGGGTTGTATAGCCAATGAAGGAAACAACAATGGTAGCATCTGGTTTGGATACCGTGAGGCTATACTTCCCGTCAATATCCGTTGTAGTGCCGTTTTGGGTTCCCGACTCCACAATGGTTACCCCGGGAATTCCCAGTCCGTTCTCTTCGGTAATGGTTCCCGCAACCTTGTGCGTCTGCGCGTACAGCAGGTTTGCATTTATCATTACCACCAGAATCAGAAATATATTGCGTAATATTTTTTTCATAAGATTGGCTTTGTTGGTTAAAACTTAACTTTCAATCAGTTGGATGTGATTTATCCGGCTATTTTTGTGTCTGGAATATCAGAGTATCAGTTAGCCTGAAAAACACGGATATAATCTACCTTCATTTGTTGTGGAAAATTTGTTGTTGCATCAGGATTTCCTGGCCATATCCCACCTACGGCAACATTAAAGATGAAAAAATGTTGCAGATGAAACTCCGACATCTGGGCAGGGGTAATATCCACCTCGCCGAATTTGACATCATTGACATACCATTTGATTCTGGTTGCATCCCAGATAATGGTAAACACATGATATTCATCAGCGAAGGTTCCGGATGACAGTGTATAACCATTGCCATAATCGGCATGGCTTCCGGCCTGATCCCAATGGACAGTCCCGTGCACTGTTTTTTCACGTCCGCTTCCGCCGATCATTTCCATGATGTCAATCTCGCCGCATTTTGGCCACCCTTCAGTTGTAATGTTATCTCCAAGTGTCCACAATGCTGGCCAGATGCCCTGTCCCTCAGGAAGTAAAGCCCGGATGTCAATCCTGCCATATTTGAAGGATTTTTTATTACGTGTTACAAGCCTTGATGAAGTATAACTTTTTCCTCCGTAGTTTTCTTTGCGGGCCTCTATGGTAAGCACCTCTTCGGCAACAGTAGTATTTTCCTGTCTGTAATATTGAAGCTCATTGTTACTCCAGACTCCGCCGGTTTCGTAACTCCAGTATTGGGTATTCAGTGCGTTCCCGGCAAACTCGTCATTCCACACCAGTTGATAACCGTCGTATTGCATTGGGGTTATATAGCCATCGGCAATAGTCACTGGATCATCTTCACTTATTACAACCTGTTTTAATAGGGATATATATCTGCCTGAAGTTCCGTAAGCCCTCACTGTAATCTCAAAGGTACCGGATTGGCTGAAATCATATTCAAATGTTCCTGTTGTATTGGAAGCAAAAGGCTGATCTGAGGATCCGATGTATAAACGGTATTCCGTTGCATTGTCGGCACTCGCCTGAATTTGGACTACACCCAAACCTGTAACGGGTATGGTAACCTCAACGACCAGATTTGACGGATCACCGGTATTAACCGGCTCATCTTCACTGCACGATGAGGCGAGGACTGATGACAGGATTAAAAAGAAAATTCCGAATATTCCTCTACTTCTCATATCAGGTTTATTAAAAAGCACTGACCGGGTTGGCCGGTCAGTGCTCTGTTGATTTTACTATTCAAATTTGAAATTACGGATATAGAAAGTACCCTCATCCGTATGACCACCTCCGCCGAGTGATATGGCAAAGAAGTCAAGATCTGTTGCTGTAGCTGGGGTATATACGCCCACTGAAGGGCCGCTGGTTGGTGCATCCAGGTTAAATGTATACGTAACCCACTCATCCATAACAGTAGCCGTTGCATCATATTGAAGATGATATGTCCACCATTGGTCATGCTGACTTGCCTCACCGATGATAATAGCAATACCTTTTGTCAATGTACCTGTATAATTATTTGAACTAGGCATATAGACATCTACAGACACTGTTGTAAAATTATTAAATTGAATGTCGTTTTGCATTTGAAACTGAAGTTCCTGATAGGTACCCTTTCTGTCGTATTTACCAACGTTTGCGCCAACTCCTGCCGGATCAGCAACACCAATAGTAAAAGCCATACCGCCATTGGCAGCAACACCAGTACCCGGATATACACCAGCTGTATCAAGCACTGCGAAACTTGCAGCAGTCTCAAAAGTATTCCACATTTCAGTTGGTGTTATATTTGGAAGGTCTTCACCATAAGGAGGTACAACTACTACAACTTCTGGTTCAAGTGCAGGGTTGGAATAACTTGCATAAGTGAAATCCCAGTAAAATCCTACATAACTGTACGAGATGGTCAGTAAGTCATAACCGTCCTTTTGTTCAATAACTGCTTTAAAAGATTTGCTGGATTCAGGGACAGTAGAAGTAGCTGATGTTCCACTTTGTGGATTTCCCATCCATGCACCTGTTCCTGTAAGAGTCACGATGTTGGTTGTTGGTTCATAAGTAAAGGCATGTGTTCCGCTCAACCATGCACTAACATCAGCACCTGATGAATTGACCATATTTGCCGGAATCGCTTCAAAGCAAACCTCATTTTGGGCGGTGCCTGCAAAAATTGCACCCTCACCCCAGAACGCGCCCTGATCGTCAAACACAAATGAGCCATCTCTGTTAAAAGTGAATGTTTGGTAATAATAACATGGTCTGGCTCCTTCGTTTGTAAGCGACCACCAGGTACGTGCACCTGCTTCATCCGGACCAACACCCATGGAAGAACCTTCTCTGAAAAGTTTCCAGGTTTTGGAGGTTTCACCTGCCAGGAGGGCCAATGCGGAATTGGGATCCTTTATTTCAATTGTCTGATTGAAAGTTGCAGGTGTATTTGCTGAGTTTTTCGCAGTCAATACAACCGTATAATTGCCGGCTGAGGTGTAAGCATGCACCGGGCTTGCTTCGGTAGAAGTCTGTCCGTCACCAAAATTCCATTCGTAAGTGGTCGCATTTTGCGAGAAGTTTGTAAAAGTTACTTCAAGGAAATTTGTGGTGCTTACAGCGTACTGAAAACTTGCGATTGGATTTGCTGGTGGATCTTCTTCATCATCTTTACAGGAAACGAAGCTGATCATCGAAAGGATTCCGATTGCGAGGAAAAATCTGGTTCCCCATTTTGTTAAACTGTTTTTCATTTGATTGGTGTGTTTGGTTATTGGTTAATATTAATAGAGTATTAATTATTGATGCGTTTCCGGTTTAAAACAGGATTCAGTCAATTTATTCAATAAGCCTCAAATTTTTTTTGCATAGAAAAACAGGCGTGTTTTATGTGTTAAAAATAGCCTTTAATAATGCTACTCTGAAATTGCCGAACATTAAAATATTAAGTTTTTAATCAAACATTGGTTTGCGTTGTCAATAATAGTACATTATACCTTGTGAAGTCAAATTTTATTATACATCAAACTTACTTCACAAAGACTATAAAGATACATCATTAATACATCAGAAAAGTATTAAAGTATTAATAAACAGACTTATATGCTCTAAATAGTATTACATCATTAAAACATCATTTCAGATTTATCAGGGATGTTGTAACAATTGTTTGATTTCATTTAACAGATTTATGTTGTATTTTGGACTTATTGCAATCTTTTCTATTTTTAAAACATTGATATATAGTTCGATAGAATGACCATGATGTAGTATTGATGTGGAAAAGCCGGAATCCTGACGTAACCATGATGTAATATAAAATTTGCAGTTCAGGTATAGAATCAATTAGTTTTGATGTAGAGAATATTTTGTTATACGCAATTCAGTGTAAATGGAAAAAATACAATCCTGTTTTTGTCTATTGTCTTCCCGGATGACTTTTTATTTATACAGGAAAAGATCTTGATGATTTAATGGATGTGTTTGATAATGAAACCAATACAGGTATGGGAATGGTATTGATCAAGCATAATAATGGACCCTGAAGTTTGCTTCATTGATTATTCTGTTCTTGAAGCCGGATCAGGTAAATTTTTTTAATGAGTAAGACGGATTTTTTCTAAAAACAGCAAACCGGCCGGTATTACAAATACCGATGTCAGAGGCCACATTTGCGGAATAATAAACGTGAAGAAAAATGAGGCCCGGACTTTTGAACTTTGGCAGAAGAATGCAACAATGAATTAAGGTAAACATTAAATATCTCAATTGTGAAAAGAACTTCTGTCATTATTTTTTGTATTTTTTTCTTTGCATTTGTACAGCAGGGATTTAGTCAGTTTATTCAGGTTGGAAGCGGTGGGTACACCACAGTTTTTCCGGGCGTGGATGAAGCTGGCCGGAATACTTTTCCTTCAGGGAATCCTTTTCTGAGTGGCAACGCTTTGGGCAAACCTGTTCCAACCAGCGACTGGTGGACGGCTGTTGCAAGAAACGGTGAGGCATCCAATCTTTTTAACTACCCGTTTACGATGAAAACCACCAGTCAGGGTTTAATCGCGACCTATATTCCTTTTGGCCCTATTGATGATATTCAACCTGTGATAATCGGAGTTTCAGGATTGTCTGCGGGCAGTGTTACTGTTTCTGATTTTTCCGATTGGACAGTTACGATGGACTGGAATGCCGGATCGCATCATTTTCAGGCAACATCGGGCGTTGGTTTGCCTTTTCTTTACTTTATAAAAAACCCGGATGATGTTGCTCAGATTACTGTAAATTCCGGTACTGTTGCTGTTCTGGATGAAATGCTGATTATCACGAACCTGAGAAATGGTGCCGACTTTGCCGTTTATGCGCCTGCAGGCAGCACCTGGGCACAGAATGGGACGGTTTATACATCCACATTGAATGGCAAAAATTACTGGTCGCTGGCATTTATTCCGCTGACTGCCGCCAGTGTTACAACAGTGGCCAACGAATATAAAAAATACGCTTATGTTTTTCCTGTAACCGCAACAGCTAATTATAGTTTCAACCAAGGTACCTCAGTTGTTCGCACTGATTTTGAAGTACAGACCGAAGTAAAGGAAGGAACCGAAACGAACATGTTACTCGGTTTGCTTCCCCATCAATGGGCGCATCTTTCATCAGATTCGCCGGTTCCCGACAAATACAGTTATGCCGTTATCCGGGGTGAAATGAAAACCATGGCTGGAAACAGTTTTAGTGTAGAAAATACATTCCATGGAATCTTACCCACTTTACCATATGTTGATTTTTACAGTCCAACGTTTTCACCTGCTGCGTTAACTGAAAAAATTGAAAGTCTGGAAAACAGTGTTTTGGCAACATGGACGGATTCATACAATGAAGGTCAGGTTTTAAATCAGCTGATGCAGACAGCCCGCATTGCTGATTTGATGGGCAATATCACCGCCCGCAACAAGATGCTGAGTACTATAAAAACCCGGCTCCAGGATTGGTTTAAAGCTGAACCCGGTGAGGTTGCTTTTTTGTTTTATTACAATGCCAACTGGTCATCCATGATTGGTTATCCTGCAGGTTATGGTCAGGATGGCGGTTTGAACGATCACCACTTCCATTGGGGATATTTTATCCAGGCATGTGCTTTCATCGAACAATACGAACCCGGCTGGGCTGCCGAATGGGGTGGAATGGTGAATCTGCTTGTACGTGACGCAGCCGGCTACGATCGCAGTGATCCGATGTTTCCTTATTTGCGCAACTTCAGCCCCTATGCCGGACACAGTTGGGCCGATGGTTTTGCAAACAATCCGCAGGGAAATAACCAGGAATCGAGTTCCGAGAGTATGGTTTTCAGTTCCGCACTCATTCATTGGGGCGAAGTAACCGGAGATACCGCCATCCGGGATCTTGGAATTTACCTTTATACCACCGAACAAACAGGAATCGAAGAATACTATATGGATACCCAACACCGTAATTTTCCGCCGTCACAGCAATACAGCCTGGTGTCGCGTGTGTGGGGAAACGCCATCGATAACGGAACCTTCTGGACATCTGATATTGCCGCCTCTTATGGCATCGAAATTTATCCGATTCACGGTGGATCACTCTATCTGGGGCTCGATACCGTTTACGTTGAATTGCTTTGGGACGAAGTTGCGGCCAATACCGGCATCATGAGTAACCAGGTTAACCCAAACCTGTGGCATGACATGTGGTGGGAGTATCTGGCCTTTATCGACCCTCCACAGGCCATTGAAATGTACAATTCGTATCCAAACCGCGAATTGAAATTTGGCATATCGGATGCACAAACCTACCATTGGCTTCATGCGATGAATGCACTCGGGAAAGTTCATGCAGGCATTACCGCCGATTGTCCTGTCGCAGCAGCATTTATCTTAGATGGTGAGATCAATTATGTGGCTCAGAATTATACCGATGATCCCATCATTGTAACCTTCTCGACAGGATTTCAGTTACAGGTTCCGGCACGCAGGATGGTGACGAGCAGAGATTGTGCTCTCACTGGTGTTGTAAGTTCTTCTTTTCAGCAGGCATACATTGGAGGAAGTGTGAAATTAGATGCAACCGTTTCTGGTGGAACACCAACCTATGTTGAATTTATGGATGGTATCACCTCGCTGGGAACAGATTCATCTGAGCCTTTTATGCTGAATGCTTCAAATCTGCAGTTGGGAATTCATAGCTTTTATGCGAAGGTTTTTGATGGGGATAAATTCAACATTACCAATACTGCCAAAGTTCAGGTTGGCGGCCAAATGCCTTACAACGGAGTGGCTTCGGCCATCCCGGGGATCATAGAAGCCGGAAAATACGATATTTTTGAAGGGGGTAAAGGTCAAAATATTTCATACCTTGATGTAACATCCTCCAATACAGGAGATTTCAGAATGAATGAGTCTGTAGATGCTTCGTTAAATACCAGTGAAGGAGCTACAGTTGTTTCAATTGCTGCCGGCGAATGGCTGGAATATACAATGAACGTTGCTCAATCCGGGCTATACACTGTTGCGATCCGTTATGCGTCCGACAATGCAGCCGGCGGCGGTCCGTTTCATTTAGAATCCGATGGTCAGATCATTTCACCTGAGATTTCTGTTCCAACAACTTCTGACTGGAATAGTTGGGCAACTATTCATGTAACCGCAATTCCGCTCACTGAAGGTGAACATGTGCTGAGGGTTGAATTTTCTGCAGGAGAGTTTAATCTCGGGAAAATGACTTTTACCCGGACAGGAAACCTTACCTACAGTTATCCGGTTGCCAATGCCGGAACCAATGTAAAAGTTGTTCTCCCGCTAACTTCAGCTACCCTGGATGGATCTGCAAGTACTGAATCTGCAGGAAATCCATTGAATTATACATGGACGCAAAACTACGGACCTTCAGTGGTGCAATTCGCAGATCCAACGGCTGTAAACCCATTTGTAACCGGACTCGTTGATGGTATGTACAACTTTAAGCTAAAGGTTACCAATTCCGATTCCCGGACCGATGAAGATGAAGTATTGGTGCTGGTAACAAATTTCCAAAATGCACCACCGTTTGTTTCTCTTACTTCACCTTATGATAATTCAATATTTACCGAAGGGAAACCAGTAACGATTTCGGCCAATGCCAGTGATTTTGACGGAACCATTCAAAAAGTGGATTTTTATCAGGGCGATGATTTAATCAATACTGTTACATCGATTCCCTTTAGTACTGTGTGGAATCCCGCTCCGGGAAGCTACAACATTACTGCAAAAGTAATTGATAACGAAGGATCGGCAAGTACAACGCAAATATCCCATGTATCGATCGCTCCGCTTATGTTATACAGCGAAACATCGAATGAAACATCGCAGGGCTCGTTTACAGTCGGATATATATGCACATACGAAACCGTTGGAACAGATGTTATCATTTCATTTGAATTGCTCGATGACAAAGCCGGCATCGTTGCTTATTTATGGAAGCAATCCCCGTTCTCTGAAATTATGATGACCAATGTGAGCGGGAAAATTTTCTCAACTGTGATCAGCGGCCAGACACCGGGTTCAACCATAAGTTATGCCTGTAAGTTTGCTTATTCCGGCGGCATGTCGGTAACAAAATATTGTTCGTATCAGGTTGGAAAAAATTGCGGTGCCGCCGGAATTGAAAACCAATCAGATTCGCCTCTCATTTTCTTCCCAAATCCGGTTTCAGAGGTACTGAACATCAGTAATATCCGCAATAAATCAACAATTTCAATCTATGACCTGAACGGAATATGCTTATTCACTAAAACGTCCGGATCTGTCACAGAAAAAATTGATGTAAACTTCTTAAACAAGGGTATTTATCTAATCAGAGCCATTGACGATAAAACAACCAGAACTAACAAATTTATAAAACAATAAATTGGCTGCAATGCTGAAGTGCTCTTTTCGAATCTTAACCTCAACCTGTCACCCTGAGCGGAGTCGAAGGGTCAACCTTATCTTTAACCTCTCTCTAAGAAAAAAATACAATGCCTGACACAATGAAAAACAAAGACATTTTTTTAGGAAATGCTCAGCTAAAGTGCCAGAGTGCACAGGTTGGAGGCCAATTTGTGGAAATTGAAGATGAAAAGTTCTACAAAATCAGCAACTCCAACCAGATGCCTGATTTCTTTATGACCATCGTGAGCGATTCCGATCACTGGATGTTTATTTCGAGCAACGGTTCACTGTCTGCCGGACGGAAAGATAGGAATAATGCCTTATTCCCCTATTATACTGTAGATAAAATACATGATAGCAGAGGTATTACAGGGAGTAAAACCTATCTTCTTATATATAAAGATGAGAAAATTTATTTGTGGGAACCTTTTTCAGCTGAGTCGGAGAAAATATACACTATTGAAAGAAATCTCTACAAAAGCATTTACGGAAATAAAATCATTTTCGAAGAATTAAATGTTGACCTGGGTGTCGGGTTCAGATACGGGTGGTACAGCAGTGAGAAATTCGGTTTTGTAAAGAAATCGTTAATCAGCAATCACAATCCCGGATCAGTTAAAGTTGATGTTCTCGACGGGATAAGGAATATTTTACCAAATGGAGTGGATTTCGATTTTCAGAATGCTTTCAGCTGTTTGCTTGATGCTTATAAAAAGTGTGAATTGCTCGAAGAAACCAAACTCGGCTTGTATATGCTGAGTTCTATCCCGGTTGACCGGGCTGAACCGAGTGAATCGCTTAAAGCAACCACTGTTTGGTCAGGCGGACTTAATGACGATGCAAAGATTCTGATTTCAAACCACCAGGTTGAGAATTTTATAAAAGGACTGCCGGTTGAAACAGAAACCGATATCAGGGCAACACGCGGCGCTTATTTTGTGTGTACAAGTCTTAAGCTTGAGAAAGATGCCAGCAAAGAATGGATGATTGTTGCTGAAATCAACCAGGAAAGCAGCGATGTAGCCAACCTGGGTAACGCCATCAGGACACAGGCTGATATAAAGCGACTGGTTGACGCTGATATTGAAAAGGGAACCTCGAACTTAAAGAAAATTGTTGCCAACGCAGATGGACTGCAGGTGGGAAATGACGAGTTAAGCTGTGCCCGCCATTTTTCCAACACCTTGTTCAATATAATGAGGGGCGGAATTTTCACTGACAATTACCTACTTGATAAAACAGACCTTCTCCTTTTTGTGGGGCAAATAAGTAAAGATATTTCAGCAAAACATAAAACCTGGCTTGATAAGCTTCCGGAAAAAATAAGCTATATAGAATTGATCAGGCTTGCTGAAAGTACTTCAGATTTTGACCTCATCCGGATTTGCAGCGAATATCTTCCTCTAACCTTTAGCCGGAGGCACGGTGATCCTAGCCGCCCATGGAACCAGTTCTCGATTGAAACAAAAAACCCGGATGGATCCATAAAACTGAATTATCAGGGAAACTGGCGCGATATTTTTCAGAACTGGGAAGCACTCAGCCTTTCATACCCTGAATTCCTGGAAGGCATGATCAGCAAGTTTTTAAATGCTACAACCGCCGATGGTTACAATCCATATCGCGTTACACGCGAAGGCATCGACTGGGAATGTCCCGATCCGCACGATCCGTGGGCATACATTGGCTATTGGGGCGACCACCAGATTATTTATCTGCAGAAATTCCTGGAGTTATCTGCCGGCTTTCATCCGGCAACCCTGGATTCCCTGTTGACAAAGGAAATCTTTGTTTATGCAAATATCCCATACCGCATAAAACCATACTCCGAAATTGTTAAAAATCCGAAAGATACGATTGTCTTTGATTTTGATTTGAATAGTGAAATTAAAGGGCTGACCCTTAAAACCGGTGCTGACGGCGTTTTATTGAGAGGCCGGGATAACCGGATATACAGGGTTAATCTTACCGAAAAAATTCTGGTTACCCTGCTTGCCAAACTCAGCAATTTTATACCCGAAGCCGGCATCTGGCTCAACACTCAACGCCCTGAATGGAACGACGCCAATAATGCACTTGTTGGCAACGGGGTTTCGATGGTTACGCTGAATTACCTGAGGCGATTCCTGAAATTCTGGTCTGAACAGTTCAGCAAATCATCCATACAGGAAATTGACATTTCAGAAGAAGTAAAATCCTTGTTCGACAGCATATTTACACTTTTTGCTGAAAATACAGCACTTCTTAAAACCGGATTTTCAGATGCCGACAGGCGTCGTTTTGCTGATGGACTTGGTGAAGCCGGAAGCAATTACAGAAATGCTGTTTATGAAAAATCATTCTCAGGTCGGAAAATGGTGGTTCAGGTTGAGGCTTTGGCTGAATTCATGCAACTTGCTTTGAAATATATGGATCAATCCATAAAAGTAAATAAACGTGCGGATGGCCTTTATCATGCATATAACCTGATTTCATTCTCAGATAAAAGTGTTTCTATCCGCCATTTGTACGAAATGCTCGAAGGCCAGGTAGCTGTTTTAAGCTCTGGCTACTTGTCGGTTGAAGAGAGCCTTGATGTGCTTAACTCGTTGAAATGGAGTAGTTTATTTCGCCGGGATCAGTATAGTTATCTGCTTTATCCCGACAGACAATTGCCTCTTTTCAGCCAGAAAAATAACATCCCCGGCAGTAAAGTTGAGGAATCTAAACTTATGAACAAGTTAGTCGCCAACGCCGATTTGTCCATAATAAGTAAAGATGATCTGGGCAATTATCACTTCAACGGTACGTTTCGCAATGCTGCCGTTTTGGAAAAAGCCTTGAATCAACTGGACCCTGATACTTATGCCACGCTTGTGGCAGAAGAAAAAGAAAAGATTATAGAAATTTTTGAAGAGCTTTTCGACCATCAGTCGTTTACAGGACGGTCGGGGACATTTTATGGGTACGAAGGATTGGGAAGCATATACTGGCATATGGTTTCGAAATTGTTGCTGGCTGCACAGGAATGCTATTTCAAAGGCGTTTACGAAGGTGCTGATCCTGTTGTAGTTGGTAAAATAAAGGATCATTATTTCGAAATCAAAGCAGGAATAGGCTTGAATAAATCTCCTGATTTATATGGTGCTTTCCCGACAGACGCCTATTCGCATACCCCGGGAAATGCCGGTGCTCAACAACCGGGTATGACAGGTCAGGTAAAAGAGGATTTTATTTCACGCATCAGGGAATTAGGAGTTCATATCCGGGAAGGGAAAATTGTATTTCAATCCAGCTTGTTAAATCCCAAAGAATTGCTAAATCGGGAAAGTATTTTTGAATATTTTGATCTGAATGGTAAGCCGGGAAAAATGACGCTTAAGCAGGGTCAGCTTGGGTTTACATTCTGTCAGGTCCCGGTTTTATACAGTGCATCAGATGAAGATAAAATTTCAATCACAATGGTTGATGGGAAACAGGTTTTCATTTCAGATCATATCCTCAGCAGAGAATTGAGCATGCGGATTTTTAATCGTTCCGGGGATATTTCCCGGATCGATGTTTCCTTCAGGAATATCAGCTGTTAAAAAAATAACCCAATTTTTAATAAGGAGAAAACAATATGTCGTTCAGGAGTGATTACATACTTTCTTTAGCGGGCCAGAATATTTCGAATAAACCTGAAGCGGATATGCGATCCATTTTTACCGATGTGCTTGAAAAAGGGATGCACGGAATTTGCTTCAGCCCTTATCTGGAAGGGCAGGAGCCCGGAAATTCAATTTCTGAGGAACAAATCCGCAGCAGAATTGAAATCATCAGACCTTATACCAACTGGATCAGAACTTTTTCGTGTACCGATGGAAATGAAATGATTCCACGCATTGCAAAAGAATATGGGTTAAAAACCATGGTCGGAGCCTGGCTTGGCGAAAATGAGGAAATAAATGAAAAAGAAATAGCCAATCTTATCCGGGTAGCTAAAGATGGATATGCCGATCTGGTTGCTGTGGGCAATGAAGTCTTATATCGTGAGGATTTAACAGAGGAAGAGCTGTTGAGATTTATCATGGAGGTGAAGATAGAATTACCCGGTATCCCGGTTGGTTACGTCGATGCCTATTATGAATTTTGCAACAGGCCGGCCATAACTGAGGCATGCGATATCATCTTTGCAAACTGTTATCCCTTCTGGGAAGGCTGTCACATCAACTATTCACTGCTCTACATGAAGGACATGTATCATCGGGCCCTGAAAGCAGGAAACGGGAAAAAAGTAATCATCACCGAAACCGGCTGGCCTGACCGAGGTACCTCATTTGAAGATTCAGAACCTACCTTCAGAAATGCCATACAGTATTTTATCAATGCCCAGAATTGGAGTAAGGAAGAAAGTATAGATATGTTCTATTTTTCATCGTTCGACGAAGCCTGGAAAATTGGTGGTGAAGGCGATGTAGGCGCTTACTGGGGACTTTGGGATAAAGATGGAAAATTAAAATACTCAAAGTAGTGAAGAGTGAAAAGTGAAAAGTGAAAAGTGAAGAGTGAAGAGTGAAGAGTGAAGAGTGAAAAGTGAAAAGTGAAAGACAAATTTAAAACAGATTATTGGAAAGCAGAGACGCAATACTTGCGTCTCAAACCCTGAAATAAATAAAGTAATTCCTGACTGTGTTTGAATCACTTGCAGCGGTTACTTTACTTATCAATAGCCTAAACAAATACAAAAGAATACATGAATCTTTTTAAGACACTGGGACTTAAGGAAGGGAAAGCAATCTGCTATTCAGGATACAGGGACGGACAAAGTCCGGAAACCGGAGTATACCCAACCTATAAGCAGATCAGGGAAGATCTCCTGATACTACAGAAGGAGTGGACTTACCTTCGTTTGTATGATTGCAGTTTGCATGCTGAAACGGTTTTAAAAGTAATCGAAAAAGAGAAATTGAATTTTAAGGTGATGCTTGGGGCCTATATTGGAGCTGAGTTAAACAATTTTGGTTGTCCCTGGGGCACAATTTTCTCCGAGGAGGAACTTAAAAGGAATACGAAGGACAATCTGGCCCAGATTAAAAAACTGATCCGGCTTGCCAACCGGTATCCTGATATTATTTTCTCGCTGTCAGCCGGAAATGAAGCAACTGTCGACTGGACCGATCACTATGTTTCGGTTGACAAAGTAATCAGCTATGTGCGGATGATAAAAAACGGAACCAGACAGCCGGTAACATTCTGTGAAAATTATATCCCATGGTACGACAAGCTTAAATCTTTGACCGATGAAGTTGATTTTATATCCATACATACCTATCCGGTATGGGAATATAAAAGCATTCATGAAGCCATGGATTATACCATTCAAAATTATCAAAGTGTTGCCAATAAATATCCTGAAAAGCCTGTAGTGATTACTGAAGCCGGCTGGGCTACCGTTTCAAACGGACGGGGAATTAATCCAGAAAATGCTGGCCAGGAATTTCAGGCCATATATTACAATGATCTGGAAAAATGGAGTAGAAAAGAAGGCATTCTGACTTTTGTATTTGAAGCTTTTGATGAGCCCTGGAAAGGCTCACCCGAAGCTACAGAACCTGAAAAACACTGGGGATTGTTTACAGTTGACCGGAAGCCGAAACAAGTAATGCAGCATTTGTTTGATAAATGAAATCAAGAAGTCAGAAGTCGGAAGTTAGAAGTCAGAGGTCAGCGTAAGAGGTAAGAAGGTGACAGAGAGTCGGAGAGATGGAGAGACCAGTTGACTGCAACCGGAAAGGCTAACCGAACATAGAGGTTAACATTGAGAGAGAGGGCAGAGGGAGGAGGGGAGAGAGGGAACGTAACCAGCAACCAGTAACCAGCAACCAGCAACCAGTAACCAGTAACCAGTAACCAGTAACCAGCAACCAGTAACCAGCAACCAGCAACCAGCAACCAGTAACCAGCAACCAGCAACCAGCAACCAGCAACCAGCAACCAGCAACCAGCAACCAGCAACCAGCAACCAGCAACCAGCAACCAGCACCCAGCACCCGGAAACTATTTAATTTTAATACTAATCTTTAAAATCTAACTTCATGGAACATCACAAAACAGCTCCGCAAGATGTTGTGCCAATGGTACAAAAGTGGGCTTTTGGCGCAGGAAATCTTACAAATCAGTTATTGCCTGCAGCATTAGGCGTATTCATGTTTTTCCTGGTAGTAGGATTTGGCATGAGCCCTTATAAAGCTGGTATTTTAGCCGCAATTCCAAGGTTTTTGGATGCAATTCTTGATCCTATCATGGGTTATATTTCCGACAATACCCGCTCAAGGTGGGGGCGTCGCCGGCCTTATATTTTTGGAGGAGCTATTGTAGTTGGTATTTCATTTATGTTGATGTGGCAGTTAAAAGTCCCGGTGCCGGGAAACAATTATGAAACATTTAATTTTATTTACTTTCTGTTAATGTCAATAGTATTCTATTTGGGTTACACTGTTTTTGCAGCGCCTCTCATCGGATTGGGATACGAAATGACCCCTGATTATAACGAACGTACCCGCCTGATGGCAATATCTCAGATTATGGGACAAGTAGCCTGGATGATCGCCCCATGGTTCTGGTTTTTGATTTCACGTCCTGAATTATTTCCGGATGCACCGACAGGGGTGAGGAATTTATCTATTTGGGTAGGAGCCATTTGCCTGATAATGGGTGTTATGCCTGCTTTTTTTTGTAAGGAAATTGACCAGGCTAGTCTGTCAGGGCAAACGAAATTGTCATTCAGGGATATTGTTTCTAATGTAAAAGATTTTTTCAGAGATATCAAACAAACCGTTAACAACAAACCGTTTCTTCGGCTATGTGCAGCTACTTTCCTGGTATTCAATGGGTATCAAATAGTTGCTGCATATGCCTTCTACATTGTAATTTTCTATTTATTCAATGGCGACCAGGCCGCTGCAGGTCAATGGCCGGCATGGTTTGGCACTGTAAGTGCTTTGATGACTGCTTTTTTGGTTATACCGATTATTACTTACATGTCAACCAAAATTGGGAAAAAGAATGCCTTTATAGTAGCCACATTGATCTCAATTGTTGGCTATGTTCTTAAATGGTGGGGATTCTCTCCCGGAAATCCCTGGTTTATGTTCCTTCCATTGCCTTTAATGACATTTGGGATAGGAGGTCTGTTTACATTAATGATGTCGATGACTGCCGATGTGTGCGATTTGGATGAACTTAAAAATGGAATGCCGAGAAAAGAAGCGTTGTTCGGAGCCGTTTACTGGTGGATGGTTAAACTCGGGATGTCGCTTGCATTATTCTTAGGCGGGGTTATTCTGAGCGCAGTGGGTTTTAACGGAGATATTCAGATACAAACACCTTATACCATTACGATGCTTCGTATTGCAGATATTACCGTTCCTTCCCTGGCTGGAGTACTTGCTATTTGGGTAATGTGGAAATATGATATTACCGAAAAGAGGGCCAGAGAAATCCGCGATGCATTGGTTGAGCGCCGGGGTGAGTTATAATTGAATGGAACAACCATTTTTGTAAACGTATTACAAATATCACGCATATGTCAGTCAGAGAAGGAAAAATTATGGCTTTGGCAGGAGGAATCGATTTTGCCAATAAGTCAAAAGAAGATTTGCAGGATTTGTTCAGAAAAGTTCTGAATAAAGGGATGCACGGACTCTGCTTTAGCGCATACGAAGAAGGACAAAAGCCCGGAGATGTGCTTTCTGAAAATCAGATAAGAAGAAGAATGAAAATTATACAACCCTATACAAAGTGGGTACGTTCTTTTTCCTGTATCGAGGGCAATGAGCTGATTCCGAAAATAGCAAAGGAATTTGGCCTTAAAACTTTGGTTGGCGCATGGTTAGGTGAGGAACCCCACAAAAATGAGCTCGAAGTATCGGCCCTCATACAATTGGCAAAAGAGGGTTATGTTGATATTGCCGCTGTTGGCAATGAGGTTTTGTACCGTGAAGAATTAACCGAGAATGAACTTCTAGAACTTATTAGCAGGGTAAAAGGGGCTATCCCGAACATACCGGTTGGCTATGTTGATGCTTATTATGAATTCAGTGAGCGTCCCAAAATTACGGAAGCCTGTGATGTTATTCTGGCAAACTGCTATCCATTTTGGGAGTTCTGCCATCTGGATTATTCCCTGATGTATATGAAACAAATGTTTTACCAGGCGCGGCGGGCAGGTGGAGGCAATAAACCAGTAATTATTACCGAAACCGGATGGCCGTGTAAAGGAGAAGATCATAAGGGGGCGCTGCCTTCTATGGAAAATGCGATGAAATATTTTCTCAATACTCAATTGTGGGCTAAAGAAGAAGACATTGACATCTTTTACTTTACCTCATTTGACGAATCGTGGAAAACAGGCACCGAAGGTGATGTAGGTGCTTACTGGGGAATCTGGGATAAGGATGAAAATTTCAAATACTGATTCATACGAAAAACCACTTGAATTAACCCTAAAAACCAATGATAATATGAAAAAAGTTTCATTCATACCCGCTCTTTTCATGTTTCTGACAACTGTTTTCGCACAGGTGGATAAAGTTTCGGTTGTTGCTGACAATGAAGGAGATAAGCTATTGGTCAATGGTAAAAGTCTTATGATTAATGGCATGAATTGGGATTATTTTCCAATTGGCACCACGTATACTTATAGTTTGTGGCAGCAATCGGATGATTTTATTACGGCTGCACTGGATTATGAAATGTCTATGTTGAAAAACACAGGCGTTAATGCCATTCGTGTATATACCGGAATACAGCCAAAATGGATCAAATATATCTACGAGAAATACGATATTTATACCATGTTAAACCATTCCTTCGGCAGATATGGCCTGACATTAGACGACCAATGGGTAGCAAATACTGAATACGATGATCCACGTGTTCGAGATTTGCTCCTGAAAGAAGTAACCGAAATTGTGCAGAAGTATAAAAATACCCCGGGTCTGCTTTTGTACTTGCTGGGTAACGAAAACAATTACGGACTTTTCTGGAAGGGAGCCGAAACAGAAAATATTCCCTTTGAAAAAAGAGAATCAACTGCTGGTGCCAAAGCATTGTATAAACTTTTTAACGATGCAGTTGTATCGATGAAGGCGATTGACACTTCATATCCGATAGCTATCTGCAACGGCGATTTACTTTTCCTTGAAATCATCGCAGATGAATGTAAAGACATTGATATTCTGGGCGTTAATATATATAGAGGAGCTTCTTTTGGAGATACATTTCAAAAAACCAAAGAAGTTTTGAACAAACCAATCATGTTTACCGAGTTTGGTTCTGATGCTTTTAACAGTGTTAGCAATCAGGAAGATCAGCAATCACAGGCATACATTTTAAAAAATAATTGGAAAGAAATTTATCAAAATGCAGCAGGTGTTGGGAAATCAGGAAACTGTATCGGTGGTTTTACTTTTATGTTCAGCGATGGATGGTGGAAACATGAGCAAACTAAAAATCTGGACATTCACGATACGCATGCTTCGTGGGCTAACGGTGGTTATCTCAATGATTATGTGGAAGGAGAGAATAATATGAATGAGGAGTGGTACGGAATATGCGCAAAAGGTAAAACAGACGAAAGAGGACATTACCAGTTATTTCCACGGGCAGCATATTTTGTTTTACAACAAGTGCATAAATTCAATCCTTATTCCGGTAAATTTACGGCAGATTCTATTGAAGAGTATTTTTCAAATATTCAGCTGTAAAAAACGCAGTAAAGGCCCGCGGTCACAAAGCTGCTTTGGATGTTGAAGCCAAACCTGCCGAAAATGTCACATCAAATGACAACAAGTTTTAAGTTTAATATTAGCTCATTGTGTTTAAAAATATCCCGCCAATGAAAATGTACAAATTTTACTTAGCCATTTCTCTTATAACAATTCTGATGAGTTGCAATGTAAAGCAAAACAGACTATCGGTCGATGTATTTGAAACATCTGCAGGTGGCAATAAACTAAAAAAAATAACTGAATTTCCTTCCGGAAGTGAAGCAGTAACTGTTAAACTGTTACCAGGCATAACATTTCAAACCATCACCGGATTTGGCGGATCGTTTACCGAAGCATCAGCTTATTTATTAAACAAATTGAGTACAAAAAACCGTAACCTGATTCTGGAAGCCTATTTCGGATCTAATGGTGCGAGATACTCCTTAACCCGCACACATATGAATTCTTGTGATTTTTCATTGGGAAATTATTCCTATGCACCTGTGGAAGGAGATACAGAACTGGAGCATTTTACAGTAGATGAGGACCGGGATGATATCATTCCCATGATCAGGGATGCAATGGCCTGTTCTGAAGATGGGTTTAAAATTATCGCTTCGCCCTGGACGGCGCCACCATGGATGAAGGACAATAATCATTGGGTGGGAGGCAAATTGCTTCCTGAATATAAGGATAGCTGGGCCTTGTTTTTCTCAAAGTATATCAACGCGTACAAAAAAGAAGGCATTCCAATCTGGGGAGTAACCGTTGAGAACGAACCCCTCGGGAATGGTGGTAATTGGGAGAGTATGATCTTTTCACCCGAAGAAATGGTGGATTTTGTAAAAAATCATCTCGGACCGAAAATGGAAGCCGACGGACATGATGTGCAAATTCTGGCCTACGATCAAAACCGTGGCAAAGAACTGGAGGATTGGGCAAAAGTGATTTACAAGGACGAAGAATCCTCGAAATATTTTGATGGATTTGCAATCCACTGGTATGGAAGTACCTTTGATTGGTTCCCCGAATCATTGAACTTAACGCATGAAATGGCTCCGGGTAAATTCCTGATTCAGTCCGAAGCATGTGTTGATGCGGAAGTTCCCCATTGGCAGGATGACAAATGGTACTGGTCGGAAGAAGCAACCGACTGGGGCTGGGATTGGGCCCCTGCGGACCAGAAAAAGCTTCATCCCAAATATGTTCCGGTATATCGTTATGCAAGGGATATAATCGGCTGTATGAATAACTGGGTAGATGGTTGGGTAGACTGGAATATGGTTCTTGACAGGCAAGGAGGTCCTAACTGGTTTAAAAACTGGTGCGTTGCTCCTGTGATCGTTGATCCTGCGAAAGACGAAGTTTACTTTACACCTTTGTATTACGCCATGTCGCATTTCAGTAAGTATATCCGGCCAGGTGCTGTACGAATTGGATTTGAAAACCCTGACCCCGCTTTAATGATTACTGCAGCACAAAATCCGGATGGTACCATTGCCGTAGTAGTTTTAAATATGAATCCGGAATCAAAAAACATTCAACTGATTCTTGGTGATCGTTCGTCCGAAGTGCAGATAAGCGGCCAGGCAATTCAAACGATTGTAGTTGCGCTATAATTCTACAAAACAAAGAATAGCGACATATAGCAAAGTAGAAAGCACAAGAAAATTGACTTTTCTGTTGATGAAAAACATGAAGAGACAACCTGGAAGGATAAGCATCTAATCAATCTTCGGAATTATGAGAAATTATTTAGTGTTTCTATTGTTAATTGCAACAATAACTGCAAGCAGCCAGCATGAAAAAAACAAAGAAATGACACAAATACTAAAAAATAAGGATATTGAAATTCAAATTGACATGCCATTGGCAAATTACAATTTTTCACGATTTGACTGGACTGGTAAGATTGTATCGGTGAAATATAAAGACATTTATATTTCAGGCATGGAAAAACAGAACGGAGAAGATAATACAAGATCGGGGAAAGGCTTTTATAACGAATTTGGTATTGATGCGGCCATTGGGTTTGATGAAACCAACGAAGGTGATTGGTTTCACAAAATCGGTGTCGGGCTGCTAAAAAAAGAAGGCGGGGACTACTTGTTCAGCACGAATTATGAAATTCAACCCGCCGCGTTCAACGTTTCTGCTGAACCGGATAAAATAATTATTGGTTGTAAGTCTCAGCGAGTAAATGGCTATGCATATGAGCTAATAAAAGAAATAAAATTAACCGAAAGTGGCTTTATCATTAAATATCATTTAAAAAATTCCGGAGAAAAAACCATAATTACCAATGAATATGCCCATAATTTCATAGCAATAAATAAAGAATTGGCAGGGTCCGATTACATCCTGAAATTCCCTTTTAACATCAGGCCCGAACTTTTTGATGCAACAGTTAATCCTGAAGCGAAAGTAGTAATTGGTAAAAAAGAAATTTCGTTTAATGGTACTCCTGATGAACAATTCTTTTTCAGTAATATATCAGGCAACGACAACGTGTATGCAGGCTGGGAATTGGTGAATACTAAAAGTAAAATCGGCATAAGTGAAACCGGAAGCTTTAAAACCAATAAAGTGAATCTCTGGGGGTGGACGCATGTGATCAGTCCAGAGTTGTTCTTCGACATAAACTTAAAACCCGGTGAGGAAATTGAATGGTCCAGAACATATAATATTTTTGAATTAGATTGAAGCGCGTTTTTGTCCGCAAAGCTTATAAACTTCTGGTTAGAGATTGAAACATTGCAACGGGCACACAGATCAAACAAAAAAATAAATTCAGGAAGATGGAAAAGATAACTTTAAAATTAAGTGTTAAGGAAAAAATCGGTTATAGTTTAGGCGATACGGCTTCTCACTTTGTTTGGGATATGGTTGGATTCTGGCTGCTGTTTTTTTATACCGATGTGTATGGGATTTCAGCCGCAGCCGCAGGAACCATCATGCTGATTGCCCGTTTCTGGGACATGGCCATCGACCCGGTAATCGGTATAGTTTCTGACCGGACCAACACCCGCTGGGGGAAATTCCGTCCGTATATTTTGTTCGGAGCCATTCCTTATGCAGTTCTGGCCATCCTGACTTTTACAACACCAAACTTTGGCGAAGTCGGAAAGATCATTTATGCCGGGGCAACTTATGTGCTTTTAATGACAGCTTATGCACTCATTAACCTGCCTTATTCGGCCTTGGGGGCTGTTATGACGGATGATACCTATGAACGGGCCGGGCTGAATACTTACCGGTTTATTGCAGGATTTGGCGGGCAATTTATTGTAACCGGTCTCGCTTTGACCTTAGCCGAATTTTTTGGCGGTGGCGATAAAGCCCGGGGATTTCAATACACCGTATTCCTGTTTGCAGGATTAAGCCTGATTTTCTTTTTTATCACATTCAAAACTACGAGAGAACGCGTTCAGCCACCGAAGGAACAAGTGAACTCGCTGAAGGAAGATGTAAAAAACCTTTTTCAAAACAAAGCATGGATCATACTGGCCCTGGTAGGTATTATTTCTTTTATCATGTTTGCCATGCAAAATGCGGCCATAGCCTATTATTTCAAATATTATCTCGGGCGCGAAAATAATGTACAATGGTTTAATGTAATTGGAACAGTGGCATTGATTGTCGCTTTGCCTTTATCCAAGCCATTGGCGAAAAGATTTGGAAACAGGAATGTATTTATCGGAAGTTCGCTGATCTCCGGGGTGTTTTTTATCCTGATTTACATTGCCGGTATCAATGATTTGATTACCATTTACGTATTCAACATACTTGCTAAAATGGCTTATGCGCCGGCTGTTCCGCTGCTTTGGACGATGATTGCCGATTCGGCCGATTATGGAGAATGGACAACCGGTCGCCGGGCTACTGGACTGTATTTCTCAGCTGCAGTTTTTGCTCAAAAAGCAGGTTGGGGAATTGGTGCCGCCATTGCAGGCTGGATTTTAGCCGCCTCTGGTTTTATTCCCAATGTTATACAAAACGATACTGCCATTACCGGAATAAAATTACTGGTTTCCGTTATTCCCGGCATCTTGTACATGTCGTGCGCCTTGTTTATGATCTTTTATAAGATCGACGCAAAAACCACCACCCTGATGAAGAAAGACCTCGAAGCAAGAAGGGAAGCCTGAATATAAGCAATTGGTTCTTCAATAAAGCTGAACAAATGATGTTGCACATTTTCACACCTCAATCGAGATTACTCCATTAACATTGTGAAGGTCAGAAATCCGCACTAAAAATTCAGAATGTAATCAGTCAGGTTGGTTTCCCGGTCAAGGTTAAGCTTTTTTCTGAGCCTGTAACGGCTGATTTCAACTCCTCTCACAGAAATATTCATCAGCGAGGATATCTCCTTTGAAGATAAATTCATCTTCAAATATGCGCACAACCTCAGCTCTTTTGGCGAAAGGCCGGGGTGAGTCTCTTTCAGCCGTTTGATAAAGTCCTGATGCACTTCATCAAAATAAGAATCAAAGGCTTCCTGGTGCTTCTCGTTGAAAAGCTCCTTGTTTATTTTTCTGACAATGCCGGAAATTTCATGCTTGTGATCAATATTTTCCAATGACTTTTGAATCAGATCTGAAAGCTGAAGCTTAATAGATGTCAGAATTTTATTCTTGTGTAGCAGATGAAGGGTTGAATTGGCCAATTCCTTGTTTTTGTGATTCATTTCATTCAATAGAGTTTCGTTCCTCAGATTCACTATTTCTTTCTCCTGAATCAAAGCCTGTTCCCTGAAGAGCATTACCTGACTGCTCATTTCTTTCTCATGTTTTTGCAATTCATTGGCACGGGCTTTTTCAACCCTTCTTTTCTGAAAATAGATATTCCCTATTACAATGAATATCAAAAGTATGGTATAAATAAAATAAGCTGCCCCCGATCTGTGAAACGGAGGATTAATCCTGAAAACATACTTACTGACAGGGCCAATGGAATGAAAGGTATTCATGGACTTGACCTCAAAAGTGTAGTTGCCTTCCTTTAAATTAGTATATTCTTTAAAGCTGTTTTTATCCCATTCTGACCAGTTCTTTTCAAATCCAACCAGTCTGTACGAAAACAGGATTTTATTCTGTTGCTGATAACAGGGACTTGCAAATCTTATGGATACGGAATTGCTTTTAAACGGCATTTCAATCTGGACAGTGTCATTAGGTGTATTTTTTCCTGTGCTGACCTTTAACGGTGGATTGCGGAATGTTACCTGGTTTTCCGAATTTTTGAAAGTGACTTCTCTTATGTAAACAGGGGCAGGTTGCCTGTAATTCATAGCAAAAGCCGGGTTGTAATGGATAAGCCCGTTTTGTGAACCAATAAAGATATTCTGGTCATTATAGAGGTAAATGCTTTCAAAGGTTGGTATGAGGGACCTGTTGATAGGGTAAAAAGGTATTTCAACGTTGTTGTAGCTGCCGTCATCAAGCAGCCTGCATACACCAAGTTTATATAAAGAAAAATACCAGTAATTACCTGATTCATCTTTTATTACTTTGCTTATGTATTCCTGATCCCTGAATATTTCATTGTAATTGCCCTGTCGGGTAAATACCCTGCGATTCTTGTTAAAAGCAAAAAAGCCTTCACTCGTGGATATGAGAATCTCATTGTCGATCTTAATGAGATTGTAAGGCAATTTGTCCGGGAGGCCATAACCTTTGTAGTATAATTTTTCTGAACGAACAACTGACAAATCATCATCAAGTTCAAGGTGAAACACTCCACGATAACCATGTGCAATCCAAATGCTCCCATCTTTATCCTGTTCGAGAAAACGGCATGATTCAGAAAACCCTTTAACCTTGTTTTCAACTCTCCAGGACTTGTTATCACGGATTAATTTCACAAGGCCGTTGTATGTTCCGGCAAGCAGGGTATTTACAGAACCATTGTATTCAATAAATTTCCAGAATCCGGGAAGATCGGAAATCTGGGTGGCTTTGTTGCCTTCAATCAGGAAACAACCATAATTATGGCCGCAAAGCAATTGATTGTCAACAATCGTCAACGACCAAACCTGACCTTCTGTCCCTTTTATCAAATCAAACTTCTGGTCAAGGTACCTGTTGGCAAGATTTTGCATATCGATTGAATACAATCCCTGATTGGTTCCAACATAAAGTTTCCCCTTATATTCGATGGTTGAATAGGTACTTTCAACATTATGCGTGTATTTGAAAATGCTTAACGGAGAATTCAGCTCTAAATAATCAATTCCATTGTCAAGTCCTATCCACAGGTTATTGCGTTTGTCTTCGAAAAGACTAAGAATTGTATTATTCTGGAGCCCTTTCTGCCGGTTAATATGTTGATAAATAGTGCCTTTATTATCAGTAACATACAGTCCATTACGGACTGTCCCGAAGGCATAAAACCCGTTTTCTAATCTGATTCCGGAAAATACACCATTTTCAATCAGTTCTTTATTTACTTCTGAGTCCCAGCGTATCAATGTATTGCCGTCAAGTACATACATTCCATTATTGAAAGTTCCGATCAACAGTTTACCTGGGCTGATTTCCATCATGCATTTTACTTCATCACGCTGAAAAAGAGGGTCATTGTTACTCAATTTTAATCCCTCTGCGGTTACTTCAAAAAGACCATGATCCTTATCAACTGCGATAAGCTTTTGATCGATAAAGAATGAAGATATAAATGTAGACCTGGGCTTGATTACAGATATCTTATGATTGTTGTAAAGAAAAATATACCTTGACGATTGAAAAAATATTCCGTCTGATGTCTTACATATTTTCCAAACTTCATCAAATGATCTGTAAGGCTTTGGTATCAGATGCGAGAGGGATTGAAATTCCATTTGTTTCTGATCAGTAGGGACATAATAACCGATCTCCTCGAAAGATCCGATGTATATAGTATCTCCCACGGCCAGCACGGACCTTAATATTTTCTGAACCGGTAAAATATAGGTTTGCCAGTGCTGCCCATCGAACTCAAGCAAACCGTCGTTGTTCCCGAAATACATAAACCCCTTGCTGTTCTGGGTTAAAGACCAGTTTTGGGTACCTGCATTGTAAACAGTTTTGGGATAGTTGTTTATAAATGGAAGCCCGGTTTTCTTTATTTGCGAGTAGCTTTGGCCGGTAATAACAATCAGAAGCAATAAAATTGCTGACAATTTGCTACTAAGCGATTTTCCTGCGTTTATCCAAGACATTTTTTATAACACAGCTGAAAATTTTGATCAGCCAGTGTATAAAAATAATAATTATCGTTAAACCCGAAGTTTAAATATTGCTTTTCTTAATTATTTAGAAGTCTTATTTTGATCCTGAATCTGGTAATCAACTGATATAGATTGATGTAAAGTAGAATCATACTCTGTTTTATCACACATACAGATTCGCTCCAAATCATTGCTGCGTCATTATTATAGCAGATCACGACATATTTTGACACGACAGGTCGTGTCAATATATGAATCCATGCTCCATGCTCCATGCTCCATGCTCTGTGCTCTGTGCTCTGTGCTCTGTGCTCTGTGCTCTGTGTGCCCTGTGCTCTGTGCCCTGTGCCCTGTGCCCTGAGCCCTGTGCCCTGCGCCCTGCGCCCTGAGCTGAAGGTGGGACGAGGGACGATTTATATTGGAAAACCCCTGCCACGGTTAAGCAGATGAGGTGACCAGGAGAATGAGAGACAAGGAGGAAGAAGAGGTGTATACACCAAACAATGATTCAGATTAAACCTCCCCTTGTCCCCATCTCTCCTTGTCCCCTTGTCTGTCGATTCGAAGACGGAAATTTCCCCGATAAGTCTGTGCCCTGTGCCCTTTGCCCTGTGCCCTGTGCCCTGTGCCCTGTGCCCTGTGCCCTGTGCCCTGTGCCCTGTGCCCTTTCACACAATTGATTTCAACAATGTTGAAAACTTGTTTCTTCGTTTTAAAGTGGTTTGGGTAAATTTGCCATTCGAAATATATTGTCAATGGATTGGTTACAAAGCGTATTGTATTCTCAATGGTGGCCACTGATCGTGGTGCTTTTGGCAGTCTTGCTGATACAACTTATATACTACTGGCTGATTTTCAGTAGGCTTGCTTTCTACAATGTCGCAAAACGGCCTGTGAATGATAAGAAAGACCCGGTATCAGTTATCATCTGCGCTAAAAACGAATACCACAATCTGGTACGTTTCCTGCCAAAAATGCTGGAACAGGATTACCCCGAATATGAAGTTGTAGTAGTAAATGATGCTTCAGATGATGACACGTTTTATCTGTTACGTGAACTCTGTGATAAATATCCCCACCTGAAACTGGTAAATATAACCCAAAACCTTAATTTCTTTACCGGGAAGAAGTTCCCATTATCGATAGGTATCAAATCTGCGAAGTATGATATTGTGCTGCTTACTGATGCCGATTGTTACCCTTCAGGAACCGGTTGGATTGAATCCATGCAATCTGCATTTACCGGAAAAACAGAAATTGTACTGGGCTATGGTGCCTATGCACCTCAGCCAGGTTTGCTTAACCTCCTGATCAGGTTCGATACACTGATGGTTGCCGTTCAATATATGTCGCTTTCACTTGCTGGTATGCCTTATATGGGAGTTGGACGTAACCTTGCTTACCGCAAATCACTGTTTTTTAACATCGGCGGCTTTGTAAACCATTACAAGATCAGCTCAGGCGATGACGATCTGTTTATCAACCAGGTGGCCAGGGGCAATAATACACGGATTCAACCCTTAATAGCCGCTCATACCTATTCCCGTTCGAAACAAACATTTGGTTCATGGTTCAGGCAGAAAAAACGACACCTCACTACCGGTCGCTTTTATCGTATGAGCCACAAAATTGTATTGGGCCTGTTTTCTCTCAGTCAGTTTGTTTTCTTTGCGCTTCTTGTGGCATTGGCCATCCTGGGTGTTGACTGGATGCTGCTAACGGGTGTTTTCATTGTAAGGCTCATCAGTCAGTTAATCATCATAAAAAAGAGCATGATCCGCCTGAGTGAAAAGCATTTTTTCTTACTTTCACCATTGTTTGAAATCGGGCTTATTTTCATTAATCTCATAATGGGAATTTCAGGACTTTTTTCGAAAAAAACTCAATGGTAATCGAAAACCCAAACAGCAAGGACTCAGTTTCGCGTGACCTGATGCTTGTAGAAAAGGCTGTTCAGGGCGACCAGAAAGCCTTTGCTTCTCTGATGGATCTTTATGAAGATTCACTTTATCATATGCTTTTGCAAAAGGTGAATGACCCTGTGATAGCAGAGGATTTAACCATTGAAGCTTTTAGTAAAGCCTTTCAGAACCTCTCTCGTTTCTCTCCTGACTTTGCTTTCAGTACCTGGCTTTTCAGAATTGCCACCAATCATTGTATCGACTATCTTCGGAAACAGAAAAAAGATCCCTGTTCGCGCGATAAAGGCCAGGCCCCTGGTTTTCAACCCGACATTATCGATCAATCTTTCGGTCCGGAGGAAAATTTTATCCGGGAGCAACGCCAGCGGCTTTTGCGCGAAATAGTTGATAAATTGAACCCCCGCTACCGTCAGCTTATCAAGCTTCGTTTTTTGAAGAATTATCGTATGAAGAAATCGCTGCTCAGCTCAAAATGCCCTTAGGGACGGTCAAAGCAGGTATTTTCAGGGCCAAGGACCTGCTTTATCTGATTCTTAAAAATTCAAGGGAATTCTGATCCGGCCGGTTTGCATATATTTCTATCCGCCAATCCAGTTACTTTCAGCCACTTTTCGTTATAAACTCATGACCCAATGACTTAATAAACACACCGGCTTCGGGTGTCTGTTGAAAGCATTGGTAAGGGCCATTTCTTGCAGGAGAGCGCCTGGTTATGAATTCAATAAGCTTTTTTGGCGGTTTGAGCCAGAAATAGGTATTTATTTGGCGTCTTTTTTATAGGCCGTCAGATACGGTTTTAAGGCTTTTTAATTAATAAATGACTGATAATTAATGTGTAAGATAATTGTAATTCGGTAATTTCAGAATTGAGAAACCATGAAAATAGAACAACTTATTTATACCGAAAAAGAGAAGTGGCAAATCATTGAAGCTCAGAATGATTGTGCTGATGCCGGGCTCGTTTTATTGTTTGGCAGCGGTGAATTGCTCAGACAGAATGAACACATTGAGTATATAAAACAAAGGTATCCGAATGCAGAAGTAATTGGAGCTTCAACCGCAGGCGAAATTTGTTGCAATGAGGTGCATGATTCAACCATCGTTTCCACAGCAATTTTGTTTGAAACGACTAAGATTAAGGTGGTAAAAGAAAGTATCATGCAGGTAGAGGATAGTTTTAATACCGGGCTTGAGCTTGCAGGTAAACTCGATCATGTTGGGCTGGTACATGTGTTTGTACTGAGCGAAGGTCTGAATATTAACGGGAGTGAACTCACAAAGGGACTGAACGAAGGATTTGGGAATTTAATACCGGTAACCGGTGGGCTTGCAGGCGATAAGGCCGATTTCAGCGAAACAATACTTATACACAATCAACCGGGCGTTAAGAATCTTGTTTTGGCAATTGGATTTTATGGTGAACATGTTAAAATAGGTTATGGTTCGAAGGGAGGTTGGGATTCATTTGGAGTTGATAGACTGGTAACCAAATCGGTAGCAAATATTCTATATGAACTTGATGGCCAACCGGCACTCGAACTGTATAAAAAATACCTCGGTGACCATGCAAGTACCTTACCTGCCTCAGCTTTGCTATTCCCTTTAAACTTACGCTTCAGAAATTCTGAAACCAATCTGGTCAGGACTGTCTTATCAGTCAATGAGCATGATGGAAGCATGGTTTTCGCCGGCGATATACCTGAAGGCGAGTACGTAAGGCTGATGAAAGTGAGCTTCGATAAACTGGTTGACGGGGCACATGGTGCTGCCGAAATGAGTGGAATAAAAATGGGTGGGCCAAATCCCGGGCTTGCAATACTTATAAGCTGTGTAGGAAGGAAACTGGTGCTGAAACAACGTGTGGATGAGGAGGTTGAAGCAGTCAGGGATGCCCTGGGACCTGAAACAACCATCACAGGCTTTTACTCATACGGAGAAATTGCACCTGCAGGATTGATCGAGCAAAAGTGCGAGCTTCATAACCAGACCATGACCGTAACAGTGATTAGGGAAGTGTAATTCAACAAACAATGGAAAAGCAACTTAATAAATTACTCAGGCGACAATTAAAAAGGCATTTTGGCTCTGTCGATGAATTACCGCCGGAATTTGCCGGGTTTGTTGATGCGGTTAGTGAAACATATGATAGTCTGGAAGACGATGCCAGGCTGTTTCAACGGTCTCTTGACTTAAGTTCAGAAGAATTACGCGAAGCATACCTGAGACAAAAAAGAGATGCAGAAGCTCAGCAGGAAACAATCAATAAAATTAAGGAAGCCATTGCAGCTTTAAACCCGCTTGATAGTCTCAATTCTGAATCCGGAACTGACTCAAGTGTGTTGGTCGATTCATTAATCTGCCTGATCGATGAACATAAGCAAATGGCTGAATCGCTGAAGGAAAGTGAATACTATCTGCGAGAAATACTGGATTCACAGGAAGTTGGTGTAACGATCATCGATTCCGAAACCCATGAAATATCATTTATCAATAAAAAGGGCGCCAATCTTTATGGAGCTTCGAAAGAAGAAATCATCGGAAAGGTTTGTCATGGATTTATTTGTCCGACTCCCTGTAACGAATGTAAATTGCACAGCCATCAAATCGGATTGGTCTCAACTGAAAAAATCCTGTTGAATCATAGGGGCGATGAAATACCCATCTTAAAATCAGTGGTGCATTCCAATTTCAACAACAGGAAGTGTGTTGTTGAATCTTTTGTGGATATTACCGCTTTAAAAAAAGCTGAACAGGATCTGATAAAAGCCAAAGAAGATGCTGAAGCGGCAAACCATGCAAAATCGGAATTTCTGGCCAATATGAGCCACGAAATCAGGACCCCTCTCAACGGTGTAATTGGATTTGCTGATTTGCTCATGAAAACCCATTTGAGTGAAAATCAGTTGCATTATATGCAAACAGTTTATTACTCAGCAAACTCATTACTCGATTTACTGAACGATATCCTGGATTTCTCGAAAATTGAAGCCGGAAAGTTTGAATTAAATCAAGAGAAAACGGATTTGATTGAACTCTCAGAACAGATTATAGATATTTTGAAGTATAAGGTCCATGAAAAAGGCATTGAACTGCTCTTTAACCTTGATCCTGAACTCCCCCGATATATTCAAACAGACCCGGTCAGGTTAAGACAGGTGCTTGTAAACCTGTTGGGTAATTCACTGAAATTTACCGATAGCGGAGAAGTTGAACTGAAAATTGAGAAATTAATGTTTAACGAACATGACGGATCCTCCCGGCTCAGGTTTTCAGTGCGCGATACAGGCATTGGTATCAGTCTGGAAAAACAAAAGCGGATTTTCGATTCATTTGTGCAGGCTGATTCTACAACAACCAGGCAATATGGAGGCACCGGCCTGGGGTTGACCATTTCGGCCCGCATTGTTGAAATGATGGGATCTGAATTGAGACTGGAAAGTGAATCCGGGGTTGGAAGTACTTTTTATTTTACCATTGAAACAGAAGCTGAATATGATCAGATACCTTTAAGTAAAGGGCTGAGAGAAATTAACAAGGTGCTGATTGTAGATGATAACCGGCTAAATCTGGAAATTATGCGTCATATGCTTGAGAGCCAGGCTATTGATGTTGATATTGCATTGGGTGGTGACACGGCACTGGCGTTGATGGGTTCCGGACGGATTTATGACCTGGTTATCATGGACTACAATATGCCTGTCATGAATGGGCTCGATGTAATCAGAATTATACGCGAACGCTTCAAAAAAAGAGCTGCCGAGCAACCTGTAATCTTTCTTTTCAGTTCCTCTGACAATGAAAAAATTATGCAGGAGAGTAAAAGATTGGGTGTGAAAGTGGCCATGGTAAAACCGGTTAAGTTTTCCCAGCTCATGGAATCCCTTTCTAAAGTATTTGGAAAACAAAGCGCCGATAATCAGTCTGGGGTCAACGATTATCAGAGCGAAAAAACAGAGAAACTGACAGGCAATTATAAAATAATGGTTGCTGAGGACAATAAAACAAACATGATTCTGGCGAAAGCCATTTTAAACAGGGTATTGCCTGATTCGGAAGTAATTATGGCTGCCAACGGACGTGAAGCAGTTGACCTTTATAGTGAAACTTATCCGGATCTGATTTTCATGGATATCCAGATGCCTGAATTAAATGGATATCACGCAACGCGGGAAATAAGGCTGCTGGAAACCGGTACCGGAAAACGTGTTCCCATAATTGCGCTTACTGCCGGCACGGTTAAGGGAGAAGAAATCCGCTGTATCGACGCCGGAATGGATGATTATACCACCAAACCGGTGGTCGAGGAAACCATAAAACGCCTTATACAAACCTGGTTGTTCGGAAACCATGGAAATGTGGTTAATGAACTTATGATTCAGGAGGATATCAAGCTTTACCATTTTAACAAGGCCGAACTACTCACCCGACTTAATGGTGATGAGTATCTCCTGAATGAAATATTGCGAACTGCCGGTGAAACCTATTCTGAACTGGTAAAAAAAATCAGCATAAAAGCTGAAAATGGTGAATGTGTTGAGGTGAAACTACTGGCGCATTCAATCAAAGGATCTGCTATAAGTATCTGTTGTAATAAGCTTGCCGATATCGCCGGTCGCATCGAACTTTTGCCTGATACAGAGAAAGCCAGAGGTGGAGACCTGGTTAAAGAATTGAATGAAGAATTTGAATTTTTAAAGGGAGAATTTTCTGATTGATGATGTTGATTTCTATAGCATTCAATTTTCTTATCGGATGACTGGTTTTATAGCTCCCTATGGGTTATAAATACCACTCTTCCACCATATTCTGTGCTGGCACAATATGATTGCTGTGGTTCTTAAGCTGGCTTTCCATTGAGTCATAGCCAAGTTTAATCAGTTCAACAGCCTTGTAAAATTCAAACATATCAGCGGAATTTACCGGAATATTTACCAGAACATCAGGCTGCTGAATACTCAGCGCATGTTCGGTAAGCCGGTATTGCATCATCTCAAGCGACCCACTCATAATATCAAAGAATCCGGTTTTTAAAGTTCTCTTAGGCTTCCCCACAGTCAGGTTATTCCATTTTTCATTTACAACACTCCTCAACTTATTATACGACCTCTTTTCTGTCGGTTTGTTGTCGGGTAAAACAGATCCGCGCGGGGCGTTTACGTTTACTGCCACCAGCAGGTCTCCGGGTGAAATATGCACCCTGTTCAACGGCAATGGATTAACGATGCCTCCATCTACCAGCAATGATTGCTCGTGGATAAACGGGTGTAGTACATTCGGCACCGCGGCTGAAGCTCTGATGGCATCGATAAGGCAGCCGTGGCTAAAAATTACCTCACGGTGGTTGGTTAGATCTGCTGCTATCGCTGTATATGGTATCGATAATTCTTCAATGTTGATATCAGCTACAAACCGCTTCATCTCAGTAAAAACGCGTTCACCTTTAATAATTCCCTGCTTGTTGATTGCCAGATCCATCAATCTGATTACATCCATCTTTCCAAGGTTTGTAAAGAACTCCTTGAAAGCTGGCAGGTTTCCACAGGCATAAACACCTCCAACCAATGCACCCATCGATGTTCCGGCTATTGATTTTATTGTAAAGCCATTCCCGAGTAATGCCTCGATTGCCCCGATGTGGGCAAGGCCACGGGCTCCACCGCTGGACAATACAAGCGCAACTTCTTTTGATTTCATTTCAGTTGAAATTTGTGCATGCGAAATACTTCAGAAACCTGTCAATTCTTTAATGTCAAGAATTTTAACTTCTTCACAAAATTGTTTGCCTGTTGCACAGGCCGCCAGTTTATAACCTTCTTCAAGCTCAAACACCTGCAGGTGAAAGTCTTCAGCTTCAGGATCATTGGTCAGGAGGTATTCCTGATTGCCGGTTTTGATGATAGTAAAGGAATTCAGGCTCTTTGTCAGTCCTTTGCCGATCGCTTTCAGAAAGCTCTCCTTAAGCGTCCACAAGGTAAAGAAAATATCTGCCTTTTGGGCATCATCCGAAGCATTTTGTAGCATCGTGTTTTCAGCTTCTGAGAAAAAACGATGGGCAACCCCCTCCGGGACTTTTCGCATTTTTTCAACATCAACCCCAACACGATCAGAGGAAAGTGCAACCACTACCCATCGGCCCGAATGGGAAATGTTAAAATGGACTCCGTGATATCCTTCAGGTGCCGGTTTCCCTTTTTCACCCGTTGTGAAAGGATGTTCAGGCAGCTTAGTTCCCTTTATTTCTGATATCAGGTGCCTGACCAGCAATTCGCCAAGTAGGCTGCGTTGTGCATCATTGCTGCGGGCAAACAATGTGAACTTTTGCCGTGTGGTTTCAGGTACCATTGCCAGCATAGCTGGTTTACAGACCTCGAATGCGCTGTCTTCAAGCAGAGAAACGGCAAAAATTTCGGTCATGCTGTTATATTATTCTATATTTACTTTAATATGACTTTTTGTTTCAGGAATTATTCCGGGCATATTTTTCAGCATCGCCTAAGACTCTCAGAAGATTTCCTCCCCATATCTTTTCAATCTGTTTTTTTGAATAACCCCTCCGAACCAGTTCCAGCGTGATGTTTCCCATTTCCGAAACATCTTCACAGCCTTTAACGGCACCTCCTCCGTCAAAATCGGTGCCTATCCCAACATGATCTATCCCTGCTATCTTAACTATATGGTCAATGTGATCAACTACATCTTCAACCGTTGCCAGCACCTGGGGGAATACTTCATCAATTTCATACCATTCGTTCCGGGCAATCGTCATTACCGAATCCGATAAATTTTTAAAACCATTGTACTTTGTGCGCAGTGCAGCCTGGGCTGAATCGCGTCCGGGATTGGGCAATGGCGTCTTTACATAACTGCTCAGGATACACATCTGGATAACGCCATTATTCCTGGCGAGGGCTCTGAGCATATCATCGCTGAGATTGCGGGGATTGTCGCACAATGCCCTGGCACACGAATGTGATGCAATCACCGGCGTTTTGCTCAGTTTAATCGCATCATAAAACGATTTGTCAGAAACATGGGATATATCAACCATCATTCCTAATCGGTTCATTTCATCAATAACCTGTCTGCCAAATTCCGTTACCCCGTAATGCTCAGTGGTATCTGTCGATGAATCGCAGATATCGTTGTTTCTGGTGTGGCAAAGGGTGATGTATCTGGCGCCCAGATTGTAGAAGCGTTCAACATTCTTAAGATTATTGCCAATTGGATAACCGTTCTCAAGGCCGACATATACCGCCCTTTTTCCTTGTTTTTCAATGATTTTACCATCAGTTACAGTGAACGCGGGTGCAGCTTTTAAATTGTTGATCCTGAGGTTTCTGTCGATGGCTTCAAATGTGTTCAGGGCCTGCAGCAGCGCCTTGTCATTTCCAGGATCTGTGCGTTCACCCTGGCCGACAAATACTGCAAAAAATGCCGCATCCAGTCCTCCTGTTTCCATGCGCGGAATATCAACCCTGTTGCGTGGTCGCATATCCGCATGGTTGATGCCGAAATTGTAGGTTGTATCGGTAAACCACATGGGTGTATCGTTGTGCGAGTCAATGGTAAATGCATCGGCATGGATCTTTGCAGCTTTTTGACTGAGGCGTTCCTCTTTCCGGGGTTTCCCGCCGAATGAAAAGGGGCATGAAAGTAATAGCGAAAGTACAGTGATTGTTATCAGGGCTCTTAAGAGCAACTTATTGTTCATGGTTGAATTATTAATTTTCTGATTTCTTTGCCAGCAACCTGATTACAAATGCCTCACCACGATGGAGCGGTCCTTCATCAAGTAAAGTGATTGTCTCTTCAAATTCAAGCATATTCAGATCTTTGAAATCATCGGCTATAAACTCTCTCTCGTACAGCAGGGATTCACTCCGGGGACCTCCACTCGTATTTTGTAATTGTTTCTTTGTAAAAGCCTCAAGAATAAGATAGCCACCAGGCTTGAGTTTCTCAATAAGTTTCCGGTGTACACCCTGTCTGATTTCTGCCGGCATATGCACAAAAATAAGGGCTATTGCATCGTAATTATTTTGTGGTGGTTCAAATTCAATGAGGTCTCCCAAACTGTAATTGATGGTAACATTTTGAACCAGGGCCAGCTTCAATGCTTTTTTCTGACCTTCATCACTCTGATCAAAGGCAAATACTTCCCATCCTTCTTTAGCTGCATAAACGGCATTTCTTCCTTCACCTTCAGCCGGAAGTAATAGCTTACCAGGTTTTAGCTGTGATAATTTCTCGGCAAACCATCTGTTCGGACTTATCCCGTATATATACTCAGGAGCGGCATACCGCTCATTCCATTGTTCTTTCATTTTATTTCCTGTAAAAAGTCAACATCTTATTACCTGGAGCAGGTGAGGTACAGTTTTTGCTGTGAGATTTAGTTAATAGTCAGAAATTCAAAATATTACGTCAATTTAGTTACGAATATTATACCTGCCCTGATTATGTTTGATGAATGTCGTTAGCCATATCACGGATCAGTTTCCATGTCTTTTCAACATGTATGGCTTCCGTGTTTGTCTGGGCAATGACCATCCGCAGGGTGTATTTCCCGTTCAGCTTTGTATGCGTCAGATAAACAAGCCCACTCGTGTTAAGTTTATTCAGAAGCCTTTCATTTATCAGGTTCAGGTCATCCGGACCATCAATTCCAGCCGGCCTGTACCTGAAACATACCAGGCTGAACGGAACAGGGGCCAGAAGTTCAAAATCGGCCGACTTTTCAATTTCTCCTGCAACCCATTGCGCAAGCTCAATATGCTTCCTGACTTTATTCCTGATTTCCTCAACGCCGAAACTCCTGATGACAAACCAGAGTTTGAGGGCCCTGAACCGTCTGCCCAGTGCAACGCCCCAATCCCGGTAATCATTCACCTGTCCACGGGTTTTAGTCTTGAGGTATTCAGGCAGTATCTCAAATGTTCGAATAAGCATTTCCGGATCACGCACAAAGTAGGCAGAGCAGTCAAAATTGGTGAACATCCACTTATGAGGATTGAAAACATAGCTGTCGGCCAGTTCAAGCCCTGCTGCAAAATGGCGCATTTCAGGCAATACCAGGGCAGTTCCGGCAAAGGCTGCATCAATATGAAACCAGATATTGTGTTTACGGCAAATCTCTCCTGTTTTCTGAATCGGATCAACCGCTGTTGAGCCGGTAGTCCCGATGGTAGCCACCACACAAACCGGAATCAAACCTGCAGCCAGATCACGTTCAATGGCTTCATTCAATTCATCTGGCAACAAGGCAAAGTTCTGGTCAACTGCAATTTTTACAAGGTTCTTCCTGCCAAAGCCGGCAATTTTAACCGCTTTTTCTATAGATGAATGTGTTTCAGTAGAACAATAGATCCTTAATTTATCATTGTTATTAAATCCATGCTCATTTATCAGGAAGCTGGTGACTTTTTCACGGGCAGTCAGCAGGGCTGCCAGCGTGGAAGCAGAAGCCGTATCCTGAATCACTCCGGTCCAGTTCTGTGGCAACCCGCACATTTCTTTCAACCATTCCATCACCCGTTCTTCCAGTTCAGCAGCGGCAGGGGAGGTCTCCCAGATCATTCCCTGCTGACCCAGTGCAGCGGTCAGCATCTCAGCCAGCACACTCGGATAGCTCGAATTGGCCGGAAAAAATGCATAGAAATTAGGATGCTGCCAGTGGGTGATGCCTGGCATGATGATTTTCTCAAAATCAGCCATGATATCATCCATACTGGTTGCCGATTCCGGAGGAAGTAGAGGCAGTTGCCCGAAAATTTCACCCGGCCTCACCTGTGACTTAACCGGGTAATGCTCAACCTGCTCAAAATAGTCGGCTATGCGGTCGGCCATCTTGTGGGCTTCCGCCCTGAAATCCGATGGGGTTTTCATTTATCAATGGGGTTATTTAATTTTATTTAATAAGCGTAAAAGCCCGAAATCAAAAACGACAGTTATGTCAAGTAAAAAATGTTGTATCGAATGAAATGAAAGTATAAACACTCAATCGAATTTCTAAGGTACTTTTTACTTTTTACTTGAAACTACCAACACGGCCTCAGTCACCTGTTTGCCGGTTTCTGCGCGGTAGTGAAGTCTTTTCTCATTGATTTCCACCAGTTGAAGTGAGAATAAATCAGTACCGAGTTTAACTTCGATCGCGGTTGAATCGGCATTCAGTGACCATTTGCCTCTGCGGAGAATGGCAGGGTCGCCCGGTTTGCACAGGGTATTGCCTTCGGTCGATTCAAACACCTGATTCCGGTAATAGAAGTCAATATTATCCAGCTGGCAGGGCTCAAGTCCCTTTAACTGATCTTCCCCATTTACCATGAAAGACTCAATGGCCCAGGCTTTGTATTCATCTCCGGCCAGCAGCCAGGCAATGCTCTGTTTTTTCGAAGTGCTGTCAGAAGCTGAATCCTGATTCTTAACTTTTATTTTACATCCGGACATGATCAGCACAATGGCAGCTAAATAAATCGTTTGCCTCATTAATCGCAACATAGATATCATCTTTAAATTGTACAAATTATACTCATACCTGCTAACCAGGGTTGACCAGTGAACCGGCAATTTTCCTGATAAAACGGAGTAAATCCCTCAGATCCTCTTCTTTCGTAAACGGGTTCATGAGTGTAACCCGAAGATATATTTGCCCGCCAACACTGGTTTGAACAACATAGAAACCGGCATCATCGGTTATTTTCTTGCGGATAAATGCAGTCAGCTTGTTGAGGTCACCGGTAAAACCATCGGGCCGGTATCTGAAACAAACAATATTACCATCCGGTTCTACCGCAAGTTCGAATTCTTTTTCCTGTTTTAACAGTCCCGACATGAAATGCCCAAGGTCATAGGTAGTCGTGATGTAGTCGCTGAATAATTGGTCTCCGTAAAGTTTGATCATGGCATAGACCTTTACACCCAGCATTTTCTTGGTGCATTCCAGTGTCCGGCCGGCACTGTCGTACCAGGGTTTCTTTGCCCCGTTACTCAGCAGGTATTCGGCTTTCTGTGCGAAGGTTTCGTATGAATGTTGCCCGTTCCGGAACAGAACAGCAGTGGTTAGTGCCGGGGCCAGCATCATTTTGTGGAAGTCGATAACCACGGAATCGGCCCGCTCAATGCCGGATGTCAGGTGACGATATTTTTCAGTCATGGCTGCAGCTCCCCCGTGGGCGCCATCCACATGAAACCACAAACCATGGGCTTCGGCGAAATCTGCCATTTTACTCAGCGGGTCATACGTCCCGGTTGAGGTGGTACAGGCATTGCCAACCAGGGCAATCACTTTCAGACCCTGTGCCTGAGCTTTTTCAAGGGTTTCACCCAACCTGGATGAATCCAGTTGCATCCGGCTATTCACCGGAACTTTTACCACGCCCTGATCGCCCCAGCCCATAATTCTGGCGGCACGGGCTACGCTGTAATGAGCTTCTTCAGAAACCATAAATGCCAGTTTGGAATCATCCCGGGCGCCTTCGTCCCAGATGTTGTAACCACACATGGCCTGCCGTGCCGCGAGCAAACCGGTCAGGTTACCCGCCGAGCCACCGGAAGTCAGGATGCCGTCAGCAAGGTCAGTCATCCCGATCTTTTGAGCCAGCCATCGCAATACCACGCGTTCAATTGCCGTGGAAGCTGGTCCCATCTCATAAATAGCCATGCCGTTGTTGAGCACCGCTTCGAGCAGTTCGGTCAGCGCCGACAAAGGAGCGGGTGGCACCACCTGGTGACCCATATAGCGTGGGTGATGGATATGATTGGATTGTTGGATCAGTGTTTGGTAAAATTTCTGAAGATCAAATCCGGTGCTGTTTAAATCCTTTGTCCAGAAGTCAACCATCGTATCCGGGTCAGAAGGTGGCAATACCGGCATAGGCCTGGCTTCGCGGCAATCATTGAGATAAGTGGTAATCAGATCAACCAGTTGATGGCCTTCACGGCGGAATTCTTCGGGGTCGAAGGCATGGTTTAACAGGGAGTTCATTCAGGTTGGATTAAGCTGTAAAAGTATAAATTTTCAAATTCTTTAATTAAATGCTTTTTGGTAAATGGAAGTTAAATGTGAAGTCGGAAGTCGGAAGTCGGAGGTCTGAGGTCGGAAGTCGGAGGTCGGAAGTCTGAAGTCGGAGGTCGGAAATCGGGAGTCGGAAGTAAGTGGTTGACTAAAAGACTAAGGGATAAAGAGACTAAGGGACTTAGAAACTAAGAGCGAGTGAATTAGGGACCTTTTCTATGTGCCTATTTTCTTCTATGTTCCTATGTGTTGAAAAACTGGTTTGAGGAGATAGTAGGTCAGAGGTCGGAGGTTTAAAGTCGGAAGTCGGAAGTCAGAAGTCGGAAGTAAGAGGTAAGAGGTAAGAGGTAAGAAGTTGATTGAGAGACTAAGAGTGAGTGAGGAAATTAGGGACCTTTTCTATGTGTCTATTTTCTTCTATGTTCCTATGTGTTGAAAAAACTGGTTTGAGGAGATAGTAGGTCTGAGGTCTGAAGTCGGAAGGTAGAAGTAAGAAGTAAGTAGGTTTATGAAGTAAGAATTGATATTCATTCTATCAAGGTGTGTTTTTCATTTACAGCTGCTTAAACCGATTATTAGCTAATTAGCTAATTTGCTAATCAGCTAATCTGGTAATCGTAATTCCGCAACCGACCGAAGGGAGCTCAGCGTAGCTAATCCGCAATCTAATCCAATGCTAACCTTTCCCCTTGTCTCCCATTCTCCTTGTCCCCTTGTCTCTTCTTTGCAATCAGCAATCCGAAATCCGCAATCTAAAATTCAAATTCCTTTTTACCTTTGTTTCGCGATTCAACCAACCACCGATAACCAATCATCCAATGCAAATCACCGATTTTCAAAAGTCAATCATTTCAGGTATCCCTGAAATCCTGCCTGCACCTAAGCCCCTTGATAGTGCTGTCAGTCATGCCCCTGTGAGAAAAGACATCCTGACTCCGGAAGAAAAAAAACTTGCCCTGCGCAATGCACTCCGGTATTTTGCACCGGAACACCATGCAGTGTTGGCTCCTGAGTTTGCCGGTGAGCTGCTGAAATACGGGCGTATTTATATGTACCGTTTTCGTCCGGAATATAAAATGTACGCCAGGCCGATCAGTGAATACCCCGCAAAATCGCAGCAGGCTGCCGGTATTATGCTGATGATCCAGAACAACCTCGATCCGGCTGTGGCACAACATCCGCATGAACTGATTACCTATGGCGGTAATGGCGCTGTGTTTCAGAACTGGGCTCAATACCTGCTTACCATGAAATATCTTTCGGAAATGACGGATGAGCAGACTCTGGTGATGTATTCAGGCCACCCGATGGGTTTATATCCTTCACATAAGGATGCGCCCCGGGTGGTGGTTACCAATGGAATGGTGATTCCCAACTATTCAAAACCGGACGACTGGGAGAAATTCAATGCACTGGGCGTTTCACAATACGGCCAGATGACTGCCGGATCCTATATGTACATTGGTCCGCAGGGCATTGTGCACGGAACTACCATTACCGTGCTGAACGCCGGACGCAAAATCGATAAAAACGGACAGGGCATCTCCGGCCGCCTTTTTGTGACCTCGGGCCTTGGCGGGATGAGCGGTGCACAGCCCAAAGCCGGGAATATTGCCGGCATAGTGACCATCTGTGCCGAAGTGAATCCGCATGCAGCACACAAACGCCATAGCCAGGGCTGGGTGGATGAAATCTCGGATAAGGTTGATACGGCGATTGATCTTGCATTAAGGTATCAGTCAGAAAAGAAAGCCCGCTCCATTGCCTATCTCGGCAATATAGTTGATTTATGGGAACGCCTTGCAGAGCGCAATATCCATGTGGATATGGGTTCAGATCAGACATCGCTGCATAATCCATGGGCGGGTGGTTATTATCCTGCAGGACTAACATACGAGCAGTCCAATGAATTGATTGCTCACAATCCTGACGAATTCAAAGCACAGGTACAGGCCACCCTCCGCCGTCATGTGGCGGCCGTGAACACCCTGAGCGCCCGTGGCATGTACTTTTTCGATTATGGCAACGCATTCCTGCTGGAGTCGGGCAGGGCAGGGGCCGATATTTTTAAGGAAGGCGGAAAATTCCGTTATCCTTCATACGTTCAGGATATCATGGGCCCCATGTGTTTCGATTATGGATTCGGCCCTTTTCGATGGGTTTGCTCATCGGGCAAACCGGAAGACCTCGACACCACCGACCGGATTGCCATGGAAGTGCTTGAAGAGATTTCTGCCACTTCACCGGTTGAGATCAGTCAGCAAATGAAGGACAATATTAAATGGATCAGGGGCGCCAAGGAAAACCGCCTCGTGGTTGGTTCCCAGGCCCGCATTCTATATGCAGACTGTGAAGGCCGCACCAAAATTGCTTCTGCGTTCAACAAGGCGATTGCTGCAGGTATCATATCTGCTCCCGTTGTTCTGGGCCGCGATCACCACGATGTTTCCGGAACCGATTCGCCTTTTAGGGAAACTTCCAATATATATGATGGCAGCAGTTTTACCGCTGATATGGCAATACAAAACGTAATCGGGGATTCATTCCGCGGCGCCACCTGGGTTTCCATTCACAATGGAGGTGGCGTAGGCTGGGGCGAAGTCATCAACGGTGGCTTCGGCATGTTGCTCGATGGCAGTGCCGACAGCGACCGCCGACTGCGTTCAATGCTTCACTGGGATGTGAACAATGGCATTTCACGCCGTTCATGGGCCCGCAACGAAGAAGCCATTTTTGCCATAAAACGGGCCATGGAAGCCGAACCTCTCCTTAAAGTTACCTTGCCAAACTTCGCGGATGAAAAACTCATTGATCGTTTGTTCTGATCCTGAATAGTTAAACGAATGATGTTCGTCGGAAGCTCCACCTCCGACTTTTTTATGTTGGCAGGCTCTGCCTGCAAACGGCCATTTACCAAAATAAAAACCCTCCGGTCATATCAACCGGAGGGTTTTTAAATAAAATCAGGAAAATTTATTTCACTATAGTTACTTTCCTACTGATGACCTCATTGCCATTTTCAAACCTGACCATGTAGATTCCTGGATTCCAATTACTCGTATTGAGTTCCAGTATCTGATTACCATTGTCACGGGCTATTGCATCTGTTAAATAAACAACTTGTCCCATCTGGTTGCTGACACTAATTTTAACTGTATTATTCAGATTTGCCGCATATTCAATAAATATCTGCCCTGTGGCCGGATTGGGATACACCTTGAATCCGGTTGCCAGCGGATTGTTCTCAAGGCCAACACTTACCACATCAAACTGGGCGAAGACCAGGTCACCGAACTGGGTTCCCTGTGCAATGGTCGTGGAACCTGATTTCAGACTGTAAAACCCGGTACCGTTGCCGCAGCACAGCCCGTTTCCGCCGGTATCGTAAACCCTGAATTCATAGCAGTCATCGTAAGGAAGAACCGATTCTTCGGTATATACCACACCTGCTTCCGGGTAAGGGCCACCTGCAAACACGATTTCTCCGGTGCTGCTGACGATCTCCCAGGTAACCTCTTCAGGGGAATTGTCGGTTCTGATTTTTACCTGTACGTTTCTCGATGCCTGCAAAGCGGGTAAGAAACTATGGACAAGGGTATCGTTTTTGAAATACTCATCGTCACCCTGGTTCACCTGATCGGCATATACCGTTAAGGTATTGGCCGCCAGTAGATCATAAGTAACTTCAGGAAGTTCAATCTCAGTTTTGCCCAGGAATGGAAGATTGCCTGTCCAGCTATAGCTCATCAGTTCACCATCATTCACCCTGTATTTAATGTCAAGGCTGGTGAGCGGGCTGTTTCCGTTGTTGCGGATGGCGATTTTCGGACTGAAGGCGGTTTCACAATACTTGTCAATCATATTGGTAAAAGAAGTCAGTTCCACGTCATTGTCGTGGATGGCTGTCAGCGGTGTGAGTGAAAGGTTGGCCGATTGATGAACCTCTTTGGTAGTGGGGTTCTGAACAAAGCCTATTACACTCAGTTCACTGATGGTATAAACATTGGCCAGTACCCAGTATGACTGCAGGATTACATAATCACCGGTACTCATAGGGGTTGGCAACGATATCCCTGTTTTGGTAGGCAATAGTTTCTTCATCACATTGTAAAAATCCTTTTCCCCATTGCTGCCTGGCGCAGTATTAAAATGAATGTGCTTTTCAATAACCGCCATATACGCTGAAATCGGTCCGGTTACATCAGCAGTCGCTTCAATCAGCATGGTTACAAAAAGGGTGTCGTTACCGGCTGAGAGTTGCTGATTTAATGTAATGTTCAAAGGCGAAGGAACAGCATAACGAAGATTCACGGTGTTGATATTCCAGCCGCTCGGGTGACCGTTGTAGTAATTGCCATCCAGTACCGAATTCGGAACACTGGTAACCCCATAATAGGAAGTCCTCGCCGCGGCATCCACGGTGTTGTGGTTATACATCGGATCATATCCGGGCCAGCTCGTATGATACATTATTGAAGTAAGTTTAGTGGGATTTGCTACCAACAACGTATGAAGTCCCGGGTTTACACCTGCGCAAGGGCCGCAGCTGGCCTGGGTAAAATGTTCAAGCAAAACAAGCCTTTGAGATTGGCTAAAGCCCGATATAGTCAGACTTATCAACAGGATGCTGAGTGCTATTTTTTTCATAATGTGCGTTTTAGGAAGATGTCTTTGTTGCAAAGATCAGCATTTTTTAAAACCGAAATCAAGTGTTGAAAAGTTTTTAAAAAAAATTTCAAAGAATTCAACCGATGCTTTCCTTTTAATATTTAGTTTTGCCGAAAATATTGATTGTGACATTTTTGCATATTCTTTATTTTCAGTTGTTTTTTTAACATTTGTTAAGTTTTTTCCTGATTACCGGTTACTTTTAGCATAATATTTGATACTAATTATTGTCATCAAAACCTGATTGTCATGAAAAAAATAATACTCTCTCTCTTCGTACTGTTAATCCTTACAATCGGGCTTCAGGCTCAATCGCTGTGGCTATACCAGGGTGAAAATTCTATAGCCAGCGGCTCTGAGGTCACTGTACTCAACACCCCCGACCACGATCCGGTAGAACTTTCACTCGTTGTTTCCAACAACAGCGGAAACGGGATGGATGTAAAGGTTAAAAGAACCGATCTGTCTTTGGTTACGGGTACCAACGCCAATTTTTGCTGGGGTACATCCTGTTATCCTCCGTTTGTTTACGATAGTCCGGAGTCGGTGAGAATCGATCCGGGAGCCAGTAACAGTTCTTTCCGGGGTGATTATACACATGGCGGTAATACCGGTACATCAAGGATTTTGTATTCCTTTTATGACATCAACAATCCGGCAGATTCATCCTGGGTTATTGTAAACTATACCATCGCTGTTATCGCCGATCATTCATTCGAAATAACCTATAACGATGGTAGCGCTGCTCTGGTAAATAACCAGGAAATAAATGCCTTGTATGAGCCTGCCCACGATCCGGCTGAAATCTCGGCCCTGGTAAAAAATATCAATACAATTCCCGTTTCAATAAAGGTGCGGAAATATGACCTCAATCTGTTGGCGAATACCTCTTCCAACATATGCTGGGGCCCGTCATGCTATCCGCCTTTTGTTTTTGACACTCCTGAGGCAGTGTTACTTGCAAGCGGAGCTACCGATAACAGCTTTCGTGGGGATTATGTCCATGGTGGGGTGCAAGGTTCGTCCAGGGTTCGATTCACAGTTTACAATGTCGATAATCCAAATGATACATTATCCTTTGTCGTAAACTTCACAGTTGGTTATGTCGGCATTGGTGATGTTGTGATAAACACCCCTGAAATCTCCAATGCCTATCCAAACCCGGCTTCAGGCAATGTTAATTTCGATTATAATTTGCCTGCTTCAGCAAAAAATGCAGAAATAAAGGTCACGAACCTTCTCGGCACGGTTATTGAAGAGATAGCTCTTGAAAAAACTGAGGGAAAAGCTTCACTGAATGTAAGCAGCCTCAAAAACGGAATCTACTTTTACTCTCTGATGATAAATAATTCTGCTACTACCACACGAAAATTCGTTGTTAAGCGTTAATTACTCAAAACTTGGACTACTTGGAATACTTGTTTAACTTAATGTAAAAAAAGCCCCGGCAGCACCGGGGCTTTTTTATTTCCGGATTTTCTGATCCAACTCTAGCTCAATAAACCAAACTCTCTACTTCTACATCTATAAGAAATGGCCGCAGTCAGATAACTACGGCCATTTCTTAATTCATTGAATACTCCACTTTTGAAACTAAATTCCAAACGCAGCCTTTATCTTTTGACTATAATTTTCTGTTTCTTCCCAGTCAAAAAGCTTTACTTTTTTATAATGGTGGATTTTACCATTCTCTACTCTATCGTAGGTATCGCCATTTGAGAAATAAACCTCCACCTCCTCGGTACGCGCTTCACGTCCAAAATGGCCATAGCTTGCAGTTGGTCCGTAAATCGGATTTCTCAAGCCAAACCTGTTAACAATGGCATACGGCCGCATATCGAAAATCTCATCTACTATTTTTGAAATGGCACCATCGGTTAAAGTTATTCCGTTGGTATCTTTCACGTGAGCAGTCCCATAGGTATTCACATACAAGCCAACCGGACGGGCAATGCCGATGGCATAAGCAACCTGCACCAGTACTTCATCGGCCACTCCTGCAGCTACAAGGTTTTTAGCAATGTGCCTTGCTGCATAAGCGGCTGAACGGTCAACCTTTGAAGGGTCTTTCCCTGAAAAAGCACCACCACCATGAGCTCCTTTGCCACCGTAGGTATCAACAATAATTTTACGGCCGGTCAAGCCTGTGTCTCCGTGAGGTCCACCGATTACAAATTTTCCGGTAGGATTTACATGCAGGGTGAAATGATCCTCAAACAGCTTTTTAACCCGTTCCGGCAAATCAGCAATGGCTTTAGGAATCAGGATCTCACGGACATCCTGTTCTATCTTTAGACGCATCAGTTCGTCGCCTTCTTCTTCGGGCAACGATTTATCGGCAAAATCATCGTGTTGGGTCGAAATTACAATCGTATCAATTCTAACCGGACGGTTGTTGTCGTCATATTCGATGGTAACCTGCGATTTTGCATCCGGCCTGAGGTAGGTCATTACCTTGCCTTCCTTACGGATTTCGGCAAGTTTCTGAAGCAGGATATGCGCCAGTTCGATGGGCATGGGCATCAGGTTCTCCATGTCGCGGGTGGCATATCCAAACATCATTCCCTGGTCACCGGCACCCTGGTCTTCCGGATTTTCGCGAACAACACCACGGTTGATATCCTGTGATTGTTCGTGAATGGTAGAGATGATGCCACAGGATTCGCCCTCGAACCTGTATTCATTTTTTGTATAGCCGATGTCGGCAATGGTCTTGCGGACTACTTTGTGCAGATCTACATAACCTTCGGTGCGTACTTCTCCACTACATACAGTTAGTCCGGTGGTTACCAGTGTTTCACAGGCAACTTTTGAGTTGGGGTCAAATCTCAGGAATTCATCCAGCAATGCATCGGAGATCTGGTCGGCTACTTTGTCGGGATGCCCTTCCGATACGGATTCTGAAGTAAACAGGTATGCCATTTCAGCAAATTTTAGTGTTATAATAAATTGGTTAAGCGGAAAGGATGATCAATGGCAGGAATTGCTTTAGCATTTTTTTAAATGGTTGCAATCAATCAAATTTTTCCATCGCGGCCGAAACCGGTGCGGCAAAGGTAGTAATTTTTTATTTTGGATTTCGGATTTCGGATTTCGGATTGCGGATTTCGGATTTAACTTCAATAAACTCCGCTCGCTCGGTTCGGATTCGTTGATTAGCAATGATTAGCAGATTAGCGGATTACAAATTAGGATTAGAATGGTTTCGGATTTAGCTTCGCTGAATTCTGCTTCGCTCCGGTTCGGATTTCGGATTTCGGATTTCGGATTTCGGATTTACCTACGGCGAACTTCGCTTCCCTCCGGTCCGGATTCGTTGATTATCAAATTTGCAGATGAGCAGATTAGCAAAATAGCGGATTAGCAAATTTCAGATTTAGCTTCGCTGAACTCCGCTTCGCTCCGGGTCGGATTGTGGAATGTGGAAGACTGGAACAATGGAATGATGGAAAATGACCAATTGATCAGTGCGGTATTTAGGGGTTGAGGGTAACTTTTCAGGCTTAATATTAAAATCCAATCTTACTTTAAACTTTGGACTTTAGACTTTGAACTTGTTCCATTGGAATGGTGGAATGATGGTTATTGCCATCAGAGTCTCTGGATTTTTGGAAATTGGAAATTGGAAATTGAATTCCTCTCTGTTACCCGATTTAATATCAATCAGCAATCCGAAATCAGCAATCCGAAATTCTATTTCCGGGTCAGTTTCTGAAATACATCTTCAAGGCTGTTGCTTTGCTTTTGCATTGAGAGCACTGTTAACCCATTATCAACGGCAAATCTGAATATTTCCTGTCGTACATCGAGGTCTTTGCCCGATTCCACCAGCCAGGTGAAACCGGATACCTTCTTTACATTTAATACGCCTTTGATGGTTTTAAGATCAGAAAGCTTCACATCACGGTCAAATTCTACCATCACCTGTTCACTGCCGGCTGCGTTGCTCAACAGATGGCCGGTGCTGTCGTCGGCTACTATTTTGCCCTGATTGATGATGATGGCCCGGCTACAGATGGCTTCGACTTCCTGAAGAATATGCGTGGACAGCATAATGGTTTTCTGTTTGCCGATTTCCGAAATCAGGTTGCGGATTTCAACCAGCTGGTTTGGATCCAGTCCGGAAGTAGGTTCATCGAGGATCAATACCTCAGGATTGTGGATCATAGCCTGAGCCAGTCCGACCCTTTGACGGTAACCTTTCGAAAGGGCTCCTATTTTCTTTCCCTTTTCGGGCATGAGTCCGGTTATATCCATCATTTCTTCAACCCGTTTCGATGTACTTTTTCCCAGTTCATGAATTCCGGCAACGAATTCAAGGTACTCCTTAATATACATATCGGTGTACAGAGGATTGTTTTCAGGAAGGTAGCCTACTTTCCTGCGTACTTCGAGCGATTGCTCCCGGATATCGAACCCATGAACGCTGACCTCGCCCGATGAGGGTGGAATAAAGCAGGTGATGATTTTCATCATCGTCGATTTACCGGCTCCATTGGGTCCGAGAAGCCCGACGATTTCACCCGGCTGAATACTGAACGATACCTGATCGAGGGCCAGTTGCCGCCCGAATTGTTTGCTGATGTTACTAACGATAATGGACATTTGAAAAGGCAATGGTTTTAGAAGTTGTGCAAAGGTAGGAAACAAAAAGTTTGTTGAGAGTTTTTAGTTAAAGCAGATGAAGGTTGAGGCTGAGGTTGAGGTTAAGGTTGAGGTTAAGGTTGAGGTTAAGGTTAAGGTTAAGGTTAAGGTTAAGGTTACGGTTAAGGTTGTGGTTGAGGTAAAGGTTAATTGGAAGGATGGAATGATGGAATAATGGAATATTCGAATAGCAGGAAACTGGAAAATGGTCATTCGCTCAGGTTGAAGTTTAAGGGTTGAGCATAATGTTAAAATCCAATCTTACTTTAAACCCCGCCAGCCGGAGGGAAGGTTAACCTTGTTCCAGACAACTATGTGCCTATTTTCTGATCTATGTGCCTATGTGTTGGAAAAATTTTGAAGGCATGAAGGGAAGAAGTTGGAAACATTGAAATGAAAAGATGGAACGAAGGCCCCGAGGCTAAGTTTAAGGTAATTGGAAATTGGACATTGGAAATTTGAATGCTAGCATGTATGTTCCCATTTGCCAACAACCTCCACCATTCCTGAATTATTTTTTGTAAATTTGTATAAAGTCTTTGCGGATGCTCATTTCATCATTTCCAAATTGGAAGTCCTGAAAAAGATTGAAGCAAATGGCAAACGGAAGAACATCGCGTTTTATCAGGAATGTATTGATGTAAGAGATTCTATGTGTTGAGTTAATAATTATCCATTGAAGTCAAACTTTTTAAATTCCTGAATCCACTTTTTACCCGCCTAAAAAGCGGCTGGCAGGCTTTTTACTTTTAACTTTTAACTTTTTACTTTCACATTCTGTTATCCTGAAAAAAATCAATTTATGGCAAAAGAAATACTCTTTTCAGTAAGCCCGTCGGGCGAAAAATTTCCAATTCCCCAAAAACCGGATTTTGAAGCCGAAAAACAGAGAATCGGTGATCTTGTAAAAGCTGCCCGCAATGAAGGTAAGGAAATCGTGGTAGTGATGGGTGTTGGTTTCGTCGGGGCTGTAATGGCTGCGATTGTTGCCGACACGGTGGATAAGGAAGGCAAGCCTTCGAAATTCGTGATTGGCTGCCAGCGGCCCAGCCAGCGCAGTTACTGGAAGATTCCCATGCTCAACCGGGGCGAATCGCCCGTGAAGGCTGAAGATCCGGAGGTTGACAAAATGATAAGCCGTTGTGTGAATCAGAAGAAAACCCTTACGGCTTCATTCAACAGCGACGTGCTGGAGTTTGCCGATATCGTGGTGGTGGATGTTCAGTGCGATTTTACCAAACACGACCTGGGCTATATGAAATCGGGCGAAGCCGATATGGCTGCACTGGAAGCGACCCTCAAAACAATAGGTGAAACGATTCCTGCCCACTGCCTCACCCTGATCGAAACCACAGTGGCTCCGGGAACAACCGAATTCGTGGCCTGGCCTATCCTTAAAAAGGCATTTGCTAAAAGGGGTATAAAATCCATCCCTCTGCTGGCCCACAGCTTTGAAAGGGTTATGCCCGGCAGGGACTACGTATCAAGTATCCGCGATTTCTGGCGGGTATGCTCCGGCTGTGAGATCGAAGCCAGAAAAAAGGTTGAAAAATTCCTGCACGAGGTACTGAACACCAAAGAATTTCCTTTAACAGTAATGGATCGACCGATCGAGTCGGAAACGACCAAGATCGTTGAAAATTCATACCGGGCTACGATCCTGGCTTACCTGAATGAGTGGAGTATCTTTGCCGAGCGCAACGGAGTTGACCTGATTAAGGTAATCAATGCCATTAAAATGCGGCCGACCCACAGCAATATGATTTTCCCCGGACCCGGAGTAGGCGGTTATTGCCTGCCAAAGGATGGTGGCTTAGGCTACTGGGCTTACCGGCATATTCTCGGTTTTGAGGATGGGGATGAGATTTTCAAGATTACTCCCACGGCCATTGATATCAACGATACCCGCGCCCTGCATGTGGCAGAACTTACCCGCGATGCCCTGCGCAATATGGCCCGGTACATCGCCGGCTCGGAAGTGGTGCTTTGCGGAGCCAGCTACCGTCAGGATGTGGGCGATACCCGCTACAGCGGCAGCGAACTGGTGGTAAGGAAACTGATCGAAATGGGTGCTGAAATCCGGATTCATGATCCTTATGTGGATCATTGGTATGAACTCGAATCGCAGGATGATTACCCATCGCCGGGGCATTCATGGAGCCGTTTCTTCCGCAACCAGGAGCAACTGACGGAAGCCAGGGTTGAAAAAGACCTTCCCAAAACCCTTAAGGGTGCCGAAGCATTGATTCTTGCCGTTCCGCACAAAGAATACCTTAACCTCAGTCCCGATGACATTGTGAAATGGGCCGGGCAGCCACTTGCAGTGATTGATTGCTTTGGGATTCTTACCGACGATGTTATCCGGCGGTACTTTGAACTGGGCTGCGAAGTAAAGGCGTTGGGCCGGGGGCATATACAGCGGATTAAGAATGAGGTGAAAAGCAATCTTTAATCATTCGCCGATTGCCTTGTCCATGGCGACAAGTGGCCCCCGAAAGCACTAATCAACTGCTACCCCGGAATTATTGCCGGGGACAGCTTTAATTGAAACGATATTGAACAAGTGCCGGCGCAAGTCTGTGACTTGTGCTCCGGTTAATCACCTCTGGATGGAAACCGGGCTTATACATGATCCGCATATTCAAAAACGAGCGAATCATTTCAAGCGGTAAATTGATGGTTTGGTAACCATTTGATATTGCATGTATTCTAATGGTATTTTGGGATTCACTTTTGTAAACGCTTCCGGAAAAAGTTCGCTGCCGGTTCTTTGAATGTTTGCAAATTTGGAATGAAATTCTATAACAGTTGTCTGTAAAATGAATTGGCACAAGAGTCAGACTTACGGGCAGTGACCGGATATAATAAAGGATATCAAATCAGATGTCTATTTTTTTTGTTCAAAAAAGGGCTAAGTTTGCCAAAAAAGTATTCTTTCAGGCTCAGAAAGTCCTTACAAAATCAAGGATATCCAGCTTGATAATTTCCCATATTTTCCCTTTGAGGCAAATTGGGTCAAAACTTCGTCGGCCTTTTTAAAGTCTTTGAATTGTGCAAGAATTTCCTGCTCGTCATGATTGTATGGATATCTCTTCCGGTGAAATGTTAACATATCGTCGAGTGTGTAATCAGCCATTAATTCGTGGATATCCCAAAAATCTTTCTTTCTGCCAACGCGTTGAATAACATCCACTTTCATCGCAATTAAATCTGCGATGGATGCAATTCTGATCCCATCGGTTAGATTCATCGGGTCAATAAAGCCATGGTGTAATACAAGTCAATTTTAAGATTATCTAATTTGTTTTCACCGACAATATAAGATTGACCAAAACCTATGGGTTGAATATTCGATGAATCAACATAAGGGAAAGCAGTATTCAGAAATGCATTAATTTTCGCAAAATCAACTGATCCATAAGGTTCATCTGTAAACAGGTCAAGGTCAATAGACATCCGGTGACCCAGGTATAAACTCAATGCAGTTCCTCCAACCAGTCTGAAAGTTTTCAGTTCCGAAGCTTCCATACATAAAAGCAGCGCTGATTGCAATCGCGGATCAATGGTATTGTATTTCAGCTTAGACGCCATCTGCATTTATTATTTCCTCAACATCAGTTATTCCATAAAATCTGAGAATTTCATCTTTCTCAGGATCATTGCCTCTTTCAAATACCCTTCGAATGACAGCCTTCTTATGTTTGTCCCAATTTATTGATTCAATAACCGTATCCCAGAACAGACCCGGCCTGAACTTTGAAAGATCAGGCTTTCTAACGGAAACATTATTCTTTTCCTGTTCAATATCAAAATATACCTGCAGCACCATTAAAAAACCTTCTTCCCAACCAAATGCTTTCTCGATTTTTAGAGAAAGTGAAGTATTCATATTTCGCTTAGCCTTTAAAACGGAAGAAAGAGTTTGAGGATATTCATTGATATCAGATGCAAATTTCCTTTTTTGAATCTTGCGCTTCTTCAGTTCACGTTCAACAATATGCCCCGGGTGAATGCCTTTGATGACGGCTAATTGATCTTTCATGGTACAAAAATAAACAAAATTGTTTATAATTTGACATTTCTCACTTTCAATAATTGCATTTTCGACCTAATAAAATCAAATTCACTTTCATTTATCTGAAACATCAATTCAGTAGGAAACCCGGTTTAATTTCTTGTTACTTGCTCATTTAAACTTTTTATCTTCGCCTTTTCCCAGCCTCGGTATGAAATAATTATAAATGATTAGCTGTTTGAATTTAACTTTTATGATTTTCTGAATCTATAAATGTATTCTTAGATGAAAAAATATTTTCTTGTTTTACTTATAGTTTTCACACAAGTAGAGGTGTCTTATTGCCAGAATTTCTGGGAACCCATTTCCCCACCGGTGATAGCTTACTAGTGACATTGCGTCGATTCAAGTGGATATATTTATATATCCAACCGTAAAGGCTATGTAAATTTGGCGAGTGTACGGTCAATAGATGGGGTGAAAGTTGGCAGAGGTTATCCATCAATACCTCCTTGGTCCAGCTGTCAACGCGTTAATGAAGTAATTTACTGGGACCGGAAATTTCTAAAGCCAATCGGGGATTCTGGGGACGCTTTTTATTTTTGCTAAATGTTTACGAATCAGTGGGATATGATGTTTAACTTGCTGCGGAGAAGCATGATCCGATCGCTGATTTGGGATAACATGGAAGTGTTTGACAATAGAATATAGGAAGCTTTACCGATGTTGCGTCTCCCGATGGTTTCATTTATGCTGTTCAAAACTTAGGTGGTTGTGGCAGAATATATCGTTCATCAGACCTCGGCAACACCTGGCAGGTATTTGGACTATGTAATCACTTTTTTTCATTGGCAATTGATAATATTGGAAATATATATGTTGGAGGAGAAGGTCTTTTCAGATATGACATTATAAGCCAAACTTGGGAACAATTATTACCGGTGGTTACATGAATTCTAATAACACCTGATAATGTGATTTATATTGCGTGTTCGCGAAAATGCTGCGGATTAGGAGGGGCATATTTTTCGGAAAATGGAGGACAAACATTTACCAGGATTAATTCGGGACTGAATTATGCTGACATGCGCCGCATAACCCTTGATAAAGCTGGTCGATTGTTAGCTAACAACAATGATGTATTCAGGAGTTTTGATACGATAGTTACCACTATCAGTGAATTGTCAATAATTGAAAAGACATCATTTAAGTGTTATCCCAACCCCTTTTCAAAGAGTATAGACTTCTATTGAAAAATCAACGCCTGGCGAAGGTGACTATTTTCTTAAGGTATATGATTCATTCGGAAGGCTTGTGTATAATTCTCCAATGATAACCGGAGTCCCATTCAAATGGGAGCCTGACAATCTGAATCCGGGACTTTATTACATTCTGGCATATAATTCAAAGCAGAGATACGCTGCTAAAATTATAAAAACCCAATAAATGTGTTTGGATATTCCGCTGGATTTGATTGTTGATATTACCTGTTTTCGCAACGATCATTTTATCAACAATTTATTGTTTACAAATTTGTTAAATCCAAAAAAACCTCTACCTTTGCACCCCTTTTAAAGCATAAGTCTGTCCGTGAACGGCCGTAACCTGAAACGTGAAAAGCTTGTCTCTCTAAAGGACCCTGCCGTAAGCACCTGAATCTCATGCCCGTGAATCAGTTGTTGGGACGGTTGTTTTATTGTTTTCAATAAAAATTAATCAACAAATGAACACACTTAGTTATAAAACTTTATCAGCAACACCGGCTACCATTCAGAAGAACTGGGTACTGGTAGATGCAGAAGGACAGACGCTTGGACGTATGTCCACAAAAGTTGCCAATATCCTGAGGGGAAAGTACAAAACCAATTTTACTCCCAACCTCGATTGCGGTGATTTTGTGATCATCATCAATGCAGAGAAAATCAAGCTCACGGGCAAAAAAATGACCGATAAGGTTTATGTTCGTCACACCGGATATCCCGGAGGACAGCGGTTTGAAACCCCGAGAGAACTTCTGCAGAAACATCCTGAAAGGGTAGTTGAATATGCAGTCAGGGGAATGCTCCCATCCAACAAACTTGGAGACGCATTGTACAAAAACCTTAAAGTTTACGCCGGTTCGGAGCATCCACACCAGGCTCAGCAACCACAATTGATTAATCTTAATTCAATCAAATAAGTATGGAAGTGATCAACACCCTTGGCAGAAGGAAAACTGCTGTAGCCCGTATATATCTGAAGGATGGCAATGGAATCATCACAGTAAACGGCAGGGATTATAAGGAATATTTCCCAACCGGAACCCTGCAGTATGTTGTTACCCAGTCGCTTGAAGTTGCCGAATCACTTGGCAAGTACGATATCAAGGTGAATCTTGATGGTGGTGGAATTACCGGACAGGCCGAAGCGCTTCGCCTGGCTATTTCAAAAGCCCTCTGCGAGATCAATCCTGAGTTCCGTCCCCCGCTGAAGGCTAAAGGCCTGTTGCGCAGGGATCCGCGCATGGTTGAAAGGAAAAAACCGGGTCAGAAAAAAGCCCGTAAGAAATTCCAGTTCAGCAAGCGCTAATCTTAAATTGTGTTTAGTATCTAAATTGCCAGGACCTCTTTTCCTGTGCCGTGTGGCTTAGCCTGAGCTACCTGGCAATTGAGTTTCACAGAATGTAAACAATTAACAAAAAATTAAATGGCAAGAACAACTTTTGAAGAATTACTGGATGCCGGTTCACATTTCGGCCATCTGAAACGTAAATGGAACCCCAATATGGCTCCCTATATTTTTATGGAGCGTAATGGCATTCACATCATTGACCTTTATAAAACCGTTGCCAAGATCGACGAAGCTGCTTCAGCGCTGAAACAGATTACCAAATCAGGCAAGAAGGTTCTTTTTGTAGCAACCAAGAAACAAGCCAAGGAAATCGTGGCCGAGCATGTAAAAACTGTGGCTATGCCATATGTTACAGAACGCTGGCCTGGTGGAATGCTTACCAATTTTGCAACCATCCGCAAAGCTGTCCGCAAAATGTCGTCGATCGACCGTTTGATGACCAGCCCGAGTTACACCAATATTTCGAAGCGTGAGCGTTTGCAGATTGCCCGTGAACGTGCAAAACTTGAAAAGAACCTTGGTTCAATCGCTGACCTCAGCCGTTTACCAGCCGCTATTTTTGTTGTGGATATCAGCAAGGAGCACATCGCCATTGCCGAAGCCCGCAAACTCAACATCCCTACTTTCGCTATCGTTGATACCAATTCGGATCCGAATATCGTGGATTTCCCGATTCCGGCCAACGACGATGCCTCAAAATCAATTTCGCTGATCATCGGCAAAATGGTTCAGGCCATTGAAGAAGGTTTGATGGAACGCAAGATTGACCGCGACAAACGCGCTGAAGACGATCGTGAAGAAGGCGCAGGATCAAGGAACTATGATCTTGATGATGAGGATGAAGACGAAGTGTCAGCTACCGGTGAACGCTTACGTGCCAAACCTGCAGTAGCAGGAGAAGGTGGTGAAGAAGGCCGCAGGAGCAAACCAGGTACAAGAAAACCTTTGGGCCGCAAACCTGGTGGACCCAGAAAATAATAACAACCCAATAAACTGAAAATTTTTATGGCTAATATTACTGCTGCTGATGTAAACAAGTTGCGTCAGATGACCGGTGCCGGAATGATGGATTGCAAGAATGCACTTCAGGAAAATGAAGGCGATTTTGAAAAGGCAATTGACTACCTGCGTAAAAAAGGACAAAAACTGGCTACCAAACGTGCCGATAAGGATGCCAATGAAGGTATCGTGCTGGCCCGTACCAACGAAGCCAAGGATTTTGCAGCCATCTTTATGCTGAACTGCGAAACCGATTTTGTTGCCAAGAACCAGGAATTTGTTGATTTTACCAATCTGATCATGGCCAAAGCCATTGAAAAGATGCCTAAAACCAGCGATGAATTTAAAGCCCTCGACCTCAATGGCCGTTCAGTAATGGATAACATTACCGAAATGGTTGGTAAGACCGGAGAGAAAATGGAACTTGCTCACTACGAAGTGATCACTGCACCCAGGGTATTTGCATACAACCACCCGGGTAACAGGCTTGCAACGATTCTTGGTTTGTCAAAAGCCGGTGTTGAAGGCATTGATCAGGCCGGTCATGAAGTGGCTATGCAGATTGCTGCTATGGCACCCGTTGCCGTTGACAAGGACGATGTTCCTGCCGAGGTGATTGAACGTGAAATTGAAATCGGAAAAGAGCAGGCACGTCTCGAAGGCAAGCCTGAGGAAATGATTGAAAAAATCGCCCTTGGTAAACTGAATAAGTTTTACAAGGAAAGCACCCTGTTGAACCAGGAGTTTGTGCGCGATAATAAATTGTCGGTTCGTGAATTTCTTGTTAAAATGGATAAGGATCTTACCGTTTCCTCATTTAAACGTTTTATGCTCGGAGCATAATAACTAAAATGATTTTTTTTGGAAAGGCCGGTTTTACCGGCCTTTTTAGTTATTGTTAAGGCACGCGTCAGAAGCCCTGCCTCGCCGGCAGGCAGGCTGCCCGCTGCAATGGAATGAAGGAGGGATAAGACGCACGCCAATTGAGCCAACTGCGGGGTTATAACTATTTTCTCATTTATTCATGGATAAGAACCAGCTGTTTTGCGTCTGCTACTGCCGATTTTTGCATGAAATCATAAAAAGCAGCATATAATTCCGGTGCATGGGTGCCTTTGTATAGCCTGAACGACCTTATGCAGGTGATCTTGTCTCCAATGATGAAAGTACGCATGGTGTAGTTCCCAAATCTTTCATCGGCGACAACACTTTCGGGCAATTGTTCATGCTTATATCCTGCGGGCAGGTCAATGAGGATGGTATCATTTGTTTGGTAAGAATACGGTATATATACCGGAAATTGTCTGTTTCTTACCCTGGCTGGAACGTTTATGGTATTGTTCAGATTAAGGGATGCGAATAGCCGTCCGTTGGCTCCATTAAAAAACGAATTGAGTGCAAGGTTAACATTCAGGCTGATGATTGGCTTTGGGTCTTCAATTATGCCGAATTTGTGATTGATTAATGTAAAATCTGTCATTTCAAGACTATTATCAACCCAGTCTGACTGGTCTTTTATGTTACTGTTGACCGCTGAGATCACATCGTCCATCAAAAGACCGCTGAATGTAATGGTGCCTTTGGCAGCCGTTCCGTCTGTGGCATAACCGATCAGGAATGTTGAGTTGATATAATTATCGTTAATGGTATACTCCGGAGTTCTCGCCAATTCACCTGAATCATCTTTAATAATCAGTACATTGCGGTTATCTGTATAACTGCCTAAGTAATTAAAGGGGCTTATCTGGCTAGTGCATTCAAGCCAAATGGTATCTTTCTCCATAGGAACGCAAACTATTATATGGTTTGATTGATGTCCCGGCTGATCTATAATAAATTGATATTCGCCCTTACCTGCCTGTACTTTTGTATAATATGCTTTTATTCCAACAGCCTCAAGCATTGCAACCATATAATTGCTCAGGTCTTTACAATCTCCATAACCAAGGGCGTCAACATCAGCGGCTATATGCGGCTGAAGACCTTCAATTCCTTCCGAAATACTGATATAATGAGACTTAGACTGCATATATTTATAAAGAATCCTGACTTTTTCCCTTTTTGAAACAGCTTCTGAAACCATCTGATTTAAATTAGTAACTGTAGTATTGCTTAAGCTACGACGATTTCTAAGTAACTGTGAGAACCATTTTCCATAGTTTTCCCAGGAGTCTGCCTTGCCTTTAAACTTATCGTATGTGATCAGTTCCGGTGCTATTTTTATTAAAGGTGCAACATCATTAATCCGGGGCATATAGGGCTCATCGACCAACGGAAGCAGATTAGTGAAACTCCAGGATTTTGACTTTTCGTCAGTGAAAACGTTTAAACCTTCCGGCATATTTATTAGTTTTATGTTCAAAGGAACAGCCGGCAGATTGATCAATTTCAGAGATGAGTTTTCGACACTTTGATAGTCGGAGGTATATGGCGAGTAAGGTGGAAATGAGTACAATCTGTTATAGGTAACCTCATAATCATATACAATGGTAAAAGGATAGCTGACAGGAACTACTTTATAGTATATTATTCGCGCATCACTGTAGAGTGTCAGATCGCCGGCAGTGCTGTAGTCAGCCATATCCGATTGTTTAATGGTTTTTACCTTAATCCCGAGGGAATTATAGATAGCCGCGGTCTTTATATTTACTTTTTCACCAGTATTATAGAAAATCTTCAAATGTGCCAGATACAGAGCCTTCTCATTTATAATGGTGAGGGTGGTAGACTCTCTTACCGATAATTTGTCCACATCTGTGATTGTGAAGGTAGTTTCATTGTTTCTGACGACTGAATTGGCTCCTTTAAGAAGGTTTTCCGGAATGGCCGACACTGTCAGTATCTGAGCATGGAGTATCTGAAAAGAAGAACTTGCAGTTAATAAACCTGTCAGAAGGATTTGAGTAAAATACTTCATTTCCTAAAGCTTTTTAATGACAACCATTTCAGCATTTTTGGCAACAATGAGCGAATACAATTCCCTTATCTGCTGATAGTTTTCTGCCAGGATCAAAGATGCTTTGATATCAATTACACACATCAGCTGAATCTGACTGCCATTGGCTGCAATGGTAAACTTATAACTTCCCAACTTGTCGGGAAGCGAATAAACTACACTTTTCGGGAGTTCTGCTACCTGGTATCCTTCGGGTATGGTAATCGTATTAATAATCTTGAACGACCACGGATTGATGAAATCGACCGGGAATTCCCGGGTTTCCGCAATAAAAGGATTGGATGTAATACCTGCGCCCAACGTCGGGTTCAGATAAATCATGTCTTTGGGGCTTTCATCAGAAAGATTATAATTGGCTTTATACTTAAGATAGAGGGGCTGCTGCCTTTCATCCAGATTTTCAACGTTAAATTCATTGATGATAAGTCCTGGTGTTTCGGCTTCGAATTTTGTGGCATAATCGTCGATGCTGATCTCTCGGTTTATTTCCCCTGCGCGGTCATAGGCATAATATTTCGTTTCCATAAAGTTGAAATCACCGTTGATATTCCCGTCCGGAGTAACATTGGTAACAGCGTAGAGCATTCTTTCATTTGGTTGATTTGCCGATAGGTTTACCCAATCGTTCTGAGATTCAACCTGTGAGATTCTTCTTCCCTTGCCGTTCAGGCAACGCCTGGGGAGCATAGTATAAGGCAGTTTTTTATCGGTAGCATCGAGCAGAAAGGTTTCTTCCCCGATCCGGGCTTCTGCAATCACATAATTGAATTTATTGAGCATGATTTGAGCAGGATGAAGGATTCCGTTGCTTCGGGTGCTGAGAATAACCGGATTTGCCTCAATTCCCAGCTCATTGAGCAGCGAAATAAGCAGCATATTGATATCAACAGCTTTGCCTTTCTTTTCTTCCCAGGCTTTGCGAAGTGTCTTTGTAATATAGATCCCGTATCTGTCGTTATACACCATGGCATTTCTGATCAGTTCATACCCCTTAATCATTCTCTCCTTCGGATCGGCAATAGCAACTTTAATCAATTCAGCCTCTTCTTTTACCGGGCAATTGCGCTTCAACTGAAGTCCAAAATCTTCTTCATCCCATAAATCTTTGCTGATTTTTTCCCAGGATGTTGTATAATCCCTCTTTCTCAACGGGAAGTTCTCTGATGCAAACTCAAATTCTATCGCAGCCAGGTAATTGTTGAGGGCGTTCATATAGGGCTCCGGCCTGAAAGCGGGAACATGTTCGAACCTGAACTTCTGTATCATGTCGGTATAGGGTAAGTTGGTGCTTGTTCCATCGCTGTACCTTACGATGATATTTCTGGTGCTGTTTTTTGATTCTGTAGTTGTAGGCGAGATATAACCTTTCATGAGCGTTTTAAATCTGAAATACTCAGGGATTGAAACACTGAGTTCGCTGTAGAGTGCCGGAAACTGATACTGAAAGTCCCAGTCAGGTAGAATCCAGTAAAAATCTGAAACCAGCAGGTACTCAACTTCGAATACACAACCCTTCTTTATATTTGGCACGGAAAAGTTATGGCTTCGTTCTTTGGGACTGATTTCCTCGATAAAAACATTTGACTTCTCCAACTCTGTTTCAACGATCTTACCGCCTTCGAGGTTGTACGACGTTGCTTTAAGCTTCATTATCTGTTCTTTATTAAGGGAGTTGTACTCCGTCGTCTCAATTTTGAAATTTGCAAGATCAAACCCGGTAGAATTGAATACTTTTACACGAACATGCCTTTTATATTGCATTCTCCAGCCATTCTGGTCATCCCAGGTCAAACTGATATCGCCGATATCACCGAGTATAAGGGCTCCTGCACTGGTATCCGCATCGTAGGATTTCATTGATAGCTGATCCGGGTCGATTTTACCGAACTTCATTGCCGGCTTTTGTGCCCAGGTGAAGAATGATAGTGTTAATAATCCGGAGAATACAAAAGCCTTGAGCATTAGTAGAAATTTATGGGTTAGTAATTATTTATATATTGTATGCTAAAATCTGATCCTGATAATAATAGAGTGAATGACCGTAAGATAGAAACGCCATTGTAATCTGGCAATGGCAAAAAAACATAAAACATCAGAACTTCTGATAGCCTCACAAACGATTTGGCTAATTTAAAAATTTAAAGCAGAGTTCAATTTGATGCAGGTTAATTTATACTTTGTTTAAATAACGCGGGGGCACATGCCTCGAAGGCAAGCGTCTGCCTGTTTGTGAGGCAGATCGGTTAGAAGACTCCCGCCAGACCTTGAGGCACATATCAGAAGTCTGCCCGCCGCAATGGAATGAAGGTGGGGTAAGACACGCGCCAACGGGCGGAGATAAATAGAAAAAGGCTGCCGAAGCAGCCTTTTTGGTCGGGGGTCATAATATGAAGTTATAGTCCGAGTAGTTCTTTTACAAGTATTGAAATGGTTTTGTTATCGGCTTTTCCGGCTAGTTGTTGTGAAGCTGAAGCCATTACTTTACCCATATCCTTGATACCAACTGCACCGGTTTCTTCAATAATCTTCCTGATCACGGATTTTAATTCATCAGGGCTTAACTGCGATGGCAGATAGTTTGAAATGATATCAGCCTGAAACTTCTCAGCGTCAGCCAGATCTGCACGGTTTTGCCCCTCATAAATCAATGCACTTTCACGACGCTGTTTAACGAGTTTCTGAAGCAGTTTGATCTCGGTGTCTTCGGTTATCTCACCACCTCCTTCACTGGTCATGGCAAGAAGTAAAGCCGATTTCACCGCACGCAAAGCTTCCAGCTTGTCCTTTTCACGGGCAAGCATTGCCTTCTTGATATCTTCATTAATTTTGTCAGTCAGCGTCATTACTTTTTACTTTAGACTTTTTACTTTTTACTTGACTTTTAGTCAGCTTTATCATGTAAAAATGAGTTATTCTGCCTCATCTCTACCGACTTGTTGTCAGTTTTGAAGAGGGTGTAGCGCGACACTTCCGAACTGTCGGACGGAGGCGTTTCACGGAGTTCGACATTCCTTCTGAGATATGCCGGCTGGTGTTCAAGCTCAGCGAGCCCTTCAGGAGTGTTGACTTTAATACTTACCTCTTTAAATTTCTGTAGCCGGATGTTGGCTCTTTCTTCCTGTTTCAATGCTTCTTCATCATCGTTGCTGAACCTTTCTGGCTCAGTACGGTAGTCGCGCAGGAAGTCAAAACCAGGCTCTGAACGCTGGTTTGGCTTTACCGGTGAATAAACAAAATTTTCAGCCGGTTTGTCGCTGATTTCTGGTGCTGAACCACCGGGCTGAGAGGCATTGATTTCAAAGGTAAAAGTTCGTTGAACTTCGGAATTTTCCTCAACCTTATCAGTCATTTCCTTTTTTTCTTCTTCCTGTAATCTGTGAATCAACCGGATCTCCTCCAGAGGGGCAGGAGCCGGACGGGGAGATTCAACCGGCTTTGGGTTTGATTCCGGCGTTGAATTCAACGAGTGCACAATTACTTCAGGCCTTTGAGCGGCCGGAACATCTTTGAGTTTGGAGTCGAATCCGGTGGCAATCAGGGTAATACTGATTTTGTTGCCCAGGGTTTCATCGGTTCCGTTGCCCCAGATGATGTCGGCTCCGGAGCCTGCTTCATGCTGGATGTAGTCGGTTATCTCCATTACCTCATCCAGGGTAATTTCTTCGGTACCGGATGAAATGTAAAGGAGAATATTGCTGGCGCCCCTGATATTGGCATCGTCGAGCAGGGGAGAGGTCATGGCTAGCTGAACGGCTTCAAGCGCCCGGTTTTCACCTTCGGCTACCCCGGAGCCCATGATGGCTTTGCCGCTGTCTTTCATTACCGTTTTAACATCTTCGAAATCAACGTTGATGTAACCGGTAACGGTAATTATTTCGGCAATTCCTTTCGCGGCAACGGTTAGTATATCATCGGCTTTACTAAAGGCGTCAGATAGTTTCAGGTCACCTTCAAGTTCGCGGAGTTTGTCGTTACAGATGATCAGTAGGGTATCTACCGATTTGCGGAGTTCGTCGATTCCTGCGCGGGCCTGCTGGATGCGTTTGCGGCCTTCAAAAGAGAACGGAAGGGTAACAATTCCAACGGTGAGAATTCCCAATTCTTTGGCGAGTGCAGCAATAACAGGCGCTGCACCGGTACCGGTACCTCCGCCCATTCCGGCGGTGATAAACACCATTTTGGTGTTTGATTGAAGTACTTTCCTGATTTCGTCTATATTTTCAGTTGCGGCGTCTTTACCGACAGAAGGGATTGAGCCTGCACCAAGGCCTTTGTCACCAAGCTGCACCTTAACAGGTACAGGGCTGGTGTCGAGCGCCTGGCAGTCGGTATTGCAGATAAGAAAGTCCACCCCGCGAATCCCTTGCTTGAACATGTGGGTAACGGCATTGCTTCCACCGCCACCAACACCGATAACTTTTATGATTGACGACTGGTTTTTTGGCAAGTCGAATTTGAGCATATCTGGCATATTTTTGGTCTCCTAAAATTAAGTTATTATTAATATTTGCAACCTAACCGGTTCACTGTTTTTATCAACAGGTGTTTTGTTAATATCTCAGTTTTCGCCATCCTCTTCGAAAAACTTTTTTATCCCTTCAAAGAAGGACAATCTCCCCTGTTTTTTGGGCTTTGCCGCTGGTTTTTCTGATTTCAGCTGTTCCTTTTCAAATCGTTGCAAACCAATGATTACCAAACCAATACCTGTGGCATACATCGGGCTTGCCATCTCTTCCGGAACCCCCGGAGCCAGGTGTTCATTGGGGTAACCGATTCGGGTATCCATGCCCGTAATAAATTCGGTTAACTGGGTAATGTGTTTAAGTTGTGCACCACCACCGGTAAGAACTATACCTGCAATAAGTTTCTTTTCGTAGCCTGAATTCTTTATTTCGAAGTAAATGTGCTCAATGATTTCTTCCATTCTCGCCTGGATGATGCTTGCGAGATTTTTGAGGGTGATCTCTTTTGGCGGGCGTCCTCGAAGACCGGGTATGGCAACAATTTCCTCATCACGGTTTTCACTGGCCAGGGCAGAGCCAAATTTTACTTTCAGGTCTTCAGCATGTTTTTTTATAATGGTGCATCCTTCCTTGATGTCTTCTGTTATGATGTCACCACCGAATGGGATAACCGCTGTGTGGCGGATAATGCCATCCTGGAAAATGGCAATATCGGTTGTGCCACCACCTATATCTACGAGTACCACGCCTGCCTCTTTTTCTTCTTCGCTCAGCACAGCTTCGGCCGATGCCAGCGGTTCGAGCAGAAGTGAATCGACCTCAAGGTTGGCCTTTTTCACACACTTGAATATGTTTTTGGCTGCCATGGTCTGCCCGGTGATGATGTGGAAATTTGCCTCCAGCGTATGCCCAAGCATTCCCTTGGGTTGTTTAATGCCGGTTTCTCCGTCAACGGTATATTCCTGCGGGATAACATCAATGATGTCTTCGCCTGGGTTCATTGCCAGTTTGTACATATTTTCATTCAGCCCGTCGATATCGGCCTGCGTAATTTCAAGTTCGGCATTTGGACGGATAACCGACCCGCGATACTGTATGCTTTTAATGTGTTGTCCCGCAATGCCTACATTTACGGTAGCAATATCAGAATCGGAACCAGCTTCAGCTTCCTTGATGGCGACCTTTATGCTTTGAACAGTATCTTCGATATTTGATACCACCCCCCTTTTAACACCAATGGATTCGGTTTTCCCAAAACCCAGTATCTCAATTTTATTGTTTTCGTTGCGCCGGCCCACTATGGCTGCAATTTTTGTCGTTCCTATATCAAGCCCGACTATGATTTCTGAGGTTGCCATCTTATTTTATTTTGTTTTTGTACATACAACTTGATTCCGGTATTTGAGATTGATTGTTTTGTATGAATCCCATCCGGTAGTTTTTAATCCATCGGTATAAAATATCTTCAGATTCCTGAGTTTTTCCTTTATGTGGCTGGTATCTCCAAGAATAATTGATTGTTGCCCGATTTTCGGGAACATTTCTATTTCATCGGATTCGTTCAGAAAAAGCTGCTCAATCAATGAATTGCTGAACGCGTCTTTTCTTATTTCCATGGCAGTAATATAAATCTTCTGCAAGTCGGAGGGAAGTTTTTTATACTGAAGCTGATCAGGATAATTGCTTCTGTATTTTTCAATTCTCCCGATGGGTTTAATCTTTCCGCCGGCAATGATCACCCGTGCCGGATATTCAGGACTCAGGGGCATCAGGTAACCTTCATCATCCAGGTAAAATTGGGTACCTTTCATATCCACAACCCTTACCACCGGATTGCGTTGTATGACAGATGCTTTTACAACTCCGTTTACTCCGGTTGTTATTGAGGCCGTTTTAATAAATGGATTGTGATTGAGCAGATCCTGAATCTTTTCAACTTCAATATCTCCCAATTCTTTGCCCCTTACCTTGATTTTGTTTCGGGTAATCTCTTGCCGTATGTTCCCCTGAGTTAGCAATACCGGGGCATCTTCGTAGTTCACCTTGATCTCGAATTTCGGGCATATCAGTTTATCCTGTCTCATATTGGCGAATATGAACAGGTAGCTCACCCCTGCAACTATTGCAATCCAGAAAGCAATTGTGAGAATTCTCTTCATTGAATTTGCTTTTTACTGAATAATAGTTCTATTTCAGGCACAAGTTGATCAATATCGCCTGCCCCGAGAGTAAGCAGGATATCGGGTTTAATTTCTTTCAAAAGGCTGAGAACTTCGTGTTTGGTGCTCAGACATTTGTCGGCTGACTTGATATTCTTTAGTAACATAGCAGAGTTTACCCCTTCAATCGGCAATTCCCGGGCAGGGTAAATATCCAGAAGTATAACTCTGTCGAGCAGCGAGAGGCTTTCGGCAAATCCGGCTGCAAAATCGCGTGTCCTGGTAAACAGGTGAGGCTGGAAAATTCCGGTGATGTGTCGGTGCGGGTAAAGTGCTCTGACTGAACCAATACAGGCCTTCAATTCTTCCGGATGATGCGCGTAATCATCAATATACAAAAACCCAGGGCGATTAATCCTGTGGTCGAAACGGCGCTTTACTCCCTGGAATGAATTGATGCCAAACCTGATTTCATCGTCAGAACTGCCACTGAGCCAGGCAGCAGATGCAGCGGCGATGCTGTTCTCAACATTGAAGAGGCCCGGCAAACCCGGTTTTAAACCTGTTACAGTTTCTGCCGGCGTTTTCAGGTCAAAATGGTATATACCCTCTGCCAGGATCAGATTAATGGCTGAAAAATCAGCCGGTTCTGAAACCGAATAGGTATAGGTTTTAACTCCGCTTTTTGTTTTTAAAGGAATTTCGACATTCTTTTTTATCAGCAGATTTCCGTTTTCGGGGATGTTTGCTGAAAAACTTGCAAAGGAATCTATCAGATGCTGATGATCTCCATATATATCGAGATGATCGGCATCGGTCGAAGTTATTACAGCCAGCCATGGGAAAAGCTTCAGGAATGAACGGTCGAATTCATCGGCTTCGGCAACCATAAACCGGCTTTCGGGGTTCAGCAGCAGATTGGAATTGTAGTTCTTTGCGATACCGCCTAAAAAGGACGTGCATCCATCTTTTCCTGAAAACAGGATGTGCGAAAGCATGGTAGTAACGGTTGTTTTTCCGTGGGTTCCGGCAACGGCAAGCGTTGTTTTGCCGGCTGTTATATCTCCCAACAGTTCCGATCGCTTGATCATTTTATAACCCTTGTCGGATAGGAATCGGAATTCGCCAAAATTTGCCGGGACTGCGGGTGTATAAACTACCAGGTCAGTTTCAGGCGGAATCAGGTCGGGTCGGTCATCATAGTGGATGGTTATCCCTTCAGCTTCCAGTTCTCCGGTTAACTGCGTATAGGTTTTATCATAACCATGCACCCTTATACCTGCTTTATGCAGATAACGGGCCAGTGCGCTCATGCCGATACCTCCGATACCCAGAAAATAGACCATTTTAAGCTTTCCGATGTCCACCTTTTATCTGTTTTTATAAGCTTTTACGCATTCGAGAATAATTCCTGCTATCCGTTGTGCCGATTCATGTTGTGCCAGCCTGGCGATGTTGTTGCCCAACAACTGCATTCTCTTTGTATCGTTAATCAACAAAATTGTTTCATTAATAAGGTTCTTTGGAGCATCTGCATCACTGACCAGAATTGCTGCCTGCCTGGAAACCAGCGCCATGGCGTTTTTGGTCTGATGGTCTTCGGCCACATTCGGCGAAGGAACCAGGATACAGGGTTTTCCGGTAATGCAAAGTTCGGAAATGGCGATTGCCCCGGCACGGCTGATCACCACGTCGGCAGCGGCATAGGCAAGATCCATTCTCGAAATAAAGGTTGTTTGCCTGATGCCTTTTTCTTTAAAAGGTAACACTGCTTCCTCAGCCATCGCAGAATAAAACTTCCCTGTTTGCCAGATGAGTTGAATGCTGTTATCCGAAAATGCTTCAAGGCCGTTATGCATGCTTTTGTTGATAGTACGGGCACCCAGGCTTCCACCCACTGCCAGTACCACAGGCTTTGATGCATCGAGGTTGAAGAATCGAATAGCTTCTTCACGCAGATCCTTTTGGCTGGTTATGTCCTTCCTTACCGGATTGCCTGTCACAATGATTTTTCCTGCCGGGAAGTATTTTTCCATTCCACTGTAAGCCACGCAGATTTTTTTGGCTTTCGGAGCAAGCATTTTGTTGGTAATACCGGGATAGGAATTTTGCTCCTGCAGAATGGTAGGAATTCCCATAGCCGCTGCCGCACTGATGGTGGGCCCGCTTGCATATCCTCCCACGCCGACAGCTGCATCAGGTCTGAATTTCCTTATGATGCTTCTGGCTTTCACGCTGCTGTGAATAATCTTTAAAGGAATCAATAAATTTTTAATTGTAAAACTCCTTTGTAAGCCACTGATCCACAGTCCTTCAATTTCGTAACCTGCAGCCGGCACTTTCTCCATTTCCATCCGTCCTTCAGCTCCGATAAACAGGATTTTTGCACCAGGTTCAGCCTGCATAATGGCATCGGCAATGGCAATGGCCGGGAAAATATGTCCCCCGGTTCCACCTCCACTGATAATGATCCTGACTTCAGGCGATGACATGTTCTGCATTTTTTGGAGTGGTTTCGGTTTCCTGGGTAGCTTCAATCTCGCGGCTCACGCTGAGGATAATCCCGATGGCAATGCTGGTAAACCAGATGGACGTTCCTCCCATGCTGATCAAAGGGAGCGTTTGTCCGGTAACCGGTAGAATATTCACAGCAACCATCATATTTACCATCGCCTGAAATACCAGGCTGAATGAAACTCCGAAAGTCAGGAATGCCGGGAAATTTCTTGGGCTTTTAATGACAATTTTTACTGCCCTGTAAAAAAGAATGAGGTAAAGAAATACCACGAATCCTCCCCCGATGATACCATATTCCTCGATGATAATGGCAAAAATAAAGTCGGAGTAGGGGTGGGGAAGAAAATTCTTCTGGGTTGAATTTCCAGGCATTTTTCCGGTAATTCCGCCGGTTGCGATGGCGATTTTGGCCTGTTCAACCTGGAAATTGGCCTCACTGTCATCACTCCTGAAATTTTCGATGCGATTTTGCCAGGTGCCAATACGGCCTCCCAACCTGGGCGAATTAATGGTAATAGTTACCAGCAATGCAACGCTGAAGACCCCTACACCAACCAACATGGCGATGTAGCGGAATCTCACCCTTCCGACAAACATCAGTACAAGGCAGGTGGTAAATATCAGGGCAGCTGTAGAGAAATTGGCCGGAAGGATTAAAAGGGTAATGATTACCACCGGTATCATAATTGAAACAAATCCCTTTTTAAAATCCTCAATTTCATCCTGCTTTTTGGCGAGCAACCTTGCCACAAACATGATCAAAGCCAGTTTGGCAAAATCTGATGGCTGAAAAGTCATATTGATGATCGGAAGGGTATACCACCGGCTTGCTTCGTTAAAGTTAGTTCCGAAAAACAGGGTGTAGGCCAGAAGGGGGATTGAGGCATACAGGGCAAGCTGTGAAATTCGTGCATAGTACTTGTAAGGCACCTGATGGGCTATGTACATCAGAACAAAGCCCAACAAAAGGATACTCAGATGTTTTAAAAGGTAATACTCAGTGTTTCCTGAATGTTTTCTGTAAGCTAATGTGCCTGTTGAACTATAAACTGCCAGAATCGAAAACACAGATAATATAAGCACCACTGCCCATATTACCTTGTCGCCTTTTATATTGTTCAGGATTGCCTTCATTGTCGTTGTTTATTTACAGAGCATTGACTGCTGCTTTGAACTTACTGCCGCGCTCTTCAAAGTTTTCAAACAGATCGAAACTGGCACAAGCGGGAGAAAGTAAGACTACATCCCCTTTTCGCCCCAGATAATACGCCAGTTCAACAGCTTCTTCAACTGAAGAAGTTTCTGAAATGTAGCTTACCTTATCCTTGAAAGCATCTATAAGTTTCTCGTTATCTATTCCAAGACAGATAATGGCTTTTACTTTTTGTTTCACAAGCTCAAAAAGCTTGGTATAGTCGTTCCCTTTGTCGATTCCACCTGCAATCCAGATTATATTCTTATTCAGGCTTTCAAGCGCGTACCAGACTGAGTTAATGTTTGTTGCTTTTGAGTCGTTGATGAACTCGATGCCATGAATATTGGCAACAAATTCAAGCCTGTGTTCCACATTCTGAAAATCGGCAAGGCACTCTTTAATGGTTTCCTTGCGAAGATCAATCAGCCTGGATGAAATGCCTGCTGCCATTGAATTATAGACATTGTGTTTTCCCTGTAATGCAAGTTCTTCTAAAGTCATATCGAAATTTCCCCCTTTTAGATTGAATACAATTTTTTGGTTGTCTGCGTAAGCGCCATTTTCAATTTTGTTTTTTATACTGATCTGATAGCTCTGTTGTTTTAGTTCCCTGTTTTGCATAAGCCTGGAAATGGTTTCATCATCGCTGCACCAGATGATTGAATCTCTTTCAGTCTGATTTCTGAGTATTCGCATTTTCGATTCTGCATATTTTTCAAAGCTGTGGTCGTAGCGGTCAAGATGATCTGGGGTGATGTTGAGCAGGACACCGATTTCTGCCTTGAAATCGAACATGCCATCCAGTTGAAAACTGCTTAATTCAATTACGAAATAATCGTGGTCCTTTTCTGCCAGCTGCCAGGCGAAGCTTTTTCCGACGTTGCCTGCCAGACCCACATTCAGGCCGGCTGATTTTAGCATATGCCAGGTTAACATCGTTGTAGTGGTTTTGCCATTGCTACCGGTAATGCATATTTTGGTTGCATTGGTGTATCTTGAAGCGAATTCTATTTCACCGATTACCTTAATCCCCTTCTCTCTGGCCGACACAATGATGGATGCCGATTCGGGTATGCCGGGGCTTTTTATAATCTCACCGGCTTCAAGAATTTGTTCTACACTGTGTTTTCCTTCTTCAAATTCAATTCCTGATGATACCAGGCACTCCCGGTAATCGCTCCTGATTTTCCCACTGTCGGATACAAACACACCGATGCCCTTGCTTTGGGCAAGTAGTGCGGCGCCGACTCCACTTTCGCCGGCGCCTAAGATCACTACTCTGGGGTTTAATCGCATCTTACCTGATCTTCAATGTTATAATGGTGGCAACTGCCAGCATAATCCCTACAATAAAAAAGCGTTGTACAATTTTAGGCTCCGAATAGCCCTGCTTCTGAAAGTGGTGATGAAGCGGAGACATCAGAAAAATCCTCCGTCCCTCCCCGTATTTCCGTTTGGTTCTTTTAAAATAGGCTACCTGTAATACTACCGATAGGTTCTCGGCCAGGAAAATCCCGCAAAGGATAGGAATCAGCAATTCCTTGCGGATCATAATAGCCAGCACAGCAATAACTCCTCCGAGCGCCAGGGAACCGGTATCACCCATAAAAACCTGGGCCGGGTAAGTGTTGTACCACAGAAACCCTGTACAGGCTCCCACAAATGCGCTCACAAAAATGGTGAGCTCTCCGGTATTGGGCAGGTACATGATGTTGAGGTAATCGGCAAAGACAATATTGCCCGATACCCAGGCCAGAATGCCCAGGGTAACGCCGATAATAGCCGATGTTCCTGTGGCTAGCCCGTCGATGCCATCAGTTAGATTGGCTCCGTTTGAAACAGCAGTGATTATAAGTATTACTACCGGAACAAAGATCAGCCAGGCATAACTCATGGCTTTTTCGCCAAATGGCTTTAACAATATAGCATAGTCAAATTCATTGTTTTTGACAAACGGGATGGTCGTTTTGGTCGATTTTTTTGTAACCCGTGAGAATTTCTTACCATGATCTGAAATACTTTCGAACTCACTCAATGCGGTCACAGATCTGGAACTGGTTTGCGCAATTTTTTCCCTGATCACCACCCCATCGTGAAAATAGAGCGTGAAACCGACAATGATCCCGATGATAATCTGCCCTAAAATTTTAAATTTACCTGCCAGTCCTTTTTTATCATGGCGGAAGACTTTGATGTAGTCGTCGAGAAAACCAATAAACCCAAGCCAGATGGTGGTTACCAGGATCAGGATAATATAGATGTTGTTCAGTTTGGCGAAAAGGAGGGTTGGGATTACAATTGCTCCCAGAATAATGAGACCTCCCATGGTGGGTGTACCTTGCTTCTCTTTTTGTCCTTCAAGGCCCAGGTCGCGCACGGTTTCACCAACCTGTTTTTGTCTGAGGTAATTGATGAGTGATTTGCCGAACAACAATGAAATGGTAAGGGAGGTAATAACCGCCAGGGCTGCTCTGAAAGAGATATAGTGGAACATGCCCGCCCCCGGAAAATCATAGGATTTGTCAAGAAAATCAAATAGATAGTACAGCATATTTTCCTGGTTTTATTTCCCTTTTTCTGAACTTTTAATATTCAGGCATTCCTTAAGAATTTCCCTGTCGTCAAAATGATGTTTAACACCTTTGATCTCCTGGTATGTTTCATGTCCTTTGCCGGCGATCAGCACTATATCGCCCTTCTGAGCCATAGTGCATGCGGTTCGGATGGCCTCCTTCCGGTCGGTGATAACCAGGCAGTACTTTTTGCGGTCGATGGCTACCCCGGCACTCATTTCTTTCAGGATATCTTCCGGATTCTCGCTTCTCGGATTGTCGGAGGTGAGAATGGTAAGATTGCTGTTTTCGGTGGCGATGGAAGCCATTTCCGGTCTTTTTCGACCTGTCTCGGTCACCACCGGCACCAGCCACAGTGATCAGTTTTCCATGGCCTTCTCTTATGTTGTTGATGGTTCCGATAACATTCAGCAAAGCATCAGGTGTATGCGCGTAATCAACGATTCCGACAATTCCATCAGGTGAAATAAAGTATTCGAACCTGCCGTCAACTGCTTCAAGCTGGCTCATGGCTGTAAGGCTATCTTCTTCCTTAATACCCAGCATGATGGCAGTAGCATAGATACTCAGCAGGTTATAGGCATTGAAAGTGCCAACCAGCCTGCACCATACTTCTTTCCCGTTAATCTTAAGCAGCAGACCCTCGAAGTGGTTTTCAATGATTCTGCAATGAAAGTCGGCCTGGCTTTTTAAGACGAGTGTTTTGATATTGGCTTTTGAATTCTGTACCATTACCTTTCCATTGCGGTCATCGGTGTTAACGATGGCAAATGCACCTGTTGGCAGGGTGTCGAACAGCCTTTTTTTGGCAGCCAGGTAAGCATTAAATGTTTTGTGGAAGTCGAGGTGATCGTGGGTAAGATTGGTAAAAACCGCGCCTTTGAAAGCGAGCCCGGCTATTCTGTTCTGCACTATGGAATGTGAACTGACTTCCATAAAGCAGTAATCGCAACCATCGTCTACCATGGCATGTAAAAGCCTGTTCAGCTCCACGGCATCGGGTGTTGTATGGGTTGAAGGAATTTCAGTCAGGTTAACCATGTTCCTGACGGTGGAGAGAAGACCTGCTTTGTATCCGAGCTTCAGAAAGAGTTTGTAAAGCAGGGTGGCGATGGTAGTTTTACCATTGGTGCCTGTAATTCCTACCAGTGTAAGGGAAGCGGAAGGATTATCGTAATAATTAGAAGCGATAATGCCAAGGGCTTCACTGCTATCCGGAACTTCGACATAACACACCCCGGGATGGATTTCACCAGGTATGCGCTCGCACACGACAGCTTTTGCACCCGCAAGAGTTACCTGTCCGATATATTCATGCCCGTCGGTCAATGTCCCTTTAACTGCAACAAAAACACTTCCACCGGTTATCTTACGTGAATCGAACACAACGCCGCTCACCGGGGTTGCGGTATTGCCCACCACCCGGTTGATCCTGCATTTATATAATATGTCCTGTAGTGTTTTCAATGCCGTTTTGTTTATCCCAATTCAATAATGCAGTTGCTTCCTCTTTTAGCTTTCGAACCGGGTGGCAGCGATTGCCGCTTAACCTGTCCTTTACCCCTGATCTGTACTTTTAGTCCCGCAGTTTCGAGCAGATAAACCGCATCGCGTGCACCCATGCCGGTAACATCAGGTATCTGCATCTCTGCCGATTCCCTTGGTTGTACCTTCCGGGTGCTGTCTGAACTGCTCAGAGTGGCAAATTCATATTGATTAAAATCGCCTTTCCATTGCACATTTATTTCCTTGAAAATTGTCTCCAGATCTTTGCAATAACCTGAAGCGAAAAGTGGGAGATTGCCCGGAAGGCTATCGTTAGTTTTAATTTTCTGATCAAGCCTGGTTGCATAAACCTTATCGGCAATCTCTTTAAATACCGGCCCTGCTATTGATCCTCCATAATAGACTCCTTTACGGGGGTTATTAATTACGACAATGCAGGAGTATTTTGGATTATCGGCAGGGAAGTAACCTACGAAAGAGGCTTTGTAATTCGATTTATTGTACCCTGCATTTTTTTGTGCAATCTGCGCTGTGCCGGTTTTTCCTGCAATTTTATAAACCGGGTTTTTCAGATTGGTTGCGGTTCCTTTTTCAACAACCCCTTCAAGCATTTTCCTGATCAAAGGCAGGGTTTCAGGATTTTTTACGATCGATTCGATCAGAATTACCGGTTCGAATTTCTGGACTGTCTTTCCGGTCTGATGGATTTCTTTGATGAACTGGGGCTTAACCATGCGGCCATTGTTTGCAATCGCATTGTAAAAAGCCAGGGTTTGCAGTGGAGTGATGGCAACTTCATAACCAACAGACATCCAGGGTAATGAAACTTTCGACCAATACCGGTCTTTTGTGTCCTTTATCGAAGGAGCTCCTTCTCCCGGAATATCGAGACCCAGTTTCTGGTTCAGTCGCATTGAATACAACTTGTCGATAAATTGCTGTGGCTTGTCGTGATATGCCTTGTATACCACCTTCGAAATACCCACATTGGATGACATTTCAAAAGCCCTCTGAACGGTGATTCTGCCATAGCCACCTTCATGTGAATCTTTCATAATGCGGTTGGCATACCTGACAGCCCCACCCTGAGTATCCACGGTGTCAGTAAGCTTAACAAGCCCTTCGTCGAGTGCTGAAATGAGAGATGCAAGTTTAAAGGTAGAACCAGGCTCAGAGCTCTCTCCGATGGCATAATTGTATTTCTCCTCATATTCCCCCTTCGCATTTTTGCCCAGGTTGGCAATGGCAACAATAAATCCGGTTTCCACTTCCATCAATACTGCACAGCCATGATCGGCTTCATTGGCAATCAATTGTTTCATCAATGCATCTTCTGCAACATCCTGAATGTTAATATCGATGGATGTCAGGATATCGTGTCCGTTCTGCGGCTCAATCTCCGATTCTTCATTCAGTGGCCTGTAGGCTCCGTTGCCGATGCGCTGCATCAGTCTGCGGCCACTTTCCCCCTCAAGAATTTTACTGTATGCACCCTCCAGTCCTATATCATTTTCATTGCCTTCTTTATCCCAACCTATGGTTCTGAATGCAAGCCAGCGGAAAGGAAGCTCCCTGCGGTTGCGGGCTTCGGCTATAATCCCACCTTTAAATTTGCCTAGTCTGAATATGGGGAATTTTCTGACTTTCTTAAGATGGACATAAGTTATATTCCGTTTCAGCAATAAATAGCGGTTGTTGTTCTTACGGGCCTTTACCAGCAATTGCTTGTATTCAAGTCTGCTTTTGTCCTGAAAAAGGTTAGAGAGTGCGTATGCCAGGGAATCAACATTCTCATAAAAAAAATCGTCGTTATAGTGGGTATTTCCGGCATCCATTCTGAGGTCAAAAACAGGGATCGAGGCGGCCATCAGGCTGCCATCCGAAGCAAGAATATTCCCCCTGATGGCTTCAATTTTCTCATACCTGATGGTCAGTTTTTTGGCTTGTTCGCGCCACTTGTCGCCCTCAACAACCTGTATATAAAAAACTTTGGCAACAATGGCAATACCCAGCAAAGCCATAGCCAGGTATACCAGGTACACTTTTTTAAGTATGTCGCTTTTGTTGCTGTCCATTCTAATTTTCCGATTTTGTATAAAGCTTCACAGGAGGTACCAGTGATTCCTTAATTCCGCTATTGACAAGCTTTACAGCTACTTCCGACTGTTTGCTGTGAAACATCAGGTCAGATTTGGTAGTGATATATTCAAACCTTAGCTCCGCTATCTGTTTTTTTGTCTTCCCGATTTCAATGATTGTTTTTTCGGCATTGTATGAGTTCGCTATGTAAAGGACACCGAGAAAAGTCAGGTAGATGATGAAAGGGATCTGCTTTGACAGATTCTCCCGTGAAAAGAATTTTCCATCCAAAAACCCGGAAACCGACCTGCCAACGTTCATCTTGCTGTTCAGCATGCTGAAAGACCTGAACCTGCGTTTCCGGGTAGGTTTTTCACTGGTTTTGGGGTGTATGGTATTCCGCACTTTATTCATCGGACTTCCTTTCTGCAATTCTGAGTTTTGCACTGCGGGCCCGGGCATTTATCTGTATTTCCTGTTCCGATGGGACTATCGGCTTGCGGGTGATAGGTTTGAAAGGTGATATCAGGTTTCCGTAAAAGTCTTTATTCTCAATCCCTTCAAGATTCCCTGTCTTTGTGAAGTTTTTAACCAGCCTGTCTTCCAGCGAATGGTACGACATAACCACCAGCCTGCCACCCGGTTTAATTACTTTGGTTGTCTGGAGCAACAGCTCTTTTAGTGCATCCATTTCTCCGTTTACTTCAATCCTCAATGCCTGAAATACCCTGGCGAAGAATTTGTTTTCACGTCCTCTTTCAGCCAAAGGCATCAGTACTTCTTTTAGCCTTGTGGTTGTGGTAATTTCTGACGTGTCCCTGGCGGTTGCAATTTGCTGGGCTATTCTGTAAGAATGGTTAAGTTCTCCATACTCAACGAATATTCTTTTTAATTCATCAGGTGAATATTGATTAACTACCTGTCTTGCGGTAAGCCCGGCTTTACGGTCCATTCTGAGGTCAAGTTCTGCGTCAAACCTTGTTGAGAATCCACGATCTGCCATATCAATCTGATGCGATGATATTCCCAGGTCTGCAAGAATTCCGTCAACAGGAACAGATTTGTAAAGCCTCAGGAAATTGATCAGGTACCTGAAATTCTGATTGATAAAAATAAACCTGTCGTCTTTTGGCAGGTTTTGCATGGCGTCGGAATCCTGGTCGAATGCAAGTAGTTTGCCGGTAGTCAGTTGGTTAAGGATGGCCTGAGAATGTCCACCCCCGCCGAATGTCACATCCACATAGATGCCTTCTGGCTTAATAGCCAAACCCTCAATACACTCCTTTAACAGCACCGGGTTGTGATACATCTTTACTCTTCCGTTTCGTTGATTTGTCCCATTACATCTTCAGCCAGCTGAGAAAAGTCGGTAAGACTCTCCTTAATCGAAGCTTCATATTTATCCTTATCCCATATTTCAATGATATTGAGTGCTGACGCAAGAACAATATCTTTTGAGATTGACGCGAATAATGCCAGGTCTTTTGGTATCAGCAGCCTGCCTGTATTGTCCGGCTCAACTTCCCGCACACCGGCCATAAATACCCTGATAAAATCATTGTTCTTTTTTATAAACCGGTTCAGCTTGTTCACACCCCTGACAGACCTGTTCCATTCCGATTTTGGATACAACTCAAGACAGGGCTGAAAAATGCTCCGCTTTATTATAAATCCCTCAGAAATAATGGCATCCAACTGACTTTTGAGTGCCGAAGGAAGCATAAGGCGCCCTTTGGAATCAACTTTACAGTCATGTACACCAATGATATCAACCATGTTAATTTCTGTGGAAATGTGGGGTAAATATAGTGCAGTTTTACCACTTTTTACCACTTTCTACCACCTATGTTAATAACTTTTTCGTTTTTATGTCATTTTAGCCAGAACAACTTGTTTTAAATGACAGATATACAGGTATATATATTTAACTTCTGCTTCAAATTGGTATGCAAATGCCCAAATCAGCGCTAAAACTGAGTATTTTCAATTCTAATCAGGAATGGAGAGCGGAAATGCTTAAATTTGTACATCGAAACTGAAAGAAAAGTCAATATTTAATTATGATAGCGGAAGAGAGGGACCCGGCTGACCAAAACAACGGGATGATTGATATTGAGCGGGTTATTGCGGGCAAAAACCCTCATCTTCTTAAAATGATTCCCGGTTTCCTGATCAGTTATCTAAAGCGGGTAATTCACCAGGATAAACTGAATGAATCTCTCTACAGGTTAAGGGATATTCATGGTCTTGAATTTGTAAACACTATTCTTAAAGAGTTCAATGTCAATGTATTAGTAAAAGGAGAGTCAAATCTTCTGCTTGCCGGTAGGTTCGTGGCCGTTGCCAACCATCCGCTTGGTGGTCTTGATGGTATGGCCCTAATGCAGGAAGTCGGGAAAATAAAAAAGGATATTGTGGTTCCGTCGAACGACTTTCTGCTGCTTCTTCCCAACCTTCGCCCATTGTTTATTCCCGTGAATAAACACGGGTCGAATGCAGGTAATATTGCTGTCTTTGACGAAACTTTTTCATCGGACAAATCCATGCTCTACTTCCCGGCAGGGTTGTGTTCCCGGAAAATCAAAGGAAAAATCATCGACCTGGAATGGAAAAAGACTTTCCTTTCCAAAGCCAGAAAATTTAACCGTGATATCGTTCCGGTACACATAAGTGGCAGAAATTCCAATTTCTTTTACAACCTTGCCAATCTGAGGAAATGGCTGGGAATGAAGGCAAACATCGAAATGTTGTATCTTGTTGATGAAATGTTCAAGCAGGATAATAAGGATATTGTGATTACCTTCGGCAAGCCAATACCGATAAGTACATTCGATAAACGCATGAACGATAACAAGTGGGCGGCCAGAATCCGCGAACACGTATACAAACTGCAGGCAAACCCTGATGCGCTGTTTACTGTTGATTAATTCTTAAAAATACCATTCATGGAAAACATTATTCCACCCATTGACCGTGAGTTACTGATTCAGGAGTTGACTGAAGAACGGCTTGTCAGAAAAACAAATGCCGGCAACAACCTGATTTACATTGTTAATCATTTTAATGCCCCGAATGTTACAAAGGAGATAGGTCGTTTGCGTGAAATAACTTTCCGCGATGCGGGTGGTGGAACCGGATTGTCTGTTGATCTTGATTACTACGATACCTGTGAAGATCCGTTTGAACAACTCATTGTCTGGAATCCGGATGACCAGGAAATCATCGGGGGATACAGGTACCTGCATTGCAAATTTCTGAAGAAAGGGGACGACGGGACTTTTCATACCCCTACATTTAAGCTTTTCAGGTACTCTCAGAAATTTGTCGATGAGTATCTTCCCTACACCATCGAACTGGGCCGATCGTTTGTTCAACCGGCCTATCAGCCCGCGAACAATATCCGAAAAGGAATGTATTCACTCGACAATATCTGGGATGGACTGGGCGCCATTATTTTACTTCATCCCGATATCCGTTATTATTTCGGTAAAATTACCATGTATCCGGATTACAACAGGCAAGCCCGAGACCTCATCCTGTATTTTATGGAAAAGTATTTTGCAGATCCTGAAAAGCTGGTTTACCCGATCGAACCTCTTCTGCTGGATACAGATGAGGAAACACTCGCAAATTCATTTCCCAACGATATTTATGACAAGGATTATAAGTTGTTGATCCAAAAGGTAAGAGCCCTGGGAGAAACAATACCCCCCCTGGTAAATGCCTATATGAACCTGTCATCAACCATGAAGTTTTTCGGGACTGCCATCAACGATGATTTCGGCCTGGTTGAAGAATCAGGCATCATTGTAACAATCAGCGACATCTATGATATGAAGATTGAAAGGCACCTGACAATTCCTGAATAGAATGAATATACGATCTGCTGAATTTATCGCAAGTAATACCGATCCGCTTAAAAGCCCGGGTGCCGATAAGCCGGAATTTGCTTTTATCGGCAGGTCGAATGTTGGGAAATCATCGCTGATAAACCGCCTGCTGGAAAAGAAGAATCTGGCCCGCATTTCTTCCACACCCGGGAAAACCAGGCTGATTAATCACTTTCTGGTCAACGATGAATGGTACCTGGTCGATCTTCCCGGCTATGGGTATGCCCGCATCTCTAAAAAGGAACGGGAGAAATGGGAAAGCATGATTCACAATTACCTGACCCGCCGACAAAACCTTGTAAATACCTTTATACTGATTGATTCCAGGATTGAACCCAAGATGATTGATATTGATTTCATCAACTGGTTTGGGGAACAGGAATTGCCCTTTACCATTGTATTTACCAAAGCCGATAAAATGAATGCCAACGGCCTTGCATCCAACGTTGCAGCATTTAAAGCCAGGCTTTCTGAAGATTGGGATGAATTGCCTTCCATGTTTATATCGTCTGCAGAGAGTGGCAAAGGACGTGAAGAAATTCTTGGTTTTATTGTAGAATGTAATAAGGAATACAAAAAGTTTCAAAGTGGGATGGCATAAATCCTGAGATCATAATATTCAGGGTTTGATTTTTTCAGCACTGTGATAACAACAATACTCCGTTAATAATTTTTAATTAATTGGATTTCAGGGGTTTAGTAAAATGTGATTATAACTTATTCAACATTCCCCCGTGGCGCCCTCCCCCCCCCCCCCCCCTCCTGCGGCGGGTAAACCGGCAGGCTGGTTTGCGTGATTCTTAAAATTAACCGACTATTGAATAAAAAAAGCCTGTGAAAGATATATCACAGGCTTTTTTTCATGTAAATCAGGCTTAGTTCATTTCAACAAGCAGAAAATTCTTGGGAACCATATCCCCTGATTTCACATTGATTTTAGTAACGATGCCGTCGACTCCGGCAACAATATTATTGACCATTTTCATGGCTTCAAGTTCCAGCAGTTTGGTCCCCATTTTTACTTTGGCACCCTCCTTAACATGAATCTTAAGGATAGTTCCAGGGATAAATGAGTACACCTTATTAAAATCGATGGGTTCATATACTTTACGGGCCATAAACTTTTTGGTCAGCACCGTTTTGTACTTCACATTATCGATGATAAGGGTCTTAAATGCAGGGGAATCGTTGTTTTCTTCCATAGCAATTTATTAAAAAGGTGGAACACCATGTTTTTTAATAGGACGTACTTCAACTTTCTCAGCTGAAATTTCGAGCGCGTGGATCAGCATATTCCTGGTTTCGGCGGGTTCAATCACTGCATCTACATATCCGTAAGCTGCAGCTACGTAAGGATTCGCAAACTTCTCCTTGTATTCTTTGATTTTTTGTTTGCGCATTTCATCCGGATTTTCCGCATTCTTGATTTCGTTGCGGAAAATGATGTTGGCAGCTCCTTCAGGGCCCATAACGGCGATTTCTGCAGTTGGCCAGGCAAAAACAAAATCAGCACGCAGGTGGCTTGAGCACATGGCAATGTAGCCTCCCCCCGTAAGCTTTGCGCAGAATAACTGTCATCTTGGGTACCGTTGCTTCAGAGTATGCATAGAGTATCTTGGCTCCGTGCCTGATAACTCCGGCATGCTCCTGATCTACACCAGGCAGATATCCGGGAAGGTCAACCAGGGTAACGAGTGGCACATTGAATGCATCGCAGTATCGGATAAAACGTGCAGCTTTGTCTGAAGAGTCTACATCGAGCACACCTGCCAAAACCAGCGGCTGATTTGCAACAAAACCAGCAGTATGACCGTTGAGGCGGGCAAAACCGATCACGATGTTGGCGGCAAACATACTTTGCACTTCAAAAAATTCTGAGTCATCAACAATAGAACGGATGATATCTTTAACATCGTAAGGCTGGCGTGGATTGGTCGGAAAAATATGGTCGATGTTGTAGGAGCGGGTACGGGGCGGCTTTTTGGGGAATGCTTCAGCTTTCTTGATATTATTCCACGGAATAAAGCTACATAGGGTCTTAATCTGCTCGAAACACTCATTTTCGCTTTCGGCAAAGAAGTGGGCATTACCGGTTATCTCGCTCTGAACCCTTGCACCGCCAAGTTCTTCCATTGATATTTCCTCGCCCAGTACAGTCTTAATAACTTCCGGTCCCGTGATAAACATCTTGGAAATTTTATCAACCACAAAAACAAAATCGGTAAGTGCGGGTGAATATACAGCGCCACCGGCGCAGGGTCCAAGGATAACACTGATCTGAGGGATAACACCCGAAGCCTGGGTGTTGCGGTAGAAAATTTCACCATATCCGGCCAGAGAGTTAACCCCTTCCTGAATACGTGCTCCACCGGAGTCGTTGATCCCGATAATCGGAACCTTCAGTTTCATGGCATGATCCATGATTTTGGTAATTTTCTTGGCATGCATCCAGCCAAGAGAGCCTCCTGCTACTGTAAAATCCTGTGCATAAATACAAATAGGGTAACCGTTTATAGTCCCGGTGCCTGTGATAACACCGTCGCCGGGCAGGTACTTGTCGCCCATGTTAAAGTCTTTACCTGCATGTTCAACAAACAGGTCGTACTCGTGAAACGATTTGGGGTCAACCAGGGCAATGATACGCTCACGGGCGGTCATCTTACCCGTTGCTTTTTGCTTATCAATAGCTACCTGGCCACCACCCATCAAAGCATCACGCATCCTCTTTTTGAGGTCACTTGTTTTTTTGGTCAATGACATATCCGAAGATTTAGATAATGTACTTTTATAATCCCTGTTACCGGCTTAGGCTACCGGCAAAGCATACAAAGGTAACCAATAATTTAAAAAACAAAACCCGGCAATCAATTATTTACTGACAATGAGGGGTTGCGCAATTGTCTAATATACAGAAAAATAACTTTTTATGTTGATAATTCTTAATTTCCTTGTGTCCTTTTTTTCTTCCTTACCAATACCTATCTTTACTGACAGTTTCAGGATGAATTCAATTTATCAGGTCTATGAATATTGAAGAATTACGCGAATATTGTCTTTCACTCAATGGTGTTTCGGAACATTTCCCGTTCGATGAAACCACACTTGTATTCAAGGTAAATGGTAAAATGTTTGCCCTTACCGACCTCGAAGGCCCCCTGTCGGTCAACCTGAAATGCGATCCGGAACTCGCTATTGAATTGCGTGAACATTATCCTTCGGTCAAACCTGGGTATCACATGAACAAGGCACACTGGAATACGGTGGAAATCGACGGGACAATCGGTGACAGCCTTATCACCGGATGGATAGACCACTCATATTCACTGATCGCAAAGTCGAAAAAGAAATCCTGATTTTTAGGCTTCAGTTTGTTCCTGCTTTGCTGCAGCTGAATCTTTCTCTTTCAGTTTAAATATATCAGCCAATAAATAACCCAGTAAGCCTCCCCACAAAATACTCATGTATGGATTGGAAGTTATGGCACAGCTGCCCGTCGAACAACCAATGGTTTTGTAGTAAATAAACCCACCAACAGCCCCAAGTGCAAAACCGGCAAGATTTTTAAGGGTGTTCCGTGATGATAAATAGGTTTTTACCTTGAGAAGTAACGTATTTTCAGATTTTGACTCAATCATTGTTTAATATTAATATGGAGATCTGTATATGTCAAGAATCCTGCCACGAGTTAATTTCGGATTTCGGATTTCGGATTTTTGAATAGCGGATTAGCGGGCTAGAAGATTAGCTGATTTCCCTCCGGTGAACTCTTCTTCGCTCCGGATCGGATTTAGCTTCACTGACCTTCAGTTCGGATTTTTGATTAGCGGATTAGTAAATTAGCTAATTAGCCTATTCAATTATTATATGCCTAATTATTAGCGTTTTGGATATTGGGAATTGGATGTTAGAAATTAGATATTTCCTTTCTCCTTGTCCCCATTTTTCCATTTCTACTTGTCTGCCGCTTCGAAGACGAAAATTTCCCTGCTAAGTCCATGCCCTGTGCCCTGTGCTCTGTGCCCTGTGCTTAAGTAGGGACGAGGGACGGAAAGTAGGGACGAGCCTGCCCGCCGCAGCGAAGAGGAGGCGGGGGACATTAGACTTTAGAAACCTAGCCTGCCCATGCCGCGTGTAAAAAGACGAAATTTCCAATACTCCATGCTCCATGCCCTGAGCCCTGTGCCCTGTGCCCTGTGCTCTGTGCCCTGTGCTCTGTGCCCTGTGCCCTGTGCCTTTATTTGAAGTAAACAAGTGTAACCCCATGCCCTCCGCGTTCAAGGCTTTCGTCTTCATAACGGGCTACTTCCTGAACGTCGCGTAAAATACTGTGCAGGATACTCCGCAGGATTCCGTCGCCCTTGCCATGCAAAATCCTGACTTCATGAACCCTGAGTAAAATGGCCTGGTCGATATACCGGGCTATAATTTCGTGAGCCTCTTCTGCTTTTTTGCCACGGATGTCAATTGACATTTTGAAATCGGCCATTTTGTCATTCAACTGATGAAAGACACTTCCGCTTGGCTTGCTGAATTTTTGATTTGACTCCCAGGTTCTTATTTCGTTGTAGGTTGCAACAATTAAATTTTCGGTTTTTGTTCTTATTTTTAAAGAGCCAAACAACACAGTGACCTGTTTTCCCCTGATTTCTTCAATTTTACCAATTGTTTCCTGCCCTTCCATCTTCACATAACTGCCGGGTTTAAGCGGACCGGCAGGTATCTCTTTGGATTTTTCAGCAATTGTGGTCATCATAGGGAGCTCAGGCAGCGCATCTGTAATCTCCATCCGGCTCAATAATTCATCTCCGGCTTTGGTCAGTTCTTCACGAAGTTTGCGGGTGGTTTCCTTTTCCGCATTGTGTTCTTTAATGCCCCGGATGGTATTTTCTATAATTCGGTTAGAATTTTCAAGAATTTGCTGGGCCTTGTTTTTTGCCTCTTTCAACATTTCATGCCTGCGGCCTTCGAGGTTTGCCAGGAGCGCCTCATATCGGTTGACGAGCGAAGCCAGTGTTTCATCGGCCACTTTCAGATCAGTGGTCTTTTGCTCTATAAATTTCTTATCAACTTCAAGCTGGGCAAGCTGGAGTTCAAAATCTAGCTGTGTACTGCTTATTTTTCCTGTTGCTGCTTCCAGTACTTTTTCAGGAAACCCGATTTTACGGGCAATTTCAAAGGCGAATGAACTACCGGGTTTGCCGATACTCAACCGGAAAAGGGGGGTCATGGCCTTTGTGTCATATAGCATGGCACCGTTGACAATCGCAGGATGTTTCCCTGCCATAAGCTTAAGGTTGGTGTAATGGGTGGTAACGATTCCAAAACAACCGGTGGTGATCAGGTTTTCAAGACTGGCTTCGGCCATGGCACCTCCTAATTGCGGTTCAGTGCCGGCACCAAATTCATCGATCAGAAAAAGGCTGGTATCATCGGCATTCTCAAGCAGGTAACGAACGTGGATCAGGTGTGAACTATAGGTACTCAGATCATTCTCGAGTGATTGCTCATCCCCGATTTCAAGAAATATTTTTCCGAATACCCCTGCCTCAGAATCATCGCCAACAGGGATCAACAAGCCACATTGTAGCATATATTGAAGCAATCCGGCTGTTTTGAGGCAAACTGATTTGCCACCTGCATTCGGCCCGCTGATGATCAGGATACGCTGTTCGGGATGTAGCTCTATGTCAAGGGGGACAATCTTTTTCCCCTGCTGGCTAAGGCTACTCTTTAATAAAGGGTGGGTGGCCCTTTGCCAGTGGATAAGAGGTGAATTCCTCAGCACCGGTCTGACAGCCTCCATTTTGATGGCCAGCGAAGCCTTCGCCCTTATAAAATCGATCTCGCCCAGAAAAACGTAAAAGTGGGAAAGATCAGGTATATGCGGCCGCAGCAAATCGGTAAAAGCTGTTAATATGCTGATAATCTCCTGCTTTTCTTCAATCCTGAGGTTTTGCACTTCATTGTTGATCTCAAAAACTTCTGCAGGCTCGATAAATACAGTTTGGCCAGTTGCACTGGTGTCATGAATATAACCACTTATCTTACGCTTGTTTGATGCTGATACAGGTATTACCAGGCGTCCGTTCCGGATAGTGAGCTCGGCATCATCATTGGTAAATCCGTCTTTTCGTGCCGAGGCAAGAATCTGGTTGATTTTCCGGTCTGCACCCGAAAGTTTACCTGCTATTGCGCGCCGGATGCCGGAAAGTTTCTCGCTTGCCTTATCCCTGATATCAGCCTTTTCATCAATAATTTTTTCAATAATCCTTAACAATTCCGGCTCAGGAACTGAAGCAGGGATTAGCCGTGAGAGCTCCGGGTAATCGTCTGGGTTTAATCTTTTCAGAAACCGGATAATTTCAGTAATGGTAATCAGCGAAAGCTTCAGCGCGGCCATCATCTCAGGATCGGTGTATGTACCAGGTAACTTTACGCGTTTAAGTTCTGCGGATAAGTCGTAATAGTCCTGGGAAGGAAAATTGCCGATAAATTGAAGAATGTATTTCATCTCGGCGGCCTGCCCAAGGAGTTGCGAAATCTGCCCGAAGTCGTTGCTGAATAGAATCTCTTCAGTAAGTGCTTTTGCATAAGGACTATAGCACATACTGCCGAGTATATTGCGTATTTTGTCGAAACCCGTTTTGGTTTCAAAAGTGTCAGGATAAATCAATGGAATAATTTTGTAGCAAAATTATAAATAAAACAGGAGGGGGATAAGGTGTTTATTAATGAGGGGCAGTATAATTGGCAACTGATCGTTTCCGGTTGAGGATGGTAAGAAAAATTCCTGTTAACGATAAAATTGCGACCAGTCCGAAAAGAATATTGCTCCATAGGGGTTTTACAAATTTCATCGGGCTGTAATCACCGATGGTAACATAAGCTGCCCAGTAGTAAGGGTGAGAGCGCAGCGGGTCGCCCTGGTCGATCAGATCGAGTTTGGCCTGCCGAAGTGCTTCGTCTTTTGCCATTCCATCTTCAAGGTATTCATAGAATTTTTCGACAATCTCAGCACTTGACTGGTCCTCTACCGACCAAAGGGTCATAACGATGCCAGGAACGCCTGCATAAATAAACCCCCGGGCAAGGTTCATCATTCCTTCGCCTCTCATCAGCTTTCCGGTTCCGGTATTACATGCGCTCAGGACAGCCAGCCCGGCGTTCAGGTTCATGCCGAACAATTCATAGGTGTTCAGCATCCCGTCTTCTATCGTATCTTTATCCTGGTAAAAGACCAGTTTTGAAAGCATGGGTTTTTCATTGTTCACAAGGGTATGCATGGCAAGATGCAAAATATTGTAATTCCCTGCAATTTCCTTGAATCTGTTTTCTGTAGCACTGGGTCCGGAAATCGTATTGCCTGACAGAGCCTTTTTAATCCCCTTGATTTCCTCTTCAACCCCTGGTATCGGCAGCAGATAAACCTTTTTCCCCGTTTCATCTATAAATCCGTTTTCTTTCAGATTGGTAAGGTTATCATAAGAAGGTGCCATAGCTAGCAAATTACGCTTTGCTTTCTTGCCGGTGGATTTCAGACCGGAAAACTGCAACATGGCTGAGGCGCTGTAACTGATGACATAATTCCGTATAAGAAAAGACAGGTTTCTGAAATCCATCACTTTTTTGTCGGGGGCAGCATCAAGCAGCATATCGAATGAAATATAGCCAATCTCAGAATCGGGTATGATGATGAGTTTTTTCTCGGTCATCAACTTATTACACGGCTCTATTAAAACATTGTATAGTGACCAGGCTGCACCAGAATACTCCAGGTAATCTTCCATTCCGACACTCATCAGGTCGCCCGAACTGGTTGCATCCCGCATAATCTGAATGTCTCTGAAGAATGAAGAATCAATGGGTTGAGTAATCAGATCGAATTTGGAGGCAGAGATAACAAAAATGTAAACAATTGAGTCGGTTAAGGTATATTCTATGACTGCTCTTCCCTTCTCAAGTTGTTTTTGAATGGTTTTAACCGAGACATCCGGCTCTTTATACTTCAATTGATAATAATCCGGATAATCATTTTCAAGCACTTTTACGAGACTGTCATATCTGCCTTCAAGTTCAAATACTTTCGATTCCCAGAACCTGATCTTACCTTCATCGGCCTGTGTTTTCTGGCGTTCCTCATAAATATACCTGTTGTAAGAACCCAGATCAAGCTTCAGGCTTTTCTCAACTTGCTGAATTTTGTCGGGGATTTTGCCAAATTGTCTGGCTTCGATGTCCTGTAAGGACGCAAAAAGTACAGCAGATTTCCCTTTGTCGGAATATCTGAAAGCTTCTTCAAGATATTCAACTTTTGAGGTGAGTTTGTAAAGACTTGAGGATACTTTAACTGTATACAGGAAAGTCTTACGTTCTTCATCCGACAGAATAAGCTTGCTTTCATCATTCTGATAGGTTGAACGAAGTTTTTCTACAACTTTAATAGATAATTTGTATGTTTCCAGACTGTTCTTCAGATTCTTCTCACCGCCCATCAGGCTCATGGCTTCAGCTTTACCATTGAGTGCATTTACCAGGTAGCGGTCTGGTTCAATTGTTTCAGGCGATGGATTGTCAGACAGGATTTTATTGTTGAAATCTTTGGCAATTGCAATGATTGCTTCATGGTAGTACTTCAACGCATTGTCAAGGTCATTTTTGATAAGGTAATAGTTCCCGATGTGGGTGAGGTTATTTGAGGCTTCCCGGCTTTTTTTTCCGTAATTATTCAGGCTGATCTCATAGGCCTTTCTGAACATTTCAACGCTGCGGTCTGCCTGGTCGTGTGTAATGAGGAAGTAGCCGTAACGCGTAAATAAGAGCCCTGTTTCAGGATGATCTTTTCCCAGTATCTTTAATGCCAGACCTATGGCTTTGTCAAAATACTCATCAGCGCGGACAGGCTCTTTCATCGAGTTGTAGAGACTGGCCATGTTGGAATACGTTTTAATTACGGCTGGTATGTTTTTATCTTCAGGCAAACTAAGTTCGTAGTATTTCAGCGCATTCGTAAAATCTCCCTTTTTTTCATAAACATAACCGATGTTCATGTTGATTGAAAGAATATTGGGATGTCCCGGCTCAAGATTAACGGTGGCGATGGCAAGTGCTTTATTAAAGAATATCAGGGCTTTTTCATAGTCAGCCATATGAATATAGGCTTGTCCCATATTCTGATAAAGACTCCCAAGGTCAGGATGGTTTGCCCCGACTTTTTTAAGTAGTATTTTTTCAGCCTTTTCAAAAAACAGAAGGGCATCGGCAACATTGTATTCGAGGGTCATAAAGCGGCCCATATTCAGGTATCGGTTCGCCAATTCAGTGTCGTTGGGCGAGGAATTCTGTTCAATTATTTCAAGGGAGGAAGCCATGGCCTCTTCAGCCTGCGCGTAATCTCCCTTTTGCGCATTGATAATACCGATATTCTGAAGGTACCTGGCCAGGTCAGCGTCGCGGGGATTTTTTCTTTTCAGTGCCAGGGTATATGCTTTGGTATAATTGTCCAGTGCAGAATTGTAATCACCTCTGAAAAAATAAATTGTTCCAAGTCCGTTGTAACTTGGAGCCAGCATTGTATCGTTCTGATCAGTGGATTCAATTCTTAATTCGATACTCTTGTTAAATACCATTGCCGAACTGTCAAAATTCCCCTTATCCATCAGGATAAGTCCCTTCCTGTGCAGTATATCAGCCTGTGAATTTTTGTTGTTATCGAGTTTATTCATCAACAGGCTCCGGGCTTCGGAGATCCTGGTTGACGCTTCTTCAATATTTCCTTTCAGCCGGAGAACATCAATTTGTTTTAGCAGGATATTCAGATATTCCTTCCAGTTTTGTTCCGATTTCAGCATATTACCTGCCTGCTCGTAATACTTAAAGGCACTATCGTATTCCGATGCTTTCATAAAAGTATCGGCATTGCTCATTAAATCATTGTAGCTGATTCCACTCCTTGTAAGGTTGGTTATTTTGCCGGAGCGCTTATTTCTTTCGGTGCAGGAATTCAATAGAAACAGGGCGGCCAGCACTGTAAAAGCGAATGCAAAAATATAATTCAGGCGACATTTTAAAGGCCGGACCATAGCTAACCTGAAATAAAGATTATTTGTCGTTTGCTACAAAAATAATAATAAACAGACAGAATAACTATTAACCCTGAAATAAAAAAACAGGAGGCCCGTCAGCCCCCTGTTTAACGCAAAACCAGCATGATTATTAACGGGTAATGATCATTCGTTTAGTTTCATTAATGGCATTTATGCCGGTTGTTTTCAAGGTGTAATAGTAAACACCTGCTTCAAGACCGTTGCTTTCAAAAACAATGCTGTATGTTCCTGCATTTTCGGCAGCATCCCTGACTACCTGAATCAGTTGCCCTTGCTGGTTGTACAGGCTGATGTTAACTTTGGTATCAGTCGGCAGGAAATAGGTGATGTTGGTATTGCTGCTGAAAGGGTTGGGGTAATTTGCTGCCAGGTAGCTACCGGTGTTGGTGATCAATGGCAGGGTATAGCTGGTGTTGATTTGTTCTCCCTGGTAATTGCTGAAATGGCTGCTTGGGTCAACTTCAAACTTAATGTCATTTCCATTGTAGGAACTATTGGTTTTTGCATTGATTACCAGGATAGGTAAATCAGGATTTACAATTGCTGAACCATTGCTTTGGTTAATCCAGCTCAGGCGAATCTGACCGTTTTCAATGGCCATATTGGTTTCACCCAACTGACAGGTAATATTGCTGACATCTACCATTGATGAAGGATAATTGATAACCAAACCCATGGCTGAGGTTTCTGTAATATCCTTCGCATAGATTTCCACGCTGAAATTATTGGAAGCTTGTTTAATTGTGTAATTTGCTTCTATTCGAGGCAGGTCGCGGGTAGATGGCACAAAAGTACCATTTACATCTCCGGCACTCGAACCACCCATGGTAGGAACATTGGTCTTGGTTCCGGTAAGGGTAAAAGATACATCTTCGAAAGTCCATGGCCCGACCGGGAAAGGATATCCCTGTACAAACCATCCGATAACTACAGTCCAGTAGTCGGTCCAGGTTACTGTTCCATCACCGTCAACATCCGCTGCCAGTTCCTGAATCGGAGTAAATGTATACACATTGCAAAGGTTGAGGAACATTAAAAATGCATCACCCATGGTGATACCACCTGATGAAATATTGGTTTGAGCCGTCATGGTATAGGTGCCGTATGGAACATTGGTGAAGGTATAGGTTCCATTCATTTCCGTTACAGCAGTGGCTACTACAACACCGGCTGTATCTATGAGGCTGAGGTTAACCGAAGGAATTGGCTTGTTTGGTTTGAAGTGATATAAAACAAGCCCACTTACATCGGTTTGGGCGTGTGACTGTGACGAAAAGAGGAATATCGCCATCAGGGTTAATATTAAAGTTGTAAATTTTGTTTTCATTTGAAGGGGGGGGTTAAGATTAATTATCAACTATTTAGCTTTGATTACGTTAATATTTTCAATCAAATTTCCTATTGTTGCCAATAATGCTTTTGGAAACTCAACTCATGAAGCGAAGCGAAAGATTTTCATTTCATGCCAGAGTTAGAGAAAACAATTACTAATATCTGGGCTCATTATAAAAAAAATGAAAAATCCTCAATCATTTATCGTAAAACGGGGAAAAGGTAATACGGTTTGATAAAAAAAAGTTAGAACAAAAAAAACAGGAGGCTCGTCAGCCTCCTGTTTTTTTACCATAAAACGAGCAATTGATTTTATTTGGTTACGTTGCCTCAATGGCTTCCCGGTAGCGGGTTGATGGCACAAAAGTACCATTAACATCGCCAGCGCTGGAGCCACCCATAGTCGGAACATTTGTTGCAAGTAGCTGAAATCCATTATAGCGGGTCGACGGAACAAAAGTACCGTTAACATCGCCAGCACTGGAGCCACCCATTGTTGGAACATTTGTTGCAAGTAGCTGAAATCCATTATAGCGGGTCGACGGAACAAAAGTACCGTTAACATCGCCAGCGCTGGAGCCACCCATTGTAGGAACATTTGTTGCAAGTAGCTGAAATCCATTATAGCGGGTCGACGGAACAAAAGTGCCGTTAACATCGCCAGCGCTGGAGCCACCCATAGTTGGAACATTGGTTACAAGTAGCTGATAATCATGGTAGCGGGTTGATGGTACAAAAGTACCATTAACATCGCCAGCGCTGGAGCCACCCATAGTTGGAACATTGGTTACAAGTAACTGAAACTCATGATAGCGGGTCGACGGAACAAAAGTACCGTTAACATCGCCAGCGCTTGAGCCGCCCATAGTTGGAACATTGGTTACAAGTAACTGAAAATCATGATAGCGGGTTGACGGAACAAAAGTTCCATTAACATCACCAGCACTGGAACCACCCATAGTTGGAACATTGGTTACAAGTAGCTGAAAATCATTCGGAAGTGCATACGAGCCATCTGGGTTAGTAGTTGCGGTAGCCACCTTATTTCCCAGGCAGTCAACGTGGCTCACGTTAACTGTAGGGATCGGCTTTCCCGCCCTGAAGTGGTATAATGCCTTTCCTCCGATGTCGGATTGGGCAAATACCTGGCCTGATAGCAGCACGACTGCTGCTATGGAGGCCATCCATTGCATTGTTTTTTTTCTCATTTTTCACGGGGTTTTGGTAAATAATCATCAATTTGCTTTTGGTTTTATGGTAAAATTTTTAGGTTTAGTTACTTTTAATAGTTGTTGACATTAATATTGTTGAAAAGATTGCTTCGGGCTGAAAAAGTCAGGTTTAGTTATTGCAGTTGTTTGAGTGGATGTAAAGAAATGATGCACAAGCTGAAAATCTGTCAATTTCTATAACTTTTATCGGATTGTTGTTAAAAGTTCTTTAAATTAGACGTTTCCAAGACTTAATCGGGTTTGTTTGGTTGACTCATTTAAGCGAAAAAGGGTAATGATTTTAACTTTTTTTGACAAAGTTATTACTTATTTTTCAACAAATTTATAATTTAAAGGGAAACAATCAAACATTATGGTGAAAATTTTAATTTTCAGCTCTTTTTTTTGGCAAATTATTTTACATGGATCAAATGGTTGAGAAAATTTCAGGTAATTCGTATTACCTTTTTATAAAAATCGGATAAAGTAACAGATCATGATTCACTTTTCGGATGAGGCGATCATCGAAGGCTTAAGGTTGAGGAGTGATTTTATCATTAAATATATTTATCAGGAGCTTTTCCCTACGATAAAATATTTGATTGTAAAGAATAGCGGTAATGAGGAAGATGCTGAAGACATCTTTCAGGATGGCCTGATTGTAATGTTTAAGAAGATCAGGGACAATGAGTTGGAATTAAGTAGTTCTTTTCGTACTTACCTGTATTCGGTTTGCCGGAATTTGTGGTTGCAGAAATTAAACCGCCGCAAACAATTTTCACGTGAATTCAGCGATATTGAATCATATGTAAATTTACCCGACAAAGTGATGGAGGAAATTTACGATGACGAAGTTGAAAAATACAGGTTATATCAGCAACATTTTCTAACTTTACACGATGATTGCCAGAAAGTGCTCCTGTTATTTATGAAGAAACTATCTTTGAGAGAAATTGCAGTTGAAATGGGTTACAAAACCGAAAAATACGCAAAGACACGAAAATACCTCTGCAAAGAGGAATTAAAAAAGAGAATTATCAATGACCCCAAGTGCCATAAATTCCTGTCCGATGACTAGAAATCTCAAGTATTCCCAGCTGATCGAAAGATTCATAGCAGGGGAAATGAATGAGGATGAACTCAGATGGTTTGGCAAGGAATTACAAACAAATGCCGAACTATCAGGAGAACTGAAGCTTGACAAGGATCTCGACAACATTCTTCTTGACGAAGATGTCGTTGAATTCCGCCGCAAGTTAATCAGTGTTTTTAACGAGTCGAAGCAGACAGAGGCAACAACAAAGATTATCAGGATGCAGCCACGCAGGTGGCAGTTAGCTGCTGCTGCAGCCATCGCTATTCTGATGATCGCCGGAGGCGCCTTACTGCTGACTCAGCAGCGCTCCTACACGGCTGAGAAGTTGTTCAGTATGTACTATGACACAGATCGTACTATTGAACTAACCCGTTCGGGCAATGCGAACATTGTGGAGGCTATTCTTAAGTTTCAGCAAAAAGATTTCCAGGGTTCTTCCCTGCTGTTTGCTGAAATTCTTGATAAGGACAGCTCCAATATCGCAGTATGGTTCTACAATGGAATTTCTTACATCGAAACCAATCGTATCGACGATGCCGTTAAGGCGTTCAGATACATTGTCGATGACAAGAACAACCTCTATGTAGAGCATGCCGAATGGTATCTCGGGCTGTGCTACCTAAAGAACGAGCAAATTGATTTTGCCGTTGAACAATTCCGTAAAATCGCGGACGACCAGAAAAACTACCACAACAAGGAAGCTAACAAACTACTCGAAAAACTGGGCCGCAAGTAAACCACACCCGCATAAAGGTCATTGATAACATAAAAAAACCGGACGAAAGTCCGGTTTTTTTATGTTATCAATTTTATTGCCGGATTGGTCAGACTCGAAAAGCCGACCACCCCGACTACATTCAGGACACGCCAGCCAAAAAAAGATGGTCAAATGGGATTATTATGAAAACACAAAAGGTGCCTTTCAGCACCTTTTTTTGTCGGAGTGGTCAGACTCGAACTGACGACCACTTGCACCCCATGCAAGTACGCTAGCCAACTGCGCCACACCCCGTAACCTTCTCCATTACACAAAACAAATATTTCGTGTTTTGGAGCGGCAAAATTAAGAAAAATTCGGTGAACCATGCAAATTCATTTTAATATTTATAATTTTCACCATCTGCCATTTTGTCTAATTGTTAATTTATTGTTAAAGAGCCATTTAATTATTTGGCATAAATTTGGTTAAATTGCGTAATTCTTATAAATTTGATTAGGTGAAAATCAGGGTCTTTTCTGTTAGTTTAGTGTCAGAATGCAGAATAATAGTTGAAACTCCCTTCGAATCCGCCTGTCAGACATTCAGCCAGGTGAAGCCGAAAACAATATTTTATAACGAAACACCATTGAATTGGAATCGGAAATTTTAACCAATAATTTACCATAATGAACGAGGAACTTGAAAAAATTGAATGCCTGATCATCGGATCAGGGCCCGCTGGTTACACTGCAGCCATCTACGCAGCCAGAGCAGATTTAAAACCAGTGGTTTACCAGGGACTGCAACCAGGCGGTCAGCTGACATCCACTACCGAAGTTGACAACTTCCCCGGATATCCCGATGGGGTGCAGGGGCCCGATATGATGATCGACCTCCAGAAGCAGGCGGAACGTTTCGGTACAGATATGCGGTGGGGGATCATCAGTGAAGTGGATTTTTCGAAACGACCATTTCTTGTTACTTCCGATGATGGTAAAAAAGTACAGGCTGAAACGGTGGTGATTGCTACCGGTGCCACAGCCAAATGGATGGGCATAGAATCGGAAGCCCGTTATAACGGACATGGAGTTTCCGCATGCGCCACCTGCGATGGATTTTTCTTCCGTGGTCAGGATATGGCAGTGGTTGGTGGTGGTGATACTGCCTGCGAGGAAGCTACCTACCTGGCAAAACTGGGACGGAAGGTTTATATGATTGTCAGGCGCGATGAATTGCGTGCCAGCAAAGCCATGCAAAATAAGGTGATGAATACACCGAACATTGAAGTCCTGTGGAACAGTGTTACGAAAGAAATAACCGGAGACGGAAAAGTGGTGACTGGTGCACTTATTGAGAATGTTAAGTCCGGAGAGGTCAGACAGATCGATGTACAGGGTTTCTTTGTGGCCATCGGCCATAAACCCAATACCGATCTATTCAAAGGGCAGATCGATCTGGACGAGAATGGTTATATAAAAACCGTTCCTGGGTCAACAAAGACCAATGTTCCCGGTGTTTTCGCTGCCGGAGATGTTCAGGACCATGTCTTTCGCCAGGCTATTACAGCTGCCGGTACAGGTTGCATGGCTGCCATAGAGGCAGAGCGGTTCATTTCGATGGCTGAATAGTCAGTGAAGAGTGAAAGAGTGAAGTAGTGATAACCTACCAGGTCTTCTTCCGACCTGTTAGGTTTAACGAGTTAAGTGAGAAGTTCGAGAGTGAAAAGAGTGAAGAAAGTGAAAGAGTGAATGAGAAGTGAGATATGAAAATAAACCTAACAGGTTTTCTTCCAACCTGTTAGGTTTTAAGAAGAATGAATTGTGAAGTGAATATTGAAGAAAGTGAAAAGTGAAGAAAGAGACGAATCACTTCATAGAAACAAAAAAAAGGTGCCATTGGCACCTTTTTTATTTCTTCTTAAACCGGCTGCTTCCTCCGGGTTTTTTGAAATCAGGCTTATCTTTCCTGCTCCAGCCGCTTTTCTTCTCCCGGCTGAAAAATGACTGTCCTTCACCTTCGCTTTTACCTTTGTATAGGTTGCGTTTTGGCTTGGGTGGTGCATCGGGCCGGTCGCCGGCAGTTTCAATGCGCACGCCGTCGGGATTGGCACTTTCATTTTCAAATGCTTTCAATACCTTGGCTACTGATTTGGAATCAATTTCAATAAAGCTGTAGTTGTCGAGTATGTCGATGCGACCGATCCTGATCTCGCGTGAACGGGTTACTTCATTGATGAGTCCGATGATCTGTGGTGGCAATACCCTGTCTTTACGGCCAACGCTGATAAACATACGGGTGAATTGTGCTGTGCCATGTTCTCCTTTAAACTCCCTCGGTTCGCGTGGTTCACGTTTCTCACGTGGGCTGCGGCCATCTCTGCCTTCCCGTGGATCGCGCGATTCACGGGGCTCTCTTTCTTTCCTGGCTTCCTCGAAAACATTCAAATCTTTTGCATCGCGATAATATTCCAGAAAACGGTTAAACTCAAGCGAGACAAAGCGTTTGATCAATTGTTCGCGGTCCATCAACTCAAGTTTCCTGTAAATAACAGGCAGGAATGATTCTATTTCATCGTCCAGTGCTACATTTTCCATACGGTCGATGTGGTGGAAAAGTTGTTTTTCGCAAACCTGGGCTCCGGTAGGGATTTTGGCCTGGAGCAAATTCACGGGCAATCATCTTCTCAATCTGACGGATTTTGAATTTTTCCTTCAGGTTGATGATCGATACACAGATCCCCAGCTTATCAGCTCTGCCGGTACGTCCGCTCCTGTGAACATATACATCAGAATCGTCGGGAAGGTTGTAGTTGATGACATGGGTAAGGTCATTTACATCGAGGCCACGGGCGGCTACATCGGTTGCGACCAGCATTTGAAGGTTTCCACTCCGGAAACGGCTCATCACATGATCACGTTGTGCCTGTGAGAGGTCGCCATGCAGCGAGTCGGCATTGTAACCGTCGCGTATCAGCGAATCGGCAATTTCCTGAGTTTCGATGCGGGTACGGCAGAAGATGATGGCGTATATTCTCGGGTTGAAATCTGCGATTCTTTTCAGTGCAGCGTATCTGTCGCGTGCATGCACAAGGTAGTACATGTGTTTTACGTTTGCTGTTCCGGTATTCCGTTTCCCGACGGTCTTAATCACCGGTTTGGTCATGTATTTTGTCAGGATTCGTTCTACTTCTTCGGGCATGGTAGCTGAGAAGAGCAATGTGTATTTTTCTTTGGGTGTGCATTCAAGGATGGTATCAACGTCTTCCTGAAATCCCATATCGAGCATTTCATCGGCTTCGTCGAGGACAACCCAGCCGACATTGCTCAGATCAACTCTTTTGCGGCGGATCATATCGTTTAACCTGCCCGGAGTTGCAACAATTATCTGGGGTCCTTCGGCCAGTTGCCTGATCTGGATCTCAATACTGGCACCTCCGTATACCGGTGTGATTTTGATTTTAGGCATGAACTGTGCAAAACTGGTCAGGTCTCTTGAAATCTGCAGACACAGTTCACGGGTTGGACACAGGATCAATGCCTGCGCTTTTTTTGAATCAGGATTGATGTGATGCAAAACCGGCAATCCGAATGCAGCTGTTTTACCGGTTCCGGTTTGGGCTAATCCGACTAAATCGGAAGGTTTTTCTATCAGAGTGGGGATTACTTCTGCCTGGACTGGCATGGGTTCTTTGAAACCCAGGGCTTCAACCGCTTGTAACAGCAGCGGATTTAAGCCAAGTTCTTGAAAATTAAGCATAAAATGATTTACATTTGAGCGCGCAAAGGTACGCTTTATATGCATCGGTTACCAGGTATTTTAAAATATAATATCCAATAATATTCCTTTCTGTTTTTTGCCATTTTGCTATCTTTGCCCCATACAAAAAGCAATCAAAATGATCCGGTTCTTCAGGGGTAATTTTTTATATGCCGTGGGTTGTCATAATGAACTCGCAGATGCTGATATTCAGAAACTAAGCTGGTTATTCGGTGGTGCCGAATCTCTTGAAGCCCGGTCAGTATCGGGCTTTTTTATTGGACCACGCCGCGAAATGATTACTCCGTGGAGTACGAATGCTGTGGAAATAACCCAGAATATGGGCATTCAGGGCATTTTCCGGATGGAAGAGTATCAGGAAGTTTCGGGTTTGGAAGCGAAGTTTGATCCAATGCTGCAGCTAATGAATGCCGGGCTTGATCAGGATTGTTTTACTATAGTGCATGAACCCGAGCCGGTAAAACAGGTACATGACCTGGCTGCATATAACCTACAGGAAGGTCTCGCTCTTTCAATCGATGAAATTGACTACCTCAGCAACCTGAGTGTAAAGTTGGGCAGACCTCTTACCGATAGTGAAGTATTTGGTTTTTCTCAGGTAAATTCAGAACATTGCCGGCATAAAATATTCAATGGATTATTTATTATAGATGGGCATGAACAGGAAGAGACCTTGTTTTCAATGATCAGGAAAACTTCGCGGTTGAACCACAACAGGATAATTTCTGCTTACAATGATAATGTAGCGTTTATTGATGGCCCGAAGGTATGGCAGTTCGCACCCGTAAATCAGGACAGACCTGACTATTTCAATCTGATTGAATTTGATTCGGTTATATCCCTGAAAGCAGAAACCCATAATTTCCCCACAACTGTTGAGCCATTCAATGGAGCAGCCACCGGGAGTGGTGGTGAAATCCGTGACCGGATGGCAGGTGGAAAAGGTTCGATGCCCATAGCCGGTACTGCCGTTTACATGACCTCCTATCCACGCAACTGCGAAACCCAAACCTGGGCATCAGCCGTTAAGCCGCGTAAATGGTTGTATCAAACGCCTGAAGAAATACTTATCAAAGCTTCTAACGGAGCCAGCGATTTTGGCAATAAGTTTGGTCAGCCTCTGATCTGTGGCAGTCTGCTTACTTTTGAGCACCAGGAGCGCGATAAAACCTATGGATACGATAAAGTAATTATGCTGGCCGGAGGGGTTGGTTACGCAAAGAAATCAGACAGCCGGAAAGATGCTCCGGTGCCCGGGGATAAAGTAATTGTGATGGGTGGCGATAATTACCGTATCGGGATGGGTGGTGGTGCAGTTTCGTCGGTTGCCACCGGCCAATTCAGCAATTCCATTGAACTGAATGCCGTTCAGCGGTCAAATCCTGAAATGCAGAAACGGGTTTACAATGCCGTAAGGGCAATGGCTGAGATGGAACTAAACCCGGTTGTTTCAATCCACGATCACGGTGCTGGTGGTCACCTTAATTCCCTCTCAGAATTGGTTGAAGTAACCGGTGGTCGCATTGATATTGATCAACTTCCGGTTGGCGATCCCACACTTTCTGACCGTGAGATCATTGGAAATGAATCTCAGGAACGAATGGGGCTGATTATGCATCCAAAAGATGTTGAACTGCTCAGGAGGGTTGCTGAACGCGAACGTGCCCCGATGTTTGTCGCTGGTGAAACCACAGCTGATCATCGACTGACTTTTGAAAATAATAAAACTGGTAATAAACCAATTGATCTGAGCATTTCTGATTTGTTCGGAAATCCTCCACGGACAATCTTGCATGATACTACGGTAGAAACGGCTTTGTTGCCTTTGACCTACAAGGCTTCAAATCTGCTTTCATACATCGAAAAAGTATTGCAACTGGAGGCTGTAGGCTGTAAAGACTGGTTAACCAACAAGGTTGACCGTTCGGTAACCGGTCGTGTAGCAGTACAGCAAACTGCCGGTCCTTTGCAGTTGCCTCTGAATAATCTCGGCGTTGTAGCACTTGATTTCAATGGGAATAAAGGTATAGCAACCTCATTGGGACATGCACCGGCAGCGGGTTTAATTGATGCTGCAGCCGGTTCCGTACTATCAATTGCCGAATCACTTACGAACCTAGTATGGGCTCCGCTTGACGGAGGATTGAAGGGTGTATCGCTCAGCGCCAACTGGATGTGGCCATGCCGCAATCCGGGTGAAGATGCCCGCCTTTTCAAAGCGGTAAAAGCTGCCAGTGATTTTGCCATTGCACTGGGTATAAACATTCCTACCGGAAAGGACTCACTGTCGATGACCCAGCGTTATCCTGACGGGAGTAAAGTATTTTCACCCGGAACCGTAATTGTTTCAGCAGTCGCCGAAGTGAGCAATATCAGGGGAGTCGTTAAACCGGTAATCCAGCCTGAATTTACCTCTACATTAATTTACCTTGATTTTTCAGGCGATTCATTTAAGGCAGGCGGAAGCAGCCTGGCACAGGTCCTGGGCTGCCTGGGTAACGAAGCGCCGACTGTTGCTGATCCGGAATATTTTGTGCGCGCATTCGATGCAGTACAGGCTTTAATAGCAAGAGGCGTAATACTGTCCGGTCATGATATTTCGGCCGGAGGACTGGTTACAACCCTGCTTGAAATGTTGTTCTCCCAACCCGGAATAGGCCTCGAAGCTGATTTGAGTGGATTTGGTGAAAGTGATATTGTTAAATTGTTGTTCAGCGAGAATCCGGGTGTGGTGCTGCAGGTGAACGACCTTGATTATACAGCCGTATTTCTTCATGAATCCGGACTTAATTACCGGGTACTTGGTAAACCATCATTCAGGCGATACCTGACGCTTCGCTACAACGACGGCACAACTGAACTTGATATTGATAAACTTCGCAGGCTATGGTTTAAAACTTCATACCTACTCGATCGGAAACAATGTGGTGAGGATCATGCCCGTGCGCGATATTCAAATTTTGAAAAGCAGCCGCTTTCATTTGAATTTGGTGAAGATTTTACAGGTGAAAACAAACAATTTGGTATTGTTTCCAACCGGTCTGTGCCTACAGGCCTGAAAGCTGCAATCATTCGTGAAAAGGGCGTAAACGGCGACAGGGAAATGGCCTGGTCGCTCTACCTGGCCGGGTTTGATGTGAAGGATGTTCACATGACCGATCTCGTGTCAGGACGAGAGACCCTTGAGGACATTCATATGATAGTTTTCGTTGGAGGCTTCAGTAATTCTGATGTACTCGGATCGGCCAAAGGCTGGGCCGGAGCTTTCCTTTATAACCCCCGTGCCAAAGCGGCATTGGATAAATTTTACGAAAGGGCAGATACCCTGAGTCTTGGAGTTTGCAACGGATGTCAGTTGATGGTGGAACTCGGGCTTATTTATCCTGAACACAAGCAAAGACCTGCCATGCAACACAACAAATCCGGTAAATTCGAATCGAATTTCCTGAATGTGGATATTCTTGAAAATAATTCAGTGATGTTGGGAAATATGGCAGGTAAAAGACTCGGAATTTGGGTTGCACACGGAGAGGGCAGGTTCAGTCTGCCATTGGATGAAGGAAATTATAGCATTCCGGTTAAATACAGTTATCCGGTGTATCCCGGAAATCCCAATGGTTCGGATTTCAATACGGCTGCCATTGTTTCACCCGATGGAAGGCACCTGGCCATGATGCCGCATCTGGAACGTTCCATTCATCCATGGAATTGGGCTTATTATCCTGCAGGCAGGTGTAATGAAGAAGTATCACCCTGGATTGAAGCATTTGTAAATGCCCGCAAATGGATTGAGGAAAAACGAAATTAGAAGAATAATCAGATAAGAATTTCCGGGTATTGCATGGTTTGATTTTAATGCATACTTTTACCGAAATGAGTTTGGCAGCCCAGTTATTAAATATTATTTAAGTGCCATAACTGTTTGCGGAAATAATGGGTAAAATTGTTTGTATAACCGGAGCTACCAGTGGTATTGGTCGCTCATGCGCGTTCAGATTTGCGGAATCAGGGTGCAGTATTATACTAATTGGTCGCCGGTCTGACCGGTTGTCTGAAATTGAAACTGACCTAAAAAGCAAATTTGAAATTCAGGTTCATTCAATCGAATTGGATGTCACCAATCGTCAAAATGTTGTTGATGCAGTTAACAGCCTCCCCGACAGGTTTCGGGAAATTGATGTTCTGATCAACAATGCGGGACTTGCCCTTGGGCTTGAACCTATGCAGGATGGAAATCCTGAAAATTGGGACAGGATGATTGATACCAATGTTAAGGGTCTCCTGAACATTTCTCATGCAGTGATGCCGTTGATGATAAAGCAGGGAAGGGGACATATTATCAACATCGGTTCAATTGCCGGGCGTGAAGTATATCCCAAAGGCAATGTTTATTGTGCTACCAAGGCAGCGGTCGACAGCCTTACCAGGGCAATGCGGATAGATTTGCTTCCATATGGAATCAGGGTAACACAGATAGCTCCGGGTGCTGTTGAAACAGAGTTCTCGTTGGTGAGGTTTAATGGGGATGCGCAGAAGGCTAATTCAGTTTATAACGGTTTTGAGCCGTTACATCCAGATGATGTGGCGGATGTCGTGTTTTATGCGGCTGGTTTGCCTCCGCACATTAACATCAACGATTTGTTGCTTATGCCAACCGCTCAGGCAGCGGCAACCCAGATTCACCGTACCTGAATAGCCGGGAAGAACAGATATATTATTAAGAATTCCAGGAATTTTATTTTTGATTGGTTTTACAACAGTGAACTACCGGAATCATTTGTAACTACTCGTTTGCGAAACAAACCCAATCTTTTAGTCAGCAAGTTTATAGTAAAGTGAATGGCTTTTATTTACAGGAACCATTAGCAAACTTTAATGCCGGATACCATGACGATAACAAGGATTTTTGACCTTTTGCCGTATTATGCGGCCAGCTTTAAGCCAAAAGATGATGTATTGGCATGTAAAGAAGATGGTGTATGGAAAAAATACAGCCTGGCTTATTTTATCCAGATGTCGGATAATATTACCAGTGGGCTTATTGCACTTGGGGTTAAGAAAGGAGATAAAATAGTCACCATTTCCAATAACCGGCCTGAATGGAATTTTCTGGATATGGCCATCATGCAGGCTGGCGCTATTCATGTGCCTGTGTATCCTACCATCACCCCGGCTGATTACCAGTACATTTTTAACCATGCTGAAGTTAAACTGGTTTTTGTGGCTGGTGAGGAAATGGCCAGGAAGATCAGTGAAGTAGCTGCTAACTGTCAATCAATCAAGGAGATATTTACTTTTAAATACAGCGAAGGATTCCGCAATATATTCGAAGTTGCTGACATAGGTCAGTCAAACCCTGAACCGGAACTGGTTGATTCAATCAGGAACAGTATAGCTACAGATGATCTTGCAACCATTATCTACACTTCGGGTACCACCGGCAAACCCAAGGGAGTGATGCTTTCGCACATGAATATCATTTCCAATTTTAAAGCCGTTTCGTACATCCCCACTTTCGGCGAAGAAGGCAAAGCACTGAGTTTTCTTCCGCTTTGCCATATTTATGAAAGAATGCTGAATTACATGTATCTCTACCTTGGCATCTCCATATATTACGCCGAAAGCATGGCGACCATCACCGACAATATTAAAGAGATAAAGCCGGACATGATGTGCTGCGTACCACGCCTTCTTGAGAAGATCTACGATAAGATACAGGCCACTGGTAGAAAACAGAAAGGAATAAAACGTGCTATCTTTTTCTGGGCTGTTAATCTGGCGCTTCATTTTGATGTTAAAGGCAGAAACAATCCCTGGTACAAACTCAGGCATCTGGTTGCTGATAAACTGATTTACAGCAAATGGCGTGAGGCTTTGGGAGGTAACTTTAAAATTATCGTTTCGGGTGGTGCTGCGATACAGCCGAGATTGATCAGAACTTTCAGGGCTGCCGGGTTGCCGATTTATGAAGGTTATGGACTTACCGAAACATCGCCTGTTATTGCTTCAACCAGTACCGATCCAAATGGTATAAAAGTTGGAACTGTTGGCCCTCCGCTCAGGGGTGTTGAGGTAAAAATTGCCGAAGACGGGGAGATTCTCGCCAGAGGGCCTAATATTATGCTGGGATATTATAATGATCCAGAACTCACTGCCAGTGTTATTGATCATGACGGATGGTTTCACACCGGAGATATCGGACAATTTGAGAAAGAAGGGCAACTGAGAATTACCGGACGTAAAAAGGAGATATTTAAAACCTCTCTCGGTAAATACATAGCACCCGAATTACTGGAGAACAAGATTAAAGAATCACCATTTATCGATAACCTGATGGTTGTTGGTGAAAATCAGAAGTTTGCAGCTGCATTGGTCGTCCCCGATTTCAACCATCTGAGATCATGGTGTAAAATTAAATCGATTGATTATTCAAACGATGAAGAAATGATTGCAGATCAGCGGATCAGGGCGAGGCTCATGAAAGTCATTGATCTTTACAATAAGGGCTTTGGCGCAACTGAACAAATAAAAAAAGTTGAATTCATGTCGTCGGAGTGGACAACAGCGTCCGGGGAACTGACACCGACTCTGAAGCTTAGGCGTTCGGTAATTGCGGCTAAGTATAGTTCGCAGATTGAAAAACTGTTTATTTGAAATCCTGTAAAAGCCTATGAATGATGTCACCCGCCTTTTTGACTTACTCCCGCGTTACGAAACCACTTTTTCACCCAAAGATGATGTATTCGCAGGTAAGGAGAATGGTGAATGGATTAAGTACCCGATTGGAAAGTATCGCGAAATATCGGATGCCATCAGCTATGCATTGCTCAGTTTCGGTGTGGTAAAAGGTGATAAAATTGCCACCATTATGCCAAGCAGACCTGAATGGAATTTTCTGGATATGGGAATTATGCAGATCGGAGCAATACATGTTCCCGTTTATCCCACCATCAGCGAATCTGACTACAAGTATATTCTTTATCATGCTGAGGTAAAGTTCGTATTTATCTCAGGGAAGGATATTTTCAGGAAAATTGAACACATATTAAACGAAATCCCCGGACTGATGGGTGTTTATGCCGTTAAGGAAACAGAAGGCGCCCTTTCATTACAATCGTTTATTGAGCTTGGCCGGCAACAAGCTGCGCCTGAACTCTTGCAAAAGGTTGGTTCAGCAGTTAAAACCAATGATGTCGCCACACTCATTTACACCTCGGGCACAACCGGAAATCCCAAAGGGGTAATGCTGACACATGCCAATATCATCAGTAACTTTAAATCTGTTGCACACATTCCTCCATTTGGTTCTGAAGGGAAAGCCCTGAGCTATCTTCCGCTTTGTCATGTATATGAGCGCATGCTCAACTATATGTACCAATATCTCGGCATTTCGGTATACTACGCTGAGAGTATGGCTACCATCGGGGATAATATGCGTGAGATAAGTCCTGATATTCTTACTACAGTTCCCCGGCTACTTGAGAAAATCTATGACAGGATTATGGGGACAGGACGTAAACTCACCGGTATAAAAAAGTTTATCTTTTTCTGGGCTGTCAATCTTGGCCTCCGCTACGAAATGGACGAAGCCAACGGGTGGTTTTATTCACTCAAGCTAAAACTTGCCAATAAGTTGGTTTTCAGCAAGTGGCGTGCTGCCGTCGGGGGCAACATGAAAGTAATTGTTTCCGGAGGTGCTGCCCTGCAACCCCGCTTGTCGCGTGTATTCTGGGCTGCCGGCATTCCCGTGCTTGAAGGTTACGGCCTTACTGAAACTTCCCCGGTTATTGCTGTGAATGATTTTAGTGAAAACGGAAATTGCTTCGGAACAGTAGGCAAAATAATCCGCGATGTAACAGTAAAAATTGCCAACGATGGCGAGATTCTGTGTAAGGGCCCCAATGTTATGCCAGGCTATTTTAAAGAAGCGGAACTTACCGGTGAAGCAATTGACCAGGAAGGATGGTTTCATACCGGTGATATTGGCGTCTTTAAAAAAACCGGCCACCTTCGGATTACCGGAAGAAAAAAGGAGATTTTTAAAACTTCACTCGGCAAGTACATTAGTCCTGAATTAATAGAAAATAAGTTTAAAGAATCTTCATTTATTGATACACTGATGGTAATCGGTGAGAATCAGAAATTTGCCGCTGCTCTCGTTGTGCCCGATTTCCCCCATCTGAGATCATGGTGTGCCATCAAGGCAATACCGTATACTACAGATTCTGAAATGATCGCTGTTCCCAGAATTAAAAAACGTTTTCAGCAGGAAATTGATAAGTTCAACAAATTTTTCGGAGCTACAGAACAAGTTAAAAGGTTCGAACTTATTGATCATGAATGGAATGTTGAAAACGGAGAACTGACAGCATCGCTCAAATTACGTCGTCGTTACATCAATGATAAGTATGCACCGGTCATTAATACGGTTTTTGGGATTAATGATCTGGATTAGCCTGTCCTGTTAATACATTCTTATTCATAGGTTCGTTTCATGGGAAATGTGAACCGCATATTTGACCTCCTTCAGCTTTATCGCGAAGAATTTTCTGCGAAGGATTGTGTATTCGGCTATAAAAAGCAAGGCAGATGGCTGCATGTTTCTGCCGGCAGGTATGTGAGTGAATCCGATAGTATAAGTTGTGCATTGATTGCTTCCGGACTGGAACCGGGCGATAAGGTTGCAACCATCATGAACAATATGCCTGAATGGAATTTCCTGGATATGGGTATTTTACAGGCTGGTTGTGTGCATGTTCCGGTTTATCATTCACTAAGTTCAGATAGTTACAGGTTTATTTTTGAGGATTCCGGGGTAAAACTGATTGTGGTTGGATGCCAGAATGCTTATGAGCGGGTTAAGCCAGCCGTGGATGGGATGGACAGAGAAATTGCTGTTTATTCGCTCGAATTGAATTCAGGGCCGGAGTCATGGTCGGAATTTTTGATTAAGGGAAACGATCCGCGATTATTTGATTCACTGCAGAGCATCCGCGATCAGATATTACCGACAGATCTGGCTACCCTGATATATACTTCGGGTACAACCGGACATCCGAAAGGGGTAATGTTGTCGCATTCCAACCTGGTCAGCAATTTTAAATCTGTCAGCCTGATTCTGGGCGGAATGAATGTAAGCCGGGCTCTGAGTTTTTTGCCCCTGTGCCATGTGTATGAGCGCATGTTGAATTACATGTACCAGTACCTATCTATTTCCGTGTTTTATGTTGAGAATCCCGACCGCATCAGGGATTGCCTTAAGGAAGTGAAGCCTGATATGTTTTGCGCTGTACCACGTGTGATTGAGAAATCGTACGCAACAATACTGCGGAAAGGTAAAAATCTGACAGGCTTCAGAAAGCCGGTTTTTATCTGGGCGCTTAAACTTGGATTTAAATATGAAATTGAAACCGCTCAGAAACCGCTGAACCGGTTGATCTTCAAAATTGCCGATTTGTTGGTTTACCGGAAATGGCGGCTGGCATTTGGCAACAAAGTGAGGTTTATCGTATCGGGCGGTGCTCCGCTAAATCCCGGACTCGCCCGTGTATTCTGGGCTGCCGGTATGAAAGTAATTGAGGGATATGGACTTACTGAAACTTCGCCTGTAATTGCTACCGGAAATTTCGAGCCCGACGGAGTTCATTTTGGGACCGTCGGAAAAGTTTTACCTGGCATTGAAGTCCGCATTTCCAGTGATGGAGAGATATTGTGCAGGGGACCTAATGTAATGATGGGCTATCACAACCGCTCAGACAAAACAGCCGAAGCCATTGATGAAGATGGTTGGTTTCATACCGGCGATATTGGCGAACTGGTTCATGGCAAATACCTCCGGATAACCGACCGGAAAAAGGAAATTTTCAAAACATCCGGTGGTAAATACATCGCTCCCCAGGTAGTTGAAAATAAGCTGAAAGAATCCCCATTTATTGAAAATATCCTGGTTATTGGAGAGAACAGAAACTACCCGTCGGCTCTGATTGCTCCCAACTTTGAATACCTCAGGTCGTGGTGCAGGGCGAAGGGTTATGAATATACCACAGATGCCGGGATGATCAATCAGGAATTTGTAATTGAACGTATTCAACGTGATGTCTCATTGCTTAATCTTGCGCTGGATCATCCCTCACAGGTCAGAAAATTTATACTGATGGATCAGGAATGGACTGTTCAAACAGGAGAGTTGTCATTTACCATGAAGGTGCGCAGAACCTACATGCAGGAAAGATTTGCATCTCAGATTAACACCATGTACCCGTCAATTCCTGAGGTTGTCCTGCAAAAGAAAGCAAAGAAGAAAAAGAAACGGAAGAATAGAAAAGGCTGATTATGAGTTTGCTTTATATGGTATTATTTCAATGAAGTATCTTGTAAATCAATTCTCTGGTTAGTTCATTTTCATCTGCTGAGCCATTGCCCAGGCCCTTTGATTTCAAATCGTATTCCCTTAAAAGGCTGATGATTTGCATAATTTTTTCAAATGAATAATTTCTGGATGCAGATTGAAAATCATTTACAAAGTAAGGATTGATACCAAGCGCCGAGGCTACTTCCTTGTTCGATTTATCAGGCAGTGAATGGTAAAGAAGCAGCTTTGAAAAGTATCCGTATAACAGGATGATATTTTTTACGATTGGATTCTCTTTAGGATTAGATGCGAAGTGGGCAATAATACGGTTGGCTTTAACAATATTGCGCTCACCAAGGGCATTTTGTAATTCGAAAATATTATAATCTTTGCTTATCCCAATGTTGTCTTCAATAATTTTTTCCGTTATCTGGCTACCTCTGGGTAAGCTTATATACAGTTTTTTCAGTTCATTATCCACTTTACCAAGATCATTTCCCAGATAGTCGGCAATCATGTTGTTGGCTTTAGGGGAGATGGTATATCCCTGAGCTTCCACCTGGGTTGCAATCCAGGATGGCATTTTATCTTCCCTGATCCGGGCAGATTCATAATAAACGCCCTTCTTTTCAACTATTTTTGAAAGTGACTTTCGCTTATCGTACTTTTTATACTTATAGCAGATTACCAGAATGGTTGAATTAAGCGGTTTCTCGGCGTAATTACTCAGATCATCGATCGTTTTAACATCCTGTGCCTCTTTCACGATGACCACCTGATGGCTGGCCATCATTGGGTAACGTTTGGCGTTTTCTATGATCGTTCGGGCTTCAACATCCCTGCCATAAAGAATGGTAAGGTTAAATCCTTTTTCATCTTCGCTGAGAACCCCGTTTTCAATTGCATCGGTGAGCAGGTCAATAAAAAATGGTTCTTCTCCGCAAAACAGGTATACAGGGTAATAAATCCGTTTCTTAATATCAGAAAGTATGTGATTGAAGTCAGTCGCCATGTGAAATTAAATTCTTAAAAACGCAGATGTTTGACAGTAAGGCCGTTGTTGATAAGCTGCTTAAGTGATGCAATGCCGATCTTCAAATGGGTTTCAACAAATTCTTCAGTCACATGCCGGTCGCTTTCTTCTGTTTTAATCCCTGAAGAAATCATGGGTTGGTCTGAAACCAGGAGTAAAGCGCCGGTGGGGATTTCATTGAAAAAGCCGACACTAAAAATGGTAGCTGTCTCCATATCAATGGCAATGGATCTGATTGACCGTAAGTATTCCTTAAAATGATCGTCGTGTTCCCAAACCCTGCGATTGGTCGTATAAACAGTTCCGGTCCAGTAATCACGGGCGAAATCCCTGATAGAGGTAGAGATTGCTTTTTGAAGGCTGAAAGCCGGCAACGCCGGAACTTCGTGCGGATAATAATCATCAGAAGTTCCTTCTCCCCTGATTGCTGCAATCGGTAGTATAAGATCGCCGAGTTCGGCTTTTTTCTTCAACCCACCGCACTTCCCAAGTAACAATGCTGCTTTCGGTTTGATACATCCGAGAAGATCCATAATGGTTGCCGCATTGGCACTCCCCATCCCGAAATTGATCATAGTAATATCGCCGGCAGTAGCACTGGGCATTGCTTTATTATGCCCTTTTATTTCGACGTTGTTCCATTCGGCAAATAATTCAAGGTAATGGCTGAAGTTTGTCAGTAAAATATATTCCCCAAATTCCCCAAGATGGGTTCCGGTATAGCGTGGAAGCCAGTTCTCGGTTATTTCCAGTTTGGTTTTCATCTTTAGATAATTTTGAATTTTATGATCAGAAAGCCTGGCCTGCCTTTGCGCGAAATCCTGCCTTCCTGCGGAGCCTTTCTGACAGGTTGTTATTTGCAAAACATGTGGAGTTCATCTTTAACTGAATTTAACAGGAACGGCAAGACCGCTTTTTAATTATTAGCCTCATAGCCTGTCCTGCTCTAACAGCTATGTCTGATTGTTTAAAAAAGGTAAACAGGCAAACATAAAAAGCAACTCATTTATACTTTAAATGAAAGCTAAAAGAAAAGAGCTTTGACAATTATTGGTTCTTTTCATTGCAAATGTAGCGTTTTTCAGAAAATTACTTAGTTTTATTCCTGCAAACAGGCCACAGATGCACACATTAAACTTCCCTGTATATAACTTCCGGACAAGGCATTATGAAGGGCAATTACAGATTTTTGATCCGGTCAGGAAAAAATTTGTAGCGTTAACGCCTGAAGAATGGGTCAGGCAGCACCTGATTCAATACCTGTCGGGCGAAAAGAAAGTGCCTCTTCATATGATGGCCTCAGAACGCGGGCTTTCTTTAAACAGAATGACCAAACGTTTCGACCTTGTTGTATATAACCTTTCGGGCAAACCAGCTTTAATTGTGGAATGTAAGGCACCGACAGTCGCCTTGTCTGAAAATGTTTTTTTTCAGATTGCCCGCTACAATCTGGCATTGAAGGTTAACTATCTACTGGTGTCGAATGGTTTGCAGCACTTGTTTGGGGTTATTGACTACAGTTCCGGAAATCTTGTACTTGCCGATCGGATTTTTAATTATCAGGAAATTTGTGAGGGTTAGCTGATTTTACAGATTAAATAAAAATGAAACCGTAAAAAAAAAGCTACACATTGTGTAGCTTTTTATATTTATCTGACAGATATTATTTGCATTTAAGCACCGTCTTAATCTGGTAATTGGCTTGCTCGGTCATTGGGCCTATAGCAGCTTTTTTAAATGAGGCACAGGCTGCATCGTTACTTTTCTTACCAGCCTGAGCGAGGCCCATTTCATAATAAAAACGCGCTTGTTTGGCCGGAGTGTTTTCTTCAAGGGTGATTCCTTTTTCAGCACTGCTAATAGCTTCATCCCACTTTGACAGCTTGTTGTATGCTAGTGCATAAAGGTAATAAGCTTCAACATTGTTATCGGCGTACTTTACTGATTCATCAACCTGTGTTATTACCAGTGCGAATGTTCCTTTTTTAAAGGCAGCATTGGCGTTTTTAATGTATTCGTCAGCTATCGCTTTACTGGCTGAAGCAACGGTCTTCTCATCATTTGAAGCTTTCCCGGTTTCGATCGCTTTATCCATGGCAGTTTTCATTGCCTCGAAGTTATCCTGTTTTTTGTATACAAGGCCTTTGCTTAAATACGCTTTGGCAAAACCCGGGTCGTAGCCGATTGCTTTGTCAAAACTTGCGAGGGCTTCAGTAAACTTGCTTTCCTTAAGCTCACCACTCCCTTTGGCAAGATACAGTTTGGGTAATAAATCCTCGGCTTTGGCCTGGGTTGATTTATCATTGAATTTAACTGCGTAATCTTTCGCAAGTAAGAAGTTTGTTATGGCTTCGTCAAGTTTTTTCTCCTTGTATAAGGATGTAGCATAATTATACTGAAGCAGAGGTATCTGACCTTCGGCCATTTTCTGAATATCGGCAGCCTCTTCTCCTGTTTTAGCTGCAATATCGGCAGCGCTTAGAAGCGCTTCAATGGCTTTGGGTAAATCGGTGGCTGAAAGTTCAACCCCGCGGTTGTATGCATTCGTTGCTTCTTCTTTGGTTTGTCCGTTTGATAGATTAACAAAAACCAACATTATCAAGGCTGACAGCAATACTGAGATCTTTCTTACTTTGTTCATCATGAGTAATTTTTGTGAATGAAACTGAATTTCAACTGCAAATATATTCAATTACCAGTAAAAATCATGCCAAAAAAAATGTTAAATATCAATTCCTTTCAGCTTAACTAGCAGTCAATGAATAATTATGCAGATAATTATATGTAAACTTTCGCCACTTTTTCTCCCAAACAGGTTGCCAAACCAAATCAAAAATTAATGTCGGCAGTAGATAAGAATCTGTGATAATTCAGCGTTTAATTTTAGCTTGCTCAATTAAAATTTATTATACATTTGCATTGCAAAAAATCATTTTTCTTATGAAAAGCAATATTCTTAAGATTGTTCTGGCAGTAGTTGTCATTGTGCTTGGTTACCTGCTTTATACTTCCATTATGAAACCCATCCGCTTTCAGGAAGAAATCAGCAGGCGAAACACACACATTGTTGATAAATTAAAAGACATCAGAACGGCACAAACGTTTTTCAAACAGTTTAACAACCGCTACACCAGCAGTTTCGACAGCCTGTTTGATTTTCTTCGCACCGGGAAAATTCCTGTTGTTAAAATGATTCCAGATCCCAACGACACTACATTTAGCCGTTCTATTACCGATACCATCGGATTTATTCCGATAGCTGACTCATTGTACTCAAAACGGGTTAATTTCAAGCTTGAGGAAATGGCGATTGTACCTTTCTCAGATGGACGCAAGTTCGAAATGAAAACCGATAAAATTGATAAGGGCGGCACTATTGTGAGCGTTATCGAAATACTTGTTCCTTATGAATACTATCTGTTTGATCTGGACAAACAGGATGTTATTAATCTCGCTGAACGCCAGAAAAGTATCAACCGGTATCCGGGGATAAAGATGGGTTCACTCACCGAGGCCTCCATCGACGGAAACTGGGAATAGTATAAAAAAATTATGGCAGGCGATTACCTGGCACAGGTCAGACATCATGACCGTTTATTCGATCAGGCGCTTACCACACAATATAGTCTGTCCATCCGGATTGATCCGGATGGACTTTCTTTTTCTGTTTACTCCCATCAGGTTTCGAGGTTTATTGTGCTTGAGTCAATGATCCTTCAAAACACAACTGCTTTTTCATCGGGAGAGTCGGCTAAGGCTCTATTTGTCGACCGGTTAGACGGGTTTTTTAATCAGCATCCATGGATTCTCAAGCCTTTCAGGCATACCTGCCTTTTCATCAACAGCCTTAATTATACCCTGGTCCCGCACGCTTTATATGATCCATTGCAAAAAGTAACCTACCTTGAGTTCGTTCACAGGCATGTTGATTCCGAAATAATTCTTGACCATTTCCTTAATTCCGCCGAAGCCTGGGTTGTTTACTCTGTTCATAAAAATCTGAATGAGCTGTTGAACCGGCATTTTAGTCAGGCCAAATTCCTTCACCATGCCGGAACAATGGTAGAAACGATTCTTCCGCGCTACAGGCACTCTGAATTAAGAAATCCTGTTTTTGTCAACATCAGGACCGGTTCATTTGATATTATTGTAATAAAAGAAGGTAAATTGCTCTATTGCAATAGTTTTGAATGGAGAACCAATGAAGATTTAGTTTATTACCTTATCTTTGTTCTTGACCAATTGGCCTTAAACCCTGAGAATGTTCCCGTAGTATTGTCAGGTGAAATTGACCCGGAGTCCCTGCTTTTCGAACTTATCCAACGCTACATCAGGCATGTTGATCTCATTAAAAATCCGGAATCACCATTACCGGGTATTTCAATTCCTAATTCATTCGGACATAAGTTTTATGATCTTTTAAATCCGGTCTTGTGCGGATAATAAGCGGAACACACAAAAGCAGGCAGATACATGCCCCTAAAAACCTTCCTGTAAGGCCGACTACCGACATGGCCAAGGAGGCGCTTTTCAATATCCTTGTCAATAATTTTGATTTGACTGAGGTAACAGTACTTGATCTTTTTGCCGGAACCGGAAATATAACCTACGAGTTTTCTTCCCGCGGGGCCACCGGGGTAACAAGCATCGACATTGACCTTAAATGTGTCAACTTTATCAGGCAGACAGCCAAAACATTCGGGTTTGACGCTGTTCTGAGCTTCCGCAGCGATGCGTTCAGGTATCTGAATAACTGCGAAATCCAGTACGACATTATTTTTTGCGATCCCCCTTACGAAATGCAGGGATTAGAAGTCATACCAAATGTTGTATTGGAGCGCAGCCTGCTGAAACCGGGAGGATGGCTGGTACTTGAACATTCAAGGGATTATAATTTCGCTGGTCTGCCAGGCTTTCAGCAGCAACGGAAATATGGTAAAGTAAACTTTAGTATTTTTGAGGCCGGGTAATAAAATCACCAGCCAGAACTTAATCATAGTGAAGATTTGCTGACTGCCTGTCAGAGTTTAGGAAGTTTTACAGCATCCGGAATAAAAAGCCGGACATCGCCCCCGTTTTTATATACATCCCGCACAATAGATGAATTTATTGAAGTATATTCCGGCGTTGTGAGTAAGAATATTGTTTCAATGTCAGGATGGAGTTTTTTGTTCACCTGACCCACTGTTCGTTCAAATTCGAAGTCGGCCGATGTTCTGAGGCCTCTTAAAATATAGGTAGCATTCACCATGCGGCAGAAATCTACAGTAAGACCTGAGTAACTTTCAACCTTAATTTTCGGACTATCTGCGAAAACATCTTTTATCCAGTTGATCCTGTCATCAACCTTAAAATATCCCTTCTTCTCTATGTTCAGTCCGACTGCAACGATGATTTCGTCGAACAGGGGGATGGCTCTGAGGATGATGTTCTCATGACCCTTTGTTATTGGGTCGAAGGAACCTGGAAATACGGCTCTTTTTGTCATAAAGCGAAGTTAACTCAGCAACAAAGATAAAAACAAATTTTCAGTTTGGTTACTGTTACGGGAATCGTAAATCGGCTTCAATCAGGCTGAATAATGAAGCATAGGTGTTTTTGAATATAATATTGAAATCCTCCGGAAGGAACCACCTCGCTTCCGTTATCCCTTCTTCGGTTTGAGGTACAAGATTATCGAATCCGGTGTATTTCATTGAATACCAATAAGTACGTTTTAGTATTTTTTTGCCTTTGTGTTCATAAATGTGATAGGTTGGAGGCAATTCAGTGAGGATATGAGGATTCAGGAGACCTGTTTCTTCAGTAACTTCCCTTAAGGCTGCATCGGTTGTTGACTCGGACTTTTCTATTTTCCCTTTAGGCAGGTCCCATTTCCCGAACCGGTAGATAAAAAGCCTTGAATTTGATTCATTGCGAACTACTCCCCCTGCAGCTTCGAGATACCAAAAAAGCGAAATAAAGTCCCCGAACCTCTTTTTAATGTTTTGACTGTCATAAAATATCAGAGAGTTATACTCAGCTGATTTAGCAAAAACTGAGAAATTTTCTTTCATCATTTTAACTGAAATGGCTTGCAAAATCAGGGTGTCCGGATGAATATCACCCTGATCGATGCCACTGCAAAATTTCACTGGTTTGTCGTTTATAAAAACTTCGTACATTTGCAGCATGAGTAAAAATGAATCAGTCGCACTGGATACAGCGGAATTTTTGTTGCAAATAAAGGCAATAAAATTAGATAATCAGCATCCATTCACCTGGAGTTCAGGGATTATTTCACCGATCTACTGCGATAACAGAAAAATTCTGGCTTACCCTAAGGTACGCACATTTATAAGGCAGGAATTTGCCAGGTTGATCAGTGAAGAATATGGATCTATTGATCTGATTGCAGGTGTTGCAACCGGAGCTATTGCCATAGGTGCGCTTGTTGCCCAGGAACTTGGGCTTCCGTTCGCCTATGTCCGCTCTTCCAAAAAAGACCATGGGCTAACCAATCAGATTGAAGGAGTGGTTGAATCAGGACAGTCGGTTGTTGTGATCGAAGATCTTATTTCAACAGGTCAAAGCAGTCTTGCTGCAGTTGCCGCCCTGCGCGAAGCAGGCTGTAATGTAAAGGGCATGGTCGCAATTTTTACGTATGGCCTTGAATCAGCAATAGAAAACTTTAAAAAAGAAAATTGCAGCCTTCGGACCCTTACCGATTATAACAGTTTGATCAGCCTTGCCCAGGAGAAAAATTACATCAAGGAATCTGATAAGCAATCATTGATTCTATGGCGTGAAAATCCTGAAGCCTGGGGGAAATAGATATTTATGGCAACATTCAAAAGCGAGCAGGTAACGATTCAGCGTGCTGATAGTTTTGTATTTGGATTTTTATCCGATTTTAATAATTTTCAAAAATTAATGCCTCCACAAGTAACCGATTGGCGGTCAGATGGTGAGAGTTGCAGTTTCAACATACAGAATATGGCAACCCTCGGGATGAGGTTTAAGTCGAAAACTCCTGACAATCATATTTTTATCCAGGCAGATGGTAAAGTGCCGTTCCAGTTTGATTTACAATGTTTTATCACCAAAGTTGATGATCAATCATGCGACGCACGTCTCGAGCTGAATGCCGATCTCAACCCCATGATGATGATGCTGGCTTCGAAGCCACTTGGAAATTTTATCAATATTCTGGCTGAGAAACTCAAAGAGATCTGTGAATCCGGAGATGTCTGATTTCTGTAAGCGGTTCACCCGATTCCTCTTCAATTCACTTCAGTTATTCCCTTCTACCTTACAAATACAACTTCCTGTAATCCGCATTTGAATTGTCTGCCATTGTTATCATTGAGCAACAGCATGCCGTATTCCGCCAATCCAAGAATTGTAGCCTCCATTTTTTCGCCCCTGATGATGTATTCTGCTGGTTGATTCAGGCAATATAGTCTTTCAAGGTATGCTGCATCCAACGAATTGAAATCCGCATCCATAAGTTTCTTATACCATTGCTCCATGTTACTATGCCATTCTGTCAGTATCATATTGAGGTCAAATTCATTTCCTGTGAGCATTTTAAGTGAAATGGCACCGGGCGCATTTTTACTAAATGATTCCTGGTTAATATTAAGTCCCAATCCTGCTATGGTCATGGAAATTGTGTTCCCGGAGATTTCATTGTTGATAAGGATTCCCGCAATTTTGTTATGGTTTACGTAAATATCATTGGGCCATTTGATCATAGCTCTGGCTGGAAGGCTATAATTGTCAAGCAACGAGCAAACCGACATGGAAACCACCTTGGTAAGCATAAACTGGTGTTCTGGTTTAAGAAAATCAGGGTATAAAACAATCGTCGCTGTAAGGTTCTTTCCGGGCTCACTTTCCCAACGGTTGTTTCCCTGACCTTTTCCCTGGGTTTGGGATTGGGTGTAAACAATTGAGCCTTCACCCAATGGCCTGGTTTTTATCAGATTCAACACGAATTGGTTTGTTGATTCTGTGGATTGAAGCAGTATCAGTTCAGCTTGACTAAAAGGCATATTGTTTCAGGGTTAGTGGATACTGACAGGAATTGTACGGTACAATTGTTGATTAACGTACTACGCAAAAAAAAATCCAACAGATGATCCTTTCTTTCTGAATGCCGGTGTCTGCCGGCTACAGATTTTTAGAATTTTATTCGTTAACTTTGCAAAAATATAATAAACAGCCTATGGCCGCAAAAAAAGAAAAATCAGCATCGGAAATGTTAGCCTCTATCATAGTACATGGAATGTTTGAAAAGTTGGGTGAGGATGTAGTTCAGATAGATTTGCGAAAGATTAAAAATTCCATCGCTGATTTCTTCGTGATTTGTCATGGAAAATCCCGTGCCCAGGTTGAGGCGATAGCTGATTCGGTGCAAATGGAGGTAAAAAAGGCAGTTGGATTTAATGTCTGGAAAAAAGAAGGGTTTGAAAATGCCGAATGGATATTACTGGATTATTTTGACGTAGTGGTTCATATATTCCAGGAGCCCAGCCGGAAATTTTACAAATTGGAGGATCTGTGGGCTGATGCTGAATTGAAGAAGTGTTTGCCGCCTGCTCCTGTGAAAAAACTTACTAAGAAAAATACATCGGCTGAAGCCTGAAAAAAGTTATGGACGAAACAAACGATAAAAAACCTGAAAACGGATTTGGTAAGCCTAAAACAGGCAAACCAAAATTCAACTACCTGTGGATATACGCTTTACTTGCTGCACTGATCATTGGCCTTCAGTTTATGAACAGTTGGGGCGATTCACCCAAATCAATCGGTTGGGGTGAAGTTAAATCGATGGTTGAGAACCAGGATATTAGCAGACTTGTTCTTGTAAACAAAGAGTTTGCTGAGATTTACATTAAGAAGGAGAAATTTAATCTTCCGAGGTTTAAAGATGTTAAACCAAATGATGGTTTCGGTGGCAGCCGCCCACAGTATACCTACGCCATTGGTTCTGTAGAAACCTTTGAAAAGGATTTTGCCGAACTGCAGCAAGGGGTTGAGAAACCTATATACATCGAAAACCTTACACGCAGAAATGTATGGGGTGATGCGCTTTCCTGGATTCTTCCGGTGGCTCTTTTAGTAGGTGCCTGGTTTTTTATCATGCGCATGATGAGCCGGGGTTCCGGCGGTGGTGGCCAGATCTTCAATATTGGCAAATCAAAAGCCCAGCTTTTCGATAAGGATACCAATGTGAATGTTAATTTTTCAGATGTTGCCGGACTCGAAGAAGCCAAGGTTGAGATCATGGAAATTGTTGATTTCCTGAAGAACCCTAAAAAGTATACTACACTGGGAGGAAAAATCCCTAAAGGGGCTTTGCTTGTAGGCCCTCCGGGAACCGGTAAGACCCTGCTTGCAAAAGCAGTGGCCGGTGAGGCGAAAGTGCCCTTTTTCTCACTTTCAGGTTCAGATTTTGTTGAGATGTTTGTCGGTGTTGGAGCATCAAGGGTTCGCGACCTGTTTAAACAGGCGAAGGAAAAGTCACCATGTATTATTTTTATTGATGAAATTGATGCCATTGGACGTGCCAGGGGAAGAAACCAGATTACCGGAGCCAACGATGAACGGGAAAATACCCTCAATCAATTACTTACTGAAATGGACGGTTTTGCAACCAATGCAGGAGTGATTATCCTTGCAGCCACCAACCGTGCCGACATTCTTGACCGGGCTTTACTCAGGGCAGGCCGCTTCGACAGGCAGATATTGGTTGAGTTGCCCGATCTGGAAGAACGTAAGGCCATCTTTAAGGTACACATGAAACCTTTGAAGACCGATCTGAGCGTGGATTCTGATTTTCTCGCGAAACAAACGCCCGGATTTTCGGGTGCCGATATTGCAAATGTTTGCAATGAATCGGCACTTATCGCTGCCCGTCGCAATAAGTCCGAAATTGGAAAACAGGATTTTATTGATGCCATTGACCGTATTGTCGGTGGATTGGAAAAGAGAAATAAGATTATTTCACCTCAGGAGAAAAAAGTAATCGCCTTTCATGAAGCCGGCCATGCTGCTTCGAGTTGGTTACTTGAATATGCCCATCCATTGGTAAAAGTTACCATTGTGCCCAGGGGTAAAGCACTGGGTGCAGCCTGGTATTTGCCCGAAGAGCGGCAAATAACTACCTATGAGCAAATGTTTGATGAGTTGACAGCTACTCTGGCAGGCAGGGCATCTGAGGAGATTGTTTTTGGTAAAGTATCAACCGGGGCACTCAACGATCTGGAGAAAGTTACCAAGCAGGCTTATGCAATGGTTGTTTATTATGGCCTCAATAAAGAGGTTGGTAATGTCAGTTATTACGATTCAACAGGCCAACAGGAGTATTCATTCAGTAAACCATACAGTGAAGCTACTTCCCTGGTAATCGATACTGAAATTAAGAAAATGATTGAACTGGCTTACGAGAGAGCAAAAAAGATTCTTACAGAAAACAGGGATAAGCTTGATAAACTTGCAGAAATTCTGCTTAAAAAGGAAGTAATTTTCAGGGAAGACCTGGAGAATATTTTTGGCAAACGGCCCTTCGATGAGCATCTTCTTATTGAGTCGTCGAATGAAACGAATGGAGCAGAAGCTATCGGTTCTGAATCTCCCGAAGCTAAAATTGATGAAAAAATTCCTGAGGTTGTCACTGAATCCGAACCAGTAACCGGAATAGCTGATGAGAACCCGCAATAAGCTTGTTTCCAGGCCTGAGCATATCCGGGAAAGCACCACTCGTGAAAAGGTGCTCAAGAATATCAGGCATGCGCTTATTGAAACCTCTGAGAACCCTTTCCCGGAAGTTGAATTTGATACCGATGTTTATCAATCCATGCCCGAGGACAGCGACATTAATTTTGCCGTGGAGTTTTCGAAGGTCGGAGGCAAATTTATTTTCTGCGATTCAGCTCCTGATATGCTGGTTAAAGTGAAGGCTGTTTTTAAACAGAATAACTGGACTGAAGCATGGTGCAATGAAGAGTCGCTGATGGGCTTGCTGAATCATGCCGGAATACCTGTTAAGCGGGTAAATCAGGGAATTGAATCGATGAAGGTGTCGGTGACATCATGTGAGTACCTGATCGCCAGATTGGGAAGTATTATGATGTCATCCCAGCAATTCTCCGGCCGGAGATTGTATTCTTTTCCCGAAGTTCATGTGGTTATCGCGTTTACCTCCCAGATCGTCCCGGATATTAAATTTGCGTTGGCCGGCATCAGGGAAAAATATGCCGGGAAAATGCCCTCAATGGTTACCATGGTTACCGGACCCAGCAGAACTGCTGATATTGAAAAGACCCTTGTGATGGGTGCGCATGGGCCGAAAGAGGTATATGTTTTTCTGGCCGACGATATCAAATAAATAAACAAATGGCGTAATGGAAGGCTGGACTTGTATATTTTCTTCAGCACACCTGCATGAAACAGAAATGATGCGGGCGATATTGGAAGAAAGCCAGATTGATGCTATTGTAGTCAATAAACAGGATTCTGTTTATCTTTTCGGCGAAATTGAGCTTTATGTGAGATTTGAAGATGCTTTTATTGCCAATCAAATAATTAAACCAACCGGAAACCTTGAATAATTTTACGACCCGAACCATCACAGGGGTGCTTTTCGTGATTTGTATAATTGGCTCTGTCCTTTTAAGTTATTGGGCTTTTGCAGCACTTTTTCTGATAGTTTCCCTTGCAGGCTTTGTTGAGTTTGCAAAGATTTTAAGAATGAATAAGATTTATGTGCACAGGTTGTCCGGCTTAATTCTGGCTACAGTTTTCTATACTACCATTGTTTTGTGGGAATTCGGGATCGCTGGCAGTGATTTGCTGCTGGTTAATTTTTTAATCCTGCCGCTGCTTTTAATTGTTGAACTTTTCAGAAAATCGACTTCACCTTTTCTGAATGTTGCAGCCAGTCTTCTTGGTATTCTGTGGATAATCCTTCCGCTTGCATTACTAAGCGGTTTTTTCGGTCATACCGACAGTCCCGGATGGCAACAAAGCGGTGCACTGCTTGGGTTCTTTCTCATCTTGTGGATCTACGATTCAGGAGCTTATATTGTAGGATCATTGTTTGGCCGACATCATATGATAGAGCGGATCAGTCCGAAAAAATCGTGGGAAGGTTTTTTTGGCGGGAGCCTTGCCGGATTACTTACTGCTTATATGATTTCAGCATCATTTACCGAGTTTTTGGTTTCTGAATGGTTGCTCATTGCTCTTTTAATCATAGTTTTTGGTACTTTTGGCGATCTTGTAGAATCAATGCTTAAGAGAAGTACAGGAGTAAAAGACTCAGGAAGTATCCTGCCGGGACATGGAGGCATTCTCGACCGTTTCGATGCAGTTCTTCTTGCTGCACCTCCCGTTTACTTCTTAATTTACTTCTTGAGATAATACTGATGACAATCCAATTTGCTGATTTGATTCAGTATTGGATGCTTTTAAGTAAAAACAGAAATTCAGGATATGGGAATTCACAAAGAAGGGTATATCATCATACTTGTTTCATTTATTGTTTTGGGAATTTTATCCCCTCTCAGTGGATTGATAGCCATGCCTTTATTGCTGCATTATTTAGTATGGATACTGCTGGGACTGGCTTTTTTCTGGGTGGTTAGATTCTTCAGGCTCCCAAAACGGACTCTTGCCCCGGATGACAAACTGATCATCTGCTCAGCAGATGGAGAAGTGGTTGCGCTGGAAGAAGTGAATGAACCGGAATTCTTTAATGAAAAGAAGATACAGGTTTCGGTTTTCATGTCACCTAACAATGTGCATGTTAACTGGTCACCGGTAAGTGGCATTGTTAAATACATGAAATATCATCCCGGAAAGTACCTTGTAGCATGGCATCCTAAATCATCTACAGAAAATGAACGGACTACCATTGTCGTGGAAAATGAGGCAGGTATCCAGGTTCTCATAAGGCAAATTGCCGGTGCAATGGCCAGACGTATAGTTTGTTACGCACGTGAAGGTAACATGGTAAGGCAGGGTGATGAAATAGGTTTTATCAAATTCGGATCAAGAGTTGATCTATTCCTTCCTCTTGGATCGAAAGTAAAAGTAAGCCTTGGGCAGAAGGTGACAGGTAAAAAAACGGTGATCGCTGAGCTCTGAAATATTAACATATCATTAACACTTTTAAAGTTGCACCTTTCTGCACGAGTCACTACATTTGTAGCACTAATCCTAATCTTAGCCTCATGAAAAGAATTTCAATGATTTTTTCGGTAATGGCACTTGTATTTGCCTTTACCCTTGCCAGTGTTTCCGCACAGAACGCACCTAAAGCCAAAACCACAACCGAAAAAGTTGCAACTGAGAAATCAGACAAGGCTGCCTGCGCTACTGATAGCAAAGAAGCAAAATCAAACTGTTCTACCAAAACTGATGGAGCAAAAGCAGGTTGTGCAACTCCTTGCTCAGGTGAAAAAGCAAAATCCTGCTGCAGCAAAGGTGCAAGACCGAACCCGCAAAACCGGTTCCTGCATCTGATAAAAAGTAAGCAATTACTGTAAGACAATTAAAAGCTGCCCGAGAGGCAGCTTTTTTTTTACAATTTCTTTTCGGCAGAAACAATTATCGACAATTTATTTGTTAGACAGCAGGTCCTTGAATTGATTTGATGGTAAATGTGAAAATCATCTGGCCCTTAATTTTTATGATCAGGGATTAAATAATTCCGTACAGCTCATCCAGGCTTTCAATCCGGTAAGTAGCCCTGGTTGTAAGAAACTCCCTGTTATAATCCACCAATACCTGATCCATACCCACTTCAATCGCACCGAGGATATCAACTTCCTCATCATCGCCTATCATCAGGCTCACCTCCGGCAGCGCACCCGACCGCTTCAGGGCATAGTCGAAAATATGGCGTTCGGGTTTCTTCGATCCGGCATCTTCTGATGTGATAATTTCGGTGAAATACATCTTCAATCCGGAGAAATTAAGCTTGCGGTACTGTACTTCCTCAAACCCATTGGTAATTATATGCAAGGTGTATTTTTTGCTGAGATATTCAAGGATAGCAATGGTGTGAGGGAAAAGATTCGTCTTGGTGGGGCTGAGATTTACATAGTCTTCAGCGATATTGCTGCTCAATAGGTTGTCAGTGATACCAAATTCATGCAGGGTCTGAGAAAAGCGACGGATATTCAGCACTTCCTTAACAATCTCACCCTGGCGGTAAAACTCCCATAATATGTGATTGTGCCTGTTGTAGATATTCAGGAATTCATCAAAAGAATGGACCCCACGGTCTGCAAGTTTGTGTTTGATGAAAATCTCCCTGAAAGTTTCAATGGAATTGGTTTCAAAGTCCCATAAGGTCTTATCCAGATCAAAAAAAATATGCCGGTATGTTTTCTGTTTCATTGAAGTTCGGGAATTAAAAGTGACAAATTTAGTTTTTTGAACACCCGGAAACATTGTTGTCCGATAAAAAACTTAAAATATTACTGGTTAGATTCATTAACGATGGTTTCCCAGGGTTTTATAGTATGGCTTACTTTCTCCTTTTTGTCGCCAACCTGCGGGGGGTAAACCGGCAGGCGGCGTGTGAACAGGTAGGTTTGGGGTTTAGTGACTTCGTGACAAGACTGTACTTAATTTTAACCTGACAACAGTGATCCTGAAATAAATTCTTTAAAAATATTTCGATAAATACTTGACAAAGGTATTCCGGATGTCGTATTATTGCAATATCAAAATGATATCAAAATGGAAACAAAAGAACAAGAAAAATTTGTCCGCCCAATATCGGGCTACATCATGATTTTGGTAGTGTTGGTGATGATCATACTACCTATTTTCGTCCTGATCAACTTTAACTATAACATATTCCTGGTTATAGTCTCAGCGTTGATGCTGGTAACTGCAATCTTTCTTCTGCCTGGTATGCTGGTGGTAAATCCAAACGAATCCAGTGTATTGGTGCTGTTTGGTGATTATATAGGTACAGTCAAGCACAACGGATTCTTCTGGGTCAATCCTTTTCTTACCCGGAAAAAGATCTCCCTGCGTGCGCGGAACCTTAACAGTGATCCTATAAAAGTGAACGATAAGATCGGGAATCCCATTATGATCGGTATAGTGCTGGTTTGGAAGGCACAGGATACTTTTAAGGCTGCATTTGAAGTCGATGATTATATTCACTATGTTGAAATTCAAAGTGAAGCTGCCATACGAAAGTTGGCCGGTCATTATCCATATGACAATTTCGATGATGCCCAGTCTGAAATTTCTCTCAGGGCAGGTGGGGAAGAGGTAAATCAACAACTGGAAGCAGAGTTGTCAGAACGTCTCGAAAGAGCAGGTATTGATGTTATTGAAGCCCGTATTTCCTACCTGGCCTATTCTTCTGAAATTGCCGGTGCTATGTTGCGCAGGCAGCAGGCAACGGCTATCATAGCAGCCCGTAAAAAAATTGTTGAAGGTGCAGTTAGTATGGTTGAAATGGCGCTGGAACAGCTTTCAGAAAAGAAACTGATTAACCTGGATGAAGATAAGAAGGCGACAATGGTTAGTAACCTCATGGTTGTGCTTTGTTCGGATAAGGATGCCAGTCCGGTAATTAATACCGGCACCCTGCACCAATAAGATATCCCGGAAACCTGAAAATCTGAAAGATGCCCGAAACGATGAAAGCTGTTACCCTTGATTCCAGGACCATAGCCGTTTATCAGGAGGGGAATGAGACCGGCAGATTGGTTTACAAAAACTGGTATTCCTCCAAAACCAGTCTTATTGATCCCGATCAGCATGTGTATCAGATTGTACCCTCGAATTTCTGGAGAACTTCATTTGAGGTGAGGGATGGTACCGGTGTTGTCATAACAATCAGAAAGAAGTGGAATGGACATGCCGTTGTGGAAACACATTTCGGCAGCAGCGACAGGGAATTTTCCTTCAAACATAAAGGTTTGTTTAACAGCCGCTATCTTCTTACTGACAAGGATGACCGTGAAATGCTGGTTGTGAGAACGAAGTTTATCTGGAATAAATTCAGGTATAACTACGATATTGAGGTTAGCGACAGCATCAGGAGGTATCCTCCCCATCTTCTGATCGTGACTCTTATGATATACCTTTGTAAGGAATACATTTCGAGGCAGTCGTCACATGGAGCAGCTGCAGGCTGAAGCCGGACTAACCGGATCAGATTGTCAGTTAAATCAGTTTACAATAATTGCGAATTTATTGTTGGTAAACTACCTACCAACATATATCCGATAAGGTGTAAGTAAAAAATGGCACAAAAAAAATCATTTGCACTTCGTGTTGATGCTGAACTGCTTGAAGCTGTTGAGAAATGGGCTGCTGATGAATTTCGCAGTACCAACGGGCAACTTGAGTGGATCATCAGCAAGGCACTGAAAGATGCCAGGCGGATGAAATTGCCAAAGAACACCGAAACTTCGTCTGAGGCAGAGCAATAATCCTATTCATTCATTGAAATAGCCCTGAAACTGATTCACTTACTATCCATCTTTTTCAGGGCTTATTATTTCGTATTTCAGGATTCGGCAGGCTTCCCGAAATATTTACCCTGCCAGGTATCCTGCCTTTCCATTTCCTGCTCTATCATCACAGCTACCTGATCGGCCCTGAGTTGCCCCCATGGTTTGCTGATCAGGAACCGTGGAGGAACTTCACCTGTAAAACGCTCAATCACAAAACCGTGATTGAGTCGTTCGATAAATCTCACAATAAACTCAAGGTATTCTTCCAGACTGAAGAGGCTGAAATGTGCAGGATTTTCTACGAACTGCCGGGCCATGACCGTATCTTTAACGATCTGCAGCTGATGAAATTTGATGGTTGTGAGGGGTAAAGATGAAATTACCTCTACCTGTTTTAACATCTCTTCCCTGGTTTCTTCCGGTAACCCAAATATCAGATGAACCCCTGTTTTTATTCCTGCCATTGCTGTTTTACGAATGGCTGTGGCTGTTTGTTCAAAAGTATGGCCACGGTTAATCAAATCGAGTGTTTTATTGCTGGTTGACTCCAGGCCATATTCTATCATAAGATAATGTTGTTTGGCCAATCCGGCAAAATATTCAATTTTTTCATCATCTATGCAATCGGGGCGGGTTCCGATAACCAGCCCGACTACATCGGGATGAGCCATTGCCTGGTCATAGAGATCCTTTAGCCTGGCGAGCGGTGCATAGGTGTTGGAGTATGTCTGGAAATAGGCAAGGTATTTCAATGCCCGGCGATAACGTATTTTATGAAATTCAATGCCTTCGTCAATCTGTTGCATCACAGTTTTCTGAGGCTGGCAATAGGAAGGATTAAAAGCATCGTTGTTGCAATAGGTGCATCCACCGGTTCCGACAGTGCCGTCGCGGTTGGGACAGGTAAAACCGGCATCGATCGAAACTTTCTGCACCCGTTGACCGAAGGTGCGCTTAAAGTATTCGTTGTAGCTGTTGTAGCGTTTTCCGATGAATGGGTTCATGGTTTAAAAGTTTGCATGGAGCATGGAGCATGGGGCATGGAGTTAAATTGCGAAATTTCGTATCTTAAGCAGCAGACAAGGGGACACGGAGAAATGGGGACAAGGAGAGACAGGCCCATTTTTCCCCTTGTCTCCCGCTCCCCCCCCCCCCCCCGCCGCCCCCCCCCCCCCCCGCTTGGCACAGGGCACAGGGCACAGGGGCATGGGGCATGGGGCATGGGGGAAAATATTTGCAGGAAAACGACATGTCGTTTTCCTGCAAATAATATGATGCTTTCCATCATTCCATTATTCCAACATTCCAACACTCCATCAAACCATTGTTTCAATAGGAAGTCGTTTAGCGGCAACCTGTTGAGAACCGGGTTCTTTTCTGCCGTTTATTTGGTGGCAGCTTCGAGGCGTTTCATGATGGAGAAGATGAAGATGGCAGAAAGCACGCAACATACGATAAATATTGCCCATAACTGCCAAAGGTCGAGTTTCCCCCAGAAGTCGCTTCCGATGAATAGGAATTTATTACCGACAGCAGTTGCCAGCAGCCAGCCCCCCTGCATCAGGCCCTGGAAACGGGCAGGAGCAACTTTGGAAACAAATGAAAGTCCCATAGGGCTGAGAAACAACTCGGCGATGGTAAGAATCAGGTAACTACTGATAAGCCAATAAGGGATTACCCTTGATGAATCCGGAACAGGGTTATATTTAGTAGAACCATTCTCAATCACCTGCAATTCATGAGGCGATACCAGTCCGATTGAAGCGATCAGGATAACCAGAAAGCCCAATGCTGCAATAAACATCCCGATACCAATCTTTTTTGGTGTAGAAGGTTCCAGGTTTTTATTCCGGAGCCAGGTAAACACTGCCATCACCGGGAAGGTAAGCGACACAATGAACAATGGGTTAAACGACTGGAACACTTCAGGAGCAATGGGGTTGCTTGCTGCAAAACCTGAAACGAAGTAATAGGTCAAACCACCGAAAACAAGTGCCATTGCACCGCCAATCAGTTTGTTTGAGCTCTTTTTGTTGAACAACAATACTACCCCTGCGATGGCGCCTATAAATGCCAGGATCGATTCGAGGTTGAAGAAAATATTCGTAAATGCACCAACTTCTTTCACTGTGTAGTCGCGGGCGAAAAAGGTGAGGGTCAGGCCATTCTGGTGGAATGACATCCAAAAGAAGATTACGACAATGAATACCAGAAGCAGGGAAGTTACCCTTGGACGTTCCTCTTTGGTTGAAATCTGGAACATCATGGCAACAAATCCAACAAATAGACCAACGGCCATGCCGAGGGCGAGGTCATCCATTGCCAAAGTAGAATATTACGGATGTGGTTACCATAAGTCCTGCAGCTAACAGAAAACTTACCAGGTTGCCTTTTGCTTTCCCGTCTTTGCTTGTTTCTTTGGCTACTACCTTATCAACACTGGGAAGAAGTTTATTGAAAATAATGTAAACGAGCATTGAAACAACCATTGCACCGGCAGCGATACCAAATGCATAATTATATCCTCTTGCAAAAGCATTGATGTACTCAGTAGCAAATGCACCAAGATCGGTAACAGCCTGACCACTGACTTTATTGGCAAGTGTCTGGAATGCATCCATATTTTCAAGTGTGCCGTTCTGGTAGGCATGGCACATGGCAGGTAGACTTCCGTCGTGTTCGAAGCCCTGGGTTTTCAGGAACCAGTTGCGGACTCCAGTAGCTACAAATGGCGCGAAGAATGCGCCGATGTTGATACCCATGTAAAAAATCATGAAGGCTGAGTCCCTGACTTTGGAATAACGGGGATCGTCATACATTTGACCAACTACGGCCTGAAGGTTGCCTTTGAATAAGCCGTTACCCAGGGCAATGGTAAAGAGACCGGTAAGAGTGATGGCCAAAGGATTTCCCGGAATTGCCATGACCACATACCCTGCAAACATGACAACAATACCCATTAGAATTACAAACTTGTACTTCCTGGTGGCGTCGGCAAGAATACCTCCGATTAGGGCGAGGGCATAGATTCCAAAATAGAACCAACTGTAATAACCACCGGCCTGTGATTCAGTAAGTCCGTATTTGGCCTGCAGAAATAAGACCAGGATCGCCATCATGGTGTAGAAACCGAATCGTTCTCCCATATTTGAGAAGAACGCAACCAATAGTCCTTTTGGATGCTCTTTTAACATAAAAATAAGTTGTTAGTGATTATTAAAATAATTGATCTGAAATTTTCCCGTAGCAAAAATAACCAAATTTTATTGCGAACCTAACAAAAGCATTCAACGGATCCGATCAGAAGCGGAATCTTAGCTGGACTTTAATTTCTGATTTATTGTTACCCTGTATCTCGTCAAGGCCAGACCCAATAACCTGTTTGTTTGCATAATGGGTTATTGCATACCTGAGCCATATGTCGATGCTTCTGCCAATGCTGTATTTACCCATCAGGTAAAAACGACTTCCCTTGTAGTAATACGAAGGAATAGAGAAAGCATACAGGACATCACTTTCATAGGCATATAGTCTTTCTTCGTAGGTGTCGGTGTCGAAAAGCGCGTAGCGGCCGCTCAATTGCCAGGGCTTTTCAGGGTTATTGTAAGCAATGTCCTGATAAATCAGAAACCCATTGCGTTTTTCAAATCCAGGCATCTTCCAGTCGGTGGTCTCAATCCTGGTTTTCAATGTGATGATTCCATTGGGCTTAAAACTCAGGTTCAATCTGAAGTTTTGCCTGGTTTCCGGTTCCGGGAACACGGTGTATCCATCGGCTCCCGAAGGATTCATCTGTTTCTGCTGGTAGCGGTAGCGAAACTGGATTTCAGCTTTCCTCGAAGGGGTATAAGTAAGCTGGGCGAGGTATTCTTCACCGTATGAAGGTGCATCAACCCCATATCTCAGCCAGGGGAAGCTGAAATAGTCGGCAAAGGCGGAAAGACTTATCCTTTTGTGCAATTGAACCAGGATACCTGCATAGATTCCTTTTTCGTTTGAATTCCGGCTACCTTCAGCGAATGCATTGCTGTATAGATTCTGATAATCTTTGGAATAGTTGCGGTAAATCAGCGATAAGGCCAGTCTTGGATCTGGAGTAGCCGTAGCTCCTGCCAGCAGGGCTTTACCACCGTTGTCGCTGCCCGAAAGTTCGCCGAAGAGGGTAAGTGACTTCAGGATTACCGCATAATCAAATCCAAAGTTTGTCAGTGATTTACCCCTGAAGTCAAATTTGTTATAGAGACTATTGCTTCTCTGGAGTTCGTTGCTTAAATCGGTATGAACCGCTGTAACTCCCAGTCTGAACATTTTTAGCCTGGTTTGAATGTTCCCGCCATAAACGGTCTGATCAACCGCATCCTTGCCCGACAATTCGTTGGGTGTGCGGTGATAACCGGATTCCTGAAGCGAACTGATGTAAAACTCCTCGGCCGACAATGAATCGGCCTGCTCAACATTGGCGTCAACCTTTTTAAAAGAGTAGAACAAGGTGATGTCTGTATTTTTAAGTGGGGTCAGGGTTGTTGCCACACCTCGCATAAAAAGATTCTCATTGGCCCCTGCACTTGGCTTTACAGCCTGCGCAATCCTCCGGTTGGTAATGGCATTGGTTGATTTGCCGAAACCAAAGCTGCTGGTCATGGTGAGGCCCTGACCAAACTGAACATGGTAGTCGCCAAGGGCGAGGTGCTTTAAAAATTTCTTACCAGAATAATAAAAATGAAAGCTATAAAAATCAAAACCTTTTTTGAGGGTGTCGGACTTTGGGGAGAACGTTTCCCCGGCATCTTTTTCCATGGTTACCCCGAACCGTATTTTATTGTAGAAGCTGTATCCGTAACGCAGATACAATTTCTCAGGACCGCCGAGGTATCTCGAATTGGGGTTGGCCTGGTATGACGAATCATCGATGGGTGAATAACCTTTTTGCTCCTGCAGCACCTGCTGGTAGCGCGTAATCAGTTGATTTCTGCCATATTTGGCCAGGTTACTGAGCGTAATGTCAGAGCCATAAGGCTTTAGTTCAAAGGTGATGAAAGGGGAGAGGTTTGTAACAAGCGTTGAATCAAATCCTTCAATGAGATTCAGTTCATAGAGGCTGGTGAGCTCACCGAATTTTTGAATGTATGAATTCAGGTTGTATATCTGAAGGTCGTTCAACTGCAGTTGCATCAGCTCCCGCTCCGATGCCTGGTTTATATTGACGGGATTTCTGATGTATTGAATCAATTCATCCACCAGGTCGGAATAGTCAAGTTCGGTGTCTGTTTTACCCGATAACTGTTCAATTTTGTCTTCCAGTGTCGGAGATGCAGCCTGCTCCGGCTTCACAGGCTCCTGGGCATGAACCGTAATTCCGGAAAACAAGCTTAGTATAAGAATTGTGGAAATAAAGAGGGTAAATGGCTTCATAAATCTCAGAATTTATAGGAGATGGAAGCCTGTGGAGAGTAACCCAGGATATTGTGGTAGGTGGAACTGATGTCCAGCATAAAATTTCCAAACAGGAACCCGGCACCAAATGAGAAAGATGTCAGACCGGTTGAAATTCCTCCTCTTAAAAAGATCTGCTTGTTTGCCTTGAATTCGATGCCGGCATTCAATGAAGCATCTGTATATATATTCTTCTCGGTTTCGGCTACCAGGGTAAACTTGTCAGACAGGGTGTAAGCTGCTCCGACCCTAAAGATTACCGGCGCTCTTTCATCGTTGTACTCAGCAAACTTTGCATTGACGGGATTGTAAATATGGGCTCCCAGGACGAGTTTCGGTGTGATATTGGCAAGCATTCCGGCTTCAAATGTTACAAAATTGCTGGTCCCGTAACTTTCAGCAAGCCTGGCCATATTATAGTCCAGTTGTAATCCGAAAGAAAGGTATTTGCCAAAGGCTTTCGCGAAAGCAAGGCCTATTTTACTTTCGTTGTAAGCCGAATAACCGAAATGGTTGAAACTTAGTCCAATGGTGCCAGATTTTAAAGGGTAGGCAATGGCTGCTGCTTTGTAGCCCAGTTCCTTTATCAGGAAACGGTTTTCGTAATAAACCCCTGCCTGGGTAGTCTCCAGCCATGCGAGCCCGGCCTGATTGTTAAAGGCTGACCAGAGATCACTGATTGCTACGGATGCGTTGCCCAGCGCTGCAGATCTTGAACCTACAGGCCTGTTGTCACCACCGGCAGTTCCAATAACCGGCATTAGAAGAGCGATAATGATAGAAATCAGGTATTTTCTACTTTGCATCGGATACTGTTGTTTGTATGGTTTCTTTTAATATTATAGCTTAGATCATATTCAGGGTAAATTTAAGTAATTTGTTTTTATGTTGGTAATGGCTCCTGATATTATTACTTTACTGATGTTTCGCACTTGGAATTACATATTACATACTATTGATTTTTAATGATTTGTGATTTGTTTAAAGTAAGTAAATCTGGCTTAACCCATATCTGGGTCAACTGGCTTTTCTAAAGTCGCTTTCTACCACTACCTTTGATAAAATTTATTTAGCTTTTCACCCTTGCCGAACTTCATCCAAACTATTATACCTATGAGCCCTCCTTTATTTTCTGTACTTTTTGCTTGATCAAAAGTACCAAAAAATCAAGGCTTTCTAAAAATGGCTAAAAACTGGCGAGCGATTTTGGCTGGAAGAAATGAGGTTGTACCGTTGCTCCTCTCTTTTCCTGTCACATCCTGCTCTCTTGTCGCTTGCCAGTTTTCTTAACGCCATTTTTAGAAGGCCGATCCTTTGTAGTTTTAAGAAAAATAAAAGTGGATATGGTATTACTTTGAAATACATGTACATAGAATTCCATATTTTTTTCAATTACTTATCAAGTAAGCTGAAAATTCATCTGCGAAACTTTAGTTACTTTATAATCCTGCAATTATTTAATTTTGTGAATTCATTAAGAAAGTTATTCTATGAAAGAAATTCTTGATTTCCTTCGTGAGTTAAAGGACAACAACAATCGTGAATGGTTTGACCTGAACAGGGATCGCTACCAGCAAGTTAAAGCGCAGTTTGAGGACTATCTGAATCTGATGATCGGTGAACTTTCACGCATTGATCCAACCATCGGATTTCCGGCTGCAAAAGATTCGGTTTTCAGAATTTTCAGAGATGTTCGCTTTTCAAAGGACAAGCTTCCTTATAAAACCAATTTTGGCGCTTTTATAGCCAACGGAGGACGTAAAAGTCCCCAGGCCGGTTATTACCTTCACCTGGAACCCGGAGCTTCCATGATAGGCGGTGGTATTTACATGCCTCAGCCGGATGTGCTTAAAAAACTGAGACAGGAGATATACTTTGATGCCCCGGGGTTTAAAAAAGTGCTCGAAGAAAAGAACTTCAAACGAACTTATGGCATGCTCTCTGATTTTGACAAACTGAAAAGACCTCCGAAGGATTATGATGCCGGATTTCCCGATATCGACCTGCTGATGTATAAAAGCTACGCGGTCATGCACCAGCTGCCTGATGAAGTTGTTGTTTCAGAGAGCTTTCCGAAGGTTATTATTGATTCATGTAAGGCAATGGTTGATTTTAACCGCTTTCTGAACCGGGCATTCCTGCTATAGTATCTTTAACCCGATCTTCCTTAAAACTCAAAGGCTGCTTTCGTTTGAATGCAGCCTTTGAGTTTATGTATTGATCTTATTTAGTATTAAGGTGTTTCCGCAATTACATATTCTGCATTGTTGTTGTCTACAATGGTCATATCGGCGGTATCCACGATTCCATCCCCATTTACATCAGCAGGGATATATCCGGAGAAATACCCGGCGGCATCGTTATCCACAAGGGTTATATCCCCGGTATCTATTGAGCCATCCTGGTTAACATCACCACTTTTAAGCACATACTTACCGTCGCTCATCGATTGCAGGTTACCTCCATAGGCTTTTTCCGGCAAATCAAAGCTGTAGTTTATGGTAAAGGCATTAAAGGAGATCGGATATGCTGAGGTGGTTTCAATTGAATTCCGGTGTTTTATGGTGATGTAGTATGAGCCGTTCAACGAAAGGGGAACTTCAACAGTCAGATTTCCTGTAATACTTAGTGCTGTTTCCAGCACTGCATGTTCAACAATTGAATAATCTGAACTGTTGTGCAACTCCACAGTTACAAAGTCGGAAATTCCGCCTTCAAAATGGGGGCCGTTCGCATCGGATGCCTGTTTCATGGTACCATTTCCTGTATATAGCCCTTCAATCAACAGATTCAGGTTGAGCGTTCTGGTGGTGCCTCCCTCCTGGCTCAACGTAATTTGAGTATCCTCAATACCTGGTGCCGAAACCGTAATGATGGCTGTCCTGGTTTCTGAAGTATTTCCATCATAAGTTGCAATCATAGATCCATCACCAAATCCGGAAGGTGTTACCGTAACCCATGGCTGATCGGCCTGAGCTGCCCAGGTAGTGTTGGAATTAATGGTAAAACCGTAGTTCCCCGCTGTGGTATCAACCGTCTGACTCCCGGGTGCAACCTCAAGTTCAGGTGGGCCATTCAGTACCGGGTTTCCGATTACGATGGCATTTACACCGGAAATTACCGGCAACTGAACATTGGTACAGGCCGGATTGTACCAGGCAAAACGGGTGGCATACGAAGGGTTGGTAGCAGTGTTAGAAGTAAACACGAAGTCTGGTGTTGAATTCGGAGTAAAAGGGACTGAACTGGTTAACCTGAACCTGTTGGTGCGGGTACCCGGAGCAACGGTTGAAATGATAAATCCATTTGCACAACCCGGCGCAGCCCTGCCGGCAATCCTGATAAGACCGGTAGCCAGCGTGCTGGAACCATTGGGTGCCATGACCGATGGCAAATCGGAAAATCCGCCACTGTGTGGATATACATACACCATATCGCTTGATGTTGCTGATCCGTTCAGAATGCCGAGATTAAAGTAAATGCCATACTGCACAGAAGCCATCGGAAGGACTTGCGTTGGATCGGTATCGAGGATGTATAAATCGAATTCAAGTTCATTTGGGGCGGTTTGAATGATATTCTGCATTGTAAGCATAAAGTCTGACAGGGATGTTCCAGCCTGGGTAACAGTAACAACAACCGGCGATACCCCCGCAGCAGTGAACGTAATATTGGCAACCCGTGTGGATGATGTTGTATTTAGTTCACAGGCTGCTGTGATGGTCATGTTTCCGGTACCGGAGTAAGGCGTGACTATACACCACAACTGATCGCTGTTGACTGACCAGCTTAATAGGGTTGTTAAAGAAAAAGTGGTGGTGTATCCCGTCTGTGGGATGTTCTGGTTTGTCGGCGAAACGTTGAGTGAAGGGATGCTGCCGTCCTGAGTAACAGTTACCACCTCCGGACTCAGCCCTTCGGCCGTTACAGTAATAGTTGCCACGCGTTGCAAAGCCGTATAGTTAAGTGTGTAGTTTGCCACTATTGTTCCATCGCCTGCTCCTGAAAGAGTGACTTCGCACCATGTCTGGTCGCAGGTAGCCGACCAGTCTGTGTTGGAAACAACGGAAAAGGAAGTTGATCCTGCTACATAATTCACATCCTGATTGGCAGGGGTCACCGAAAGGGTGGGAGGAGGCAGAGTTCCGGTAACCTGAACATCGTCGATGGCCCAGTAGCTTCCATTTGTTCCGGTGTAGTTCCATTTGAACCGGACCTGCGATTGTCCCGCAACAGCTGGTATAACCTGTGAAAAAGCTTCCGGATTGGCCGTGGAAGTTGATGTAAAAGATTGTATTACTGTCCAGTCGGATCCATTGTTCACACTATAGGACAAGGTTCCGGTGGATCCGTCGTTGCTCAAAAGGAAATAATTGAAAAGAAGGGTAATTGATGGATTTGACGAAAAATCAAACGCAGGGCTGATCAGATCTGCATTTTGTGAATCCCCGCTTCCAAAGTCGTTGCTGTTCAGAAAAGCATAATTACCGCTCAATGCGGGATTTGGCGACTGGTTTGAAATGGCACCAAACTGCCAGCCCTGATCATTGCCCAGGTGGTCAGCAAGCGTCCAGCAATCCGGCAAGGTACCGGCAGAAAATCCTTCAAGGTAGGGCAAGGTATAGTTTCCGCATGCAGGGGTCGTAAACGTCTGATTGCTGCCGTAGGATGTGCCATTTGCATTGATGGCGTAAGCCCTCACAAAATAAATTGTTACCGAACTCAAACCGGTTATTGAGCTGGTAAATACGCCATTCCCTGATCCGTTAACGGTATGGGGATGTGAGGTGGTCGGATCCGGTGAAGTATTCCAGCACACCCCTCTTGATTCAACCGGAGAGCCTCCGTCGGATATAATATTACCGCCAGAAACGGCTGTCGTATAGGTTATCGCGGTAGCACCTGTCGTATTCAGTGTAATGTTTGCTGTCACGAAAATGATATCATTCCCATAGGAAGTGCCTAACGCGTTGGTAGCCACCAGTCGGTAATGATAGGTTGTGCTGAAAGTCAGCCCTGAAATGTATGAAAAGGCATTTACATTGGATGATCCTGCTCCTGCGTATTTTGGTGCGGTGGAGTTTCCGTAATCGGTGGTGGTACCCCATTCAAAGAAATAGTTCGTTGGCCCTGCATTGGGATTTACAATTCCTTTAAGTGTAGCACAGGTCGCGGTTACTGCGGTGGCCCCGAGTGTTGTAACAGTTGGAAGATCGGTGCATTTTGGATCACTTGATCCCGTAAAATTGAAAGTTTCCGCAGATATAAGGTTCAGTCCGGTCTCGTTGCCGGATCCGTTCGGGAATGTGCGTGCTTCTATCGATGCAGGGCCCGACACCAGGATCGAAAAAAATGATACAAATGCAACTTTGAAAAAAAAGCTGTAAGCGTTGAAAAACAATAGATTTTTCATGATATGTGGTTTATAAAGGTAAAATAGATTATTGTAACAGGCGTTATTTCAGTTGTTTATATCAAAATCGATCTGAACGGTTCATCACATCTCATATTGAAACCCCGTGCAACAGCCTTCAGGCATTTGTTAAAGCATCCAGGAGAATTAATATGGGCAATCAGAATTCAGGATCAGGGTTGAAGAGGGTCAACAATAATTTCACGGAATATAATTTATATAAGCTTTAAAGACATTCGCGCTTTGTTTCAGTATCATTATAATAAGCAGAAATGAGTATCGCTGATTCCAGGTCCGGATATATGTGCAAATTCGCATGTAACTCTTTAGTAGAAACTTAGGTAGTTTTTCGAGATAAAACATCAAATATAATGTATAGTTACAAAAAAAGCAAGTAAATAAGGGATATTTTTAGGTTGGATGAAAAACAAAGAAGAAAGGAATTTATTTTTTCAGTCGCTTGCAGAATTAAAAAATGTAATTATCTTTGCACTCTCATTTGAGACAAGTTCTTATAAAATGGTTCGGTAGTTCAGTTGGTTAGAATACGTGCCTGTCACGCACGGGGTCGCGGGTTCGAGTCCCGTCCGGACCGCAAATGAGAAGTTAAAACGCCTGTAATTCGAATGAATTATGGGCGTTTCTCTTTTATATATGCAATATTTCCAAACCGAACCAACGAACTAAAACATGGTTCGGAATTTTGGTAATAACATATTATTGAAACCTGAGAATTGCTGAAATGTGATCCTGAATCGTCGGATTCGAATTCTAAAAATAAATCTGGTGTTTGTTTTGTGTCCAGGAGATTTGGTGAAACAAAATGAAACATTACATCTGAAAATGAACAACCCGCATTTTTACTTAACACAACTCTGGCATTAAGCTATTTTTGGTCCGGTAAAAAATCCTGTATCTTTTTTCCGTTTCCTTCCTTCCCAATCCAGCTTTTCTGATATGCGTTTCCGAACAAACGGATGTCCGAAAGTGTACATATATATACATATATAAATCCATGCACATAAAACCAAATACCTTCTGAAATGCCCAGTTAACAGGCATTTCAGATTTTGGCATAATTATTATATTGGGTCTGATCAAGCCAATTTATATTTATTTTTAAAAAACAGAAGCCATGAAACGCAACCTTTTTACTTTTTCAGCCATCATCGCTGTAGTTCTCTTTTTTTCATTTCAATCATTCGCCCAATGGTCGCCCCCCGGGGTATTGTTCCCATGGCAGGCAGTTCCGGCCCAGTTTGGCGATGAGGATGTTTCTCCTTTTATTGCCACGGTCAGCGATGCTTCCGGTACCATCCACCTGGTATGGAGTAACGAAAATCAGGGACAGACCTCACTGGTATATGCTTTCAGGGAGAATGGCACATGGAATGAAATCACAACCATTTCAGATGAAAATCCTTACGCTGTTATGCCTTCATTGTTGATTGACCAAAACGGAACACTCCATTGCGCATGGGTAACCATGGATTTCAATTTCAACTTCATTATTTCCTATTCCCGCAAATTTGCAGGACAGGAGTGGGAGACACCGGTTGTTGTTTCAGGTCCGGAATTCCTCTTAAATACTTACCCTCAGCTCGTTATGGATGATGCCGGAAACATCCGCCTGTTCTATACTGCCGCAGATTTTTCAGAGGATAATACTTTTTATTACCTCAGACATTCAATTATTGATCAATCAAATACAGAAGTCCCGGTTCCGCAGCCTGTACCCTTGACCTCACCGGAAAACCTCGCGAGTCATTCCTCGGTTGTTGCCGATGCCGTTGGAATGATTCATTGCACGTGGTACGATAGTGAAGGAGGCGTGAGCAATATTTCAACCGCAGTGTTTGATGGAACAGTCTGGGGCCCAACCTTAAAACTGGCGTTGAGCGGGCAGGGTGCGACTTTACAGGAAGATATGCCCATAGTGCTCGCCACCAACAGCAATAGTGAAACCTTCGCAATCTGGGTATCCTCCATGATTGGCACCGGACAGTATTCCATAAAAGCCAATGATACCTGGCTGCCAAAACAAAACATCAATGATCCCCATTTCAGGAATGCTGCCGGACTATATGATGCCAATGATGTGCTTCATCTGGCAGGTTCAGAACTTTCGCAGCAAGGAGGGGATTTATACCACCATTCTTTTCAGAATGAAACCTGGGAGCATACCCTGATTGAAGCTGGTACCTCTACTTCAACACCAGGGTTTCCATCTTTGGTCATCAGCAATGATACTTTATTCTGCTTTTATGTCAGGATGACGCAATCGTCAGGATATCAACTTGTTGAAACCTATTCACCGCTTGACTTTGAAACCGGCGTAGAACCAACCGATCCATTTAACAGGTCATTGTTATCTGTTTATCCCAATCCGGTGAATACTTCAAGCATGCTGAATTTCGATTCACCAAACTCCGGAGCAGTTGAGTTTAATTTATACAACATGGCAGGGAAAAAGATGGCATCCAATTCTATTCAAATTGAACATCCAGGCATTCAGGCACTTAATTGGAGTAAATTATTTGGCAATGCTATGCCATCGAAAGGGCTCTATTTATTAGAGGTAAAAAACGGTGGATTTAAGTCAACAGTTAAAATCATGATAGCAGAATAAGCCTGGAGTATTTTTAGAGACCGTTTAAATTTTGTTAAAATCGATGAATAGGCCCGTCCTTCAGGGCGGGGTTCAATAAAAAATATCGCAGACAAAGGCAAAATCCTAAAAAATTCAGTTTGAAACCCACATGAATTGCTTACCCGAAAAAGTATGTTATTAATTTACAAACATGTGGGTTCCCCGCCTGTGTCGGGCAGGTATCCGACCGATGAAAACAAAATTAATTACGGATGAATTTAAAAATTTTTCAGGATTTTGCCCCTGGTTTTGTTGTTCATTACTATACCCACCCTAAAGGACGGGCCTATTGAAAATGGAATTAAAATTTAAACAGACTCTTAAGCTTACGGAATTGACATATTGAAATTTTTGCAAATACCCCGGTGCCGGTCAGAAAATTCTGTTTACAGGCCCCGGGGTATTTAATATAACTTCGCCGAACCACCTGGAAATTCCGTTTCTGTTTACTTCCCATCTACTATTATCGAAGCCGGCTTTTTCGCATCCATAAAAATTAGTTTGGCATTGGGGGAAGTGGCGATGGCTTTGATCATTTCATATTGCAGCTGTTTATCGCTCAGGCCGGTGCTGAGGATCTTCTGGTAATCGGCGATTCCCTGTGCTTCAACCCTTTTACGTTCGGCTTCCTGTTTTTCCTTCTGCAGTACAAAAGTCATTTTCTGGGCTTCCTGTTCGGCATTGATTTTCGACTCGATGGTAGCCTTTACCGATTCGGGCAGGGTGATGTTCCGCACCAGCAATTGCTCGAGGATCAATCCGCGTTTCATAAAATCGCTTTCTATGGTTTTAAAAATCCTTCCCTGAAACTCGTCTCTTTTGGTCGAGTATAATGCAATGGCATCGTAGTAAACGGCATTGTCCCGGATCTTGGTCCTGCAGATCGGCCTTACAATGGTATTCCGGTAATCGGTCCCGAGTTGCTGTAGAATCCGCGGAGCCTCTGACGGAATTACCTTATACAGGACTGTAAGGTCAACAATTACCTCAAGTCCATCGGCTGAAAGTACCCGGATGGCATCGTCGCCTGTTTTGTCGCCTTCATCGTGTACGCCCGACATGGTGTAATTCTGTGTGCGGATGTCGAAGGTTACAACTTTAACCAGCGGATTGATGATATTTAAGCCGCTTTCCAAAATGTTTTTATTGACTTTCCCGAATAATTTCTGAACGCCGACCTGTCCGGGTTCAATCTGGAAAACCGCTGAGAATGCAACTCCCAGAACCAGGAGGATGATTCCTACGATCCTTACAATCCCTGTGTAACGCTGAAAGGGTGAATCAGCTTTGCCTAAAACGATACCGGCAACGAGAACAACTATTCCCAAAATTAAAAAGACCATACTAAGTTTGTTTTAAAGATGAATCCTGCAAAATTTTCATGTAAATATAATGATAGTCACAGGGTTTTTACAGAAATCGAGTGCTTAGATTCAAATATTTATCAACCATCCCAACAACAGTTGGAAAAATACGTTTATAATTATAAAATCAGGGTTTATGCAAGGAATCAATGAGGGTGTGATCCGTTTCCGCCAGAATGACTTTGAAGCGAACCGTGAGCATTTTGAGAACATTGGGCGGGAGCAGAAACCGCATACCTTGTTTATTGGTTGTTCTGATTCGAGGGTAGTGCCATCGCTGATCACCCAGACCATCCCCGGCGAACTTTTTATTATCCGCAATATTGCCAACCTGGTACCAAAATACCGGGAATCTGCAGAATATCTGGCAACAACTTCCGCCATCGAGTATGCGGTTCTGGTATTGGAAGTAGAAAATATCATTGTTTGCGGCCATTCAAACTGCGGTGGATGTGCCGCCTTGTATGAAACGCCGGAAAATATGGCTAAAATTCCCCATACCAGGCGTTGGCTTGAGTTGGCTATGCCTGTTAAGGAGAAAGTTTTAAAGATGGCACTCAGCAGTGACCTTGCGGCCCGTGAGTGGCTGACTGAACAAATGAATGTTGTTGAACAGTTGGGCCATCTCATGACCTATCCCTATATTAATGAGCGGGTAAAGTCGGGAAAAATAGAACTGATTGGCTGGCATTATATGATTCACACGGGAAGTATTTACGAGTTTCATCGTGAAACTGGGGAGTTTGAGTTGATAGGAAGTTAATTAGCATATTAGCTGATTAGCAAATTAGCGGATTAGTTGATTTCGGATTGCGGATTTCGGATTTCGGATTTACCTTCGGTGAACCTGTCTGCCCGAAGCAGTCAGGCAGGCTCCGCTCCGGTTCGGGATTTTTTTTCTTACATCTTACATCTTACATCTTACATCTTACTTCCTACTTCAGCCTCCAGACTTCTGACATCTGACTTCTGACATCTGACTTCCGACCTCCGATTGCGGATTAAGGTGGATTAAAGCCTGCGTTCCGGAAATTCCTCTATGTGCCTATGCATCCTATGTTCCTATGTGTTTAAAACAGCTTGTGATTGGAAATAGGTTTGGATTTTAGTTTAGGCCTGGACAAAATTTAACTATATTCGTCATCATAAATTCATCGCTTCCCCCTTTGTTCCTGCAAGGCAAGCATTTATTCACAATTTATCGGACTTATGATAAAGATCATTACAAAACCAGCCATCATCAAAGCGGCGGGTAATAAAGAAAAACGTATTGAAGAGTATTTCGGACGCATGAACAGTGGCACCAGCCAGGTCAGTATTGCGCGGATGGTTAGCCAGGAAGGCTGGGAAGAGCCCGGGCAGTGTCCTGAATTTGATGAATATACGGTTGTTCTGAAAGGTAAGCTGAAGGTCTCGACCCGTGAAGAAGAATTTATTCTTGAAGCCGGCCAGGCCATTCTGACCGGGGCGGGCGAATGGGTCCGTTATAGCACACCTTACGCGGGAGGTGCTGAATATATCGCAGTCTGTATGCCGGCTTTTTCACCGGATACGGTGCACCGGGATGAATAACTTTGATGTTTGTTTAGATTGTTGGGTGGGTTGAGCTAAGGTTAAGAAGTACAGCTTGCCGATTAGTGGATTAGCTGATTTGACGATTTCGGATTTCTGGTATCTGGTTACTGGTATCTGGTTACTGGTTACTGGTTGCTGGTTTGATTGTTTCTGCTGGTTGCTGGTTTTGCTGGTTTGGTTATTGGCTGTATCTCGCTCGTCTAACTTTTCTAATACTCTATCCATTCCCGTCTCCCTCCCCTCTCTCCTCTCTCCCTGCTCTCCCCCTCCTCCTCTCACAATTCGTCCAGTCTCTCAGTCTCTCAGTCTCTCAGTCACCCCTTCTCTCCCTTTCACCCCTTCTCCTCTTCCCAGCCCTTGCGTTCCCAAATTTCTTTTCATTACTTTGCGGGAAAAACATGAAGCGTACTTTTGCCCTTGTTCTTCTTATTACAACTCTGATATTCATTTCATTAAGAGCATCCTCACAGGAAGAGCCCAACAAATACAAAGTGTCGTTAAGCGGTTTTGTGCGTGCCGATGCCATCTTCGATAGCCGGCAGGTTCTGGAGGCAAGGGAAGGTTTCCTGTTGTTCTACCCGAAAAAGCCCCTGCTTGATCCAAACGGGAAAGACATCCATGCCAAACCAACCTTTAACCAGTACGCAATGACAACGCGGCTGACGGCCAAAGCTACCGGGCCCGATGTGCTGGGCGCAAAGGTTCTGGCTTTGATTGAAGGCGACTTTACCGGTGCTTCCAATGCAGAAAACAACAGCCTAAGGTTGCGCCATGCCTATATTTCACTTCAGTGGACAAAAACCCGTTTGCTCGTGGGTCAGTACTGGCATCCGCTCGATTTGCCCGAAATGATCCCCAACGTGCTGTCGCTCAATACAGGCGCCCCATTCCACTCTTTTAGCCGGCAACCCCAGATACGGCTGGACTACAAACAAGGGCAGTTTAATTTCGTTGCGGTGGCTTCTTCACAGCGGGATTATGTAAACAACGGGCCACAGGGAAGTACTTCGGTTTACCTTCGTAACAGTTTGGTTCCGAATCTTCACGGACAGGTGCATTATAAAAAAGGGAACCTGTTTGCAGGCCTGGCGATTGATTATAAAATGCTGACACCCAGATTGACCACCGATAGTCTTTTTGCAGCGGATGAAAGCCTGAATTGTATTTCCTATTCGGGTTTCCTGTCGTATAAAAAGGAAAAAATTTCTATAAAAGCGCAATACACTTATGGACAGGCACTCAACGACCACCTGATGATGGGTGGGTTTGGTGTTACTTCAAGGGATGTAACAACCGATCAACGGGAATACAGTCCGTTGAACTATCATTCTATATGGATGAATTCAGAACTGATATTGGGTAAATGGACGCCGTCTCTATTGCTGGGCTACACCCAAAATATGGGATCTGAAGAAATTATCACCGGTCCCGTTTACGCCCGTGATGCCGACATTGATTATGTATACAGGATTGCGCCGATGATCACTTACGTAACCGGCAAGTTCAGCCTGATATTAGAGGTGGAGTATACAGTGGCAGCGTATGGAACCAACGACCTTTATTATAAGGTCCTTAATAGTACTGAGACTGCGAATGTCAGGGTGGGGTTGGGGTTGGTCTATAGTTTTCAGAATTGAACTGATAACTCTGTGTTTCCGGTACTACGAGACAAAGAGACAAGGAGACAAGGAGAGATGGGGACAAGGGGAGAAAAATAGAAGAAAGAGCCATTGAGGAGAGGAATTAGAGGCTGAGAGGCAAGGAGAGAATTTCTAATTTCTAATGTCTAATTTCCAAAGTTTACTGAGAATATTGAGGTGGCTGAGTGATTTGCAATTCTCAGTATCAAAAGGTGTGGAAGACTTGAAGTAAATCGTATCGAAGCCACCGGTGAGTGGGAGAAGGGGTGAGTGGGTGAAGTGGGAGAGTGAGAGAGACTAAGAGACTAAGGGACTGAGAGACAAGGAGAGAATTTCTAATGTCTAATTTCCAAAGGTTTCTGAGAATATTGAGGTGGCTGAGTGATTTGCTTTTATAAGCAGGGGACGTCGGAGGAGTAAGAACCCAATTCCCAATTCCCAAAACCTGAATTTTGGATATTCCAATATTCCAATATTCCATCATTCCAATTTTCAATTTCTAATTTCCAAAGTTTCCTGAGACAATTGAGGTGCCTGAATGATTTGCTTTTCTTTTCTAAGGATCAATAAGCAACAGAGAAGGTTCTTCACCTTGTATTTCCTGAGCCTTCAGGCTTTTTGTCGAAGGCAGGAGAAGATACCGAAGGTGCCTGCCCGCCGAAACAGCGTGCAGGCAGGGCTCAAGCAGCTCAGTCAGTATACTCAGTTTTATTTTGCCTGAATCTGTTTTACAGAGGGTTAACATATTTATTTGAATAGTAATTTTATCATAGTCCATGGAAAGGAATGAGCGATGGCTTATGGGTTATGAACATTAGTTCATAATAAATTTTAATTCTGATGGGTTTTCCTATCATTTCCAATTTTCAGTTTATGATTTCAAACTTCAATGCTAAGATATTGACAAACAATTATATAAAAAAACAGTTGATCAACCTTATTCATATTGATTCTTAATAATTACGTCTTGATTATATTCATTCTAAATAAAACCTGACAAAGACCAATAATGAACGAGCATTTCTGACCATAATAATAATTTACAGATCTCCGATATTAGGTAAACATTATTTACAATTATTGTAAAAATATTTTTTGATGTTTTATGGTATGCTTAGTTTTGCATAAACTGTAAGTGTAAAAATAGTTAATGACCTGCATGTATCAGATTAATATATATAACTTACGTTATGTGTAGTACTGATTTGAAAATATGAATATATTGTCATCTGAATTTAAGATTCCGTACCATTATCATTTGCATAAAGCAGAATGTCAATTTACATTAGCTGTGAAATTATGGAATAAATCTATTGTGAGCGTATATAATATTGCAAGTAGAAACACTTACATGATTAAATAGTTCATAATAGAACATAGAATCTGATAATTAATAAAGATTAGTGTTTTTTATTTCACAACCACTGACCATCAACCCCCGGCTCAGTCGTGTTTTTTACTTTTAAATGTGTTAACAAACTGAATAACAATTATATCGTAAGACTCCCCCCGCTCGTTAAATCTCTTGTAAACTTTTTTGCTATTCACTTAGTGATTAATTATTGGTCAGGCAATATAAACAGTTGTTTGACTGAACTTTGAAAAGCACTCCTCATCATAATAGCTCGTCTTTCCGGACCATACTACCATCAACTTTTTGCTTTAACTGTATTTGTAATTTATAGCATCCGCACAACCACGGAGATGGCTCCGCTGGCTTATTTTATTGAAACTGCATCAGATTTTTTAACACGATATACCAAAGCCAAATTTTAAAAAACACCAAATCTTATCCATTATGAAAGGTCAATTACTTTCGTCTGCCATTAACAATCTGCTCAGCAGAAAGGCGCTTTTCTCAGCAATCATCATGCTGTGTATATTCGCCGGTGGCAACCTTGCAGCCCAACAAACCGATGTGCTGCTGAAAACCAAACCAGCCCTGACCGACAACACCGTTGTTGTTCAACAGGGGGGCATGCTGGAAATCTCCGTTCCGGCCACTACCCCCGGCAGTACTTACCGCATTCAGCGGACTTATCCGCAGGACAATGCCTGGCTTGAGGTTACCTCCACCGGAGGCCTCTTAAAGGTACCTGCTTTTAAGGTAAATGCTGCAGGAAAGCAGGTGATTACGGTTTCCGAAACCGGAACCGGAACTTTCGCCCATTCATTTATATTGGACGCCAAAGCTGGTCTGGGCATGAAAGCCAATGACCAGAGTTTGTTTCCGGCAAATACCGGAGGGGTGATGTATGCGCCGATGGCAACCAATGTAACCACCACTCCTGCCCTTGAACCAAACGGTTCTAACCCGATGAAAACTACGATATGTGAAAATGGAACAGTGATTGTTACTGTAAATGAGGCTGTTAATGGTACAACATATAGACTACAGCAAACATTCCCTTACAGCTCAGGATATCAGGATGTTACAGAATCCGGCGGCGTTGCAGTATTTACCGGTGTAAGCCCAACAGTGAATACCACCACAACCTGGACAGTAACATCGCCAGGCGGTTTTGGTTATAGTTTTATAATTGATGTTATCCCCGATCCCATTGCACCAACGTTAACATTAAGCGAGGGTGAAGGAACAATTTGCGCGGGTCCGGATTTGTCTGCCTCGTTAAACGATGCCGGAAGCGGCGGCTATGGAAATATGGTGGATGCCTATGAATATAGTACAGACGGTGGCATAACCTGGAGTACGTATTCATTGGAAAGCCCAATCTCTTCTACATTATATAATATTCCCTCTGTAAAGATAAAAGCAAAAAGATACGATACGGATGGCAGAGGTTGTTCATCCGAGAGAATCTATACATGGACAATCAATAGCAATGTACATGATATAACTGGGACGAAAGGTAGTTATTGTAGTATTCAGCAGGCGATTGATGCTGCATCTACCCAGGCAGGTGATGTTTTAGAAGTTGACCCTGGTAATTACCCGGAAAATCTTCAGATCAATAAGGCTAACCTCACACTTAAGTCCGTTACTCAACATGCTGCCATTATTCAAACCCAATCCGGATTCAATGCAGGTAGCGGTTATGGCGGTATAACATTCCTTGCGAATGGCATCACACTGGAAGGATTCAAAATTGAGCAGGGTGTTGCACAGGCTGTAATCCATACGCATAATTCTAATGATATAACAATTCTGAATAACTGGATTGTTGGCATGAACAGTGCTGCTCCGCGTGGAATTGACGTCGGTTATGCTTCAGACAATTCCGATGGAGTGGTAATTGAAGGGAATAAGTTTGAAGATCTCTATTGCGCTGTCTATATCAACCAGGCTTCCGATCTCACGATAGATGACAACGATTTTATTGCAGATATGGGTGATGGTTGTATTGTATTTGACGGAACATGGAATTATAATGACGTTAACGTCACCAACAATTCAGCAACAGATGCCAACTATCTTCTGTTTTTCTATGGTGATCCTCAGGGTGCTGTAACGCATTCAGGCAATAGTTTGACAAATACATTATTGTCTAACTGGAAAGTTGTCAACATCACAAAGAATATTTTCTATTCAACAATTCAGTTGGCTGTTGCCGGAGCAGATGCCACAAATGTAATAGAAGTGGCTGAGGGCGTTTATCAATTAACAGCATTGGTAAATATTGATAAACAGCTCACCATTCAGGGTAAAGGAAGGGACAACACTATTGTTGAACTCTCATCACCCTGGTTTAATGTTGGTGGAGCTATTGCATTAACTCTTAATGCATCAGGGATTATCATTAAAGATATCCATTTCAAAGTCGTAGGAAGGAGCCGGTGATATTCTTGGTCTTTTCCAGTCTGACGCTCAAATCAGAAACAACAAATTTTCTGGGGAATATGTGTTTCAACTGATCCAGTTACTAGGGCGACTGTTTGGAGTGCAAATGCTATGACTGGAATTGTAATGGACAATAATATTATTGAAAATCTTGCGCCAACCAGATATCTATAATGGCTCCAGGGTGATCAGTAATAATACGATCAACATTACCAGAGGATGGGTGATTGAAGGTGCTGGCTCACTATCTTTCACAGGTAATAACTGGGGTACAAACTCCTCCCACATTACGATTTTGAATGGGACCTATTAATAATGGCCTGTTACCATCAACAACAATGATTTATCTGGCACAAAAACCGACTGGGCTATTGACAACCGGACAAGTACTACGCTTGATGCCACCTGCAATTGGTTTGGCACAAATGAATATCCAACCATCTTGCCTAAGAATAATGGTCCTATTGTGGTTATTCCATATCTGTTCACCAGCGATCTCAGTGGTGCCTGTGCCGGTGGCCCGGCCAAACCTATTGCGCTCAGTGTTACCCATGAGTTAGCCTCTGAAAACATTCTGGTTCAGTTCACCGTGGATGACAATGATATGGTTTTAAACCCGATTGCTGGCAACCCATCTGATCCGATGGTCATTGCTGGTTATTACCAGGCTTTGTCAATTGCGCTTGCTGGTGGTAATTCTGCTGCCATCCAGGCTGCAGCCCTTGCGTTAGGTGACGATGTAATCACTGAATACTATTACTACACAACTGAGGGTATTCCCGCCACCAAAACTTATCTTAAAACTGCTGGTAACAACGATCTGGTAAAAAGTAAATACTGGCAGGATTATCTGGTAAGGGTTCCTGATCTTGTAAGGTTCCCAAACTGGTCAGCAAATCGTACCGTGATTGATGAAGATGCATCCTATCTCACAAACACCAACCCGCTTACCGGAGCAGTAACTCCGGGGTGGCTGGAACTATGTTTCTCGGCCGCAATCTTTACGTAACAGTTACTTTTATCAATAATGGGTACGTGAACAGTGCCTTACACAATCCGTGCTTATTCCAGCCGGTCCTGTAAATGTTTACAGCCGAACCTATTGGTTCCTGCCAATTGGGTAGCAGCCATATTACCATACAGGCTGCCATCAGTGCTCCTCAACCCAGAATGGCTATGCAGTTGTAGTGGATGCTGGAACCTATGCCGAATATGTAACTGTCAGTAAATCCCTCGATATACGCGGACCAAACTACGGTATATCGCCAAATACCGCGTCAGAGGAAGCGAGGATCGTAATACCTCCAACAACCAATACTACGACCGGTTATCTGTTCCTTTGTCACTGCTTCCATGTAACTATCGATGGGTTCGTAGATGGCGATAACCCGACCCTCACTCCAAGTGGAGTCGGATTAGGCGGATCGGATGATGCTTATAATGCTATATATGCCAATGCAAACGGTTTGACAAATGTTAAGGTGAAGAATAATATCGTTACTAATCTTTGCGGTAATGGAATCAGGCTGCAACAGGCTACGAACTTCTTCGCAACCACATCAGGTGCCACTTACTTATGACAACATTGTAGATGATAACCTAATATCCGATATTACCGTGATTGGGATACGTTGTCAGCACAGTATGTACGCTGCCATAAACCAATAATGTCATTAAGAATGCCACCTATGGCATATAGCATGTATTCAATGCGTATTGAGAACAAATCCTTTACTTCAAACCGGGTAATTTCAGGCAACAGTGTCGAGGCCCACTGGATGGGAATTTGGTTCAATCTATTTAGTGCTTCAACCCACACGGTCTCGATAATATTATTACAGCCAACAATAACGCTGATGTGGATGGATGGTATGGTATCATGATGTCAACTGTCTCAGGAGCTCTCAGAATTTCGTAGGCCAGATAAATCTTCCAAAGGTTGCCAACTCCTGAACGTCACATATTCATTGATTGTCGATTGATGGTTCAGGCATAGAACCTCGCCACAAGGGTTATGGTTACTGGTTATTTTATGTGGATAATTTCGGGGATGACCTTAATTTCGATCATTTACGACAATTACAGATGGCAGCATAAGCAATGTGGATGTTGGGATAATGATGAAAAATGTGGATACCGATCCGGATACTCGGTTTGGAAACGGAACCTGTGGTGCACACGCCAGTATTAGTGAAACAGCTATTTCGGATTAAAAACGGGTGGCAGTGAATATATCTACAAGATGACGCAGCCTGGGTAACGGGGAATCCAGTCCGTTAACCGCTAAGCGATGTAAAACTGGCTATTGGTTCAGGTGTCACTGTTAATGGAGGAGATAAAGGCCTGCGCATGGACTATGTGCTGGCTGCTCCTTAATCGCTTTACCCTTCAGGGGTAAGCAACCTGGCCTTTACACTTCAGACTGGCAATTTACTGTGGGTTGAACAATTACATATGATATCGACGCAACGGCCGTGACTTTCGACGGCCTTACAGGCGCTGCTGCAAGCATTCCTGAGAATTTAGCTATTGAAAATAAAGTATACCATGCATTGGATGCCTTAAATACAGGTCTGGTAACCTGGAAATACAGCAATGTTTTCGTGACAACCAATACACTCGGGATTCAGCGCGGTATCAATGTGGTGCCCAATAGTACTGTAAATGTCGGGCCGGGTACATTTAACGAAGATGTTGACGTAAATAAGAACGGGATCCATCTCTTGGGCTCGGGCATTGATGTTACGTATTTGCGTGGCACTTATGCGGGTAACAACAACGGAAGCGCAGCCTGTTTATTCCTGAATGCCAATGACATTCTTGTTCAGGATATGACTGTCACCCGCGATTACGGAGCTGATCTTACTGCATGGTATGCATGCACAAAGAACCAAGGGATTACCTTCGGAAATTCTAAAACCGGTAATACTCTGAACAGGGTCAGGGTAGCTGACCAGCGCAATGCCGTTTATGTTAACAATGCTCAGGATTATACCATTACCAATTCCATTATTGAGAATAACCGCACTGGCTTCCCAGATGGGCAATAATATCAGTGGTGGAATTATATCCAACAACTTTTCCGGAGCAATTTTACGCATGGTCTGATGATCAATTTTGATCTTGGCGGATTGATGGTAGATCTGTCAATTGAAAATAATAGCTTCTATGGCAACTGGTATAAGTGAGGTTTACTATCATGGTGCCAATACGGGTTCATTTACCGTGGAGATTTGAAGTTGTAACTGGTATGGTACCTCAGCACCTACAACCCTTGCAACTGGGGCCGGTGAGCCTGGTTGCTGCTTCACAGGTTCCTGTACAGTTTGGAGGAACATCACCAGGCGTATTGGCAGACGAAGTGCGGGGAACAAAAGCCGGACTGATTGTTTATTCACCCTGGTTAACTTCAGGAGATGACGCAGCAGGTACAGGCTTCCAACCGACAGGCTCATGCGGTGGAACACCTGTTGAAATTGCCTCATCATTGCCAACCCATATCTATTGTGGTGGCACAACTAGGCTCCATTTTACCCAACTTCAGTGGTGGTTCGCCAAATTATATTATTGATTGGGGTGGAACATCAGCAACTGTAACAAACGATGATTCATATCTAATCACAGGTCTGGATTGCTGGTTCCTATACCATAACCGTTACCGATACTTACGGCTCATCTGATGCAATAACATCCGAGGTGAAATACCTGCTGACATTAAAGAATAGCTCATTGGTGATCAAGGATCACTATGCAACCATCCAGAGTGCTATAAATGCGGCGGTGGTTACTGATGTTATTGATGCTTGTGCTGGGACGTATGCTGAGAATATTGTTGTCAATAAATCTTTGACCATTAATGGGCCTAATGCAGGTTCTCCAATGGAGGGTCCCGTGTTGCAGAGGCAATAATAAAACCGGCTACAAACAGTCCGGCAGATTGGTCTTCGCAGTTAATCTTATTACATCTGATAATGTTGTAATTGATGGTCTTACATTAGATGGTGATAATCCATCTTTTGGTGGCACTGGCGATTACAATGTCAGTATGGGTATTGTTGATTTTACTGGTCAGGCTAATGTTTGGATCAAAAATAATATAATCCAGAACATAGCCACAGTTGGTGTTATTTTTTGCAGACGATGCCGGTTCAATGACCTCAGGCAATGTTATTCATGACAATAAAATCGATAATATAAGTCCTGCAGCAGGCTTTGGTATCGGAGTTTATACCGGTAACAATACCTATGCAGATATTACTAACAACCATATGACCAATGTCAGGAAAGGAATCCAGGGTGGAGAGAATAATTACCTGGCAAATACCGGTAATGTAAATCCGGTCTGGTCTGGAAATGTAATTCAGTCATTTAAGATTGGTATCTGGAACAACCTGGCCTATGGTTCAGCAACTCCGGTTTCAATTACTGGAAACACAGTTACTTCTGTTTCGGGTTCTACTATTACTAGTGGTATTGAGATAAGTTCTATCGGGCAGACAGCAAGTGTGTTAGTTTCAAATAACACAGTAACCGGTGCCATGGCTGGTATCAACCTTTGGAACAACCCGGCGACCACCCCGTTGGCAATCGGAGCAAATACCTTCATTAACTGTGATTATGGTGTTTTTGCGAATAACTATGATGGGTATAATTCCAATGCAGATCACAGCTCATATATACTGAATGGCGGAACAATCACAAATCCTCTTCTTGCGGGCATATATGTAAAAGACAACAGTCTTAATACGAATAATGCAACAGTTGCTGTAAATGTTTCCGGAACCAGCATTTCAGGTTCGGCAGCAGGGTTGGCTGCATTTCTGGTAGAAGGTAAAGATGCTTCTATAAGTTTTAGCGGAACAACGCCACAGGCAACAGTTACCAGTGCACCGAAGTATTTTGTTTTAAGAACAAACGGAATAGATGTACCTGGCAGGCAACATTGATGCAACGGCAGTTAATTTTGACACAAAATTTGGGTCCGCAATGACTTTAACTGATTTATTTTCCACAGAAGACAAGATCGACCATAAAATTGACCTGGCCAGTCTTGGATTTGTCACTGTTAAAGCAAATAACGCATTTGTAACTGATATATCAACTCCTGCAGCTGCAAACAACGACTATACCCGCATTCTAAATGCTGTAGAGCTTGTTTCAAATAATTGGTCTATCAATCTTCACGGAACATTCGACTGGACTGAAACCAATGCAGCAGCCTCATGGGCTTTGGGTAATGATGGCGTATCAGGAAATGATGATGACTACACTGTGCTTGTACCCGCTGGTTTAACGGGTGTTACCTTCACAGCTCCTGAAGGATTTGGAAATGCAACCATCTAGGGCCCAGGTGATCTACCAACAGCAAATCTGGAAGGAACGCTTAATTTTTGGTTGGGAAATAACCAAAACTGGACAATTTCTAATCTGGAAATATTTGATTTCGACGGAGCAATCGGTATGTACTATAATGGTACGACTGATTATAACAATACAATAATTTACAATAATCATATTCGAATTGCAAATGATTTAAACACTACTGTTGCACCTGCAGATGTGAACCAGAATATAGGAATTCATTTTGCATATGGCAGTAACCAGACAATCTCAATAATATTATCGATATTCCTGGTGATGGTATAAGCGATGGAGCCAATTATTCATCATCGGTGGGGATGCAATCAAGTACAAGTGGTGGTGCTGTGTAGAACGGACTCCAAAATTACTGGAAATGCGATAAACATTCTGAATGCTCAATCCACCAATCCGCAGGTCGTTTTAGGATATTGGAAAACAGCCATGGCCATAGCAGTAATATAACTATAAGTGGCAATCAATTCCTGAATCTTGCTGCCGGAAATGCTCCCACTAAATCTCCAGAGGGCGTTCCGGGTGACTTCACACTCGGGTCCCGGCAGTTCTGTGACTTATTCCGGCAACACGATAAAAGGAGCTAACATTGGATTCCAGTGGATTAGCGGATCTGATTTTTCCGCCGAATTACCTGTTAATATTACGGGTAATATCCTGAATGGCAATAATATCGGTATGCTTGTTCAATCAAATGGCAAGGCTTTGCTTACAAACAATGATTTTGATGACGCGAATGACAATACTAAGGACCTTCAGGTTCTTACGGGTATAGTCACCAGTGGTGGCAACAATCAGTTTGCAGGAGATACTTATTACATTGAGAATCTTGGAATTAATCCAATGCTGGTTTCATCTGATCTTTTTGATGAAACGAATAAACTTCCGTCGTGCTGACCATATTTATGATGCACTTGATAATGCTGCTTCGGGACTGGTTCGCTATCACAGTTCCAGAACTTTTGTTTCCACTCCTGCTACAGGAGCGCGATGACCATTCAACTTGCGGTAAATGCTGCAGCTACGCAGGAAATGTAATTAATGTTGAGGCTGGCACATTTACTGAAACCGTATTGGTTAATAAATCAGTTACAGTCAATGGCGCAGGATATACCACAAAAGTCACTTCTGTATCACCAACCGGTAATATCATGACCATTGCAGCCAATGACGTAACGATCGTAATATACCTGGAAGGCATGCCAAACCCGGTTAGTAGTGCCACACGTGGATCTATTTCAATAGCATTTTCAAATGCTAATGTGACCAATGTTAAATCCAGCCTTCATCAATTTGCAATGTTTGCCGATAATAGTGCTGATATAACAGGACTTACTGTTGAAAATACAGAGTTGTTAGCAAGCGGTAATGGATTCCAGGTTGAACAGGGCGCCAAAGTTGCGACACTTAGTATTAACGGAGGTTCAATTAGCGGTAATCTTTATGGTTTCTCGAGCAGTGTAGTTCCGGCAAGGGTAAAGCAACGATAACGGAATGGTTGGAGTTACAGTAACGGGTACAACCTTTGATAATAACACAATCAAGGGTCTGTATTTTGAAAAACTCAAAACGCAACGTTTGATAATATTACAGTTACCAACTGCGGTAATGTAGCTTCTGGAAACAATCAGAGGAGGATTCGACATCAACTTAAAAGGGGTGCTTATTCGAATATCGACATAACCAATTCTACGATATCCAATTGCGGATTGAATAACAACGACGGAGCCGGATTATTTGTCAAGGCGCGTACCACGGGCAGTGCATCGACCAATCCCGCTACCCTCAATGATGTGACCATTACCAATAACTTTATCAGCAACAATGGCAATGGAACTTATTCTGCCGGAATCCGTTTCGAGTGAATCCGCGGCAGCTTTACCGGCCCCGAGGCTGGTCCTACAGGTGGAATCCACAACAACAGCATTACCGGCAATGTGGTCCATGATCAGAAACGCCACCACATCAGTGACTAATGTCAATGCAACCTGTAACTGGTATGGCACAAATCCGACCCGGCTACTGTAGCCGGCATGTTCTGTGGCACTGTGGCCTACACGCCATTTTTAATTTCAGGAACGGATGATGGAAATCCGAATAACGGATTCCAGCCGTCTGTAGCCTGTTCGAGTCCGATCTCAATCGTATCTGCAATACCTGCTCATATATATTGCGGACCGACAACCGGATAGATTGCTGTAACCATTTCAGGAGGCACACCCAACTGTTGTCAATAAATCTTTGACCATTAATGGGCCTAATGCAGGTATTTCTCCCAATGGAGGGTCCCGTGTTGCAGAGGCAATAAAAACCCGGCTACAAACAGTCCGACAGATTGGTCTTCACAGTTAATCTTACTTACATCTGATAATGTTGTAATTGATGGTCTTACATTAGATGGTGATAATCCATCTTTTGGTGGCACTGGCGATTACAATGTCAGTATGGGTATTGTTGATTTTACTGGTCAGGCTAATGCTTGATCAAAATAATATAATCCGGAACATAGCCACAGTTGGTGTTATTTTGGCAGACGATGCGGTTCAATGACCTCAGGCAATGTTATTCATGACAATAAAATCGATAATATAAGTCCTGCAGCAGGCTTTGGTATCGGAGTTTATACCGGTAACAATACCTATGCAGATATTACTAACAACCATATGACCAATGTCAGGAAAGGAATCCAGGGTGTAAATCCGGTCTGTGGTCTGGAAATGTAATTCAGTCATTTAAGATTGGTATCTGGAACAACCTGGCCTATGGTTCAGCAACTCGGTTTCAATTACTGGAAACACAGTTACTTCTGTTTCGGGTTCTACTATTAATAGTGGTATTGAGATAAGTTCTATCGGGCAGGCAGCAAGTGTGTTAGTTTCAAATAACACAGTAACCGGTGCCATGGCTGGTATCAACCTTGGGAACAACCCGACTACCACCCGGTTGGCAATCGTAGACCAATACCTTCATTAACTGTGATTATGGTGTTTTTGCGAATAACTATGATGGTATAATTCCAATGCAGATCACAGCTCATATATACTGAATGGCGGAACAATCACAAATCCTCTTCTTGCGGGCATATATGTAAAAAAGACAAAGTCTTAATACGAATAATGCAACAGTTGCTGTAAATGTTTCCCGGAACCAGCATTCAGGTTCGGCAGCAGGGTTGGCTGCATTTCTGGTAGA